>NZ_ABCP01000104.1 GCF_000170835.1 Marinobacter algicola DG893
GCATCCTGTTCACCTGCCCCGAGTCAGCTGCAAACAAAGCGCGCAAAGCGCCTGATGGGGGGTATCAACGATGCGCG
>NZ_ABCP01000103.1 GCF_000170835.1 Marinobacter algicola DG893
CTTTAGCAGTGAGCACCCCCGCAGGCAAGGCACCATCCGGGCTCCAGAGGCGTCTTTCGCGCTTTTCTCCTTTGTTTTGGCCCCTCCCGCGATTGTTTGAATCTGTTACCATAGCGCTTTCTTTTTGAACTTGGGTGCATGGGCGCTTGAGAGACGGCCTTCCAAAACACGCTCA
>NZ_ABCP01000102.1 GCF_000170835.1 Marinobacter algicola DG893
CTGCGGCAGATTTATGAGAAGAGCAACGAGCTGCAAGAGTTGTGGCGTCGCCGTGGTTTGAAGCCGCAGGAGAAGTTGCATGCGCTAATGGAGTGGTGTCGGGAGGCAGAGGCCAGCGGTATTCGCTACCTTGAGGACTTTGCGGCGCATCTGCGGGCTTATTCTCTTCGGCCTTCGCCGTGATTGCCCTTGTAGCCTGATGGTTGTGGTGTCTGGTCCCGAGGTGGG
>NZ_ABCP01000101.1 GCF_000170835.1 Marinobacter algicola DG893
GCACATTTTTGGAAAGATCCTTCCAATCCTGCCTGCCAGCTTCGCAGTTACCTCCGGGATTCCCCAGCCTCAATCAATCAGATGCGCAAACTCCCGCTCCAATAACGCTTGGTCCCCCAGATTCAATTCCACCAGGCGTTTTAGGTGGGTAGCACTTTCAAGATCGATATATTGGCATTTGAACCCCAACCGCTCTTCCTCAATGTGCCGTAACTCCACCGCCATCACGATCCCGGTTTCGTGATCGTCGAGATGGATGATCACTTCACAAGGCTGCTTCAGCGGAACCTTCCATCCCAGCGGTCGCTTTACCAGAACACCTTTCAGTGAAATATCCAGCACCTCACTCACCCACACTTCATCCTGCCAATGCAGTTCACATTCGGCATCGAAGGAGATTCTGTGGAAGCGGCGTTTTTCGGGGGCTTTGGTTGGCAAGGGTTACTCCTGTTGACCGGTCTCGTCTGTTATGACTATAGACCGCACAGGAGCTTCTATCTAGCGCTAACACCAAACAGAGGCTCTGCGGAGCGTTAACGCAGAAGCGGACAGAGGGCGGTTGTTGGGGCTTT
>NZ_ABCP01000100.1 GCF_000170835.1 Marinobacter algicola DG893
CTCCCCCGGACACATTTAGTGGAGTCAGATATGGATCAGTTTCCGCAGTGCGAAACGCTTCTTCTTGAAAAACAGGGGCCTGCCCTTTTCGTCACGATCAACCGGCCGGACGTTCGGAACGCCATGAGCCTGCAGATGGTGGCGGAACTATCGACGGTGTTCAGTCAGGTTGAGAATGACGCCAGCATTCGTGCCGTGGTGATTCGCGGAGCCGATGGCCATTTTTGCGCCGGCGGGGATATCAAGGACATGGCCGGTGCCCGAGGGCAGAAATCCGCCGAAGGCGAAGAAGACCCCTTTTATCGACTGAATCGGGCATTCGGGCAAATGATTCAGCAGGTGAATGAGTCGTCGAAGGTCGTGATTGCCGTTACCGAGGGCGCGGTGATGGGCGGCGGCTTTGGGCTGGCCTGTGTGTCGGATGTGGCGATTGCGGGACCAACAGCCAAGTTTGGTATGCCAGAGACAACCCTGGGGGTGATTCCTGCGCAGATTGCGCCGTTTGTGGTGGAGCGCATCGGGCTGACACAGGCGCGTCGGCTGGCGTTGCTAGGGCTGCGGGTGGATGCGGATGAGGCGTGCCGGCTGGGGATTGTTCATCAGGTCGCGGAATCGGAAGTTGAGATTGATGAGTTGCTCGGTCATGCAGTTGAGCGTGTTCGGCAGTGTGCGCCGAATGCGACGGCCCAGACCAAGGCGTTGTTGCACCGCGTTGGTCACGAGTCGATGAGCGGGCTTCTGGACAGTGCGGCTGCGAAGTTTGCCGAGGCGATTCGCAGTGACGAGGGTTCCGAGGGGACTCTTGCGTTTATGCAGAAGCGGCCGGCTTCTTGGGCTGCTTCTGAGTGACGTTTTTTCAGGCTTTGGTGAAGGGGTGGGGTTGA
>NZ_ABCP01000099.1 GCF_000170835.1 Marinobacter algicola DG893
TCCCTTACATAGGGAGTAAGAGCTAGACAATCACCATGTTGTCTCGGTGGATCATTTCTTCGTCGGAGATGTAACCCAGAACCTCTGTTATACGGTTGCTGGAGCGACCGGCAATGGCTCTGGCCTCGTCGGCATCGTAATTGACGAGGCCGCGAGCGATTTCCTTGCCGTTTTCATCCACGCAAGAAACCATTTCACCCCGGCGGAACTGGCCGGACACACTTTTTACACCAACCGGCAGGAGGCTACGACCACCACGACAGAGGACGTTGACAGCACCCTGGTCTAGGGTGAGCTTACCGCGAGTCTGGAGATGGCTGGCAAGCCACTGTTTGCGGGCGGCAATTCGACCTTGCTCGGGAAGCAGCAGGGTGCCGATGCTTTCACCGTCGCGCAGGCGGGCGATGGCTTTTTCGATTCGGCCACCAATGATAACGGTGAAAGCGCCAGAGCGGGCAGCCAGGCGGGCGGCGCGGACTTTGGTTTGCATACCGCCGCGGCCCAATACACCAGCACCCCCACCCGCCATGGCATCGAGCCCGGTGTCGCTGGCGAGGCGTTCGTCGACCAGTCGGGCATCGGGATTTTTGCGAGGGTCTTTGTCAAACAGTCCGAGCTGGTCGGTGAGGATGATCAGGCCATCAGCTTCGATCAGGTTGGCGACCAATGCACCCAGGGTATCGTTGTCGCCGAAGCGGATTTCATCGGTGACGACGGTATCGTTCTCGTTGACGATGGGCACCACGCCAAAATCGAGCAGCGCTCGCAGTGTGCTACGAGCATTGAGGTAACGTTTGCGATCAGACAGGTCGTCGTGGGTCAGCAGAATCTGCGCGGTATGCAAATCATGGCGTTTGAACTGAGCCTCCCAGGTCTGCACCAGCCCCATTTGACCAACGGCAGCAGCTGCCTGCAGCTCATGCAGTTGTTCAGGACGAACTGTCCAGCCCAGGCGGCTCATACCTTCAGCCACAGAGCCCGATGACACCACCACCACTTCAACACCAGCAGTGACCAACTCTGCAATCTGGTCCACCCACAACCCGAGAGCAGCAACATCCAGACCTCTGCCATCGTTGGTTAGCAAGGCGCTTCCGATTTTTATTACCAGGCGACGGGCATGACGTAATTGGGTGCGTGTACTCATTACATTCCAGCTCAGGGAGCGGACAGGCGGGGGCCTTGCTGGCGGATAC
>NZ_ABCP01000098.1 GCF_000170835.1 Marinobacter algicola DG893
CCCTACATGGATGTATTTACGGGCGTTTTCTGAGCAGTCTCTCCCACCGGTGCACGCCCGCCAATCAGCAGGCTACAGAAGCAAACTCCCAGGCCTATCGAACCTTGGGATCCAGCTCACCAGACGCATACCGCTCAAACATGCGCTCAAGGTTAACCGGTTTGATCTTGCTGGCGTTGCCGGCGGTACCGAAGGCTTCGTAGCGGGCGACGCAGACTTCGGTCATCGCCTGCATGGTCGCCTTCAGGAATTTACGCGGGTCGAACTCAGCCGGATTCTGGGCCAGGAAGCGACGGGTCGCGCCGGTGCTGGCCAGGCGCAGGTCGGTGTCGATGTTGACCTTGCGAACACCGTGCTTGATGCCTTCGACGATTTCCTCAACGGGCACGCCGTAGGTTTCCGGAATTTCGCCGCCGTACTCGTTGATGATCTTCAGCCATTCCTGGGGAACGGAGCTGGAACCGTGCATGACCAGATGAGTGTCCGGAATACGCTTGTGGATGGCTTTGATCTGCTCAATGGCCAGGATGTCACCGGTCGGTGGACGGGTGAACTTGTAGGCGCCGTGGCTGGTACCGATGGCAATGGCCAGGGCATCCACGTGGGTTTTCTTGACGAAGTCTGCCGCTTCTTCCGGATCAGTCAGCATCTGACTATGGTCCAGGGTGCCCTCTGCGCCAATGCCGTCTTCTTCACCGGCTTGGCCGGTTTCCAGGGAGCCCAGGCATCCCAGCTCGCCTTCCACGGAAACACCACAAGCGTGCGCCATTTCGACGGTGCGACGGGTGACGTCCACATTGTACTCGTAGTCGGTCGGGGTTTTGCCATCTTCGCCCAACGAGCCATCCATCATCACGGAGCTGAAGCCCAGTTGAATTGAACGCTGGCATACCGACGGGCTGGTGCCGTGGTCCTGGTGCATGACCACCGGAATATGGGGAAACTCCTCAATGGCCGCGAGGATCAGGTGCCGCAGGAAAGGCGCGCCTGCGTATTTGCGGGCACCAGCAGAGGCCTGAACAATCACCGGAGAATCGGTTTTGTCAGCCGCTTCCATGATGGCGCGCATCTGCTCAAGGTTGTTCACGTTATACGCAGGTACACCGTAACCATGCTCGGCGGCGTGGTCCAGCAGTTGCCGCATCGATATCAGGGCCATTGGGGTTGTCTCCTTGGTTTATTAAACAATGTCTTTGGCAGACTTCTCTGGTTTGGAGT
>NZ_ABCP01000097.1 GCF_000170835.1 Marinobacter algicola DG893
GTCGAAATGACCGACACCCCGGATGACGCGGACATCCTGTTGCTGAACACCTGCTCCATCCGCGAAAAAGCGCAAGAAAAAGTGTTCCACCAACTGGGTCGCTGGAAGAAACTGAAAAACAGCAAACCGGACCTGATCATCGGCGTCGGCGGTTGCGTCGCCAGCCAGGAAGGCCAGGCTATCATAGACCGGGCACCCTACGTGGACATGGTATTTGGCCCGCAAACCCTGCACCGCCTGCCGGACATGATCACCGAAGTCCGCGCCAAGGGTAACGGCGTTGGCGTGGTAGACGTCAGCTTCCCGGAAATCGAGAAGTTCGACAACCTGCCTGATCCCGGTGCCGACGGCCCGTCCGCGTTTGTCTCCATTATGGAAGGCTGCAGCAAATACTGCACTTTCTGCGTGGTGCCCTACACCCGTGGCGAGGAAGTCAGTCGGCCGGTGGACGACGTGATCGCGGAAGTCGCCCACCTGGCCAGCCAGGGCGTGCGTGAGGTGAACCTGTTGGGCCAGAACGTCAATGCCTACCGTGGCGAAACCCACGATGGCGACGTGATGGACATGGCGGAGCTGGTGACCCTGATCGCCACCATCGACGGTATTGACCGTATCCGGTATACCACCTCACACCCGGTGGAGTTTTCGGACTCGCTGATCGAAGCCTATGAGCAGGTACCAGAATTGGTCAGCCACCTGCACTTGCCGGTACAAAGCGGCTCAGACCGAGTCCTCGCGGCCATGAAGCGCGGCCATACGGCACTGGAGTACAAATCCAAACTCCGCCGCCTGCGCAAGATCCGCCCGGACATCAGCTTCTCCTCGGATTTCATCATTGGCTTCCCGGGGGAAACCGAGAAGGATTTCCAGGACACCATGAAGCTGATCAACGATATTGGCTTTGATATGTCGTTCAGTTTCATCTACAGCGCCCGGCCCGGCACTCCGGCGGCGGACCTGCCGGATGACACGCCACTGGAGGTGAAGAAACAGCGCCTGAGCATTCTTCAGGACCGGCTGAATCAGAACGTGATGGACATCAGCCGCAAGATGGTCGGCTCAACCCAGCGCATTCTGGTGACCGGCCTGTCCAAGAAAGACCCCGGTGAATACGCGGGCCGTACCGAGAATAACCGTATTGTGAACTTCCGGCATGAGAATCCGGAGGTGGTTGGGCACTTTATCGATGTGGAGATTCGGGAGGCTCTGCCTAATTCCCTTCGCGGGGTTCCTGTGGGTTCCGAGATGTATTAAACCTTGGCCCCATGCGTCTCGGGTTTGG
>NZ_ABCP01000096.1 GCF_000170835.1 Marinobacter algicola DG893
CTCAACAATAATAGGAAGCTATCATGATCGAAAACAAAAACTGCATGAAGGTTAAGTCTTTCAAGTTGTCTGCGCTGGCGGCCGGGGTTGCGGTGGTTGCCGGAACGTTTGCTGCGTCGGCTTCAGCTGAAACGACGTTTGAATCCGACAGCGGCTGGAAAGCGGGATTTAATGGTCACATTCCGATATTTGCGGTGCTTGGAAATTATGACGATCCAACGGACGAAGACTCGTTTACCATCACCACAGGCTTCAACCCCGCTACACTGCAAACCAACATCTATGCGCCCATGCAGAACGGCCTGGAAGTGTCGGGTCATTTCCAGATGAACGCCGACATAGCGCCGGGTGACGCCAATGCGAATTTCCGTAGCCGTGTGTCCGAAATTGCGGTTGCCGGTGATTTTGGCCAGGTCAATATTGGTAAGGGCTTTGGAATCTTCGGCGTTCCAGCTATCGGGGACAACGGCAGTGCCCTGGGTGTCGGCCTGATCGGCGGCCCGGACCAGGTGGCTGCAACGGCGGGACGTATCGGGAACGGCTACTTCTACGCCAACTTCACACCACGTGTCATGTACACGTCCAATAACCTGGGTGGTCTGCAGTTCAAGGTAGGTGTGTTCAGCCCGTCCAAGGTGGATGGCGTGGCCGATGCGGAATACAGCACGCCCCGAATTGAGGGCAACGTGGTCTACACCGCGGATATGTTCTCGTTGTGGTCAAGTGCCTTCACGCAGGATGTGGATTCCAAAACCGGCACCTTTGACGACTACACCATGTCTGGTGTCGATTTTGGTGGTTCGGTGTCGCTCGGCAACCTGAATGTTCGTGGTAACTATTCCATGACGTCCGGTACCGGGAATGGCGTATTTGCCGCTCGCCTGGATCCGAACGAGGAAGACGCCAGTCAGTGGTACGTTGAGACGACATACGGCTTCAACCGCACCACATTGGGTGTCAGCTATGGCGAGGGTGAAGACGACATCAACTCGAGCGCGAACGATACGGATCTGACCATGGTGTTTGCACGCTACGCCGCCACGGACGCACTGACTCTGATGGCCGAGTACACCACTCTGGGTACCGAGGGTGGCCAGGGCGAATACGATGCCTTCATTGTTGGCGCACAGCTGACGTTCTGAACAAGAGAGGGCGCGCTTCACGTCTTCCTGGGCGAAGGGGTGAAACAGGAAAAGCCGGGTGCCATGAGCATCCGGTTTTTTTTGTCTTGGGATAGCAGGAGGGTGATTGCCAGTAATGGAGCACAAAAAAGCTCCGGGCGGGGGAGGCCGGCCGGAGCAAAATGCCTGAGAGAGTGGTTCAGGCGCTGTGGTGGAGAGCAACGGTTTGCGGTTGCGGGGTTGCCTGGGCGGACAGGTATCTGTCCAGCTCGCGGACATCGTCTTCAGTGGCGTA
>NZ_ABCP01000095.1 GCF_000170835.1 Marinobacter algicola DG893
TCTCGTAATGTAGTAAAACCAACAACAATCAATATGCAACTAACAACAAAAAGGTGCCCCATGAAGAAATGGCCCACTGTCGCAGCAACCACCTGCCTGCTTTGCTTCAGCGCAGCCAGTCCCGGATCAGACACGTTTAATGCGTTACCGGAAGCACGCAAGCGGGTCATCAATCAGTGGGTTTCAGAAAGCTTTCAGGCCTCCACGCTATCTCCAGATCAGCAAGCGGAAGAACTTGCCTGGTTTGCACATACCGCCAAGCCACTGGAAGGCCTGCAAATTTCAGTGCTGTCAGAGAACCTGACAACGCACCGTTACGAATCCGAAGTGCTCGCGAAGGCGTTTACCGACATTACCGGGATAAAAGTGACCCATGACCTGAAACCGGAAGGCGAGGTCATCCGCCAGGTCAACCTGCAAAGAATCATGGCCGCCAAGGGCCGCTACGACGCCTTCGTCAACGACTCCGATCTGATTGGCACTCATGCCCGCACCGGCTGGGCACTGGCACTGAGTGACTACATGGAAGGGAAAGGGCGAGACTACACATTGCCAACGCTGGATCTCGAGGATTTTATTGGCCTGAGTTTCGTCACCGGCCCGGATGGAAAAATCTATCAGTTGCCGGACCAGCAGTTCGCCAACCTTTACTGGTTCCGTTACGACTGGTTCCAACGCCCCGAATTACGCGCAAAATTCCTGGAGCGCTATGGGTATGAGCTTGGCGTGCCGCTGAACTGGTCCGCCTATGAGGATATTGCCGAATTTTTCACTGTCCATGTGAAGGCGATCGATGGCGAGCGGGTATACGGCCATATGGACTATGGCAAACGAGACCCGTCACTCGGGTGGCGCTTCACTGACGCCTGGCTGTCCATGGCTGGCGCCGGCGACCCCGGGCTGCCCAATGGCCTACCAGTGGATGAGTGGGGAATCCGGATGGAGGAATGTCATCCTGTCGGCTCGTCCGTCGAAAGAGGCGGCGCCACCAATGGGCCGGCCGCTGTTTATGCCCTGCAGAAGTATATAGATTGGCTTAAAGGCTACGCGCCTCCGGAAGCGTCAGACATGAACTTTTCCGAGGCCGGCCCCGTTCCCGCTCAGGCCAGATTGCCCAGCAGATTTTCTGGTATACCGCGTTCACGTCCGACATGACCAAACCCGGGCTACCCGTGGTCAACGACGACGGTACGCCAAAATGGCGAATGGCCCCCTCTCCATACGGCGCCTATTGGTCGGAAGGCATGAAACTCGGCTATCAGGACGTAGGCGCCTGGACCATTCCAAGAGTGATGAGTGATCGCAGTCAGAAAGCGGCCTGGCTTTACGCCCAGTTCACCGTCTCGAAATCGGTATCGCTTCAGAAAACCCTCGTAGGCCTGACGCCGATTCGCGAATCGGACCTGAACTCTCCGGAAATGCTGGCCAAAAGCGCGGAGCTGGGCGGATTGGTGGAGTTCTACCGCAGCCCGGCCCGTGAAGCCTGGACCCCCACGGGGGTCAATATCGCCGACTACCCCAAACTGGCTAAACTCTGGTGGCCAAACATCGCCGATGCTATCTCGGGAGAGCGAACAGCCCAGCAAGCCCTGGATAAGCTCGCTGAAAGCCAGGACAGAGCCATGGCGGTAATGGAACGCAACTACACGGTCAAGAACTGCCCACCCCGTATCGCATCAGACGAGGAAGCGAAAGGTCGCGACTGGTGGTTCGCGCAGCC
>NZ_ABCP01000094.1 GCF_000170835.1 Marinobacter algicola DG893
CTCTCAGGAACTGCTGATACGCCTGGTACTCACGCTGCCCCTCAAGCGACGCCAGGAAGCCGCGAAGCTGGCGGAATTCACCACCATCACGGTTAACCTCACCCTCGTTGACCGCATCGAGAGCCACGATGGACGCGCTGCCATCGGACACCACCGAACCGTAGACATTGCCACCATCGCCAGGGCGCTGAAGTGAAAACACCTGGGACATAACGGCACCACCGAGCGCCGGGTTGCTTCTGGGCTGCTCCTCATAGGATTGCCACTCGCCAAGCCCCAGCTCTTCAATGTCCTTGCCGGATTCAAGGTCAGCGATGATTGCGTCAGCACGCTCGTTGAGCGCTTCGCGAGTCTTCTGGCGGGTCAGTGCCGCACGAATTTCCTCGGCCACGTCCTCAAGCGGCTGCTGTTGCGCCTCTTGGTACTCACCCACACGCGCCACGACGGACATGTTGTCGCCGACATCAATCAGCTCAGTGTTAAACCCTTCGTTCAACACATCCTCGGAAAACAGCTGGCGGATCAGGCCCGCGTGATCGAACGGCGCGTCGCCGCCATTTCGGGTGATACCACTCTTTTCTCGCACTTCAAGACCCAGCTCCTCTGCCGGACCGGCCAGATTATCAGCCGCATAGGCCAGGTCAGCAAGCTCTGAGCGAACTTCGGCAAAACGCTCGGTGGCCTCACGTTGGGCAAGCTCACGGCGGAGTTGGTCTTCCAGTTCCGCCAATGGAGGTGCTTCGGTTTTCTGCACGTCCTCAAGCTTGATGAGATGAACGCCGAAGCTGGTGGAAACCGGCTCGGAGACTTCCCCTTCCTCAAGCGCAAACAGAGCGTCTTCAAAGGCCGGGTCATAGACACCGCGCTCCGCGAAGCCCAGGTCGCCGCCCTGCTCTGCGGAAACCGTGTCCACGGAGAACTCTTCAGCGAGGGCTGCAAACGACTCACCACCTGCCAGACGCTCCTGAATCGTCGCCATGGTCTCTTCAGCGTTTTCTCCATCCTCAATCAGGATGTGTGAGGCGCGGCGCTCTTCCCTCATCAGCTCGGAGGCACGCTGCTCGTAATAGTCACGGAGTTGTTCGTCACTGATCTCGATGGTTTCGGCAAGTGCGGCCAGTGATAGAACAATGTAACTGGCATCCACGCTCTCAGGCAGCTTGAAGGCTTCCTTATTCTCATCGTAGTACGCTTCCACATCAGCGTCGGTCACCTCCACTTGATCGCTCACAGCGTCTGCAGAGAGTGTTGTCACACGGAAATTACGGGTCTGGTTCTGGATGCGCAGCAACTGGGCGACGTTTTCATCCGTCACAACACCGCTTTGAGAGATACCGGCACGGATCTGGTTAACCACATACTGCTTGCGCATGGTTTCGCGAAATTCGGCGACGCCCATTCCCATATTCCTGACCGCGGACACAAACCGGTCACGGTTAAAGGTACCGTCTACCTGGAACTGGGGCATCTGGGTGATCAGGGAATCAATATCGGCATCGGAGAGCTCCAGCCCCTGATCTTCGGCGTTCAGGGTCATCACTTTTTGCTGGATCAGGGCATCGAGAACATCCTGACGCACCTGATCTTCATCCAGCAACGACGGATCTGGATTCTCCATCTCTGACAGGCGACGTTGACTCTCGATCTGTACAACCCGGAGGAATTCCCTCTCGGTGATGTCTTCCCCATTGACCGTGGCCACTTCAGGCTCGCCGGAAAAACCACCGACAATCGCGTCCATTCCCCAGATAGAAAGTGAAACAATCAGAAGGCCAATTATGATTTTGGCAATGGTGCCCTGGGCATTTTCCCGAATATCTTGAAGC
>NZ_ABCP01000093.1 GCF_000170835.1 Marinobacter algicola DG893
AGTTACCGCCTGAGATCCAAACGTCAAAGCGCCGAAAGAGCGGCTTCGTAATTCGGTTCTTCCTTGATTTCACCCACCAACTCACTGTGCAGAACCTTGTTGTTCTCATCCAGAACCACCACCGCGCGGGAAGTCAGGCCCGCAAGTGGTCCATCCTGAATGGCGACACCGTAATCTTCCTGGAAGCTGTAGTTTCGGAAGCTGGAAAGGGTAGTGACATTTTCCAGGCCTTCGGCACCACAGAATCGACCGGCGGCGAAGGGCAGGTCGGCAGAAATGACCAGCACCACCGTGTTGTCCAGGCTGCTGGCTTTTTCATTGAACTTGCGGGTGGAGGTGGCGCAGGTTGGGGTGTCGACGCTGGGGACGATGTTCAGGACTTTGCGCTTACCTGCCCAGTTGTCGAGGGTGACGTCTTCCAGACCCTGAGTCGTGAGGGTGAAGTTGGGGGCGGTGTCGCCGGTTTGCGGAAGGGTGCCGCTCACGGTGATTGGATTGCCGCCGAGTGTGACGTTGCTCATTTGGAACTCCCTGATACTGGTCTAATGGATTTGTGTTTAACAGCTTACTCTGTGTAGCCCATTTTGGATGTTTTTTCATCCGGGAGTCGAGTTAAGTTGGTTTCAGGCGGGTTCAAATCCGGGAGCCGGATGGCGCTGTACCAGCAGCAGATAGCTGCTCAGAGCGCCAATGGCGCAGGTGGCAATGATACCCGCCATCACCAGTGACGTGCCGTCGTGGAAGTGCCCCACCAGAGCGCCTACGATTGCTGCCACCACCATCTGGGTGAAACCGAACAATGCCGACGCGGAGCCTGCCATGCGGGGGAAATTGGCCAGGGCACCGGCCATGGTTTGGGGCAGGACCATGCCCACACCGACCATAAACAACGCCTGTGGCGCCACCACGGCCCACACGTTATAAACATGCGAGGCTGCCAGTGCGGCCATCAGGCCGCCGCCGATGACCGATACTGTCAGGCCTCGCACCAGTATCTGATCTGGCGTAAACGAACGGCCCAGGCGGATGGCGGTGAGGTTGCCGCCAATGTAACCGGCCACGATGCAGGCGAAGAACAGACCGAAGTGCTGGGGTTCCACGCCCAGGAAATCAATCAGCACGAACGACGAGCCTGACAGGAACGCAAACAGGCCGGCGAAGGTCAGGGAATTGGTCAGGGTGTACCCCAGGAAGCTGATATCCGAAGCGATGGCCCGGTAGTTCTTCCACAGGCTGCCAATGCGCAGTGACTGACGATTCTCTGGGCGCATCGGTTCGGGAATGCCGACGGCAATGACAATCGCCATCAACAGCGAATAGCCACCGAGGGCCAGGAAAATTGACGGCCAACCCAGACCGACGACCATAAAGCCGCCCAGGGTGGGGGCAACAGCGGGAGCGAGTGCCATGATGCTTGCCAGGATGGCCATGATTTTTGCGGCATCCCTCGGCGAGTAGATATCACGAACGGCCGCCCTGCCCAGCACCGGTCCGGCAGAGCCGCCAAGCGCTTGCAGGAAACGGCACAGGATGAGTGTTTCAATATTTGTGGCAAGTGCACAAATGACACTGGCGATTGCAAACAGCAGGAAGCCGCCAATCATGATGGGTTTACGCCCGAAACGGTCAGCCAGTGGTCCGCAGATCAACTGGGCAATGGCGAACCCGGCCATGTAAATGCTCAACGTAAGCTGTACCTGACCGGTATTGGCTGAAAGTGCCTCTCCCATCGCAGGTAAAGCAGGCAGATACATATCAATCGCCAGTGGCCCGAGGGCGACTGCGGCGGCCAATAAGATCGTTGTCCATACACTGGTGAGTGCAAGCATGATTTATCCCGGAACCTTTGGAGTATCGCACTGGGT
>NZ_ABCP01000092.1 GCF_000170835.1 Marinobacter algicola DG893
CCATGTGGCGCTTGGGCTCCGCCATCCATGGCTCCGCACAGTTTTGACAGTAGCCTCCCAACCTCTTTCATCGGGCAACGGCGAAGGCTGCCTGTAATAGTCCAAGATAACGAATGTTCGGTCGGCTGTCTCGGGGTGTAGGCATGGTTACAACCAAGTATCATTGGGTTCACAGAAAATTCCCTCACACAGGAACTCCGACTTGGCCCGTATCAAGCTTTCTTTCCCGGATGATGCTTTCTATTTTGAAACCAACATGCCGGTTCGGATCACCGATATCAATGGTGCCAACCACTTGGGTAACGATGCCCTGATCTCCATGCTGTCCGAAGCCAGGGCCCAGTTCCTAGTGAACTATGGTGTCCAGGAGGCCGACAACAACGGCGTGGGTATCATCGTGACCGACTTGGCTACGATGTACCAATCGGAGTCTTTCTTCCCGGAAATGCTCAGGTTCGAAGTGGGATTGATGGATTTCAACAAATACGGCGGGGATTTCGTGTTCCGGGTAACGAAGGCGGAGAGCGGGCAGCCCGTAGCACTGGCCAAGTACGGCTTCGTGTTCTTCAATTACCAGCGCAAATCGGTCGTGCCCATGCCGGATAGTTTCCGGGCCCGCTTTGGCGACGAGTGATCAGACTTGAAGGGTCAGCTTTCGGATACCCTGGCGGTAGAACAGGTACGCCATGGCTCCTGCCATCAAGTTGCCAACGAGTGCGCCACTCATCAGGCCGTTGATACCCCCGAGCTGGGCGCCGAGCCAAAGTAGCGGTAAAAAGCACAGGAACAATCGCAGGACCGACACCAGCAGCGCCCGCATGGCCAGCCCCAGCGCATTGCACACCGAAACCATCAGCATACAAATGCCCAGGCCGGTGTAGCTGAGCGGCACCCTGACCAGATAACTGCCCAGCACATCGCTGACGGCGCGGTCACTGGTGAACAGCTCCGAGACCAATCCCGAGGCGAGTAGCCAGATCAATCCAATGGCCAGTTGCCACACCACCACGAAACGGACCGCCAATCGCACGAGAACGCGAATCCGTGCAAGCTCACCGGCCCCAAGCATGCGGCCAATCATGGGCGGCATCGACATGGTCAGTGCCAGCACCACCACTATGGAGAAGAATTCCAGGCGAGTGCCCAGGCCCCAGGCAGCGACGGCGGCGGAGCCAAAGCCCGCCACCATGGCGGTGGCAAACATAGCCGAGGCTGGCGGCATCAGTTGGCTGACCATGGCCGGAGCCATGATGCCATTCAGTTGTTTCAGTGCCTGGCCGAGGGCCAGTTGCGAAAGGTCGAAACGTAGCCAGCCGGAACGCAGCAGTTTGGGGTAGATGAACAGGCAACCGATACCAAAGGCGGTCACGGTTGCCAGCGCAGCACCCTGCAGGCCCCAGCCAAAGACGAAGATATACAGCGGATCCAGGGCAATGTTCGCCAGGCTGGTGGCGACCATCATGTAGCCAGGGAGTTTGGTATCGCCATGGGAGCGGCACACGCTGTAACCAAAGTAGAGCATGGCGCCGGTCCAGGCGGAGAGTAGCCAGGGTATCCAGTAACTGCGGATCAACGGCAGCAGGCTCTGTTCGGCACCCAGGCCAGCCATAATCTGGGTTTGCAGCAGCCATAGGGCGATACACAGGATAATCACCAGAGTGGCGCCCACGGTGACGACGAGACCACCCAGGCGTTCAGCCCGGAGTTGGTCGCCAGCGCCTAGCGTTCTGGAGATGATGGCGGTGGTGGCGATGCCAAGGCCCACCTGCAGGCCGATGATGAGCTGCTGCATGGGCAGTGTGAAGCCCAGTGCCGCCAATGGGTCGCGGCCGAGCTGGCCAATGAAGGCGCTGTCGACGAGTTGGAAGGTCATCAGTGACAGTACGCCGAAGAGCATGGGCCAGGTCATGGTAAACAGCTGGCGCGGCAGGCTGGCGTGTGGGGTGGCGTTCGTCACGTTGGTGGCTTCGATTCCTGAACTTGTGCTTGGGGGCGCGATTCTAGCAGGTTTGTTGTCTTGGGAGGCGGTGAACCGGACCGGGTCGAACTCAGCGAGCGATACCACACCCGGGACCCGGTTCTGGCGCAGGCAGGCCAGTTACTGGCACTGAGTGACTGGCAGTCACCCGGTCAGTCCATGGCGATGGATCACCTCACCCAGTGGCTATTGCTACAGGTGGTTAGTCGCCATTCCAACGTTCAGCAGGCAACACCTTCCGTCACCGGACAACTCAGCACGCGTTACCGCCGATTGTTACAGGAACGTATCCGCACGCATTTGGACCAGACCTTGACCCTCTCAGAGATGGCAAGCTGGGTTAATCTGAGCCCTTACCATTTCACCCGTCTGTTCCGGGCGACCTTTGGCTGCGCACCCTATCAATATGTTC
>NZ_ABCP01000091.1 GCF_000170835.1 Marinobacter algicola DG893
ATCAACGAACAGGACGCTTCTTAGTCCCCTGACTCGCATCGGCCGTCAGGGGATCTTCCGGCCAAGGGTGCTTGGGATATCGACCGCGCATGTCCTTGCGGACCCCCGGGTAGGCGTTCTGCCAGAAGCTTGCCAGGTCGGCCGTGACGGCCAGAGGGCGCTGGGCCGGGGACAGCAGGTGGATCACCACGGGCACTTGGCCTCCGGCAACCGTCGGGGTTCTGGCCCAGCCGAACAGGGCCTGTAGTTTGGCCGCCAGTACCGGGCCGTTTTCTGCGGTGTAATCCAGCGCCACGGACTGGCCGGTTGGGATCGTCAGGCGGGGAGGAGCCAGCTCTTCCAGTGCCTGTTGTTGCGGATACTCCAGCAGGCTGGCAAGAGCCTGGCTCAGGTTGAGTTTCTCCAGGTCACGCCAGCGGGTCATCCCTGCCAGGAACGGACCGAGCCAGGTTTCCAGGTTGTCTGTCAGCCAACATTTGCTGACCGTTGGCCATTCTCCGGGAAAGCGTTCTGTCAGCAGGGCGACCCGGGCAAGCCATTGTTCCGCCGCCGGCGTCCACGGCAGGCTTCCAAGGCCCTTCTTGCGCACGGCGGCCAGCAACCCCTGTTGCACCAGTTCCGGTGGCGGGGCCGGCAGGGCTGTTTCTTCCAGCTCCAGCTGCCCCAGTTTTCGAACGCGACGGGCCACCACGGTTCCGCGTCGCTCATCCCAGACCGCTTCCTCGTACTCTTCAATGTGACCGGACAGGTCCTGTTCCAGCACCGCTGGGGTAACCGGTGCAGCAAGATAGATCGTGGCTTCCCTGGCCTTACCGTCCAGTTCAGCAGCAACCAGCCACTCATAGCGAGCCAGACGATCATCACTGCGAAGGGCTGCACCGCGGCCGTTGCTGAGCTGGTATCGCGGGGCTTCACCCCCTCGTTTACGGGCAATGCGGTCCGGGTAGGCCTGTGCGAGTACGCGTCCTACCTCATCCTCGGAAGGCATTGCCTGTGGCCGTTCAAGCCCGGCCGATAGGCGGGACACCGACTTGGTGATCGATGCCACCCTGGCGGTATCCACACCCTGTCGGGTGCCGGAGCCACGCAGTATCCGGATCCGCTCCTGCATGTCCGCTCCGGCTGATCGACCCGCCAGATCCCGCTCTTCCAACAGGGCCGCCAGCTCGGCGGCCAGGTAGCCGTGGCCGATATCACGCCCGCTTAGAATCATGTGCGCCAGCCGTGGATGAATGCCCATGTCGCGGGCCGCCTTGCCATGGTCGGTAATCGCACTGTCGGCATCCAGCATATCCAGCCACTGCAACAACGACACAGCCTGCTGCCAGTGCGCGGCAGGGGGTGGGTCAATCCAGTCCAGCTGCTCCGGTGACCGCGCACCCCATTGCGCCAGTTCCAGCACCAGGGGTGCGAGGTCCGCTTCCTGTATTTCCGGCGGGGTGAACTCGGCCAGGCCGAACTGGGAGGACTCACTCCAAAGCCGGTAACAGACGCCAGGCTCAATTCGACCGGCCCGGCCCTTGCGCTGCTCCGCCGAGGCTTTCGAGACCCAGCCCGTCACCAGCCGTGTCATACCGCTGTTGGCATCAAACACCGCCCGGCGCTGCTGACCGCTGTCGATGACGACGCGCACGCCTTCGATGGTGAGACTCGATTCGGCAATAGCCGTGGCCAGAACCACTTTGCGAAAACCGTCGGGCGCCGTCGCGATGGCCCGGTCCTGCTCCTCGCTTTTCAGGTTGCCGTACAACGGCGCCACGATCACCTCATTGCCTGTCTGGCTCTGAAGCTGGCGCTCAACCCGACGAATCTCGCCCTCACCGGGCAGAAACACCAGCAATGACCCGCTCTGCTCCGCCAAGGCCTCATGAATAACGGACACCACCTGTTCTTCTACCCGGCCATTGCGCGGAACCGGCCGATACGCCACCTCCACAGGAAATGCCCGGCCTTCACTACTCAGCACCGGCACATCACCCAACAACCGGGCAATGGGTGCGGTATCCAACGTGGCGGACATCACGATGACCCGAAGGTCCTCCCGCAAAGCCTGGCGGGACTCCCGAACCAGCGCCAGCCCAAGATCGGCCTGCAGTGACCGTTCGTGAAACTCGTCGAAAATCACAACGGCGTAGTCTTCCAGCGCCGGATCATTCTGGATCAACCGCGTGAGAATACCTTCGGTGACCACTTCTATCACCGTGGCAGACGTCACCTGCGTATCAAGCCGTGTGCGATAACCAACGGTCTGGCCCGGCTTCTCCCCCATCTGCCCGGCCATGTACCTTGCCGCGGACCTGGCCGCCAGCCGCCTGGGCTCGAGCATCAGGATTTTCCGGCCCTCACGCCAGTCAGCATCCATCAGGGCCAGTGGCACCCTGGTGGTTTTACCGGCGCCCGGTGGGGCCTGTAGCAGGACGGTTGTTTCTGGGTCCAGGGTGGTTAGTAGGTCCGGGATGGTTTTGTTGATTGGGAGCATTGGTTTTGCTTTGGTTAGGACTGGT
>NZ_ABCP01000090.1 GCF_000170835.1 Marinobacter algicola DG893
CTCAACGAACCCCTTAAAACTGCTTGCTGACCTGTACACCTGCACTCCAGGCATCCAGCTCATAGGTACCGCGATAACGTGCGGCACCGGGCATGGGCTCGTCGTTAACGTCGTAGTTCTGCTCGTTCACGTCCTGGTCATCGAACAGCAACACCCCGGCCGCCACGTCCACCGTCCAGCCTGAGCGGGCATCGGCGTACTGAGCGCCCAGCGTGATCCAATCGCGGTCCCCCGACGGGATTCGAGCCGTACGGAAATCGTCGTTCACCGGCGACTCATCCCAGGCATAACCGGCTTTGAATGCCCACTCGGGGGTCGCCTGCCAGATAGCGCCGACATTGGCTTGCCAGGTGTCTTTCCAGTTTTCCGAAACGTGTGTCACCAGGCGCTCATCGCCCAAACCGGGCCCTGCCTGGGAGGAGATCGGGCCGTTGTCCTCACGGCTAACCACATCCAGCGCCTCAAAACGGCTCCATTTGGCCCAGGTCGCGCCTGCCAGCAGGGTTACGGTATCGGTCAATTGGTGACGGGCACCGAAGGTGATGCTCTCGGGAATATCCAGCGGGACAGTCACCTTTTCAGTAACCGTGGACTGGTTGAACACCAGGCCACCACCACTGAGACTACCCTGAGGAAAGTTGCGAACTTCCGCGTCGCCATCCAGTTCCAATTCTGTTCCGGTCTGGGCGGAGATACCAAACTGTGTCCGCTCCGACATTTCCCAAAGCATGCCAAACGCAAACGTGAGCGCCACGTCATCACCTTCAATATCCGCGTAACCGTCTTCCAGGGTTCCCGGGGGCAAACCGAACCGAGCTTCCGTACCGCTGTAATCTTGGAATTTGGTCAACCGACCTTCGGCGTAGATCACATTAACGCCAGCACCCATTGAGAATCCGTTACCGTCGTTAACGGCAATGGACGGGCTGAATGCGATGGCGGTCAGCTCGGTCTTGTCCGCGAAAAAGCGCCCCTTGAAGTCATCGTCGTAATCCGCCGCCAGGCCATAGGGGGCATGCAGGCCAAAGCCCACGTCCAGCCAGTCGTTGATTTCGTGGGTCATGTAAAAATTGGGAAGGGCGGCCGGGGCGGCGATGTCGCCACCGTTTCCACCGGCGACGGGACGGCTGTCGTCACGGACGGCACTGCCAGTGCCTTCCTTGAGTTCGGCATCAATATCCAGAACGGCGGCGCCAAACGACATATTGGTGCCGGAAAGCTGGCTCATGCCGGCCGGATTGAAGAAAACCGTGGTGGCATTTTCCGGGTTGGCTGCGGTGCCGGCGTTGGCAACGCCCATGGCACTGGCACTTTGCTCATTGAGTGAAAAACCGCCGGCCAACGCTGCGGCGGGTGCCACCAACGCCGATGCCGTCGCGATTCGGATAACAGAGCCGGGCAATACTTTGTTTTTGCGCATAAATCCCCCTGGATGATCGTCGGGGCGGAGTATACGCATCGCGGGCCAATGGCCTCAAATGCCATAGCTACTGATTCGGAATCCTAATTGCTTACTACTTTAGTCTAATTTCCGATCAATCGTTCTGGATCGACAACTTGTCGACGCTGGAAGCCAGCTTGTCAGCACCCTGGGAGTCGGCACCCAGTTTGATCATCAAGCGCAGGTCGTTGGCTGAATCCGCGTGCGCGAGGGCGTCCTCATAAGTAATGGAACCTTCGGCATAGAGTTCATACAGTGCCTGGTCAAAGGTGCGCATGCCGCTCTCGTTGGACTTGGACATCAGTTCCTTAAGGCGGTGTACTTCGCCCTTTCGAATCAGGTCCGCCACCAATGGTGTGTTGATCAACACTTCGATGACGGCTTTGCGTCCCTGCCCGTCCGGCGTTGGGATCAACTGTTGAGCGACGATGGCCTTGAGGTTGAGGGACAGGTCCATCCAGATCTGGTTGTGCTGTTCCGGCGGGAAGAACTGGATAATCCGGTCCAGCGCCTGGTTGGCGTTGTTGGCGTGCAGGGTGGCCAGGCACAGGTGGCCGGTTTCGGCAAACTGCACCGAATATTCCATGGTCTGGCGGGTCCTTACCTCACCGATGAGAATCACGTCCGGCGCTTGGCGCAGAGTATTCTTCAGAGCCACTTCAAAGCTGTCGGTATCAATGCCCACTTCGCGTTGGGTGACGATGCAGCCCTGGTGCTGGTGCACGAACTCGATGGGGTCTTCGATGGAGATAATGTGGCCCCGGCTATTGCGGTTACGATGCCCGAGCATGGCCGCCAGCGAGGTGGACTTACCGGTACCGGTGGCCCCCACGAACATGATCAGGCCACGCTTGGTCATGGCCAGGTCCTTGATGATTTCCGGCAGTGCCAGGTCATCAATTTGCGGGATTTTCACCTCGATCCGCCGCAGCACCATGCCGCAGAGGTTGCGCTGGAAGAAGGCACTGACACGGAAACGGCCGATGCCTCGGGCACTGATGGCGAAGTTACATTCGTGGCTTTCTTCGAATTCGGCTCGCTGCTTGTCGTTCATGGCACCGTAGACGAATTCCCTCGTCTGCTCCGGCGTCAGGGCGTTCTTGGTGACGGGCAGGACCTTGCCGTTCACTTTCATGGAGGGGGGCACACCGGCAGTAATGAAAAGGTCGGAGCCGCCTTTGTCCACCATCAAACGGAGCAGTTTTTCGAATTCCATGATCTTTTTACCTGTGTTTCTGGCTTTCGGTGATTTGGGTGTCGGGCAGTGCCTGTTCCAGGG
>NZ_ABCP01000089.1 GCF_000170835.1 Marinobacter algicola DG893
CCGGGCGCATCGTACATGGTCTCGAACATGTCGTCGATCAGCTTGCGGGTCTCGTCTGTCACCTCGTCCACGGGCTTGGCAATGGTGCGCAAGCGGGGATCCGGGTATTCGAGAATATCTAGTATCATGGCGCTCGTACTTTTGGTGTCTGAATCTGGCTTTCACCGTTATCTTTTGTAACGGTGTGAATACTGTCTCCGAAATGCGACAGCGTACTGCGCATTTTTCCATCCCGTGACTATTATGATCGGGATGAAAGAGCCGGTTTCAACGGGTTGTTGCCGTTTATGGTGCTATTATCCCTCAACTCGCTCATTGAGTACAAACTGATCAGTTGATAGTCAAAAGCTTTCGGCTCTAGCGTAGAATTTACTGGAAGAACAAAAGATAACATCACAATTTGCGAGACATCTTCTATAGTAGTGGTATAAAAGGCAGAGTACCGGCTGCATACCAAGAACAGAATCTATCGATTCAAGGCACGCGATCAAGGACTTAAACAATGAGGAAATTGACCTCGGGACCAGCCACCATACCAGCAGGCCAGGCTTTTAAAGGTCCGAAAACTTGCGCCCTTCACTGACCAGTTTTTGCAACAGGGCTGCTGGCTTCCACTGCTCGCCCCCCAGGTCATCGTAGAACTGTTCAACAGTGCCAAGAATAATGTCCAGGCCAATCTGATCCGCCCAGAACATCGGCCCACCCCGATAGGCCGGGAAGCCATAGCCATAGATCCAGGTAATGTCGATATCCAGCGACCGGTCGGCAATGCCCTCTTCCAGAATCTTGGCACCCTCATTGACCATCACGTACATGCACCGCTCCAGAATCTCCTGGTCGGTGATGTCACGGGACTTAATACCTTGCTCCTCGCGGAACTCGGCAATAACCCGGTCCACCTCCGGGTCGGGAATCGGCTTGCGGTTACCCTCTTCGTATTTGTACACGCCCGCCTGGGTCTTCTGCCCAAGGCGACCCTGCTCCGCCAGCTTGTCCATCCAGCTTGCCGGCACATCCTCACCAGCCTTGCGGCGTTCCTGACGGATGCTGTAGCCAATATCGATACCGGCCAGGTCCGACATCGCAAACTGCCCCATGGGGAAACCCAGATCGGTCAGCACCTTGTCCACCTGTTGCGGGCTCGCACCTTCGTTGACCAGCGCCATCGCCTCTGCGCCTCGCTTGTGCAGCATGCGATTGCCGACGAAGCCATAACAGTTGCCCACCATGACCCCGACCTTGCGAATCTTCTTCGCCAGCGCCATGGCGGTGGCCTTGACCTCATCAGAGGTTTTTTCGCCGCGCACAATTTCCAGCAGCTTCATCACGTTGGCGGGGCTGAAGAAATGCAGGCCAATCACGTCCTGCGGACGTTTCGTCGCCGCCGCAATGTCATCGATACTGAGGGTGGAGGTGTTGGACGCCAGAATCGCACCCGGTTTGCAGGCGTCGTCCAACTGACCGAAGATCTTTCTCTTCAGGTCCCTGCTTTCAAACACCGCCTCGATCACCAGATCCACATCGCTGAAATCGTCATAGGTCAGGGTGCCGCTGATCAGGCTCATGCGTTCCTCAACCTGGGCCTGGGTGATGCGGCCTTTCTTCGCGGTGTTCTCGTAGTTTCGGCGAATCACCGCCAGGCCCTTGTCCAGCGCCTCCTGCTTCACCTCGGCGATGGTCACGGGAATCCCGGCATTGGCGAAGTTCATGGCGATGCCGCCGCCCATGGTGCCGGCACCAATCACACCGACGGTGCGAATGTCCCGAACCGGCGTGTCCTTGGACAGGCCTTTCACTTTTGAGACTTCCCGCTCAGCAAAGAAAGAGTGAACAAGCCCGGCACGCTGAGGCGATTCCATGCACTCCATAAACAGTTCACGCTCTCGCTTCACGCCATCCTCGAACGGTAGGCTGAAAGCGGCTTCCACCGCATCCACGCACTTGAACGGGGAAAACAGGCCCCGCGCCTTTTTCTGTAAGCCGGCGCGGAACTGTTCAAAAACGTCGCTACCCTTGTCGGCCTGCAACTTATCGGTCAGGTCCCTTACGCGACGGACCGGCTTGCCTTCGTCCGCAACTTTCTGTGCGTATGCCAGGCCTGCAGCCTTGATATCGCTGCCGTCCTCAACCGCATCAACAATGCTCAGGGCCAGAGCGTCTTTAGCGCCCACAAATTCGCCGGTGGTAATCATTTCCAAGGCCTTTTGGGCACCCGTCAAGCGCGGCAGGCGCTGGGTGCCCCCGGCTCCGGGCAACAAGCCCAGCTTTACTTCCGGCAATCCCACCTTGGCGCTGCTCAAGGCCACCCGGTAGTGGCAACCCAATGCGGTTTCCAGGCCACCGCCCAACGCAGTGCCGTGAATAGCCGCAATAATTGGCTTGTCGCTGTTCTCATACTGGTCAACAACGGACGGCAGCCCCGGGTCCTGCATGGGCTTGCCGAATTCGCGAATGTCGGCCCCGGCAATAAAGGTGCGGCCTTCGCACACCAGCAACAGTACCTTGGCGTCGGCGTCTTTCTGGCCCTGCTCCAGCGCAGCCACCAGGCCGGAACGAACCGCATGACTGAGGGCGTTCACCGGCGGATAGTTCACGGTGATCACGCCAATGGAGCCTTCCCGGTTATAAGTCACGACCTCAGACATAATATCTCCTAGCCATATATGGAATGTAGTTTTAACAAGCGAAACATAGTCACGATTTAATACAAGTTTTCGGCAGGTTTCAACCATGGACTAGAATGCAGGCATAAAAAAACCCCAGAACGAATTCTGGGGTTTTTCGATAAAGCCGGC
>NZ_ABCP01000088.1 GCF_000170835.1 Marinobacter algicola DG893
ATCCCAGGTGTACTCGACGACCTTTATGCCTATGACGGCACTCTGGGCGCTACCGTCAGCGGCGCCGATACCGGGTTTGCGGTTTGGGCCCCAACGGCCCAGAGCATGCGCCTGCACGTGTTCAATGCTGACGGCAGCATGGTGAGCGGCTATCCGGTAGACATGACCCGGGACAACGGCGTCTGGAGGCATACCGGCAACACCGCTGATGTGGACCGCAAGTTCTACCAGTATGAAGTGACGGTCTATCACCCGCGCACCGATGCCATCGAAACCACCATGACATCGGACCCCTATGCCCTGAGCCTTTCAGAAAACGGCGTGTATGCACAGGTTGTCGACCTGGCTGACAGCGACCTGAAACCAGCCAACTGGGACAGCCTGACCCCACCGGCAGTGCAGGCACCCGAGGATGTCGTGGTGTATGAAACCCATATTCGCGATTTCAGTGCCACCGACGAAACCGTTGCGGTTGCCAATCGGGGCAAATACGCCGCCTTTACGGAATCCACCAGCGATGGCGTCACTCATCTGGAAAGTCTGGCGAATGCGGGTATTACTCATCTCCACCTGCTGCCGTCCTTCGATATCGCAACCATCAACGAAGACCCGGCCAACGTCGTCAAAATCGACGACGACTTCAGCAAGCTGTGCAACCTGTCTGACGAAGCGGCTTCGAACTACGCCGACCTCTGTGGCAGTGGCGATACCATCCGCACGGTACTGGCGTCCTTCGACCCGACAACCGGTGACGCCCAGGCACTGTATGGTACTTTTCGCGGCCTCGACAGCTTCAACTGGGGCTATGATCCCGTGCACTACACCGTTCCCGAGGGCAGCTATGCCTCTGATGCCAACGGCGTGACCCGGATACGGGAATTTCGCGAGATGGTGCAGTCCGCCACCAATCTGGGCCTGAACGTGGTACTGGACGTGGTCTACAACCACACCAACGCCTCCGGACTTGCAGACAAGTCGGTGCTCGACAAACTGGTACCAGGCTATTACCACCGCCAGAACCCGGAAACCGGCGTTGTTGAGCAGTCAACCTGCTGCGAGAACACCGCGTCCGAGCACCGAATGATGGAAAAGCTGATGATCGACTCCCTGGTCACCTGGACGTCGGAGTACAACATTTCCGGATTCCGTTTCGATCTGATGGGTCATCACATGCTCTCCAATATGGAGAAAGCACTGGATGCCGTGACCGCCGTCGACCCCGACACTTACTTCTACGGGGAGGGCTGGAACTTTGGTGAAGTGGCCAATAACGCCCGTGGTGTGAATGCCATCCAGCCAAACATGGCTGGAACGGGCATTGGCTCATTCAACGACCGCCTGCGTGACGCCGTACGTGGTGGCGGCCCCTTCGATGGTGGCAACGCACTGCGCGCCAACCAGGGCTTCAGCAACGGTCTATTCAGTATTCCTAATGATCGCAACAGTGGCAGTGACGCTGAAAGAAACCGGTTACTGCAGGTCAGCGACTGGATCCGCGTCGGTATTGCCGGCAGCCTGAGCGACTATCCGCTGGTCACCGCCGACGGATCAACCAGGACCGGAAAGGAAATCGACTACAACGGCCAGAATGCCGGTTATACCAGCGATCCACAGGAAATCATCAACTACGTCTCCAAGCACGACAACCAGACGCTCTGGGACAACAACCAGTACAAGGCGGATTTCACTGCCACGCTTCAACAGCGTGCCCAGATGCAGGTGGTGGGCCTTTCCCTGCCTATTCTCAGCCAGGGCATTCCCTTCATCCATATGGGCTCGGAACTGTTGCGTTCCAAATCCATGGAAAGAGACAGCTATGATTCCGGCGACTGGTTCAATGAAGTTGACTTCAGTTACCAGGAAACCGCCTGGAACCGCGGCCTGCCCCGCCAGGACAAGGACGGCGCGAACTGGGACCTGATCACTGAGATTATTGGGCAGTTCCAAGCCGGCCCGACCCTAAGCGAAATCGACTACACCCGCGAGCAAGTCGAGAAACTGTTGATGGTTCGCAGCGAAAGCGAGCTCTTCCGTCTACGCACCGCTGAACAGGTCAGTGAAAGGCTGGCGTTCCACAACACCGGCCCCAGCCAGATACCCGGCGTGATTGCTTTCAGTCTCGACGACGGCCCCAACAACGGCCTGACCGATCTGGACAGCGACGTGGATCAGATCGTCGTGGTGATCAACAGCACAGGGACCCAACAGGAACTGGACACCAGCCTTAACGAGGCCTTCTCCGTGATGACGGACACCTCCCCGGAACAGACCGCTGCAGCAACAAACGGCACCTTCACGGTACCCGCCCTGTCAGTCGCTGTATTCAATCGATAAGGCCGCTGACAACGGCCCCTGGCGGCCCCATGGAAGGATAAATCCATGGGGCCAGCAACCATAGAGGAGACAATCATGAACAGGAAACTCACAACGCTGGCTTTGGCCTCGGTTATGGCCATCACTGCCGGTTGCGCCACCACCGGTGGTGAACGCGATTACAGCAAATCCCTGTATCTACGCGGGCAATTTGCCTGGTGGGATGCCTTGCCGGAATACAAGGTCAAGAAAGTGGACAATGGGCTCTATCGCACGGAAGTGGAACTCAAGGCTGACGGGCAACCCTATGAGTTCAAGTTTGGTGATGCCAACTGGACGTCGGGCACCAATTGCGGCTATCTGTCGGAAGAAGACAAAGATGTTCAGCTAAACAAGCCGGTAAAGGCGAATTGTTCCGCTGTCTTCGAAAACTTTCGCTTTACCCCGCCCGAGACCGGCACCTACGGTTTCTACTTCGATGTTCGCGGGGAAACCCCCGAAATCTACATCGACGAGGCCAACTAAAAAAGCCCGGGACGTTGCCCGGGCCTCTCATGGCAGTACGGCAAAAAAGGCACCCGTCCGTCATCGGG
>NZ_ABCP01000087.1 GCF_000170835.1 Marinobacter algicola DG893
GTCATCCGTGCAAACGTCAGTACATATTAAAGTTAAAGCACGCATTTAAGTTACTGAAACTTCATATATATGGGAGGAAGCGTGACCATTTCCCGCAAGGACATTGAGAAAGTCGCTGTGCTCGCCCGCATTCGGGTGGACGAGGAGCAGGTTTCAGCGCTGGAAAAGGATCTGGGCAATATCCTGGATCTGGTGGACCAGTTGAGCGCGGCGGATACCGATTCGGTGGCGCCCATGGCCCACCCCCTGGATGCCGTCCAGCGCCTGCGCCCGGATGAGGTGTCGGAAACCAATGAACGGGAGGCTTTCCAGGCGATTGCGCCGGCTACCGAGAATGGCCTCTATCTGGTTCCCCGAGTGATTGAATAAAGGGCATCGAGTGACCCGACGAACAGCGACGTAAACAGGACGTATCATGCATAACAAATCCGTAGCAGAGCTTTCCCGCGAGTTGGAAAGCGGCAAAATTTCCAGCGTGGAGCTGACCCGGCAGTTCCTGGGCCGCCTCAAAAAGGAAGACGAGCAGCTCAATAGCTTTATCACCATTACGGAAGAGCAGGCCCTGGCTGATGCCCATGCGGCAGACGAGCAACGGGCAGCGGGTAAGGCTACACTCTGGACGGGCGTGCCCTTCGCCCACAAGGACATCTTCTGCACCAATGGCGTGTCGACCACCTGTGGCTCGAAGATGCTGGCAAATTTTGTGCCTCCCTACGATGCAACGGTCACGGAGAATTTCCGCAAGGCAGGCGCGGTATGCCTCGGCAAGACCAACATGGACGAGTTCGCCATGGGGTCCTCTACAGAGTCCAGTTATTTTGGCGCAACGACCAACCCCTGGGGTCTGAGCCAGGGTGAGAAGCGGGTTCCGGGCGGTTCTTCCGGAGGTTCTGCCGCAGCGGTGGCGGCGCGATTGGTGCCGGCGGCAACGGCAACGGATACCGGCGGCTCCATCCGCCAGCCCGCTGCACTGTGCGGGGTAACCGGGCTCAAGCCGACTTATGGCCGGGTATCGCGCTACGGAATGATCGCGTTTGCTTCCAGCCTGGACCAAGGTGGCACCATGGCCCGCACAGCCGAAGACAATGCGCTGATGCTGAACGTTATGGCGGGTTTTGATCCGAAGGACTCCACCTCCATTGATCGTGATGTTCCGGACTATACCGCAACACTGACCGAGCCGTTGAAAGGGTTGCGCATCGGGCTGCCGAAAGAATACTTCACCGGCAACCTCAGTGCCGCCATGGAAGAACAGGTTCGGGGTGCTATTCGGGAGTACGAGAAGCTCGGCGCCACCGTAAAGGAAGTGTCCCTCCCCCACGCTGACCTCGCTATTGCGGCCTACTACGTTATCGCCCCGGCGGAGGCCTCGGCCAACCTGTCCCGCTTCGACGGTGCTCGCTACGGTTATCGCTGCGAGGATCCCAAAGACCTCCTGGACATGTACACACGCACCCGGGCCGAAGGTTTCGGCACTGAGGTCAAGCGGCGGATTTTAGTGGGCACCTATGCACTTTCCGCCGGCTATTTCGACGCCTATTACCTGAAAGCCCAGAAGGTTCGCCGGCTGATCCAGCAGGACTTCATCAACGCCTTCAAGGAAGTGGATGTGCTGATGAGTCCAACCACGCCCTCCCCGGCCTTTATCCAGGGCGAAAAAACCAGCGATCCTGTAACCATGTACCTGGAAGACGTATTTACCATTGCCATCAACCTGGCGGGCATCCCCGCCATGTCCGTTCCAGCCGGGTTTGTGGATGGGCTTCCAGTGGGCCTGCAGATCATTGGAGATTACTTCTCCGAAGCTCGCCTGCTGAACGCCGCCCATCAATTTCAGCAGGTGACCGACTGGCACCAGCGCGAACCACAATAAGCCCGAGACAGGCCCAGAACAGGAGAGAGAAACCATGCAATGGGACATTGTGATCGGGCTGGAGATTCACGTTCAGCTCGCCACCAAAACCAAGATTTTTTCCGGCTCCAGTACCGCTTACGGCGCCGAGCCCAACACCCAGGCCAATGCCGTTGACCTGGCCATGCCTGGCACGCTTCCAGTGCCAAACGAGCAAGCATTCCGCTATGCGGTGATGTTTGGCCTGGCAGTCAACGCTGAGATTGAACGTCGCTCAGTTTTCGAACGGAAAAACTATTTCTACCCGGACCTGCCCAAGGGCTACCAGACAACACAACTGGAGCGCCCGATTGTCGGCCCCGGCTATGTGGATATCGACCTGCCCAATGGTGACACCAAGCGGGTGCGCATTCACCATGCCCACCTGGAAGAAGATGCCGGCAAATCCCTCCATGAGGATTTCCATGGCATGACGGGCATCGACCTGAACCGCGCCGGCACCCCGCTGATTGAGGTGGTCACAGAACCCGACATGACCAATGCGGACGAAGCCGTCGCCTTTGCCAAGAAACTCCATGGCATTGTCACTTCCCTGGGCATCTGTGACGGCGACATGTCCCAGGGGTCCATGCGCTTTGACGTGAACATCTCACTCAAACCCAAGGGCTCCGACACTCTTGGCACCCGCACCGAAACCAAGAACCTGAACTCATTCCGCTTCATGGAGCAGGCCATTGCTCATGAAGTTGAGAGACAGATGGACATTCTGGAAGACGGCGGCACCATCGAGCAGGAAACCCGCCTGTACAATGGCGACCGTGACGAGTCCCGCTCCATGCGCACCAAGGAAGAAGCCAACGATTACCGCTACTTCCCATGCCCGGACCTGCTGCCGGTGGAAATCGACGACACCTTCATCGACGAAGCCCGCAACCGCGTCCCGGAACTGCCGGACGCCCGCAAGGTGCGCTTCAAGGAGCAGTACGGCCTGAACGACTACGATGCAGGGTTACTGGCTGGCGACTCCAAGCTGGCGGCATTCTTCGAAGCCGCCGCTGATCGCGGGAAGGACGCAAAGTTGGCTTCCAACTGGGTTCAGGGTGAATTCTCCGCACGCCTGAATGCGGAGGAAAAATCTGTGGCAGACTCACCAATCACCGGCGAGCAACTTGGAGATCTGGTGGTGCGCATCGCGGATAACACGATTTCGTCGGCGGGTGCCAAGAAGGTTTTCGAGGCGCTCTGGGCCGGTGAAAATAACAGTGTGGATGCGATCATTGATGCCAAGGGCCTGAAGCAGGTGTCTGACACTGGCGAGCTTGAGAAGATGGTGGACGAGGTTCTGGCCTCCATGCCAGATCAGGTTGCACAGTACCAGCAGGAATCCGACCCCAAGAAGCAGAAGAAGATGCTCGGCGGGTTCATGGGGCCTCTGATGAAAGCCTCCAAGGGCCAGGGCAATCCTAAGCTGTTTAATGAGATCCTGGTGAAGAAACTGGGAGGCTGATTTCTCAGCATTTCTGCAGGCTATGGGTGGTGCGTTTTGCTGCAGCCCTAGCCTGCTT
>NZ_ABCP01000086.1 GCF_000170835.1 Marinobacter algicola DG893
GTAAGTCACCGCTTTCCAGTCAGTCGGGATTGCTCCCGGACAGCGATGACTTACCGCGTACCAGCACGACGCAGAGCAGCTGGCGTGTAGTCACGAGACATGCGGTCAACACCAAACTCGTAAGGGTTGGACTCTTCGTTGGTCAAACCCAGGACCAGATACCGGCCAGACAACAGGTCGTACAGAGTTTCAATGGCGTACCAGGGAACAATCTGATCGTAGAACTGCATGCTGTGAGCTTCCGCAACACGCCACAGTTCTCCGCGACCATCGTAGTGATCAATCACCGCCGCCTGCCAGGAGTCTTCATCGATATAGAAGTCACGCTGGGCATAGATATGACGCTCACCGTCCTTCAGCGTGGCACGCACGTGCCAGACACGGTGCAGCTCATAGCGGGTCAGGTTCTGGTTGATATGGCCAGCCTTGATGATTTCGTCATAATCCAGGTCACGGTCGACCAGCTTGTAGGAGTTGTACGGGATGTACATTTCCTTCTTGCCAACCAGTTCCCAGTTGTAACGATCAGGCGCACCGTTGAACATATCGAAGTTGTCGGAAGTACGCATGCCGTCTGCTGCAGTACCCGGGCCGTCATAAGCGACCTGCGGGGCGCGGCGTACACGACGCTGACCAGCGTTGTATACCCATGCGCGACGCGGTTCCTCAACCTGGTCGATGGTTTCGTGAACCAGCAGTACGTTACCGGCGAGTCGCGCTGGCGCAGTAATAGCCTGCTTGAAGTAGAACAGAACGTTAGGATCCTGTCCCGCCTCATAGTCTTCCAGATAGGTTTTCCACGTCAGTTCGTCCTGGAATTTCACAACGCTGAAAGCACCGTCTTCCGTCGGAGTCACCTGCCCTACGTTGCGCTGAACGGAACCACCGCGATAACGAGTGATATGATTCCAGATAACTTCCAGGCCGTTCTGCGGAATCGGGAATGGCGTAGCCGTCTGGTAGTTACCCAGGCCGTTACCACTTTTGATTAGCTCCACACTCGTGGCGTTATCAACGGTATCCTTCATGACCTGTTCCGGGTATGCCGCGGAACGGTGTGTCTCGTATACCGGCATGACGTAATCGTCATAACGCTTGATCATTGCGACCTGTCCCGGGGACAGGTTTTCCGCATACTCATCAACGTTGCTCTGGTTGATGGTGAACTTTGGCTCTTCGTTCGGGAACGGGTTCACGTAGATACCATCGTTCTTGTACCCGGCAGGAGGCGTCGTCAGACCACCATCCCAGGCCGGAATAGCGCCCCCATTACCCGCTTTCTCAGCGCCCATTGGCGTGAGCGAGTCACCGAGCTTGGCCGCTTCCTGTGCGGAAACCGCGCCAAAGGCGTTACCCGCAATCAACGTTGCGGACAGGATGCCAGTGGCCAGTAGCTTCTTGTTCAGTTTCATTTAAATTACCTCGTTAAACGAATTCAGGCCGAATCAGAATGAGTAGGAAACGCTCGCACTCACGAAATCACGGTCGGTCAACTCGTTATACGGTTTGCCACCGAAAAAGTTTGTGTAACCGATATTACCGGTTATGCGGTTTTGGTACACACCCTGGAGCGACAGGCCGATAGCCTTGTTGCCTTCGTTAAAGTTACCACCCGGGGAAGGCGCATAGCCCTGAACATCATGGCTCCAGGCCAACTGCGGCGACAGGTTGATACCAGCGATCGCGTTCGGATAGTCCCATACCAGGCGCGTACGGTAGCCCCAGGAGAAGGACGTGGTAAAGCCTTCGTTATTACAGTAGTTGGTATTGATGTTGGCACCCGCCTCACAGAAATCACCCGTGAAGTTGGAGCCGTCCACCGGCAACGTGCCGATACCAAAAGTGCCTGAGCGACCGTAACGGGCCTCATCTTCGTCCGGAAGATCGTGAACGTAGGTGGCACCGAATTCAGTGATCAGGGAGAGGCGACTTGCCCCCATAACCTGGTCGAAGAACTTGATCAGCGTGAACTGAGCCTGAGAGACATTAAACCGGTCATAACCATCAACTGGCTTTCCTGCCAGGTTGGCGCCGCCCGATTCCTCAAGACGCTGTTGCTCGAGCTTACTAAGAATCTCGCCATTCGGACCACGCTGCTGCAAACCACCATAGATCAGCTCAAATGCGTTCCATTGCAGCGGTACGTTATCACGGAAGCTGTATTCAGCACCCAGAGACCAACCACCCGGGGTCGTGGTGTTGATACTGATACCATAGAGGTTGATGTTTTCGGGATACTCAATAAAGTAGCTCGGAAACTGGGAAAACGGCTCATTAGGATCGTTTTGCTGGCTGCCGCTGGGTGAAGACGGATTGTTCACCAAGCCACTTACATACGGCAGACGGCTGTTGTACTTGATGTAGTAGAAACCAAGCTCTGAATCGTTCAGGGCTGGAACATACCAACGCAGAGCGACACCAAACTGGTCTTTGGAATCCGCCTCACGGTCTGCCAGACGAGGAGCAACAAAACCCTGCCTGAAGGCTTGCTCGTCGTTCAACTGACCAGCCAGTAACACAGGGCCGCAACCATCAGCCGCAAAGTCGTTTGTGGAGAAGAAAGTACCGCAGTCGTCCGGGCGAACCGGCTCCCAGTCTGCCTGCACAAAGGCCTCGACAGTGACGTTCTCGGTGATACCCGCAGACGCATAGAACATCTCAACGGGCAGAAGTGCGTCTTTCAGTTCTGAGCCAGGGGCCCGGAAGGCAGGTACGTCGACCGGGTTAATGGTGTTGATACCACCCTGGATGAAGGTACTTTCACCCCAACTCAGCACCTGTTTGCCGTAACGCAAGCTGACTGGCACGTTACCGAAATACCAGTCAGAAAACACATAGGCATCAAGAATCTCTCCACCAGACGCATTGTCCTTGGCTTCGTCGTTCAGCTCACGACGATTACCGACAGGATCTACGGCTCTATTCTCGTCTTTCAATTCGAAGTCATACCAGTACCGACCGCGAACAAAACCACCAACCCGGGTCAGCGTGTCGCTGTCTACGTTGTAGTTCAGGAACAGCTCGCTGTTGCCTTTTACGATTTTGGAGTAGGTATCCCCTTTCTCGAAGTTGAGGTTACCGTCATCGTAGTTGTTGGTAGAGGCACCGATGTTGGCCAAGGGCTGACCGGGAGCGTACTCAGGCCCCAGGTTACCCTGGGCAATCAATCTTCGGTCCTGGGACTCGGTTCGCCAGCCAATGCCCGCCGACAGCGTTGTATTGAAAGAGGCTTCCACGTCCCCCACATAAAATGAATAGGCAGCTGCCTGCCCGGATACTCCGGCTGCAACTGCTACGGCCAGCGGCAACTTGGTCCACTGCTGCCATTGATGTGTTTTTCTTGTCATTGGAAGGCTACTCCATTGTTGTTCTGAGTCGCTGCTCTGATTATTGGTGTTCACGATGTTTGGAGGCTTCATGCACAGTGCTCGTGATGTTGGCACTATAGCTAACGCCATCGAACGCTTTGATCAGTCAAAAGTATGATTTTACGATTACGCCCCTCTCTGCGGCAGACTTCCCTCGCACTGACTCACTATAGTCAACAAATTTGGATGCAACCAGCCAACTCGGAAGACGAATGCATCTCGGGTGAAACGGCACAGATTAGAGGGAAGGGATCCCCTCTCAATAGCCCGA
>NZ_ABCP01000085.1 GCF_000170835.1 Marinobacter algicola DG893
GAAGGACACCACCACGGTCGCCCTCCCTCTGATTCAGAGGTTATTGGTTTAGCGGTATTGGCGAAGTTCGATCTTGGCAACAGAATCCAGATGCACCTCATCCGGCCCGTCTGCCAGCCGCAAGGTGCGCACCTTGGCCCAGGCTTCGGCCAGGAAGGTGTCCTGAGACACACCCGCACCACCGTGAACCTGAATCGCCCGGTCCAGCACCTTCAGCGCCATACTCGGCGCGATCACCTTGATCATCGCAATCTCCTGACGAGCCACCTTATTACCAACAGTGTCCATCATGTGCGCTGCTTTCAGGGTCATCAGCCGGGCCTGCTCAATCTCCATACGGCTGCGGGCAATGTCCTTGCGGATGGAATCGAAACTCGACAGCGGCTTACCGAAAGCCTCGCGGGCATTGGCACGCTTGCACATCAGCTCAAGGGCTCGCTCGGCAACCCCGATGGTGCGCATACAATGATGAATACGGCCCGGCCCAAGGCGGCCCTGGGCAATTTCAAAACCACGTCCCTCACCCAGCAGAATGTTGCTCACCGGCACCCGCACATTGTCATACTGAATCTCGGCGTGGCCGTGAGGAGCGTGGTCATAGCCAAACACCGTCAGCGGGCGAATCATCTTCACGCCCGGCGTGTCCAGCGGAACCAGAATCATCGACTGCTGCTTGTGCTTCTCAGCCCCCGGATCAGTCTTGCCCATAACAATGGCAATCTTAGAGGTGGTGGTCATGGCACCGGAGGACCACCACTTGCGACCATTGATCACATACTCATCGCCTTCGCGACGGATTTCACAGGCAATATTGGTGGCATCGGAAGAGGCCACGTCAGGCTCGGTCATGGAGAAGCAGGAGCGGATTTCGCCCTCAAGCAGGGGCTTCAGCCACTTATCCTGCTGCTCTTTGTTGCCGTAGCGGGCGATGGTTTCCATGTTGCCGGTGTCCGGCGCGGAACAGTTGAACACCTCCGGCGCCATGGCCGAGCGCCCCATGACCTCACACAGATGCGCGTATTCGTAATTGGTCAGGCCAGCGCCGAATTCGCTGTCTGGCAAAAACAGATTCCACAGCCCCGCGGCTTTCGCCTTGACCTTCAATTCTTCGACGATCGGTACCGGAGCCCATCGATTTTCTGAATGCTCCACCTGCTCATGGTGCTTGTGCTCATTCGGGTATATGTGGGCGTCCATGAATTCGTGAAGCTGCGCCTGCAGTTTTTTGGCGTTGTCAGACAGCTCAAACATTCCAGTACCTCATTGGTTGAAGGATCAGATTGGCACGCCTTCCGGTTTCTCACTCCCGGAGCGAATGCGGAAGGTGCCTTCGGCGATGGCCAGGAGATTCCCCTTGTCGTCGTGAACCTCTCCGGTGCTGTTGAAAATCCGGGTGCCGCCGGCCCGCCTGCGACCGGTGACCCGGATAGTTCCACCGGAACACTGTCCGGTGAACGTTGTCGTCAGCGACAGGGTAATGGCTTTGCGTATCCTGCCGGGATATGGACAGTAAGTGCCGGCTTCGGCCATTGCGATATCCAGCAGCGACGTCAACACACCGCCATGAATCACTCCGCCCAGGTTGAGATGGCAGGGCTGCAGTTCCAGGCCAATCACCGCTTCGTTCTCTTCCCAGGACAACTGGTGATACCCCAGCAGATTGTGAAATCCAGGCAGGTCCTGACCACCACGAATATGCAGGCTGTCTTCACTCATTACACTTTCATTCCAGGCAGGTTAAGAGAAGCGGTGTTGCCGCCGTCCACGGGCAAAGACTGACCAGTGATGTAGCTGGCATCATCACTGGCCAGGAACAGAATGGCGGCGGCAATTTCTTCTGGCGCACCATAGCGCCGCAATTCGCACCGTGATCCCAGCTTATGGGCTTTCTCATTGGCGCGGGCATAGTCAAAAACAGACTGGGTCATGCCGGTTTCCACCAGCCCCGGGCACACCGCATTCACGCGTACATTGTCGTTACCCAGATCGCAGGCAGCGGTCATGGTGAGGTTAACCACACCAGCCTTGGACGCGCTGTAAGCGTTACCACCGGCACCGGAGCGAAGACCGGCCACCGAAGCGGTATTAACAATCGAGCCCAGCTTGCGGGCCTGCATGTGGGGCGCAACATGCTTTATAAACAGCATGGTGCCAATCAGGTTCACCGCCAGCACCTGTTCCCATTCGCCCCGGTCGTTACCGGTAATATCGGGGTGACCACCACTGGTGCTGGCAATGCCGGCAATGTTGCACAACACGTCAATGCGACCGAAGGTCGAGACAGTTTCGCCTACCAGTGCGCTGACATGTTCCTCATCAGCCACGTCGCCAATGCGACGCAGGGTTTCCGCTCCCTCGGGCATCAGGCCCTCGGTATCCAGCAGGCCCGCTTCGGACATATCCATCATCACCACCTGCGCGCCCTCCCGCGCCAGGCGAACCGCCGTGGCCCTGCCGATGCCACTGCCGGCCCCGGTGACGATGGCTACCCGCTTGTCAAAACGACCCATGCCGATGCTCCTTTTTATAGTTTGTTAGGCCATCGCGAATTCACCTTCTGCTTTAATTTGTCACGCCTTCCGGTTTTGAGTCAACATATTCGAAAGTAAATTTCACTAGATAAAACATTGATGCAGTAATGACGAATAAAATGAAAGGTGCGCAGCACATGCCCGTCTATAAGACTCAGTGGGAAAACTACCGAAGGCACGGCAGCCAGGAAAATTGACGAGAAGGGCAACGAACTGCCCCAAGGTTCTGACCTAGCCCTTACCCATCCGCGCGAGGGCCGCCCGGCAGTCCTCAGACCGTAGTCTGTCGGAAAACACGGCGCGCTCTCTCTCAAGGGCATCGCTTACCGCTTCCCGCCAGGGCGCCTTGATAAGGCGCTTGCTGGCCCGCAGGGCTTCCCTGGGTTTGGTCGTGAGTGCGCTGGCCTGTGCCAATGCTTCGTCCACCGCCAGCCCGTCATCAACCACACGACTGACCAGGCCACATTCCCTGGCTTCCTCGCCGTTGAGGGTGTCACCCATCAACAACAGATCCGCGGTACGCCGGGAACCCAGGTGCAACGGCATGGTCAAGGTAGACGCAGCCTCCGGCACCAGCCCCAGATCCACAAAGGCGGTTTTGAACCGCGTGGAGCGGCCAGCAATGACGGAATCACAATGCAACAACAGGGTAGTACCGATCCCGATGGCCAGTCCTTCCACGGCAGCAATGACAGGCGTATCGCAAACCATCAGGGCTTCGATAAAGGCCAGACCGGCCGAGGGCTTTGGATTCTCGTCCGTCGCACGGGCGCGGAAATCATCGAGATCGTTGCCGGCGGTAAACACACCGCCCTCACCACTGAGCACGATGGCATGTACGCTGGAATCTGCCGCTGCTTTGCTCACACCTTCGGCCAGGGCCCGGTACATATCGCGAGTCAATGCATTTTTCTTGTCTGTCCTGCTGATCACCAGATGGGCCACACCTGGCTGATTTTGGGTGATGATCACGATGAATGCCTCCATGAACTAAACTTTGGTAATGGAATATCGGCCACCATCCTATTGCAAAAAGCAAAGTGTGTGATAGATTCAGATACACGGATTCATTCTGCAGTCACCAGTTCCGCACAGTGAAACCAAAAACAGGACGTCCAACACAATAATGATCGAGGTCCAGCAATGAAGATACTAACCACCGCCAGAAAAACCCTGATTATGGTCGGTTCTGCCCTGACTCTGGGCCTGACCGCCGCACTGGTCAGCGCTCCGGCAGCTGCCGCTGAAGAAAGCTTTACCTGGAAGGTCCAATCCCATTGGCCAGGCTCCAGCAGTTCCTATAAGGACAGTCTAGTTCGTCTCAAGACCATTCTTGAAGAACGCACCGATGGCCGTCTGGAGCTGGAACTTTACGAAGCGGGTTCGCTGTTCAAAGCGAAGGAGATCTTCAACGCTGTCAGCCGGGGCATTCTTGAAATGGGCACCATTTCCCCGGCCTATGCCCAAGACAAAATCACCCTCGCGGGTATTGCCTCGGGCCTGCCATTTGCCTTCCGCAATGTCTGGGAAGCCGCCTATTTCCACCAGGGCCTCGGTTT
>NZ_ABCP01000084.1 GCF_000170835.1 Marinobacter algicola DG893
GGCTGCCATCCAGCTTGAAGCGCCGGAAGTTGGTCGAGAAGATCAGCAGGCCTTCCGAGGTCAGCCGCTGCATTGCCTGGCGTATCAACGTGCCATGATCTTTCTGGATATCCAGCACGCCGGCCATGCGGGCCGAGTTTGAGAAGGTCGGCGGGTCCATGAAGATCAGATCGAAACGCTGATCGCTAGTCGGTTTGCCCGCCAGCCCCCTCCAGAGCGCCCGAACATTTGAAAAGGCCCTCTTGTTATGAGCTATCAGTCTGTTTTTCACCCGAATCTCTTTCGGGATCAGGTTTTTATCGTTACCGGGGGTGGTTCCGGAATTGGGCGTTGTACCGCTCATGAACTCGCCGCGCTTGGGGCTCGGGTTGCGCTCGTTGGGCGGAAGGCTGAGAAGGTTGAGGCAGTGAAGGCAGAGATTACCGAGGACGGTGGTATCGCTTCCGCTCACGTGTGTGACATTCGCGAAGAAGAGTCTGTAAAGGCGACCGTCGCGGCCATCATTGAGGAACATGGCGGGCTGAACGGCGTAGTGAATAACGCTGGGGGTCAGTTTCCGTCGCCGCTGGCGAACATCAACCAGAAAGGTTGGGAGACGGTGGTTCGCACCAATCTCACCGGCGGCTTTCTCATTGCCCGTGAAGCCTACAATCAAACCTTGTCGAAAACCGGTGGCGCCATCGTGAACATTGTGGCGGACATGTGGGGTGGCATGCCCGGCATGGGGCATTCTGGGGCAGCCCGGGCGGGAATGGTGAATTTTACCCAGACCGCTGCGGTTGAGTGGGGTTGCTCCGGGGTTCGGGTGAACGCTGTGGCACCGGGCTGGATTGCCTCCAGTGGCATGGATAACTATCCCGAACATATGAAGCAGTGGATTCGTAGCCTCGGGGATAACGTACCTCTTAAGCGAATGGGAACGGAGTCCGAGGTCAGTGCGGCGATTTGTTTCCTGCTGAGCCCCGCTGCGGCGTTTATCAGTGGGGATTGTCTGCGGATTGACGGGGCAGCGTCTCAGGGTGGCCGGGTTTGGCCGTTCCAGAAGGCAAAGAATAACGAGCCTTTTAACGGTTTCCACCGGGCCGTCACGCCAAAAGTGTTGAGCGACGACTGAGGAGAATTCGATGCAGGTATTGGAGTCCACCGTTAATCCCCAGTCGGATGACTTTCGCGCGAACGCGGAGGTGATGGAAGCGCATATTGCCACCTTTCGGGATGTGGAGCAGAAGGTGCTGGATCTGGCGGAGTCGGCGCGGGAGAAGTTCACCAAGCGCGGAAAGCTGTTACCCCGTGACCGCATCAATCGTCTGCTGGATCGCGGTACGCCGTTCCTGGAGCTGTGTTCACTCGCCGGCTACAAGATGCACGACGACAAGGACGGTAGCCTGTCCGGCGGCGGTATCATTGCCGGCATTGGCACGGTGGGTGGCATTCGCTGCCTGGTGGTGGCCAGCAACAGCGCCATCAAGGGCGGCACCATCACACCAGCGGGGCTGGACAAGACTCTGCGGCTGCAACAGATTGCCATGGAGAACAAGCTACCGGTGGTGTCGCTGTCAGAAAGTGGCGGCGCTAACCTGAACTACGCCACGGACATCTTTGTGCTGGGCGCGCGCGGGTTTGCCAACCAGGCACGCATGTCCGCCGCCGGCATCCCGCAGGTCACTGTAGTGCATGGCAACGCCACTGCCGGGGGCGCCTATCAACCGGGGCTATCGGATTACGTGATTGTGGTGCGTGAGCAGGCCAAGATGTTCCTGGCTGGCCCTCCCCTGCTGAAAGCCGCCACCGGCGAAGTCGCCACCGATGAAGAACTCGGCGGCGCGCAGATGCACGCGGAAGTGGCTGGCACGGCGGAATACCTGGCCGAAGACGATGGTGATGGCATCCGCCACGCACGCAATGTGCTCGAAGCCTTGCCCTGGAATGAACAACTGCCTCCCGCCAGGGAGCCGAAGTGGGAAGAGCCGCTTTACCCTGCCGAAGAATTATTGGGCGTGATCCCCAGCGATGCAAAAAAACCCTATGACGTCCGCGAGATCCTGGCCCGCATCGCCGACGGCTCCGAGTTCATGGACTTCAAGAACGGTTACGACGACCAAACCGTGTGCGGCACCATCCGCATTGAAGGGCATTCGGTCGGCATTATCGGCAACAACGGCCCGATCACGCCGGCTGGCGCCACCAAAGCCGCGCAGTTCATCCAGCTCTGCGACCAGGCGGGTACACCGTTACTGTTCCTCCACAACACCACCGGTTTCATGGTGGGCACCCATTCGGAACAGAACGGCATCATCAAACACGGGTCAAAGATGATACAGGCTGTGGCGAACTGCCAGGTGCCGAAGGTCGCCATTGTTATCGGCGGTTCCTATGGTGCCGGCAACTACGCCATGTGTGGCCGAGGCCTGGACCCACGTTTCATCTTCGCCTGGCCCAACAGCCGCACGGCGGTTATGGGCCCGGCGCAGGCGGGCAAGGTGATGCGCATCGTCGCCGAGGACAAGCAGCGCCGGGGCGGTCTGGAGCCGGACCCGAAAACGCTGGATTTTCTGGAACAGGCCACGGCCAAGAAACTGGAAGACGGCTCTACGGCTCTGTTCGGTACGGCTCGATTGTGGGACGACGGGCTGATAGATCCGCGGGATACCCGGCGGGTTCTGGCCCTGGTGTTTTCGGTTTGTCGGGAGGCTGAGGTTCGGCAGTTGCGGCCTAATTCTTTTGGCGTTGCCCGCCTCTAGGGGAGCTTAGTGATGGTGGTTGGATTAGCTACAAGCGCAACCCGAAAAAAACAGGAAGCAACAAACTTACAGTCAAAAGCGGCTGTGTGGGCGGGCCTTCAGAAACCGTGCGGAGCCATGGATGGCGGAGCCCGAGCGTCACATGGATGTGCCGAAGGAGCGTGTTTCTGAAGGTCCGCCCACACAGCCGCCACCCAAGCTTAGAGAGCGTGCACCAACACAATAAGGCACGGACTAACTATCACCCAGGAGAACAAAAAGTGAAATTCACAGCCGAACACGAAGCCCTCAGAAAAACCGTCCGCGATTTCGTGGAGAAGGAAATCAATCCCCACTGCGACGAATGGGAAGAAGCCGGCGAGTTTCCGATTCACGATATCTTCAAGAAGCTCGGCAACCTGGGCCTGCTCGGAATCCAGAAGCCGGAAGAGTACGGCGGTATGGGGCTGGATTACAGCTACAACCTGGTAGCCGCCGAAGAACTCGGCACCGCTCATTGTGGTGGCGTGCCGCTGGCCATAGGTGTGCAGACTGACATGTGCACCCCTGCCATTTCACGCTTTGGCTCCGACGAACTCAAGCGGACCTTCCTTGCCCCGGCCATTGCCGGCGATATGGTGGGCTGTATCGGCGTCAGCGAAGTCGCCGCCGGTTCTGATGTGGCGGGGATGAAAACCACCGCTAAGCAGGATGGCGATGACTACGTCATCAACGGCTCCAAGATGTGGATCACCAACAGCCCCAGGGCCGACTTTATCTGCCTGCTGGCCAACACTTCCGACGACAAGCCCCACAAGAACAAGTCGCTGATTGTCGTGCCCATGAACACGCCGGGCATTTCCTTCAGCCCGCACTTGAACAAGCTGGGCATGCGCTCTTCCGAGACCGCGCAGATTTTCTTTGACGATGTGCGAGTACCGCAGCGCTATCGCATCGGTGCTGAAGGCACCGGTTTCATGATGCAGATGCTGCAATTCCAGGAGGAGCGGATGTGGGGCGCAGCCAACGTAATCAAGGCGCTGGAACTCTGCATCAGCAAAACCATTGAATACTGCCGCGAGCGCAAAACGTTCGGGCAGCCGTTGATCAACAACCAGGTGATTCACTTCCGCCTGGCAGAGCTGCAAACCGAGGTGGAAGCCCTGCGCGCCCTCACCTATCAGGCCTGTGAGCTGCATGTGGAAGGCAAGGATGTGACCAAGCTGGCGTCGATGGCCAAGCTCAAGGCTGGCCGGCTTGGGCGTGAGGTGACGGACAGTTGCCTGCAGTATTGGGGTGGCAATGGTTACATGTGGGAGAACCCCCTGTCCCGTGCGTTCCGGGATGTGCGGCTGGTGTCGATTGGCGGTGGTGCTGACGAAATCATGTTGGGGATTATCTGCAAGATGATGGGAACTCTTCCTGGCAAGCAACGCGACTAGGTTCTGAACCTTCCAAGA
>NZ_ABCP01000083.1 GCF_000170835.1 Marinobacter algicola DG893
ACCGGGTAGACTTTGGGCTTGCCTGCGCCCAGGTTCTGGGCCAGATCCACGACAGACATTTCCGCGGATATGGTGACCGGATTGCGAAACATAACGTCGTCCACGATCGGGTCGCCTTCGTGGTGGTAGTTGCTCACCAGCAGGGCGTGGATACAGTCCTGCTCGGACACAAACCCGATCACCTTGCGTTGGTCATCTACCACCGGCAGGCCCGTGACATGGTTGTGGAGCAGGGTTTTGACCACTTTGGTTAAGGGCGTCCCACGACGAATGGGCTCGATGTGGTTCCACATGACATCGGATACTTTTAGCGATTGCATTGGCAGACTCCCTGACCGGTCATATTCTGGATTCGTCCCTCTTTAAACATAGGCAATGAGGGCGAAAACTGGAAGTAATAAACCCCCAACCCGCGATCTCTATCTCTTTCTGCGGGCGCAGGCCATCAGCCGTTGCCCTGCCTCGGCTGTTGCGCCATGGTTTCAAACCCGATCCCGGCAAACCGCGACAACAGAGGTTCCGGAAGATCGTGCCCCATGCCCTCAATCATCTCAACGCGGGCGTGGGGCATCAGATACCCCAACTGCTCCGCAGCTACCGGCCGCACCAGCGGGTCGGCCTTGCCATGAATTACGGATACCGGCACCCGTATACGCCGTGTCGCTGATGACAGGCTGCCAGTTGCCAGGATGGCACGGGTCTGGCGGAGAATGCCGGCGGAATGATAGCTGCGCCGGAACTCCCGCACGATCCGGTCTCTCACTTCCTGTTCGCGAGGAGGGTAGCCCGGGCTCTGAATCGCCCTCCAGAAGTCCAGGGAGCGTGCGACAACGGCCGCTTCATCATGCCCCTTGGCGCCAATACCTGCCAGGCGCCAGATCAGCTTTGACTTTGGCATTGGCAGACGCGGACTGTTGGTGGAGGTCATGATAAGGGTCGCCGAGCGCACGCGTTCGGGGCGATTCGCAGCCACCAGCTGGCTGATCATCCCCCCCATGGAAACACCCACCAGATGAGCGCTGGCCAGGCTCAGGGCATCCATCACGTGACACACATCGTCCGCCATGTCATGCAGGGTATAGGGCGCGGCGATCGGCAGGCCCATCCGGTGCCTTGCCATGACCGCAACCGGATGACCCTCCAGACGATCCTTAAGGTGCGATGACAGGCCAATGTCACGGTTATCAAACCGGATTACCCGGTAGCCTTCACACACATACTGGTTCAGCAATGCCTCCGGCCAGAGCGTCATCTGCGCCCCCAATCCCATCACGAAGATCACCGGCTCCCCGGCGGGATCTCCCCGGGTTTCCACACAGAATGACAACTCACCTGCCTGGACGTGAATGGTCTCGGGCATGGCGTTAACCGACGTATCGGCAGAATGCCAATCAGAGCGGCTTAGGGTTTCCGGCATAGAAGGGCTCCTGAGGTAACCAGTCCACAGCTTAACCCGAGAGGCTCCGAATCCAATAGCTTTGCCGACACGCGGCGCGTCAGAACGGCGAATTCTTTGCGGCGAATATTTACAGACAAAAATAAGTATATAAACTCAATGAGTTATAAGCTCCCGCCGAGCCCGGGTCTGTATTATTCAGATCCATATTGCCGTTGTCGCGGAAGCTCCTCATTACCAAGGCACAAAAACAGGGAGATTCCCATGGAAGCCTTTGAGTCGTTTATTAGCAGCATTAACGCACTGGTCTGGGGCCCACCCATGCTGGTGATGATTCTTGGTGTCGGGTTGTTTCTGAGCATTGGCCTGAAGCTGATGCCGGTGTTGAAACTGCGAGCCGGTTTTCAACTGATGTGGAAAGGTCGCACCGGGGCCGAATCCGAGGGCGAAATCCCTCCGTTTCAGGCCCTGATGACCGCACTGTCTGCCACCGTCGGTACCGGTAATATCGCTGGCGTTGCCACCGCGGTATTCCTGGGCGGCCCCGGAGCCCTGTTCTGGATGTGGCTGACGGCGCTGGTTGGTATGGCCACCAAATATTCGGAGGCGGTACTGGCGGTACGCTTCCGGGAAGTGGACGAACGCGGCGCCTACACGGGCGGCCCGATGTACTACATTCGCAACGGCCTGGGCAAAAAATGGGCCTGGCTGGGTGTGCTGTTCGCCATCTTCGCAGCGGTGGCCGCGTTTGGCATTGGCAACACGGTGCAGGCCAACTCGGTGGCTGATGTTCTGGAAACCAACTTTAACCTGCCACACTGGGTTACCGGCCTTGTGTTGATGGTACTGGTGGGCCTTGTGCTGATCGGCGGTATCAAACGCATCGGCCAGGTGGCGAGCACGTTGGTGCCCTTTATGGCCATCGCCTATGTCCTGGTTGGCCTGATGGTACTGGCTATTAACGCCGATCAAATCCCGAGTGCCATCGCCATGGTGTTCACCCACGCATTCAGTCCGGTAGCTGCCGAAGGTGGCTTTGCCGGCGCCGCCGTCTGGGCGGCTGTGCGCTTTGGTGTGGCCCGCGGCATTTTCTCCAATGAGGCCGGCCTGGGGTCCGCCCCTATCGCTCACGCGGCAGCCCAGACCAAGAACCCGATCAACCAGGGCATGGTTGCCATGCTGGGCACGTTCATCGACACCATCATCGTGTGCAGTATCACCGGCCTTGTCATCATCAGTTCTGGCGCCTGGACCTCCGGCGAAACCGGTGCGGCACTGACCTCATTGGCCTTTGAAAGCGGACTGCCCGGATTTGGCAACTACGTGGTCGCCATCTCACTGGCGATTTTTGCCTTTACCACCATTATTGGTTGGTCCTTTTACGGCGAACGCTGCATTGAGTTCCTGTTCGGCGTCAAAGCCATCGTGCCGTACCGCGTGATCTGGATACTGGCGATACCGGTTGGCGCCACCATCAACCTTGGCCTGATCTGGCTGATCGCCGATACGCTTAACGCCATGATGGCACTGCCAAACCTTGTGGCCTTGCTGTTGCTGAGCCCGGTGGTATTCAAGCTCACCCGTGAGCATTTCGAGAAAGAGCGGTCAGTCGGCGTGAACTGATCGAAACATGAAGACGGATGAGGCAGATCAACGCCCCTTGGTTTTCTCCCATCCGTCTCCACTGTTTATTGTATAGACTGAATCTTATGCCGGCGCTTCGTCTGGCCGGGCTTTCGTATCATCAAAGGAGGAAACGCGATGAGTTTACGTCTGGGAGATACCGCACCGGATTTTGAGCAGGATTCCAGTGAAGGCAGGATCGATTTTCACGAGTGGCTGGGCAACAGCTGGGGCATTCTGTTCTCACACCCTGCGGACTTTACGCCAGTGTGCACCACAGAGCTGGGGCTGACGGCCAAGCTGAAAGACGAATTCGCCAAACGTGACGTCAAGGCGATCGCCCTGAGCGTGGACCCGGTCGATTCTCACAAGGAGTGGATCAAGGACATCAACGAAACCCAGGGTTGTGCCGTCAACTTCCCGATCATTGCCGACCACGATCGCAAGGTGTCCAGCCTTTACGACATGATCCACCCCAGCGCCAATGAGACGCTGACTGTGCGTTCGCTGTTCGTGATCGACCCGAACAAGAAAATCCGCCTGATGATCACTTACCCGGCCAGCACCGGTCGCAACTTCAACGAAGTACTCCGGGTTGTCGATTCTCTGCAGATGACCGACATCCACAAAGTGGCGACACCAGGTAACTGGGAACCCGGCGGCGACGTGGTGATCGTGCCGTCCCTGCAGGATGAGGATGAAATAAAAGAACGTTTCCCGAAAGGCTATCGGGCGGTGAAGTCCTACCTGCGGATGACACCGGACCCGGGATCGAACTGGAGTGGAGATTAAGCGCTGAACGCGCAATCCGCTGAAACGAAAAAGCCGGGCTAATGCCCGGCTTTTTTATGCCTATCGTTCCTGGCCTCAGAATGCCGGAACCACGGCTCCCTCGTACTGCTTCTTGATAAACGCCTTGACCTCATCCGTTGTCAGCGCCTTCGCCAGCTTCTGGATTGCCTCATCGTTGGCGCGGCTTTCATGAGCCACCAGAATGTTTACGTACGGCGATTCAGCCCCCTCAATAACCAGCGCATCTTCCGTCGGATTAAGGCCGGCTTCCAACGCGTAGTTGGTGTTGATGAGCGCCAGATCCACCTGGTTCAGGATACGCGGCAAGGTAGCGGCTTCCAGTTCCTTGAATTCCAGATCTTTCGGGTTTTCAGCGATATCACGCGGCGTGGCGGTGATCTTGCTGCCGTCCTTCAGGGTGATCAGGCCGGCTTTCTGCAGCAGAAGCAATGCGCGGCCACCGTTGGTGGGATCGTTGGGGATCGCCACTGTGGCGCCTTCTTCAAGGGCTTCCAGAGAGTCAATTCGGCTTGAGTAGGCACCGAACGGCTCAACGTGAACACCCACTACGCTGACCAGATTGGTACCACGGCCGTCATTGAACTCGTCCAGGTACGGCTGATGCTGGAAGAAGTTCGCGTCCATCCGCTTCTGATCCACCTGCACGTTAGGCTGGACGTAATCGGTAAACACCTTCACATCCAGCTCCACACCCTGTTCCGCCAGCTTGGGCTTAACAAATTCCAGGATCTCGGCGTGGGGTACCGGCGTTGCCGCCACGGAAAGCTTTTCCGCAAACGCGGCGGAAGAGAATGTTGCAATGGCAGCCACTGCTACCAGGGTCTTCTTGAAGTTCATAAGCACGTTCTCCTGCGGGTATTGTCGATGAATTCATCTAGCCTGGGAGTGCGGCAGACGGTGG
>NZ_ABCP01000082.1 GCF_000170835.1 Marinobacter algicola DG893
AGACCAGCAAAATGCTAAAAAAACTCTTAATCGGCAACCGGGGTGAAATTGCAGTCAGAGTCATTAAAACCGCGAAGTCGCTGGGATACCGGACGGTGGCAGTGTATTCCGAGGCAGACGCCAAAGCCCTGCACGTGGAGATGGCGGACGAGGCGGTGTGTATCGGACCAGCTCAGGTGTCAGCTTCCTATTTGAACGCAGAGGCAATTATTCAGGCGGCGGTTCAGACCGGCGCTGATTGTGTGCATCCCGGGTATGGGTTCTTGTCGGAGAATTCCGGGTTTGCCAGGGCCTGTAAAGACGCTGGCCTGGTATTTTTGGGTCCGCCGGAGGCGGCTATTGAGCTGATGGGCAGTAAGCGGCGGTCGAAGATTGCCATGCAAGAAGCCGGTGTGCCGGTGGTGCCCGGGTTCGAAGGAGACAATGCCAGCGACGAAGAACTCATCAACGCCGCCGAAAATATCGGCTACCCATTGATGATCAAGGCCTCCGCCGGCGGTGGCGGCAGAGGCATGCGGTTGGTCGAAGAGGCTGATGAACTGGCCGATAACCTCCAGCGTGCCCGCTCAGAAGCCAAGCAGGCCTTTGGGGACGACGAGCTGATTTTGGAGAAGGCGGTTATTGAACCCCGCCATATCGAAATTCAGGTATTTGCAGACCAACACGGCAATGCCGTTTACCTGGGTGAGCGGGATTGTTCGGTTCAGCGGCGGCACCAGAAAGTCGTCGAAGAAGCGCCCTCGCCATTTGTCACCCCGGAATTGCGGGAGGCCATGGGTGAAGCCGCTGTCAAAGCAGCGCTGGCCTGTGGTTACGAAGGTGCGGGCACCGTCGAATTCCTCGTGGATAAAGACCGCAACTTCTACTTTCTGGAAATGAACACCCGCCTGCAAGTAGAGCACCCGGTGACCGAACTGATCACCGGACAGGATCTCGTGGCCTGGCAGCTTTCCGTGGCCGAGGGCCTGGCGCTACCGCTAACACAGGACCAGATCCAGCTGAACGGCCATGCCATAGAAGTACGCCTTTACGCGGAAGACCCCGCCAACGGCTTTACCCCGCAAACCGGGCCGCTGCACCAGTTCCAGCCTGCTGAAGGCGAAGGGTTGCGGTTTGATACCGGAGTGCGCTCCGGGGACTCGATTACGCCTCATTATGATCCGATGCTGGCCAAGGTGATCGCCTGGGGGGCCAACCGCAACGAGGCCCGCCGCCGGCTGCTAAGGGCGCTCGAAGACACCACGGTGTTCGGCGTGACCACCAACCGTTACTTCCTCAGCCGGATCATCGCAGACGACACCTTCGGCGAAGGCGAAGCCACCACCGCCTTCCTGCAACAAGCGTTCAAAGACGATCCATCCCTGGCACCAAAAGACATCAGCATCCGCGAGCTCGCATTGGCGGCCTGCGTGTTCAGCCATGGCAATTCAGGCCGTCCTGACGTTCGGGCCGATCTCAATAATGCCTGGAGTAACGCGCCGTCGACCGTCAGCCCGATGAAACTGGATACTGGCGACAAAACCCTGGAACTGCTGGTTCGTCGCGCCGGCAATCACATCACCGTGACTCAGGGCGAAGAGCAGTACGAACTCGACCTTGAAAGCATGAACGATGGCCTGTTGTGCATTATCGACAAGGGCGTTCGTCAGCGATGCCAATATCACCGCCAGGGCGATCACCTATATTTGCAGGCGTTCGGGCAGGCACTGGCAGTGCGTGACGTGACCCACCAGCCGGCCAGCGGTGCCGCCGCCAGCGGCAGTGGCCGTATCAAGGCCACCATGGACGGCGCCATTATTGATGTTCTGGTCCAGGCCGGTCAGGCGGTGAAACAGGGCGACACTCTGGTGATCCTGGAGGCTATGAAGATGGAGCATCCGGTGAAGGCAGACCGCAATGGCACAATCGGTGAGATACTGGCCGCCAAAGGCGACCAAGTAAAGCGCAGCCAATTACTGGTAGATATCACTGCCACAGACGCCACCTCAGAGGAGGCCGGACAATGAGCACAATGAAGAACAGAACCGTTTTTATAACCGGAGGCAGCCGGGGCATCGGACGAGCCATTGCCCTTGCCTGTGCCCGACAAGGTGCCAATGTGGTGATCGGCGCAAAGTCCGACGAACCGCATCCAAAGCTGCCGGGCACCATACACAGCGTGGCGAAGGAAATTCGACAAGCAGGCGGCCAGGCCCTGCCACTGGTGCTGGACGTACGCGACGAAAAACTGGTGCGCCAGCGGATAGATGAAGCTGCGAACCATTTTGGCGGCATTGATGCACTGGTAAACAACGCGGGCGCCATCAAACTGACCGGCGTTGAGAACCTGAAGGTCAGCCGGTACGACCTGATGCACCAGGTTAACGCCCGCGCTGTATTTCTCTGCAGCCAGGCGGCCTTGCCCTGGCTGAAGGAGTCAGACCAGGCCCATATCCTGAGCCTGTCGCCGCCCCTGAACCTGGATACCCGGTGGTTCGCCCAGTATGGACCCTACACCACCACCAAATACGCCATGACCATGCTGAGCATGGGCATGGCCGAGGAGTTCCGGCGCTATGGCATTGCCGTAAATACCCTCTGGCCGAAAACCCTGATTGCCACCGCCGCCATCGAGTTTGAAGTGGGCGGCCCGCAAATGATGGCCCAGGGCCGCAAGCCGGACATCATGGCGGATGCCGCACTGAGCATCCTCAGCCGCCCGGCAGCCAGCATGACCGGGCAGTCGGTGATCGATGAGGACGTGCTCAGGGCGGACGGTGTAACGGACTTTGAACACTACCGGTATCAGGCTGGCGACAAGCCTCTGCTACCGGACCTGTTTCTGGATTAACCCCGGAGCCATTCGTTGTCCGGGGGCAAAGCAAACAACAACATTTCACACTGACCCTGACGGATGACCCTATGACCCAGGACAACGTATCCCCACGTGACATTGCCCGCAGACTGCCTGGCATACTCCGGCGATTTCCCGCCATTGCCAAGGGCTATTACTACTACTCGGTCAAAAACGAGAACAAGGACCTGACCCTTGGCACCCTGGTGGACCGCAACGCCGAAAAATACGGCCACCGCCCGGCCATCCTGTTTGAAGACCGCAGCATTTCCTGGCAGGAATTCAACGGCTGGGCCAACCGCATTGCCGGATTCCTGAAAACAGAGAGCCTCACTCGCGGCGATACCATCGCCGTGTTCCTGGAAAATCGCCCGGAGTTGCTCGCCGTGGTCGCCGGCGCCGCCAAGGTGGGCGTGGCCTGCGCCATGCTCAACACCTCCCAAAAGGGACGCGTGCTGGAACACAGCATCAATCTGGTCAGTCCCAAAATGGTTGTTGTGGGCGAAGAACTGGTGGAGGCCTTTGACGGCGTTAAAGCCGATATCAGGACCAGCCACCCCAACCCCTTCCTGTTCCTGGCCGATACCAACACCATGAACATCTTCGGCGATGCGCCGGAAGGCTACGTGAACATGGCGGCAAAAGTTGGTGCCCATCGGAGTACGGCCCCCAAGCCGGCCGACCCACCCACCATGGGTGACACCGCCATCTATCTGTTCACCTCCGGCACCACCGGCTTGCCCAAGGCAGCACCGGGCAGCCACCGCAAGTTCATGAAAGCCTACGGCGGGTTCGGCATGATGTCCCTGGACATGAAACCGGACGACGTCCTTTACTGCACTCTCCCCCTATACCACGGCACAGCCCTGCTGGTGTGCTGGGGATCCGTGATGGCCGGTGGTTCCGCCATTGCGCTGCGTCGCAAATTCTCCGCCAGCGCGTTCTGGGACGACGTCCGGTATTTCCAGGCAACCACCTTCGGCTATGTGGGCGAACTCTGCCGCTACCTGCTCAACCAGCCCCCCAGCGAGCAGGACCGCAATCACAACCTTAACAAGATGATCGGCAACGGCCTGCGCCCGTCCATCTGGAAAGAATTCAAGGATCGCTTCGGCATCGACACCGTGGCGGAACTCTACGCGTCCAGCGAGGGCAACATCGGCTTCAGTAATTTCTTTAATCTGGACAACACCGTTGGCTTCTCCACCGCCCCCTACAAACTGGTCAAGTTCCACGATGGCACCCGCGACCCGGTTCGGGACGAGAACGGGTTCATGCAGGAAGTCGAAAAGGGCGAACCGGGGCTGCTGATCGGCGAGATCACCAAGAAATGGTCCTTCGAGGGCTATACCCAGAAAGACGCGACGGAAAAATCCATCCTGCGGAATGCCTTCAAGAAAGGCGACCAGTGGTTCAACACCGGTGACGTGCTAAAGGAAATCGGCTGCGGCCACCTGCAGTTCGTGGACCGCATGGGCGACACCTTCCGCTGGAAGGGGGAGAACGTATCCACCACGGAGGTGGAGAACATCATCGACGGCTCCAATATGGTGGAGGAAGCCATTGTCTATGGGGTGGAGATTCCGGGCACCAACGGCAAGGCCGGCATGGTCACACTGGTTCCCCACGCCAATGGCCAGGAATTTGATGTAAACCGGCTGTTCCGGTACCTGAATGAAAACCTACCTCCCTATGCGATTCCGGTGTTCGTGCGGGTAACCGGTGCCATCGAGAAAACGGGCACGTTCAAGTACCGCAAGGTGGATATCCAGAAAGCCGGTTATTCCATCGACAAGCCTGGTGAAGAAGTTTACGCCTGGTTACCCGGTTCGGATGGTTATACCCGGTTGACTCCTGAGCTGGTTGGCCAGATTGATTCGGGTGATGTCCGGTTTTGAGTATTCCTGATGGTTGTGGTGGTGCCTGTGTATCTTGGCCCTAGCCTGTTTGGCTTTGGGGGCTGCACCAGTG
>NZ_ABCP01000081.1 GCF_000170835.1 Marinobacter algicola DG893
CCCAATTGCCCCAGCCCCCGAAGTTTGATCTGGGGGACAGTTAGTTATCAAACGAGGCCAAACAGCCAGATCCTGATGTTTGGAAGTATACAACTGTCTACTCTGTTGGGTATACATGTGTCTACCGTCAATCATCATGGCGAAACAGACAACAACAGGCAAGGCCAGAAGGCCAGCGAACAACGAGGTGGAAAACATGAGTCAGACAGCAAAAATCGCCATCATCGGCACCGGATTCTCCGGCCTGGGCATGGGCATCAAACTCAAGGAAGCCGGATACGACAACTTCGTCATCCTGGAAAAAAGCGATGACGTCGGCGGCACCTGGCACGAAAACCACTACCCCGGCTGCGCCTGCGATGTCCAATCCGCCCTCTACTCCTTCTCGTTCGAACAAAACCCCAATTGGACCCGCATGTTCGCCCAGCAGAAAGAAATCCAGGCCTACCTGCGAAGCTGCGCCGAAAAATACGACCTGATGAAACACGTGCGCCTGAACACCCATGTGGCGGGTGCCCGCTTTGACGAGAAAACCCAAAGCTGGACCGTCGAAACCTGCGACAGCCGTGAACTTTGGGCCTACAGGCAGAAAAAGTGCCTGAACCCCGGCGACAAGCTCAATCGCAAAGACAAGGGCCTGCCGGAATTCAGCAACTTCAAGGCCGATGTTGTCGTCTCCGGTATGGGCGGCCTTAGCACACCGGCGTACCCCAGTATCAAGGGCCTCGACACCTTCACCGGCAAAAGCTTCCACTCCCAGGACTGGGACCATGACTATGACTTCAAAGGTAAACGCGTTGCCGTGATCGGTACTGGCGCCTCGGCCATCCAGTTCGTCCCGGAGGTAGCGAAAGATGCGGCTCACCTCGACCTCTACCAGCGCACTCCGCCCTGGATCGTGCCCAAACCGGACCGCGAGATTCGCCCGCTGGAAAGGATGATGTTCCGCAAGTTCCCACAGACCCTGAATGCATTCCGTCAGAGCATCTACTGGATGCTGGAAGCCCGGGTGCTGGGGTTTGTAGGCAACCCGCGAATCCTCAAGATCGGTGAATTGCAGGCACGCCGTCATATCCGCAACCAGATCAAGGACAGGGAACTGCGCAGGAAAGTCACCCCGGATTTCCACTTCGGCTGCAAGCGGGTGCTGATCTCAAACAACTATTACCCGGCTCTGGCCCAGAATAACGTCGACGTGCTGACCGACGGCATCCGCGAAGTGCGCGGCAATATGATCGTGGATAACAACGGCCGTGAGAGGGAAGTGGACTGCATCATTTATGGCACCGGCTTCAAGGCTCAGGACCCGATACCCGCGGGCATGGTGCATGGTCGGGGCGGACAGGACCTGCTGGACGCCTGGAAAGGTGGCGCTGAAGCCTACAAAGGCAGCGCCATTGCGGGCTTCCCCAACTTCTTCATGCTCATGGGCCCCAACACCGGCCTTGGCCACAGCTCCATGGTGTACATGATCGAAAGTCAGATCCAGTACGTGGTGGACGCTTTGAAGAAAATGGAAAAGCATGGCTGGAAGAGCGTCGAAGTAAAGAAAAACGCCCAGAGCCAATACAATGCCTCCATCCACGCCAAACTTGGCGACTCCGTGTGGCAGACCGGCTGCAAGAGCTGGTATGTCAACGAAAACGGCAAGAACACCACCCTGTGGCCAGGCTTCACCTGGCAGTTCCGCCAGCAGACGAAACGGTTTGATGCGGGGCAGTATGTGTGTGAGCCAGTAGCTGAAGGTGCGGGTGAGGCAGTGCCAGCGCTTAACTGACCAGTGTGCCACCGTCCACTGCCAGGCATTGCCCGGTAATGTGCCGGCCCGCTTCCGAGGCCAATAGCACTGCAGCACCCTTAAGATCTTCTTCACCACCAAAGCGTTTCAGCGGAATGCGCTCAAGCATTTTGTCGCCCTGTGCATCCAGCAAGCCCTGAGACATCTTCGACGGAAAGAAGCCCGGGCAAAGCGCGTTCACGTTGATGTTGTAGTGACCCCACTCGGACGCTAGCGCGCGGGTGAAGTTGACCATGGCCCCTTTGCTTGTGTTGTAGGCGATGGTCTGCATGCCTTCCGGGTTGCCGGACAGCCCGGCGATGGAGGCAATGTTGATCACCTTGCCGATCTTGCGGGGAATCATACAGCGCTTGCCGACGGTCTGGGTCAGGAAGAAGCTGGCGTTGACGTTCAAGTTCATCACTTTCATCCAGCCTTCCGGCGGATAGTCTTCCGCCGGGGCGCCCCAGGTGGCGCCGGCGTTGTTCACCAGAATGTCGATGTCGCCGAGTTGTTGCACCACCTGATCGACCACCTTCGGAATACCTTCAAGGTCGCCCAGATCGGCGGCGATAGTGACGACTTCCACACCCCGACCTTCCAAGTGTTCCTTTGCCACATCCAGCTCATGCTGCTTGCGCGCGCTGATGGCGATTTTAGCGCCCAGCTCGCCCAATGCCTCGGCCATCTGAAGCCCTAGGCCGCGAGAGCCGCCGGTGATGAAAGCCACTTTGCCGGTCAGGTCCAGCAGTTGTTTTACGCTCATGAAATGTTCCTTAATTGAATCCTGTGGTTCAGGCGCTGGCGGCCAGCAGGCCGTCGCTGACTTGGGCCAGATGATGGTCTGCATCGCCAAACAGCAAATTGATGGTGGTCAGCCGCTTGTGCAGGTGCGCGGCGAACATTTCGTCGGTCACGCCCATGCCACCGTGCAGTTGCACGCCTTCCTGGGCCACGTAGCGGGCACCCTGGCCGACCAGTGTCTTGGCCATGGACAGCGCGTTGCGGCGCTCGGCCCGGTCGTCGGAATCGGCGGTGTTGGCCGCCAGAATTGCCATGGATTTGGATTGCTCGGCCTGAATGAACATGTCTGCCATACGATGCTGCAGCACCTGGAATTTGCCGATGGACACACCGAACTGCTTGCGGGTCTTGATGTAGTCCAGGGTGGTTTCATTCATAGCTTCCATGGCGCCTACGGCTTCGGCACAGACAGCCGCAATCCCCAGATCGATGGCTTTCTCGATGTGCGGGAAGGCCTTATCCAGTTCGCCCAACAGGTTATCCGCGCTAACGGCGACGTTGGAGAAACTGATGTCAGCGATGCGATAGCCGTCATGGGCGGCGTAGTCGTTTATTTTCACGCCTTTGGCGTTGGCATCGACGATGAACAGCGACAGCCCGGATTCGTCAGCGGCGTTGCCACTGGTGCGTGCGGAGACCACCAACTGGTCGGCCTGACCTCCATGGATCACGGCGGTTTTCTGGCCACTGACCATAAAGTGGTTGCCGTCCTTGCGGGCGGTGGTTTGCACTTGGCTCAGGTTATACCGGGCGCCCGGTTCGTAGTGTGCAAACGCCATTTTGCGCTCGCCGGTGGCGATGGCAGACAGGTACTCGTCTTTCTGGGCGTTGTTGCCCACATCACGAATCAGGCCGCCGGCTAGTACAACGGTGGCCAGATAGGGCTCAACCACAAGGCCGCGACCGAAGTTTTCCATCACCACCATGGTGTCGACGGCATTGCCGTCCAGCCCACCAAAGGCTTCCGGGAAGGTGAACGCCAGCAGGCCCATATCCGCCAGGGCGGCCCAGGTGCTCGGGTCGGTGCCCTTGCCGGATTCAATGAAGATGCTGCGCTTTTCGAAGCTGTACTCGTTGGTCACAAAGCGGCGCAGCGAGTCGTTCAGCATTTGCTGTTCGTCGGTAAGATCGAAGTTCATAAAAACGCCTCCTTAAAGACCAAGCACGAGCTGGGCGATGATGTTGCGCTGGATCTCGTTGGACCCACCAAAGATCGACAGCTTGCGCATGTTGAAGTAATCGCCAGCCGCCGGCGTGGCGTCAATGGAGCCTGCGCGGGGGCCGTTGTAGTCCAGTTCCAGTGCGTCCGGAATGTGCGCGATGGCGTCCTGGCCGGTGGCTTCCATTAAGAGTTCGAACAGCTTCTGGCCGATTTCAGTGCCACGGATTTTTAGAATCGACGCTTGCGGGCCAGGGCCCCGTTTGTCGGTCAGGACGCGCAACACGGTGAGTTCCAGTGCTCGCAGTTCGATGTCGAGCTGCGCCAGGCGATCGCGGAAGCGGGTGTTCTCGATCAGCGGGCGCTGGCCGTCCTGTTCTTCGTTGGCCACGACTTTCAGGCGCTTCATCAACGCTTTCCACTGCCCGACGTTCGCCAGACCGGTGCGCTCGTGGCCGAGCAGGAACTTGGCGTAGGTCCAGCCCTGATTCTCTTCGCCGATCAGGTTTTCGGCGGGCACTTTCACGTTGTCGAAATAGACTTCGTTAATCTCGTGCTCGCCATCCAGCATGATGATGGGCTTCACATCGATGCCGGGATCGCTCATATCGATCAGCAGGAAGGAAATGCCCTGCTGCGGCTTGCCTTCGTTGCTGGTGCGCACCAGACAGAAGATCCAGTCAGCGTGCTGGCCGAGGGTGGTCCAGGTTTTCTGGCCGTTAACGATGTACTGGTCGCCTTCGCGTTTGGCAGAACAACGCAGTGATGCCAGATCGGAGCCGGAACCGGGTTCGGAATACCCTTGGCACCACCAGTCCTCACCGCTGAGAATGCCTGGTAGAAAGCGCTTTTTCTGTTCGTCGTTGCCGAAGGTCATGATTACCGGCGCGACCATGCGCAGGCCGAAGTCGAGCTGGCGGGGAGCGCCGGCGAGGGCACACTCTTCTTCAAAGATGATCTGCTCAATGGGACTCCAGCCCGGGCCGCCAAACTCTTCCGGCCAGGTGGAGGCGCCCCAGCCTTTTTCGTGCAGTATTTTCTGCCAACGCTGGGTCATGTCTTTTGTATGACGCAGGCGTTTCTGCACCCGTTCGCGGATGTCATCCGGGAGGTTGTCTTCCAGGAATTGCCGAACTTCGGCGCGGAAGGCCTCTTGTTCGGGGGTGTAATTCAGGTCCATGTTGCACCTCTTGTCTGTCTGCTGAGGTAAATGGTTTAACTTCTGAGCGGCCTAATGTCTGGCCTAAAACTTTTGTGGCGGCGCCGAATGGGTATCCCCTTTCAAAACACGCTCCTTCGGCCCGTCCCTGGGGCGCTTGGACTCCGCCATCCATGGCTCCGTACAGTTTTG
>NZ_ABCP01000080.1 GCF_000170835.1 Marinobacter algicola DG893
GCACGGCAGCCTGGGGCAACATCGTTGGCATTGCCGGCGTGTTCATCGCAATTCTGGCGCCGATATTGGGGGCCATCGCCGACCAGTCGGGCCGCCGTAAGCCCTGGTTTATCAGCTTCACTCTGCTTTGTGTGGTCTCCTGCGCCATGTTGTGGACGGTCACGCCGGAGCAGAACCAGTTCTGGAACGCAGCACTGTGGGTGGGGCTGGGTACACTCGGCGCCGAATTCGCGTTCATTTTCTACAATTCCATGCTACCGGATCTCGCAAGCCCGGCGCGAACCGGGCGCTGGTCAGGCTGGGCCTGGGGGCTGGGTTACACCGGGGGCGTGCTGAGCCTTATCGTGGCGCTGTATGGCTTTATCGAGGCCGATGCCAGCCTGTTCGATCTCAATCGCGACAACGCCGAGCACGTGCGTGCCACTTTTGTGCTGGTAGCGGTGTGGTACCTGGTGTTCGCCCTGCCGGCCTTTATCTTTGTTCTGGACCGCCCATCCACCGGCCTGGGACTTGCCGCCGCCACCCGCGCCGGGTTCTGGCAAAGGAAAGAGTCCCACCACCCCCTGCCCGACCGAACTGTTGGCGGGATCGCCATAGGACTCTATACGACAAGACACTTCACGGGCGCCATTGAAACTGTTTCATCGAAATTCTGCCATCGATGACCACGACGCCTTCCTCCCGCAAGCTTTGAGCCTGGACTTCGAACGCTTCGCTGCCGATTGGGAAAGCTATTTGCCCGTTGCTTCTGATCACCCGGTACCAGGGAATGGCGTGGCCATCGGGGAGTTTCCCCAAAGCTTTACCGATGTACCGTGCCTGTCGGCCGAGGCCGGCCATGTCCGCAACCTGGCCGTAGCTGGCTACGCAGCCAGGGGGGATCGCGGCGACGACTTGCCAGATTTTCTGGTCTTTGGTGGGCTCGGTCATGACGACTCAGTAGCCTCGTTCCTTGGTGCCAAGGCGTCCAGGCGCTCGCCTTTGCGCATCATGTAGATGGCGAGAAGTATGGCGGGGACTCCCATCAGCCCGGCCACCAGGAAGAATTCCGCGTACCCATAACCGGCCACGACAATGCCGGAGAAGCCACCGAGGAATTTTCCGGGCAACGTCATCAAGGAACTGAACAAGGCGTACTGCGTGGCAGTGAAAGAGGCACTGGTCATGCTGGATAGCCAGGCTATCAGCGCCACGTTGGCGATGCCTCCGCTGAGGTTGTCAGCACTGACCACGAGCGCCAGGGTGCCCAGGTCCGGGGGGTATTGAGCGAGTACCACGAACAGCATGTTGGTCGCGGCGGTCATGACGGCGCCGGTCAGCAACATACGCCGAACGCCATAACGCACAACGAGCACGCCACCCAGAAGCGACCCGGCGATTGTCATGAAGAAGCCGAAGACTTTGGTAACGTCCGCCACTTCGGTTTTGGAGAAGCCCATGAAATCGAGGTAGAACGGATTGGCCATCACGCCCATGGCGATGTCCGATATTCGGTAGACCGCCACGGTGATCAGGATCAGGATGGCCAGCTCTCGGTAGCGCCGGAAAAAATCCAGGAATGGCCCGGCGACCGCCGCATAAAACCACCCGATAAACCGCGCCAGGCGTGGGTTCAGATGGGTGCGCTTCGCCGCTTCCTGCTCGATTTTCCCGGCGATATCCTGCGCAGCGGCAAAGTGATTGACGGCGGGTTCCCTTACGATCAGCACGGTGGCCATGCCCACACCAACCAGCAATGCCATCACCTCGTAAGACACCTGCCAGGACCAGAACTCTGCCAAGTACAAGGCTCCAGCACCAGCTACCAACAAGGCCAACCGGTAGCCGAAGATATAAGTAGCTGCCAATGCCGCCTGAAGCCGCTCTTCGGCAATTTCAATCCGGTAGGCATCAATAGCCACATCTTGAGTGGCCGAGGAAAAGGCCACCAGCAGACCGCACCAGGCCATCATCTCGGGCGCTGCCGTGGCGTCCACGTGGGCCATCAGATAAAGGCCGCTGGCAATGCCAGTCTGGGCAAGCAAAATCCAGCTTCGGCGCTTTCCCAACAGTCTGTCGAGAATCGGCAACTTCAGCCGGTCGACAATTGGTGCCCAGAACACCTTGATGGAGTAGGTAATCCCAAGCCAGCTGAAGAACCCAATGGTGGCGGTCTCCACACCAACATCCGCAAGCCTTGCGTTCAGGGTGGAGAACACCAGCAAAAACGGCAGCCCCGCCGAGAAGCCCAGAAACAGAAGTGCAATAACCTGCCACCGGGTGTAGGTGTCGAGTGTTTCTTTCAGCAGGGTCCGGTTCAAGCCGTATAAAATGGTGCTGCTCCCCGATCAGTCGCGGAAGTTGTTAAACTGGAGAGGAATATCCAGCTCGGCTTCCTTCAATAGGGCGATGGCTGTCTGCAGGTCATCACGCTTTTTACCTTTCACCCGCACTTTTTCACCTTCGATGCTGGCCTGGACCTTGAGCTTACCGTCCTTGATCATTTTGACGATTTTCTTGGCCATATCGGTTTCTATGCCCTGCTTCAGTTGCAGGTGCTGCTTGACCAACTTACCGGCCTTACTCTCGCCGTCTTCGGACAAGGCCCTGGAATCGATGTTTCGCTTGGCAAAGGCCATTCGCAGCATGTCCATCAACTGCTCCAGCTGGAATTCCTGTTCGGCGCTGATGGTGATGCCTTTGTCGTCCAGTTCGATGTCCGCGTCCACGTTCTTGAAGTCCCAGCGATTGCCCAGCTCGCGCTTGGCCTGGTCCACGGCGTTGGTCACTTCGTGCATGTCGATTTCAGAAACGATGTCAAAAGAAGGCATGATGTGTTCTCACTTTTTACAATTATCCACGTCAGGACACGCACAAAACGCTATACTGGTGCCCTTCTGGTTGCGCAAGGTGCCAAAGCATACCAAGACCGGGCCGGCACCGCATCTGACAATGGACTGGTGAGTAGTAGTTAACAATGCCAAATCTTGATCTTCCCATCCTCGTGGTAGACGACGCCAAATTCAGCAGCATGGTAGTGGGCCGAACCCTCCGCAATGCAGGGTACCGCGACGTGCGAATCGCCAACAATGCCCCTGCTGCGCTTGAGTTTATCGACCAGCGCCCGGTCAGTGTGTTGATTGCCGACTGGCTGATGCCGGAGATGGACGGGCTGGAGCTGACCGATCAAGTGCGCCAGCAGGATGAGCAGAACAATCACTATACCTACGTGATCCTGCTCACCGCCCGGGAAAGTGTGGAGGCCCTGTCAGAAGCATTCGACCGGGGCGTTGACGACTTCATCTACAAATCGGACATGACCAAACAGCTGATTCCCCGGATTTTCGCGGCCGACCGCATGGCGGACCGCCAGAATACCCTTTTGCGCGCTAACTCCCTGCTGATTGAGAACAACCGCGAACTGGAAAGCAGCAACATCATTGACCTTGAAACGGGCCTATGCAACAACCGTTATGCCCGTAATAAGCTGGGCAAATGCCTGCGGCAGGCGGAATCCCGAGGCGGTGCTTCTGCCTATGTGCTGTGCGGCATCCGCAACTGGCAGGAGCTCAAACGTAAGCATGCGCCCTCGGTGATGAGTGAGCTGGCCGTTGGCATCGCTCGACGACTGAGCCACCTGATCCGGCCCATGGACTCCCTGTGCCGCGTGGGCGACAACCAGTACGCGATTATCGCTCACTTCCCGAACAGCGATCATTGCTCCACGACAGCGTTTCGCCGCGTATTTGACGGCATTAACCACAAGGCTCTGAAGACCACGGCGGGTTATATCTCGGTTGAGGCAGGCATGGTACTTTGCCGTGCGGATGCCCAAAACGGCACGCCCTCGGTCCAGGAGATGGAACGTGCAGCCGTTCAAGGCTTGGTAGATGCCTACGAGACCCGGCGGTTCACCGAGACGAGACCGGAGCTTGAGAAAGCCTGAAGCAGAGTGTCGGATTACGCTACGTAACACTGCGACACACATCACAAACAGACTTCCATGAACGAAAGCCCTATTCTGCAATTGTGGATTTAAGCAGTATCCCCCATGGCGGAGGAGACGAGTAGTACCTCCGCCGCCAAATGGGGAAGTCCACACCGAATTAACGAATTTTTCAGGCACTTTCGTTCTTTCCTTGTTTTTAAGCCAGCTTCTTAGCTGGCTTTTTTCTTTTCAGCTTCCGTTATACTGATGGCAACAATAACCCCAAGACGTTGCCGTAATCATGAAGACCCTCGGAACCGCCTCCGTAGCAGCCCTCAGACAATACGTCCGCACCGCCGATGCACAGGGCCTGGATACCTCCGCACTGTTTACCAAAGCAGGGCTTGATTCATCGGTTCTTCAAACCGACGACGAGCGCATAAACGGCGAACAGTTCCAGGCGTTCATACGGCTTGTTTGCGAGGAAAGCCACAACCCCATCCTCGGCCTGGAAACAGGCGACTTCGTACAACCGGGGTCCTACAGCGTTCTCGGGTATATCACCATGAGCTCCGCCACGCTGGGTGAGGCCGTGGCACGCATTGCCCCGTTCGAGAAACTGGTCGGCGACATGGGCACCACGCAAATTGCAGGTAGCGGCGATCACATCAAACTGATCTGGTCCTGCAACTACACCGACCCGGTCGCCCGCCCCCAGATGGTGGACAACGTCTTCGCCTCGTGGATCAACTACGCCCGCTGGCTGGCCGACAACAACACCGCCTCACCAGTGGAAGTGCACCTGAAACACCCATCACCCGGCCCGGAACTGGAAAGCGCCTACACCGAACGCTGGGGCTGCTCCGTCAGGTTTGAGTCTGATGAAGATGCCATTGTCTTGCACAAAGACTTACTGAGCACACCCTTGCGGCAGCCAGATCCGCTACTCCGCAAAACCCTGGAAGCCCACGCCCTAAGCCAACTGGCCACCCTGGAAACCGACACTGCCCTCACCAACCGGGTTAAACACAGCATTCGCAAACAGTTGATGCACGGCATCACCCGCCAGGACATGGTCGCAGACCATCTGGGCATGACCAGCCGAACATTGCAGAGAAAACTTAGCCAGGAAGGTGTTTCGTATCAGCAGTTGCTGGATGAGGTCCGGCAAGTCATGGCCGAAGACTTTCTGACGAACAGTGACCTGG
>NZ_ABCP01000079.1 GCF_000170835.1 Marinobacter algicola DG893
CCCCACCCCGAAACCGATTTGACTAATGTGGGATCGCTTTTGCGGTTTCTTCAGCTAGGTTCTGATTCTTCCACCCTAAACAAACAGTAGGTCACCTGGCCTGCTGTTTTTTGTCTGTGCAGGGTCCAGTTGGCTGGCGCTGGGGGCGTGGGCGTGTCGCTTTCGTGTTCTGCGTAGATCCAGCTTCCCGGTTTTATCCACCCATTTTCTGCAATCATCGGGAACAGTTTTTCCAGCCAGCCCTGCCTGAAGGGTGGGTCCATGAACAGGATGTCGACGGGTTTGGCCGGTGGCTGGGCCAGGTAGGTTTCGATGTTCTGGCAGGCCACTTCTCCTTGTTCCGATTTCAATAAACGCAAATTACCGCGCAGGGCTTGTGCGAGTGCCGGGGTATGGTCGACGAAGATGGTGGTGGCTGCACCGCGGGAGAGAGCTTCAAGACCCAGGGCGCCAGAGCCAGCGAAGAGGTCGAGGCAGCGGCTGCCGGCGAGGTGGTGCGTCAGCCAGTTGAAAAGGGTTTCGCGGGTGCGTGCTGGAGTTGGGCGTACGCCGCCGGCGTCGGGGAAACGCAGTTTGCGGCTGCGCCAGTCGCCGCCGATGATGCGGAGTTCGCCGCTGCTACTGGCTGGCCTGGGTTTCTGGTTGCGTGCCATTCTGGGTGCGGCCTCTTGATCGCTGGTGCAGTGCGCCTTTGGGTGTGGTTGGCGTCATGTTACGAAGGTTTATCGGGCGAGTCACCTGCGGCCATCACTTAGGCCGGTCAGTCTGCTAGAATACCGCCTTTCTTGTATCCCGCGAATCGACGACCAATGGTATGACTATGACGGCAGAGTGGATTGCTATCGGCCTTCTGGCCCTTCTTGTCCTTGTGTTTGTTCTGGATGTGGCGGCAAACCGTCGTCGGATTCCTCGGCCGAAGCCGGTGCCCCAGAAAAAGCCGGAAGCCCAGGAAGGTGCCACTCCGAAAACCGGGGCGGAGCCTGAAGCGGATAGCGCGCCGGTTGCGGAAGCACCTGAAAAGCCTGTTGTTGAGGAGGCGCCCGCTGAAGCACCGACAACGCCGGCGCCAGAACCCGAGCCGGAAGCGCCCCAGGTCAGCGTTTTCGAGCGTATCCGCAAGGGCTTGGGTAAAACCCGTGCCAATCTGACCGGCGGCTTTGCGGATCTGTTTTCGATCGGCAAGAAGGTGGATGAAGATCTGCTCGAGGAAATCGAGACCACGTTGCTGATGGCGGATGTGGGTGTGACCGCCACGTCGGAAATCATTGAGTCGCTGACCGATAAGCTCGAGCGCAACCAGCTCAAGGACGGCGAGGCCCTGCGCAAGGCACTGAGGGATGAGCTCCATGGCCTGTTGGCGGATGTGACAAAGCCCCTGGAAATTGATGCAAGTAAAAAGCCCTACGTCATCCTGATGGTCGGTGTGAACGGTGTTGGTAAAACCACCACGATCGGCAAGCTTACCAAGCTCTTTCAGCGGGACGGCAAGTCGGTGATGCTTGCGGCAGGGGATACCTTCCGTGCCGCGGCGGTTGAGCAGTTGCAGGTGTGGGGCGAGCGTAACAACGTTCCCGTCGTGGCCCAGCATACCGGCGCCGACAGCGCATCCGTCATCTTTGATGCTGTTCAGTCCGCGCAATCCCGTGGCGTGGACGTGGTGATTGCGGACACCGCCGGTCGTCTTCAGAACAAAGACAACCTGATGAGTGAACTGGAGAAGGTTGTGCGGGTGATGAAGAAGCTGGATGAGTCCGCGCCCCACGAGGTCATGCTGGTTCTGGACGCCGGCACCGGCCAGAATGCGTTGAGCCAGGCCCAGGTGTTCCAGCAGGCAGTGGGGGTCAGCGGTATTACCCTGACCAAGCTGGACGGCACGGCCAAGGGTGGTATTGTGTTCGCCATTGCCCGTCAGTTGCAGTTGCCCATCCGTTACATTGGCGTGGGGGAGCAGGTGGATGACCTGCGCAGCTTCGATGCCCGCACTTTTGTGGATGCGCTGTTTGATGAAAGCCCGGATAAGTAACCTTCAATGATCGAGTTCCGCCAGGTCACCAAACGTTATGACAGCGACCATACCGCGTTGCGTCAGGTCAATTTCGGCCTGGAGCGTGGTGAGCTGGCGTTTCTTACGGGGCATTCCGGCGCTGGCAAAAGTACGCTGCTAAAGCTGATTATGGTGATGGAGCGCCCCAGTGCCGGCGAGGTGATTGTGGGCGGGCAGGTGCTCAATACCCTGCCGCGCCGTCAGGTGCCATACATCCGCCGACACATCGGTGTGGTGTTCCAGAATCACCAGTTATTGTTTGATCGCACCGTGTTCGACAACGTCGCCATGCCTTTGGAGGTGATGGGCACCCCGGCCCGGGATATCGGTCGCCGCGTGCGGGCCGCTCTGGACAAGGTGGGATTGTTGAGCAAGGAAAAGATGAACCCGATGCAGCTATCCGGGGGTGAGCAGCAGCGGGTGGGCATTGCCCGTGCCGTCGTGAACAAGCCCCCGGTACTGTTGGCGGATGAGCCCACCGGTAACCTGGACCCGGAATTGTCTGCCGATATCATGCGGCTGTTTGCGGAATTCAGTCAGGTCGGGGTCACGGTGTTGATTGCTACCCACGACATTGCACTGATTAACGATCTCGGCCGCCGTACGTTGACTCTCGATCATGGTCGGCTGGTGACAGGCGTTGGCGCAAAAGGGGGGCTTCATGGCTAGCGATCCCCGACGGCAGTCTGCTCGGGGCGCCAAAAGTGCCCGTTCACCCTGGCGCCAGCAGGCCGAAAGTTACCTGAATCATCATCGCAAGGTGGCCCGGGACAGCGCGCAGCGTCTTTGGCACTCACCAGTGGCGAGCATGATGACCTGGACGGTGATGGGCGTGGCGCTGGCGCTGCCAGTGGCGCTTATGCTGTTGCTGGCCAGTCTGGAAGGCGTCAGTGCCGGCTGGGAAAGCTCAGCAAGGGTGACGGCCTATCTGAGTGACTCCGTTTCTATTGAAGATGCCCGGACATTGAAGGCCGAGGTGGCTGATGACAGCCGGGTGGCGGAAGTCGAGCTGATCGACCGTGAGACTGCGCTGGAAGAGTTCCGCGCGTCTTCCGGCCTTGAAGACGCCCTTGATTACCTCGACGAAAACCCGCTTCCCCATACTCTGCTGGTCACGCCCAGTGAAGGTTCCCGCACCGCTGACGGCGTGGAAATGCTGCTGAAGGTTATTGAAGGGCTGGACGGTGTTGACCGGGTGCAGGTGGATCTCGGCTGGTTGCAGCGTTTGAATGCCATGACCGACCTGTTGGGTCGCGCCGTCTGGGCGCTGGCGCTGTTGCTGGCGGCAGCGGTGGTACTGGTGATTGGCAATACCGTTCGCCTTGCGATTGAAAACCGTCGTGACGAAATTCTGGTGGCAAAATTGGTGGGTGGCACCGACGCTTTCGTGCGCCGGCCGTTCCTTTATACCGGGGCCTGGTTTGGCCTGGGTGGTGGGATTGTGGCCTTTATTCTGCTCCAGGTGTCGCTTTGGTGGCTCAGTGGCCCGGTGGAGCGGCTAGCCGGGTTATACCGCAGTGAGTTTTCCCTGAGCGGGCTGAGCGTCGATGGCGCGCTGGCGTTGATAATTGCAGCCATGCTGTTAGGCTGGTTAGGCGCCTGGGTTGCCGTCAAGCGCCATCTGGATGACATTGAGCCGGGGGAAATCGCCGGCGGGTGATCCCCGATCTCGGAAATACCGTATTGAAATCAATACGGGTTCCGGCGTAGTTTGAAGATAGAATTCGAAGGCAGCCAGATTTCCAGTTTGTTGATTTGAAACGGTTTAGATGGAAATTTGGGTTATTTGCAGAGTGCTTGGCGGGCTGAATTAGAGTTGCTATATTTATCGGTCGTCATGTTCGGAGGATAAGACATGGGTACGAGTTTACAGATCATCGACAGACTGGTTCCGGGTGCCAACCTTGAGTCCTATATCCAGGCGGCCAGCCGCATTCCGGTGCTGTCTGTCGAGGAAGAGCGCAAGCTCGCAGAGCGACTGCATTACGATGGTGACGTCGATGCAGCCCGTGAGCTGGTTCTTTCACATCTGCGCTTCGTGATCCACATTGCCCGCAGTTATGCGGGTTATGGGCTGTCCCAGGCAGATTTGATCCAGGAAGGTAACGTAGGCCTCATGAAGGCGGTCAAGCGTTTCAATCCGGAATACGGTGTGCGCCTGGTGTCCTTTGCAGTGCACTGGATCAAGGCCGAGATTCACGAGTTTATCCTGCGCAACTGGCGCATCGTGAAAGTGGCGACCACCAAGGCGCAGCGTAAGTTGTTTTTCAACCTGCGCAGCCAGAAGAAGCGTCTGGCGTGGTTGAGTCATGATGAGGTCAATGCCGTGGCCAGTGACCTCGGGGTTGAGCCCAGGGTTGTGCGGGAGATGGAAGGTCGTCTGGCTTCCCACGATACGGCGTTCGATGGCCCCCAGGACGATGACGACGACAATGCCTATCAGGCGCCGGCGTATTATCTGGAGGACAAGCGCAGCAATCCGGCCACGCAGCTGGAGCAATCCGACTGGACGGACGATTCCAATGGTCGTCTGATGGCGGCGTTGGAGCAGTTGGATGAGCGTAGCCAGGATATCCTTCGTGAGCGCTGGTTGTCCGATAGCAAGTCGACGCTGCATGAGTTGGCGGATCGATATGGTGTTTCCGCTGAGCGTATTCGTCAGTTGGAGAAGAACGCCATGAAGAAGATCCGTATGCATATGACAACGGAAGAAGAGGCTGCTTAACCCTGAATTAACTTAGGGTTTGTCAGAACGCCACCATCCTTTGCGGGGTTGGTGGCGTTTTTGTTTGTATAATCCTTAAAACAAACACAAACCTTGGGGGGGGGGGGCGCGAGTGGGCAGATGACCGACAAAGAGCCCAACAATGCCCCGTTGAAATGCTCCAGTTCCAGCAACAAACCGCTGTGATCCACATCGCTGTGCCCGTTGGCGATCAGGCTTTTATACTCATTGTGCACCTGCTGCGACAGCGGCAGAGCCAGCCCCTCGGAACGGGCCTCGTCCAGAATCATCCGCAGATCTTTCAACTGAATCCGCGCCGGTGCACCGGGTGAAAAGTCCCGATCAATCATCCGCTGCCCATGCAACTCCAGAATCCGACTGCCCGCAAAACCACCCATCAGCGCCTCCCGAACAGCGGCAGGATCAGCCCCACCCTTCGCGGCCAGCAACTACGCCTCCGACACCGCGCCAATGGTAATTCCCACAATCGCCTGATTGGCCCCTTCGCCAGTTGCCCGGCCCCTACCGGACCAATGGGTGTGCACTTCCCA
>NZ_ABCP01000078.1 GCF_000170835.1 Marinobacter algicola DG893
CGTGAGCGTATTGGCCGATCACCAGAGTCAGTTGCACGGCCTCCAGGCGCTCGAGCAGAAGATCCCGCCAGGCCGGTGCGCACTCTGGACGAGGCGGCAGGTCGCCTGACTTTCCCGTGCCCGGGTAACAAAACCCCATCGGCAGTATCGCTAACTGTTGGTCATCGTAGAAGGTGTCACGATCAACGCCCATCCATTCACGCAGGCGGTCACCGCTGGGATCATTGAACGGCAGGCCGGTGTCGTGGACGCGACGCCCTGGCGCCTGACCCACTACCAGCAATCGGGCGGATTGAGACACCTGAACCACCGGACGTGGCTCGAGAGGCAGGTGCGCCTCGCAGATCCGACACCGGCGCACGTGGGCCACCAACTCATCGAACGACATCCGGGAATAGCTATGGGTCATTGCGCTCCCCCTAAACTTCCGGGTTAGCCAGCGCTTCGGCGGCACCGAGCAGGCCGGTGTACCCTTCCATCACCACATAGACCGGTGTTGATTCAAGCAGCGGCCGCATCCGCCCCTTGTCTTCGAAACCTTTCTGGAACGGACTCTCCAGGAAAAAATCGATAAACCGGGGGAGAATGCCACCACACAGGTATACACCTCCGGTGCCGCCGAGAGTCAAAACCCCATTGCCGGCAACACGCCCAAGAATCTCGCAGAAGTGCCGCAGGGTCTGGCGCGCGAGCGAATCGGATTGATCGAGCGCAGCAGCGGTTATTTTCTCCGGCGCATCCAGTGGGGCGGCCACGCCCTGTATCTCCGCGTGGGCCTGGTAAAGGTTCAACAAACCTTGGCCACACACGATACGTTCGACGGAAACGCGACCAAACCGAGCCTTCAGAATTCGCAGGATAGCCATCTCGGTGTCGTCAGTCGGGCAAAGTCCACGTGGCCGCTTCGGTCATCAGCGGCACCCATCCGTGCTGCAACGGAACCAAACTGACACTCCCAGACCAGTACCCGGGCCGATTACCAGCCGGGGACGCGCTGCGTTGCCCGGACCACCGCAGACGTGGACCAGCTTATCGGCGCTGACATGGGGAACCCCGAGGGCCATGGCGGTAAAGTCGTTGATCACCTTGAACGCGCCCCAACCAAACCGCTTGCGAACCTCCTCGCTGTCGAAACGCCAGTGGTTGTTGGTCATCCGCACCTGGGTTCCCTGCACCGGCGATGCTACCGCAAGACAGACATCCTGCACCTCCCCGACGCCGCAGCGGGCGAGGTAATCGACGATGGCAGCATCAAGATTGTCGTAGTCCCCGCAGGCAAGGACTTCAACTGCCTCAGGGGTAACGTCACCGGAGCGAACGAGAGCAAACCTGGCGTTGGTACCCCCGATGTCTCCTACCAGCGAGTAGTTGTCTTTGGTCATGCGTCGTGATTCCAGAAAAAACTGGCGCCTTCTTCCGGGTTGCTGGCGGCTTTGCGCATCCAGCCAAACAGCTCCCGGCCCAGGCCGTGATGATAACTGCTCAGGTCCGCTTTTTCTGCCTCACGGCTGGCAAATTCCTCTGCCGACACCTCAATTCCCAGGGTTCCGGCTACCGCGTCCAGGTTGATCACATCGCCATTGCGCACCCGGCAAAGCTCCCCGCCATTCGCCGCTTCCGGATAGACGTGTATGGCGGCCGGCACCTTACCGGACGCTCCTGACATGCGGCCATCGGTGACCAATGCAACCTTATAGCCGCGATCCTGAAGCACACCAAGGTACGGCGTCAGCTTGTGCAATTCAGGCATGCCATTGGCTTTCGGGCCCTGGAAGCGGACCACCACAACGCAATCCCGGTTCAGGTCACCCGCATCAAAGGCGGCCTTGAGCTCGTTCTGGTCATTGAACACAATCGCCGGCGCCTTCACAATCCGGTGCTCTTCCGCCACGGCCGATACCTTGATCACGCCACGGCCAAGATTGCCATCCAGAACCCGCAACCCGCCGTCCGGCGCAAAGGGCTCCGCCGCCGTGCTTAGTACATCCGGCTTGGTGCTTTTCTCAGGCGCCGGCTTCCACACCAACTTGTCATTCTCCAGTTCCGGCATTCGTGCGTACTGTTCCAGCCCATGCCCCACAACGGTCTCAACGTCATTATGAAGCAGGCCCGCACTCAGCAACTCTCGGATCAGGAACGGTGTTCCGCCCGCTTCGTGGAAGGCGTTCACGTCTTCCTGGCCGTTGGGGTAAATACGCGTCATCGAAGGCACCGCCGACGACAACTCGGAGTAGTCGTTCCAGTCGACAATGATGCCGGCGGCTCGGGCGATGGCGATCCAGTGAATGGTGTGATTGGTGGAGCCACCGGTCACCAGCAGTGCCACCAACGCATTCACGATACTCTTTTCGTCCACCATATCGCCCAGGCCCAACGTGCCTCCGTGGGGCTTGGACAGCCGGATGACCTGCTCGGTCGCCTCGCGGGTTAACGCTTCACGCAGTGGCGTACCCGGGTTCACGAAGGCCGACCCTGGCAGGTGCAGCCCCATCACCTCTACCAGAAGCTGATTGCTGTTGGCAGTGCCATAGAACGTGCAGGTACCGGGGCTGTGATAGGACTGGGATTCCGCCTCCAGCAGCTCGTCTTTGCCGATCTTGCCCTCGGCGTAGAGTTGGCGAATGCGCTGTTTCTCTTTATTGGGCAGCCCCGACGGCATGGGTCCGGCCGGCACCAGGATGGTCGGCAGGTAGCCGAAACTTAGCGACCCTATCAGCAAACCAGGAACAATCTTGTCGCAGATGCCAAGCAACATGGTGGCATCGAACATATTGTGACTCAGGGCGACCGAGGTACTCATGGCGATGGTGTCGCGTGAAAACAGGCTCAACTCCATACCCGGCTGGCCCTGGGTCACGCCATCACACATGGCCGGCGTGCCACCGGCAAACTGGGCCACCGAGCCCATTCCGTTGGCCGCCTTGCGAATCACGTCCGGAAAGTCCTGATAAGGCTGGTGGGCCGACAACATGTCGTTATAGGCGGAAACAATGGCCACATTGGCCTTGTTCATGAATTTGAGGGTGTCTTTATCGGACTGATTACAGGCGGCAAAACCATGGGCCAGATTGCCGCAGGACAATGTGCTGCGCTGGGGTGACTGGGCTTTGAGCGCGCCCATTCTGTCCAGATAATCCTGCCGGGTGGCGCGACTGCGCTCAATAATCCGCTTGGTAACCGCGTCTACGGTCGGGTGCATAGTGGGTCTCCTGCAACTTGTTATCTAATTACTTTTTATTCCCGTAAGTTTACTTTCTTTTTTTGCTACTTTCACCCGCCGGTCATTCATTTTTCCATTATTTGTTGTTATATTTACTACATCAGAAACTGAAACGAACAATAAACAAACAAATCTGGAGCCAGAACATGACTATTCGCATCGCAATTAACGGCTTTGGTCGCATTGGCCGCAATGTTCTCCGCGCACTCTATGAAAATGACTACCGAAATCAGCTTCAGGTAGTTGCCATCAACGACCTCGGAGACGCGGAAACCAACGCCCACCTACTCAAATACGACAGCGTGCACGGTCGCTTCAGCGGCATCGTGAACCACGATGCCGAATCTCTCTCTGTCAACGGTGACCGCATCGCCATCACCGCGATCCGCAACCCGGAAGAACTGCCCTGGAAAGACTACCACGTGGATGTGGTCTTCGAGTGCACAGGCCTCTTTACCGCCCGCGACAAGGCCGAGGGCCACCTCAAGGCCGGCGCCCGCAAGGTCATTATTTCCGCTCCCTCTTCTGACGCCGACGCGATGGTTGTCTACGGGGTGAATGACCATGTGCTGACCGCCGAACACAACATCATTTCCAATGCCTCCTGCACCACCAACTGCCTGGCACCGGTTGTTGAAGCACTGCACAGGAAGATCGGCATTGAGAGCGGCCTGATGACCACAATTCACTCCTACACCAATGACCAGAAACTGAGCGACGTCTACCACTCTGACCTGTATCGTGCGCGCTCGGCCACCCAGTCCATGATCCCCACCAAAACCGGTGCGGCCGCCGCCATTGGCAAGGTGATCCCGGAGTTGTCCGGAAAACTTGACGGGCTGGCCGTGCGGGTTCCTACTATTAACGTTTCCCTGGTGGATTTTGGCTTCATCGCCAGCCGCGACACCACCGTGGAAGAAATCAACGAGGTCGTGAAAGCTGTAGCGGAAAACAACCCGATCCTTGGCTACAACGCAGAGAAACTGGTCAGCGTGGACTTCAACCACAACGCCTTGTCCAGCATTTTCGACGCCAACCACACGCGGGCCATGGGCCGTCATGCAAAAGTCATGGCCTGGTACGACAATGAATGGGGCTTCTCCAACCGGATGCTCGACAACGCTGTGGCATTGATGAAAAAGGCGAGCCAGTAACCCTGCTCACCTGCCATTTCATCCAGCACAACCGGAAAGCTTCACTGAAAAACAAAAGGAAACTGGAACCATGCTAAGGCGCACCAAGATCGTCGCCACTCTCGGCCCCGCCACCGATTCACCGGAATCACTGTCAGCCATTATTGCTGCGGGTGTGGATGTTACGAGATTGAATTTTTCCCACGGCAGTGCGGAAGACCATATACAACGCGCCCTGCGGGTGCGAGAGTCTGCCGCCGCCAATGGTCGGTTTGTCGCCCTGCTAGCCGACCTTCAGGGGCCGAAACTTCGCATCGCGCGCTTCGCGGAAAACAAGGTGACCCTCAAGGCCAGCCAGCAGTTTGTCCTGGACGCCAGCATGGACAAGGAAGCGGGCAATGATGAGCGCGTCGGCATTGATTACGAGCAACTGATTGAAGACGTCAAACCAGGCGACATCCTGGTACTGGACGACGGCCGCATCGAGATGGAAGTGGAGTCTGTCGACGGCACCAGCATCTCCTCCCGCGTTCTTATCGGCGGCCCCCTGTCCAACAACAAGGGCCTGAACAAGCGCGGCGGCGGCCTTTCTGCCGAAGCACTGACCGAGAAAGACAAGCAGGACATCAAAACCGCCGCCCGCCTGGGCGCCGATTATGTCGCGGTGTCGTTTGTACGCACCGCCGAAGACATGCACGTTGCCCGCCGCCTTTTGAAGGAAGCCGGCTCGGAAGCACGCCTGGTTGCCAAGATCGAACGTGCGGAACTGGCTCACGACAACGCCGCTCTGGATGCGGTCATCGATGCATCCGACGCGGTTATGGTCGCCAGGGGCGATCTCGCCGTTGAGATTGGCGATGCCGAGCTGGTGGGTGTGCAGAAGCACATCATCAACCGCGCCCGCGCCCTCAATAAGGTGGTGATTACCGCCACCCAGATGATGGAATCCATGATCGAGAACCCGATGCCGACACGGGCGGAGGTTTCCGACGTGGCGAACGCGGTGATGGATTACACCGACGCGGTGATGCTGTCTGCAGAAACGGCGGTCGGCGACTACCCAACGGAAGCAGTGGAGGCCATGGTACGAATTTGCATGGGCGCGGAAAAGCATCCGTCGATGCATCAGTCCAAGCACCGCATCCATGAGAGCATGGAGTATGTGGATGAGGCGATTGCTCTTTCCGCTATGTACGCGGCCAACCATCTGGACGGTGTGACGTCGATTATCTGCATGTCTGAAACCGGTGCCACGCCCCTGCTGATGTCGCGCATCAAATCCAGTCTTCCGATTTTCACGTTCTCTCGCAATCACTCGACCCAGCATCGGGTGACGATGTTCCGCGGTGTGCAGACGGTGCCGTTTGATTCGGCGACGATTCCGCCCGAGCAGACAAACTCGCGCGCGGTGGCTGAGCTGGTTCGGATGGGGGCCGTCAAAGAAGGTGATCTGGTGGTGATTACCAAGGGCGATTATGTGAATGCCCAGGGTGGTACGAACACTATGAAGATTGTTCGTGTTGGTGCGGACATTCGCTAGATGGTAATTGGGAGGTGTCGTCGTTTGTAGCCTGCTGGTTTGGTGCCA
>NZ_ABCP01000077.1 GCF_000170835.1 Marinobacter algicola DG893
GAACCCAGAGGAGAGAGAACATGAGCAAGTCGCATCTTGAATTGACCAATGTGCAGATGGCCTTTGATACCAAGGATGGACCGTTTGTGGCCTTGGAAAACGTAGACTTGAAGATCCGCAAAGGTGAATTCGTATCACTGATCGGGCATTCCGGCTGCGGTAAATCGACCGTGCTCAATATTGTAGCCGGGCTTTTACAGGCTACGCGAGGAGGTTGCGTGCTGGATGGGCATGAGGTGAACACACCGGGGCCGGAACGTGCGGTTGTGTTCCAAAATCACTCACTGATGCCCTGGCTGACCGTGTACGAGAACGTTGAATTGGCCGTACAGCAAGTGTTCCGAAAATCCATGAGTAAAACCGAGCGGAAGGAATGGATTCTTCACAACCTCAAGCTGGTCAACATGGACCACGCCCTGGATAAACGCCCCGGAGAGATCTCTGGGGGCATGGCCCAGCGGGTCGGGATTGCCCGGGCACTGGCGATGAAGCCCAGTGTGCTGTTGATGGACGAGCCGTTCGGCGCGCTGGACGCGCTGACGCGGGCCCACCTGCAGGATTCGCTGATGAAGATCCAGCAGGACCTGAACAGTACAGTGATCATGATCACCCATGACGTGGACGAAGCCGTGCTGCTGTCAGACCGCATTGTAATGATGACCAACGGGCCGGCCGCCACCATCGGGGAGGAGTTGCACATTGAACTGGAGCGACCCCGCAACCGGGTCACCCTGGCCGACCATCCAGACTATGTGCGCTACCGTCAGGCGGTATTGTCCTTCCTGTATGAAAAGCAGCGTTTCCCCGGCAAAGGCGAGGATGAACAGGATAAGCCCACTGCTGAAGTCGAAGCGCCCAAGCAGGAAGGCAGCTCACCGGATGGGGAGAACGAGCGTTCTGAGAGCCCGGTTCGCCGCATTGCATGAGATCAAACGAAGAAGCTCGCGCCCTACAGAAGCACTCATCCGGTGCATGTCGCCCTGTCAGAGCGCACAGCTTTCGGGTCGAGTTCAAAGCGAAATCCTTCAACTTGCTGTAAATAAAGGACTAATAATTTTGGCACGGCGTTCGCTACTGTAAATACAGGGATGAATGTCCCGGCTAAGGATCGGCCGGACCATCAGATCATTGTTGTTGGCATTGGCGCCGGACCATCGAGTTCCTTCGGGGATCAGATGCTCCGGCTTTTTTCGTTTTGGACACAAGAAGGGCATCACCATCATGAGCGCACAAGCAGAACAGACTCTCGTTATCTGCGGGCACGGCATGGTGGCCCAGCGCCTGCTCGAAAAACTGGTTGTTCAGCCGCAGCGGCCTTTTGAGCGCATCGTGGTGTTCAATGGCGAGGCAAGCCCTGCCTACAACCGCATCCAGCTTTCAGCCCTCCTGGCCGGCGATGCCAACGAAGACAGCCTGCAACTGCAACAACCGGACTGGTACCGGCACAACAACATCACCGTGAACCAGGGCGACCCCGTTACCGCCATTAACCGGGAAGATCGCACGGTTACAACTGCAAGCGGGCAGACTCAGCGCTACACCAGCCTGGTTCTGGCCACGGGCTCCCGCTCCGCCAGTCTTGGCCTGGAGGGCGAGAGCCTGGAAGGTGTCATGGGTTTCCGCGACCTGAAAGACACTCGCCAGCTGATCCAAACCAGCCAGCGCCATCGCCGCGCGGTGGTAATCGGTGGCGGCTTCCTGGGTCTGGAGGCGGCTGAAGGACTACGCAGCCGGGGTATGGCGGTCACTGTTCTGCACCGCGGCAGCCATCTGCTGAACCGACAACTGGACGAGACCGGCGGAGCACTGTTGGAACAGGCCCTGACCGAACGCGGCCTGTCCATTCGTACTCAAACGTCCCCCGTGGCTCTTATCGGTCGCAACCTGGTGAGGGCCGTGCAACTCGACGATGAAACCCTGATCAGCACCGATCTGGTGGTGATTGCCGCTGGCATTACACCCAACACCGAACTGGCACGGGAGGCTGGCCTGGATTGCGAGCGCGCCATCCGCGTGAACCCGCAACTGCAAACCAGCGACCCACAGATCTTTGCCCTGGGGGAATGCTGCCAGCTGGAAAACCAGACCTTCGGGCTGGTGGAGCCGGGCTACCAACAGGCCGATGTGCTGGCGCAGGTATTGTGCCACTCCGACAGCCAGGCCGCCTTTGCGCCGTCCACGATCCCGACGCGCCTGAAAATCAGCGGCATCCCGATATTTTCCTGCGGCCAGACCGACGCGGACGCAGAGACCGAATCCGTAATCTGGCAGGACTACGACACCAACCGGTACTGCCGCCTGCTGATTCGCGACCAAAGACTCACAGGCGCCGTGCTCTTCGGCGAAACCAGCGACGGCCCCTGGTACAACGAACGCATTCAACAGGCCGATGACATCAGCCCTTACCGGGCCCATCTGGCCTTTGGCAAGCACTACTGCGAAGCCGCTTAAAGCGGCCGGGAACAGAGAGAGGAATTACCATGAGCAAGAAAACCCTGATCGTGATTGGCAACGGCATGGTCGGCCACCACTTCCTGGAACAGCTGGTGGAAACCCCGGCGGCAGCCGACTTCGACATCAAGGTGTTTGGTGAAGAGAAGCTGCTGGCGTATGACCGGGTTCACCTGTCCGAGTATTTCGGTGGCTCCACCCACGCCGATCTGGCCATGGGCACCGCAGACTGGTACGCCGAGAACCACATCGACCTGCGCCTGGGCGAACAGGTGACCGGAATCGACCGCGCCAATCAGACCATTACCACACCCATGGGTGATTACGCCTATGACGAACTGGTTCTGGCGACTGGCTCATACCCGTTTGTTCCGCCCATCAAGGGTAACGAGCACCCCCATTGCCTGGTGTACCGTACCCTGGAAGACCTGGACAGCATCCGCGCCAGCGCCGACGGCGTTAAAACCGGCGTTGTGGTGGGTGGCGGCCTGCTGGGCCTGGAAGCCGCCAACGCCCTCAAAAGCCTGGGCCTGGACGCCCATGTGGTGGAATTCGCGCCTCGCCTGATGCCAGTGCAGCTCGACAGCGACGGCGGCGCGCTGCTGAAACACAAGATTGAGGAACTGGGTGTGCAGGTGCACACCGAAAAGGCGACCACCGAGATCGTGGAAGGCGAAGAAGCCCGCCTGCGGATGAACTTCAGTGACGACACCCATCTGGAAACCGACCTGATCGTATTCTCTGCCGGCATCCGCCCCCAGGATGCCCTGGCGCGTTCCAGTGAACTCGCCATGGGTGAGCGCGGTGGTATTGTCATCAACGATCAGTGCACCACCTCTGACCCGCACATTCACGCCATCGGCGAATGCGCTCTGTGGAGTGAGAAGATTTTTGGCCTTGTGGCGCCGGGCTATACCATGGCCCGCACCCTGGCCTCAGTGCTGAACGGTGACACGGAAGCGGCCTTTACCGGCGCCGACATGAGCACCAAGCTCAAGTTGCTGGGTGTGGATGTGGGCTCGATCGGCGATGCCCACGCCCAAACCCCAGGTGCCCGCAACATCCGCTTTAACGACGAGCAGGCCGGCCACTACCGTCGCATGGTGATCAGCGAAGACGGCAAGACCCTGCTGGGCGCTATCCTGGTGGGTGACAACAGTCACTACGACACGCTGCTGCAATACGCCTTGAACGGCATTGAACTGCCGGAAAATCCGGAAACCCTGATACTGCCGGAAAGCCAGGGCGGCGCTCCCGCGCTGGGCCCGGACGCCCTGCCGGAAACCGCCTCGATCTGCTCCTGCCACAACGTGTCCAAAGGCGATATCTGCGGTGTGATCGACGCCGGCTGCACCGACCTTGCCGGTGTGAAGGCAGAAACCAAGGCCAGTACCGGCTGCGGCGGTTGTGCAGCGCTACTGAAGAACGTGGTGGACAGTGAACTGGAAAAACGCGGCGTGGAAGTCAGCAAGGATATCTGCGAGCACTTCCCGTACAGCCGCCAGGACCTGTTCAACATCGTGAAGGTCAATGGCATCCGTACCTTCCGGACATTAATCCGTGATCATGGCAAGGGCCACGGGTGCGATATCTGCAAACCGGCCGTAGCCTCCATTCTTGCCACCTGCTGGAACGAGCACATCCTGGCCACCGACCACGTGCCCCTGCAGGACACCAACGATACCTTCATGGCCAACATGCAGAAGAACGGCACCTACTCCATCGTGCCCCGGGTACCGGGCGGCGAGATCACTCCGGACAAGCTGATTGTGCTGGGTGAAGTGGCCAAGGAATACAACCTGTATACCAAGATCACCGGGGGCCAGCGCGTGGACCTGTTCGGCGCCACCCTGAGCGAACTGCCGGAGATCTGGGAGAAACTCATCGCCGCCGGCTTCGAAACCGGCCATGCCTACGGCAAGTCTCTGCGTACGGTGAAGTCCTGCGTCGGCAGCACCTGGTGCCGCTACGGCGTACAGGACAGCGTGGGCATGGCGATCTTCCTGGAGAACCGCTACAAGGGCCTGCGCTCGCCCCATAAGCTCAAGATGGCGGTGTCTGGCTGCACCCGCGAATGCGCGGAAGCCCAGAGCAAGGACATTGGCGTGATTGCCACGGAAAACGGCTGGAATCTGTACGTCTGCGGCAACGGCGGCATGCGCCCGCGCCACGCGGATTTGTTTGCGACGGATCTGTCCGATGAGGAACTGATCAGCGCTATCGACCGGGTGTTGATGTTCTACGTCCGTACAGCGGACCGTTTGCAACGCACCAGCGTGTGGATGGAGAACCTGGAAGGGGGTCTGGAGTATCTGAAGCAGGTGGTTCTGGAGGACAGCCTGGGCATTGGTGAGGAGCTGGAGAAGCACATGGCGGATCTGGTGGATACCTATCAGTGCGAGTGGAAGACGGCGGTTGAGGATCCTGAGAAGCGGAAGCGGTTCCGGGAGTTTGTGAATGCACCGTCCAAGAAAGATCCGGTTCAACAGTGGACTACCGAACGGGATCAACGTCGGCCTTTACTTGAGGAGGAGCCTGCTTAGGACTGGTGGCTTGGGGTGGAGCGCGGGGGTCAATAATTTTTCCCTTGGGAAAAAGAACTCGCTGCGCTCGGACACCTTTTTCCTGGCGGGAAAAATTATTGACCCCCACGCTCATCGGATCACCAGTTATCGCTGGTTAAAAGCGCATCAAATCAAGAGTTAACGCCTTTGGCGAACCTGAATGAAATTGGAGAACGTTATGAAAGCACGCACTTCCTGGGACGTTGTTTGTACGGTTGATGATCTTGTGCCGGAATCGGGGGTTGCGGTCTGGACCGAGGATGGTCCGGTGGCGGTATTTTATCTGCCGCATCGGTTGCCGGCGTTGTTTGCGGTCAGCCATACCGATCCGTTTACCGGTAAGAACGTGCTGGCGCGGGGTATTACCGGGGATCTGAAAGGGCAGCCAGTGGTGGCTTCGCCGTTGTACAAGCAGCACTTCAACCTGCAGACCGGTCAGTGCCTGGAGGACGAAGAGGTAGCCGTAAAAACCTACCCAGTCCTGCTGGATGGCAACAACGTCCGCGTGGAAATCCCTGCAACCAACAAGGAATCAGCCGTGGCCTAACCCGTTAGTTTCCCCGGGCAGGCTTCTGCAAGGGCCCGAAAAGCCGATTTGGGGGGTGAAAGTCAAAGATGACGCCGAGGCGGTCGCGTTGATGAACGACAGCGAATTCGGCCTGACCGCGTCACTGTGGACCAAAGATATTGACCGCGCCACGCGGGTGGCCGATCAGATTGAGACCGGCACGGTGTTCATGAACCGTTGCGATTACCTGGACCCGGCGCTGTGCTGGACCGGTTGCAAGAACACCGGTCGTGGTGGTGGGCTTTCGATCATCGGCTACCATAACCTGACGCGCCCGAAATCGTATTACCTGAAAAAACCGGTGAACTGATATCCGGATCAACAGACAACCCTATTCTCTGACGAGGGGCTGACAATGACACTCTCCGCAAACTGGTCCTACCCCACGGATATCCGCTTTGGCGCCGGTCGCATCGCTGAACTCGGTGAATGCTGCGCGGAGGCCGGCATTAAACGGCCGTTGCTGGTGACCGACAGGGGCTGGCAAACCTGCCCATCACCCAGCGGACGCTCGATTTAATGGAGCAAGCCAGTCTTGGGCGGGCCATGTTCTCGGACGTTGAC
>NZ_ABCP01000076.1 GCF_000170835.1 Marinobacter algicola DG893
GGCAGAAAGTGACGTCCGGGAAGGGACCGGAGAACGCCTTCAGGGCGGGGATGCCGCCGGCGACTTCGGCTGGGAAGAACTTGAATTCACGGTAGCCAAGGTTGTAGCCAACCATCAGCTCCGAAATCGTTGAAATACCCGGTAGCAACGGCGCTTCCGAAGTCACACCGAACTCCAGAATCGCCTCGGTGACGCCTGGCGTGATCACGAACTGGGCGCCGGCGGCCTCCACCTGGCGGTACTGGGCAATACTGGTGACCGTGCCCGCCCCAACCCAGGCTTCCGGGATCGCTTTTCGTACCTGCTCAATGGCCTTCACGCCATGAGGGGTACGCAGGGTGATTTCCAGTACTCGAATGCCACCATCAACCAAAGCCTGACACAATGGCAACGCCTCGTCCGGGTGGTTAATGGTGATCACCGGAACAAGCGGGGAAGCGTTCAAGACCGCCTGGACGCGCTCGCGGTGAAAATCAGACAATTGGTTCATACATATCTCCGGTATAACAAATCTCGGGCGGACAGCCTCAAGCGCTCCAATAAACCTGCAGCCCCGGTTTCAGGAACGCGCGAATGGGCATTTCGCGGATTTTTTCGATATCACAGCAGGCGGCTTGTAAGGTTTTCAGTTTGTCGTCACCTTTCAGGTGCAGCGCCGTGAAACCCGCGCGACTCAGGGCGTGCAGTGTCAGCGTGATGCGTTTCTGAGGCTGAGAAGGTGGCGTCATGGACGCCACGATGGCGGTCGAATCGGTATCAAGGGCTCGATTCAGCTCCGGCGCATCTGGAAACAGAGACGCCGTATGGCCATCGCTGCCCATACCCAGGATCAGCACATCCAGCGGCAGATGCAGCTCTTCAAGGGCTGCCTCCGCAGCTGCCAGGCCATCGGTCGGCGTATCGCCGGGCTGTTTGAGGGACAGGTACCGGGCTTCCGACGCTGGGCCTTGTAACAGATTTTCCCGCACCAGGCGGGTATTACTGTCGTTGTCGTCTTCGGACACCCAGCGCTCGTCCGCCAGCAACACGTCAATACGTGCCCAATCCAGCGGCTTTTCCCGCAGGGCCTCGAAAAATGGCAGCGGGGTTGAGCCACCGGACACCACCAGACTGGCACGGGGTGCAATCAGCAGCCGCTCCGAGAGATGTCTCGCGACTGCATCCGCCAGCGCCACCGCCGTATCATCAGGGGTATCGAAGAAATACGCATCCACCGACTCCGGCAGATTCAGGTCATGCATCTTCATACCAGCTCCTTCCGTCACGGGTAATCATCGCGATGGAGGCAACCGGGCCCCAGGTACCTGCCGCGTAACGTTTTGGCGGTACACCACTGTCGTCCCAGTTGCGCATGATCTGGTCAACCCACTGCCAGGCGTGCTCCACTTCGTCACGACGGACAAACAGATACTGATTGCCTTTCATGACCTCCCAGAGCAGCCGCTCGTAAGCATCCGGGATGCGATCAGTCTCGAAGGTTTCCGAGAACGTCAGCTCCAAAGGGCCCTGGCGAAGGCGCATGCCCTTATCCAGCCCCTGATCCTTGGTCAGAATTTGCAGGGACATGCCCTCGTCCGGCTGCAGACGGATGATGAGCTTGTTGTTGGCGAGGTGTTTCTGGTCGGGATCAAAGATGTAGTGAGGCGCCGGTTTGAAGTGAATGATGATCTGTGACAGCTTCTCCGGCAGGCGCTTGCCTGTGCGGATGTAGAATGGCACACCGGACCAGCGCCAGTTATCAATCTCGGCTTTCAGAGCCACGAAGGTTTCGGTCTTGCTGCCACGCGCCGCACCTTCTTCCTCCAGATACCCAGGCACGGGCTTTCCGCCACTGGTGCCAGCTGTGTACTGCCCGCGAACGACATGGGTATCCATCATGTCAGGAGTGATACGGCGCATCGCCTTCAGCACTTTCACCTTCTCATTGCGGATACTGTCCGCCGACAGATCCGAAGGTGGATCCATGGCGATCAGGCACAGGAGCTGAAGCAGGTGGTTCTGAACCATATCGCGAACCTGACCGGCTTTATCGAAATAGCCCCAGCGGCCTTCAATACCTACACTCTCAGCCACCGATATCTCGACGTGGGAGATATGATTCTGGTCCCACTGGGAGGCGAACAGGTTGTTCGCGAACCGCAGCGCTATGAGGTTTTGTACCGTTTCCTTGCCCAGGTAATGGTCGATACGGAACAACTGGTCCTCATTGTAGACCTCACCCAACTCGTCATTGATGACCTTGGAAGACTCCAGGTCGTGACCAATCGGCTTCTCTACAACCACTCGGGTGTTCTGGTCACAACAGTTATTTCCCCGGAGGTTACGTGAAATTTCACCGTACATGGCCGGTGGTGTGGCCATGTAGACGATCAGATTACTGGGCTCCTTGCTGCGCCAGTCATTAAGGACGCCGTAACCGTCAGGGTTGGTAAAATCCAGGAACTGGTAATCCACGCGCTGCAGGAATTGCTCGGCCACGCCGGCATCAAACTCGTCTTTCCTGACATGCTCTTTCAACTTTCCAAGAAGGGTCTTACGAACCTCACTGCTGTCTGCCTTGTTTCTCGCGATTGCCAGAATGCGAGTGCCCTTGTGGAGCAGCCCTGCCCGCTCTAGCTGGTACATAGCGGGAAACAGTTTGCGTTGCGCCAGATCACCAAGCGCACCAAACATCATCAGGTCACAGCGGGTATTTATCGGATCAGCCATCGGTTCCTTCTCTCTTTGTTTTCATGCAGCAACCTGCCGCCGCACGACTCGAGGCGTCAATGTAGTAATTTTATGCAAATAATGACACCGCAAATGAAATATTCCAAGGATATTTTCCAATTAATGACACTTTTACTACCACAAACCTGCCAAAAACACGCTATAATCAGCGCGGATTTCCACAAGAACGCCGATGATTCAGGGAGTATCCCAAATGGCTGCGAACCAGGCGCAACGCGATGACAACCTGCTCGAAGATATCCAGCTAAGACTGGACACGCTCAATAAATCAGAGCGCAAGGTTGCCGAGGCGATTCTTCGCGACCCAAGTGCTGCCACCCGATACAGCATTGCCGCACTGGCCAGGGCGGCTGACGTCAGTGAGCCAACAGTCAACCGCTTCTGCCGCGGCTTTTCAGCCACCGGCTTTCCCGACTTCAAGATACGCCTGGCCCAGAGCATTGCCACTGGCACACCGTATATCGGTCAAAACGTGGAGCCCGACGACACTGTCGCAGAGTTCTCCGACAAGATCATGCTCAGCACCATCGCCAGCCTGGACAAGGCACGTCAGGCCCTTGACCCAAAAGCACTGGCGTCGGCCATCGACTATCTGATCCAGGCCAAGCAGATCAACTTCTTCGGCATGGGCGGCTCCGCACCTGTTGCGATGGACGCCCAGCACAAGTTCTTTCGCTTTAATATCCCGGTCATGTCGTACGACGACGCCCTGATGCAGCGCATGGTAGCCGCCGGCGCCACCAAGGGCGATGTCATCGTGCTCATTTCCTACACCGGGCGCACTCGCGAAACCGTTGAAATTGCACAGCATGCGCGCACCAACGGCGCTACCGTTATCGGCATCACCATGCCCGACTCGCCATTGGCAGACGTTTGCACGGTGGTCATTGAGGTAACGGCGCCGGAGGACACCGAGGTTTACATGCCGATGTCCTCCCGCATTATTCACCTGACGGTGATCGATATCCTTGCGACCGGCGTGACCCTCAAGCGCGGAGCGGATTTCCTGGGCCATCTGAAAAAGATCAAGGAAAGCCTTAAACCTACCCGCTTCCCGATGACTTGAGCCCCACGTTTAAAGGTAGCAAAGCCACTGATTTAGTGTCTCATCCTTCTACGCCCCTCCTCCCCCTGAAAACTCACCCCCCTTTTTCTTCAGGGCGGAGGATGCACTACCCCTCCCGTTACAGGACTATGAAATCCGGTTTCCCAATGTCTGATTGGCAGAAGCTGCAATCAAGGGAACCGGAGGCCTGATCCGGAACTGACTGTCCACGACACGATGTCGGAACTTCCGCTTCCCTGACATTCAAAAAAGACAAAAAGCACAGGACACAGATGATGCAAAACAATAAGCGCTTTTTCCCGAACAAACTCCCGCTTGCGGCTGCGGTCACAGCTGCCATCATGGCTACGCCCGCCATCGCCGTTGATTTTCATGGCTACGCTCGCTCCGGCCTTTCCACCAACACCAGCAGTGGCGGCGAACAAACCTGTTTCGGTAGCGGTGCCAACGGCCACTTCGTTGGACGCCTCGCTGACGAATGCGACACCTATGCAGAACTGGCCTTTGGCGACCAGCTCTTCAGCCAGGACGGTAAAACGTTCCGCTTCGACTCCATGGTTTCCTACGAAGCCATCAACCAGGGTAACGACTACCAGGCATTTGACGGTGCCGACGACGTCAACGGCGTCGATTTCGCTGGTCAGGAAACCACCCGCAATAACGGCAACCCCTATAGCGGCGGCGAAGTAGCGGTGCGTCAGCTTTACGTGTCGGGCACCAACGTCATTGAGTCGCTGCCCGGCGCCACGCTCTGGGCCGGCAAGCGCTTCTACAAGCGCCATGACGTGCACCAGCTGGACCTGTTCTACATCAACAACTCCGGCTACGGTGCCGGTATTGAAAACATTCAGGCCGGTGCTGGCCAGTTCTCCGCGGCGTGGGTTAACTTCGACAAACAGGAAAGCGACACCATCGTCCAGAACAACAAGCTGGATCTGCGCTACGCCTTCCCGGTTGGCGAAAGCACGCTGACACTGGCGGGCATTTATGGCATGGCCGACCTGACCGATGAGCAGGAAGCGGCCGGCATCATGGACGAAGACGGTTTCTTTGGTACCGTTGAGCTTGCGACGGGCTTCATGGGCGGCTTTAACAAGTTCGTCCTGCAGTATGCGACCGACTCCCTGGGCGAAGCCGCATTCAATAACCAGGGTGGCAACTCAAGCCTCAATGGACCCTACTATCCCGGCACGCTTGAGAAGAGCTGGCGGGTTCTTAACCATGGCGTGATCAAACTCGGTGGACCATGGGAGCTTGGTTACTCCGCCCTGTATTCCAAAGGCGAAACTTACGGCCCGATCAACGAAGAAGAACCTACCCGCCTGAGTGTTGTTGCTCGCCCGATCTACAACTGGAACTCCGTGACCAGCACGGCTCTGGAAATTGGCTATGAGGACGTGCACCAGCCCTTTAACGATGAAGAAACCGATCTACAGAAAGTTGCCATTGCGCAACAGTGGAGCGCAGGCCCTGGTTATTGGGCACGCCCGGTGATCCGCGCCTACGCCGCAGCGTTCTTCGGTGATCAGGCCGAAGCCGCTCGCAGCGAGGGCATCGATGGCGACATCCAGATTGGTGCCCAGATCGAAGCCTGGTGGTAAGGCTCTAAACACCACACTCTCGTTGGACCTCCTTGGGCCGGCTTTTCAGCCGGCCCTTTTTTGTTCGCGCCACTCCTCTATTCTCTACTCCCCATACGCCCCTCAGACTACGCCCGCAAAAGTCCGTTGCCGAAGGATGTGTGGCCGAGCTCTTCGCGCAACCATGATGCTGCAACGTTTGCGTACAGGTTATACCGGTTCGCAAGCAACGTCCCAAACAACAACAATGGAAAAAGGATACGCGTTATGCCTGACCATAAACTGGTTGCAGGCGGCTGGGCCCTGGCTTTGTCCCTGGCTCTTGTCGGTTGCAACTCCGGTAGCAACAGCTCATCTTCCGACTCTGGCGACGACGGAGGCGGAAACTCCACCGCCCTGCTGGAACCCGGCGACAACGAAGCCATCCTCTATTACAAGCGCCCCGCCGGTGACTATGACGGCTGGGGACTCCACCTCTGGAATGACGCCGCAGCCGGTTGCGATGGCCTGGCGGAAGGCGTGCCGACCGAGTGGACCGACCCACGCACCGCCAGTGGCGTGAACGACACCTACGGCGCCTACTACATCATTCCCATGCGCGACGGCGGCGACTGCATGAACTTCATCATGCACAAGGGCGATGAGAAAGACCTTGGTGATGATGACAAACGCTGGCACTTTGGCGCCCTGGGCAATCGTATTTTCACGATCAGTGGCAGCCAGCTTCTCTCCCCGGACCCAATCGAAGCCGAGGAACTGGCCATTGAAGGCGCCAAGGCACACTGGCTGGATGCCAATACGCTGGTCTTTGCCGACACCACCACGGCAACCCGAGTCGAACTTCGCTATGACACAGGCGCCGGCATCACTGTCGACAACGCCAATAAGACCCTGAGCGGGGGCACCGCTATTGAGCTGAGCGCAACTACC
>NZ_ABCP01000075.1 GCF_000170835.1 Marinobacter algicola DG893
GGTCGAGGCTTGCCACAAACCGTTAAAGCATCTCAATAGCCATGGCTGTCGCCTCACCACCACCGATACAAAGCGCCGCAACGCCCTTCTTCTTACCGTAGTGCTTGAGCGAGTGCATCAGGGTCACCAGCAGGCGGGAGCCGGTGGAGCCAACCGGATGGCCCTGGGCGCAGGCGCCGCCGTGGATATTGACCTTCTCCGGGTCCAGGCCGAGTTCGCGGATGGGCATCATGGCCACCATGGCGAAGGCTTCGTTGATCTCGAACAGGTCCACGTCATCTTTTGTCCAGCCGGTTTTGGCGAAAAGGGTTTCGATGGCACCCACCGGAGCGCAGGTGAATTCCGACGGATGCTGGGACTGGGTGCTATGGGCAACAATCCGAGCCAATGGTTTGAGGCCGCGCTTTTCCGCTTCGGATTCACGCATCAGCACCAGTGCTGACGCACCATCCGATATTGACGAGGCATTGGCCGCGGTGACCGTGCCGTCTTTGGCGAACGCCGGGCGAAGGCTCGGGATCTTCTCGATATTGGCGTTGTGAGGCTGCTCGTCGTCCTCAACCACCACCTCGCCTTTGCGGGTTTTGACGGTGACCGGGATGATCTCGTCTTTCAGCAGTCCTTCTTCAATGGCTTTCTTGGCCCGGGTCAGGGAGGAAATCGCGTATTCGTCCATCTCTTCCCGGGTGTAGCCTTTCTTGTCAGCCATTTCCTGGGCGAAAGCCCCCATCAGCCGACCGGTTTCCGCGTCTTCAAGGCCATCCAGGAACATGTGGTCCTGAGGCGCCTGGCCAGGCCCCATGCGGTAGCCACCGCGAACCCCCTGAAGGATGTACGGTGCGTTGGACATGCTCTCCATGCCACCGGCAACCATAATGTCGTTGGTGCCCGCCTTGATCACATCGTGTGCAAACATGGCGGCTTTCATGCCCGAACCGCACAGCTTATTGATCGTAGTGGCACCAGTGCTGTCCGGTAGTCCTGCCTGGCGCATGGCCTGACGAGCCGGGCCCTGCTTGAGCCCTGCGGGCAGAACGTTACCCATGATCACTTCCTGCACATCTGCCGGCTGCAACCCGGCACGGCGGATGGCTTCGGCAATACTGATAGCGCCGAGCTCCGGTGCAGAAACCGCGGCCAGGCTGCCCTGAAATCCGCCCATGGGGGTGCGCACACCGCTGACGATGACGACGTTATCTGTGCTCATTACTTGATCTCTCTATCGTTGGGGTCGTTCGTTATCGGACTGAGTTTCGTTCAATCCGACGCCTATCAGGCCTTGTGAGGCGCTTCGAGGTATTCTCTGGATTGCATTTCCAGCAACCGGGACTCTGTGCGCTCAAACTCAAACCCCAGCCGCCCGCCGGCATACAGGTCCGTGATTGAAGCCTCCGCGGAAATGATAACCTTGACGTTTCGATCATAGAATTCGTCGATCATATTTATGAAGCGCCGGGCCTGATCATCCTTGTCTTTTCCCAACACCGGCACATTACTGATAATCACGGCGTGGAATTCCCTCGCCAGCTCGATGTAGTCGTTCTGGCTACGAGGGCCGTCACACAGGGTTTTGAAATCAAACCAGACAACGTCATCCGCGTGGCTGAGGGCTCTCAGCTTGCGGCCGTTGATATCCAACTCCAGGCTGTGGCTGCCCGCCTCAAGCGCTAACCCGTCGTAACTTTTCTGGAGACTCTTGTCGGCATCGTCATCCAGAGGGAAGTGGTACAGCTCAGCCTGCTCCAGGGTTCTCAGGCGATAATCCACACCGCCGTCCACATTCACCACTTCGGTGTGTTTCTTGACCAGCGCGATGGCGGGCAGGAAGCGGGCGCGCTGCAAGCCATCCCTGTAAAGCCCGTCAGGTACGATATTGGAGGTACAGACCAGGGTCACACCACGGCTGAATAGGCCATCCATCAACGTTGCCAGTATCATGGCGTCACCGATATCGGAAACAAAAAATTCGTCAAAGCAGATCACCCGGGTTTCGTCCGCAAACATCCTCGCCACGATATCCAGAGGGTTTTTCTCACCCTTCAGGCTCTTCAGTTCCTTGTGAACCCGCTGCATAAAACGATGGAAGTGAACCCGCATCTTGCGGTCAAACGGCAGAGCCTCATAGAACGTATCCATCAGGTAGGTCTTTCCACGACCCACACCGCCCCAGAAGTACAAACCCTTAACCGGGTCTTCCTTGCCCTTCCTGAACTTGAGGCGAAGTTTGACCATCGGTTTGTCACGCTCCCTTTCCGCCGCCACCAGTTTGTCGTAAAGTGACTGCAAACGGCGGACCGCATCTTCCTGAGCCGGGTCTTTGTGAAACTCGGGCCGCTCGAGGTCCTGCTGGTATCGTTCCCATGGGGTCATATGGGTAGTGGTCATACGGATTCGCTTTTGGGGTGTCATTAAGGCGTTTCCCGAAGTATGGTCATTCATAACGGCGGCGTATTGTGGCCGATTTTGGCTTTTTTCGCCACGTTCAACACCCTGAGAAACCGCTGCAACAGCGGGGGCGAGCCAGACATACGACGCAATACGACGATTGGCGCACGAGGCAATCGTGCGTGAACGGGCCTTGGGACGGTATACTTTGGGAAGGAATTCCTATTCATCAAAAGGATCACACAGCTTATGACAAACCTGATTCTGGCAGCCATCGCCGCATTGATTGTTGGCATTGTCATCGGAGTACTGGTTGGCCGGTCCGGTCAGGGCTCTACGCTGCGGCAGCGCCGGGCTGAACAGCAGATCGAGGAGCTGAGAAACGAGTACACACGCTATCAGGCGCAAGTGAACGAGCACTTTATGGAATCCGCGCATCTGCTGCGCCGCTTTAACGACACCTACCGGGACGTGAACCAGCACATGGCGCGGGGCGCCAACCGCCTGTGCAACGACGAAGACTGGCTGCTGGAGCTTGAGAAAGAGAACGCCAAGGCGCGTCTGGAAGGTGCCGCCAGCAAGGATGATGCAGAGCCACCCCGGGACTACGCCCCCAAGAGCGACCCCCAGGAAAAAGGCACCCTGGCCGAAGACTTTGGTCTGGCCGAAAAACAGCAGAAAGCCTGACGCTTACTTACACCGGATTATCGCAGTCGATAAACCGGTGGCTTATCCCAAACGCTTGCTCCAGGGCCCGACCCAGGGCCTGAACACCATATCGCTCAGTGGCGTGATGGCCGGCTGCGAAGTAATGAATACCGCATTCGCGGGCAGTATGGGTAGTGGGCTCTGAAATCTCGCCACTGATGTAAGCATCCAGCCCAGCCTCCAATGCACTGTCAATGAATCCCTGAGCTGCGCCGGTACACCAGCCAACTCTGGAAATCTCCGCGGAACCGCCCCCAACCCAAAGCGGCGAACGTGCCAGACGCTCTCCGATCAGATCGGCGAACGCCTGGGGCGCCATGGGGACATCCAGCTCACCCTGCCACACAAGTCCGCCCAGCGGCCGGGGATTGAGAATGCCCAACACGTCGGCCAACTGCCGGTTGTTGCCATACTCGGGGTGATCGTCCAACGGCAGGTGGTAGGCAACCAGATTGATATCGTGGTCCAGCAGGCGCTTGATCCGGTCCCGCTTCATGCCACGGATGGCCTGATCCTCACCCTTCCAGAAATACCCATGATGCACCAGGATCATGTCGGCATCGGCTTCGATCGCCGCGTCCATAAGCGCCCGGGAAGCCGTGACACCACTGATTATGGTGCGGACCTCTTCGGCACCCTCAACCTGCAGACCGTTAGGACAATAGTCTTTGAAGTCTTCCGGGGCCAGCCAGTCGTTCAGTGTGCGGAGTATCTCATTGCGTGAAGCCATGCTGCCTCCGTGGGATTGTCTTGAATGTCTCGTGTTACACCAACGGTTTAAGACACTCAACCAGTCGCTTGTTCTGGTCTGCCGTGCCAATGGTGATGCGCAGGAAGTCCGAGATACGGGGCTTATTGAAGTGGCGCACGATGACGCCCTGCTCCCGAAGCCCCTTCGCCAGTGCTTCGCCGGCGTGATCTGGATGACGCGCAAGGATAAAATTGGCCTTCGAGGGCAATACGTCAAAGCCCAAGGCTTCCAGTTTCGAGGTCACCCACCCCCGCTCGCCAACGACGCCTTCACAAGTGGCCTTAAACCAGTCTTCATCCTCAAATGCCGCAATGGCGCCCGCCTGAGCCAGACGGTCGAGAGGATAGGAGTTGAAGCTGTTCTTGACGCGATTCAGGGCCTCGATAACCTCCGGGCTGCCAATGGCGAAACCGACGCGTAACCCGGCCAGGGAACGGGCCTTGGACAGCGTTTGGCAGACCAGAAGGTTGGGATACTTTCCCACCAGCTTGATCGCACTCTCTCCGCCGAAATCCACGTAGGCTTCATCCACAACTACAACCCGGTCGGGATTGGCGGCAACGATAGCCTCAACCTTATCCAACGCCAGGTAACGCCCAGTAGGCGCATTGGGATTGGGGAAGATGATTCCGCCGTTCGGCTGCTTATAGTCTTTCGGATCAATTTCAAAGCTGTCGGTCAGCGGTACCGTTTTGCCCTCGATGTTGTAGAGACCGCAATACACCGGATAAAAACTGTAGGTGATATCGGGGTACAACACAGGCTCACCATGCTGGAACAGACCGTAAAATATGTGTGCCAGCACTTCGTCGGAGCCGTTACCGAGGAAAACCTGCTCACCCTGCACGCCGTAGTAATTCGCGATGGTGCTTTTCAGGGCCTCACTTTCGGGGTCCGGGTATAGCCGAAGGTTGTCATTCAGCTCAGTGTTGATCGCCTCGATCACCCTCGGAGACGGGCCGAACGGGTTCTCGTTGGTATTCAGTTTCACGAGGTTGGCTATTTTCGGCTGCTCCCCCGGTACATAGGGGACCAAGTCTTTGACCCGCGAACTCCAGAACTTACTCATCGGACTGGCCCTCCCGAACCCGATACTCCGCAGAACGGGCGTGAGCCGTTAACCCCTCTCCACGCGCCAGAACAGAGGCAACCCGCCCCATCCTGTCGGCACCGGCTGCAGAAAAGCCGATCAGCGACGACCGTTTCTGGAAATCATAAACCCCCAACGGCGAGGAGAAACGCGCCGTCCCGGACGTCGGCAGTACATGGTTCGGCCCGGCGCAGTAATCGCCCAGCGCCTCTGCCGTATAGCGCCCCATAAAGATAGCACCGGCATGACGAATCTCGCCCACCAGGCTGTCCGGATCTTCCACCGAAAGCTCCAGGTGCTCCGGCGCAATACGATTGGAAACGCGAGCAGCTTCGGACAAGTCGGCCACGTGAATCAATGCAGCCCGATCCGTCATCGAGGTCGCGATGATGTCGGCCCGCTCCATGGTCGGTAGCAGCTTGTTGATGCTGGCTTCCACGGCATCCAGGAAATCGGCGTCCGGGCTGATGAGAATGGACTGAGCCTGCTCATCGTGCTCGGCCTGGGAGAACAAATCCATGGCAATCCAGTCCGGATCGGTCTTGCCGTCGCAGATCACCAGAATCTCCGACGGACCGGCAATCATATCGATGCCGACAGTCCCGAAAACTTCGCGTTTGGCAGTGGCCACAAAAATATTGCCAGGGCCAACGATTTTGTCGACAGCCGGAATGGTTTCCGTGCCATACGCCAGCGCCCCTACCGCTTGGGCACCGCCCACGCAAAACACCCTATCCACTCCCGCAATCGCCGCAGCAGCCAGAACCATGTCATTCACCACACCATCCGGCGTAGGAACCACCATGATCACCTCGCCCACGCCCGCGACCTTTGCCGGGATAGCATTCATCAACACGGAAGACGGATAAGCGGCCTTACCACCGGGCACATACAGCCCTGCACGATCCAGCGGAGTCACTTTCTGCCCGAGAACCGTGCCGTCATCGTCTTCATACTGCCAGGACGCCTGGTTCTGACGCTCGTGATAATCACGCACCCGCTCGGCGGCTTTCTCCAGGGCAACACGCTGATCCTGGGGAATGGCGCCCAAAGCCTTCTGTAAGCGGTCCTGCCCCATTTCCAACTCGGCAACGGAGCCGACCTTCAGACGATCAAACTTCTCCGTGAACTCCAGAACCGCCGCATCCCCGCGGGTTTTCACCTCGTGCAGGATATGACGAACCGACTCATTCACCTGATGATCCACACTGTCTTCCCACGCCAAAAGCTTGGCCAGCGCAATGTCAAAGTCACTGTCGGAAGCGTTCAATCGTCTGATGCTGATATCGGTCATTTCGTCTTTCCTGCTCTGCGGGATTCTCCCCACGGTTTGAAAGTCACTTTCTCGAAGGCACGGAAAAGGCCCGGGAACGGGTCAGGAAGGGCTTTCCAAAACTGTACGGAGCCATGGATGGCGGAGTCCAAGCG
>NZ_ABCP01000074.1 GCF_000170835.1 Marinobacter algicola DG893
GGGTTAGACCAGGTGCAGTTCCACGTTGTTTTCACGCAGGAGCTGGCGGATTTCGACGGGAGGCGGTTCATCGGTAAACACATGATCCGCCTGGGCAATGCTGCCGAGGCGCACCATGGCGTTGCGGCCGAACTTGGAATGGTCCGCGGCCAGCAGTACCTGGCCGGAATTCTCGATGATGGACTGGGCAACCCGGACTTCCCGGTAATCGAAGTCCAGCAAAGAACCGTCGCTGTGGATGCCGCTGATACCGATAATGCCGAAATCCATCTTGAACTGGTTGATGAAGTCCCGGGTGGCTTCACCCACAATGCCGCCGTCGCGGTTACGCACTTCGCCGCCGGCAATAATGATGTGGAAGTCTTCCTTGGCGGAAAGGATGGATGCGACGTGCAGGTTGTTGGTGACTACCTGGAGGTTGTTTTTCTCGAGCAGGGCCTTGGCGATGGTTTCCGTGGTGGTGCCGATGTTGATGAACATGGAGGAGTTGTCGGGGATCATGTCCACCAGCGCTTCAGCAATGCGCTCCTTGGCTTCCAGGTCCATGATTTTGCGCGCCTGGTAGGCCGTATTCACCGTGCTGGAGTCGATGCCGGCGCCACCGTGATGCCGGCGCAGTTTCTTTTGGCTGGCCAGGTCGTTCAAATCCCGGCGAATGGTTTGCGGCGTTACCTTGAACTGATCAACCAGTTGCTCGGTGGTCACGAAGCCGTTCTGTTGGATGAGCTCCATGATCAGGTCCTGTCGGCGTCGTTGTGCCATTCAAACTCCTCCGGTCCACGGTTTTTCTGTAACGAACGAAATAGCGATTTCAAACCTGAACTCAGTTTAGAGTGTTTTGTGCCTTTGTGCAGCATTTTTAGGGGCTTGTGTGAGGCTTGCGACGCGCGGGTAAGTTTTCGCCCGCAAAAAGGGTTGGCTTTTGTTTTCAAAAAAGTAAAAATACGAAAAAATAAGAACACCCCGAGGCAAAACAACTATGACTCAGTACATTCTGTCGATCGACCAGGGGACAACCAGTTCCCGCGCCATCCTGTTTACCCTGGACGGCAACATTCACGCGACGAGCCAGCAGGAGTTCCCTCAGCATTTTCCCGCCAGCGGCTGGGTTGAGCATGACCCGGAAGACATCTGGCGTACCGTCCGGGAAACCTGCGATGACGTGATGGCCAAGGGGTGTGGTGACAACGATGAGGTTGTCGCTGTTGGCATAACGAATCAGCGTGAAACCACGGTGTTGTGGGACCGCGCAACCGGCGAAGCCATTTACCCAGCGATCGTCTGGCAGGACAGGCGAACTGCAGACTGGTGTGAATCGCTCAAGAAGCAAAGCCTTGAACCTTCCGTGAACAACAAAACAGGACTGTTGATTGATCCCTACTTTTCGGCGACGAAAATTCGATGGGTGTTGGACAATGTTCCGGGCGCCCAGCAGCGCGCTGACCGCGGAGAATTGGCATTTGGCACCATCGACAGTTTCCTCCTTTGGCGCCTGACAGGCGGCAGGGAGCACAGGACCGATGCGACCAACGCCAGTCGCACCCTGTTGTTCAACATTTACGATCAGAAGTGGGACCCGGAGTTGCTAGACCTGTTCGGTATTCCCGCGTCGTTGTTGCCGCAAGTTATGGATTCTGCGGCGGACTTCGGCCAGATCGTCGATAACGGTCGATTGAATGGTACGTCCGTCATGGGGATGGCGGGGGATCAGCAGGCGGCTCTGTTCGGCCAGACATGCTTCGAAACCGGGATGGCGAAAAGCACCTACGGTACTGGTTGTTTCCTGATGCTGAACACTGGCGACAAGGCGCTGACATCGGAGCACCGCCTGCTCACGACAGTGGCCTATCGTCTCAACGGCAAGCCCGCCTACGCTCTGGAGGGGAGCATCTTTATCGCCGGTGCTGCTATCCAGTGGTTGCGGGACGGGTTGCAGCTGATTCGGGACGCTTGTGAGACCGAGCCCCTGGCGGAGGGCACACCGGTGGATCACGGTGTCTATCTGGTACCGGCATTTACGGGCTTGGGCGCACCTTACTGGGACCCGAACGCCCGTGGGGCAATTTTCGGGCTGACCCGTGATACCGGTATCAAGGAAATCGTGACCGCTGGCCTGCAATCGGTTTGCTACCAGACCAAGGATCTGCAGAAGGCGATGGAAAAGGATGGCATCAGGCCCATTACTCTGCGTGTCGACGGTGGCATGGTGGCCAACAACTGGGTGCTGCAGTTTCTGGCGGATATTCTCGGGGCGCGGGTCGATCGGCCCGCACTGGTGGAAACCACCGCGCTGGGCGCCGCCTACCTTGCCGGCCTGCAGGCGGGTGTCTACAAAAGCCTGGAAGATCTGAGCAGTATGTGGCGATGCGACCGCAGTTTTGAGGCAACGATGACCAAAGCCCAGCGCGACAAGCTCTATGACGGCTGGCTTAAAGCCATTCGCAAGCTATGACTACCTTACACCCAGATCCCGAAGTCGCTTGTACAGGGTGTTGCGGCTGACAGCCAGTTCCCTGGCTGCACGGGACACGTTGCCCATGCACTGTCGGTAGACCACCAGTGTCTGATCCATGGTGTCATTCCGGGAGTTGTCATTCGCCTGGGGCGACTCCCGAAAGGGCGATGCATCGAATACCGGTTTGCGCTCGGGCCGGGTTTGACTTTCATAATCCGCCAGGAAATCCTCCCGGCAGTGCCAGAGTTGCACGTCGTCGCCGTCGCAATGGCCACGGCGACGCGGACGATGTTCACCAGCTGGCGAATATTGCCGGCCAGGGTGATCTCAAGCGCCGCCATTACCTCATTGTTCAGAGTGTCCGATTGGCCACTGTCACGATGCTCCAGATAGATTCTGCGGATCAGCTCGCGCCGGTCCATTCGATCCCTGAGTGCTGGAAGCTCAAGGCTGAGGCCATTGATGCGGTAGTAGAGGTCCGCTCTGAACTCACCGTTGTCGATTCGATCTGCGAGCGGGCGGTTGGTCGCAGACACCAGCAGTATGTCCACGGGGATGCGTTCCGTGGACCCCACCGGCGTCACTTCCCGTTCCTGCAGCACGCGCAATAGTCGGGACTGGGCGGCCAGGGGCATTTCGCCGATTTCGTCCAGAAACAGAATGCCCTTGTTCGCCTTGCGTATCAGACCAAGGGAGCCCTGGGCGCGGGCGCCGGTGAATGCGCCAGCCTCGTAGCCAAACAGTTCGGATTCGACGAGTTCTGGTGGGATCGCCGCACAGTTAACGGAGACCAGCGGCTGCGCGCATCGTTGACTGGATCCATGCAAGGCTTTGACCATCACTTCCTTGCCGACGCCGGTTTCACCACAAATCAGTATCGGAACGCCTCTTTCCAGAACCTTCCTCGCCTGGTCGGCGCAGCGCCGAACCAGTGTGTCCCCATGTTCGATATCGTCCATGGAAACACCAGCCACACCTGGCTCCGGGGTCTTGGCACGGAGTATTGCGCGCACGGGCTTTGTGGTGACCGTGTCGAGCGAGACCGGGCGCTTCAGCAGTCCTGACAGCCGCACTCGTTTCGTGGTTGTGAGCTGTATGGGGGTGTTATGGGAGTGATTCAGTATCAGGTTTCGGTTTTCAATAAACAGTGAGCTCAGGTTGCGCCCGGACAACGCCTCGCCGAGCAGTTGATCTGCCCGTTGATTGGAGGCAACTATGCGTCCGTTAGGGTCAAACGCGATCAGTCCCGACCAGGGGCTGTCGATATTGTCCGCCGTGGTGTTGAGGGTGAGGATAAAATGATCGCCCCCCAACTGCCTGACGATCAGACGGTTTTCAACCGATTGCGAAAGAAGACGAACCATCCCCAGCGTATGCGCCTGCGGTAGGTAGGCATCACTGAAGGCACTGAGAACCCCCACCAGGGTTCTGTCGGTATCGAATATCGGCGCCGCGGAACTGATGATGCTCCGGTTGAGTTTGAGAAAATGTTCGTTTCGCTGGACCTGGACGGGCGAGCGGGTGGCGATGGAAGTGCCAATGGCGTTGGTGCCAGCATAGCGTTCGTGCCAGCTGGCGCCTGCGCTGAACCATGGCCGCAGATGGCTTTCGGTAATGCGTTTGTCGCCCCAGCCCTTCAGCACCTGGGCATGGGAGTCGGCCAGCAGGATCAGGCAGCGGCTGTTGGACATGATGTTGTTGTAGTAGGGAAGTACTTCCGTCTCTGTTGTGCTGAGTAACGCTTCGTAGTCCTTTTCCAGCGTTTCCCGGGCACGGTCGTCGAGGTTCGCGGGCTCGGGTTCGTAGTCATGGTGAAGCCCGTAACCAATACAGCGGTTCCATGAATCCGCGATTATGGATCGGTATTCCGCCCTCTCTTGTTGCCGTTTCACGCGAATCCTCCGCGTTCCTGAAGTTCGTTTTGTTTTTCGCACCCCGCCAGGGTGGCCCGAGGCCGCGAATCTGTTCGCCACGATGTTCAATAATGTGCTCATTGGTTGTTCAGGTCAATGTTCAAACTGAACAAAAAGTTTGATATCGAACATTTTTATTTTCAATAAAGAAATTCCCTGGAAATTTAATATCAATAAAAACAATGGTCTACGTATTTGCTCGTGGTTTCCACCTACATTGGTATGCTCATTGCCTTTATGTATTCGAAATCGAATTCTCGCCGGTCACTTGCGGGTGACGGCGGATAACGTGCCACAAGAACAACAAAGGAAAGCCTATGTCCTTAACGCTGGAGAACCTCTCCCGTGTCGTGGATGGAGTCGATTACATCCGGGACGCGAACATCACATTTGAGGCAGGTTCGTTCAACGTTCTGCTCGGGCGTACATTGGCCGGTAAAACCTCGTTGATGCGGTTGATGGCCGGGCTGGACAAGCCCGATGACGGCCGCCTCATCTACAACGGCAACGATGTGACCGGGCAAAGCGTTCAACAACGCAATGTCTCAATGATCTATCAGCAGTTCATCAATTATCCCAACCTCACGGTCTACGAAAACATTGCCTCGCCCCTGCGTCTTGCCAAGATGAAGGAGAGTGAGATTGACCGGCGGGTCAAGGAAACCGCGAACATGCTGCAGATTGACCCCTTGCTCAAGCGGTATCCGCTGGAGCTTTCAGGGGGGCAGCAACAGCGAACGGCGATGGCCAGGGCGCTGGTCAAGGACGCCACCCTGATCCTGTTCGACGAGCCGCTGGTGAACCTGGACTATAAACTGCGGGAAGAATTGCGTGCTGAGCTGCGCGAATTGTTCCGCGAACGCCAGTGCATTGCCGTATACGCCACCACCGAAGCCAACGAGGCGTTGGCTTTGGGAGGCGTCACCACACTCCTGAACGAAGGACGGATCGTTCAGACCGGCCCGGTGATGGACGTTTACCGCAACCCCGTGAACACCCTGGCGGCACAACTGTTCAGTGAGCCGCCGATGAATATGATCAAGGGCCGGGTAACTGACACGGAAGTGACCTTCGACGAATACTCCCATCACGCGTTGACCCAGGAACTCGCACGGCTTGAACCCGGCGATTACTGGTTTGGTATCCGCCCAAGTCACATCGGGCTGGTCCCCAACAACGAGGATGATCTCGAAATGTCCATGGAGGTCGAGCTCAGTGAAATCAGTGGCTCCGAAACCTTCATGCACGTGCGCAATCGCTACTTCGAGATGGTGATGCAGCTGATGGGCGTTCACCAGTACCACACCGGTTCGCCCATCAAGATCTACCTGCCCATCAACAAACTGTTCGTATTCGATAAAGACGAAAGCCTGGTGCACACACCGGCACAGGTCACAGGAGGGTCGGTCTGATGGCTGAAATTCATTTGAAGTCCCTGGCTCACAGCTACAGTGAAACCCCGACCGGGCCCGATGACTACGCGATCCGTCAACTGGATCATGTCTGGGAGAAGGGTGGGGCGTACGCATTGCTCGGCCCGTCCGGTTGCGGCAAGAGCACGATGCTGAACATTATTTCCGGCCTGCTCCAACCCTCCGAGGGCGATGTTCTGTTCGATGGCAAGCGGGTGAACGAACTGTCCCCACGGGACCGCAACATTGCCCAGGTTTTCCAGTTCCCCGTGATCTACGACTCGATGACGGTGTACCAGAACCTGGCGTTCCCGCTCAAGAACACCGGCGTGCCGTCCTCCCAGATCAAGGCCAAGGTGCATGAGATCGCTGAGATCCTGGAGATTGAAAGCGAGCTGCAGAAAAAGGCCAAGAACCTGTCTGCGGATCAGAAGCAGAAGGTTTCCATGGGGAGGGGCCTGGTTCGTGGCGATGTGTCCGCCATCCTCTTCGATGAACCCTTGACGGTGATTGATCCTCAGCTCAAGTGGAAGTTGCGCCGCAAACTCAAGCAGATTCACGAACAGTTCGACATCACCATGGTGTACGTCACCCACGACCAGCTTGAGGCGTCTACCTTCGCTGACAAGATTGCGGTGATGTACGGCGGTCAGATTGTGCAATTTGGCACCCCAACGGAACTGTTCGAACAGCCCAACCACACGTTTGTGGGGTATTTCATCGGTAGCCCCGGCATGAACCTGATCGAGGTCCAGCGCTGCCCTCGAGGTGTCTGCTTCGGCAGCACGGTTGTTCCACTGGGTTCCCAGCAGGTGGAGTTGTTGCAGCGCCTGCAGTCCAACAACCTCAAGATCGGTATCCGCCCGGAGTTTATCCAGGCGTCCGATATGCCGGCGGACGATACGTTTGAAGCCGAGGTGCTGGATGTCGAAGACCTGGGTAC
>NZ_ABCP01000073.1 GCF_000170835.1 Marinobacter algicola DG893
GGGCTTGCAGGCCCTCCTCGCGATTCAAACTTGTGCTAGGCGCCGCGTTGCTCGAGAACGGCGACAGCCGGTAGCGTTTTTCCTTCCACGAATTCCAGGAAGGCGCCACCACCGGTGGAAATGTACGAGATTTTGTCACTCACACCGTACTTGTCAACGGCGGCAACGGTATCACCGCCGCCAGCCAGAGAGAAAGCGTCGCTTTCGGCGATGGCTTTGGCCAGGGACTGGGTGCCGTTGCTGAACTGGTCGAACTCGAAGACGCCGACCGGCCCGTTCCAGAGGATGGTTTTGGCATTCTTCAGCAGCTCGGCGAACTGGCCAGCGGTTTCCGGGCCAACGTCGAGGATCATGTCGTCGTCGCTGACGTCGGAGATGTTCTTGGTGGTGGCGGTCGCGGTCTCGGCGAATTCACTGGCGACGACTACGTCTACCGGCAGCGGGATTTCTACGCGGGAGGCGATTTCGCGGGCCGTGTCGATCAGGTCATGCTCGCACAGGGATTTGCCCACCGGGTGGCCAGCGGCCGCCAGGAAGGTGTTGGCGATGCCGCCGCCGACGATGATGGAGTCGCAGACTTTTTCCAGGGCGTTGAGGACGTCCAGCTTGGTGGACACCTTGGAGCCGCCAACAATCGCAACCACGGGCTTGGCCGGGTTATCCAGAGCTTTTCCGAGGGCTTCCAGCTCTGCTGCCAGCAGCGGGCCGGCGCAGGCTTCCGGGGCGAAGCGAGCGACGCCATGGGTAGAGGCCTGGGCGCGGTGGGCGGTGCCGAAAGCGTCCATCACGTAGACATCACAAAGCGCGGCGTATTTTTTGGAAAGCTCTTCGTCGTCTTTTTTCTCGCCCTTGTTGAAGCGGACGTTTTCAAACAGGACAACTTCGCCGTCGGCCACATCAACGCCGTCCAGATAATCGGTAATCAGGCGAACGTCCTGGCCCAGCACTTTACTGAGGTGATCAGCCACCGGTTTCATCGAGGAGGCTTCATCGTAGACGCCTTCTTCCGGGCGGCCGAGGTGAGACATCAGCATAACCTTCGCGCCGGCGTCCTTTGCCGCCTTAATCGTCGGCAGCGAGGCACGGATGCGGGCGTCGCTGGATACTTCTCCGTTCTTTACCGGTACGTTGAGGTCTTCACGAATCAGTACCCGCTTACCGGCGAGATCCAGATCGGTCATTCTCTTGATAGTCATCGTTGTTCATCCCCTGATCAAAAAATGTGTCAGTGGCTGGAGAGCCAGTGTTTGCTGACGTCCAGCATCCGATTTGCGAACCCCCACTCGTTATCAAACCAGCACAGCACCTTCACCATGGTGCCGCCGGTTACGCGCGTCTGGCCTCCGTCGACGATGCCGGAATGGGCGTCGTGATTGAAATCGGAGCTGGCCAGAAGCTCATCGGTGTAGCCCAGTATGTGTTTCAGCGGGCCGCGGGCGGCATTTTTTAGTAAGTTGTTCACCGCCTCCACCGAGGTGTTTTCTCTGACATTCACCACCATGTCGATTGCCGATACGTTCATGGTGGGCACCCGCATGGCCACCGAGCTGAACTTGCCTTCCATGTGAGGCAACAAACGCTCAATGCCCTTCGCGAGGCCTGTATCGACTGGAACAATGTTGTGCAGGGCACTGCGGGTTCGGCGCAGGTCCTGATGGTGGTAGGCGTCGATCACCGGTTGGTCATTCATGGCCGCATGAATAGTGGTGGTCGTGCCATGCTCTACACCCAGCGCGTCGTCCAACACCTTAATAACCGGCACCAGGCAGTTGGTGGTGCAGGAGGCGGCGGCCACGATTCGGTCGGACCCGGTGAGTTGATCCTGGTTCACACCATAAACAATGGTGCGATCCACATCGGATTCCGCCGGTTGTGAGAACAGCAGGCGTTCAGCACCAGCCTTCAGGTGTTGCTCGGCCGTCGCCCGGTCGGTGAAAGCACCGGAGCACTCCAGCACCAGATCAATGCCCAGCTCGTCCCAGGGCAGCTCCGATGCTTCGGCGCAACGGACGACGCGAATACGGTCCCCGTTTACCAGCAGGGAATCTCCCTCAACGTTTATCTCACCCTGGAATCGACCATGGGTGGAATCGTAGCGGGTAAGATGGGCAATGGTATCGATGTCCGCCAGCTCGTTAATCGCGACCACCTGAAGGTGATCGCGAAAACGATTCTCATAGAGTGCACGCAAGACGCACTGGCCGATACGGCCGTATCCATTGATGGCGATGCGATACGGTGCAGCGGTACTCATCAGGCTTCCAGCAGCTCCCCGGCCACAGCAACGATGTTATCCACCGTAAAGCCAAACTCCTTGAACAGCTCACCGGCCGGCGCTGACTCACCAAAGGTGCTCATGCCTACCACGCGGCCGTCCAGGCCAACGTACTTGTACCAGTAGTCTTCAATAGCCGCTTCAACGGCAACCCGGTTGGTCACCTCCAGCGGCAGCACTTCCTGCTTATAGGCCGCGCTCTGGGCGTCGAAGGTGTCGGTGGATGGCATGGACACCACGCGAACCTTGTTACCCTTCTGGCGCAGAGCTTCGGCGGCGTCCTGAGCCAGCCCCACTTCACCGCCGGTGGCGATGAGGATAAGGTCCGGCGTGCCTTCGCTGTCTGACAGGATGTAGCCACCCTTGGCAATGTTGGCCAGTTGCTCGGCATCACGCTGCTGGTGCGGCAGTCCCTGACGGGAGAAGACCAGCGCAGTCGGGCCATCGGCACGCTCCAGGGCAGCCTTCCAGGCGACCGCAGACTCAACGGCATCCGCCGGGCGCCAGGTGCTCATATTGGGCGTGGTGCGCAGGCTCGCCAACTGCTCGATAGGCTGGTGCGTAGGACCATCTTCACCCAGGCCAATGGAGTCGTGGGTGAACACATAGATGGAGCGCTGCTTCATCAGCGCGGCCATGCGCACGGCGTTGCGGCAGTACTCCATGAAGATCAGGAAGGTAGCGCCGTAAGGCACGAAGCCGCCATGCAAGGCGACGCCGTTCATGATGGCAGCCATGCCGAATTCGCGAACACCGTAATAAACGTAGTTACCGCTGGCGTCTTCTTTGGTCAGCGGCTTGCTGCCATTCCAGATGGTGAGGTTGGAGCCCGCCAGGTCGGCAGAGCCACCCAGCAGTTCCGGCAGCATCGGGCCATAGGCGTTCAGGGTGTTCTGGGACGCTTTGCGGCTGGCGACCGTTTCGCCTTTGTCCTGGCACTCCTGAATATACGCCTGGGCCTTCTCGGAGAAGTCCGCCGGCAGTTCTCCGGCCATACGACGCTTGAGCTCAGCGGCCAGCTCCGGCTCCGCCTTTTCGTAGGCGGCAAACGTCTGCTCCCACTCAGCCTGTGCGGCGGCGCCTTTTTCACGGGCATCCCAGGCACCATAAATTTCCGAAGGAATCTCGAAGGCACCGTGGCTCCAACCCAGCTTCTCACGGGTCAGTGCAATTTCGTCCTCTCCCAGCGCTGCGCCGTGACAGGCTTCGGTGCCCTGCTTGTTGGGGGAACCAAAACCAATAATGGTCTTGCAGCAGATCAGCGTGGGCTGGGCTGTATTCGCCCGGCCAGCCTCAATGGCAGCGCGAACGGCCTCCGGATTATGGCCATCAACCGCTGGAATCACCTGCCAGCCGTAGGATTCGAAACGCTTGGGCGTGTCGTCGGTAAACCAGCCGTCCACTTCACCGTCGATGGAGATGCCGTTGTCATCGTAGAACATGATCAGCTTGCCAAGGCCCAATGTGCCGGCCAGGGAAGACACCTCGTGGGAAATGCCTTCCATCAGGCAGCCATCGCCCAGGAAGGCGTAGGTGTAGTGATCAACAACATTATGGCCAGGGCGATTGAACTGCTCCGCCAGGGCTTTCTCTGCCAGCGCAAAGCCGACCGCATTGGCGATACCCTGCCCGAGCGGCCCCGTAGTGGTTTCAACACCCGGCGTGTAGCCGTATTCCGGATGGCCCGGGGTTTTGGAGTGCAGTTGGCGGAAGTTCTTGATGTCTTCGATGGAGACGTCATAGCCGCTCAGGTGCAGCAGGGAATACTGCAGCATGGAGCCATGGCCGTTGGACAGCACAAACCGGTCACGGTTAGCCCACTGGGGGTTGGCCGGGTTGTGGCTAAGGAAATCATTCCAAAGGACCTCGGCGATGTCCGCCATACCCATGGGTGCGCCAGGGTGGCCGGATTTGGCTTTCTGAACCGCATCCATGCTCAGCGCGCGAATGGCGTTGGCGAGATCTGTGCGAGACGGCATTGACGTTTCTCCAGTTTTTGGTCGGCAAAAGGTGAACGGTTAAAAAGAAGGCGCGTATTTTCGCCGATTAGTGACCACCGGGGCAAATCGGCGACGCTCTTTTTGAGGATGTTTTACGGATGTTTCCAACACCGGAATTTTCGCACTGAAATTTTGTTTGATTTTTCAAACAGATCTAAACCTATATCAATTTATTTTGATATAGATATTGATTGCCCGGAAAGACATGCCTACACTGCTTTCCCATGACATCCATAACCGCACCTGCAAATGATCTGTCCTCAGTGGACGCTCTGGCACCGATCTTCAAAGCGAGCGGCGACCCGTTGCGCCTGGAGATTCTGCGGGTGTTGCGTCGGGACACCTTTGGTGTACTGGAGCTGAGCCAACTCTTCGGGATGCGCCAGTCGGGCATGAGCCATCATTTGAAGGTGATGCACAAGGCAGGACTGCTGGAACCCCAGCGGGAAGGCAACGCCATTTTCTACCGGCGCCCCCTGAACCTCGAAAGCGACAAGCTGACGGACCAGACCATCCGCCAGGTCTTCCAGAGCGTGGACCGTATTCCGCTTCCTGAGCATTTGCAGGAAAAGATCGAAGCCATTCGCAATCAGCGCGCGGATCAGTCTCAGGCTTTCTTCTCCCGTTATGCCGAGAAATTCCGGGAGCAACAGGAGCTCATCGCCGCGTTTGATCTCTACGCCGAACCGGTGGCGAATCTGATTCGTAATCGTTCCGAGCGTCATGACTGGAAAACGGCCCTGGAAATCGGCCCCGGTGAAGGTGCATTCCTGCCGGTGCTCTCAAAGATTTGTGAGCATGTAGTGGCACTGGACAACTCTCGCGACATGCTTGCCAAGGCCACGCGCACCTGTATTGATGAGCGCCTGAACAATGTCGATCTGATTGAAGGTGTCACCGACAACCTGTTGGCACGTGGTGACGATTTTGATCTGGTAGTCGCCAACATGGTCCTGCACCACGTACCCAGCCCGGCGGACATTTTCCTGGATGCCTCGGCACTGATGAACACCGGTGGCTGCCTGTTTGTCAGCGATCTGTGCAGCCACGACCAGGATTGGGCGAAGGAAGCCTGCGGCGATCTGTGGCTGGGCTTTGAACCCGAAGAGCTCACCAGTTGGGCGACCGATGCCGGCCTGGCTGCAGGAGAGTCACTGTTCATCGGGCTCAGAAACGGCTTTCAGGTGCAGGTAAGAGAATTCTGGAAAACCGCAGAGTCCACATAAGACAGAAACCAAAACTGTATCAATTTCTTTTGATATAGAATTATGCAGACTCTGAAAACTGATTTACGATACCGACATCAAAACAGCCGGCCTCAACCAAAGACCTATTGCCGGCCCGAATTTGCAACGCTCACAGAGGAGCAACCCTATGTCTGACTACAGCGTCTTTACCTCCGAATCGGTCTCTGAAGGCCACCCTGACAAACTGGCAGACCAGATTTCCGATGCCGTCCTCGACGCCATCCTGGTTGACGACCCCCATGCCCGGGTTGCGTGCGAAACCATGGTAAAGACCGGGGTCGCTATCGTCGGTGGTGAAATCACTACCAGCGCCTGGGTGGATCTGGAAGACCTGGTGCGCGGCGTGATCAAGGACATTGGCTACACCTCCTCTACCGTGGGCTACGACGGTGACACCTGCGGCATCATCAACATCATCGGCAAGCAGTCCGTGGACATCGCCCAGGGTGTTGACCGCCAGAAGCCGGAAGATCAGGGTGCCGGTGACCAGGGTCTGATGTTCGGCTACGCCAGCAACGAAACCGATGTGCTGATGCCGGCCCCGATCACCTTCTCTCACCGTCTGGTGCAACGCCAGGCCGAAGCCCGCAAGAGCGGCCTGCTGCCATGGCTGCGCCCCGACGCGAAAAGCCAGGTCACCTGCCGCTATGAGAACGGCAAGGTCACGGGCATCGACGCCATTGTTCTGTCCACCCAGCACGACGAAGACGTGTCTCAGGCTGACCTGAAAGAAGCGGTGATGGAATTGATCGTCAAACACGCTCTGCCGGCTGAACTGCTGCACAAGGACACCCAGTTCCATATCAATCCAACTGGCAAGTTCGTGATCGGCGGCCCCGTGGGTGATTGCGGCCTGACCGGGCGCAAGATCATCGTCGACACCTACGGCGGCATGGCTCGTCACGGCGGCGGTGCTTTCTCCGGCAAGGACCCCTCCAAGGTGGACCGTTCTGCGGCTTATGCGGGCCGTTATGTGGCCAAGAACATTGTCGCAGCCGGCCTGGCGGAGAAGTGTGAGATTCAGGTGTCCTACGCCATCGGTGTGGCGCAGCCAACATCCATCTCCCTGAATACCTTCGGCACCGGGAAGATCAGCGACGACAAGATCATCAAGCTGGTCCGCGAGCACTTCGACCTGCGCCCGTATGCAATCACCAACATGCTGGACCTGCTGCACCCGATGTACCGGGCCACCGCGGCCTACGGCCACTTCGGCCGCGAGCCGGTTGAGATGACGGTTGGCGGCAAGACGTTTACCTCGTTCCCCTGGGAGAAGACGGATCGTGCGGACCTTCTTAAGGATGCTGCTGGCATTTGATTGTGTTGAGCTTGGGTTAGCCCGCTGCTGATGGGGGCGGCGGCGCTGAGGGACTCCTTTCATGGACACGCTACAAGCACGTCCGTGTGCGCTTGGGGTCGGCCATCCATGGCCTCCCACAGTCCATGAAAGGGGTCCCTCACCACCGCTTCGCATTGTTGTGAGGGCTTGTCGAGGATAACGGACCGAAAATTATGGATATCCAGCACTGATTTTTGCTGGGACGGTTTAGAAGGCCATTTTTATGGCCGTGGTCGTATAAGGACCGCGATCACCAAAATTTAAACGAGGCGG
>NZ_ABCP01000072.1 GCF_000170835.1 Marinobacter algicola DG893
GGCTTTCCAAAACTGTACGGAGCCATGGATGGCGGAGTCCAAGCGTCACATGGATGTGCCGAAGGAGCGTGTTTTGGAAAGCCGTCCCCACCTGTGCGTTAACTCATATACAAGCAGGCTAGAGGGCCCATCAAACCAGACTGGCCCATAGATCATGCTCATCCGCATGCTCAACCATAGCCTGAACAATCTGTCCCGGAACAAGACCAGTTTCGTCGTTGAGATAAACCATGCCGTCAATCTCCGGCGCATCCGCCTTGGAGCGGCCGATGGCACCTTCTTCGTCGACTTCGTCAATAAGAACGTCAATAGTCTGACCGATTTTCGCCCGTAAGCGGGCCGCTGATATTCCAGCCTGCTTTTCCATGAACCGGGCCAAGCGCTCTTCCTTCACCTCTTCCGGAACCGCCCCTTCAATCTCGTTGGCCTTTGCCCCTTCTACCGGGCTGTACTTGAAGGCACCAACCCGATCAAGCTGCGCCTCATCCAGCCAATCCAGCAGGTACTGGAAATCCTCCTCTGTTTCGCCGGGGAAACCGACAATAAAGGTAGAACGGATGGTGAGCTCCGGGCAGATGTCACGCCACTTGCGAATGCGCTCCAGAGTCTTGCTGTCATGGGCCGGTCGTTTCATGGCCTTGAGCACTTTGGGGCTGGCGTGCTGGAACGGGATATCCAGGTACGGCAGGATTTTGCCCTCCGCCATCAGCGGGATTACATCGTCCACGTGCGGATAGGGGTAAACGTAATGCAGGCGTACCCAAACGCCCATTTCGCCCAACGCCTCACACAGGGACTGCATTTTGGTTTTCAACGGGCGGCCCTGCCAGAAGCCGGTACGGTACTTGGTGTCGACACCGTAGGCAGAAGTGTCCTGGGAGATCACCAGAAGCTCTTTCACGCCAGCGTCCACCAGGCGCTTGGCCTCATCCATCACGTCACCAATCGGACGGCTAACCAGGTCGCCACGCATGGACGGGATGATGCAGAAAGTGCAGCGGTGATTGCAGCCTTCGGAAATTTTCAGGTAGGCGTAATGCCGGGGTGTCAGTTTGATACCTTGAGGAGGCACCAGGTCCGTGAACGGATCGTGTTGCTTGTTCGGTGGCACGAACTGGTGCACCGCACCAACAACTTCCTCGTAGGCATGGGGGCCGGACACGGCGAGAACGCCGGGGTGAGTGTCACGTATTCTCTCCGCTTCAACACCCATGCAACCGGTTACGATGACCTTGCCATTTTCATTGATCGCTTCACCAATGGCATCCAGGGACTCCTGCTTGGCGGCGTCGATGAAGCCACAGGTGTTCACCACAACGATATCAGCGTCGTTATAGGTTGGCACCACATCGTAGCCATCCAGCCGGAGCTGGGTCAGGATGCGCTCGGAATCAACCAGGGCCTTGGGGCACCCGAGACTGATAAAGCCCACTTTTCCGCTGCCTGCGGGAACGGATGAAATTTTGTTTGTCATAACCTGCACGAAATCTTGGCGCCGTTAGTGGCACCGGTGGATGTTGGCGCGTAGTTTACCGCAGCCAATCCGACACCGTCAGCAACCGCTGCTCATCGTATTCGCAGGATCGCGACAGTTCCGCATCGATTTTGGTAACACAACGCTCACAGCCAGTTCACAAATCTGACAGTTTTGGCGACAGGCAACTTGCTGATCACCAAACAAACAACTAGACTTTCAGGAAGTTAAGATCGAAACACCAAGCGCTTGCTGTTTTTTGCGCTCGCCATGTTGCATATTTATGACCATTGGCGCGGCTTTCTCACGTGTATAGAAAGAAGGCAGCGAGTAACAATAATAAAGGATTGAACGATGGGTAAGGCTGCCTGCTTTGAAACCAGAGATGCAAGAAGAGTGTCTATGAAACCAGTTGCCGCCAAGCCAAACCTACGCAACCAACAACGCGTCGATGTTGCTACCGAAGCCCGGATTGAAAAAACCGACGGCAGTTGCCTTACCTGCAAAGTCTCCAACATTTCCCGAACCGGTCTGATGGTTCTCTGTGATCAGGATTCCGTGAGAAAACTGGTCCCTGGCCAGAAAACACCGGCCCCCGGAAACTGGATATCCGTCACCACGACCTTCTCTGTACCAGTTGTTGCCAACCAACCCGTTTCAGTGATCGCCGGAGGCAACATCGTCCACATGCGACGGATTGCCCGAGACCAGTTCCAGCTCGGCATCCAGTTCGCGGAGTTCGAAGGCAATGGTTTTGAATACGTGAACAACTACGTCAGCAAACTGCTTTCCACCTCGTCACACTGAAATCGGAAGTTTTACCCTTCAGCCTGTCCTGCCGCTATATTGTTATAGCAGTAAACTCTAGTTACCCGACTTCTTATGCCAAGGCCTGATCTGGTATCATTGCGGCATTCACACGCCCAGCCTCTATCGAATCTGGAGGCACGCAAAGCGGTAACAGGATACGATGACCACTTACAACCTGACGCACCTCAAACAGCTGGAAGCGGAAAGCATCCACATCATTCGGGAAGTTGCAGCCGAGTTCGACAACCCGGTCATGCTCTATTCCATCGGGAAGGATTCTGCAGTCATGCTGCACCTGGCCCGCAAGGCCTTCTATCCCGGGAAGCCCCCCTTTCCGTTAATGCACGTGGATACCACGTGGAAGTTCAAGGATATGATCGATTTCCGGGACCGCAAGGTTAAGGAATACGGTCTGGACCTGATCGTTCACAAGAACGAAGACGGTATCAAGCAAGGCATCGGCCCCTTTACCCACGGCAGTGCCAAGCACACCGACGTGATGAAAACCCAGGCCCTCAAACAGGCCCTGGACAAGTATAAGTTTGATGCCGCATTCGGTGGCGCTCGCCGGGATGAGGAAAAATCCCGCGCCAAAGAACGTGTCTACTCCTTCCGTGACGAGTACCACCGCTGGGACCCGAAGAACCAGCGCCCGGAGCTGTGGAACATCTACAACGGCAAGATCAACAAAGGCGAGAGCATCCGGGTATTCCCGCTCTCCAACTGGACCGAGCTGGATATCTGGCAGTACATCTACCTCGAGAACATTGAAATTGTGCCACTTTACTACTCCGCCAAGCGGCCCGTCGTAGAGCGTGATGGCACGCTGATCATGGTCGACGACGACCGCATGCCTTTGAAAGAAGGCGAAAAGCCGATGATGAAATCCATCCGTTTCCGCACTCTGGGCTGTTACCCACTGACCGGCGCCATTGAATCCGAGGCAGACACACTGCCGGAGATCATCCAGGAAATGCTGCTGGCGACCAGCTCCGAACGTCAGGGCCGCGTAATCGACCACGATTCGGCCGGCTCCATGGAACAGAAAAAGCGGGAAGGGTATTTCTAAGATGTCACACCAGTCTGATCTGATTGCGGAAGATATTCAGGCCTACCTGAAGCAACACGAAAATAAGGAACTGCTGCGCCTACTCACCTGCGGCAGTGTGGACGACGGCAAGAGCACCCTGATTGGTCGCCTGCTGCACGACACCAAGATGATCTATGAAGATCATATGGCAAGCCTGAAAAGCGACAGCGCCAAAATGGGCACGACTGGCGAAAAGCTGGACCTTGCCCTTTTGGTCGATGGCCTGCAGGCCGAGCGGGAACAAGGCATCACTATTGATGTTGCCTATCGCTTTTTCTCCACCGATAAACGCAAATTTATCATTGCAGACACTCCGGGCCACGAGCAGTACACTCGCAACATGGCAACAGGGGCATCGACGGCTCAAGTTGCAATCCTGATGATCGATGCGCGCCACGGAGTTCTGACCCAGACCCGCCGCCACTCTTACATTGCCTCCCTGCTTGGCATTCGCCACATTGTGGTCGCAGTGAACAAAATGGATCTGGTTGATTTCAGCGAAGAACGCTTCAATGAAATCAAGGATGACTACCTGGCGTTTGCCAACCAGCTTGGCTTGAAGGATATTCGCTTTGTTCCGCTGTCTGCGCTCGAAGGCGACAACGTCGTTAACAGGAGTGAGAACACGCCCTGGTTCGACGGCCAGCCACTGATGGACATTCTGGAGACCGTGGAAGTATCCCACGACAAAAATCTGGAGCACTTCCGCTTCCCCGTCCAGTACGTGACGCGCCCAAACCTGAACTTCCGTGGATTCTGCGGAACGATTGCGTCCGGCGTAATCCGCCCGGGCGACAAGGTAATGGCCCTGCCCTCCCGGCGTACCAGCACCGTCAAGGATGTCGTGACGTTTGATGGCAATCTGGAAGAAGCCTACATCGATCAGGCAGTCACGCTGACACTGACCGACGAGATCGATGTCAGCCGAGGAGACATGCTGGTTAAGGCAGAGGATGAGCCTGAAGTGGGCAACCGCTTCACCGCCAATATTGTTTGGATGACGGACGGCCCGCTAGAGACCGGGCGCCTGTACGACATCAAACTCGGGCCGACGTTTACCTCTGCCACCGTCAAAAAAATTCATCACCAGACCGACGTCAACACACTGGAGAAGAACGACAATCCGTCTGCCCTTCAGTTGAACGAAATCGGACTGTGTGAGCTGACCCTGAGCCAGCCCATTGCGTTTGATGCCTATCCGCGCAACCACGCCACAGGCAGCTTCATTGTGATCGACCGGCTGACCAATGTGACGGTTGGGGCGGGTATGATTGCCGGCACTGCTGGCACGGTTGAATCGCTGGACCCGGTAACCAGCGAGGAGCGCGAACGCCGTCTGGCCCAGAAGCCTGCCATCATTGCCTGTAATGGCAAGCAGGCAGCGGCGCTGGCCCTGGCGGTTGAACGGGCGCTGTTCGACCAGGGCAAGACGTCCGTTGTACTCAGCGAGGACAATGCCGGCAATGCCGAAGACCGTCGTCGCGCAGCGCAGGTGGTCAGTGCCCATGGCCTGATTGCCATTGCGGTGAACCTGGGTGCGGATGTGGCGTCGGCGTCTGTTTCTGCAGACGATGATCAGCAGATTACTGAAGCTGTGACTTCGCTGATTCAGGACCTGATGCGGCATAAACGGGTTTAACCCGTATTACGGGACTTCATGCAGCCCCCTTGGCCTTAAACCTTGGGGGCTTTTTCTTTTGGGGGCTGGTCCCGCGGCCTACAAAATCCACTACAATGCCTCCCCCTGAAGGTTTACCCTCAGCCCCTACACGCTCTATCAACCAAGGGACTCTCGACTCCATGGCCATCAAACAGCTTCGAACTCTCTTCGCCAGCCAGTATCAGCCCGGACAGCCAGCGCGTGTTCGTCCCGGCGAGGCATTGGCCGAGCCGGGTGGTGACTATGAGGCGCTTCATAAACAGATGAAGCGCCTGTTCAACAGTAAGCCGGGAAAGAAGTACGGTCGTTTTTCCGAGGATATCGGTGAAAGTCCGTTCAGCAGCTGGCTGAAGGACTACCGGGAGGATAAGCAGAGCTTTGCGTCGATGACTGACCGTCTGTTCGGCCAGTGGCAGGAACTGCTTAACAGCGCCCAGGAGGAGTTTGAGGGACATCTGATGATTGTCCACGAAGCCCTGGCGGATGCGGAGGTGGTTTATCTGTTTATCCTGGAAAACGACAGTGCCATGCGTTTTGATGCCCAGCAAACGTTGGACGCCACAGACATCCTGAGCCTGTCGCGGCTGAATCTGGCGGTGCGCGTGGAATTGGACGACTGGCTGGGTGACAACGCCGGCGAAAATTACCTTACGCTGGTCCACGCCCGTGGTTCCGGCGAGGGTGGTGATCTGTTCATCAGGTTGTGCGGCTTCACCAATCAGGTGGATGTGGAGAAGGAAACGCTGACGTTCATGGATGCGGTGGAAGCCTTCGCCAAGTCTTCCGAGCCGGAGGAAGCGGGTAAGATTCGGGCGCGGGCTTATGAGTTTTCAAAGGAGCAGCATGCGTTGGGTGAGCCTGTGGCCATTGAAGCTCTGTCGGGCTATCTGGACGAGAACGAGCCCCAGCGTTTCAAGGAGTTTGCCAGTGAAACCGCTGAGCTGCCGGAAAGTGGGGTGCTGCATCCGGATCATCGGAAGGTGAAGAAGCTTGTGCGGATTGCGGGCTCGGGTGGTGGCATGAGTGTGTCGTTCTCGTCGGATCTGGTAAATCAGGCGGTTTATTATGACCGTGATAACGACGCACTGACGATTACACGGTTGCCTAAAGCGTTGCGGGAGCAGTTGCAGCGGTATCTGGAGGGGCGTGAAGAGTGATGTTGCTGGCCTTTTAGCCGGATGGCTTTGGGGGCTGGTCCCGCCATGGGGTAGCATTTTCTTCTGGAAAAAGAACTCGCTGCGCTCGGACACCTTTTTCCTGCAGAAAATGCTACCCCACACCGTGACCGATTTAATCACGAGTTAGCGCCAAGGCTTTATTTATGACTCATCGGTTACTTCGGTAGCCGTGTCTGTCCAACGTGGGCGGTTTGCTCGCAGCTTCCGGACTTCCTGCATCCAGCCTACGCCATCCACCAATTCACCGGTTTCCGGGTCGATGGGCGGATACGGCAGGTTCCGGTCGTCGCAGTATCGCTTTACGACCGGCTGGCACCAGCAGAACAACAGGCGTGTGTACTCGTCGTCCGCTAACCTCTGGTGGTCATACAGGCCCGCCAGTTTCCGCTGCCGCTGTGCTTCGGACAGGATAATCGCGCAAGCCGAGGATACGTTCAGGGACTCCACCATGCCCATCATGGGTATCACAATATGCTCGTCGGCCTGTTCGGCGGCGCCGTGGCTGACACCATCCACTTCATTACCCATGATCACCGTGCAGGGCACGGTAAAATCCGCTTCCCGATAGTCAATTGCCCGATCTGAAAGCTGTGCTGCGTAGAGTTTGTGGCCCTGCCCTTTCAGCTCTGAAACGGCATCGTCCATGGTGGGGTGCGTGTGGGTGGTCACCCAGTTGTAGCTGCCTCCAGCGGTTTTGCGGAAGGCCCGGAAACCTTCCCGCGGCCAGACCACGTGCATGTTAGCAAGACCAAAGGCATCGCAGGAGCGGATGATGGCCGACAGATTGCGGGGTTTGTGCACCTGGTCGGTGAGGACGCTGAGATCGGGCTGGCGAGTATCCAGGGTTTGTTTGATTCGGGCTAAGCGTTCGGGGGTCATGGTTGTTTGGGCGTTTAGTAAATGAGGCTTATCACATTGAATGGGGAAG
>NZ_ABCP01000071.1 GCF_000170835.1 Marinobacter algicola DG893
TCCAACCTAGAAACCGATTTCGATGTCGTAATCCATGATCACTGGCGCGTGATCGGAGAACCGGGTGCTGTCATCAATCCAGCCATCCTGGATGGTCTTTCGGATGCCCGGCGTCAGTAGCTGATAATCCACCCGGATACCGGCATTCTTGCGCGAACCCTCAGCCTGCTCCGGCCACCAGGTGTACTGGTTGCTCTGCTTGTTGATATCACGGAACGCATCAACACAGCCCATTTCATCAAATAAACGATCCAGCCATGCCCGTTCATGGGGCAGGAAGCCGGAGAAATCCAGTTTGTGGTACAGCGGGCTGGCGTCGGTCACGTGATGGGCGGTTTGCAGATTGGCGCAGAAAATAAACTGGCGGCGCTTACGCAGGGTTTTCTGCATATGGAGGCCAAAGGCTTCCATGAAATCATCCTTATGATCCAGAACCGTAAGGTCGTCCTCGCCAATCAACTCTTCTTCGCGGCCAAGTGCGCTGGGAGAGAGAACGCAGGCGACAGACACCTTGTCAAAATCCGCCTGAATGAAGCGGCCTTCGCGATCTGCCTGCTCATTGGCGAAACCGTACATGATGGCCTTTGGGAAATGGCGGGTATAGATACCAACGCCACCGTCTTCGTTACGCTCACCATCAATAAAGTAGGCTTCGTACCCTTCAGGGATAAGATTGAAATCCTCAATTTCGTAGGCCCGCATGCGGTGGTCCTGAACGCACACCACGTCAGCGTCCTGCCTGGCTAGCCATTCAAAGAAACCTTTCTCAACAGCCTGGGCCAGACCGTTGACGCTGATTGTAACTACCCGCATACGTGTTCCCTGATTCGGTTTGTGTGTATGATACCGGTTTTACGCGTTAATTAAAGATCCAAACCCGCCAGAAGCCCTGTCATGCACGACTATCAGCAACAGTTCATTGAATTCGCCATTCGCCGTAACGTGCTCCGTTTCGGAGAATTTACGCTTAAATCCGGCCGCACCAGCCCCTACTTCTTCAACGCGGGGCTGTTCAATACCGGGGAGGACCTGCTTGAGTTAAGCAAGGCCTATGCCGCAGCACTCCAGCGTAGTGGGCTGGATTATGACATTATTTTCGGGCCTGCCTATAAGGGCATACCGTTGGCGACGGTCACCGCCATGGCCCTGGCCGCCGAGGGTAACAACAAACCATTCGCTTTCAACCGAAAAGAAAAGAAGGATCACGGCGAGGGTGGCAATATCGTGGGCGCCCCACTGGAGGGCAAAGTACTGATTGTTGACGACGTTATCACCGCTGGCACGGCTATCCGGGAATCCATGGAACTGATCCGCACTTCAGGGGCGGAGCCCGCAGGGGTGCTCATCGCCCTGGACCGTCAGGAGCGAGGCGCCGGTAAACTATCCGCCATCCAGGAAGTCAAAGACGAATTCGGCATCCCCGTGGTCAGTATTATCAGGCTCGAGCAGGTGCTCGCCTACCTGCAAAGCAGACCCGACTTCTCAGAACATGCTGACAAAGTCGCCGCATATCGGGATGAGTACGGAGTCTGAATCCAGACATGGCTTATCGTTCAGCTTTTGTTATGCTTCCTGACATACATTGTTCTAAGCGGAGCGCCAGTCTCTCATCATGAATCGTCTGACCAGGTTTTCAATCGCTGTATCTGCTGCGGCTGCGCTGATGTCTGCCTCTATCGTAGAGGCAAGGATGTACCGCTATACCGATGAGAACGGTCAGATTGTCATCAGCAGCACCATTCCCCAGGAAGCGTCAAGGCGGGGCTACGACATTCTCAGCAAGAACGGTCGGGTGATTGAAACGATTGATCCTGAACCCACCGAAGAGGAGATTGCCGCCAGGGAAGCCGAGGAAAAACGCCTGGCCGAAGAGGAACGACAACGGGAGCTCGATCGCAAGCTTCTGGAGCGCTACAGCCACCCAGACGAAGCCGTGCGCGCCATGCACCGGAAGATACGTGAGCTGCAGGGATTAAATCAGCTCAAGAGAGGCAACATTTCGGTGATCGTCAGCCAACTGGACAGCGAACAGAGCCGGGCTGCTGACCTGGAACGTTCCGGTCGCGACATACCCGAAGCGACACTGGAAAAAATACGGCGGCTGGAAGCCCAGATTCGTGATATCGAACGGGAGATCAACTCGCAGAACGCCAATATAAAAGCCCTGCGGGAGCGCTTCGAAGCGGACATCGAACGGCTGGAAGAAATTACAGACGAGGAAAGAACGCTTCCGCTGGACCCGGACGACCTGGAAGAATCATAAACCACACGGCTCGACCAATCAGACACAAAAAGGTCACCTCACGGTGACCTTTTTTTATGCTTCAAAGAACCCCGGTTGCCGTTCAGGCAGTCGCGGTGCTCTTCTTGGCAGCGCTGGTGCTCTTGCGGGCTGTGGTTTTGCGTGCAGCCGGCTTCTTGGCCTGGGCAGTGGCCTTGGTTGACTGAGCAACACTGGTCACTTCATCCGCTGCGTCGGCAACGGTGTCTGCGCCTTCAGCCGCTTCTTTCTCGAGCTTGGCAACCAGGTCGGCCGCAAAGCTGCCGAAACGGGTGTTCAGGCTGCGCAGTTGCTCGAACAGGTTCTCGCTGTGGCCATAGTAACGAGTGCGCAGGGTCTTTACGCTGTACTCACGAGCTTCGGTTTCCAGCTTTTCAGCGTACTCGAACGGCTTGGAAGCCAGTTTCTTCTGCTGCTCTTCAGCCGCATTGATGCCCTTTTCTACGATGTCCTGAAGCTGTTCCTGATAGGTCTTGAGTTTACCCATGATGACTCTCCTAAGATTGTGGATGCGTGGTTTGAAAATCTGCATCGTTATCGCCGGCAAACCGATGCCGACTTCTGATCACATGTCGAAGGTTACGGTCAAAAATTAGAATGTTCATACTAAAACCACGCCCTAATTCGTCATCTGTCAAAGGGAGCGGGGGCGTCTCGGAATTTACGGATTGTTCACTTGATGATTTCTTTCAGATTCGGCATGCTCTGCGCCTTGAATTCAGCAAGCCCGTCTCCCCGTTTTATTCAGGCCTCGCTTCTGACGTACCCCAATGCAGTAACAACAGCACCAACAACGCGCTGACGAACGGATTGCGAGAAACACCATGCCAGTTAAAAGTCTCAGCCAGAACGCTGCGAGCCATCAGCAACTGTGGAAAATGGTCGTCGCCGGAATGGCACTGGCCATCGTGGCCGGATGCCAGGAAGACTCCGGGGCATCAAGGGCCGCTTCAAGCCAAGCCAACGAAGCATCGGAACAAAGGCTGGGCGATGCGGTTTCATCCATACGGGACACGCTCGGGCAGCCTGAACCGGTACAGGAAGAGACGTCCAACGCTGGAACTCCTGTCAACGAGGAGTCGGTCACCCCTCCCACGCTGCACTGGGACGCACCGCTCACCCGGGAAGACGGCTCGCGCCTCTATGCCAGCGACATCAGCGGCTACCGCATTTATTATCGCCTGCGACACAGAGACCGTTACGAGGTGATATCACTGCCCAGTGATGGAGACACCCGCTACCAGCTCGAGGATTTCCCGCCGGGGGCCTATGAATTCAGCATTACCGCCCTCGACGACAGTGGGCTGGAAAGCAGGCGCTCCGACGCAGTCACCGTCAACCTGATCTGAACAACATCTGAGCGGACTACCACCTGAAGATGACCCAACTGGGCACCAGCATGTCGGTCTCGCTTTCACGAATCCAGCCGCCGCCATCAGCAGGCACCAGGTAGTACTCGGGACCGACTTCCGGCACTACCTTGATCTCCACCAGTTGACCATTCACCCGGTATTCGTAGAACACCTCGTTCTCACCCGGGCGAATCACAATCTGCGCCCCATCGGCGGATGGCTGGTAATCAGACACCACCAGGGGCTCCTTGGGCGTCTCTACAACATCGATATCCTCCTGGGCCATTGACGGCCCGCAGAGCATACCCAACACAAGACCCGAGCAAGCGATACGTTTCATTTTCATGGTACTCTTCGGTTCTGTTTAGAGACGTGCATCATCACGCTGACACACGGAAATGCACACCGTTAGTGTCAGAGTTGCACAAGCCTATCAACGCTTCAATCAGAATCCGGATCCGTTTTGATATGACACAGCAGCAGACTCCGCCGGTGGTTCTTGTAGATGGTTCTTCCTACCTCTTCCGCGCCTATCATGCCCTGCCGCCACTGATGACCAGCAAAAGTCACCCCACGGGCGCCATCAAGGGTGTTATCAGTATGATCCGGAAGCTGGAACAGGATTTTCCGGGCTCAAAAATGGTGGTGGTGTTCGACGCCAAGGGCAAGACCTTCCGCAACGATCTCTATGAAGACTACAAAGCCACCCGCCCTCCCATGCCGGACGACCTGGCCGTACAGATCCAACCGATCCACGACATGGTTCGCGCCATGGGGCTGCCGCTTCTGATCGTCAGTGGCGTGGAGGCCGACGACGTCATCGGCACCCTCGCCCATGAAGCCACCAGCAAGGGCATTGACGTGGTGGTCTCGACCGGCGACAAAGATATGGCGCAGTTGGTGAGCGATCACGTCACCCTGATCAACACCATGACGGACACCCGCATGGACCGCGACGGCGTGGTCGAGAAATTCGGCATTGGCCCGGATCAGATCGTCGACTACCTGGCGCTGGTGGGCGACAAGGTGGACAACATTCCCGGCGTCAACAAATGCGGTCCGAAAACCGCGGTTAAATGGCTGCAGACATGGGACAACCTGGACAACATCATCGAGCACTCGGATGAGGTCAAAGGCAAGATTGGCGAATACCTTCGGGAAGCCACTGAAACTCTGCCGCTCAGCCGTCAACTGGCCACCATCAAAACCGACGTGGATCTTGAGTTCGGCCTGGAGGACCTCAAGCTGAGGACCCAGGACGACAGCCAGTTGCTGGAACTGTTCCGGGAATATGAGCTTCGGTCCTGGATTGCCGAGCTTGAAAACGGCGACTCAGCCGATGAAAAAAGCACGGACAACGCTGTCGACAACAGCAGCAACCCTGCCAGTAAGGAGAAGACATACACGGTAGTGACCGATCAGGCAGAACTGGACAGCTGGATTGACCGCCTCAAAAAGGCACCGTTGTTCGCCTTTGACACCGAAACCACCAGCCTGCGTTATATGGACGCTGATGTCGTTGGCGTGTCCTTTGCCATCGAGCCCGGCGAGGCTGCCTACGTGCCGTTCGGCCACGATTACATGGGCGCTCCGGAACAACTGGACCGGGACACCGTGCTGAGTCAGTTGAAGCCGCTGCTGGAAGATCCAAAGAAAGCCAAGCTCGGCCAGAACCTCAAGTACGACAAGAACGTGCTCGCCAACCACGGCATCAACCTAAATGGCATTGCCGAAGACACCATGCTGGAGTCCTACGTACTCAATTCCGTAGGGTCTCGCCATGACATGGACTCGCTGGCCATGCAATACTTGGGCGAGCAGACCATCACTTTCGAATCCATCGCCGGCAAAGGCGCCAAGCAACTGACCTTCAACCAGATTGAGCTGGAGCAGGCCGGCCCCTATGCAGCGGAAGACGCCGATATCACCTTACGACTGCACCAGGCGTTGCGCCCGCAACTGGAGAAAACCGGCCGGCTGCAGGAAGTGTACGAAAAGATTGACCTGCCACTGGTGCCCGTACTGTCCCGCATGGAGCAACGGGGCGCGATGATCAGCGCCAGCACGCTGCGCAAACACAGCCAGGAACTGGCAGAGCGTATGGCAGAGCTCGAGAAGGAGGCCCACGAGGAAGCCGGCGAAAGCTTCAATCTGGGCTCTCCCAAGCAACTACAGGCCATTTTCTACGACAAGATGGGGCTGCCGGTGGTGAAGAAAACCCCGAAAGGCGCCCCGTCCACGGCGGAACCGGTACTGCAGGAACTTGCCCATGAACACACCCTGCCCCGGCTGATCCTGGAACACCGCAGCCTGAGCAAGCTCAAATCCACCTACACGGATACCCTGCCGGAATTGATTCACCATCGCACCGGCCGGATTCATACCTCCTATCACCAGGCGGTGACAGCCACCGGCCGACTGTCGTCCTCGGAGCCGAACCTGCAGAACATTCCCATCCGCAGCGAACAGGGACGGCGCATTCGTCAGGCTTTCGTGGCCCCTGAAGGCTACAAACTGGTGGCGGCGGACTACTCCCAGATTGAACTGCGCATCATGGCACATTTGTCGGGGGACAAAGGACTGCTCACGGCCTTTGAGAAGGGGGAGGACATTCACCGGGCGACGGCCGCCGAGGTCTTTGGTGTGGCCGTCGACGACGTCTCAGGCGACCAGCGTCGCAGCGCCAAAGCCATCAATTTCGGGTTAATCTACGGCATGTCTGCGTTCGGGCTTTCCCGCCAGCTGGATGTGGGTCGCCATCAGGCCCAGGAGTATATCGACCGCTATTTCGAACGTTACCCAGCCGTGCTGAAATACATGGACAACATCCGCAAACAGGCGCACGACGACGGGTACGTGGAAACATTCTACGGCCGTCGCCTGTACCTGCCGGAAATCAACGCCCGCAACAAGCAGATGCAGCAGGCCGCCGAGCGCACCGCCATCAACGCCCCCATGCAGGGGACTGCCGCGGACATTATCAAACGAGCCATGGTCAGCGTTGAGGACTGGCTACAGGAACATCACCAGGATGATGCCCGGATGATTCTGCAGGTTCACGACGAACTGATTCTGGAAGTGCGTGAATCCGCCGTGGACACGATTCGCGAAGGTTTAGAGAAGCGGATGTCTGCTGCGGCATCGCTGGATGTGCCTTTGCTGGTGGAGGCTGGCGTCGGTAATAACTGGGACGAAGCCCACTGACTCTTTCGGCCCGGGTTCCGTTTTGGGGCGAAACCACCTTTTTCGCCCCAAAACACACCATTCTTTTTGCCGCCTCACCCGCATGCTCCCAGCAACGACGGCGCTGGACTCAACAGCCGAAAACGGCACGAAATTCGCAGGCCTTGAGAAGGTCGGCCCCGGATCCGAATGAGTGAACACCGGGGCCATGTTGTGACACTTTCGACCCGAGGCACTCACCATGACTTCTCTGGCTTCCGAGCGCAGTTGGCTTATGAACCCTGGATTACTGAAACTGGTTCATCAATGTCGCCGTTTAATCCAGTCTGAGTTCGGGGTAAAGCTGCACCTCACGGAAGAGCACCTGGAACGGCATCTAGCGGACTATGCCAGCAAAACCCGCTCAGCCCACCTCATCCGCACCTGGGAAACTCTCAGGCCTCAGATTCCTCACCTGGACCTGGACGACGACACCGATAAGGCGAAACGAATGTATCGCGGACAGGAAATTGCCGAGGAAACCTCGAGGGGCGACAGCGGAGTTTCCGAGACAGAAGCAGAAAGGACAAGAAAGAAGAAGGTTATCTATCGTGGGCAGATCATAGGTTGAG
>NZ_ABCP01000070.1 GCF_000170835.1 Marinobacter algicola DG893
GCCGAGAAATACCATTGGGCGCAGGTAGGCTTCGTCCAGGTTGTTTTCCCGCACTGCGGCGGTCTGTGCCGCATTTAACTCGTCCTTGCTGAACGGCATGGTCATGTTCAGGATATGGGCGGAGCGGAAAAGACGATTGGTGTGATCTTCCAGCCGAAAAATCGCAGCACCCTTTTCAGTGCTGTAGGCGCGGACCCCCTCGAAACAACCCAGGCCGTAGTGCAGAGTGTGGGTCAGCACGTGAGTTTTGGCTTCCCGCCAGGGAACCATTTCACCATCCAGCCAGATCAGGCCATCGCGATCAGCCATCGACATTGTTTCTGCTCCTAAAGCGCTCTATTCGGAAAACCGGCATTCTAGCAGGAAAACTCGGGCTTACGAAGAGGCACAATGACTCTTCCATCACCTCTCAATCACCCCAACATAACCCGATTCCACATACTTTGGATGTAATCACGTTCTTCGGGAAACGCGTCACCCGCCACCTGGCTGTTCAGGTTCTGCAGCGCCCGCCGGTGTATCGTGGAGCGCAGAGTGATGAACGTTTCCCTGAGTTTCTCGGTGTCTTCCACCGGCAAAATCCCCACCCGGCCCAGCTCCTCCATCTGGCGAATATTATCGGACCATTGCGTCAGTTCCGGATGCTCGGAACACCAGGCCAACATCAGATACTGCACCATAAACTCAATATCAATAATGCCGCCGTAGTCGTGCTTGATATGGAAAACCTCAGGCACCTTGCCTTCAACTTGCGGCGTACCCAGGGCGGTGCGCATCTTCTCTCGCATGCCGACCACTTCTTCCCTCAGTTTGCCCCGATCCCTTTGCTGACACAGGATGTCGGCGCGCAGCTTTTCAAAGGCTTCCAATGTTTCCGGACAGCCTGCCACACCACGGGCGCGGGCCAGCGCCTGGTGCTCCCAGGTCCAGGCATCGTTGCGTTGGTACTTCTCGAAAGCAGACAGGGTACTGACCAACAGCCCCGAACTTCCCGAGGGTCGCAAACGCATATCCACGTCATAGAGCTGGCCAGACGGCGTCTGGGTATTGAGGATATGCACAATGCGCTGCCCAAGCCGGGTGTAGAAAACGGCGTTATCGATGGGCTTGTCACCATCCGTTGAATGTTCCGGATCGGCGTCGTGGATAAAGACCAGGTCAAGGTCCGAGGTGTAGCCAAGTTCGATACCGCCCGACTTGCCATAGCCAACAACGGCGAAATCGGTGTCACAGGCTGAGCCATCCTTGCGCCGGGGGTAGCCATGGCGGCTGACCAGATTGGCAAACGCCACGTCGACCACATGGTCCAGCACCACTTCGGCAATCCACGTCAGGTAGTCACTGACTTTCATTAGCGGCAGGGTTTCCCGTATCTCCGAGGCGGCTACTCGCAAAATGTGGGCTTTCTTGAAGTGCCGCAGAGTTTCCATCTGCTCTTCGAGATCTTCGTAGGGAATCCGCAGCATCTGCTGGCGCAGGTCATCCTGAAGTTCGGTTTTTGCAGGCGGGCTGTACAGGCTTTCTGCGTTCAACAGCTCGTCGAGCAGCAAGGGCGTTTCCGCCAGTTGGCTTGCGATCCAGGGGCTTTCACTGCACAGGCGAACCAACTGGGTTCTGGCTCCCGGATTCTCCAGCAGCAACACCATGTAGGCGGTTCTGCGCAAAATCGCTTCAACCAGTTGAAGAACCCGCACCAGCGTCTGGGACGGCCCCTCCACGTGAGTCAGCGCTTCCAGCAGTACCGGTATGAACTTGTTCAACCGCTGTCGCCCTTGGGTCTGCAGCGTCTGCAACGTGCGGGTTCCGCGCAGGTCGCTGAGCGCGGAATAACTACCTTCGGCGTCCTCGAAACCATGCTCATCGAGCCAGGCGGTCGCTGCCTCCTCGTCCATTTCACCCAACCAAAGTTCCTGCCAGCCCTCATCAAGCGCCGCCACCTCGTGCTCTTCATCTTCGATGGCGATGATATCCGCAAAATGCGTGGCCACCCGTTCGCGATGCTTTTCCAGTTCTGCAACGCAGGCCGGCCAATCATCAAATCCCATGATCAGCGCCACACGAGCTCGGGAAAGATCGTCTTCCGGCAGCAGTTGGGTCTGCTTGTCTTCCATACCCTGGAGGGCATGTTCAAGATTGCGAAGGAAGACATAGGCCTCCTTCAGCTCCTTCACCACCGGTGACGGCAACAGCTCCAGCTCTTCCAGCTCCTTCAGGATGACCAATAGCTCCCGCTGCTGTAATTCCCGATCACGGCCGCCCCGGATCAACTGGAAGGCCTGCACCACGAATTCAATCTCGCGGATGCCTCCATTGCCAAGCTTTATGTTATTTTCCAAGCCTTTACGGCGTACTTCCCGGCTGATCATGGACTTCATGGCACGCAGGGACTCGAACGCACTGAAATCAATATACTTGCGATAGACAAAGGGCTTCAGGCTATCCATCAGCACTTGTCCCGCCTGCTGATCACCGGCCACAACCCGCGCCTTTACCATGGCATAGCGTTCCCAGTCCCGCCCCTGGTCCTGGTAATAGGTTTCCAGCGCAGCGAAACTTAACGCCAGCGCCCCACTCTGGCCATAGGGACGCAGACGCATATCCACGCGGAACACGAAGCCGTCGGCGGTGATCTGGTCCAGCGCCTGGATCAACCTCTGGCCGAGGCGGATAAAAAACTGCTGGTTATCAATGGATCGTCGCCCGCCACGGGTCTCACCCTTCCCTGGGAACGCGAAAATGAGATCAATATCAGAGGACACGTTGAGCTCGTGCCCTCCCAATTTCCCCATACCCAGAACAATCAGGGGCTGTAGGCCTTCTTTACCTGTCGCAGGATTGACTCCCCACGGCGTTCCCGATTGTTCGCAAGTGTCTTCGTACAACCAATCCAGGGCACCCTGGACACAGGTATCGGCGAAATCACTCGTGGCCGCCATGGTTTCGGCAAGATCGGCCCACCGCATCAAATCCCGCCAGATAATCCGGAACTGTATTTCCGTCCGGAATCGTCGCAACGCCGCCTGTAGACTGCCCTCATCAACCACTTCAGAAAGAAACTCCTGCCAGCGTTGATGCAGGTAATCCGAGGTTGTCGGCTCAACCAAAGAGCGGGACTGACATAGCGCCGCGACCTGCTCCGGATGGCGCTCAAGGGTGCGCCTGACAAACAGGCTGCGCGCAATGGCCTGGGCCACATCCTCATCGGAAACACCATCCTGAGTGCCCAGAAAACTGGGGACTCCTTCGGGAAACACCGAAGCCCAGGCACCGCCAACCTCATCTGCCAGACTCTTCGGTAAGGAGCGCCAAGGCTCGGACATAATGCAAACCCCTGTGTCTCTGTTATATTTCCCGTACTGTATAACGAACGCTCCCCCGACTGAACCGTTGTAAGGACACCAATGCAGAGGAATCGCCGGCCGCTGAACCCGGAACACCAGCTTTCTCACTTGCCCATGTCCGGCATTATCCGGTCACGCATCAAGCGGCTTTTTACCATTCTTGGCGGGCTGTTGATCGCCCAGGTAGTGATCATCTGGGCGGCTGAGGATCTCACGCTGTTCGAGTCTGCGTGGATGACCATGACAACACTGGTTACCGTGGGCTACGGTGATTTTGCGCCGCAAACCATCATCGGACGGCTCAGCACCGTTTTCTTGATGTTCATCGCCGCCATCACTTTGTTGACGCTGATCGTCAGTGATTACATCGAATACCGGTTCTACCGCCGGGAACGTATCTTAACCGGACGCTGGATATACGCCATGAAAGACCACATCGTGATTATCAACACACCGCAGACGGGCGGAGAGCAGTATTTTTCCCGCTTCGCCTCCCAGATGCGAGCCGTACCTGGCTATGAAACCGTCCCCATCATCATACTGACCAGCCAGTTTCCGAACGGGCTGCCGCCCGAACTGGCGGACAACGGACTGGTTCACTTCCATGGCTCCGGTAGCGACCCGGAAGCTCTCAAGGCGGTGCACGCTGGTGCTGCCAGACATATTATCGTATTAGCCGCCGACGAATCCGACCCGACGTCCGACAGCCTGACCTTTGATATCGCCCACAGGTTGAGTGAGTCCAATCTTGGGCAGAAAGTCACAGTGGAGTGCGTACGGGATGAGAACCGGGATCGCTTTACTTCTGTAGGTGTCCGCACCGTTATCCGGCCGGTCCGAACCTACCCGGAGATCATGGTGCGCTCGGTCATCGCACCTGGGTCAGAGAAAGTCCTTGAGGATCTGTTTAACTATCAACACGACCACCCTCACCGCTACGAAATTGAACTGGACGACCTGAACTGGGCGGATATTGTTAGCGCGCTGATCCGGCATGGCATCGGCACCGCACTGGCCTATATTGACAACAATAACGAAGTCGTTTGCCATCCGCCGACCGATAAGGAAATTGAAGGTAAGGGCCTGATCGTTCTGGTAAAGTCCAGCGAGACACCGGACGTGGAAGTGGTGAAAGAGGCCCTGTCACACTATCGCGACTTTATTAACAAGTGGCACAACCTGCAGAAACAGACTTCCCAAGAGGGTAGTAGCGCTGCCAACGCGGCCGATCAGTCGTAAACTATGCCGCCGCGATGGCCAGTTGTAGCTGGCCAAGTTCCTTGCTGGTTGTCATATCGCCAATGGCACTACCCTCTGCCAACAAACGGAACACATGTTGGCAAAGCTCCCCGACACCGCGCTCGCCAGCCATCCGACCTATCGCTCCAAAATCGTCGACATCCACGTGAACGGGTTGCCCGGTAAGCCAGGACACGCTTAAGAGAAACAGGAATTCATTCACCGACAACTCGGCATCTGACGCCGTTTGCTGAACCGGATGATAGAGCCCCGCGAGGTGATACCCCTGCTCCGCCTTGCTGACCAGGTTCAGAAACACCGGCACTTCATCCGCCAAACGTCGCGCCCACGCGAGTAACAACGAGGCGTCTCCGGCCTTAAGCTCAAATTCAATTTCGCTGAGCGGTCGGGACTGGTCACCTGCCACGATTTCCCCGGAATCAATGGCCACTTCAACCAGGCTTTCCCCTTGCTCGATCATGACCACACGACGCTGAAAGTTGGTCTCAAACACCGGCTGCAGTTCGGCAAGATTCACATTCTGCCCCACCGGCGTATCCGCGAGCAGCCCCATATTGAGCGTGGTACCGATCAACGGCCATTCCCACTCCTGGCGACGATGAGCACCATCAACGAATTCACCACGGGTTTTCAGGGTCTGAATATGCTTGTCACCCACTTTGCGTATTCGCAAGGCAATCTTCTGACGATTGAGATCCCCACCGGGCGTGTCGTAGTAAGTATTTCCCAATTGCAGGGTTTCGGACTCATACGTATTTGGCTGACCCAGCAGCCAATCAACCGCTCGATCCAGATCAGGCTGCGCCACGCTGAGTTTGATTTCCAGTTCCTGAGCCATCCGCCCTCCTGCCGGGGAAGTTTGATATCAGCATACATAAAAAAACCGGCGGCCCGAAGAAGGCCGCCGGTTTTGTAACTACTTATCCGATTAGCGGGTTAGCTGATCAGAAGTAGTAAACAGCACCAACAGAAGCGATGGAACGCTCGTCAGTCACTGCATCGTTACCCAGAGAATCGGTGTACTCGTATACTTCGTCACCACCACCCAGGTAGCCTTCGAAGTAAACATACATGTGGTCAGACAGATTGTGCAGCGCCTGCAGGGTCACAGTAGAGGTTTCAGTGTCGTCGGCATCGTCAGCCACGTTCAGCTCGTAGGACAGAGCGAACTGGTTAGCACCCATGGTGTAGTAACCAATCACGCCGTAAGTGTCAGACGCGTCCTTGGTGGTGTGGTATTCACCAGTAACACGCAGGGCGCCAGCGTTGTAGCTGCCACGCAGACCATAGGTGTTCTCGTTGCTTGCAGAACCACCATCGTTGGAGTCCATAGCAACGGCCAGTTCCAGCGCGTCCATTTCATAGACAGCGGCCAGCTGATAAGGATAGGACTTGTCGCCACCCTTATCGCCCAGTGATGCATCGTCGCCATCGCCATTGATCTGAACAGCGCCCCACAGGCTCAGGCCGCCGAAAGACGGAGACATGTACTGAACCAGGTCGCCTTCACCAGTGGTGTAGTCCGCACCGATGTTCAGGATGGCTACTTCGTAGTACTGGGCGATTTCGTCAACCGCACGCTCGTAGGTGGAGTCGTCTGAACCAACCCAAACCTGGCCGAAGCTATCACCCTTCACACCGATGTAGGCTTCGTCCAGGTCTTCAAGACCAGATTCACGATCTTTGTCATCGGCAGCCAGGCCTTCCAGCTCAAGCTTGAAAAAACCAGTGATGCCTGGAGCAATTTCGTGATCGTGCTTGACGCCCAGCGTGGAACCATTGTCGAAGTGGCTCAGTTCAGAAGGACCACCGTCGAAGTTGTCGTGAGCGATAGCGTACTGGATGTTGCCGTAAACCTCAGGCATGGAATCCATGCGCGCAGCCAGTTCAGAGGCATTCTCCATTGCCAAAGCGGAACCAGAGAAGGTCGCGGCGGCGATTGCAGATGCGAGGAGCGTTTTTTTCATGTTGCGTCTTCCTTTTGAGTTAACTCAGGTTTTAGCGTCGGGTTAGTTTCCCGCTCTTTAGACTTCACCAGTCGGGCTGGTTGAGCCCTATTCTGTTTATTAACCATGTCAGTTTTGTGACAAGGCCATAACAATTCATTTTTCTTCTTGTCGGTAAAGAGCCTATCAGGCCCTTTACAGCTCAGTCACTTACACTGCTTTATTAAAGCACTGAGTGATGAACCTGTTTTAATACAATGATGTCGCATTTGCAAATTTTTAATCGAGCCTTTTTAGCTCAATTAAGCTTAAAAGGGAAACTTTTTATGCCATGAGCTGTCATCTACTTTCTCGGAACTTCCTGTTCAAATCTGAGGCCAAAAACCATTAATTTATTTAAAATCAGAAAATTAATGGCCAAAAACCGCTTCCCAGACCAATTGAAAACCCAGCCTGCTGGCCAGCGCTGCACCAGAAAAGACCAACCGCTGTTGCAATGCCTCGCAATAGAGCGACACCTCAACCCTGCCCTGGCACACCTCCGGCCTCCAGAAGAAACGTGACCGGCCCATCGTTTACCAAGGCCACCTTCATGTCCGCGCCGAACCGCCCCTGACCAATCCGGTCAGAGCCCAGCTGCGACTCACACGATGCCACGAATTCATGAAACAGTGCTTCTGCGGATTCCGGGCGCGCAGCCACCGAAAATCCTGGACGGGACCCGGACCGGGTATCAGCAGCAAGCGTAAACTGGGGAACAACGAGGAGAGAGCCGCCCATATCGAGCAAGCTGCGATTCATCCGTCCCTGGTCGTCGGGAAATACCCGGTAGGCGAGTAATTTTCGACACAGTTCCCGCACCGTGCTGGAGTCGTCAGACTTCTCCACTCCGAGCAACAACAACAGCCCCGAACCAATCTCGGAGATGACCTCATTATCGACGGTGACGCTGGCGTGAGTAACCCGCTGTATCAGCCCTTTCATTAAGCTCCCTGCGCAAGGACTCAAAGTTCGAAGCGGAGTTTATCCACGCACCAGGTTCGCCGCAACCCTCTTAATGTGACTTTACGTATCCCGGCCTTCAAGCTTCGCAGCGACCTCATCAACACCACGTATCAAGGCATCAATGATGGCAGGCTCGGAGGCCGAGTGCCCGGCATCCCGTATAATCCTCAGATCAGCTTCCGGCCAGGCTTCACTTAAAGCAAGGGCATTGTCCAACGGACACACCATATCGTAACGGCCGTGGACGATAATACCTGGAATATCCTTGAGTAGCGCCGCGTCACGGACAACTTGATTGTCTTCCAGGAATGCATTGTTCATGAAGTAATGGCATTCGATGCGCGCCAGGGCAATAGCCACATGAGGATGCCCGAAGTGCTCAACCACACGCGGGTTCGGGTGCAGGGTTGCGCACCGCCCCTCCCAGATGGACCACGCCTTGGCGGCTTGTATCTGCTCCAGCTCGTTGCTGCTCGTCAGGCGACGGTAATAGGCCGTGACGAGATCGCCACGTTCGTCCTCAGGAATAGGCGCCAGGAAATCCTGCCAGTAATCGGGAAACACGCGGCTCGCGCCCTCCTGGTAGAACCAGTGGATATCCCTGGGCCGGCAAAGGAAAATCCCCCTCAGCACCAGGCCAAGCACTCTGTCCGGGTGCGACTGGGCATACACCAGGCTCAGTGTAGACCCCCAACTACCGCCAAACAGTATCCACCGGTCCACCCCAAGAAAGGTCCGCACCGTTTCCATATCGTCCACCAGCTTTTGAGTGGTATTCCCTGCAAACTCAGCCAGTGGGCTCGAACGGCCAGCGCCGCGCTGATCCATCAAAATAATCCGGTAACGCTCGGCATCGAAGAAACGGCGGTGGTAGTCCTCACACCCACCACCGGGCCCGCCGTGGACGACCAGAACGGGAATACCATCCGGATTGCCGCTTTCTTCAACATAGAGCTCATGGGGCGGATCAACCGCAATGCGATGCTGGACGCTGGGTTTGATATCGGGGAACAGGGTGAGCATGGGGCGCTCCGGAAAAAGGATTTAACCGGAGTTTAGC
>NZ_ABCP01000069.1 GCF_000170835.1 Marinobacter algicola DG893
CGTAAGTCCCTGGCGCTGAATTTCCCGCCACACCAGATCGGGCAGGAGGTAACGGGGGGAGAGGCCGGAAAGAATCCGATCGCGAATACCGGTGGCGGAGATATCAAGCAACGGTGGGTCGAGTTGCAGGATGTGGCCACAAGGCGCGCTGAACAAGGCCTCTACACGCTCGACTGAGCGTTGGCTCAACAATTGCGCTGGTACGCCATCCGATGCCAGACCCGGTCCCGGCCGTTGCACAACGACAATGTGTGCCAGTTCGGGAATTCGCTCCCATTCCTGCCAGCGGTCGAAACCGGCGAAAGAATCCGTACCCAAAACCATGGCGAGCGGCTCGTCGGGACCGATCTCCGCCCTCAGTTGGGTCAACGTCTCCGCGGTGTAGGACGCGCCTTCCCGCCCCAACTCCCGGTCATCCAGAGTCAGCCCGGGCTCGCCAGCAATAGCCAGTTCCAGCAGGGCCAGACGCTGTGCGCTCGTGGCACCCGGCACATCACGATGAGGAGGCACGTGGCAGGGCATCAAAGCCACTCTCGCCACCCCCAACCGCTCCCTTAGCTCGACTGCGAGCCGCAGGTGGCCGTGATGTATCGGGTCGAAGGTTCCGCCATAGATCACATGCATGCGCAATCAGGTCCGGATATGGCCGTCGCCAAACACCACGTACTTCTGCGATGTCAGACCTTCAAGGCCAACTGGCCCACGAGCGTGAATCTTATCTGTGGAGATGCCGATTTCAGCACCTAGGCCATATTCGAAACCGTCTGCAAAACGGGTCGAAGCATTGACCATGACGGAGCTGGAGTCCACTTCCGTCATGAATCGGCGGGCCCGGGTATAGTTTTCCGTGACAATGCTGTCGGTATGCTGAGAGCTGTAACGATTGATATGTTCGATCGCGCCATCAAGCCCGTCGACCACCTTTACCGCAAGCACCGGGGCCAGGTATTCCGTGCCCCAGTCGTCCTCAGTGGCACGAACAACATCGGGAAGAATGTCCATTGTCTGCGGACAACCTCTGAGCTCCACACCTTTGTCCCGGAAGGCGTCCGCCAGCAATGGCAGAATATCAGCCGCGATTTCCTGGTCCACCAGCAGTGTTTCCATGGTATTGCAGGTGCCGTACCGCTGAGTTTTGGAGTTCACCGCTATGCTCAGGGCTTTTTCGGGATCAGCATGACTGTCGATATACACGTGGCAGATACCATCGAGGTGCTTGATCACAGGTACGCGCGCATCACGACTGATGCGCTCGATCAGGCCCTTACCACCTCTTGGGACTATCACATCCACAAACCGGGGCATGGTGATCAATTCGCCAACGGCTTCCCTGTCGGTGGTTTTCACAACCTGTACCGCACTTTCTGGCAGACCCGATTCCTTTAACCCCCTGGCCAGGCAGGCCGCAATGGCCTGATTGGAATGAATGGCCTCGGAGCCGCCCCGCAAAATAGTGGCGTTTCCAGACTTCAGGCAAAGGCTGGCAGCCTCCACGGTCACGTTGGGCCGGGATTCGTAAATGATACCGATAACACCCAACGGCACACGCATGCGCCCCACCTGTATGCCCGAGGGGCGATACGTCATATCGGTAATTTCGCCAATCGGGTCCGGCAACGAGGCCACCTGGCGCAGCCCCTCAATCATTGTATCGATGCGCTCCGGGGTCAGCTCCAGCCGGTCCAGCATCGCCGCTTCCAGGCCGCTGGCACGGCCACCCTCCAGATCCCTGGCATTGGCTGCGGCAAGCTCATCACGCGCAGCATCCAGAGCCTCGGCCGTTGCCAGCAACGCCTGGTTGCGAACAGCCGTTGTGGAACGCGCCACCGCCGTCGCGGCCTGCCGTGCCTGCTGCCCAACCTCTGCCATATAAGCTGCAATATCCATCCGATTACCTTTCAATGTTTAAACCGATTGTGCGAATCAGGGCCTAACTTTACCTTTCCCGTTTCAAGTACGCATCCCAAGTGATTATTATACCGTCCTGAGACACTTTATTCCGCGGGTCATTGAACAAAACCTGCTGTATGCTTTAAAACACAGACGCCCGGGAGAGGACGGATACCATGGCCCAGATGGCCGAAAAATTCCTGTTGAGCCGCCTGTCGAGAACTGGATTCCTGATCCTGATCGCCATTGCCGCGTTTGCAGTGATCCAACGGGAGACGCTGACAGCGATCACTGCCATTGTCGCCGCAGCACTGGTCTTAAGCGGCAACACCTTTCACCCCGGACGCTCTCGACAACCCTGGCCCGCGATCCATCGGCTGCTTTTTGCGGCACTGCTGTCGCTTTTGGCCACCAGCCTCTGGACAGGGCCCTGGAGCCTGACCCACTGGCTTTACGTAGCACCATTGGTCGGCTTTGCCCTGCTGCCCGTCACCTGGGCGGCGGCCATTACCGCGCTCTGCGCCGTTCTTGCGATGTCTGCCACCCATTGGTCCGCCGGATTGCCCGAACGCCACCAGATGCTCAGCGCACTGCTGCTGACCGTTATGCTTTCGGGCCTGCTGGTATTCCTGCGTGAATATAAGTCGCGACAACTTGCGCCCCTGCGCCGGACCGACGAACTGACCCAAGCCGCCAGCCGTGAATACCTGACGGCTGATCTGCACAAGGAAATCCAACGCGGTGAACGGGAAGGCACCGATATGTCGGTGATCATGATCGGCCTGGACACCCATCTTAGCGACAGCGACCCGGATGCCGACATACGCTCCATCCTGCCACGGATCGGCCGTTATCTGCACTCCCAGCTGCGGGATTTCGACACCTACTACCGGGTAGCAGACCTGCAATTCCTGATTATCCTGCCAGGTATTCCCACGGCAGAGGCAGCATCACTGGCGGAGACGATCCGTAAAGGATTACGCACCCTGCTTGCCTCCCACCAACTGCATCTGACGGTCAGTGCGGGAATAGCCGGCCTGAATATCGGCGATGATGCCGACAGCTTGCAGCAATCCGCTGCCAATGCTTTGCGGCGAGCCCAACAACAAGGGGGCGACCGCGCCCAGTCCTACAGTACCTGGACACACACATCGCCTCCACCCCGGACGGAAGGGCCGGCGTTATGACTGAAACCCGCTTGAGAAGTTTTACCCATCTGGCCGGTTATGCGTTTGCCAGTTTTTTCATTGCCAGCCTGGCGTTCCAGAACCTTCGTTACGGATTTTATGATTTGTTCTTCCTGGCCGCCGGAATGGCCTTGCTGACGGTCGCAGGCGCTGGCTATACCTTCATCTGTCGCCGCCGCCAGTTGTCGGCGCCGGGGCATCTCATTATTCTGACGGCTCTGAACAGTGGGTTGGTGGCAGCCATGTTTGCCCTTGACCCGCCCGGCATCAGTCATTGGGTTATGCCCCTGGTTGTGCTGAATCTGCTGATCCTTCCGCTGCGACAGGGGCTGATCCTTTCCCTGTTGCTGCTGGTCGCCCTGGCGCTCTTCTTGCTCCTGTCATCCCCCATGATGTACGCCGTAACCATCAGTTCAGGGGTGTTTGCGCTGGTCGCGGTGGCCGCGCTTTATATCTGGCACTACGACCACATGGCACAATCGGCAGAAGATCTCGCCATTACCGATCCGGTAACCGGCGCCCACAACGCGCGCTTCCTGGACGAAACCCTGCAAAAGGAGATTTCCCGGGCAATCGCCATGTCGCATTCCCTGTCGGTGATTTCCCTGGCCATTGATTACGCCGAGGAAGCCGAAGACCTACACGGTCAGGCCGGCATGCAGCGGCTGCTCAGGGATCTCACCCAACACCTGTTTGACGTTATCCGCGCTGGCGATACCCTTTACACGCTTGAAGATGGGGAGTTTTTCCTGATCCTGCCCTTCACCCCGGAAGAAGGTGTACGCGTCATCGCCGAACGGATTCGACGGACCATCGCAGAACAGAACTGGCCTCTGGCCGGAAAAGTGACTGTCAGCCTCGGCTGCACCACCCGAGCCAGCACCGACACCCGCACAGCGGACCTGCGAAAGCGGGTCAGGCATGCGTTGGAGGAAGCCCGCAAACGCGGCGCCGATTCGGTGTGGTACAGCCAGGGAGATGTTCGCCCATCATGATGCCGGAGTGGCTACAGTCACTGACCGACTGGTTGTCAACCAACCCAGGCTGGCTGTCAGCGGCGTTGTTCCTCACAGCATTCCTCGAGTCTCTCGCCTTTGCGGGCATCCTTATCCCCGGGGTCGCCATCCTGTTCGCCGTGGCGGTGCTGTCTGGCCAGGTGGCCATACCGGTAGCCGAAGTCCTGTTTTGGGCTGGCGCCGGCGCCGTTGCTGGCGACGGCATCAGCTTCGCCCTCGGCAGACTGTTCCAGGGACGCCTGGACAGGCTGTGGCCACTGAATCGTTTCCCGGGTTTCATCGGCAAAGGCGAGGCCTTCTTCCATCGTCACGGCGGCAAAAGCGTCGTTATCGGGCGCTTCGTGGGCCCGATACGGCCGATCATTCCGCTCATCGCTGGCGCGTTTATGATGCCCTGGAGACGGTTCCTGGCCTTCAACCTGTCATCGGCTGTAGCCTGGGCGCCAGTCTATATATTGCCGGGGTATCTGGTTGGCAGCGCCCTGGCCAGCGAGTTCGAACCACCTGCTCACTTCTACCCCGTCATCGCAATCAGTGCCGCAATACTGCTGGTGATTTACCTGTTGCTTTTCCGCTTCCAGCTTGGTCTTGGACACGGCAGCCAGCTCTACCTGTGGTTGGCACGCCTCACGGCCCGCTACGATTCGACCCACCGCTTCTGGCGCCTGTATACCAGTCAGCGGCCCGCGCAGGCTGGTGAGTTTCCCCTGCCGTCATTGTCGCTGGCACTGGGAGCCGGGGCCCTGTTTATGATCTGGGGCCAACTGGCCACCGCCACCCAACTGCTGGCGCCGTTTGATAACCTGACCCTGCAGTGGTTTTCTCAGCTGCGGACCCCGCTGCTGGATCCGGTAATGATCCTGCTAACGCTTCTCGGGGATCCGCCGGTACTGCTGGCAGCAGCTGCATTGAGCGCCCTGGCCCTTTACTTTCGCGGTTACTACGCCGCCGCCATCCACGTGGCGGGAGCAGCACTGCTCACGACCGTGCTGGTCTGGGGCTTCAAATACCTGACCGCGATACCACGGCCGGATGTTGTCTTCGGACCTCCGGATTCAGGTGCTTTCCCCAGTGGCCACGCCACCGGCGTCACCGTTCTCTCTACCCTGGCAGCAAGCTTTATAGCCAGGGAAAGCCGGAATATCAGACGCTGGCGCTACTACCTACTTTTCAGCATTCCCATTATCCTTGGCGCGCTAAGCCGACTTTACCTGGGCGTTCACTGGTTTACCGATGTCGTGGCGGGGGTGTTTCTGGGGCTATCCATCTGCGGGTTCGTCAGGGCCAGCTATAGCCGCTACGACAACGTCCCACTGGCAGCGGACGGAACGTTATTGATGGCGGGGTGGGGATGGCTCGCCTTCGTGGCCTGGTATATAACGACTCAATGGTCAGACGCGATTCAGCTCTACAGTGTCACCGCTTCGTAGCAACCGTTTTTCAGCTTTCTTCCAGCGCTTCCAGCAACCCCAACAGACGCTCCAGGCGTTCCAGGGGCGCCTGGAGTTCCACCAGCCGCTGCTTTTCCTGCTTGTCCAGTGGTAGTAACTCAGTCAGCCGCCAGCCCACATCCCTGGCGTCGTCGAAGTCTACGTCCATATCCAGCTCCCGGACGACCGGATGGCGGAACAACGCTTTCAACACTGAGGGTAGTTCCGCGAAACGCTCAGGAACAGGCGTTTGTTCCTCCGCCAGCAGGCACTCCACGTCCCCAACATTCAGTCCGTCCGGCTGTTGCCAGGAACGCACCACCGTTACCTTGTCCTTGCCTTCAACCGTAATACCCAACAACCCGTTATCCATCTGCTGGAAATCAATAATGCGAACATAGGTGCCGATATCGTAGAAAGCCACCGATTTGCCCGTTTCCAGACCTTCCCGAAGCAGCACGACCACAAATCCCCGATCTTCCTTGAGGCAACGGGTGAGCATATCGATGTATCTGGGCTCGAACAGCTGCAGGGGAATCCGTCCCCCGGGCAGCACAACAGAGTTCAGCGGGAAAAGAGGTACATTCATTGTTGGTATTGTCACCAGTAAACGGGCTCCAGAGGAATGACGACCCTGTCATATCCTCAATGAATTGAAAGCAGGCGATGAACTTCATCCACCCTTGCACGGGCTTCCGTCAGCAGTTGCAGGCTTTTGGACGCGTTCAGCTCAAGCTCACCAAGGCGACGATAGGCAGGCACCTCGTCAAACGGTGGCAGGGCACTGTTCTGACTGGCCCCAATCATCGCATGCAACTGGGCGACAATCACGATGTCCACCAGCTGGGGAGAGGATTCCCGGCACTCATATCCCCAGTCCTCTGCATGCCTTGTCGCCTCCAGAAAGCTGCCAGGGAACGACCAGCTTTCCAGAATCGCGGTTCCCACATCAGCCCTGAGTTCGCCGATGGCATGCTCAAGATTGGCCTGGTCGGCAAACAGGTTAACGTGATGCTCCGCCTGCACCAGCACCGGCACGACTCCGATATCGTGCAACAGCCCCGCGAGCAACGCCTCTTCCGGGTTGATGGAAGTCGCACTATCCGCGAGCACCCAACACAGTGCCGCCATCTCACGGGAATGGCGCCAGAGTTTGTCCATTTCCTTTTGCAGCGACGCCTGCCTGGTTTTAAACACCTCGCGCATCGAAAACACCGTAACCAATTGGCGCGTGGTACGCATGCCCAACCGGATAACGGCTTCGCGAACATTGCGAACGTCGCTGAACCCGCGGTACAGGGGGCTGTTGCAGGCCCGAACCAGTTTGGCGGCCATGGACGGGTCCGCCGAGATGGCACTGGCAACCTGATCCGCCGTGGAATCTTCTCGGTCTACGGTCCTGCGCACTTTCCAGGCCACATCCGGCACACTGGGCAGGGTCAACTGATTGGAACGCAGCTCGGCATAAAACTCCATCAGCAGATGGTGTTCTTCGCTGCTCTCATCGCCAACCCCGTCACCGGAATCCATTTCCACCTGTGGCACCGGTGCGGCCCGCAATAGCTGGTTGAGGATGTCCTGCTGAATCACCAGGAATTCGCTCGCCTTGATGGCGGTCACGTTGTACATCCGGGGCTGCAGTCGGGCAATGGGATTAATAGCCTTGTCGGTATCGGCCTCTATGGTGGACTTGCGACCGTCAATAGACTCCAACTCTACACTGCCGTGGATCAGGAATATGTCCAGACCATCCCGCACGCCGCGCTCCACCACTCGCTGACCCGGGCCGTGGGTTCTTCTCTCCGCCCGACTTGCGAGCAAAACCAACTGGTCATCCGTCAACCGGTTCAAGGGTTGAAACTGTTTGAGACGACGCAGAGGCAGGCTTTCCTGGCCAGCCATAGGACTACTCCTCGATCAGTTATTCGTTCGTTCTGTTACACATTGTAAGCGCGGAATCTCAAAACAACCATGCGATCAAGGGGTAATCTGGTATCCTCTTGCGTTCCATTTTCCGACCCAGTTGAAGAAGAGAGACCAGACAACCATGCCCCAGTATCGTTCGCGGACATCCACCGCAGGCCGCAATATGGCTGGCGCACGTGCTCTTTGGCGCGCCACCGGCATGAAGAATGAAGACTTTGGCAAACCCATCATCGCTGTTGCCAACTCCTTTACCCAGTTCGTTCCCGGCCATGTACACCTCAAGGATCTGGGGCAGTTGGTCTGCCGGGAAATCGAACAAGCCGGCGGCGTTGCCAAGGAATTCAACACCATTGCCGTGGACGACGGCATTGCGATGGGGCACGACGGGATGCTGTATTCCCTGCCCTCCCGCGAGATCATCGCCGACTCCGTGGAATACATGGTCAACGCCCACTGCGCTGATGCCCTGGTCTGCATCTCCAACTGCGACAAGATCACCCCGGGGATGCTGATGGCCGCCATGCGCCTGAACATTCCCGCCATTTTCGTCTCCGGTGGTCCCATGGAAGCCGGTAAGACCAAGCTCTCGGAACACAAACTCGACCTTGTGGACGCCATGGTCATCGCCGCCGACCCGAATGCGGATGACGAAACCGTCGCCGAGTACGAACGCAGTGCCTGCCCTACCTGTGGCTCCTGTTCCGGCATGTTTACAGCCAACTCCATGAACTGCCTCACCGAAGCCATTGGCCTGGCTTTGCCCGGGAATGGCTCAATGCTCGCTACCCACTCGGACCGCGAAGCCCTGTTCCTGAAAGCCGGAAGACAGATTGTGGAGAATGCCCGCCGCTATTACGAGGATGACGACGCCAGTGTGTTGCCTTTGAGCATTGCCTCAATGGAAGCATTCGAGAACGCCATGGTGATGGACATCGCCATGGGCGGCTCCACCAACACCATCCTGCATTTGCTGGCAGCGGCTCAGGAAGGCGGCGTACCGTTTACTCTCAATGAGATTGACCAGTTGTCCCGCCGGGTACCCCAACTTTGCAAGGTAGCACCGAATTCCCCCAAGTATCATATGGAGGACGTTCACCGCGCAGGTGGCATCATGGGCATCCTCGGCGAGCTGGAACGGGGCGGATTGATCAACACCGACCTGCCCACTGTGCACAGCAAGACCATGCGTGAGGCCCTGAAAACCTGGGACATCATGCAGGAGCCCACCTCTGAAGTGGTCGAGTTCTACAAGGCCGGCCCTGCTGGCATCCCCACTCAGACAGCCTTCAGCCAGAGCACTCGCTGGCCCTCCCTCGACGGCGACCGCGAGACAGGTTGCATTCGTTCCGTTGAAAACGCCTACTCCTCGGAAGGCGGCCTGGCCGTTCTGTTTGGCAATATTGCCCTGGATGGCTGCGTGGTCAAGACGGCCGGCGTGGACGAGAGCATCTACGTCTTCGAAGGCAAGGCACGGGTATTCGAAAGCCAGGATACCGCGGTCGAAGGCATCCTCAACGACGAGGTCCAGCCTGGAGAGGTGGTGATTATTCGCTACGAAGGCCCTCAGGGCGGCCCAGGTATGCAGGAAATGCTCTATCCCACCAGTTACCTGAAGTCCAAGGGGCTGGGTAAAGAGTGTGCCCTGCTGACTGACGGCCGCTTCTCCGGTGGCACCTCTGGGCTTTCCATTGGCCATGCCTCCCCTGAGGCGGCTGCAGGCGGCGCCATTGGGTTGATTGAGAACGGTGACCTGATCCGTATCGACATTCCCAACCGGTCCATCAACGTGGAGATAGACCAGAACGAACTCGATCGTCGACGTGACGAGCGGAATGAGAAAGGCTGGAAGCCCGAGTTGTCGCGACCGCGCAAAGTCTCGGCAGCACTGAAGGCTTATGCGTTGCTGGCAACCAGCGCTGACAAAGGCGCGGTCAGAAATCTTGAAAAGT
>NZ_ABCP01000068.1 GCF_000170835.1 Marinobacter algicola DG893
CCCCTGCATTGCCTGTTCGGAGTCAGAGGCGATGGCGATACCTTTTCTTCTGGGAAAAAGAACTCGCTTTGCTCGGACACCTTTTTCCCGGCAGAAAAGGTATCCCCATCCCCTCGATCGAACTTTGGTGTAGTAGTTCTATGAAGTTGAATCGATTTTACAGGGACGAACTTAGCTTTCTGCGATTGCAGGGGCGGGAATTTGCGGATGCCCATCCGCAACTTACTCGTTTCCTGTCGGAGCAGAGCACCGATCCAGATGTCGAACGACTACTGGAGGGCTTTGCGTTTCTGACGGGGAAGCTTCGAGAAAAGGTCGAGGACGAGTTTCCCGAGCTGACGCATTCGCTGCTGAACATGCTGTGGCCGAACTATCTCCGGCCAGTGCCCAGTTGCACCATCATGCGGTTTGATCCGCAGTTGCATGCCATCAGTGAGCGCCAGCGGGTGGATCGGCATACCGAGATCAAGAGCCGACCACTGGGCGACGCCACGCGCCAGACTCAGTGCCGGTTCCGGACCTGTCGGGCGGTTGACGTGTTTCCGGTGAGTGTGGCGGACGCCCACGCGGAGCATTCGCGGGAAGTGTCATCGGTGACCGTGGATCTGGCGTTGCACACCGACCAGCCGCTGTCGTCCCTGGGCCTCGATAACCTGCGTTTCTACCTGGGCGGCGAGAACCATATTTCCGAGACGCTGTACCTGTGGCTGAACCACTACCTGCAGCGTATGGAACTGGTGGTAGGCGATTCGGTATTTTCCATTCCGGCCAGCCAGTTGAAGCCCGTCGGGTTCGCTAACGACGAGGCCCTGTTGCCGTATCCCAAGAACGCCTATCCCGGCTACCGGATACTGCAGGAATTCCTGAGTTTTCCCGAAGCTTTCCGGTTTGTGGATATTCAGGGCCTGAAGGCGCGACTGCCAGCGGTGCAAGCGGATGAGATCAGCCTGCGGTTCCATTTCAGCCGTATTCTGCCGCCGGATGCGAAGATTCGCGCGGAAAATTTCCAGCTTTACTGCACGCCGGCCATCAATCTGTTCACCCACGAAGCCGACCCGGTGGACCTGAATGGTCGGCAGACGGAGTACCGGATTGCTCCGTCCAGCCGTTCGCCGGAGCACTTCGAAGTATTCAGCATCGAACAGGTGGAGGGCTGGCTGGAAGGCCGGTCCGGGCGGGGGGAGCCGCGGTTGTATACCGCGTTTGAGAGTTTTCAGCACGAGGTGGAGCGGGATCGTGGCCGTACCGCCCTGTATTACCGGGTGAAGGCCCGGGAGAGTGTGCGCGGGGACGGCTTTGACCACTACATTTCCTTCGTGCGTGGCGACGAGTCGGAGTGCCTGAACCGGCAGGAAGCGGTATCGCTGACTCTGACCTGCACCAACCGTCAGTTACCGCATCAGCTGGCGGTGGGGGAGATCTGCATGGCGACAGAAACTACGCCGGCGTTCGCCTCGTTCAGCAATATTACCCGGCCGACGCACACCCTGCGGCCGACACTGGATGGCAGCCTGTTGTGGACACTGATCTCCAATTTATCGCTGAACTACCTGTCGCTGCTGGATGTGGACGCCTTGCGCACGGTACTGCGGGTTTATGACTTCCGCGCCCTGGTGGATCGCCAGGCGGAGCGGGTGTCCCAGAAGCGCCTGGCCGGCATTCTGGACATTGAAACCACGCCGGTGGACCGGATGGTGCGGGGCCTGCCGGTGCGGGGTATCCGCTCGGTGATGCGGCTGGATCAGCAGTCGTTCGCCTCGGAAGGAGATCTGTACCTGTTCGGTACGGTACTCAGCCAGTTTTTCGCACTTTACGCCAGTATTAACGCTTTTCACCAACTGGAAGTGGTGAATACAGACAATCAGGAACGGTACACATGGACGTTACAGCAAGGGCAGCAACCTCTGATGTAGCCGAGCTGCAACCCGTTCTGGGCAATGCACGGCGCTACAGCTTTTTCCAACTGGTGGATCTGATCCATCGTCACCACGGTGATGATCTGGAACGATCCCAGGACGAACAGCCACAGCGGGAGCGTATCCGCTTCTCGGCGTCGGCCGGGCTGGGTTTTCCCGGCAGTGATGTGGTGTCGGCGGCGTCGCCGGAGCACGAGCACGCGCCCTATCAGCTGGAAGTCAGTTTCCTGGGCTTGCACGGTTCCCAGTCGCCCCTGCCGGGCTACTACCTGGAGGACCTGGCCTGGGAAGCGGGGCAGAATCTGGGCATTCGTCGCCACTTCCTGGATTTTTTCAATCATCGGCTGGTGACGCTGTTTCATCGGGCGTGGCGCAAGTATCGCTATTACGTGCGGTTTCAGCCGGAGGCCTCTGACGGCTTCTCCGAGCATATTTTCTCTCTGGTAGGTCTCGGTGACCCGCAGGTCAGGGCGGCAACACCGGTTAACTGGTCGAAGATGCTGGCCTATGCCGGGATGATGGCGGGCCGTAGCCGTTCTCCGGAAGTGGTCAGCGGCATCATTGGGCATTGCTTTGATCTGGACGATGTCGGCATTGAGCAGTGGGTATTGCGTCGGGTGGAAATCCCGAAGGATCAGCAAACTCGGCTGGGGCAGGCGAACGCCGCCCTCGGTGAGGACACGCTGGTAGGCTCGGGCATTCGTGATCGCAGTGGCAAGTTTATCCTGCGCATCCGCAACCTGGACCGACAGCGATTTGCGGATTTTCTGCCCAACGGCGACGACCACGACCGGCTGGTGAAGCTGGTGGAATTTGTCACCCGGGAGCAGTTGGCTTACGACCTGGAACTGCAGATGCGCCCGAGGGATGTAAAGCCCATGCAATTGGGTGCGGATGTGCGGCTGGGCTGGAACTCGTTTGTCACCCCGGAAAAAGCCCGGAAGCTGCCAGCGGTGCGGCTGCAGATCCGCCGCTGAACTCAATGGACTGCTTAGCAGGTTAAAAAGGAAACCGGATATGGAACATCAACCAACTCGTAGCCTGAAACTGGTGGTCAGTAACCCCACCCAGGTTGCCAGTGGCCTGGCCCGGGAGTATGTATTCGGAGTGCGTGGTGGCTCTATCGGAAGCGCTGGCAGCGATACCTGGCAGTTGTCTTCGCACCGCACCGGTGCCGTCGGTGGCCATGCAGAAGTGCGGTTTATGGATGGCGTGTTTTGCCTCATTGATCGCAGTGGCCGCACCTATATTAACAGTGGCACCCAGCCAGTCGGTCGTGGCCGTCGGGCCCGCCTGAAAAGTGGCGACACCATCACCATTGGTCGCTATCAGCTCAAGGCAGAGGTGCTCAGCGGTCAGCGTCACGACGGCAACCTGCCGGAGGAAGCGGAGGACGCCACGCTGGTCAATGTCGATGAGGGCGAGCTGATGCGCGCCGAGGAGCGTGAGCTGGAAACGGTTGGCGCCGAACCGCTGCACGGTTTGCAGCCGGCACCGGGTGAAACCTTCAGCGACGATCCCCTTCAGGCCTGGTCAGACATCCATAACGAAAGTGAAACCGCTGACGCGGCCGGGAATCGTGACGGGGAGTCCCTGCTGGCGGACAAGCCAGAATGGTATGCCAGCGAGGGCACCGTAACCGACGAGTACCGCGAGAACCGCGACGTAGCGATGGGGCTACCCATGCAACAAGGAGAGCGTGACAGGATGTCCGAGACCACCAAGCCGGCCCGCCGCCGGGAGACCAATGACCAGAGCCGCCAGCACATCAGCGGTGCACCGCTGTTGCGCGGTATGGAGACCGACCTGGGCTTTGCCGACAGCGATGAAATGCGCCTGTTCCTGGAAGAAGCCGGCCAGACCCTCAAAGCCACCGTGGAAGGCCTGCTGGCCCTGCACCAGGGTGAAGACAGCCGTCACCAGGCTCTGCGCACACGCTTGCAGCCGATTGAAGACAATCCGTTGCGCCTGGGTGAAGACTACAACGAGACCGTGCAGACTCTGTTCGCCAGCCAGCGCAGTCCGGTTCATCTGTCCGCCCCGGCGGCGGTCAGTGAGAGCCTGCAGAGCCTTCACCATCATCAGCTCGCCACCCAGACCGCCATTCGCGAGGGGCTGGATGCCATTCTTCATGCCTTCTCACCGGAGGCATTGCTGCGCCGGTTCCATGGTTATCGCCGGGGCCTGAAAACCGACGAAGATGAAAGCAACTGGGCATGGGAGATGTATCAACATTATTACCGGGAACTGAGTTCCAGTCGTCAGCAGGGATTCGAGCGCCTTTTTCAGGAGGTGTTTGAACAGGCTTACGATCAACAACTGCGTCAATTACAGAGGGAGAACCTGTCGTGAAGTACTGCAAATGGAGTTTGCTGGTCGCCATTCTCGTTTTGGTGGGGTGTAGCACCCCCTATAACGCGGTTACCAAGACCGCCAAGGTGATGTGGGACCCGGACATTCCTGTGGGTTACCCGGATGAGCTGCCAAGCCGGGTGGATCTGACCATGCTGGCGGAGCCGGACGTGAACCCCAACGAATCCCTGGCCCCCACGCCCATCGCGTTTCAGATCATCCAGATGCGGGACAGTTCGCGGTTGATGGCGGCGGATTTCGACCAGTTGCTGGGCGAGCTGGAGCCGTCCCTGGGCCGCAACTACGTGGACCATAGCGATTACACGCTGGTGCCCGGGCAGTTCAAGTTCATAGAGCCGTTCGAAATCGCCGAGGATACGCGCTTTATCGGGGTCATTGCCTTCTATGCCTATCCCAACCTGTCCCAGTGGAAGAAGGTGGTGAAGGTGGACCCCATCGGTGGTCGCTACCACCTGCTGGTCAATCTGCGCGAGCGCGAAGTCACACTCAGAAGGTCGGATGAGTCCTGATGTCTGCAACCAATCGAGTCGTCTGGAGTGATGGGCTGTTCATCAAACCCCAGCACTTCCAGCAGCAACAACGTTACCTGGAACACCAGATCAACGAACGGGCCCTGGCGATTTCTGATTACCTCTACGGTTTCAGCGATCTGGAGCTCAATGCGGAATACCTGAGCTTTGGTCGGGTGGGCCTGGTGCGGGCCAGCGGCCTGTTTCCGGATGGCACCCGTTTCTGCCTGCCCCAGGACGATGTGATGCCAGAGCCCCTGGAAATCACCGATGCTTCCGTGGCCAACCAGGTGGTGTACCTGGCCCTGCCGCTGGGCAGCGAGAGCCTGGCCGAAGTGGAATGGCCGGAGGCCGCCATCGCTGGCCGCTTCCGGGCCCAGAGCGAGGAAGTACGGGACCTGCATTCCATTGATGGCGATTCCCACTCTATCGACGTGGCCCGAGTGGCCCCGAAGCTGATGCTTGAACGGGACGATCGCAGCGCCTATGCAGCCCTGGCCATTGGCCGAATTCTGGAAAAGCGTCCCGACGGCAGCCTGGTGATGGACCCGAACTTCATCCCCACCATGCTCAGTGTGCGGGCGGCGCCCCGGCTTCAGCGTTTCGTCGGGGAAATGGCCGGGCTGATGCGCGAACGGGCCAAGAACATTGCCGAGCGCGTGGGTGCCCCGGGGCAGGGTGGTGTCGCGGACGTGGCGGATTTCATGCTTCTGCAGATGCTTAATCGCGCTCATCCCCGTTTTCTGCATCTGGCGCGTTTGCGTCAGTTGCACCCGGAACGGCTCTACGAGGCGTTGCTGGAGTTGTGCGGCGAACTGGTGACGTTCACCGATGAAAACCGCTTGCCCCAGGAATACACAGCCTACGATCACGACCTGCCGGAGGATTCCTTCACGCCGCTGATGCAGGTGCTGAGGCAATCACTGAGCACGGTGCTGGAACCTCGTGCGCTGGCTATCCAGCTGCAGCAACGCCAGTACGGTCTCACGGTGGCACCGGTCCAGGATGCACAGTTGATCGGCCAGGCCGAGTTCATCCTGGCAGTGAAGGCGGACATGCCGCTGGACGATTTGCGCAAGCAGTTCACCCAGCAGTGCAAGGTGGCGTCGGTGGAGAAGATCCGCGATCTCATCAGCCTGCAATTGCCGGGGATTCCGCTGTCGGCCCTGCCGGTGGCGCCCCGTCAGTTGCCGTATCACGCCGGGTTCGTGTACTTCCGGTTGGACGACCAGAGCCAGGCCTGGCAGATGCTCGACAACGCCAGCGGCTTTGCGTTCCACGTGGCCGGCAGTTTCCCGGGAATGGAGTTGCAGTTCTGGGCAATCAGGAGCTAAATCATGGCAGATGCACCGGTGATGGATTCACCCAATGGCAGCACGGAAGCAGGTGGCAGTGCGTTTGATGACCTGATGTTTGCGGACAGTAACCGCGATGGTCGCGTGGGCGATCAGGGCTTTGGTAATGACCAGTTCCAGCTGCGGGGCCTGGAGGATAACCGGCTGATTGATGCCGCGACGCCCCTGTTGGGGCTGGTAATCCGGGTACGCCGGCTGGCGGATTTCCAAGGTGTGGAGAATCTGTACCAGCAAGTGGTGGACGAAGTTGCCGCCATTGACCGGGAACTGGTGGAGCAAGGTTACGAACGGCCGACCGTGGTGGCCTACCGCTACGTACTCTGCGCTTTTATCGACGAAGCCGTGCTGGGTACCGAGTGGGGTGCCCACAGCGTGTGGTCCCAGCACTCGCTGCTGTCCCGATTCCACAACGAAACCTGGGGTGGCGAAAAGGTGTTCGCCATCACCGCCCGCATGGAGCAGGAACCGGAACGTTATCGCGACATGCTGGAGTTCATCTATCTGTGCCTGTGCCTGGGATTCGAGGGCCGCTACAAGGTGATGACCAATGGCCGGGACGAATACGAACAGATTATTCGCGGGCTGTACGAACAGATTCGCGGGTTGCGCCGCGACGAAGAAGCGCAGCCGCTGACCCGCGCGCTGGACAACGTAACCCCCGCCCGCAACCGGCTGCGGACAGGCCTGCCCCTTTGGGGCATTGGTGGCCTGTTTGTGGCGGCCATGGCCGGGGTGTACACGCTTTACAACATAGCGCTGAACGAACGCATCAGGGATGTGCTCAGCGTACTGGAACAACTCCCGAAATAAGGAGATCATTGTGATTCGGGTAGAACTGCCGGCGCTGATTGGGCGCCTCAACGAGATTTGTCGCCAGGGAATGGAAAGCTCGGCGGCCCTGTGTATCAGTCGCCAGGGTGCGGAAATCACTCCGGCTCACCTGTTGTTCAAACTGCTGGAAACACCGTTTACGGATGTGCGCCAGATTCTGGAAAGCACCGGTATCGACCACCACACCCTGCAACCGGTGGTGGGGGATAGCCTGAACGGTGAGACCCAATCCGCTGAGCCGTACCCGTCGTTCTCGCCGTTGCTGATCGAGCTGCTGCAGGACGCCTGGCTGATCGCTTCCACTGAACTGGGCCACACCGACCTGCGCTCGGGCGCCATCATGCTGGCGCTGCTGATGAACGCAGACCGCTACCTGATGCCCCAGGTCAGCCAGCGGCTGAAAGACATCAATCGTGAGCAGCTGCGCCGGCAGTTCGACTCCATGACCCGGGGCTCGGTTGAGCAGCCACGCGCCGAGGATGCCCCCAGTGCCGCTAATCAGGCGCAAGTGGACATGGATCCGCTCAAGCGCTACGCCACCGACTTCACCAAACTGGCCAGGGACAAGAAACTGGACCCGGTGGTGTGCCGTGACACTGAAATCGACCAGATGATCGACATCCTCTGCCGCCGTCGCAAGAACAACCCTATCGTTGTCGGCGATGCTGGCGTGGGCAAAAGCGCCGTTGTTGAGGGCCTGGCCCTGCGCATCGTCAACGGCGATGTGCCCGAGCGCCTGACCGGCGTGGAACTGTGGACCCTGGATATGGGGGCGCTGCAAGCCGGGGCGTCAGTGAAGGGCGAGTTCGAAAAACGCCTGAAAGGCGTGATTGAAGCGGTGAAAAGCTCCGCGACGCCGATTATTCTGTTTATCGACGAAGCTCATACCCTGATCGGCGCCGGCAACAGCGAAGGCGGCTCCGACGCCGCCAACCTGCTCAAGCCGGCCCTGGCCCGCGGCGAGCTGCGCACCATCGCGGCCACCACCTGGCGTGAATACAAGAAATACTTTGAGAAAGACCCGGCCCTGAGCCGCCGCTTCCAGCCCGTTGCACTGGATGAACCAACCCCGGCCCAGGCGGTGCATATCCTTCGTGGTCTGCGCACCGTCTACGAAAAGGCCCACCAGGTACTGATCGCTGACAGCGCCCTGAAAGCCGCTGCCGACATGTCTGCCCGTTATCTGGCTGGCCGCCAACTCCCGGACAAGGCCATCGACGTGCTCGACACTGCTTGCGCCCGGGTCAGCCTCAACCTCAGCACCCCTCCGCGCCGCCTCAGCCATGTGCGCAGCGAACTGCACCAGTTGGGCATGGAACAGGAACTGATGACCCGCGAGCAGACGCTTGGACAGGCTATCGACCACCAACGTGAACACGAACTGGTGGAGCGCCTGGAAACCCTGCGCGAGGAAGCAGAAGAACTGGAACAGCGCTGGAACGACCAGCGGGAACTGGTGGCGCGCCTCGTGGACATTCGCGAGCAACTGCTTAGCGAGGACACTGCCGAAACCGAAGCGAACGCAGAGGCGAACGAAGCCACGCCCGAAACCGACGAAGAACGCCCGGACCTGAAAAGCGAAGCCGCCGCCATCGAGCAGGAACTGGAAGAGCTGCAGGCCGACGAGCCTCTGGTACACGCACGTGTCGACGCCCGCCAGGTGGCCGAAGTTGTCGCCGACTGGACTGGCATTCCGGTCAACCGCATGACCGCCGACGAGCTGGAAAAAATCACCCGCCTGCCGGAATACCTGCAGTCCCACATCAAAGGCCAGGACACCGCCATTAGCGCACTGCACCAACACCTTTTGACCGCACGTGCTGACCTGCGTCGCCCCGGCCGCCCCATGGGCGCCTTCCTGCTGGCCGGCCCCAGCGGTGTGGGTAAAACCGAAACCGTGGTGCAACTGGCCGAACTGCTCTACGGCGGCCGCCAGTTCCTCACCACCATCAACATGTCCGAATACCAGGAGAAACACACTGTCTCCCGCCTGATCGGCTCACCGCCGGGCTATGTGGGCTTTGGCGAAGGCGGCATCCTCACCGAAGCCATTCGCCAGAAGCCCTATTCGGTCGTGCTGCTCGACGAAGTCGAAAAAGCCCATCCGGAAGTGCTCAACCTGTTCTACCAGGCCTTCGACAAAGGCGAACTGGCTGACGGTGAAGGCCGCCTGATCGACTGCAAGAACGTTGTGTTCTTCCTCACCTCGAACCTGGGCTACCAGACCATCGTCAAACACGCGGAAGAGCCCGAAAAAATCGAGGAAGCGCTCTACCCGGAACTGGCCGACTTCTTCAAACCGGCACTGCTGGCACGTATGGAAGTCGTGCCCTACCTGCCACTGGGCGAAGACACCCTCAACCGCATCGTTGGCGACAAACTCGACCGCCTGGCCACCCAGATCGGCGACCGGTACCACACCAATGTGGAACTGGAAAACGGCCTGGTGGAAGCCATCCGCAGCCGCGCCACCCGCAGTGAAAACGGCGCGCGGATGCTGGAGTCGATTATTGAAGGTGAACTGCTGCCGCCGGTCTCGCTGGCGTTGCTGGAGAAACTGGCTGCCCGGGAGCCAGTCACCAAAGTGACGCTTGGTGTTGAAGACAACAAGTTCACAGGAACAGTCGCTTAACGTGCAGGCACCCTGAATGGTAGCGCTCCGTGGGGTTGAGTGATTGCCACCTCCGGGTACCGCCAAGGCGCTGAAGCAGGCCGGGCTCACCGTTGACCGGGTAAACAAGGTTCGTGAAGGTCGTCCGCATATCGTGGACGCGATTAAGAATGGTCAGGTGCAGCTGATTATTAACACCACCGAAGGTCGCAAGGCGATTTCCGACTCGGCACAGATTCGCCAGTCGGCCCTGCAGACCAAGGTAACCTACACAACGACACTGGC
>NZ_ABCP01000067.1 GCF_000170835.1 Marinobacter algicola DG893
CCCGCTTGCCTCCCCCCAGGCAAAAATCAGGCTTGCTTCATTCGATCGGTATAGGGCGGCCAACCGAGCGGTTTGCCGGCCAGCAGGTGCAGGTGGATGTGGAACACCGTCTGCCCGGAGTTTTCGCCGCAGTTCATGACCGTTCGGTAGCCGTCGTCCGCAAATCCCATCTCTTTCGCCAGCTTGGCTGCCACCCAGTACAAATGGCCGAACAGCTCGCGGTCGGCTTCTTCCATATCGTTGATCGTTGCGATTTCCTTTTTCGGGATAATCAGCAGGTGTACCGGTGCCTGTGGATTGATGTCCTTGAATGCCAGGCTGATGTCGTCTTCGTAAACGATGTCCGCCGGGATTTCCCGGTTCATGATCTTGGTGAAAATGGTTTCCGCCATGATGGTTCCCTGTTGGTGAGTTGAGGATTTTGAATTGGCTTAGAGTTGCTTCATACCCGGTAGCCGCTCCGCCAGTTGGCGAATCAGCGGGGGCAGTTCGTCGTCGATGCCCATAGCGTATTTGGCCACCCGGTTTCTGGCAAATGGCATTGCTTTCGCGGCGCCCAGGCCCAGATTGCGTAATAGGTGTAGCGGCGGCGTGCGGTTGCTGAACAGGTGATAGAACACATCCATCACCATCATCATACGGCGGTTGGCCGGGCGGCGTTGTTGCTCGTATTTGGTCAGCCACTCCGGATCGGCCAGGTCGCAGCCGGCGCGTTTGGCCTCGCGGATGACGGTCTGCAGGCAGTGGGCGTCCTGGAAACCCAGGTTGACGCCCTGGCCGGCCAGCGGGTTGATGGTGTGGGCGGCGTCGCCTACCAGCACGACACGATTGTTCACATAGGTTTTGGCGTGCTGGCGGGCAATCGGGAAGCTGGCTTTGGCTTCAATGTGCGTCAGCAGTGGCAATTCCGGCGGGAAGGCGTTCTGTATTTCCGCCATCAATGCCCGGTTGTCCAGCGATTTCAGGTGCGCTAGTTGCTCCGGCGAGTCATACCACACCAGAGACGCCCAGCTTTCGCCATTGCCAGCGGCATGCAGCGGCAGGAAGGCGCGGGGGCCGGATGGGTAGAAGCCCTGCCAGGTGATGTCTTCCACTGGGCCCTGGTAGCGAACCGAAATGACCATCGCCTGTTGCTGGTACTGATCCTTGGTTACGCCGATGCCCGCCAGTTCCCGGACGCCGGATGCTGCGCCATCGGCGCCTACCACCAACTGGCACTCGAGTTCGGTGCCGTCCTCCAGGGTCACAGCCGCGTGGTGGTCGCCGTTTTCGAGGTGACTGACGGCGTTGTCGGGAAACAGGGAGACCGAGTTCAGAGCCGCGGCGCTGTTCCACAACGCCTGCTGGGTAATGCGATTCTCAACGATATGCCCCAGGTGTCGGGCGGACAGGTTGCTGGCGTCAAACACCACATCGGCGACCTTGCGCGGCAGCAGGTTGCTGAGTGGGTGGCGGGTCTCGTCCCATACCGCCAGGCGGGCGTAGGGTGTGGCACGCATGGCGAGCATGCCGGGCCAGACGTCAAGATCGTTGAGGTAGCGCTCACTGCCGGCGCTCAGGGCTGATACGCGGATGTCCGGAGGCAGTGAGGGATCGAATTCAGGGGCGGAGCCACGGTCAACCAGGGCCACGCGGAAGCCACTGCGGCCAAGTCCGGTCGCGAGGGCAGCACCGACCATGCCGGCACCGACAATCACAATATCAAAGGCTTGAGTCATAACGGGTTCCTGTCTGATACGCCCAGTTTACGCGATGGACGCATCCAGACAAGCCGTCCGGATCAAGCCTGGGCCGGATTTGGGTGTCAGTAACCGGCCAGGTTAGCGGTGGCGCTGCCGGTCAGGGACTCAGCCCTGCGGGCGCGGCCCTTGAGCCAGGCTGGCTTTTGCGCGCCTGGTTTTACAAATCCCTGCTCCAACACCATCGGATGCACCAGTTCCAGAAAATCTGACGTCTTCATGTGGATGGATTCGGTGTGGCTGCCAGCGGCAAAGGCGAGTTCCGGTTGCCGGGTCAGCGCCTCTGCGCAATACACGGACATATCGAACAGGTTGCCGAACGGTGGCATGGCGCCCACTTCGCACTCGGGGAAGCGGTCCTGGAATTCCTGTTCGTCCGCAAGGTCGACAAAATCGGTATCGAGGATGTGGGTCAGTCGGTCCCAGCGGATACGCCAGGTAGCGGGCATGACCAGCATGGCCATTTTGCCATCCAGCTCGATAATGACGGTTTTCACGACCCGGTCGCCGGCGATTTTGACATGGTGGGCGAGTTGCTGGGCGGTGAACGCAGGGGGGTGAGACAGGCACATGTACTCCACGCCTGCCTGATCGAGGTATTCCTTCAACTGCTGTACCGGCATAGTGACAACCTCCTACCAGCAATGACAGCGGTACTGGAACCGGTGGTTTCAATTGCCCCGGCCCCGGTGGTTGGCGATGAAGCCGCTGATGCAACTTCATCGCCATTACTGGTCAGCTTAGTTGAGGCTGTTCAGAATGCGAGTAACAGTGTGTGTTAATGAGATACCAATCACTCTGATTTGTTGTAGACATGCACATCCCGCTGTGGGAACGGAATGGTGATCCCTTCGGCGTCGAACGCCTTCTTCACTTTTTCGTGCATGTCCCAGTAGTACGGCCAGAGGTCATCGGTGGCGACCCAGGCTCGGAACATCAGGTTAACGGAATTATCACCCAGGCTGCCCACGCAAATACGCGGTGCTGGGTCCTGCAGCGAACGCTCGTCTTCGTCGAACAGGCGCTGGAGGATGGCCTTGGCCTTGTCGATGTCGTCGTCGTAGTGAATGCCGAAGGTCATGTCGCAGCGGCGCTTGTCGTAGATGCTGACGTTTACCAGGGTGGCGTTGGACAGGCTGCCGTTGGGGATAACGATACGGCGGTTGTCAAAGGTGTTCACTACCGTGTAGAGAATCTGGATCTCAGCGACGGCGCCCAGGTAACCTTGGGCTTCGATGGTGTCACCGACCTTGAACGGCTTGAAGATCAGAATCAGCACACCGCCGGCAAAGTTGGCCAGGCTGCCCTGGAGCGCTAGGCCAATGGCGAGGCCGGCGGCACCAATGACTGCGATGAAGGACGTAGTTGCGATGCCGATCATCGACGCCACGGAGATCAGCAACATGACCTTCAAGATGGCGCTTATCAGGCCACACAGGAATTTGTTAAGTGTCGGGTCTTTCGCCCCCAGCTTTTTATCGAGAACACCGATACAACGATTGATCAGCCAGAGGCCGAGTACCAGCGTGATGATAGCCAGGACGACCTTGGGGGCGTAGGTCATGACCAACGAGAGTGCCTGGTCCCATAGCTCTGAGGCATTAATGTCGGTTCCCAGAAGATCTTCCATTCAGTGACTCCTTGTTCAGTAGTAGTGGCTTGTTGGTTGAAATCTGACAGGGACAACGGCTGTTCAATTGAGATTTGCCTGCATTTTGTTATAGCAGAGGTTTGTGGCAAACGTACAACATGCGTGTCCGGATTGCGTGGAAGCGCTATACGTTGTAAATCAACGACTGGCCCACCCGATGATGGTTTCCGGCCCCCCCTTCACAACAACGCGGCCCTGCTTCTGGCTAAGCTGATAGTCATACATGGGGTCGTAGTAGTCCTGCAACAGTGCCTCGATCCATTCATGATGCGCACCGGTTTCTCCGGTTTGGTGTTGGCGGTCGAGGGCATTTTCCATCATCAGCCGCAGTCGGCGATGGCGCTCACCGCCGAGGCGTTTGCGGATTCTGTCGAGGGCGCTGAGAAGGTAGTCGCGAAAGTTGAGCCAGCCTGCTTCTGTGCCGTCACGCTCCACGTAGTCGGCCGTCATCTGGTCAACATAGTCTTCGCGGATAATTCGTACTCGCTCCTCGATCGGTTGATCCAGGACCATTAAAGGGGCTGCTGCCATTCGGTTCCTGAGACTTTCCGGCAGGGCGCACCGACCCACCAGTCTGCTTTCATCTTCCAGGTACACCGCCCCGCCGACGTGATGATGGGCCTTGAGCATGGCAACAGCCAGGCGGTTTTCGAAATCAATCTGTGCCGGTTGGGGCGTCACCTGACGGCCGAAGCTGGAGCCACGATGGTTTGCCAACCCTTCAAGGTCAACAGGGTTGGGCAATTGATTCAGCACGCGGGTTTTGCCGGTACCGGTGCGTCCGCTGAGAACAACGAACTCGGACGATGCAGTGAGGGCTTCCAGGCTGTCGATCAGGAAGCGACGCATGGCCTTGTAGCCACCCTGAATGAGCGGAAACTCGATACCGGAGTCTTTGATCCACTGTTGGGTCAGCCGCGAACGCAGGCCGCCGCGAAAACAGAACAGGTAGCCCTGCGGATTGGTGGCCGTAAACCGCTTCCAGGCTTCGATACGCTGCGCCTTTAGGTCCCCTGAAACCAGTTGGTGACCCAGTTCAATAGCCTTGTCCTGACCTTTTTCCTTGTAGCAGATGCCCACCCTGTGGCGTTCCTCGTCGTTCATCAGGGGGGCATTGATCGCATTCGGGAAGCTGCCCTTGCTGAACTCGATCGGGGCCCTTACGTCCATGAGCGGAACGTCGTTCAGGAACAGGGAGAGATAGTCACTGGTATCGGGTCTGGACGGCATGGCAGGTTCGGATTCGTGCGGGAAATGAGGCAGCAGTATAACGAACATGCTGTTTTTTTGCTCGCCTGCAGGTGTACCACCGCGCCGCTGCCGCTACAATGCGTGCCGTATCAGGCCTGTGTCCCGGAGTAACCATGACCCCCGACATTCTGGATCAACATCTTCGGAAAACCCTCAGCCGAGGGCAGGTTGCCGTAACAGCCCCGGCGGGTTGCCCCGACATCTTCCTCTACCTGTTCGACCCAGGGGTACTGGAAGGCCCGTTGAGCCACGAAGAGGCGCAGGCGGTGGTTGCTGAGCCGGCGTACTGGTCGTTTTGCTGGGCCAGTGGACAGGTACTGGCGTCCTATATCCTGGCACATCCACACCTGGTGAAGGGCAAAAAGGTGCTGGATTTTGGATCCGGTTCCGGGGTGGTTGCCATCGCTGCCGCCATGGCCGGGGCGAGGGAGGCCATTGCCTGCGATATCGACCAGGCTGCACTGGACGCGGCCGCGGCGAACGCCAGGTTAAATGACGTGTCGGTGACCCTGAGTGACGATTGGGCAACGCAACCGAGAGATGTGGACGTTGTGACCGCCGCGGACGTGTTGTATGACCCGGAAAATCGCCCGCTGCTGTCCGAGTTCAGGCGCGCCGCGCCTTTGGTGATACTGGCGGATTCCCGCTTGCGGAACCTGGGTGACGATCACTACCGGCAACAGGAAGTGATCGAAGGCCGCACCTGGCCCGACCTGAATGAGTTTGAGGAGTTTAATCGGGTACGGGTGTACCTGGCAGGGCAGGGCTCGATGGCCTGAGAGCGGACGAAAAAAAAGGGCAACCTTTCGGTTACCCTTTCTCGGAACAGGTATCGCGTCCCTGCGCTGTTGGCAACTACCCTGTTGCCGGTTTCCCTTGCCAGTCCCTGGTGCCGGCGTCCGAGCCGGCAATCCGAAGAGGTCTCCCTTAAGCGAGCCATCCCTGTGTCCCTGCTTCTCCCTGCATCCAATTGCCGGGGTGCATCCAGTGCGTCGTCCGTTTCCCTGTCATCCTTGATGTGATCACTATACCAATCGCAGTTTTACAAACATGTGAACTGTGCACGCCAAAGCGACTATGTTGGCAGGGATTCAATTATAAGTTCTTTAATTTCAGTTAATTGAGATGTCGGCGGATGCTCCGGTCAGGGAAGCCTACGTTATGTCGCAGCAAGATCTTACGTGTTTGTAGGAAATGTCTCACACGGATGCGAGTTGATGTCTCAAGTCCGCTGCAAGGTATTTTATTGACGGCTGTCAACCTGAGCGATGGCCCGGTCGTTTTGCGGGTGTGGTCTTATAAATCCGGGACATGGCAGTAACCCGATAGCAATGCCCGCAGCGTCGGCGAGAATATCGGCAATGGCAAAGGTCCGGTAGGGAAGCTGGGCCTGGACAAGCTCAATGCTCAGCCCGAATACCAGCAGGCCAATGACAATCCACAGTTTCCCCAAGCTCGGCCAAGCCAGCCGGGTAACCACCGTCAACTGGAAGAACGCCAGCAGGTGATTGACCTTGTCGCTGGCTGCCGAGGGAATCGGGTAGGGTTGGCTGGTGGTTGCAAGGTAGATGAAGGCGGCGGCCGAAAGAACCAGCATCGCCCGCCAAAAAGGCTGATACTCGAGCAGAATCAGAATGCGTTGCCTCAGGAATGCCATGGTCACCGTCGGGCTGTGGTGGAGTTTGCAACATGATATGCTTTGCGCCCCATCACTGTCATCGAAGCTGAGGTGCTGCGAGGTATGTTGAAAGGTAATTTTTTCCGCGGCCTGGGTTACCTTGGAGAAGGATTCCGGCTGATACGGCAGCCCGGACTGAGATTGTTTGTTGTTATCCCCCTGGTTATTAACATTCTGTTATTCGGCCTCCTGTTCTACTTTCTGGCTGAACTCTTTACAGCGATGATTGCCGCAGCCATGAGCTGGTTACCGGATTGGGCGTGGCTGCAAAGCCTCGACTGGCTGTTCTGGATTCTCTACGGCGTCGTCATCCTGTTGATGTTGGCTTACGGGTTCGTGATCCTGGCGAACCTGATCGGCTCGCCCTTTTACGGTTACCTGGCGGAATTGACGGAAAAGCACCTGACCGGTCAGGTGGTCAGCACCGATGACGGTTGGAGCCAGATTATAAGGGACATCCCCCGTTCTCTCTGGCGGGAGGTGCAGAAAATCCTCTACTACCTGCCCCGGGCCATTGGCCTTTTCATCATCGGTGTTATCCCGGTGGTCAACCTGGTGGCTGCGGTACTGTGGTTTGTCTTCAATTGCTGGATGATGTCGCTGCAGTACGTGGACTACCCGGCGGACAACCATAGGGTCAGTTTCCCGGCCTTGAGGCGCCTGCTGGGTGATACCCGCCTGTCGGCCCTCGGGTTTGGCCTGCCGGTGGCATTGGCGGCCATGGTGCCAGTGTTGAATCTGGTGGTGGTGCCGGCCGCGGTTTGTGGTGCCACAGCCTATTGGGTGCGTGAGAACGGCCCCACGAACACAGACGTATAAAGCAGTTACGGTGAGTTAAATCTGTCGGAGGTTTCTTGGATACATCGGAATTTGTAATTGGTCAGCGCTGGGTTAGCCACAGCGATACCGCGCTTGGCCTTGGTATTGTCACGGATATCTCAGGCCGCCGTGTGACGCTGGGTTTCCCGGCGGCGGACGAGGAGCGCACCTACGCCATCGACAATGCACCGCTGTCGAGGATCATCTACCAGATTGGCGAGACTATCGAAACCTTCGACGGCGAACGCTATACCGTGAGGGCTGTGGAGGATATTGGCGGCGTTCTGATGTATCACGCCGATGATGTCGGGGAAAACCTGATCCAGGTCTCCGAGGTAAAACTCAGCAGTTCTGTGGACTTTTCAGCCCCCCACCAGCGGCTGTTTGCCGGCCAGTTTGATCGCAACGGTGCGTTTCGCCTGCGGATGGCCACCGCGCAACATTTGGACCGGTTACGGGCATCCTCGGCCCAGGGCCTGATCGGTGCGCGCACGCAGCACCTGCCACACCAGATCTATATCGCTCACGAAGTGGCCAAGCGCTATGCCCCTCGGGTTCTGTTAGCAGACGAAGTGGGGTTGGGCAAAACCATTGAGGCCGGCCTGATTCTTCATTATCAGTTGCATACCAGCCGTGCCCGTCGCGTGCTGATCGTGGTGCCGGATTCGTTGATGCATCAGTGGTTGGTGGAAATGCTGCGGCGGTTCCATCTGCGATTCTCGATCATTGATCGCAGCCGGTATGAGGCCATGGAAGATCTGGAGGGGTTGTCGGAAGAGGGTGACGACCTGACCGATGCCGATGAAAATCCGTTCGAGAGTGAACAGCTTGCACTGTGCAGCCTGGATTTCCTGATGACCAGCGAACAGGCTCAGGCGGATGCCGTTGCCGCTGGTTGGGACCTGATGGTGGTGGACGAGGCCCATCACCTGGCCTGGAGCCCGGAGGTGGCAAGCCCTGAATATCGGCTGGTCGAGCAGCTTTCAGACGCCAGCAATGGCTTGCTGCTGTTGACCGCAACCCCGGAGCAGGTGGGGGTGGCCAGCCATTTTGCCCGCCTGAGATTACTGGACCCGGCACGTTTTCACAATCTGGAGACCTTCCGGGAAGAGGAAAAGCAGTACGAAGTGATCAATGGGGTGGTTTCCCATATCCGAGAGCAAGGCATAACCGCTCTCTCCGACGCGGACCGGAAGGCCCTCAAGGGCTGGCTGGGTGATGAGCTTGAAGAGTTGATGGCGTCCCAGGAACCGGCGCAGGCTGTGGTGGACGCCTTGCTGGATCGTCACGGTACCGGTCGGGTGCTGTTCCGGAACACCCGCGCCGCCATCAAGGGATTCCCGGAGCGCCATCCGCTACCGGTTGCGTTACCCTGCCCGGAACTCTACCGGCAAGAAGATGTTTGCCAGGGCGTTGCCGGGTTAACGCCCGAAACGGCCGTGGACGAAGAACAATGGCTGGCGGACGATCCCCGTGTCGCCTGGCTGGAGAAGACCCTGACAGGCCTGAAGCCGGCCAAGGTGGTGGTGATCTGTGCCCACGCTTCGACCGCCATGGCCCTGGAACACTATCTGCAGCTGCGTGCCGGTATCCGTAGCGCCGCCTTCCATGAACACCTGAGCCTGATCGAGCGCGACCGGGCCGCAGCCTACTTCGCCGACACCGAACAGGGCGCCCAGGCGCTGATCTGCTCGGAAATCGGCAGTGAGGGGCGCAATTTCCAGTTCGCCCATCACCTGATCCTGTTCGACCTGCCCGCCAACCCGGATTTGCTGGAACAGCGCATCGGCCGGCTCGACCGGATTGGCCAGACCGACACCATCGACATCCATATTCCCTACCTGCAGGGAACGGCCCAGGAGGTCCAGTACCGTTGGTTTGAGGACGGCTTGAACGCGTTCAACGAAAGTTGCTCCGTGGGTGTCGCTGTGCACGATCACGTGGCCGCGCAGTGGCGAGCCGTGATTGAGGGTGCGACGGACGATCTGCCGGCACTGGTGGATGCCTCCCTTGCCGAGGCCGAGCGCCTGCGTGCGTTGTTGCGCAACGGTCGCGACGCACTCATCGAGCTTAACTCCTGCCGTCCGGACGTGGCAGAGGCGTTGACCAGCCAGATCGAGTCCGAGGAAGAATCTGCCCAGCTCCGTGACTATATGATCGAGGCCTGCGATATCCTCGGCGTTGATGTCGAGGATCATTCCGAGCATGCCGACGTGTTGAGGCCGGGAGAGCAATACCAGGCCGGACACGTGACCGAACTGCCGGAAGACGGCCTGACCGTTACCTGGAGTCGTCAGCAGGCCCTTGAACGTGAAGACATGGCCTTCATGAGCTGGGAGCATCCGCTGGTAACCGGCATCATGGAATCGGTCACCAGTTCCGGGCTGGGTAAGGCAGCTCTGGCCAGTATGACGGTCAAGGCGCTGCCACCTGGCACCCTGTTGCTGGAGGCCCTGTATGCCGTACATTGCCCGGCGCCTGAATCGCTGCAGTTGTCCCGCTACCTGCCGGTCTCGCCGTTGAGGTTGCTGGTGGATGTGAACGGGCGTGACTTGTCGGCAACCCTGCCTCACGACCGCCTCAACGATATGTGCTCGAACATTCGCAGACGGACCGCCCAGGCCATCGTGCCGCAGATTCGCCCGCAGGTGGAAACCATGGTCGATCATGCCGAACGCCTGGCCGAGCCGCATCTGGAGCCCCTGAAAACGTCGGCCCTGGCTCAGGTCAGAGACGTGTTCGGGCCGGAAATCCAGCGTCTTGAGGCGATGAAGAAGGTCAATCCGACCATTCGGAACGACGAAATCGACTTCTTCCGTAAACAGTTGGGTGCCGCAGAGACATTACTGGGGCAGGCCAGCCTGTCCCTGGAAGGCATTCGCGTTATTGTAACTGCCTGATGGTGAACCAGTTGCTGGTCAGAATTCATCTGATCAGGTAGGTTGAACGTAACAGAATGTAGTTTTTGACATTCAAAACCACGGACGACAGAGAGTATCCACGATGACTTTCATACTGTTTCTTGCTGCTGTTACCGGCCTTCTTGTTGTGATGCGCAAGGAATCCGGTGCCAAACCCGCTATCGGGGTGATGGTGGTAACAGGTCTGCTTTCACTGTTTCTGGCGTCGGGTCTACTCGCGCTCATCCTGTTCATCGGCGCCGCCGTTACTGCCGCTGCAGGCCTGCCGGGATTTCGCCGGAGCTGGCTGACCCCACGGGTCTTCGCCATGTTCAAGAAAGTGGCGCCCAAGGTGTCCGATACCGAAAAAGTGGCCCTGGAAGCGGGGACCGTCAGTTGGGATGGCGAGCTGTTTACCGGACGGCCTGATTGGCACAGCCTGCTGATCAACCGCAACACGGGCCTGTCTGAGAAAGAGCAGGCCTTTGTGGATAACCAGTGCACCCAGGCCATTTCCATGTGCAACGCCTGGGACCTGGCCGTGGAACGTGCTGATCTGCCGGCGGATTTGTGGGAGTTCCTCAAGAAAGAGAAATTCTTCGGCATGATCATTCCCGAGGAATACGGCGGCCTGCACTTCTCCGCCAAGGCACAGACAGCGGTGTTGCAGAAGCTGGCGGCCAACGAAATGCTGATGGTCACGGTGGGCGTGCCCAACTCCCTCGGCCCGGGTGAGCTGCTGGTCAAGTACGGCACCGACGAACAGAAGAACCACTATCTGCCCCGGCTGGCGGATGGCCGAGAAATTCCCTGCTTTGGCCTGACCGGTCCCCGCGCTGGCTCCGACGCCACCTCGCTGCCGGATACCGGTGTGGTCTGCAAGGGCGAATTCGAGGGCAAGGAAGTGCTGGGTCTGCGCCTCAACTTCGAGAAGCGCTGGATTACCCTGGCGCCGGTTGCCACTGTGGTTGGGCTCGCCTTCCGCATGTTCGACCCGGACGGACTGCTGGGCGACACCAAGGATTACGGCATTACCTGTGCGCTGATTCCCCGCAATACCAAGGGTATGGAAATCGGCCGCCGGCATTGTCCCATCGGCACGCCATTCATGAACGGCCCCATCAAGGGCACCGACGTGTTCATTCCGCTGGATTACATCATCGGTGGCCAGGAAATGGCGGGGCAGGGCTGGCGCATGCTGGTTGAGTGCCTGTCCGTGGGGCGTTGTATTACTCTGCCATCCGGCGCAGCTGGTGCGGCAGCCTACTCCGTGGGTACCGCTGGCGGCTTCACCCGAGTTCGCCGCCAGTTCAATACACCTGTGGCGGATATGGAAGGCGTGCAGGAGCCCCTGGCTCGCATCGCAGCCCAGACTTACATCGCCCAGTCCGCCGTCAACCAGACGGCGAACCTGATCGACAAAGGCGAAAAGCCGGCCGTGCCTTCGGCCATCCTGAAATACCACCTGACCGAAATGCAGCGTGCGGTGCTGACCGATGCGATGGACGTACACGGCGGAAAAACGGTGACCCTGGGGCCCCGCAACTACCTCGGTATTGGCTTCAGTGGGGCGGCGGTATCCATCACCGTGGAAGGCGCCAACATCATGACCCGCAGCCTGATGATCTTTGGTCAGGGTGCAATACGCTGCCATCCCTATGTGCTGAAAGAGCTGGCGGCCAAAGACAACGATGACATCGACGCGTTCGATGATGCGTTCTTTGGCCACGCCGGCCTGATCTTCGGCAACGCCGCCCGTGCGTTCACTCAGGCTCTGGGCATTGGCAAGCCCGACGTGCCGTTTGATCACGATTCACGCAAATACGCTCAGGGTGTGGCCCGCTTTAGCGCCGCCTTCGGCCTGTGCGCCGACGCCGC
>NZ_ABCP01000066.1 GCF_000170835.1 Marinobacter algicola DG893
ATGCAGATCCGGAACATAATGGTGCAGGGCGTTGACTTCCGCGTTTCCAGACTTTACGAAACACGGAAACGGAAGACCATTCATGTTGCTGCTCAGGTCGCGGACGTTTTGCAGCAGCAGTCGATGCACGTTGGGCTCCGCCATCCATGGCTCCGCACAGTTTTGGAAAGCTCATCGCCCCCGGTTCGCGAACCTTTCAGGTGGAGTCCGCTTCGCCAGACATCATGTGTTGTCCAGTGGTCTGCGTTCTAGCCTACTACAGGCGTTGCCCGTTTGATAATGGCGGCTGGGTTGGTGCCGGAGGGCAGGTTGCCATAATTCAGGCCGCCGTTGTGTTCCAGCCGGGAAGCGCAGAAGGCGTCGGCGACGGCCGGGTCGGAGTGTCTCAACAGCAGTGAGGACTGCATTAACAGGGCCAGGCGGTCCACCAGGTTGCGGGCGCGGTATTCGAAGTCGCTGATGTCGGCGAAGTCGTTCTGCAATTGGGCCAGGAAGCGGTCGAAGCGGGCGTCGCTGCCGCGGGCTTCGGCGGCTTCGTTGAAGAAGGCGTCGAGGGTGTCCGGTTCCTTCTGCAGGGCGCGCAGGGTGTCCAGGCACTGGACGTTGCCGCTGCCTTCCCAGATGGCGTTGACCGGGGATTCCCGTAGCAGTCGGGGCATGATGCAGTCTTCCATCACGCCGCTGCCACCGATGCATTCCATGGCTTCGTAGGCGTGGTTGGGGGTGCGTTTGCAGATCCAGTACTTGCCCACCGGGGTCGCCAGCCGTGCCAGCAGCCGTTCGTGCTCCAGGTGCTGGTTGTCCAACGACCGGGCAACACGCATCGTATAGGCGAGAGCGGCTTCGCTTTCCAGGGCCAGGTCTGCGAGGACGTTCTGCATCAGCGGTTGCTCACTGAGGCGCCCACCGAAGGCGCTGCGGTGGCGGCAATGATGGGAGGCTTGGGCGAGAGCCTGGCGCATGCCAGCGGAGCTGCCGATCATGCAGTCGAAGCGGGTCATGGCGACCATTTCGATGATCGTCGGTACGCCTCTGCCTTCCTCGCCCACCATCCACGCCATGGCGCCGCGCAGCTCAGCTTCGCTGGAGGCGTTGGCGACGTTGCCCATCTTGTTTTTCAGGCGCTGAATCTGCCAGGGGTTTTTGCTGCCGTCGGGGCGCCAGCGTGGCATCAGGAAGCAGGACAGGCCGCTTCTGGTCTGGGCCAGCACCAGGAAGGCGTCGCACATGGGCGCGGATACAAACCATTTGTGGCCGATCAGTTCATAGGCCTGCCCCGGGCCTTCTGCGCCGATGGCGTAGGCGCGGGTCGTGTTGGCCCGGACGTCGCTGCCGCCCTGCTTTTCCGTCATCGCCATGCCGATGGTGACGGATTGCTTTTCGCTGTCCGGCAGGTTGCGGGGGTCGTAGCTATTGGCGAGGATCTTGTTTTCCCAGACGGCGGCCAGTTCCGGCTGTTTGCGGATTGATGGCACGGCGGCGAAGGTCATGGTTATGGGGCAACAGTGGGCGGCCTCAATTTGGGAGTGCATGTAGTACTTGGCCGTTCTCGCGACATGGGCGCCCGCGCCAGGATTGGCCCAGGGGCTGCTGTGAAGGCCATTTTCCATTGCTGCGGACATCAGCTGGTGGTAAGCGGGGTGAAAGTCCACCTGGTCGGTGCGATGACCAAAGCGGTCATGGGTATTGAACACCGGTTTGTTTTCGTTGGCGTGGAAACCGAGCGCGATGGTGTCCGCCGCGCCGGCGAACGCACCAAACTGTTTAAGGTCGCTGGTTGCGGCCGCGGCGCCCTCCCGGGCGACCGCCTCCTGCAGGGCCTTGTCCTGCTCGAAGAGGTTGTAATCCTCCAGAGCAGGGGGCTGATTGAAGACCTCGTGGGTGACCGCCAGGTAGCGGTCGTCACTGGAGGGGGTTGCGGTTTCCTGCTGCAGGGGCTGGCGGGCCTTCATGTTTATCTCCTGGTGCCAGTCAACCCCTGCATGCAAAAGCAAATAATGGAGTTGACCAGCGGATTGTGGTCGTTGGTCTCTGCCTGCTCCGCGGTGTCAGCCTGTGCCGGGGACAGAGGCCCCACAAGGCTTTCGGCAATGGCGCCTACAAGGCAGGTACTGCTCTGCCTGGCATCCTGATCCGGGAGGCAGCCCTCTTTGATGCCGTCCCGGATGGCCTGCTCGAAAAGTTGAGCGTAGGCGCGGCGGAACTTGAGGCGCTCTTCCTCAACTTTCGGGTCTACCGGCTCTGCGATCAGCGACCAGGCCATTACCGGACCTCTCAGGGCTCTCTCCGCAAACTGGCGAAGGGCCACTTCCAGGCGGGAAACGGCGTTGTCTTCGGCGCTCAGCGCCTCGGCGACTTTGTCCACTTCCCGTTGTGTTGCAATCCTGAAGATCTCTGCAAACAGGTCTTCCTTGGACTCAAAGTGTCGATAGATGGTTCCCGTAGCGACGCCGGCACACGCTGCGATGCGCGTTATCTGGGCGCTGCGGAAGCCGCCGTCGGCAACGCATCCGTATGTGCATTCAATGATGCGCTTGCGGGCCTCAGCCTTGCGGTTGCGCATCTTTTCCGTTTCCCGATAGGCCATGCGGGTTCCTTATAAATAGTGAATCATTATTCATTCTTTGTGTCAATCACTAGACCAGTATAGCTTGGTTCATATTATTCTTTAAAAACAATATCGTGGAGTTGATTACAAAAAGTTACAAAAAAAGTATTGTCAGAAAATAGCGTTGCAACTGAAAGCGGATTATAAAGACGCCAAGGCGGGTAGTAAGACTCATCCGCCGAGATGGGGCGGCCTTGCCGTAACAGGCTTGGCGCGCTCGTTGTACTGTTTTCGTTGATGGAGAGAATCATGAGTGAATTCGACGAAAGCAATCTGGAGCAATCCGGTAGCTGGTCACATGACAGCGACGATACACATTCCATTGCCGGCCGTGCGCGAATCCGTGCTCAGCTTCAGCATGATATTGAATCGTTTCTGAACCAGGGTGGCAAAATTCAGGAAGTGGATACGGCATTCCGTTCGGACCCTTCCCGCAAGGTGGATGTCGGTTTCAATAATCGCTCCCTCTGAATTCATGAAGCCGCAGCCCCTGAGGCTGCGGCCTGTTTGTGCTTGTGGCTTACGGTTGTTTTGACGCCGGTCTCACCGCTGTATCCTGTATTCCTCTATGCTGCGTTCTGCAGGATAGCGTGTTCCCTGCACCAAGACCGTACTCACCCCACATTCGACCCGCAAACAGGCTGCGTTCATGAGAGGATTCCTTCGTTTTTCAACTACGGCGCTCGTCGTCATGGCGCTGGTCGCGGCAGGTGTGGTCATTTTCTTTGGTGGTAACCCGGCCCCCTCCCAAGAGACGGTTGATGCAACCGCCGACACAGAAAACAGCGTTGTGCCACTGTCGGATTCGGCGTCCGGACGTGGGGCGCCTTCAACACTGGTGGGCGAAGCCACGGTTGTGGTGCCGGATACATTGCCGGCGTCGCTGGCGGGAACCAGCGTGCCCGGTGGCTGGGCCCAAACCGACGTGAATGGCTCCCTAGTTCCCACGCCGCAGTTGCGCCATTTGTTTGAGTATTATCTGGCGGCGCTGGGCGAGGAGACGTTACCCCAGCTGGTTGCCCGAATAGAGCAGGCGTTGGCCCGGCTTGAAGAGCCGGCCCGATCGGAGGCTCTCGACACTCTGGGAGATTATCTGGACTACAAGCTGGCATTGGGCGACCTGGAAGCCACCTATGGTCGTGACGCCACAACGAATGCAGAGGACATGCAACGGCGAATGGCAGAAATACGCGCCCTGCGACGTACCTGGATGGATGCGCAAACCGCCGACGCCTTTTTTGCAACGGACGAGGCCGTAGATCAGTTCCAGGTTGAGCAGCTGCGCATCCGAACCGATCCGTCGCTGTCTGAAAAGGAGCGGGAGCAGGCGCTGGCAGAAGCCGAGAAGGCGCTCCCGGAACCGCTTCGTCAGGCACGTCGGGAAACCCGAAAATTCACCGACTATCAGCGTGCGCGGTCGGAATTCGCGGATGATCCCGACGCTTTGCGCGCCTGGCGGAAGGAACGCTTTGGTGCCGAGGCCGCCCGTGAACTGGAGAAAGTGGAATCCGAACAACAGGCATGGGAGGTCAAGTGGCAAGCCTACAGCCAGGACCTGGCGAAGCTGGACGACATGGGGCTTGCGGGCCCGGAGCGCAAAGCCGCCATTGATGCGCTCCGGGATGATTACTTTGAGGGTGCTGACAAACTGCGTGCCGAGGCCCTTGATTCCCTCCGGTAACAGTCCTTTCATCTGATCCTGGTAACCTGGTGATGTGGTTCGGCTGTAAGCCCTGCCACCGCCGCTTATGGGCGTGTATGATGGGGCGGTAGCCCCATTTTCCACAGGAGGTATTCCGTGAGCTTTTCGGCCAATCGTATGTTCCCAGCCACTCGTCTGCGTCGTAACCGGGTTGACGGTTTTTCCCGGCGCCTGGTGCGGGAGAATCAGCTCAGTGCCGATAACCTGATTTTTCCGGTGTTCGTACTGGAAGGCGAAGGCCAGCGGGAGACGGTACCTTCCATGCCCGGCGTCGAGCGCCTGAGCGTTGATCTTCTGGTGGAACAGGCAGCTGAACTGGTGGCTCTGGGGATTCCGGCGGTGGCGCTGTTTCCCGTAGTGCCTGCGGAGCACAAGAACCTGTCCGGATCTGGCGCGTGGGATTCCGATGGCCTGGCCCAGCGTGCGGTGCGAGCGCTTAAGGACGCCTACCCGGAGTTGGGCGTTATTACCGATGTGGCATTGGACCCGTTCACCACCCATGGCCAGGACGGCATTATCGATAACGATGGTTACGTGCTGAACGATGTGACCGTGGAGGCTCTGGTTAATCAGGCATTGTCCCATGCCGACGCGGGCGCGGATATTGTAGCGCCGTCCGACATGATGGACGGTCGGGTTGCCGCCATCCGCGACGCGCTGGAGTCCGCTGGCTATGTGAACACTCGTATTCTGGCCTACTCTGCCAAGTATGCCTCCAGTTATTACGGGCCGTTCCGCGACGCGGTCGGCTCAGCCGGCAACCTGGGCAAGGGCAATAAGGCTACCTATCAGATGGACCCGGCCAACAGTGATGAAGCGCTCCAGGAAGTGGCGATGGACATCGCCGAGGGTGCTGACATGGTGATGATCAAACCGGGCATGCCGTATCTGGATATCGTTCACCGGGTAAAACAGGAACTGCAGGTGCCAACGTTCGTCTATCAGGTCAGTGGTGAGTATGCCATGCACATGGCGGCCGCGGAGAACGGATGGCTGGATGGCGACGCCGTGATGATGGAGAGCCTGATGGCCATGCGCCGTGCCGGTGCAGACGCCATCCTTACCTATTTTGCCGTCAGGGCGGCACGGCTGATGCGTGATAACCGCACCTGACAGATTACAGTCACAAGCAGGGTGCTTTACGGTCCCTGATAATGGAAGCAGTAAGCAATGACTACTGAATCTGCAAACAAGCTAAAGGCTGTCGATGTTCCGGACGTGCCGGCGCCTGTGGAAGCACCATCCCCCGGCGTGGATGTTGATGTAGCGGCCCAGGAAAACTATTTCAACCGCGAACTGAGCCAGCTTCAGTTCAACTACCGGGTGCTCAAACAGGCCCTGGATACGACGCATCCGTTAATTAACCGGCTGATGTTCTGCTGCATCTTCAGCAGCAACATGGATGAGTTTTTCGAGATCCGGGTGGCGGGCCTGCGCCAGCAGATCAAGTATGGCCGCGAAACCCTGGGCTCGGACGGCATGATGCCGGAACAGGTGCTGGGTGAAATCAGCCGGGTGGCCCATGAATACATCCGGGAACAGTACGACATCCTGAACAACGTGCTGATCCCCGAGATGGAGCAGGAGAACATTCACTTCGTCCGGCGTCGTGAATGGACGGAGGCTCAGGCCGATTGGGTGCGCCGTTACTTCGAAGAGGAAATCCTGCCGGTGGTCAGCCCCATCGGGCTGGACCCCTCGCACCCTTTTCCGCGCCTGGTCAACAAAAGCCTGAATTTTATTGTTGAGCTGGACGGCAAGGATGCCTTCGGTCGTGAAACCGGGATGGCCATCGTGCCTGCGCCACGTTCGCTGCCGCGCTTGGTGAGACTGCCCGATGACGTCTGCAACGGGGGCGACAACCTGGTGTTCCTGTCCTCCATGATCCACGCCCATGCCGATGAGCTCTTCCCCGGCATGGAAGTGAAGGGTTGCTATCAGTTCCGTCTGACCCGCAACGCCGACCTTGAATTGGAAGATGACCTTGAGGATCTGGCCTCCGCCCTGCGTGGTGAGTTGCTGAGCCGGCGCTTTGGTGACGGCGTGCGGCTGGAAGTGGCGGACAACTGCCCGGAAGAACTGGTGCACTTTCTGCTGCGCGAGTTTGGACTGACGGATCGCGACCTTTATCAGGTTCACGGCCCGGTCAACCTGACACGGTTGATGGCCGTCGGTGGGCTGGTGGATCGCCAGGACCTCACCTATTCCGGCTTTTCGCCGTCGATTCCGAGGCAGATCCGTGCCAAGGAATCCATGTTCGATGCCATCCGCAAGCGTCCGCTGCTGTTGCTGCATCCCTATGAAAACTTCAGCCCCGTGACCGACCTGTTGCGACAGGCTGCCAAAGACCCACAGGTCCTGGCCATCCGCCAGACCCTGTATCGCACCGGTGCCGACTCGGAAATTGTCGAAGCGCTGATGGACGCCGCCCGCCGTGGCAAGGAGGTGACGGCGATCATCGAACTGCGGGCCCGGTTCAGCGAGGCGGAGAACCTGGAGCTGGCCAGCCGGCTGCAGGAAGCGGGTGTGATTGTGGTTTACGGGGTAGTGGGTTACAAGACCCACGCCAAGATGATCCTGATCGTGCGCCGTGAGGAAGGAAAGCTGCGGCGTTACGTGCACCTGGGTACCGGGAACTACCATGCCGGTAACGCCCGCCTGTACACCGACTACAGCTATATGACCAGCGACGAATCCATCGGTGACGACGTCAACAAGCTGTTCCAGCAGCTGACGGGCATGGGCAAGGCCTTGAAGATCAAGAAACTGTTCCACTCTCCCTTTACGCTCCATTCCCGTCTTCTGGGTCTGGTGGACCGTGAAGCGGAACTGGGGCCCAAAGGCCGGATTATTTTCAAGTTTAACGCCCTCACTGAGCGTGAGTTGATCAAGGCGCTGTATCGCGCGTCCCAGGCAGGCGTGAAAATCGATCTGATCATCCGCGGCATCTGCTGCCTGAGGCCGGAAGTGCCGGGGCTGTCCGACAACATCCGGGTACGCTCCATCATTGGTCGCTTTCTGGAGCACACCCGGGTTTACTATTTCGGCAACAACGGCCGGCCGGAAGTCTATGGGTCCAGCGCCGACGGCATGGAGCGGAACCTGCTGAGCCGCGTGGAGACGGCCTTTCCGATTGAGGATCCGGCGTTGATTGCCCGTGTCCGCGAGGATCTGGATACCTATCTGGCGGACAATTGCCAGTCCTGGGTCTTGCAGCCGGACGGTCGTTACATTCAGAATCAGGCAGCCGAGGGCGAGGATCGCCTGGCGTCCCAACTGGTCCTGCTTGAACGCCTGACCGGGAAATAACGATAATCCGCATACGCCTGTCTCCAGTGCAGGCAATGTGAGCGCGCTAGTGGAGTAAAGGCAGTTGAAAAAACAATGGATGGTTGCCGGTGCAGCAGTACTGGCTGTTGGTGTAGCTGCGCCCTGGGCAGTTGGTTATGTGACCGAGCAGCAGTGGCAGAGTGTCACGGCGGACGTCAATCAGGCGCAGCCCCTGTTCAAGCTGCAAACACGGGATTATGACCGGGGTTACATGGGGGCCGAGTTCGCCGGCACCATCACGATCCAGGATCCGGACACCGGTGATGAGCACTCATTCGACTACCAGGCCCGGGTAAGCCATGGTGTGACCGGCAGCCTGATTGATTTTACCCCGCCTCCTGAGCTTGACGCTGAAGTTGCGAAGATTTTCCCGGACGAAAAACCCCGGCTGACCTTGGAGACTCGATTGTGGGGAACGGCGATCGCCGAGCTTTCCGTGCCGGCCGTGAGTGTGATCGACGAGGAAACCGGCGAGTCCTTTGATATGTCGGAAAGTTTTAGCCGGGCAGAAATCAGTGGCAATGGTTCACACGCTGATATCCTGATGTACTGGCCGGGCGCCGTGATTCGGGGGCCGGACCTGCGCATCAGTATTGAGGATTTTCGCCTCGAACAGACCATGGAACACCTGACGGGCGACGTCTGGCTGGGTGACGGGGACATGTCGCTGGCGCGACTTGAAGTGGCGGCCCGGGGTGAGCCCACGCTCCGTTTTGATGAATTTTCGATGAGTGGTGAGACCACCACCGCCGATGACGGTAAGAGCATTGATTCCGAGGCTGTCGTTACTTTGGAAAAGGTAACGGCGGACGACGAGAGCTTCGGCCCTCACCGTATGGAAATGGTGTTAAGCGGCCTGGACGTGCAAAGCTGGAGTGACCTGACAACCGCCATGACGGATATGCAGGCGGCCGCTCTGAACACTGCAGGCGGCGACTCCCGTGCCATGATGCAGCAGCAAATGGAATCCATGAGTCGCATCAATCAGGCCATGCTGGGCCTTGCGGCCAACGGTTTTTCGTTCGGGTTTCCGGAGCTGTCCTTTGCCACGCCCTATGGCCCGGTTAATGGCGAGATCATGGTGCAGCACCCGTCGCTGTCTGAGGATGAGAAAGACCAGATGATGATGGTGATGCAGCGGCTGACCGGCAATCTGGATGTCAGCATGCCGTTGGCGCTGGTGGAGCAGCAGCCTGAGTTGGGAATGCAGGTGGCGCCGTTGATCAAGCAGGGCATGGTGGTGCAGGAGGGTGACCGCCTGCGAATCCAGGGCACGCTGGAAGATCTGGCCCTGGACATCAATGGCAACGTGATCCCGCTGCCACCGATATTCTGATCCGTCGTTCTGTGCTGCCCGGGATGGGCAGCGCTTTCCCGTTTGTCAGTCCTTGATGAATTTCCGTTTGAGTGCGGCTTCCACGGCTGGGTCGACAAATTCCGAGACGTCGCCGCCCAGTGAGGCGATTTCGCGGATCAGGGTGGAGGAGATGTACGACAGATGGTTGGAGGGTGTCAGGAACACACTTTCCACTTCCGGTGCCAGGCGGCGGTTCATGTCGGCTAGCTGGAATTCGTACTCGAAGTCGGAGACCGCTCGAAGCCCGCGGATTATCACGGTGGCGTTCTGTTCCCGGACGAAATCGGCGAGCAGGTTGCTGAAGCCGGTGACGCTGACGTTGGGCAGGTGGGAGGTGGCTTTTTCGACCAGTTCGCAGCGTTCTTCCAATGTCAGTAGCGGGGACTTCTTGGGGTTGTAGGCGATGGCGACGACGACTTCGTCGAAGAGCCGGCCTGCGCGCTCGATGAGGTCGGTATGGCCGTTGGTGATTGGGTCAAACGTACCCGGGTAGATGACTTTTGGCATTCGGAGCTCCTTTTCACCGGAAGCGCACAGGATAGCAGCCTTCTTCTTGAACCAAAATGTTCCACTTTTGTGCTGGGTACGAGTTTGGATTGCTTGCTTGGGAGTTTGTGCCGCATGAGGAGGGCTTCCCAGGATACGCTACGAGCACCCCTTCGGGGTCCGGCCAGCAATCATAGATTGCTGTCGTTCGGCTGTCGCATGAAGCTTTGCTTCATAAACGCTCGGCCTCACCCATGTGCGCTTGAGTAAAGCCGTCCCTGGCTTTACACAATCCTGGGAAGCCCTCCTCACGCGGCACTTCGGACTGCGTACCTGCCTAAGAAGACCTCAAACTCTCTTTGGGACTCCTTTCTTTAACTCCTGAGTTTCTGAGCCAGTCTGGTGCTGTTCCTCGCAGCCAGTGCATAAACCGACAACTGCGGATTCGCGCCGATGCTGGTGGGGAAGATCGAGGCGTCATGGACGTTGAGGTTGGCGACGTGGTGGTGTTCGCCGAAGCCGTTGACCACGGATTCTTCCGGGTTGCGGCCCATGCCGCAGCCGCCCATCTGGTGGGCGGTGAACAGGCGGACGCGGTGGGGTTCCATGGCGAGGTTGTCGATGCCGGCTTTGGCCTCGGCCCAGGAGGAGTACCAGGGAGAGTCCAGGTGCATCAGGCGGACTTTCCGGGCGCCGGCGGCGAACTGGATCTCGGCCATTTTGTAGAAGGCGTCTTTCAGGCCCTTCCAGAGGTAGTCGCTGACGGGGTAGTCCAGGATCGGGCTGCCGTCGTCGCGGAGGCTGACGGTGCCGCCGGGGCTGTCGGGGTGGAAGCCGTCGCGTAGTAGGGCGATGACGGAGTTCAGTCGGGGCAGTTTCGACAGGTCGCGGATCTGTTGTTCGCCGTGGCCGGGAACCACGCCGGCGGACATGGCCGGGTGCAGGGGCGGTACTTCCAGTTTGAAGCCGGCAGGGCCGTCGACGCCTTGGGAGAAGTTGAATTCGTCGGAATAGATCGACTGAGGGGCCCCGTAGTACGGATCGACGGTGTCAGGCATTTCCGCGATGGTGGCGTTGACCGGGTGCAGGAAGGTGCGCTTGCCAATACGGTCGTGGGGGTCGGGAATATCTGAGCGCAGCAGCAGGCCCGGGGAGCCGATGGCGCTGGCGGCGACGACGAAATGCCGGGCTTTCAGTTCCACGGTGACGCCGGACGGGGTAACACCGTCGGCGGCCATGGCCGAGGCCTGAAGGTGGCTGATCCGGTCCTGGTCCATCACCAGTTTCTCGGCACGCAGGCCATGGAACAGCCGTGCGTTGTTGTCCAGGGCACCGGGGATGGTGGTGGTCAACGCCCCCTGCTTGGCATTCGTGGGGCAGCCGACGCCACAATAACCCAGATTCCAGCAGCCTTTCACATTGCGGGGTATGACTTCCCATGACCAGCCCAGGGCCTCGCAACCCTGGCGAAGGATGTCGTTGTTCGCATTGGGTTCGGCCAGCCAGGGTTCAATGTTGTGGCGCTGCTCGCGGCCGTCGAACCAGGGCTTCATGGCCGCCGGAGTCAGGTCGTCGAGCCCGAAACGGCTGGCCCAGTGATTCAACGTCGGTGCCGGCGTGCGGAAGCTGGAGGTCCAGTTCACCGTGGTGGACCCACCGACGCATCGGCCCTGGAGAATGGCAATCGCGCCATCCTTGGTGACCCGGCTCATACCCTCCTGATAAAGTGAGGCATAGGCATCCAGCTCATTCATTTTGAAGTCTTTCTGGTGATACAGTCGGCCTTCCTCGACCAGAACCACCGACAGCCCGGCTTTTGCCAGAATCTCCGCCGTGGTGCCGCCTCCGGCACCGGTGCCGATGATCACTACATCGGCTTCGTGGGTCTGGTTCTGTGTCAGGGTGGCGCCGTCGGTGACCTTCCAGCCAGCCTCAAGCCCACGGGCGATACGATCCGTTAACGACATAATGATGCTCCGGTTGGCTCAGGCGTTGTCTTTGAACTGGGGCAGGGCGTCCACGGCCCAGGCGGGTGGTCCGGGGTAGCCGGACAGATGCCAGTGGTCTTCGTGGCCATAAAACGCCACGTTACTGACCTTGGTCAGGGCGATGTAGCCGTTGTTAAACAACCCAACACCACTGGTGCGCCAGCGCTCAAGGAACGCATTCACGGACTGCGTGCTGGCGTTCTCCCAACTCGACCAGACCCGCGCCACCGTCACCCGCGTCAGCCCGAAATTCAACAGGTCAAACAGCCCCCGCAACTCCTTCTGGTTGGCCGGCCCGAACTGGTGAATCCCGGCATCAATGCGCTCAATCGTCGCCTGAATCTGCTGGCGGCGAACCACGGACTCCTCAGTCAGCCCGGGGCCCACCATGGCTGGCAGCAAAGCCTGAAACAGCACAATGTCGTCGTGGGTCAGGAACTGGAATTCGTAGCTCTGGTCCATCGCCCCCGGCATCGGATAGTCCCGCCCGGCGGGCGCGGTTGCACAACCGGAAAGGCCTGCGGTAACACTCACCGTGCCGAGGAACATGGCCCCACCAAGCCCAGTCCGGAGAAAACTCCGACGGTCCATGGCAGTATCGGGAAGGTCCGTCTGTACGGATTTAGAAAGGCTTTCAGACATAACGACTCTCTTGTTCTTATTGTCTTTTAACAGATGACAGGTCAAGCCAAAGCTGACGGGAGCCGGA
>NZ_ABCP01000065.1 GCF_000170835.1 Marinobacter algicola DG893
GTCTATTGGGCGACGGACAAGGTCTACCCCACCGAGATGGTGGTCAAGCAGCCCATCAACAGCTGGGAAGACTTCACCAAGCTGAAGATCCGCTCCTCTGGCGCGCTGCAGAGCTTTCTGACCGACGCCGGTGCCGCCGCGTCCTACATCCCGGGCAGCGAACTCTACTCCGCCCTGGACTCTGGCATTGTTGACGGTGCCCACTGGGGGGCTTCTCAGGGTGCATTCAGCATGGGCCTGTATGAAGTGGCCAAATACCACGTGCAGCCAGCACTGAACATTGCCGGTACCGACGTCATCATTGTCAGCCAGAAAGCGTTGAACAAGTTGCCGGAGGATATGCAGAACATCGTCAAGCAGGCCCTTGAGGAACAGTTCTGGTTTCGTACCAACGAGTATCAGTACAAGGAGCGCATCACGCTGGCCAAGGCCATCAGTGAACACAATGTTCAGGTCAACACCTTGCCAGAGGATGTTCAGGACCGCCTGACCCAGACCGCACAGACGTTGTGGGATGAGGAAGGCAAGCGCAGCGATAACGCCCAGAAGGCGCTGGACATGCTGAAAGACTACCTGTCAGAGCTGGGCTATCTGTGAACGCCTGACACCTGAAACCAGCCGGGCCTGTTATCCAGGCCCGGCTTTGCTTTTGAACGGACCGTTTCCCGGAGAATACCAATGGGTGTGCTGACCGCATTCATGAGAGGGGTTACCCGTCTCAATGATGTCATCGGGCGCGGAATAGCGCTGATCGTTTTTGCCATGTTCGCGTTCCTGATCATGGAAGTGGCGTTTCGCTACCTGTTCAACTCACCCACGGTATGGACCAACGAACTGACCCAGATGCTGTTTGGCATCTACGCCGTCATGTCCGGAGGTTACATCATGGCTCACCGTGGCCATGTGAACGTTGATCTGCTGCACTCACACCTTCCGCCCCGCGGCCGTGCCGTGCTCGACATTCTGACTTCAACGGTATTCTTCATCTTCACCCTGGCCCTGCTGTACTTCGGCTACGACATGGCCAGTGAGTCCATCTCCAGCTGGGAAACCTCCTATTCCGCCTGGAACCCGCCTATCTGGCCGGTGAAAGCCGCCATTCCACTGGGCACTGGCCTGCTGGTTCTGCAAGGCATCGTCAAGTTACTGGAAGATATCGCAGTGGCCTTCAATCTCAGTTACTACACCCCCGAACCCCAGGACGACGCTAAAGGAGAACCATTGTGAGCATTGAAATCCTCACGCTGCTGTTCTTCGGCTCCCTGCTGTTTTTCCTGCTTCTGGGCCTGCCACTGGCCTTTGTGCTGGGCGGCGTATCCGTTGTCTTCCTCTACTTCACCTGGGGATTCGACTCCTTCTACATGGTGTCCTCGCAGATCTGGGGCACCATGGAAAGCTTTACCCTGGTGGCGATTCCCCTGTTCGTCTTCATGGCGATGATTCTGGAGCGAACCGGGGTTGCCAAAGACCTGTACCGCATGATGCACCTCTGGTGCGGCGGCCTGCGGGGTGGCCTCGCGATTGGCACTCTTGGCATCTGCGCCGTTTTTGCAGCCATGGTCGGCATCAGTGGCGCGGCGGTCGTCGCCATGGGCACCATCGCACTGCCGTCGATGCTTGAGCGGGGCTACGACAAGAAGATGGCCCTGGGTGTGATCAACACCGGTGGGGGCTGGGGCATACTGATTCCTCCCAGCATTCTGATGATCCTCTATGCCCTGATTACCGGTGTGTCGGTGGGCAAGATGTTCGCCGCCGGCATCATGCCCGGTATTCTGCTGATGGTACTGACCGCCATCTACATCCTGGTGCGCTGCCACCTGCAGCCCGAACTGGCCCCGGCGCTGCCCAAGGAAGAGCGTGGCACCTGGCCGGAGAAGTTGCGTGCCCTGCGGGCGGTACTGCTGCCCATCGGTGTTGTGATCATGGTTCTGGGCTCCATCATTGGCGGCATTACCACGCCAACCGAAGCCGCCGCCATGGGCGTGCTCGGTGCCCTGATATCCGCTGCGGTGTACCGTCAGTTCAAGTGGAGCATCCTGCAGGAAGCGGCGATCCGCACCTTCAAGCTCACCGGTATGATCATGTGGATCCTGTTCGCAGCCCACGCCTTCAGTGCTGCCTATCAGAGCATGGGCGCCCAGGATCTGATCGAGGGGCTGATGAATATGATTCCCGGCGGCCCCTGGGGCATCATCGTCGCCATGATGGTGATCGTGTTCCTGCTGGCCATGGTGCTGGACCCGGTTGGCATCATGTTGATCACGCTGCCGGTATTCATGCCCATCGTTGAGTCCCTGGGATTTGACCCGATATGGTTCGGCATCCTGTTCGTGATCAATATGGAAATCGGCTACATGACGCCGCCTTTCGGTTTCAATCTGTTCTATCTGAAAGGGGTGGTGCCACCGAGCATCACCATGAAGGATATCTATTCATCGATCATTCCCTTTGTGATTGTTGAAATTGTCGGCCTGGGGTTGATCATGATCTTCCCGCAAATTGCCACCTATCTGCCGGATCTGCTGTTCTGAGCCGACCCTGATCATAGTCGATCATAACCCGGCATGGGTTGTTGCAGGCGGTTTAACAGAGGACTACCTTTAGGGAATCCCGATCAATGGAACCGGGATTCCCAATCACAAGGAGACGTTCTCATGAACCGATTCAGCCCTGCCTTAGTGCCCCTGCTTCTCCTGCTCTTGCTTGCCCCCTTCGCGGCCCAGGCCGAAACCCTGACCGACCAGGCCATCCGCTCATTCATCAGCAGCCTGGAAACCCTTCAGGGGATGGAGAGTGAATTCGATGAGATGACGGAGGATATCCCGGCCGAGAAAGGTGAGCGCGGTGGCGAGATGCCAGACATGTCGCGAATATTCTCATCGTCCATCGAGCGCATGAAGGGCCATGACCTATACAACCGGTTGGAAGACGTGGTGGAGCAACACGGATTCGCCAATCCCGAGTCGTGGGCGAAAACCGGTGACCGCATCTTCCAGGCCTGGAGCGCCCTGGAAATGGGCGAGCAGTCCAACACCATGAATCAGGAAATGGCCAAAGCCATGGAAGAGATCAACAACAATCCACACATGAGCGAAGCCCAAAAACAGCAGATGCGGGACATGATGGGTGGCGCCATGTCTGCCATGGAAACGGCAAGCAACGCACCGGAAGCCGACAAGCGTGCCCTGCGACCGCACCTGGACGCACTGCGCGCCGCAACCGATTCAGACCGTTAAGCAGCACACGCCCCGAAACAAAAAACCCGGCCGCATGTGGACCGGGTTTTTTCAATCCCTGACGGCCTTTACGACATCAGGTTGTAGACAAACACGATCGCAACCGCCACCGGTGTTACGAAGCGAACCAGGTTGTACCAGAGCGCAAAGCCGCCTCCGGAAAGGGCCAAATTGCTCTGCAACGACTCTTTTGCCACGCACCAGCCGACAAACAGTGCCGTCAGCAGGCCGGACAGCGGCAGCATCACGTTGGCGGTAAAGAAGTCGAGCAGATCGAAAATGGTGTTGCCCTCGAAACGCTCGAACATTCCCAGGGGCGCGAAACCGGACCACTCGTTCAGGGACAGGATGGACGCAATGCCCAGCAGCCAGCAGGCAATGCCCACCACCACCGTGCTTCCCACACGGCCAACGATCAGTTTGTCTTCCAGCCATTCAACCACTGGCTCCAGCAGTGAAATAGCGGAGGTCCAAGCCGCGAACAACAGCAACACAAAGAACAGGGCACCAAACACGCTACCCATCGGCATCTGGCCGAAGGCCAACGGCAGGGTCTGGAAGATCAGGCCGGGGCCCGCACCGGCTTCCAGGCCATTGGCAAAGACCACCGGGAAGATCGCCAAGCCGGCCATCAGCGCCACCACGGTATCCATGATGGACACGGTCACCGCAGTCCGCCCAACCGACACATCGTCTCCCAAATAGGATCCGTAGGCCATCATGATGGCCATACCCAGGCTCAGGGTGAAGAACGCATGGCCCAGGGCCACCAGCACGCCGTCCATGGTCAGGGCACCGAAATCCGGCGTAAACAGAAAGGACACCGCCTCTCCGAAGTGGCCGGTAGTGGTGGCATAGCCCACCGCAACCAGCAGCAACACAAACAGCGCCGGCATCAGGATGGTCACGGCCCGCTCAAGGCCGGATTTGAGGCCACGGGCCACCACCAGAATCACCAATGCCATAAAGATCGTGTGCCAGATCAGTAGCGTGACCGGGCTGGCCAGAAGGCCACCGAACAGCTCGCCGATGGCGTCTGCGCTCTGGCCGGTAAAGTCGCCCATGGCCGCGTGGCCGACGTAGGACGCCGCCCAGCCACCAATCACGGAATAGAATGACAGAATAATGAAGGCTGCCAGCACACCTACAATCGCAGAAATCCGCCACACGGGTGACGCCAGGTTGCGCTCGGCCACCAGGCGGAAACTGGTGATCGGATTATGCCGGCCACTACGGCCGATATACACTTCCGCCATCATGATGGGGATACCGACGATGGCGATACACAGCAGGTATACCAGTACGAAGGCGCCACCACCATTTTCGCCGGTGACGTAGGGAAATTTCCAGATATTGCCCAGCCCGACGGCCGAACCGGTCGCGGCCAGGATAAAGGCCATCCGGGAAGACCATAGCCCGCGATGGGCCGGGGTAGATTTGGAACCAGTCATTGTTTCATCCTGTGCTTTTGGCTGATGAATCGATTAGAAGAGGGATGCCAAAGGCCTGCTTCAGCAGATTTGGGGCGGGATTTTGCCAGCAGTATGCGCAGGATGCCAGCCAGGGCCGGCCCCGGGATGTAAACATCTCCGGGGCCGGCCGATAACTAGCCGTTTTTACTCACGAAACGGGAGACCAGGTCTTTCAGCCCGCGGGACATCTGGCTCAGGCTGTTACTGCTATCCTTGGCGGAACCCGCCTGTTGGGTACTATGATCGGCCAGTTCGGCAATATTGACCACCTGATGGTTGATCTCTTCAGATACCTGGCTCTGCTCTTCAAAGGCCGCCGACATGCTGATAAAGCTGTCGGATATATCGTGGATCGAAGACACGATTTCCTGCAAGGACGTTTCTGCCTCCCGCACCTTTTCCAGGCCCTTGCCCGCATCCAGTTCCCCCTCGCGGGTGGCCTGAACGGCTTGCTCCACCTGGCTACGGAAATCATCAATGACCTGCTGTATACGTACTGTGGAATCCCGGGTGCGGCGGGCCAGCGACCGAACCTCGTCTGCTACCACGGCGAACCCTCGCCCCTGTTCGCCGGCACGGGCGGCTTCGATGGCCGCATTCAGCGCCAGCAAGTTGGTTTGTTCAGCAATGTCTGAAATCAGACTGGCGGCCTCACCAATGCTTTCCGTCGAGGCACCCAGTTTCTGGATGGCCGTACCAATACCGTTCACCCGGGTCACCAGCTGTTCGATAGCCGTCAGGGCCTCACCGCTGCGCTTGCTGCCGGTGGCCGCCATCCTGTTCGCTTCTTCCGCCACTTTGGCGTTGCTATTCACGGTTTCGGTCACTTCCTGGATCGACACCGTCATTTCGTTAACGGCTGATGCAGTCTGATCAGTCTCGGCCCGCTGCTTGGCAATCGACTCAGCGCCCTCGCTGATGTAGCGATGGCTCGCCCTGGCATGCTCGTACAGGAGCTCGGCCTGGTCATCAATACGGGCCAGGGCGGTACGAATCCTCGCTTTCTCACTCATGATCAGCATAGCCATTTGCGAGAACAGGCCACTTTCATCACTGTAGGTCCGTGCCACAATGGCATCACGGAAGGCATCAGGGCGCAGGTCAAGAAGTCTCTGCAGCCTAGAGGTTATGGACCTGAGGATCAGCCCTGCTGCCAGAATGTGGGCAACCACGATCACACCAATAGCCATCCCCGAATTACCCAGCATGGTCAACGCCACCAGGCTCAGAACCAGCGATAGGGCAAAGGGCCACCCTGACCGCACGGCGGATACAATCCGACTCTGAACGCTGACGGCTGCCTTGCCGGCAGACAGCTTCGGATAGAGTTTTTCAGCTCGCGCAACCTGCTCACGGGTTGGCGACACCCGTACTGACTCGAAGCCAATCATTTTCCCGTTTTCAAGAATCGGGGTCACGTAAGCGCTTACCCAGTAGTGGTCACCGGTCTTGGTGCGGTTCTTGACCACGCCCATCCAGGGTTTTCCGGCCTTGAGGTACTCCCACATACCCTGAAATACGGCGGACGGCATATCCGGATGGCGGATCACGTTGTGGGGCTGACCCACCAACTCCTCCCGAGAGAAACCGCTAATCTCAACGAACTCGTCGTTGCAGTAGGTAATAACGCCTCTTGAATCAGTGGTGGTAATCAGTCGACCGCTTTCGGCCATTTTGACTTCGCGCTGGGTAACGGGAAGGTTTTTTCGCATTACAGACTGTCTCCCTGACATGGCCATTCCAAATTTGGTTTGGCAATTATGGCAACTCTAAGCGTAGACGCCGTCAGCAAATATTGTGAAATACCTGATACCCAGAGGATGTCAGAGTGAACCGGGACAACCCTTTACAGACAACGGGGGATACCGTTACACCGCCAGCCTGGCACGCGGATGAAAACGCGCATTCAGCCACAGCGACAGAGCGATAATTCCGCCGCCGATGGCCAGTCGCAACAGGTCGGCATCCCGGTTCCAGATCACCAGATTAACGAGCAGCCCGGCGGGCACCAAGACGTTGTTCATGATCGCCAGAGTGCCGGCATCCACATGGCACGCCCCTCGGTTCCACAGGAACAGCCCGATACCGGACGCTGCCAGGCCCAACCAGGCAAGAATGCCCCACTGCAACGAGGTAGTGGGCAGACGACTGGCGTCGCCAAAGATCAGGAAGGATGGCAGGGCAATGATCAGTGCCCCGAAAAAGAAGTAACCAAACGTACGGTAGGCCGGCAGTTCCGTCGGGAAGCGCATCATGGTGTGCTTGTAGCCGACCTGGCCCGCCGCAAAGGTGAAGTTGGCCACCTGCAACAGCAGGAAACCGGTGATGAAGCCCTGGCTCAGGCCGTCGTAACGGATAATCCCCGCACCCAGCGTTGCCACGGCCGCGGCAACCAACGCAAACGGCGAGAAACGCCGGTACAGGGCGTCATCGATCAAGGTGACGTACAGCGGCGTGAAAATGGTAAACAGCAGAACTTCCGGCACGGTCAGGTAGCTGAACGAGCGATACAGGCACAAATAGGTCACACCGAACTGCAACATGCCGGTAACCAGCACGCCCAACTTCAAGCCCCCGGGAACTCCACGCCAGCGGGTCAGTGGCAGAAACACCAGGGCGGCCAGCACCACACGGGTCAACACCGCGAAATCGCTGTCCACACGCCCGGCCAGAAATTCGCCAATCAGGCTGAACGAAAACGCCCACAGGACTGTTACGAAAATCAGAAGACCCATATTACCCGCACCTGAAACATTGGAAGGCGGCACTTTACCCGCTACCACACTGAATTGTACACAGTGCCACGGAAACACCCTATGACATCCGGGATGGGGAATAGGGTACCATCCCGCGTTCCTGAGACTTTCTATCCCTTGTCACCGGCCAGGCGCATTTCCATGGATGAAACCCACCAGCCATTACCAGAAGTCCGCCAGCCACTGGTCCAGCGTACGCTGACCGAGTGGCGAACGCTGGCCGTGCTGGGTGGACCGATTCTGATCGCCCAGGTGGCGCAGATGGCCAACGGTGTCATTGACACCGTCATGGCGGGCCACGCCAGTGCCGAGGATCTGGCTGCCGTGGGTATTGGCAGCAGCCTGTGGATGCCGGTATTCCTCTTTTTCATGGGGCTCCTGGGGGCCCTTCAGCCGATCATTTCCGGCTATAATGGGGCGCGCACCACCGAGAAAATTATGCCTGCGACCTGGCAGGGGCTTTATATCGCAGCCGGCGGCTCGGTCATCATGATCCTGCTGCTGACCAACGTGCATCCGGTACTGGATGCCCTGAACCTGGAACTCAACACCGCCCGCATCACCCAGGGCTACCTGGACGCCTTCGCCTGGGGTATCCCCGCCATGCTGCTGATCATGGCACTGAGAGGACTAACGGACGGGCTGGGCCATACCCGGGTCATTATGGCCTTTTCAGTACTAGGAACCCTGATCAACCTGCCCCTGAATTACATCTTCATCTACGGCAAACTCGGCCTCCCGGCCATGGGCGGCATCGGCTGCGGATGGGCCACGTCCATCTCCAACGGCGTTGCGGCCCTGGCGTTGCTGATCTACCTGAACCGCAGTGCGGTGTATCGCCGCTTTCACCTGCTGGCTGACTGGGCCAAACCGGACGCGGCGGGCATTCGCTATATCCTTCGCCTGGGCGTTCCCATTGGTTTTACTATCTTTGTGGAAGCCAGCATGTTCTCGGTCATTGCCCTGTTCCTGGCACCGCTGGGGCCGGTGATTGTGGCGGGGCATCAGATTGCGCTGAACGTGGTGTCGCTGGTGTTCATGCTGCCGCTGAGTATCGGCATGGCGCTGACCCTGCGGGTGAGTTTCCTGGTGGGAGCGAAAGCACCGGATACGGCCCGGCTTATCGCCCGCAGCTCCCTTATTCTGGCGTCAGCGGTGGCGCTGGTATTTGCCGTGCTGCTGTTTGTGTTCGCAGAGGGTATTGCAGCGCTCTACACCGGTGAACAGGATGTCCAGGCCGTGACGGTGACACTGCTGGTGTATGCGGCCTTCTTCCAGATTGCCGATGTGATTCAGGTGACCTGCATCAGCGCCTTGCGTGGGTACAAGGACACCAGCATTCCCATGGTCATCATGCTGTTTTCGTTCTGGGGCGTTGGATTGCCGCTGGGGTGGGTGCTCACCTTTACCGACTGGTTGCTGCCCGCCATGGGGGCCGCTGGTTTTTGGGTGGGGCTTACCTGTGGGCTGGCATCCGCCAGCATCCTGTTAGGGCTACGATTGTTCCTGTATTCGCCAAAACCAGAATAGTCTTGCGGGGACAGTCACGCAGGGCTGGCGACACGGCCATCGGCGTAGACAATGCGGTCGCGCCCAGTGTCCTTTGCCTCGTAAAGTGCTTCATCCGCCCGCGCCAGCCAATCGTCAGGCTTTTCCCCAGCCTGGAGCAGGGCGACGCCAAAGGAAGCAGTGACCTGTCCCCCGGGGTGACGCAGAAATTTATGCATGATGTGCTGCAGGTTGTGCATGACCGCCCTCAACCCGGTTGAGTCCACCCCAGGCATCAGCAATACAAACTCTTCACCGCCGAAACGGAACAGTTGATCGGACTTGCGGATGTTCTGCTCGATCAACGCCACCATATCCACCAGCACGTCATCACCCACGTTGTGCCCATATTCGTCATTGATTTTCTTGAAGTAGTCGATATCCAGCAACACCAGGGCGTAGGAAATACCGGTTCTGGAGGCGCTGGCAACGGCCATTGCCAACTCCTGATCCATGGAACGGCGGTTTTTGACGCCGGTAAGAGGATCGATAGTGGCAAGGTGCTCCAACCGCTCCCGCTGGTTCTCGTTGCGATGGGCAAAGACGTAGGCGCAGCAGCTGACGACCACCGCCGTGGCAGCGAAGGTCCACATCTGGACAAGAGAGCTGAAGGCCACGCCGTGCACCATCAGGGCCAGCACGGCAGCCAGGTTGATAAAAATGGCGTAGCGGGGCTCTGTCAGGAAGAAACTGGTCACCAGACACGGATATAACCAGAACAGCCCAGGTTCTCCAACCAACGCCCCGACTGTCACCGCCCCACCGCAGGCCACCAGAGCCATTGCAAAACCACTGCGGGCGGTATCGCCTGTTATCCAGGCGTAAACCATGCCGGCGGTGATCGCCAGCATAATACCCAGATCGACCGCCCCGGCCAGCAGGTTGCCCTGGACAAACCGCATCACCGCAAAGGGGGTTATCCCCAGAATGGCGCTGGTGGCCAACAGCGTGATGATGGACAGCCTGAAATCGGTTTTCAGACGATAGAGCATAGTGACAGTACGTTCCTACCAAGGTCTTATTAGCAAACTATCATAGCGCAAGATCTACCCGGCCAAGACGGACGCAACGAAATTTTACAAACACGGAAACGAAATACTTTGTTAAATCACGGGACGCCGGTTCCCGTATCACCGCAAACGCCCCACTTCCGGCCCGCCAACAACTGGAGTTGGTGTCGGCTTAAGGGGTAAACTCAAGCATTATTACAATAAGCACCAGGAAGCCATTGAGTGCAGAATCTTCTTCGTATCGCACCCGGCGCATTGACCATTGGAAAGCCCTTGCCCTGGACCGTCTATGACGCCGACGGCAACGTACTGCTGAGGCAGGGCTACGTCATACAGAACGATCTTCAGCTGGAACAGCTGTTCGAGCGTGGCCTGTTCCAGCCCCGGACGATTGAACGCCCCAGCGATGAAGTTCAGGAAGATGTCCGTCTCCGCAACCCGTTTGCGGATTATCCCGTGTTGCTGCAAACACTGGAGTCCTCGCTAAACGCCATTACCAATCAGGATGACAGTGCCCGGCAACGGGTACTTGGCCTGTCGCGAATGATTGACCAGATGTGCCAGGAATCCCCGGAGGCCAGTCTGGCACTGGTGCACCTGTACTCCATTGAGCCCACCATCCATGAGCAGATCCTGTTCTACGCGATTCTCTGCCAGTTCACCGCCCGCCGGTTCGGTCTCGATGAAAAACGGACGGCTGTGCTGTTAAGCGCTGCGCTGACGGCGAATCTGGCCTTGGTGCCGGTGGCCGACAAACTCAATGCGTCGAGTCGGGTACTGACCGATGAGCAGCGTGCGGTGATACGTAAACACCCTGAGCGCAGCGTTCAGGCGTTGAAAGAATCCGACATTACCAGCCCGCTGCTACTCAAAATCATTAGCCAGCACCACGAACAGGCGGACGGTTCGGGCTATCCCCTCGGGTTGAGTGGCACCGACATACGGGGTGAGGCGGAAATCCTGGCACTCGCAGAACGTTATGTGGCAATGATAACGAAGCGGGCTTATCGCGAACGAATGAACATAGCCGAGGCCCGCAAACTGATCGCTTCGCTGGCCGATGGCAAGTTTCGCCCTGCTATTCCGCGGGCCCTGCTGGCGATCCTGACCGAGTATCCGCCAGGAACTCTGGTGAGGCTCGCCAACAACGAGGTAGCGGTGATTGTCCGGCGTCCACACCGTCACCGCGGCCCGTTTGCCAAAGCCATCATCGGCCCCAGGGGCAATCGTTACAGCGGCACCTTTGAGCGGGACTGCAGCCAACCGGATTTCAATATTGTTGACGTTGAGCAGCCTGAAGTGATGCCCTCGATGGACTTCGGGATGCTCTGGGGCTTCCACTAACGCGCTACGCGTTCCGTATTATCTCAAGCCCAATGCCTGAGCGTGATGTTCCAGATGATCATCAATGAACGAGGCGATGAAGAAGTAGCTGTGATCATAGCCCCGGTGCATTCGCAGATTGATGGGGTGATGCACCTTCTCACATGCCTCAACCAGCGCCTCGGGATTGAGCTGACTTTCAAGGAAGTCATCCGCTGTACCCTGGTCTACCAGCAGCGGTAAGCGTTCGCTGGCGCCGGGGATCAACAGCGTCGCATCCCACTCTTCCCAGGTTTTGGGGTCGTCCCCCAGATAACCGCTGAAGGCTTTTTGACCCCAAGGGCACTCGCTGGGGTTGGCAATCGGCGCAAAAGCAGACACAGACCTGTACTGTCCGGGATTCTTCAGCGCTGCGATCAGTGCCCCATGACCACCCATGGAATGACCACTGATACTGCGGCCCTCCGTCACCGGCAAGTGGCCTTCGACCAATTGCGGCAACTCCTTCACCACATAGTCGTACATGCGGTAGTGAGGAGCCCAGGGTTGCCGTGTGGCGTTGAGATAAAAACCGGCACCACTGCCGAAATCGTAACTGTCATGCTCGCCGGGCAGGTCCAGGCCACGGGGACTGGTGTCGGGGCATACAATGGCCATGCCCAGCTGCGCCGCTTTTTTCTGGGCTCCAGCCTTCTGCATGAAATTCTGGTCGGTACAGGTCAGTCCCGACAGCCAGTAAAGAACCGGCACTTTTTGAGGGTTGCTGCCCACGGCAACAGGAGGAAGGTACACCGCAAACTCCATATCGCAGTCCAGGGCTGCCGAATGGTGCTGGTAGCGCCGGTGTTCGCCGTCGAAACAGGCGTTGGTGGAGAGCAGTTGCATGGGTACCTCTCAACAGGAAAGTTCACA
>NZ_ABCP01000064.1 GCF_000170835.1 Marinobacter algicola DG893
CAGACAAACATCCCATGCTTCGTTTCTTTCATTGCCCTGGTAACGCAACAGAACCACACCACGCCGACGAGTAATGGCCCACTGGGCGGAGGTCGTTAATTGTTCGCGGATGGCTTCCACCGCGCCGGCTTCGTCATCCAAACCAACCACCCACAGGGTGGCTTGGACGGTGGCCCCGCCCTGCCCCCATTTGCCTTGAAAACGGGCATGGGAGGGGTCCAACAGTTGGCGTTCCAGCCACAGGGGTTTGCCGTCCATATTCAGGGTGAACCGCTGCTCCATGTGGCCGGTGACGAACGGCAGGTTGCTAGCCGGGCGACCCAAAGCGAGGATTTCCCAGCCCAGGCATTTGGCGCCGGTTTCCAGGTCGATGGTGGTGGTCTGCTCGCCCCGGGAGCCGTTGAAGCCGAGGGTTTCCTGGGGCAGGTATTCGAGAACGCCGCCGTTGGCGACGTTCAGGTGTGTGTGCTGCGCCCAGGCAACGCCGTTGCGGTCGGCTTTGTAGAGTTTTGCCGCCGCGGGGGTGGTCACCAGGGTGTGGGCGCCACTGCCAACCGACACGTTGATGTTCAGGGCGTCGCCGCTGACCAGGCCGCCGGGCGGGTGTAGCAGGTACACGTGGCAGCAGCCGGTTTTGCCTTCCGGGTAGAAGGGCCGCTGTACCCGTAACGGCCCTTTGAACCGGGTGCGGGTCATGCGGGTCACCTGCGCGCCCTGTTCCTGCCTGGCGTCGAAGGCCAGGTCCAGGGTGGCGGCCCAGCGCCGGCCCGCGTCGAAGCGGTGGCCGGAGTCGTGGCTCGCGTCGGCGGCGTTGGTGGCGCGGGTTGTTATGGGCTCGTAGGCGGTCATACCGTCAGGTGCTTCTTGATGAGTTCATCAGACAGCTCGGCAATCTCGCCCTCGGCGACGCGGCGGCCGCGGTCCATGATGGCGAAGCGGTCGGCGTATTTGCGGGCGAAGGGCAGTTTCTGCTCCACCAGCAACACCGTCAGGCCGTCTTCCTTGATCAACCGGCGGATGACTTCGCCGATCTGGGCCACGATGTTGGGCTGGATGCCTTCGCCGGGTTCGTCGAGGATCAGTAACTGGGGCTCGATCACCAGGGCGCGGCCGATGGCGAGCTGTTGCTGTTGCCCGCCGGAGAGGTCGCCGCCACGGCGGTTTTTCATTTCCTTGAGCACGGGGAATAGTTCGTAGATGCGCTCGGGGATTTTCTTGCTGCCATCCTTGCGCACGGCCAGGCCGGTGCGCAGGTTTTCTTCCACGGTCAGCAGCGGGAAAATCTGCCGGCCCTGGGGCACGTATCCGATGCCCAGGCGGGAGCGTTCTTCCAGTTTCTGTTTGATCAGTTCGGTGCCGCCATCAAACTGGATGCTGCCGCTGCTGGTGGTTTCCTCCCCCATCACGCATTTCATCAGGGTGGTTTTGCCTACGCCGTTGCGACCCATCACGCAGGTGCACTGGCCTTTGGGCACGTCCAGCTCCAGCTCCCACAGGGTGTGGCTTTCGCCGTAGAACTGGTTCAGCTTTTCGATCTTTAGCATTTGGCTTTCAGTTGGCATCAGGCTTCCTCCCCGAGATACACCTTGATCACTTCCGGGTCGTTGGAGACCTGGTCCATGCTGCCTTCCGCCAGCACGCTGCCCTGGTGCAACACGGTGACCTTGCGGGCGATGGAGCGCACGAAGCCCATGTCGTGCTCCACCACCACAACCGACTGCTTGCCGGCGAGGCTGGTAAGCAGTTCGGCGGTGCGTTCCATTTCCTGTTCGGTCATGCCGGCGACGGGTTCGTCCACCAGCAGCAGGCGCGGCTTCTGCATCAGCAGCATGCCGATTTCCAGCCACTGCTTCTGGCCGTGGGAGAGGATGCCCGCCAGCTGGTTTCGCAAGTCCTGCAGGCCGATGGTTTCCAGCACTTCGCCGATGCGTTCGCGAAACTCCGCTTTCATGGCGGCCCGCAGGGTGGGAATCACCCGCTTGTCGGTGGCCATGGCCAGTTCGAGGTTTTCGAACACCGTTAAGGCTTCGAACACGGTGGGCTTCTGGAACTTGCGGCCGATGCCGAGGGTGGCGATTTCCGGCTCGTTCATGGTCAGCAGGTTGTGGCGGCTGCCGAACCAGACCGAACCGGTGTCCGGGGCGGTTTTACCGGTGATGATGTCCATCATGGTGGTTTTGCCCGCGCCGTTCGGCCCGATGATGCAACGCAGTTCGCCGTCGTCGATGGTCATGTTGAGGTTGTTGATGGCCCGGAAGCCATCGAAGCTCACGTTGACGTCTTCCATGTAGAGGATCGGCCCGTGGCGGGTGTCCACGGGGGAGACCGCCGGGGTCAGGAATTCGAACACCCGGTCGCGGTTGGAAAGCTCCTCGATGATGCTCATGCGGTCGCCTCCGTGGTGGATGGGGCGGTTGGGGTGTCCTGTTCATCCTGTTTGCCCTTGCGGCGGCTGGCCAGCAGGCCGGCGATGCCCTTGGGCAGGAACACGGTGACCAGCACGAACAGGCCACCCAGGGCGAACAGCCAGGCATCCGGCATCACGCCGGTGAACACGGTTTTGGCGTAGTTCACCAGTACCGCGCCGATCACCGCGCCATAGAGCGTTGCGCGGCCGCCAAGGGCAACCCACACCACCACCTCAATGGAAAACAGCGGCGAGAATTCGCTGGGGTTGATGATGCCCACCTGGGGCACGTACAAGGCGCCCGCTACACCCGCCAGCATGGCGGATACCACGAACACGAACAGCTGCACCCGGTCCACCCGGTAGCCCAGGAAGCGGGCGCGGGCTTCGGCATCGCGGCAGGCGATGCTGACCCGGCCCAGCTTGCTGGTGACAATGCCGCGGCAGATCACGTAGCCAATGGCTAGGGCGATGCCGGTGGCGATGAACAGCCCCAAACGGGTGGCGTCGGTGCGCAGGTTGAAGCCGAGGATGTCGCGGAAGTCGGTCAGACCATTGTTACCGCCGAAGCCCATCTCGTTGCGGAAGAACGCCAGCATCAGCGCGAAGGTGAGCGCCTGGGTGATGATGGACAGGTACACGCCGGTGACCCGAGAACGGAAGGCAAGGAAGCCGAACACCAGCGCCAACAGGCCCGGGGCCAGCAGCACCATGATGAAGGCAAACCAGGCCATGTCGAACCCGAGCCAGTACCAGGGCAGTTCCTGCCAGTTCAGGAACACCATGAAGTCCGGCAGGATGGGATCGCCGTAGGTGCCGCGATCGCCGATCTGGCGCATCAGGTACATGCCCATGGCGTAGCCGCCGATGGCAAAGAAGGCACCGTGGCCCAGGCTGAGAATACCGAGGTACCCCCACACCAGATCCACTGCCACCGCGAGCAAGGCGTAACACAGGTATTTGCCCAGCAATGTCACGGTGTAGGCGCTGACATACAGGGCGCTGTCTTCGGGCATGGCCACGTGAAGGAAGGTCACGATGGCCAGGGCTGCAAACAGAACGCCCAGGAAAATCTGCGTGGATCGCTCACGCAAGGGTCGAGTCAACCACATACCTTAACCCTCCGCAGCCCGGCCTTTCTGGGGGAAGAGCCCCTTCGGCCGTTTTTGAATGAACAGGATGATGAAGACCAGCACAATGATCTTCGCGAGTACGGCACCAGCCCAGGGTTCCAGCAACTGGTTGATGGTGCCCAGCGACAACCCGGCGATGAGCGTGCCCCACAGGTTGCCCACGCCACCGAACACCACCACCATGAATGAGTCGATGATGTAGTTCTGGCCCAGGTTGGGGCCGACGTTGGTGAGCTGGGACAGCGCCACACCGGCCAGGCCGGCAACGCCGGAGCCCAGGGCGAAGGTCATGATGTCCACACGGGTCGCGCGGATGCCCATGGAGCGTGCCATGGCGCGATTCTGGGTAACGGCACGCACTTCCAGGCCGAGGCGGGTTTTGCGCATGATCATCATCAGCGCGGCGAAGACGATCAGTGCGAACGCCAATACATAGAGGCGGTTGAGGGTCAGCGAGAGCGCGTCGTTGATTACCAGCGAGCCGCTCATCCACTCCGGTGTCACCACGGTACGGTTCTGGGGCGAGATCACGGTACGCACCAGCTGCTGCAGGATGAGGCTGATACCAAAGGTGGCCAGCAGGGTTTCCAGCGGGCGGCCCTTGAGGAACTGGATTACGCTGCGCTCGATGATGATGCCGGCGGTGGCCGCCACCAGGAAGCCGGCGGGAATCGAGAAAATCAGTGCCAGGCCAGGCTGGCCCGGCAACAGTTGCTGCATGCCCCAGGTGGTGTAGGCGCCCAGCATGATCAATTCGCCGTGGGCCATGTTGATAACGCCCATCACGCCGAAGGTGATGGCCAGGCCGATGGCGGCCAGTACCAGTACGGAACCCAGGCTGAGGCCGAAGTAGAGGGTTTCGGCGGCGCGGTTGAGCTTCAGTTTCTGTTCGATGGAAGCCAGGGCCTGTTCGGCCTTGTCGGCCAGGGCCGGATTGTCGCTGCGCACGGCTTCGTTCAGGGCGGCCCGTGCACGGGGATGAAGGCTGCCGGCCAGTACGTCCACGGCCTCAAGATTACCCTCACCCACTCTGTAAATGGCCAATGCCTCTTCGATGCGGTTGCGCACCGAGGCGTTCTCTTCCCGCTCCAGCTGCGCTTCCAGCGGCTCGACCAGGGAAGCGTCCACTTTGCCCATCATGTCCTGTGCGGAGGCTTCACGCACGTCAGGGTCTGTGGCGTTCAGGTCCAGCATGGCAAGAATGCCCTCAAGCTGGCCCCGTATCCGGTTATTGATGGCGATCCGGTCCAGCTCGCGGCGGGACATTTCGCCCATGTTCTCTCCGGTCAGCGGGTTGGCGATTTCCCAGTCCCGGCCCCGGTTGTTCAGTACGATCACGACCTGGCCGGTGTCGTCTATCCGGCTCAGGCGGTTGTTGCCATAAGCTTCGAGCCAGCCCCTGGCTCTTTCATCACCGCTGCTGACGATGGCATTGATGGCCTCTTCCACGCGGCTGGCGGGCACTTCTGCAAGGTTATTCAGCAGGGCCTTTCCGGGGTCGTCTTCCTGGGCGGAGGCCGGAAGCGAGAGCACGGAAACCAGGGCGATAAGCAGCAATGTGAGCGATCGAAGGATGCTCATGATGATGTCCTGTCGGTTGAAAGCGAGTTGCGGGGGCGACAACCGGGGCAGCATGGCGGCTCCCGGTTGTCTGTATTGCTCTGTTGGCTGCTATGCCTTATTCGGCTTCTTCAGCCGCCATTTCTCCAGCGGAGGCGCCGCACTTGCCGGTTGCAGTGTTGAAACTTCCGCAGAACATCGGCTTGCGCCAGTCGGCGATCAGGTCACGCGAACCCGGCAGGAAGTCAGACCAGGCATCGCCAGCCACGGTAGACGGGGTTTCCCAGACCACGGAGAACTGGCCGTTGTCCTGGATTTCACCGATCAGCACCGGCTTGGTGATGTGGTGGTTGGGCATCATGGTGGCGTAGCCGCCGGTGAGGTTCGGTACGCTCACGCCGATGATGGCGTCTTTGACCGCGTCCACGTCGGTGGTGCCTGCTTTCTTCACCGCTTCGATGTACATGTTGAAGCCGATGTAGTGAGCTTCCATCGGGTCGTTGGTGACGGCTTCTTCGTTGCCTGTGTGCTCGATCCACTGGTCGATGAAGTCGTAGTTGGCATCGCTGTCCACGCTCATGAAGTAGTTCCACGCCGCCAGGTGGCCAACCAGCGGGCCTGTGTCGATACCGGAAAGCTCCTGCTCACCCACGGAGAACGCCACCACCGGAATGTCGGAAGCGGAGATGCCCTGGTTACCCAGTTCACGGTAGAACGGTACGTTGGCGTCGCCGTTGATGGTGGAGACCACGGCGGTCTTCTTACCAGCGGAGCCGAAACGCTTGATGTCAGACACAATGTTCTGCCAGTCGGAGTGACCGAAAGGCGTGTAGTTGATCATGATGTCTTCCTTGGCCACGCCCTGGTCCATCAGGTAAGTCTCAAGGATTTTGTTGGTGGTGCGCGGGTACACATAGTCGGTACCGGCCAGTACCCAGCGTTCAACGCCGATGTTGTTCATCAGGTAGTCCACCGCAGGAATGGCCTGCTGGTTGGGAGCGGCACCGGTATAGAAAACGTTCTCGGAAGATTCTTCACCTTCGTACTGAACCGGGTAGAACAGCAGGCCGTTGAGTTCTTCAACCACCGGCAGTACGGATTTACGGGATACGGACGTCCAGTTGCCGAAAATCACGTCCACTTTTTCCTGAGCCAGAAGCTCACGAGCCTTTTCGGCAAACAGCGGCCAGTTAGAGGCAGGGTCAACCACAACTGCTTCCAGTTCACGGCCCAGAACACCACCTTCGGCGTTCTGCTTGGCGATGAGCATTTCGACGGTGTCTTTCAGCACGGTTTCACTGATGGCCATGGTGCCGGAGAGGGAGTGGAGGATGCCGACCTTAATGGGATCTTCGGCGGCCGCTGCGTTAAGAGACATTGAGAGAGCCAGCGCTGACAGGCCCAGTTTCACGTGTTTTCTAATCGTCATGTTGTGCATCCTTTTCGGATTGATTGGTGTTATTGCCCCAAAATGCACCAACACCTCTGCATCAGCTGTTCCAGAATTAAAAACACGCTTTATTTTTCAGTCAGTTAAATGACATTTGATAACCACTTACCGGACTTTCGAACCAGCAGTAATGCACCACGATGAATCGCCACTCCGCTAAGCGCACTATTACGATGCGCCAAACCCACAAACCTGCAATTCTATGAACTTAAAAAATAACCTGTTGTTTTAAATGTTGTTTTTATTCTGATGCCAACTGGCCTCTGGTTATTGTCAAAAAATGGGGCAACAGAATGGTCAACTCTGGTGCTCCAGACCCTTAATCGTGCACCGGAGCTGTAAACGGGAAAATCCAGAAAATGCATGAACATACGTTCAATCTTCACCTGTCCGTTTGATTACAAATCTGTAAGAGATATCGCACAGATAAGGGAGCGAATGTCCGATTTCTTGAGAATGACTCCCATGTAGAATGGTCAACGTCAAGGATGAGAAGCCGGCAAGGAAAGCTGGCTCAGGGAAGATAACTCCACGGATCAGGAGTTGCCCAGGGAATCAGGGCCACAGGGACGAACACCAGGGAAGACGCGCACAGGATGGTGCGCAGCCTGAAGGATCAGGCATGGGGTCAGCCACGGGCTCAGGAGCATAGGGAATGTGTTCCTGTCCGTGCACTTCCCCATCTCGCCGGTTACTTTTTCTTTTCCAACCAGCTCCGCCGCTTTTACGTCCTGACGAATAATCAGACACGTAAAATCACTCTCAGGAGCAAAGCAAGAATGAAACGCACCCCTTTTATCGCCATGATGGTCCTTCTGTTCAGCCTGTTCACCGGTTTCGCCCACGCTGAACCCGCCACCATCAACATCAACACCGCCGACATCGAAACCCTGGCCAGTCTCAACGGCATCGGGCAGAGCAAAGCCGAAGCGATTGTGGCCTATCGCGATGCCAACGGTCCTTTCCAGTCCCGCAACGACCTGACCAACGTCAAGGGCATTGGTGAGCGCACGGTTGAAAAGAACGCCGAGCGCCTGACGGTCGAATAACGCTATTCGGGCAGTGGCCGGCTGCCACTGCCCGCTCCCCAACACCAGCTACCAACCCACCCGTTTTCCGAGCACGCAGACTCCCCATAAAGTCGCCTGGCAACTACCAGGGCCCCGCCCTATTATTGTGGCTCAGAGAGACAATAATAATCGCGAGCGACGGCACTATGGTTGATCCCATCAAGGTTTACCCGGCCAAACCTTCCAAGGTCTATTTCTACGGCACCTGCCTGGTCGACATGTTCTATCCCGATGCGGGCATGGCCGGCATCCAGTTGCTGGAGCGGGAAGGCATTCAGGTCATCTACCCTGAAGACCAGACCTGCTGTGGCCAGCCTGCCTACACCTCCGGCTATCACGACGAAGCCCGCGCAGTCGCCCGCGCCCAACTCGGCCTGTTTCCGGAAGACTGGCCGATTGTGGTGCCCTCCGGTTCCTGTGGCGGCATGATGCGCAAGCATTACCCGGCGCTGTTCAAGGACACCTCCGATGAAGTCGCGGCCGCTGAAATTGCCGGGCGGGTATGGGAACTGACGGACTTTCTGGTGAACGTGTGCCACATTAAACTGGACGACCTGGGTGAACCCACCACCGTAGCCATGCACACCTCCTGCTCCGCCCGCCGTGAAATGGGTGTGGCGGAAGTCGGCCCCAAGCTGCTGGGGCAGCTAAAAAACGTCAACCTTGTAGAACAGGTTCGAGCGGAGGAATGCTGCGGCTTTGGCGGTACCTTCGCGGTGCGCCATCCGGAAATTTCCGGGGCCATGGTCAGCGAGAAAGTGGACACCCTGGTGGACACCGGCGCCAAAGAGTTTGTCACCACGGACTGCGGATGTTTGATGAACATCGCCGGGTACGCTGAGAAAAACCAGAAGCCGGTGACCGGCCAGCACATTCTGAGTTTCCTCTGGGAACGCACCAGCAGTGGAGGTGAACAGTCATGAGCGAGACAACACACGGCTCTTCACACCATTCCGCCCATCACATCGATGTAAAAGAGTTCCACCCGCGCGCCCGGGCGGCCATCCACAACCCGCAGGTTCGCCAGAACTTTCGTAAGGCGATGGACGGTCTGATGACCAAGCGCAAGTCCGCCTTTGAAGGTTGGGACCTGGAAACCCTTCGGGACTTGGGTGCCAACATTCGCATGCGGGCCCTGGCCAGCCTGCCGGATTTGCTGGAGCAACTGGAACAGAAGCTGACCGAGAACGGCATTACCGTGCATTGGGCCACCGACGGTGATGAAGCCTGCCGTATCGTGCGCGATATCTGCGTGGCGCGGGACGCCAAAACGGCGATCAAAGGCAAGTCCATGGTCTCTGAGGAAATGGAGCTGAACCATTACCTTGAGGAACAAGGCATCGAGGCGCTGGAGTCGGACCTTGGCGAGTACATTGTGCAACTGGCGGAAGAAACACCCTCGCACATCATCATGCCGGCGATTCACAAGAACACTGGCGAGATCTCCCAACTGCTGCACGACAAAACCGGCACCGACCTTTCCAACGACGTGGAATACCTGACTGCGAATGCCCGATTGCAGTTGCGGGAAAAGTTCCGTAATGCCGACGTGGGCATTTCCGGCGTTAACTTTGCGGTGGCCGAAACCGGCACCCTGTGCCTGGTGGAAAACGAAGGCAATGGCCGTATGACCACCACAGTGCCACCCTGCCACATTGCCGTGACCGGCATTGAGAAGGTGGTGCCCAATCTGGAAGACGTGACTGCCCTGCTGGCGCTACTGACCCGTTCCGCCACCGGCCAGCACATTACCACCTACTTCAATATGATTTCCGGCCCCCGCAAGGCCAACGAGATGGACGGCCCGGAAGAGGTTCACGTGGTGCTGGTGGACAATGGCCGCTCCACCATCTATCAGGATGACGAGCTGCTGGACACCCTGCGCTGCATTCGCTGCGGCGCCTGCATGAACCACTGCCCGGTGTATACGCGGGTGGGCGGCCACACCTATGGCACCACCTACCCCGGCCCCATCGGTAAAATCCTGATGCCGCATATGGTGGGCCTTGATGAAGGCCGGCATCTGCCGACGGCCTCAAGCCTGTGTGGGGCATGTGGTGAAGTCTGCCCCGTTAAGATCCCGATTCCGGACCTGCTGGTGCGGCTGCGACAGGAATCCGTTGACGGGGACAAGCTGCACCCCGCCAAGGTTCGTGGCCATGGCGCCAAACGCAGTAGCGTGGAAGCCATGATCTGGAAGGGCTGGAGCTGGATGCACGCCAAACCCGGCCTCTATCGCCTGGGCACAAGCCTGGGCGCACGATTCCGCAAGCTGCAGCCAGGCAAGATTGGCGCCTGGACGCAATACCGAACCGCGCCAAAACTGGCGCCCAAAACCCTGCACGAACGGATGAAGGAGCGTGGCCAATGAGTTCCAGAGACGCCATTCTCCAGCGCCTGCGCAACCGCACCGGCGGTGAACTGACGGCCCCGGAATGCGATTTTTCAGTGCTTGATCGTCCGGACTGGAGCACCGCTGAACGGCTGGACATGTTCGAACGGACCATCGAATCGGTTCATGGGGAAGTGCATCGCACCACGGAATCCGGCTGGATTGACCGGTTGGCTGAAATCCTTCAGAGCCGCGGCGCCCAGACCCTGCTGATTGCCAAGGAACATGAGATCGGCCAGGCCCTGAGAAGCGCCACCAAAGACCGCGAGGACCTGCCGCAACTGCTGGTGTACGACGAGCCCATCGAAAGCTGGCAGGAAGCACTGTTCAATGAGGTGGACGCCGGCATCACCTCTACCCGGGGCGGCATTGCCGAAACCGGGTCACTGATTCTTTGGCCGACGGCGGATGAGCCCCGGCTGATGAGCCTGGTGCCGCCCATTCATATTGCGATCCTGAAGGCCAGTGAGTTGTACACCACGTTCCACGATGCCATGCAATCCCAGAACTGGGCCGCTGGCATGCCAACCAATGCGCTGTTAGTCTCCGGGCCTTCGAAGACCGCTGATATCGAGCAAACTCTCGCTTACGGTGTTCACGGTCCCAAGGAACTCATCGTACTGGTTATTGAATGATCCGAGGCGCATTACTGATTGCCCTGGCCGCCCTGCTCTGGGCGACCACGGGTATCGTGGCAAAATTCCTGTTTTCCGGCTCCGACCTGCAGGCAGTGACACTGGGCTTCCTAAGGCTGGCGGTCGCTTTACCCTTCTTCTTTGGGCTGATGCTCAAGGAGCAACGCGCGCTCGCTCGCAGTGCAACCTCTCCGCCAAAGTTCACCCGTAAAGCTCTGGTTCCGCTTGTGGCCCTTGGCTTCTTCCAGGCGATCTATCAGGGCAGCTACCTGCTGGCCGTGGACATGACCGGTGCAGGTATCGCCACGCTGATTGCCCTGTGCCTGGCACCCGTGCTTGTCGCCATCATGGCGGCGCCCCTGCTGGGCGAGAAACCGGGCGTGGTGACGATGCTGGCGCTGGCTGCCGCCATTGCCGGCACCGCGATGCTGGTGATCAGCGACATGGACAGTGCTGGCCATCTTCGCCTCGGTGGCATCCTGGTGGCGGTTCTGGCGGCGCTGGTGTATGCCGGGTTTACGCTGACCAGCCGGCACACGTCCACCGGTACTCCGGTGTTCACCACGGCGTTCATCTGCTTTTTTACCGCCGCGCTGATCCTGCTGCCTGTCGTTGCGCTGAGTGGTGGTTTTGACGGGCTACAAAGCCTGGAATTTTCGCAGTGGCTGATGGTGGCCTACATCGGTATTGTGCCGACCTGCCTGGGGTATGTGAGTTTCTTCAGCGGTATGAAGACAACACCGGCTACTCTGTCGAGCATTATCGTGACTCTGGAGCCGCTGTTCGTGGCCATGCTTGCCTGGGTAATTCTGGGTGAGGAATTGGGGGTGATCGGTATTGCCGGGGCGTTGATTCTGACGGCGGCGGTGATCGTGGCCTCTCGCAGCAGTGCCGGGAGTCGTCCCGACACTGCCTGATACCGCCGAGTCAGGCGGTTTACTCTTCCTCTTCTACCCGGCGCTGCTTTTCGAGCATGTTCGGCTGCAGGATTTCGATCCAGTAGCCGTCCGGGTCCTTGATGAACGCCAGGCCCTTCATTTTGCCGTCGTCCGGCTTCTTGACGAAGTCCACACCCAGTTTTTCAAAGCGATCGCAGGCGCTGTATACGTCCGGCACCGCTACGCCGATGTGGCCAAAGCCCTGGGGCTCGTCGTTGCCATTATGGTAGCCAAACTCTTCATCGTTTTCGGTGCCCCAGTTGTGGGTCAGTTCGAGCATGGCTTCGCGGCCAAAGATGAAGGTGGTGCGGTGAGCGTCGTCGTTGGGGACCATGTTGGCCTGGCGGTCGTCGAGGTAGGCGAGGAAGTAGAGGGTGAATTTCATTTCCGGGAAGTCGAGTTTTCTGACGAGGCGCATGCCCATTACCCGGGTGTAGAAGTCCATGGAGCGCTCGGGGTCTTTGATGCGCATCATGGTTTGGTTGAAGACGTAGCCTTCGGTTTCGGGGACGGTTGCTTCGTGCAGGCCGGGGGCTTGTTCGAAGTGTTTGGGCATGGGAGCTCCCTTTTATGGGTTCAGGATTCAACCATTATACTTGCGTGCGTTGCGGGGAGATTTCAAGGGCAAAAAAAGGCCCCACAGTCAGAGACACAAAACCTGTGGGGCCTTGGAAACTTTTTTGATTGCATGGTTGGGGGGGG
>NZ_ABCP01000063.1 GCF_000170835.1 Marinobacter algicola DG893
CCCACCCACTCCCCGAACTAATGCAGATGCCTACTAATTAAAGGCAGGAGACAACGAATGAGAATTGGTGTTTTAGGGGCCGGTCAGCTTGGCCGGATGTTGGCTCTGGCTGGCTACCCACTGGCCAAGACGTTTGTTTTCTATGACATGTCAGGCAGCCCCAGTGCCGGGCTGGGTGAAGTGATCATTGACCGGGATAACCAGTATCTGGATGACTTTATCTCCCGCGTAGATCGCGTCACTTATGAATTTGAGCACTTACCAGTGGACGTAGCGGAGCGGATTGCTAAAGAGAAGCCCGTTCATCCCAGCCCAAGAGCACTGCAGGTTTGCCAGAATCGCGAAGCCGAGAAAACGCTTTTTGGCGAACTCGGTATCCCGACACCAGAATGGAAAATAGCAGACAGCGCAGAATCTCTACAGGCCGCTGCCGAAGAACTCGGTTGCCCAGTGGTTGCCAAATCCAACACCGAAGGTTATGACGGCAAGGGACAGGCAGTTCTTCGCTCACCGGAAGACGCAGCAGAGGCCTGGAAATCTATTGGCCATCCGCGCCTGATCGTCGAGAAGTTTGTCGAGTTTCGCCGCGAAGTGTCCATCATTGCCGTTCGTGCCGAAGACGGTGAACTGGCGTTCTATCCGATGGCGGAAAACGCGCATCACGAAGGCATCCTGCGTTATTCCATTGCTCCGGCTCCAAAGCTGGAAAAACATGTTCAGGAAGACGCAGAACGTTACATCAAGGCGCTGCTGAACGAACTGAATTACGTTGGCGTACTAACGCTTGAGCTCTTTGAAACCGCCGAAGGTCTGGTCGCCAACGAAATGGCACCGCGAGTCCACAACTCTGGCCACTGGACCATCGAGGGCGCCATGACCAGCCAGTTCGAGAACCACATCCGCGCGGTGAGTGGCCACCCTTTGGGAAGCACCGGCGCTCGCGGTGTCAGTTGCATGATCAATATTATTGCCGAGCATGGCGACATTGAACGAATCCTTGAACTGCCTTACGCTCATGTACACCTCTACAATAAAGGCGAGCGCCCAGGCCGGAAACTTGGCCATGTGACCGTTCTGGCGGACAGCTACGAAGAATTGGTCTGGCGGGTAAAGAACTGCGCCCAGTTTTTACCCGGTTGTCCAGAGTTTAAAAGTACCCTGTCTGAGCAGTAGGCAGGACGCACACCAGGGGTTGATATAGCTTAAAGCGCCCCTATATTTAAGAATGGCTTACATACACATAAACAGAGAGAATCAGGGAGAACGACCTCATGGCATTTGAACTTCCCGCACTGCCCTATGAAAAAAACGCACTGGAACCACACATCTCTCAGGAGACTCTTGAGTACCATTACGGCAAGCACCACAACACTTACGTAACCAAGCTCAACGGCCTGGTCGAAGGTACCGACAACGCCAACAAGTCACTGGAAGACATCATCAAGAGCGCCAGTGGCCCGCTGTTCAACAACGCTGCCCAAATCTGGAACCACACCTTTTACTGGCACTGCCTGAGCCCGAACGGTGGTGGCGAGCCTACAGGAGCGGCCAAGGACGCGATTGAAAAAGCCTTTGGCTCTTTCGAAGACTTCAAGAAAGAGTTTAACGACAAGGCCGCCAACAACTTCGGCTCAGGCTGGACCTGGTTGGTGAAGAAGGCAGACGGCAGCGTTGCCATCGTTAATACCAGCAATGCCGAAACACCACTGACAACCGCCGATAAGCCGGTACTGACAGTCGACGTCTGGGAACACGCCTACTACATCGACTATCGCAATTCCCGTCCGAACTATCTGGAAGCATTCTGGAAACTGGTTAACTGGGATTTCGTCAACGAAAACCTGGCATAACAGCGCTTCGGACACCTAGCAGGCAACAACCTGCACGCAAAACGCCCGCACATTCGCGGGCGTTTTCGTATCTGTGATACAAACGATCTTACAAATTGATACACCCGTAGCCTGAATTATCTGGAAGAATTGCCGATACTGGGTACAGTAGGTAAAAACTGAACCATACTTGAAAAAGAAAATGTCAGCCGAGAGCCCCTTTGCCCCAGGTGAGCGATACCGGGTCTCATTCAGTTGGAACGAATCAAACAGGCCTCCATGCATAATTCTTATGAGGTAGAACATCGCCTGGGGTACCGGGTGCTGCGATGGGTACTCGCCGTGGCGTTAATTAGCGGAGTTATCGTCAGCACCGTACAGGTCATCCTTGATGCCGGACGAGTATCGCAGTCTCTCGATGATCAGGCGCGTCAAACTATGGCGCTGGTCAAGGACGCGTCAACCCAGGCGGTTTTCAGTATCGATGCCGACCTTGCCCAGCAAGTGGTCGATGGCCTGTTCGCCCAGGAAGCCATACGTATCGCACGCATTACCCATCCCGACGGCGAACCTCTCGGCAGCCGTGACCGCCCTCTGAAGAAAAACACCTCGCGCCGCATTACAGACCCGATTTTCGAATCTGAACGCTACTATCGCAAAGAGCTTTTCCGGGACAGTGGCGCTGATATTGTTTACGGCTACCTTGAGCTGAAGTATGACACGGGCCCGGCTGCCCGAACGTGGCTTGAGCGTGCTTCGATCACCTTCGCCTCCGGCATCGCCATTGCCGTCATTCTCGGGATGGCGTTGTTTGTGGTTTTCCATCTATTGCTGACGCGTCCGCTGCTACGAATTGTGCGCTCGGTCAAGCAGGTCAACCCGGATCATCCTGACGACAACCTGATCCACCTGCCTCATGGCCACCAGAAAGATGAATTAGGCCTTTGGGTCAACGCCACCAACAACCTCCTGGTTGCAATTGGTGACAGCCAGACCCGCCACCGGGAAGCAGAGGATCGTGTTACACGGCTCTCACGGTACGATCAGCTAACCGGCCTGCCCAGCCGTGATACGTTCATGGAGTTGCTCCAGGCCGATATTGCAGACGCCAGTGAGGACAACATGATCCTGTCACTGATCTGTTGCGGCATCGACGACTTCAAGTCCATCAACGAACAGTGCGGTTTCCGCACGGGCGACATGATTCTGCAAACCGTGGCCGATCGCCTTACACAGAAGCTCGGCGGCACGCGCTTTACCATTGCTCGACTGGGCAGTGACCAGTTTGTTGTGGTGGAGAAGGGATTGAGGGACGGATTTCAGGCGGCCGACACTGCCGACCGTATACTGGCCTCGCTAAGCCGCCCAATGACCTTCGATGACCAAACCATTACCATGACCGCCACCCTCGGCATCGCCCTGTTCCCCGGAGACGCGAGCAAAGCCGACAGGTTACTGCAAAACGCCGAACAAACCATGGCCCTGGCCAAGGAAGGCGGACACAATTATTTTCAGTTCTACGTTGCCAGCGTTGACCAGGAAATTCGTGAACGTAAACAACTTGAGAAAGACCTCTCCATCGCGCTCCACAGCCAGCAGTTCCACTTGGTCTACCAACCACAGATCAACCTGGAAACACACCGAATCATTGGCGCGGAAGCGCTGATTCGCTGGGAGCACCCTGAGAAAGGTCTCGTACCACCGGACGACTTCATCCCGGTGGCTGAGATGAACGGCAGTATCGTGGAAATCGGCCAGTGGGTTCTGGACCAGGCCTGCTGGCAGGCGGCACGCTGGGCCAGCGATGGCATGCCTCTGCGTATTGCGATCAACCTTTCGGCGGTACAACTACGCCAGAACAACATCGTGGACGAGATTCTGGATACCCTGAAGCGCCACAATATCCCCGCCGGGCGTCTTGAGCTGGAAGTCACCGAGACCAGTTTCATGACCAACCTGGAAGACGCGGTAAAAAAGCTGAAACGTCTGCATAAAGCCGGCATCAGTATAGCCGTGGATGATTTTGGTACCGGCTACTCTTCCCTGACGTACCTCAAGCGTATGCCGGTCCAGCATCTGAAAATTGATAAACAGTTCATCCGTGACCTGCTTGTCAATGAGGAAGATACCCGTATCGCCAACACCATCATCGACCTTGGCAAGAGCCTGAATCTCACCGTGGTCGCAGAAGGTGTCGAAACCGCCGAACAGGAATACTACCTCGCGCAGCGTGGCTGTAAGCTGGCCCAGGGTTACTACTTCAGCAAGCCGCTTAAACCCCACGATTTCGAGGTATTTGTTGCTGGCTTTCACAGCAAGATTGTCGAAAATAATGTCTGACCACTGAGTCACCCCACCAGGAACGCAAGGAACCGCCCATGGGAACCACAATGACCGGCCTGATTGTTATCGCAGTCGTTGTTGTCTACATCGTATTTATCTACAACCGCCTGGTATCCCTGAGAAACCAGTTCAAAAACGGATTTGCCCAGATTGATGTCCAACTCCAGCGCCGCCATGACCTGATTCCCAACCTGGTGGAATCGGCCAAAGCCTACCTTTCCCATGAGCGCAATACCCTCACAGAGGTGATGGAAGCCCGGAATAATGCGGTCAGTGCTCAGAAGGACGCAGCGGGTGATCCGGCGGATGGAGGCAAAATCCAGCGCCTGGGAAGTGCCGAGAACATGCTCTCCAAAGCACTCGCCAACTTTTATGCCGTGGCGGAAAACTATCCTGAGCTGAAAGCCAACGACACTATCCAGCAGTTGATGGAAGAGCTTTCAAGCACAGAGAACCGGGTTTCTTTTGCCCGCCAGGCTTACAACGACGGCGTCATGGGCTATAACATCTTCCGTGAACAATTCCCCAATAACATCGTGGCCGGGTTGTTTGCCTTTAAACCATCTTCACAACTGGAGCTGGAATCTCCTGAGGCCCGCCAGGCGCCGAAAGTCGCCTTCTGAGGCTTGTTGTCATGGCTCACCCCGGTTTTTTCCAGCGCCAGGCCAGCGCCCGTCGTAACACGGGCTTGCTGGTGGTGCTGTTTCTGGCGGCCATGGTGATCATCACGCTTCTGGTTTGCCTGGTGGGTTATCTGGTAACCCGCAGCGAATACACCGGGTTGGCGTTTACCGACTGGCTGCTGAGCCGCCATGGGCTGTATACAGCGATAGCGGTCGTTGCCTTGATCGGTATTGGCTCCCTGATCCGTTGGGCGGACCTGTCGGGCGGTGGCGAGCGGGTTGCAAAGATGGTCGGCGCCCGGGCTATTGATCCCGCCACCAGGGATACCGATGAGCGCAGGCTTCGCAACATCGTGGAGGAAATGTCCATCGCCAGCGGTATCAGCGTGCCCGATCTTTACGTGATGGACCACGAGATCGGCATCAACGCCTTTGTGGCCGGCTATACGCCCGGCGAGGCGGTCATGGTGGTAACCCATGGGGCCCTGACCCAACTCACCCGTGATGAACTCCAGGGCGTCGTTGGCCACGAGTTCAGCCACATCCTCAACGGCGACATGCGCCTGAACGTCCGTTTGATCGCCATCCTGGCCGGCATTCTGATGATCGGACAGATTGGCGCCTTCCTGCTCCGGGCCTCTTTCCATCGTTCTCATGTTTCCAGCCACTCATCCCGTGACCGACGGGGCCAGGCCGTTTTCGGACTGATAGGATTGGCGCTGCTGGTGATCGGCTATGTGGGCGTATTCTTCGGAAGGCTGATCCAGTCAGCGGTATCACGGCAACGGGAAATGCTGGCGGATGCCTCCTCGGTACAGTTTACCCGTAACCCCGAAGGCATTGCCGGCGCACTGTTCAAGATTGGCCTCAAAGGGGGCTACCTGGACACCACCAGCCATGCCAGTGACATGAACCACATGTGTTTTGGCGAAAGCGCACGCATGAAATTCGCGGCATTGCTGGCGTCCCATCCACCGGTGCAGGAGCGTATCGAAGCGATCCAGCCGGGTATGTTTGCCCGCCTTCGCAGCAGGCTGAGAGATAGCGAACCGGGAAGCACCCTCCGGTCTGTGGGCTACCGGGGCTCAGCGGCCAGTGCTGCGCTGGCTGAAGGAGCGGCTTCCGGCTTCAACGCTGCCGGCCCTCGCGCGTCTACATCCCCCCTGAACACCCAGCCATCGGCAGATCTCTCAACGACGGTAGGCACCGTCAACAAAGGCAGCGAAGACTACGCCGTGGACTTGCTCAACCGGCTGCCGTCCACGTTTCGCAACCTGCTCTATACCCGGGCGGGCGCCATTCAGCTGTGCTATGCACTGCTGATTTACCAGCTTCCTCAATCATCACAACAGAAGCGGCTGGCGCTGGTCACCGCCGACGCCCTCTTTGCGCCCAACGCCGACCTGTTGGACAAACTGCTGCCCGCCCTTACCTCACTGGGCGAGGCAGTACGATTCCCGGCGCTGGAACTGGCCATGCCAGCCCTGAGAAAGCTCGACCCGGATGAACGCAGCCAGTTAATGGCGTGTACGGAGGTACTGATCAGGGCAGACAACCGCCTGAGCCTCTATGAACTGGCCATGCATACCTTTCTTCGCCGCCACCTTGCGGCGGACTCAGCCCATGTGATTCCGGTACGCCACCGCAGCTACCGGACAGTAACCAACCAGTTGCAAGTGTTGTTCAGCCTGATGGCACGGGCTGGTGCTCAACAGGGCATGGAAAGCCAGAGGCTGTTCAATGAGGCGATGGCTGGCTTTACCGCCGCGGGACAGCACACGGAACTCCTGGAGACGGTATCCATCAAGCATCTGCGGGACGCGCTTTTGGTGCTGAACACCCTATCGCCATTGCTAAAGCCTGCCATTCTCGATGCCTGCGGCCATTGCGTGCTTGCGGATGGAGAGATCAGGACTGCTGAATACGAGTTGATCCGCCTGGTGGCGGATCAACTCGATTGCCCGATGCCGCCACTGGCAGCGTGATATCCAGCCCCTTGGGCGATCAGTCAGACTGGGGACGGAACAGGGAGTCTTTTGTTGGTGGCCGTTCCGGGTCTGGAAGGCCCAGCTTCTTTCGCACACCGAGATTGATCTCCCACAGGCTCTGGAATTTCTCATCCGTGGCGGCGATAGCATCGGCCTTACCCAGCATGATCGTCGGGCGCAGGAACACCAGGAGGTTGCGCTTCACCCGGCGTTCGGATTCAGAGGAAAACAGACGACCCAGCACCGGGATATCACCCAGTAGGGGCACCTTGCTCTTGTTCACCTGCAGGTCATCGGTCGTCAAACCACCAAGCACAATGGTTTCTCCATCGTCCGCCAGAACCGTGGTCTTGATTTCCCGCTTGTTGGTAATGATATCGGAGGCAGACTCCACGCTGTCACCGATATTCTCGGTGGTCTGTTCCACCACCAGCCTTACAAGACCATCGGCGCTGATCGTAGGCGTTACCTTCAGGGTGAGACCGATATCGCGGCGCTCGATCGTTGTAAATGGGTTGGTTGTACCGTCACCCGTGACAGTGGACTGACCGGTACGGAAGGGTACGTTCTGGCCAACGATGATTTCGGATTCCTGGTTATCCAGGGTGATGATGCTGGGAGTCGACAGCAGATTCGCCGCCGCCGAGGTCGACAGGGCCTGCAGCAGTACGCCCCAGGACACGCCGTTCTCATTCCGCTGGCCGGCGCCAATGGTAATACCGCCGGTGGCAGGCGCAATCACCGAATCCGAAAGGATCGCACCCAATACGTCGCCCAGGCTTCGGCCAACGTTATTGAAATTGGTACCGGCAACTGGCGTGGACTCGCCGGATTCATCACCCAGTGCCAGCTGGACGCCGAGATCCTGCCCCAGTTCGTCACTGATCTCTACGATGGCCGCCTCAATCATGACCTGGGCACGGCGAACATCCAGAGCCTTAACGATCATTTCAGCTTCCTGCATCATCGACGGCTCACCGCGTACCACAAGCGCGTTCAATCCCTCGTCGGCGAAAACGGAAAAGTTGGTGTTGCGTCCGCTTCCGGCACTACCACCTGCACCACCGGAACCCCCGGAGGACTCCTTGACCACCTCACCCATCACGCCTTTGAGAATCTCAGTAAGATTCTCCGCGTCCGCGTGGCTGAGGCGAATGACCTTGGTTGTACCGCCGGTGGCTGAGGGCTGGTCCAGCTTCCTGATCAACTCCCTCATCTTGTCGCGGAAGGTTTCATCACCCCTGAGGATAAGCCGGTTGCTGCGTTCATCGGCGGTTACGCTGTACTTGCGGGCGGCGTTATCGCCACCACCCTGACCCAACTCCGCCGGGGCCAGTTCCTGCAGCAACTCAACCATGTCGCCCACCCAGGCCTCCTCGAGCTGGATCACCTCCACCTCGTATTTGGACGGACTGTCGAGTTCCCTGACAATCTGCTCGATGCGCTGGATGTTGGAAGAGTGGTCACTGACAATCAGCGCATTAGCTGCCGCCACACCCGCCAGGTGGCCATACTTGGCCACGAGCGGCCGCAGGATGGGCACCAATTCAAGGGCATTGGCATTGTCGATCTGGATAACGCGGGTAATAAGCTGCTCTGAGGGTACCTCCGTAAACCGCTCCAGCGACTCGGCGGATTGTTTGGCGTCCACTTGCTGAACCACCTTGATCACTTCCTCACCGGGAATCGCGGTGAAGCCATGAACCTGCAGCACGGCCAGGAACAGATCGTAGATCTCGTCCTTGTTCATGGGAGCACTGGACAGGACAGTCACCTTACCCTTCACCCGTGGATCCACTACAAAGCTGTAGCCGGTGATATCCGCCACCTGGGTCACAAAGGCGCGAATGTCAGCGTCCTTGAGGTTCAATCGCCAGGTTTCCGCTTCCTGCCCGTAAGCAACGGACATCAGAGGCATCAGCAGGGCCAGAATAAAAGCCCGGAATAGTTTGGATCTGTGGTTAAGCATCTGGCGTTATTGTCCTGTATCGTTAAATCCGTTCATCGCCACTGTTCAGGTATGGCATAGCTTACGGTCAGAATGGATCCGTCCCGTTCAATTTCTATTTCCAGTTGCGGCTCAGACCGCCAATTCTCAAATAGCATCATATCCTGCTCAAGGTCACCCAGGCGTTGCCCATTAACGGCAGTGATGACATCGCCGGCCCGGAGGTTGACCGCATTGAGCATGGCATTGGAACCATCGTACACATAACCGGAAGTGCCTCCCTCCCCGGTCGGGCTGAGCCCGTATGGTGCAAGCGCCGCAACTCCCTGGGAATCAAGCTGTTCCCGAGCCTCACTCAGGAACTGCTCTGGCGAGGACGCCGGTTCCACCAACTCGTCTTCCACCCCCTCAACCAGGCCTGTGGAAAGTTGTTCTTCAAACGTCAGGGTTTCGTACTGCCCATTCCTGCGAATCAACACCCGGCCCGGCTCCACTTCTGCCAGTTCGGCGTTACCGGGCAAGATCTCACCCACACGATAGTGCTCTGTTACTCCGTTGCTTCCCGCAACTATAGCACCGGAGTCCTCCGGGCGCTCTGCCACCAGCACACCTTCAAGCCTGAGGTTGAGCCTGGTTTCCGGTGCCGACTGGCGCACCACGTCTGCAACACGGGTTTGTTCTTCCGCCCTGCCAAACACCTGATGGGCCGCCAGTGGCTGTAATCGGCCGCCACCTGAAACACTCGCGTTGCTGCCAGCGGTGGGTGCCATGGCTATCGGGCGATCATCCCAGGCGATGAGCCAGGTTGTCTGTGCCAGTACCAGGGCAACATAAACCACGAGGCCCGCCAGTAACAAATTGGCCAGCAACCGGGGCAGTCGCCGGCTACCGATAACAGCCGCCATTGTCGTCACAGTGCGCCTCCCGGAATCAAAGGCTGCTTAACCCTGAACACGACATCGCCGGGGCTTGCAGAGTCTGGCCAGGGCTGGTCGGCCAGGTCAATCATGCGTTTATAGACTCGCAACTCCATCATACCGTTCCAGCGAATCTCGGCATCCGCAGCCGGGCCATTACCGCCCTGTTCAGAGATGACCAGCGCAACGCCATCAGACGTACTATCCATCGTCGCCAGCATGGGCGGGAATTCTGCCTGGCCAATGTTGTTCCCCATTGGCCAGGTAACCTGCCCTCCTGCCCAGCGGCCAACACCGTCGGCCTGGGTTACGCGGTTGTCCTGCCAGGACAACGCCAATCGATCAACGGTGACGTCACCTTCAATGACGGCCCCACCGCTGCGCCGGATCAGGTCCTCAAACTCAGCGACCGCCAGATGGCCACTGGCGCTCAGGGTACCTGCCCCCTGCCAACCGAGACTAACATTGCCATCCACAGAAGACTGTGACGACGACAGTGAAAAGCCGACGGGTAACGATAATCCAGAAACGGACGGCATGCCCAGCCGCCACTCAAGCCTCACAGGATAACCGGCAACCACCACGCCGGCAGTGCCCGACCAGACCCTACCAGACACCTGACTGACCTGAACTTCCGGCGGAAGCGCAACATAGCCAGACGCCTGATGCCAAAGCCATCCGGCCGGTACGAGAACCACCAGTGCCACCAGATAAATCAGCACACCAGCCAAGGTCAGCAGGAACACCTTGCCGGGTCTGAGAAAGGCTTTTGCAGGGGTTTCGCTCATACAGTGTCACAAAGATGAATGGCCGGTTGCCGAGTCTAGCAAAGCCATTTCGCAAGTTCATGACAAAAAAACAAAAAACCCCGCATCGGTGTGAACCAACGCGGGGTTTTTCGGGTTTATGGGGCCATTTCTCAAAAACTGAGAATTGGTCCGGGTCAGGCCGGCATTACATCATGCCGCCCATTCCTCCCATTCCGCCCATGCCACCCATGTCCGGCATACCGCCGCCGGCACCTTCTTCTTCCGGTTCATCCGCAATCATCGCCTCGGTGGTGATGATCAGGGAAGCGACGGAAGCAGCTGCCTGCAGCGCGGAACGGGTCACTTTGGCTGGGTCAAGGATACCCATTTCCAGCATGTCACCGTATTCTTCAGTGGAGGCGTTATAGCCGAAGGAGCCTTCGCCGTCACGGATCTTGTTCACAACAACCGAGGCTTCGCCACCGGCATTGGTCACGATCTGGCGCAGCGGAGCTTCCATGGCACGGCGCAGGATGTTTACACCAGCCTTCTGCTCTTCGTTGATGGCATCCACCTTGTCCAGTGCCGCAATGGCACGGATCAGGGTTACACCACCGCCTGGCACAATACCCTCTTCAACCGCAGCGCGGGTGGAGTGCAGAGCGTCTTCAACGCGTGCCTTCTTCTCTTTCATTTCCACTTCAGAACCGGCACCAACCTTGATGACGGCAACACCGCCAGCCAGCTTGGCCACGCGCTCCTGGAGCTTTTCCTTGTCGTAGTCGGAAGAGCTGTCTTCAATCTGCTTGCGGATCTGATCAACGCGGGCTTCGATATCACCCTGGGCACCAGCACCGCCGATAATGGTGGTGTTTTCCTTGGTGACGTTGACACGCTTGGCAGTGCCCAGATCATCAATCGTGGTGTTTTCCAGAGACAGACCAACTTCTTCAGAAATAACAGTGCCGCCGGTCAGGATAGCAATGTCCTGCAGCATTTCCTTGCGACGGTCGCCGAAGCCGGGCGCCTTCACAGCATTTACTTTCACAATGCCGCGCATGTTGTTCACGACCAGAGTCGCCAGCGCTTCACCTTCGATGTCTTCGGCAATGATCTGCAAAGGCTTACCAGCCTTGGCCACAGATTCCAGAACCGGCAGAAGCTCACGAATGTTGGAGATCTTCTTGTCAACCAACAGGATGTACGGGTCATCCAGTTCCGTGGACATGTTTTCCTGGTTGTTGATGAAGTACGGGGACAGGAAGCCACGGTCAAACTGCATGCCTTCAACGACGTCCAGCTCGTCTTCCAGGCCACGACCTTCCTCAACGGTGATAACGCCTTCCTTGCCAACCTTCTCCATCGCGTCTGCGATCAGCTGACCGATAGTATCGTCGCCGTTGGCAGAGATAGTGCCGACCTGGGCAATATTGCGGCTATCGTCGCAAGGCTTGGACAGATCGCGAATGGCCTGGACGGCAACGGTGGTCGCCTTGTCGATGCCACGCTTGAGATCCATCGGATTCATACCAGCGGTCACCGCCTTGATACCTTCACGGACAATCGCCTGCGCCAGAACAGTCGCAGTGGTGGTGCCGTCACCAGCCGTGTCGTTGGTCTGGGAAGCCACTTCCTTGACCATCTGTGCGCCCATGTTCTCGAACTTGTCTTTCAGCTCGATTTCCTTGGCGACGGATACGCCGTCCTTGGTGACGGTCGGTGCGCCGAAGGACTTGTCCAGAACTACGTTGCGGCCTTTCGGGCCCAAAGTTACCTTAACCGCGTCCGCGAGGATGTTGACACCCTGAACCATACGTTTACGGGCGCTGTCACCGAATCTAACGTCTTTTGCTGCCATGTCATTTATTCCTGTTCGTTAAACCCAATTCAATCGTTCAATCGGATTGCTGCGTAACCGAGCGTTTACTCGAGAACGCCGAAAATGTCGTTTTCGCTCATGATGAGCAGGTCTTCGCCGTCAACCTTAACGGTGTTACCGGCATACTGGCCAAAGACCACGGTGTCACCCACCTTTACCGCCAGCGCACGGGTTTCGCCATTGTCGAGAATACGGCCATTGCCTACGGCGATAACTTCGCCCTGGGACGGCTTCTCTTTGGCATTACCCGGCAGCACGATACCACCAGCTGTTTTCTCTTCTTCTTCCTTACGGCGCACGACAACACGATCGTGTAGCGGACGAATTTTCATTGCTCGATATCTCCAATGTCAGGTTAGGTTTGGCAATGATGGTTGCGTTAAAAGCCGGAGCCTTTAACCAACTGTTTTACAGCGGTTATTAGCCCGCAGCGAACTTGTGAATCCTATGTGGGGGGTGGCCGGTGCGTTTTCAACACTTGGCCAAAAAAATTTTTCAGTTTTTTTTCGGACGACCGCCTTCCTGACCACTATCCTCTTCGCCACCGGCATTCCGGTCCAGGCGATCGTAGTCTCGCTCGGTTTCGTCGCGGTATTCGCCTTCAATAATGTCATCGTTCCTGTCGAAAGGATTCTGACGCCCGAACGGTCCTTCTCGGCCACCAAAAGGTCCCTGCTGGCCTGCGGTAAATGTGAAACTGCCGGATTGACCGGCCACCACCATCCTCTTCAGGGCCTGGGCGGCGAACCAGTGGCGGGTGCCCGGAATCAGGCAGAGGAAACCAATGGTGTCGGTAACGAATCCCGGAGTCAGCAGCAGGGCGCCGCCCACCGCCAGAATCAAGCCTTCCGCCACTTCCTTCGCCGGCAACTCACCACTGTTGAGCCTCTGATTGGCTTTCAACAAGGTGGCGAGCCCTTGCTGCCTCAGCAGCGCAGCACCAATGATGGCTGTCAAGAAGACGAGGCCAATGGTATTCAAGGCACCAATCATGGTGCCGACTTTGATCAGTATCGTCATTTCGACGATGGGCATGACAATGAATAAAAACAGAAAAATGCCCAAGGGAGCCTCCGTGGATGAGCGTTGGTCTGGTTGCTGCGACCGTAAAAACCTCTGATATACTCGCCGCTTCCGCTAATGCTTAACCTTAGGGCAAAACATGAAACTTCAAGATTCCGTGATTGCAATTACTGGCGGAGGCCAGGGTTTGGGCCGAGCCATGGCCGAGTATCTTGCAGCCAAAGGCGCGCGCCTGGCGCTGATTGATCTGATGCCGGAAAAGCTGGAAGAGGCTGCAGCCGCCTGTAAGAAAGCGGGGGGCGGTGCCAAAACCTACATCTGTAATGTTGCCAAGGAAGACGATGTCGAGAGGACGTTTGAGGCCATCGTGACGGATTTTGGTCAGCTTAACGGGTTGATTAACAACGCCGGCATCCTTCGGGATGGGCTGATGGTGAAGGTGAAGGACGGCCAGGTTGAGAGGCGTATGGAGCTGGCGCAGTGGCAGTCGGTGATCGATGTGAACCTGACGGGAGTTTTCCTGTGCGGCCGCGAGGCGTCTACGCAGATGATCAAGAATGGCGATCAGGGTGTGATCATTAACATTGCTTCGATTTCCCGCGCTGGAAATATGGGCCAGAGTAACTACTCCGCTGCCAAGGCGGGTGTTTCAGCTCTGGTTCCGGTGTGGGCCAAGGAGCTTGCTCGTTATGGTATTCGTTGTATGGGTATTGCGCCGGGGTTCATCGAAACCGAAATGACGGCCTCCATGAAGCCGGAAGCTCTTGAGAAGATGACCGCTGGTATTCCCCTGAAGCGTATGGGTAAGCCGGAGGAAATCGCGTCTGCGGCGGCGTTTATTTTTGAGAATGACTATATGTCGGGGCGGATGATTGAGGTGGATGGGGCGCTTCGGCTGTAGGTTTCGAGCTTTGCCCCTAGCCTGAGTGGTTTGGGGGCTGG
>NZ_ABCP01000062.1 GCF_000170835.1 Marinobacter algicola DG893
CCTGTCCGACAATACTTGGCAGTTAACTCTGACGACATAACCCGCTACTCAGGAGCGTAGACCACTTCTACATCGTAATCATCGTCATCGAAGTCGTCGTCATCATCGTCATCCTGACGGGCTTCGCGGCGGATCTGCCGCTCGGCTTCGATTCTTGCTCGCGCCTCTTCGTCCATTTTCCGGCGGCGTGCGGCTTCGCGCTCGGCAAACTCGGGGTTCTCCGCTTCTTCCTGGGCCTGATCTTCTATCCAGCGCATGACGGCCTGAGTCAACGGCTTGGTGCCCTCGCCGCTGAGCGCAGAGATGCTGAATACAGGACCTTTCCAGTCAAGCTCATCAATGATGGCCTGGCAGTGGGCCTCACGGTCTTCTTCAGAGACCATATCTACTTTGTTCAGAACCAGCCAACGCTCGCGACTGGCGAGGGTTTCGCTGAATTTTTCCAGCTCGTACTCAATCGCACGTACACTTTCTACTGGCGAAGACCCGTCGTAAGGCGCCACGTCCACGAGGTGCAGCAGCAAGCGTGTGCGCACCAGGTGCTTGAGGAAACGGATTCCCAGCCCTGCACCTTCCGCCGCGCCCTCTATCAACCCGGGAATGTCTGCGATGACGAAACTCTGGTGAGCCTGCACGCTGACCACACCGAGATTGGGCACCAGGGTCGTGAACGGATAGTCCGCCACCTTGGGGCGGGCAGCTGACACGGAACGGATAAAGGTGGACTTGCCGGCATTGGGCATACCCAGCAGGCCGACATCCGCCAGCACTTTCAGTTCCAGCCGCAGGTTCCGAAGTTCACCCTCGGAGCCTTTTGTGGTCTGACGCGGAGCGCGGTTGACCGAGGATTTGAAACGGGTATTACCCAGCCCATGAAAACCGGCCTGGGCCACTTTCAGGCGCTCACCGGCACGGGTCAGATCCCCCAACACTTCGTGGGTATCCATATCCACAACCGTGGTACCTACCGGCACCGGCAACACGAGGTCGTTGCCCTTGATGCCAGTGCAGTTGCGGCCTGAGCCCGGCTGCCCATTCTCGGCTTTGTGCTTGCGCTGGAACCGGTAATCGATCAGTGTATTGAGCGCACTGTCGGCCTCCAGGTACACAGAGCCACCGTCGCCACCGTCACCACCATCGGGTCCGCCTTTGGGCACGTATTTTTCACGACGGAAGCTCAGGCAACCGTGGCCGCCCTTGCCCGCTTCTACAATGATGGTGGCTTCGTCTACGAACTTCATCAATCAACCCTTTGCGCCCTGCGCATAAACTAAAAAGCCCCGCAGCCTCATGGAAGCTATGCGGGGCTCCAGGTGGCTCTGATATCAAATCATATCAGGGCCACCGAAGGTTCGACAGAACCCGAGATCGCCGCTGCTTACGCAGCCGGAACGATACTCACGAACTTGCGGTTCTCCGGACCCTTTACCTCAAACACCACCTGTCCGTTTGCGGTTGCAAACAGAGTGTGGTCCTTGCCGAGGCCAACGTTGTGACCCGGGTGGAAACGAGTGCCACGCTGACGAACGATGATGCTACCTGCAGATACAGTCTCGCCGCCGAAGCGCTTCACACCAAGTCGTTTCGACTCGGAATCGCGACCGTTACGGGTACTACCTGCTGCTTTTTTATGAGCCATTACAAGCCTCCTTATCTAAGGGGTTACTCGAGGGTCTTAGCCCTTGATACCCGTGATCTTGACTTCAGTAAACCACTGACGGTGGCCCTGACGCTTCATGGAATGCTTCCGACGACGGAACTTGATGATCTGGATCTTGTCGTGACGGCCGTGGCTAACCACTTCCGCAGTCACTTTGGCACCATCAACAACCGGCGCACCTACCTGAACCTTGTCTCCATCGGCGATCAGCAGAACGCGGTCAAACTCGACGTTGCCGCCAGTTTCCACTTCCAGCTTTTCCAGCTTCAGAGTTTCGCCTTCTTTTACACGGTGCTGCTTACCACCGCTAACAATAACTGCGTACATTAACGTTCTCCGCGATTGACCCATCCCTGCTCTTATCCACCTGGTTCTAAGGGAAGCGCTTCGGCAACCCTATAGCAGGGAGCGCAGGTTGGGATGAGTTGGGCGCGTGATTGTACGAAAACTGCCGCCGCTTTACAAGCCAAGTTGACACCGATCATCGCAATACCTAGCATTGCGGCACCCGCCTATTTTTCCAACGAAAACACCAGACAAGGGATCGGACCAGCCGCATGACAGCCCAGCGTATTTACGACACCGTCGCGGACGACTTCAGCCGCGTCAACGACCTGATCATCAAGCGGCTGTCATCCGACGTTCCCCTGGTCGAGAAAATTGCCCAGTACATTATTGAAAGTGGTGGTAAACGCTTGAGACCACTGCTGGTTTTACTCTCAAGCCGAGCACTGGGCTACAACAAAGACGAGCACCTGAAGCTTGCCGCCGTCATCGAGTTTCTCCACACCGCCACACTCCTTCATGACGACGTGGTAGACACCTCCGACATGCGCCGGGGCCGTAGCACCGCCAATGCGCGCTGGGGCAACGCCCCAAGCGTGCTGGTAGGTGATTTCCTCTACGCCCGCGCCTTCGAAATGATGGTGGAACTCCAGAATCTGAAAATCATGGATGTGCTGTCCCACGCCACGGCGGTGATTGCCGAGGGTGAAGTCCTCCAGTTGATGAACGTGAAAAATCCGGATGTCAGCGAAGACAAGTACATGGAGGTCATCCACAACAAAACCGCCATGCTGTTCGAAGCCGCTTCCCACACCGGCGCCCTACTGGCCGGTGCAAATGGGAGCCAGGAACAGGCGTTGAGCGCCTACGGCAAGCACTTGGGCCTGGCTTTTCAACTGGTGGATGACGTACTGGATTATCGCGGCGATGCCGAGGCCATGGGCAAGAATGTTGGTGATGACTTGGCGGAGGGCAAACCCACCCTGCCACTGATTTATGCCATGGCCAACGGCAGTGACGATGAGAAACAACTGATACGCCAGGCGGTACGCAAGGGGGGGCTAGATGACCTAGCCAGGATTCTGGACATCGTTAACCGCTCCGGCGCATTGGAATACACCATGGAGCGCGCAAAAGGGGAAGCGAAGGCAGCCCTGGACTGCCTGGAAACCCTTCCCGAATCCGACCACCGGAATGCACTTGCACTGCTTACCGACGTCGCCGTCGCACGGGTCAGCTGATTGGCCCCAGCGCTTTCCGGTTATGGGCCGATGTGAAATCAAACCTTGGGCCCTCCGGCACAATCTGTGTTGGATTGATCGTACGCTGACTCACGTAGTAGTGCCGCTTGATCTGTCCGATATCGACCGTATCCGCCACGCCCGGCACCTGATAGAGATCCCGCACATACCCCGAAAGCGCCGGAAAGTCCGCAATTCTCTGGCGATTGCACTTGAAGTGACTGAAGTACACAGCATCGAATCGAATCAACGTGGTAAACAGTCGCCAATCCGCCTCAGTCAACCGATTGCCAGCCAGATAACGCTGCCCTGAAAGCCGATCCTCCAACCAATCAAGAGATTCGAACAACGCCCCGTATGCCTCTTCGTATTTATCCTGGGCAGTCGCGAAACCGGCCTTATAAACGCCATTATTCACCGTGTGATAAACCCGCTCGTTCACCTCATCAATCTCACCGTGCAACTCTTCCGGATGAAAATCCAAGTCACTCCGAACGCCATCCAGCCCGTCAAATGCCGAGTTGAACATGCGGATAATGTCTGCAGACTCATTACTGACAATCGTCTGCCTTTCCTTGTCCCACAGCGTCGGCACCGTTACCCGCCCGGAATAATCGGGCGCAGCCTTCAGATACACTTCGTACATGAAGCGCTTACCATTGGCCGTGTCCCGATGCGACTCGTCATCCGGCCGGAACTCCCAGCCATTCTCTAACATATCCGGATGCACAACCGACACCGAGATATGTTTCTCGAGCCCCTTGAGCGCACGAAAAATCAACGTTCGATGAGCCCAGGGACACGCCATGGAAACATACAGATGATACCGGCCCGACTCCGCCGGAAAGCCACCGTCCCCGGCTGGACCCGGCGAACCATTCGCCGTTACCCAGTTGCGGAACCGGGCGGCCTCACGCTCGAACTTACCGCCGGTTTTCGAGGTGTCGTACCACTGATCATGCCATTTGCCGTCGACGAGAAGTCCCATAAAGCCTCCACTTGATACTCATTTGGTGATCGGAAAAGACGGCGAGCACTGAGTTACTCAAGGGAATTGGAGCAGGCCTTTGCAAACCGAGCATTGCCAAGGATGGCAATGCCGAGCCCCCATGGATGGGTTTACGGCGTGTTTGCAAAGGCCAGCCTCAACTCCCGCGCCCCCAAACTCCGGTCACAAGAAACTAGAGGAAGAATACCGGCCACCCTGCTACGCTCTCAAACAATCAATTCTGGCCATCACCATCAGATAATTCGAACATGCACACAGCCATCACCATCGACGCGCTCAAAGTCTTGGATGCCATCGACCGCAAAGGCAGCTTCGCCGGCGCCGCCAACGAACTCTTCCGCGTTCCTTCGGCAATCAGTTACACCGTCCAGAAACTCGAAGAAGACCTCAACGTCGCCATCTTCGACCGCACCGGTCACCGAGCCGCACTCACTCCGGCAGGCCGCTACCTGCTGGAAGAAGGCCGCACTCTCCTCGAAGCCGCTGAAAACCTGGCCCACACGACCCGCCAGGTGGCACAGGGCTGGGAAACCCGACTGCGAATCGGATTCAACTCCCTGTTACCGGCTGAATGCCTGTTTCCCGCAGTAAAAGAGTTTTACGAACTGGGCGTGCCGGTGGAGGTGCAACTGGTGGAAGAAGTCTTCGCCGGCTCCTGGGATGCGCTGCAAAGCAGGCGAATTGACCTGATTGTCGGCGCCGACCAAGTGAGCAAACCTGCAGGTTCCTTCAACACAAAACCACTGGGAAACATGACGTTCGTCTACGCAGTAGCACCGGACCACCCTCTGACAAGGGTCTCTCAACCTCTAAGGGAGGAGGATATCGTTCGCTTCCCCGCGGCAGTAGCCGCAGACACTTCCCGCTCCTTGCCCCCCGGCCACGCCGGCATATTCCGCCGTCAGCGAACCGTGACCGTTGCCAATATCGACCAGAAGATCGCTGTGCAAAAAAACGGCCTCGCCGTCGGTTGGCTCCCGGAAGCACGCGTGCGCGATCAACTGGCGAATGGCAGCTTGATAGCGCTCGAAGTCCACGAACCCAGACAGGCTATCCAGCTTCACCTAGCCCGCCACGCTGAGGATCAGGGGAAGGCACTGATGTGGTTCTGGGAAAAGCTCGGAGAATCATCAGACATTGCCGCCTGGCTACAGCCCTGAGCAACCACCAAAAGTAGTCCTGACTTCACAGCACGCGCCTCCGGGGCAAAACGGCCAACAGAATAGTGGCACAGTCGTTTATACTGCCCCCACGCAAGAACCTGTGAACGGAGCTCAAACCATGCGGCAGCTGTCGGAACTGGATGCCTCATTTCTGTACCTGGAGTCCGAAACCGCCCCCATGCACATTGGCGGCATCTATCTTTTTGATGCCCGGGAATGCAGAAAACCGCTGGCCTTCAGCACCTTTGTCGCCTATCTGCGAAGCCGGCTCCATGTAGTTCCTCTCTTCCGCCAGCGCCTGAAAGAAATACCCTTACGGCTGGGGCGCCCCTACTGGATTGACGATCCAGACTTCAGTATCGAGCGGCACCTGGCTTATGTGAACCTCGGCAACCACGGCAAAGTCGATAGCCTGATGGAACTGGCGTCGCGAATTCTGGAAGAACCGCTCAAACGGGATCGCCCGCTATGGCACATCACGTTTGTCGACGGGTTCCAGCTAGACGAGCATGCAGACAGTAAAAGCTTCGCGCTCATCGTGAAACTCCATCATGCCGCCATTGATGCGTTCAGTGGCGAGGAAATCATTGGCAAACTTCTGGAATACTCACCGAAAGCAAGAGCGATAGAAACACCGCGCCCCTGGCACCCACAGCCGGAACCGTCAGAAGAAAGAGTTATCCTCCAGACCGGTGCAAATCTGCTGCGCAAACCCTTGCAAATGACGTCCCTCGCCATAAGTGCCGCCGAAGCCACTGCTCGCGGACTTATCCAAAAGCAGATGCGAAAGCTGCCGTTGCCGTTCCCCCTTTTTTCAGCGCCTCACAGCCCGTTCAACCGCCAAATTACCGCCAATCGCAAGATCGTTTCGGCCAGCCTGGACCTGTCCCGGTTAAAGGCCATTAAAGCAACACTCGGTGATGTAACCCTGAACGACGTTGTCCTCGGCCTATGTGCTGAAACGTTAAGTCGATACCTGGACAGGGGCAATGCCACAACGGAACGCTCGCTGGTAGCGATGACACCGATTTCCGTGCGCTCAAGCAGCCTTCGCAAGGCCACCGGCAACCAGATGTCCGCCATGCTACTGGACCTGGCCACCACCGAACCCAATCCCGCCGAACGAATTCGGCGCATACACTGGAATGCGGTGGAATCCGAGCCCTACCGCGAAGCCATTGCAGCGGACAGGCTGACAGAGCTCCTGCCTTCCACCATGCTGGCGCTCTCTGCGAGACTGTATTCCGAACTGCAGATTGCGCAACGATACCAGCCGGTATTCAACCTTCCGATCACCAACGTACCCGGGCCGCAAGTGCCGCTGTACTTGCAAGGTTCACGATTGGTGGCGCAGTTCAACTCCGCCCCCCTGTTCGACAGCATGGGGCTAGTGATCGTCGCAGTGAGCTATCAGGGCAGCCTGACGATCAATTTCACCTTGTGCCCAGACGTAGTGGCTGACGGCGACTCACTGCCGGAACTGCTTGAAGACAGCCTGAAATCGATCGAGTCGGCGGCCGAGACACTGCCACCGTATGAAGAAGACACGCGCGAGTACCCTGACAGCCACCCTACTCTGACCGACGAGGCACTAAACGTCATGGAAGGTGCTCTGCGAAAAACGTTCAGGCGATTTCGCAACTGAACAGCAGTGACGAGCGGCAGAACCGCCGCCCGTCAGAATGGCATGTTACTCGAAGGCCCAACGCAGGAAGGCGCGCCTTTCTTCCTCATTGGCCTGATCCCAAAGTGACTTGAGCTCACCCAGAGTACTCATGGAGTCGGCGCTCGCGCCTCCAGTACTTTCTCCTTCGCCACCAGAGCCGACCGGTGCCCTTGCAGCAGTTCGGGTGCCGGCAGGCTGGCCATCCCAGGCGCTGGCGGTGGCTACAACATTACCGGCCCCATCAACCACATCAGCCGTGAAATTGTTAGCGAAAGTCTCGGCCTCACTCTTGTTGGCAGGAGGCTCGAAACTGAAACGGTAGGTATCCCCCGGTTGTGCATTGATCATCACTGCCTGGGGCGCTGTTTCAACAACGTGCACTTTGGATTCGCCATTACGCACAACGCCGCTCTTGGCCCAGATCGTCTTATAAGTAAACACGACCTGATTGTCACCCGGTAAAAGCTCGTAATTCAGGGCCAGGTCATCCATTAGAAAGTTACCCAGTTTGCGACCATTCACCTGTTGCACCCGGATTTCGCCCGGGGATTCGAGAACGGCAGCCTGTGCGGAGTCCAGGGCGTCACCCTCCCAGGTTTGGACATTGCTCATGGTAGAGCTGCAGCCCGCGAGCAGAACCATGGCAACAAGGGCCATTGCGCTGAATCGTACTTTCTTGAAAAAGACTAAAACGTGATAGATACTCATGCTATATCCTTGTGCTGTTCGCCAGCTTCCACCGGCGGATAATCACTTGTGGTTGAAAGGCATTTTGAAGAGTGGACGAGCCAAGGGCAAGACATGCAGCCTGTTTACAGTAACCCGATGACACTCCGGTTACGGGGAAGGCATCAAGTCTACCCAAAAAATGTAAAAAAATGTTGAATTCGGCGGGAATTGATTTAATTTTAAACAGTCAGAGAATCGAAATAGCGCCCACCCGGTGCAAAAGTGCACCGAAGGGCTCAGGAGACAACATGGATACCCAACGTCGGTCCGGAGAAAACGGCCCCGCACCGTTCCGAAGCAGTCGGTTCTTCTGCGTCGGAAGTAAGTGGTATTTCACCACCCGGGAGGGCTTCGACAGCGGGCCCTTTGCCTCCCGTCAACGCGCAGAAACCGGCCTCAGGCGCTTCCTGCATGTTGTGCGACTTCTTCCGGAAGAGCAACAGGTCCACTGATCTGGAATGCCCTCCAGCCTCAGAAAGATGCTCAGACAATGATCGGCATCAACCACCGGTCAATGGCGAGCAGGCACAGTAACGCCATAACCCCCGCCACGACATCATCCACCATAATGCCCAGCCCGCCCGGCAGATACTCATCTAACCAACTAATAGGCCAAGGTTTCAGCACATCGAAAAGCCGAAACAACGTGAAGGCCATCAGAATGCCGTATATGTTGTCCGGAAAAAGCCCCAACGCAATCCACATGCCCACAAACTCGTCCCAAACGATGCCTCCATGATCGTGGACCTTGAGATCTGCTGCGGTCTTGCCACACAACCAGATCCCAATCACGAAGGCCGACAGGACAACTATCCAGTAAGCGACGGGCGGCAACCAGGCAAAGCAGAACCAGACGGGAATCGCCGCAAGACTGCCCCAGGTGCCGGGCGCCCTGGCCGCAGCACCACTGCCAAACCCAAACGCCAACAAGTGGACAGGATTACGGAGAAACCCTGGCGGCAGCAGAGCTTCAGCGAGCTCCGGTTCCTGGAGGTTGTCGTCGCTGCTCATGAATCAGTTCCTGAAATGGTCGTACCCTCCCGCCGACAGGTTCTCAGTATGGTCTCCCCAGTCAATGGTTACACCCTCCCCGGCAACGACCTCGCCAATAACGGTCAACTCACGCCGGATTTTCTCGGGTAGAATAGCCCAAACCTGTGGAGGCACTGTAACGCATAACTCATAATCGTCCCCGGCGTTCAACGCCAGGCCGGCAGCAGACTGGCCCACAAGGCGTTTCAGATGTTGCGACAGCGGCAAACGGCTCGCATCGATACTGGCCGCAACGCCAGAGGCCTCAAGAATATGCCCCAGGTCTGCCACCAGGCCATCAGATACATCCACCGCTGCTGTGGCGAATCCGCGCAGAGCCGTACCAAGCGCAAGCCTGGGCTCCGGGAAATGATACTTTCGCAGGACCGCCTGCACCTCCGGCCCGGGGCTATCATTTTCAAGGTGGTCCAATGCCGCTCCAGCCTCTCCCAGCGTTCCGGAAACACAGATGCAGTCCCCCACCTGGGCTCCAGACCTGAGAATGGCCTCACCTTTGGGTACCGTACCGTGAACCTGCATGCTCAGGGTCAGTGGGCCACGCGTGGTGTCGCCACCCGCCAGCGACAGCCCAAAGCGTCTGGCCGCGCTTGCCAGGCCGCGCGCGTAGGCGCTAAGCCAGTCTGGATTGGCATCGGGAAGGGTCAACGCGAGGGTAAAACAAACCGGATCGGCCCCCATGGCGGCAAGGTCACTTGCGGCCACGGCAAGACTCCGCCAACCCAGCTTTTCGGGATCGTAGTGGTGGGGAAAATGCACGCCCTCGACCAGCGCGTCCACCGAAAAGACCAGGTCCAGATCTGGTCCAATACGTTGAATGGCGCAGTCATCACCGGGCCCCAGCAAAACCGAGGAGGCGTTTCCAACCTCGGCTATCGGGAAGAAATAATGGCGGATCAGCTCGAATTCACCCATCACTCAGCGGGGACGGGTCTCGGCCAGTCGCAGTCGATGACTGAGCTTGTCCAGAAGGCTGTTGACGAACTTATGACCTTCGGTGCCACCAAACCTCTTGGCCATCTCGATGCCTTCGTTGATCACCACTTTGTATGGAACGTCCAGTCGATGCTTGAGCTCGTACGCGCCCAAGCGCACGATCGCCAGTTCAATGGCATCCACCTCATGGATCGGGCGATCGAGGAACGGCTCCAACAGGCGGTCTAACTCAGCCTGTTCCCGGTGAACGCCCCGGAGGAGATCGCGGAAATAGGCCGCATCCACTTTCGACATGTCGTTGTCGACGATGAATTCGGATTCGATATCGGTAATCGAGCTCTTGCTGAAGTGGCGCTGGTAAAGGCCTTGCATCGCCAGAGCCCGGGCTCTGCGTCTATCGCCTGCCTTAGGTTGGCCCGCCGGGGCCGGTTGCGCGGCACTGTCGTCCGATGCGCTCATTATTCACCCAGCTTTTTGAAGAGGCTGACCATTTCCAGGGCCGTGATCGCCGCTTCGGCGCCCTTGTTACCGGCTTTGGTACCGGCCCGCTCGATGGCCTGCTCAATGGAATCGACCGTCAGCACGCCAAACGTCACCGGCACATCGGTTTCGAGGCTGACCGCGCCCAAACCGCTGGAGGCTTCGCCTGCCACATAGTCGAAATGTGGTGTGCCACCTCGAATAACCGCACCCAGCGCAACAATCGCATCGTGATTGCCGGTTTCCGCCACGCGCTTGACCGCAAGCGGCATCTCATAGGCGCCGGGAACCCGTACAATGGTGATATCGGAATCGGCAATACCGTGACGACGCAAGGTATCAACGGCACCCTCCACCAGGCTCTCAACCACAAAACCGTTGAAACGACCGACAACCAGCGCGTATTTACCGCTGCAGTGAGTAAAATCGCCTTCTATTACTTTAATATCTGCCATGCATGGCTCCTTCATTGACAGCCCCGCCGTTACGATGCAGAACTGCCGGGGTTCATTATTCGGGTGTGTAGGGCACGTATTCCACAACTTCCAGCTCGAATCCGGAAATGGCAGAAAACTTGATGGGCGGGCTCAGCAGGCGCATTTTGCCAACACCGAGATCCCTCAGAATCTGTGAGCCGGTACCAACGGTAAAATAAACACCGGAGCTGCCCTTACCCGCGGACTTCTTATCCTGTTCGAAAAATTCGTGGATACGATCTTCAAGATTGTAGCTGTCTTCGGCGCTGTTGAGCAGGACAACGACGCCACGACCCTCACTCGCCACCTTTTCCAGAGCATGATGCAATGGCCAGCTACGGGAATCGGCGCGGCGGGCGCCGAGCAGGTCTCGCAGAGTATCCGTGATGTGCACACGCACCAACACCGGATCCTCGGCCGCAATATCGCCCATCACCATGGCCAGATGGGTGGAACCCTGGATATTGTCGCGATAGGTTCGCAAGTTGAATACACCGTACTCGGTGTCCAGGTCATACTGCTCAACGCACTCGATGGTGCGCTCGTTCAATGTCCGGTAGTGAATCAGATCCGCGATCGTGCCAATCTTGAGGTCGTGAGTTTCGGCAAATTTTTCCAGATCTTCACGGCGGGCCATGGACCCATCGTCGTTCATGATTTCACAGATCACGCCGGCAGGCTCGCAACCAGCGAGGGCTGCAAGATCACAGGATGCCTCGGTATGGCCGGCTCGGCTGAGCACCCCGCCGGGGTCTGACATCAGTGGAAAAATATGTCCCGGCTGAACCAGGTCAGACGCTTTTGCATCGCGGGCAACCGCGGCCTGGACCGTTCGCGCACGGTCGGCGGCAGAGATACCCGTCGTTACACCTTCCGTCGCTTCAATGGACAGAGTGAACTTGGTGCCAAAACCCGATGCATTCTGCTGCACCATCAACGGTAGCCCAAGCTGTTCGCAACGATGGCGCGTCATCGGCATACAAATCAGTCCACGACCGAAACGGGCCATGAAGTTGATGGCCTCTGGCGTACAATGCTCTGCTGCCATCACCAGGTCACCTTCGTTTTCCCGGTCCTCATCATCCATCAGAATAACCATCTTGCCCTGACGGATATCGTCGATAATGTCTTTAATGCTGTTCAGTGCCATACCGTATTTGCATCCTGTTGGTCTGTCCGCCCGAGTATCGGTGCCGGCAGCCATGAATTTAGTAACCGTTACCCCGGCGCGAGGATCAATCGTTGGTCCTCGCCCAGTTGACGGCGATCCAGCACTTTCCATTGCACCTTGTCCGCCATGGATTCCAGCGGCAGATTGGCCGTGGGGCGGCCGGTACTGCCCAGGAACACCGGCGCCTGGTAGAGCCACAACTCGTCGACCAGACGCTCACTGATAAAGGTGCCGGCCAGCGTTGGACCAGCTTCCACCAACAATTCGTTGATGCCTAACTCCCCCAGTGAGTCGAGCAACTCGCGCACATCAATTCCATTGTCCTTCCAGGCCACACCCGTCAGGCCCACCCCCAACGCGGCAAGGTCCTGTGCCGGCGCCGTTGCCAGTGTTGGGGAGGCACAATACACCTGGACATTGCCACCCTGAAGGATCGTAGCGCCAGGAGGTGTGCGCGCGTCCCGGTCCGCGATCACGCGCAGGGGTTGCCGGGACGGTTCCGTAGCATCGCCAATGTCACCCAACTCAGTTCGACGAACTGTCAGTGAAGGGTTGTCAGCCAGCACCGTGCCCACCCCTGTCAGGACGGCATCGCTGATGGCCCTGAGCCGCTGGACATCGCGGCGGGACTCCGAGCCGGTAATCCACTGACTTTCACCGGAGGCCATGGCCGTCCTGCCGTCAAGGCTCGCAGCCATTTTAAGCCGGACATAGGGTCTGCCGACGTTCATTCGCTTCATGAAGCCGGGATTCAATCGCACGGCCTCTTCCGCCAGCAGGCCTTCCGTTACACGAATGCCCGCCTCTCGGAGCATATCCAGGCCGCGACCGGATACCGAGGGGTTGGGGTCCTTGGTCGCCGCAAACACGTGGGCGATGCCCGCTTCTATCAGGGCTTTGGCACAAGGCGGAGTACGGCCAAAATGACTGCAGGGTTCCAGCGTGACATAGGCCGTCGCGCCACGGGCATCAGGCCCAGCCTGGCTGAGTGCGCGCGTTTCTGCATGGGCCTCGCCTGCTCGCTCATGCCAGCCTTCGCCCAGAACCTTGCTGCCTCGGGCGATGACGCAACCCACCCGCGGGTTGGGATGCGTCGAATAACGACCACGCCAGGCAAGCTGAACCGCCCGAGCCATAAAAGCGGTATCCTGAGCGTCGATCATGCCTGTCCTTCGGAAGAATGGTTATCCGCCAGGGCCTTGGCCACATCCACCGGGTCTTCGCCCGAAGTCGCTGAAAGGCGCTCAATCTCTTCCTTGAACTCGTTGACGTCCTGAAAGCTACGGTACACCGACGCGAAGCGCACATAGGCCACTTTGTCCAATTGACGCAACTCGGTCATCACTTCTTCACCGAGCTGCATGGACTTGACTTCCCGCTCGCCGGTAGCCCGTAACCGGAATCGGATGCGATTCAGCGCCGCCTCGATTTCCTCGATGCTAACCGGACGTTTTTCCAGGGCTTTCATCAGGCCGGCCCGAAGTTTCTCCTCATCGAAAGGCTGACGGGTGCCGTCCTGCTTGACCACCCGAGGCATCACAAGCTCGGCCGACTCAAACGTTGTAAAACGCTCACGGCAGGACAGACACTCCCTGCGGCGACGCACCTGATCACCCTCGGCCACCAGCCGGGAGTCGATTACCTTGGTATCCGCTTCACCACAGAAAGGACAATGCATACTCAGAAGCTCCTGCAAACCCATCGGGCCAGACAGCAAGGCCTGCCCGAAGGCGCAATCAGGCTATTTAGCCGGCGTAAACCGGGAACCGCGAACACAGGCCTTCAACCTGCCCACGAACCCGGTCATTGACGGATTCATCTTCCAGGTTATCCAGGATATCGCACATCCAGCCAGCAAGATCGCGACATTCGGATTCTCCGAAACCGCGTGTGGTCACCGCAGGCGTACCGATCCGCAGGCCGGATGTTACGAACGGCGAACGCGGGTCGTTAGGTACTGCGTTTTTGTTCACGGTGATGTGCGCTCGGCCCAAGGCTGCGTCTGCGTCCTTACCGGTGATGTCCTGTTTGATCAGGCTGACCAGGAACAGGTGATTCTCTGTACCACCGGAAATCACATCAAACCCGCGCGACACAAACACTTCGGCCATGGCCTTGGCATTCTTGATCACTTGCTTCTGATACGCCTTGAACTCGTCGCTCATGGCTTCCTTGAAACAAACCGCCTTGGCGGCAATAACATGCATCAAGGGGCCGCCCTGACCTCCGGGGAATACGGCAGAATTCAGTTTTTTCTGCAGGTCGGCGTCATCGCAGGCCAGAATCAGGCCGCCACGGGGGCCACGCAACGTCTTGTGGGTAGTCGTTGCAACCACGTGTGCATGAGGTACCGGATCCGGGTATACGCCAGCTGCCACCAAACCTGCCACGTGGGCCATATCGACGAAGAGGTAGGCACCGACTTTATCCGCGATCTCACGGAAACGGGCGAAGTCCAGCTCCTGGGAGTAGGCAGAGAAACCCGCGATGATCATCTTGGGCTTGTGCTCTACGGCAAGGTTTTCCACTTCATCGTAATCGATCAGGCCCGTGTCCGGGTTCAGGCCATATTGGACGGCGTTGTAGATCTTGCCGGAGAAGTTGACGCTGGCACCGTGGGTCAAGTGACCGCCATGGGCCAGGCTCATGCCCAGAACCGTATCGCCCGGCTTGAGCAGTGCCATGAACACGGCAGAGTTCGCCTGTGAGCCGGAATGCGGCTGCACATTGGCGTAGGCAGCACCAAACAGTTCCTTGGCGCGACTGATGGCCAGGTCCTCGGCGATGTCCACAAACTCACAGCCACCATAATAACGTTTGCCGGGATAACCTTCGGCGTACTTGTTGGTCAGCGCGCTACCCTGGGCTTCCATCACCCTGGGGCTGGTATAGTTCTCAGACGCGATCAGCTCGATATGAGCCTCCTGGCGTTTCTCTTCCGCCTGCATGGCGTTCCAGAGCTCGTCGTCAAAGCCGGCGATTTTCATATCACGATTAAACATGGATGCGCTGCCCCTATGTGCTTAGCTGCCCGAAAAAATGGGCCGCTATTCTATCTTACAAATGGGTAAAAAATCACCCTTTATGCCGTCCGCAGATACCGACACGCCGCTACCTGCGCTTTTTGCTCAATTGCTATCCCCGGTTGGTTTCGATACCTTACTCGGTCAATATTCATTGGTTGCGGCTACTGACTGTAGAG
>NZ_ABCP01000061.1 GCF_000170835.1 Marinobacter algicola DG893
AGGAGGTTCCACACCCGTTCAAACTCCAAAACTATCAAGCCTGCCAAAACAAGAAAGCCCCGCAAAAGCGGGGCCTCCTTGTAGGTGCTGAAGAGAAACAATCAGCTAAGCAGCTTGATCATCACACCCGCAGCCACCGCAGAGCCGATAACGCCGGCCACGTTCGGCCCCATAGCGTGCATCAGCAGGAAGTTCTGCGGGTTGGCCTCAAGGCCGACCTTGTTGGATACCCTTGCAGCCATCGGCACCGCGGATACACCAGCGGAACCAATCAGCGGGTTAATCTGTTCTTTGGAGAAGCGGTTCATCAGCTTCGCCATCAGAACACCACAAGCAGTACCAACACCGAATGCCACAATACCCAGACCCAGGATACCCAGCGTCTGCGCATCCAGGAACTTATCAGCCATCAGCTTGGAGCCAACGGACAGGCCCAGGAAAATCGTTGTGATATTGATCAGTGCGTTCTGGGCGGTATCGCTCAGGCGCTCGACCACGCCACACTCGCGCATCAGGTTACCAAAGCAGAACATACCCAGAAGCGGCGCAGCATCCGGCAGGAACAGAACCACGGCAATCAGCACCACCAGAGGGAACACGATCTTCTCTTTCTTGCTCACCGGGCGGAGCTGGGACATCTTGATGGCCCGCTCTTTCTGGCTGGTCAGCGCCTTCATGATGGGCGGCTGGATCATCGGCACCATCGCCATATAAGCGTAGGCCGAAACCGCGATCGCACCAAGCAGATGCGGTGCCAGAACACTGGACACATAGATGGAGGTAGGACCATCCGCACCACCGATGATACCGACGGCGGCGGCTTCGAGGATAGTGAAGTCCAGGATACCCAGCCAATCGAGCAATGCGGCACCCAAAACGGTTCCGAAGATACCGAACTGGGCTGCCGCGCCAAGCAGCATGGTCTTGGGGTTAGCCAATAGCGGGCCGAAGTCCGTCATTGCGCCAACACCCATGAAGATCACCAGCGGACCAATGGTGCTGCCGATAACCACCGAGTAGAAGTTATACAGCATGCCATTGCCGTAGCCGAAGTCCTGGGCAATGGCATTTGCCATCGCCATGTCGGAGTAGCTGGCCTCTTTGACCGCAACCTTGAAGGCTTCTTTCAGCTCAGGGGTGATAGCCTGACCGGCCTGATAAGCAACATCCAGCGGCGCAGCCAATGCGGCCAGCACCTGCGTAGCATCACTCTTCAGGGCGAAATGAATCGCGTTCTCCGCCGCAGTCAGGGCCAGCCCTGCCTCCGGAATATTCGCCAGAATACCGCCGAACCCGATGGGTACCAGCAGCAGTGGCTCAAACCCCTTGCGAATCGCAAGGAACAGAAGAAGAAGGCCGATGGCGATCATGATCACCTGGCCAAGTTCCATATTGAACAGGCCACTACCTGTCCAGAGTGTCAGTAATTTATCCATGGAATGCTGGCCCTTATGCGATTGTCAGCATTTCATCATCAGGGGAGACGGCATCACCGACCTTGATGAAGACTTCGCCGATGGTACCGGCTTTCGGTGCCCGAACCTCGGTTTCCATTTTCATGGCTTCGAGAATGATCAGCACATCGCCCTCTTCCACGGCGTCGCCGGGAGATACCAGAACCTTGAAGATATTGCCGCCCAGAGGCGCGACCAATGGCTCACCTTCACCCGCAGCCGGTGCAGGCGCGGAAGAGGAAGCAGCAGGTGCGGATGCAGCACCGCCCTCACCCTGAATCTGGCTGATTTCGCCGCCTTCGGATACCGCAACAACATACTTCTTGCCATTAACATCGACAGTGTAGGTTTCCGGGCCTTCAGCTTTCTTGGCAGGCGCTGCGTCTTCAGCGCTCGGAACCGGCTCAAAGGCATCCGGGTTGTCACGGTTTTCAAGGAACTTAAGGCCAATCTGTGGGAACAGCGCGTAGGTCAGTACGTCGTCCTCAACGTTGTCGGCCAGCTTGATGCCCTTCTCGTCCGCCAGCTTCTTCAGCTCGTCAGTCAGCTTGTCCATTTCCGGCTCAAGCACATCCGCCGGACGACAGGTCATCACTTCCTTGCCATCCAGAACACGCTCCTGCAATTCCTTGTTCATCGGCGCCGGTGCAGCACCGTACTCGCCCTTGAGGATTGCAGAGGTTTCCTTGGAGATGGACTTGTAGCGCTCTCCGGTCAGAACGTTGAGTACCGCTTGGGTGCCCACGATCTGGGAAGTTGGAGTGACCAGCGGGATGAAGCCCAGGTCTTCGCGAACCTTGGGAATTTCGTCCAGAACTTCGTCGAATTTGTCGCTCGCGTTCTGCTCTCGCAGCTGGTTTTCCATGTTGGTCAGCATACCGCCCGGTACCTGAGCAATCAGGATTCGGGAATCGGTGCCACGCAGGCTGCCTTCAAACTTCGCGTACTTCTTACGCACCTGGCGGAAGTAGCTGGCAATTTCCTCAAGCAGGTTCAGGTCCAGGCCGGTATCGCGGTCTGTACCTTCCAGAATGGCGACAATCGCCTCAGTGGGCGAGTGGCCGTAGGTCATGCTCATGGAGGAAATGGCGGTGTCCACGTTGTCGATACCGGCTTCCGCAGCTTTGATGGCTGTAGCGGTAGACATACCGGTGGTGGCGTGGCACTGCATGTGGATAGGGATATCCAGCTCTTTCTTCAGACGGCTGACCAGATCAAAAGCCACGTAAGGCTTGAGGATACCGGCCATGTCCTTGATGGCGATGGAGTCCGCGCCCATGTCGGCCACTTCTTTCGCCATTTCAACCCACATTTCGATGGTGTGCACGGGGCTGGTGGTGTAGGCGATGGTGCCCTGGGCATGCTTGCCAGTCTTACGAACGGCCTTGATGGCACGATCCAGGTTACGCGGGTCGTTCATGGCGTCGAAAATCCGGAACACGTCTACACCGTTCTCGGCGGCACGCTCACAGAAACGATCGACCACATCGTCGGCGTAATGACGGTAACCCAGCAGGTTCTGGCCACGCAGCAGCATTTGCTGTTGGGTGTTAGGCATGGCCTTTTTCAGTTCGCGGATGCGCTCCCAGGGATCTTCGCCCAGGTAACGGATGCAGGAGTCGAAGGTAGCTCCGCCCCAGGATTCCAAAGACCAGAAACCAACCTTGTCGAGTTTCTCGGCAATGGGCAGCATGTCGTCAAGCCGCATGCGGGTGGCAAGCAGGGACTGGTGGGCGTCACGCAGGATAACATCCGTAATCCCCAGCGGTTTCTTTGTGTCAGTCATCGTGTCAGCCTTCTGTTTAAAGGTTCTAATCTATCTGCCAGGTCACTTCTTGTGGCGTGACCGGTATTGTGCAATCGCTTTTTTAATCGCTTCAGCGGTGTCAGGATCAACCGACGATGGCGCCGAAGGCCTTGCACGTTGTGGAGTACGGGCCGGTGCAACGGGTTCGGGCGGGCCAAACCGGTGGACCAGTTTTGACATGAGCAGGGTTGCAAACACCAATATGATCAGGAATACGAAGACAAACCCCATGCCTGCGACCATCAGATCGATGGCTTGTGACATTAGCTCACTCATAACAAATAGCTACCTGTATTGAGTTGTTGATTTTCCCGAGCCCTTGGCCAGACCTCGCCAGGAGCGTGGTTTTTACCAGCCATTCGGACAGTTCGGGGGGCAAAATCCCGCGTAATTTACCGTTTTCCGACTCACTGAGCAACCTAATTGACGGTTTCAATAAGTGGTTTCCGAGCTCTCTGGCCCGTACTGACGGGCCTGGAGTGGGCAAAAATCATTCTCATTCATGCGTAACGCACACGCATTTTCCGGCCTTTTATACGTCCCTGCTCCAACCTTTTCAGAGCCGTGGCGGCTGATGCCTTCTCCACCGCCACAAAACACTGGAAGTCGAAAAGATCGATCTTGCCCACGACCGCACCGGGCAGCCCGGCCTCACCGGTTAGCGCACCAAGCACGTCTCCTGGCCTGACTTTGTCTTTGCGCCCACCCGCTATACACAGGGTTCTCATCGCTGGTTCAGCGGCTGCAGCGCTGTTGTCAGCAGCTTGTCTGTTTCCCCCCAGGTCACGGCCTGCTTACGACCGGATTCCAGCCCGTTAATCTTGTGAGCCTGAGACGGGGTGCAGAAGTGACCGCCAGCCCTTGCTCCCCGGCCCGGCCGGTCGACGATTCGATGAGTATGTACTTCAGGGTCTCTGGCGGGCTCCACATTGACCACCAACGGCAAAGACTTGATATCCAGCCCGCGGGCCGCCACATCGGTCGCCACGAGCACGGAACAGCTCTGATTGCCAAAACGAACCAGAACACTGTCACGATCCCTCTGCTCCAGATCACCGTGCAGTGGCAGTGCCGCAAAACCGAGGCCGTTCAACTCATTGGCTACGTCATCACATTGTTGTTTCGTGGTACAGAAGGCAATGCAGGACGCTGGCTGGTGTAACGATAATAACGCCGCGACGGCCTGGACCTGCTGCCCGGGCGCGATCTCGTAGAATCGCTCAGTAATATCGGATTCAACAGCCTGGCTCTCAATCCGGACGTCGGCCGGTGCATGCTGATATTGCTCGCTCAACTTGCGGATATTGTCGGGCCAGGTCGCCGAGAACATCAGGGTCTGCCTTTTTGCCGGCGCCTGGCTGATGATGTCTTCCACTGCGTCCTGGAAACCCATATCCAGCATCCGGTCCGCCTCATCCAGGATGAGGGTAATGAGCTGATCCAGCTTCAGAGTGCCTTTTCGCAAATGATCCTGAATGCGCCCCGGAGTACCGACCACAATATGAGCGCCATGGCTGAGGGAGCCGATCTGGGGGCCAATAGCCACGCCACCGCACAGCGACAGAATCTTTACGTTGTCCCGGGCCCTTGCCAGCTCACGCAGCGACTTCGCCACCTGGTCCGCCAGTTCACGTGTGGGACAAAGCACCAGCCCCTGTACTGAAAAGCGGCGCGGATTCAGCCTTTCCACCAGGCCAATGCCAAATGCCGCGGTCTTGCCGCTTCCGGTCTGCGCCATGGCGATCAGGTCCTTACCTGCCAAAGCATGAGGTAAGGCGCCGGACTGAATAGGTGTCGGATTCTCAAAACCAAGCCTCGACAGGTTCGCGAGCATTGGCTCAGAAAGGCCCAACTGACTGAATGACGGCATAAAGGAAATTCCCGGGGGCAAATGGATAAATCAAGGATGGGTTCGACCAGCAGCGCTGCAGGCGTATACTTGGGGACAAGTTTACCAGAAATAGCAGACACTCACGGAGCCGTTCATGCCATCACTACAGGATCAGTTGTTGAAAGCTGGCCTGGCCGACGAGAAAAAGGCCAAAGCCATTCGCAACGAGAAGCATAAAAAGCGAAAACAACAGCCCAAGGGAGCCGTTGAAGTCAATGAAGCAGAAGTTCGTGCCCGCCAGGCACGGGAAGAGAAGGCAGAACGGGATCGGCAGTTGAACCTTGAGCGTCAGAAGCAGGCTGAAAAAAAGGCCATCCAGGCCCAGATCCGGCAGCTGGTAGAGACCAACCGTCTCGATCGCTCGCGGGGTGAGACCTCCTATCAGTTTGTCCACGATAAGAAAATAAAGAAAATGTACGTGGACGACACCATGGTTGATCAACTCTCCCGGGGACGACTGGCCATCGTGTTCGTGAACGATGCCTACGAGATTGTTGCCGAAGGGGTGGCACGAAAGATCATGGAGCGGGACGAAAGCGCCGTTGTAGTACTACATGATCGCAAGAGTGATGATCAGGGGGATGATGACCCTTATGCGGGTTACGAAATTCCAGATGATTTGATGTGGTAACGCAACAAAAAACCCCGCTCGAGGGCGGGGTTCTTTGTTTGATATGGCGCGGCTGGGAGGATTCGAACCTCCGACCGCCTGGTTCGTAGCCAGGTACTCTATCCAGCTGAGCTACAGCCGCTAAAAACAGTGCCTGCTGAGAATGGGAAACTTTGTATAAGTGGCGCGGCTGGGAGGATTCGAACCTCCGACCGCCTGGTTCGTAGCCAGGTACTCTATCCAGCTGAGCTACAGCCGCGCATTCATACTTCCAGATTCAGCAATGTTCTCTTTCTTCTCCGAAAAGAAATGGCGGAGAGGGAGGGATTCGAACCCTCGATACGCGCAATGCGTATGGCTCCTTAGCAGGGAGCTGGTTTCAGCCACTCACCCACCTCTCCTTGAGAACGGGGCGTATACTACCATAATATTTCTGTTTTCATAGGGTTGACACGAGTTTTTTCAAACCGCGCTCCCAAAGGCCCAGAAAAGCCGTTCGTGAGACACAAAAAAGCCGTTCGGGTTTCCCTCGAACGGCTTTTTTGTCACTCTCAGCTGTTGCCGGGCTCCGGCTCTTCAGAACCTTTCTCGCTCTGAATCCGCTGATAGATTTCTTCGCGGTGAACCGCCACTTCTTTGGGGGCGTTTACACCAATGCGAACCTGGTTCCCCTTCACCCCAAGGACGGTTACGGTGATCTCATCACCGACCATCAGGGTTTCGCCAACACGGCGGGTCAATATCAACATGTCCTTTACTCCCTTATCCAGAGCTACCTGTTCCGACAAATGTATACTGCTTACTTTTATAGTGGGATCACTTGCCAATCAAAAGCCGCACAATCACTTATACGTACTTATGAAAGCAAAAGCCTGCAAATGATGCCCTTTTTCGGAAAACCAATGCGGACCGGCTTTTTATGTCCGCGTACTTTCAGGCTTCCTCTACCCCGGGCTTGTCCAGTTCGAACGCACTATGCAGTGCCCGAACGGCCAGCTCAAGATATTTTTCGTCAATCACCACGGAGATTTTAATCTCAGACGTGGAAATCATCAGGATATTGATCCCTTCATTAGACAGCGCTGCAAACATTTTAGTTGCAACACCGGCATGAGACCGCATACCCACGCCCACAATACTGACCTTCGCAATCTTGCTGTCGCCGCTAACTTCACGGGCACCCAGTTCATCCGACACCCGCTGCAGAATGGCCTGGCCGCGCTTGAAGTCGTTGCGATGCACGGTGAAGGTGAAATCCGTGCGGTTATCCGCACCCACGTTCTGAACGATCATATCGACTTCAATGTTGGCATCACTGATCGGCTGAAGTATGCGCAGAGCACTGCCTGGCGTATCCGGCACACCGGCGATCGTCAGTTTGGCTTCATCACGGTTAAAAGCTATGCCGGAGACAACCGGTTGTTCCATGGCGTTTTCATCCTCAAGTGTAATCAGGGTACCTTCGCCTTCCTCAAAGCTGGAGAGCACCCTTAAAGGAACATTGTATTTGCCCGCAAACTCCACCGAGCGAATCTGAAGAATCTTGGAGCCCAGGCTGGCCATCTCAATCATTTCTTCAAAAGTAATTCGCTCCAGCCGGCGCGCGCTGTCCACTACCCGTGGGTCAGTGGTATAGACACCGTCTACATCAGTGTAGATCTGACACTCGTCAGCCTTCAATGCCGCCGCAAGAGCAACAGCAGTAGTATCGGACCCGCCACGACCAAGCGTGGTGATGCTGCCGTTCTCGTCAATGCCCTGGAAACCAGCAACCACAACCACACGACCGGCGTTGAGGTCTTCCCTCATGCGCTGCTCGTCAATCTGCTTGATGCGTGCCTTGGTATGGCTACTATCGGTCAGAATCCGAACCTGGGCACCAGTATAGGAGCGCGCATCGCAGCCGCGCTTTTGCAGCGCCATCGACAGCAGGGCAATGGTCACCTGCTCCCCGGTGGAAACCAGCACGTCCATTTCGCGGGGAGTAGGTTCTTCCATGATGTTGTTGGCCAGACCAATAAGGCGGTTGGTTTCCCCACTCATGGCAGATACCACAACCACCACGTCATGACCTTCCTTGCGAAAGCGGCATACCTTTTCTGCAACCGCTTCAATCCGTTCTGTGGTGCCCACCGAAGTGCCACCGAATTTTTGAACCAAGAGCGCCATTTCTTTCCCGATACCATGCGTGGACAGACAGCGGGGCAGCGCCCCACCTCAGAAGACGACCAAATGGGCGAGATTATATACACCTGCCCATTTTCGATACAGTTATCTATGCAATATTTTTCTCAACCCAAGCAGGGACACCTGCCAGAGCATCCGCCAACTTGGAGGGGTCATTACCGCCGCCCTGGGCCATATCCGGACGACCACCGCCCTTGCCATCAACCTGAGCCGCCAGATGCTTCATCAGGTCTCCAGCCTTGACCCTGCCAGTCGCCGACTTGGTCACACCGGCCACCAGTGTCACTTTGCCGTCTTCAACGCTGGCCAGCACCACAACGCCCTCGCCCAGCTTATTCTTGAGTTGGTCGGCGGTTTCCATAAGCGCTTTTCGATCCGCGCCCTCCATTTCAGAGGCCACCACTTTAAGGCCAGCCACGTCCACGGCAGAACTGGCCAGATCGGTACCAGCAGAGCTCGCCAGCTTCGCCTGGAGAGCATTAATGTCTTTCTCCAGCTGTCGATTGCGATCCAGCGCCTGCTGAACTTTCTCGACCAGGGACTCACGCGAACCTTTGACCAGCTTCGCAGCTTCCCGCAGGGTTTGCTCGGTTTCCTCAACCCATTCCAGAGCGCCAAATCCAGTGACGGCTTCGATACGGCGAACGCCCGATGAAATACCGCTCTCCGATGTAATACGGAACAGCCCGATGTCGCCGGTACGCGCCACATGGGTGCCACCGCAAAGTTCCACGGAGTATGCGTCGGAGCCCATGCTCAGGACTCGGACGGTATCGCCATACTTTTCACCGAACAGCGCCATGGCACCTTTGGCCTGGGCCTGCTCCATATCGGTGATTTCGGTCTCAACCGGGGTGTTATCCAGTATCTGCTCATTGACCTGACGCTCGATTTCCCGCAACTGTTCCGGTGTTACCGCCTCAAAGTGAGAGAAGTCGAATCGCAGCTTGTCGGGATCCACCAGCGAGCCTTTCTGTGTAACGTGCTCGCCCAGCACGTTACGGAGCGCGGCATGCATCAGGTGGGTTGCGGAGTGGTTTTTCTTGGTCCGCTCACGACGGGCATGGTCGATACGGGCATCCACTTCCAGACCCGGGAACAATTCGCCTTCAATCACGGTACCGATATGCAGGTGATTGCTGCCCTCTTTCTGGGTGTCGGTCACCTTAAATCGGCCACCGCTCCAGGTCAGCAGGCCGGTATCGCCCACCTGACCGCCAGACTCTGCGTAGAACGGCGTGCGCTCCAGCACCAGAATCGCTTCATCGCCGGCTTGGGCCGCTTTCTCTTCACCACCCACGATCACGGTGCGAATGGTTTCGTGACCGTCGATGTGTTCGTAACCGGTAAACTCGGTAGAACCTTCGATGTTCAAACCGGCTGCGTTGTAATCCATCCCGAACTTGCTGGCCGCGCGGGCGCGCTCGCGTTGGCGCTCCATGGCTTTCTCGTAGCCGTCATAGTCCAGGGTCAGGCCGCGCTCACGCGCAATATCGTTGGTCAGGTCAACCGGAAAGCCGTAGGTGTCGTAAAGGGTGAAAATGGTGTCGCCTGGAATCTCGGAACTCTCGAGCGCTGCGATGTCCTGCTCCAGCAGGCGCAGGCCTTTATCCAGCGTCTTGGCAAACTGCTCTTCTTCCTGCAGCAGCACTTTTTCAATCTGCTTGCGGCTGCTGACCAGTTGCGGGAAGGCGTCTCCCATCAGCTCAACCAATGCGCCAGTGAGCTTGTGGAAGAAAGGCTGCGTAGCACCCAGTTTATTGCCATGGCGCGCAGCCCTGCGGATGATACGGCGCAGCACGAAACCACGCCCTTCGTTGGACGGCATCACACCGTCGGAAATCAGGAAGGCGCAGGAGCGGATGTGATCCGCCACCACGCGCAGCGACGCTTCTGTGGTTTCAACGCCGCCCAGGATGTCGGAGGCTGCGTTAAGCAGGTCCTGCATCAGATCAATTTCATAGTTGCTGTGAACGCCCTGCAGCACCGCCGTGATGCGCTCCAGGCCCATACCGGTATCCACCGAAGGCTTCGGCAGGGGCAGCATCTCACCGTCTGCCTGGCGATTGTACTGCATGAACACCACGTTCCAGATTTCGATGTAGCGGTCACCATCTTCTTCCGGGCTACCGGGAGGACCACCAGCCACATCCGGGCCGTGGTCGTAAAAGATTTCGGTACAGGGGCCACAGGGACCGGTATCGCCCATCTGCCAGAAGTTGTCAGATGCGTATGGGGCGCCCTTGTTGTCGCCAATCCGCACGATTCGATCCGCCGGAACACCAACTTCCTGATTCCAGATATCAAAGGCTTCGTCGTCGGACGCGTAAACGGTGACCCACAGCTTTTCCTTTGGCAGCTTCAGCCAGTCGTCGCCGGTCAGGAAGGTCCAGGCAAAATTGATGGCTTCACGCTTGAAGTAGTCGCCAAAGCTGAAGTTACCCAACATTTCGAAAAAGGTATGGTGGCGCGCCGTATAGCCTACGTTCTCGAGGTCATTGTGTTTACCGCCCGCCCGTACGCACTTCTGTGTTGTGGTTGCCCGACTGTAATCGCGTTTTTCCCGGCCCAGGAATACATCCTTGAACTGGTTCATTCCCGCGTTGGTAAACAACAGGGTTGGGTCGTCCGCCGGCACCAGTGAACTGCTCGGCACAATGGTATGGCCCTGCTGTTTGAAGTAATCGAGAAACGCCTGTCGCAACTCTGCGGTTTTCATAGCCCTTTGATACCCTTCTATAAACCCGTGCGGGTCCACGTTTAAAGACACATACTTACATGCGCTTGCAAATCCGCTACTCTAGCACACGCCGAGAACAGGAAAAACGTGAAACATCACAGGAGAAGCCATGCCCCGCCGCTTTCATACCGCTGAGGAACTCCTTCCTCCCGCTGCATTCATCAAGCGACTGATGGCGGTGATTTACGATTCGTTGATCAGCATAGCGGTGCTACTGGTAACTACCTGGATGTATACCCTTGTGGAGGGCTGGGTCACCGGATGGGATCAATATGAAGCGATGGCCGAAGCGGGCACTCTGAAAGCAGACCCACTGCTCACATTTGTGCTGTTCCTGGCACTGTACCTGTTCTTTGGTTACTTCTGGACCAAAAACGGCCAGACACTCGGCATGCAGGTGTGGCGTATTCGCATTGAGAACCTGGACGGCACCTCCGTGTCCTGGACACAGGCCCTGAAGCGATATGTGGCCGCGGCGGCCATTCTGTTCGTCGCGCTACTGGGCGCCTACTACCTGAACGCAGCGACTCTCTTCGTGACTATCCCGGCGATCCTGGCACTGTTCTACCCGATCAACGGGTTGTCGCTGACCGATCGTGCTTCCGGCAGTATCGTTGCCACGATCCCCAAAGAGACCAAAAAGAAGTAGCTAACCGGCCCTCTTCATCAATACCGCGCCAACAACCGCATTAATCGCGATTGGCAGAATGATTGCCAACACCGGATTGAAGCCAAACACCAGGCTCATGGGGCCCAGCAGATCCTGCATGTACTTGAACAACAGCCCCACAATCAGGCCCGTGAAAACCCGAAACCCCATGGTAACGGACCGGAGCGGGCCGAAAACGAAAGAAATGGCAACCAATACCATGACCGCTGTACCCAGCGGCATCAGCACCTTCTTCCAGAATGCCAGCCAGTAGTTCGCGGCATTCAGACCCTGCTCCCCGAGATAGCTTGCGTAGGTATAAAGGCCGGAGATTGCAAGATCTTCCGGTTTTACAATCAACACACTGAGAACGCTGGGTGACAGACCGGTTTCCCAGCGCAGGGCCCGGTGCGTCTCCTGGGTGGTTTTTTCATCGCTCAGCCTGGTGGTGGCCACATTTTCCAGCAGCCAGTGATCGCCCTGATAGATCCCTCTTTCTGCGAAACTGGCGGACACCAGCCAGCGCTCATCATCAAATCGGAACAGCGACACCCCGTGCAAGACACCGTTGGGCTGAACCGCATTCAGGTGCATGAACACGTCCCCTTCCCGATGCCAGATACCCGAGGCAGAAGCAATGCTCTCACCCGCGCCCTGTGCCACAGTCTTCTGACTCTGGGCCATCCGCTCAGCCGGTGGCGCGACGTACTCGCCAATCAACACACCAAGGACCACCACCACCAGGGTCGGCTTCATGGCGGACCAGACAATCCGCTTGAGAGAAACGCCCGCAGCCCGGATAACCGTGAGCTCCGACGAACTCGCCATGGTGCCGAGACCAACCAGACATCCCATAAAGGCGCCAAGCGGGAGATAGTCATAGATGCGGCGCGGCAATGTCATGACTACATAGAGCAATGCCTGGAGCGTCTGGTAGTCGTTTTCCGCGTCATCCAGTTCGGCAATAAAAGCAAAGATAAGGTCCAGGGACAGCACCACAAGCATCACCAGGAACATGGCGCCACCCACTGTGCTCATCACATAGCGATCAATCTTACGCATGTTGCCGCGCCTCCCTCAGCAGACGCCGGCGGTAGAGCCAGGCAGGCCCGAACTGCAGCCACAACCCCAGGACCAGGAACAGGCCGTGTACCCATAACAGCCCGATCCACTCGGGCACCTTGCCACCTTCGAGGGCATCACGGGCCACGATGAGCAGGCCAAGGTAAGTGATATAGACCAGCATGGCCGGCAACAAGTGGAAAAACCGACCCTGCCGGGGATTCACCCGGCTCAGGCGCACGGCCAGAAGGGTGACAATCGGCACGATGAGCGGCAGGGTGAATCGCCAGTGCAGCATGGCGCGGTGCTCCGGATCATCCGACGCCATCAAGGCGGAGGTCGCAAGCCCTTCCTCGAGCTCTTTCTCGCCCGCACTGCCACTGCGGATCTTAAGCCCGTAGGCTTCGAACCCGGTAACGTCGTACGCCAATTGCCCCGGCAATCCCTCAAAACGGGCACCATCTTCGAGCACCAGGAATCGACTGCCGGTTTCCTCATCAATAAACTGGGAACCTTCCCGGGCGGTAATGATGGTAAGGCCCTTGCCGTCCTCACTGTGCTCGGCAATAAACACACCCTCGAGCCGGCGCTTGTCTTCACTCAGCGCTTCCGTGTAAGTCACACGTTCGCCAGAGGACAAAGACTGGAAGCGGCCCGGCGCCAGCATCTCGAATTCCGTCGCCTGGCGTTGCTCGTTGAATATCCCCTCGACCTTCTTCATGCCCCAGGGAGACACATAGAGGCTCATGGCGCCCACGACTAACATCACCGGAATACTGCCAAGAAGTGTTTTCATCAGCAGCTGCTTGTCGCTCACACCGCAGGCAAACAGCACCGTCATTTCACTTTCCAGGTACATGCGCCCGTACGCCAGCAGGATGCCGATGAAAAAACCAAGCGGCAGGATCAGCTCCAGGAAGCCTGGAAAACGGTAGGCCATAATCTGGAACAACACGTCGCCGGCCAGCTCCCCGGCAGCAGCGTCAGCCAGATACTTGATAAACCGCCCGCTCATGAACACCAGCAGAAGAATGCCGGATACGGCAAGCATGCTGATGATCACCTGGCGGGTAAGATATCGAAAAACGATGCTCAAATCGGTCTCTCAGAGCCGGATGCGACCGGAGTCGATGGAAATCGGGATTCGCCGTATTCTAAGTAACCTTGGTGCCGAATGACAGAGCACAGGCGTTAACAACCTGTCAGCGCTTGATAATTTACCCCCAAACCCCAATGCTATAGGCATTCGGACATTCAAGCCCGAGGCCGGGCCTGTCCTCCATCAGAATAACCAACGGGAGTTGCTATGAATTTTACTCTGAGCAGTAAGCCCATTTCGGATACCAAAGCGGATTGCCTGGTTGTCGCCCTGCCGGAAAAAGGTGACTGGCCTGACTCCACTGCACAAGCGAACGAGGCCCTGGGCGGACTGATCAAGACCCTGCAGAAGAACGGGGATGCTACCGGTAAAAATGCAACCACCCTGCTCGTTCCACTCGAAGGCCAGCCTTGGGCTCGCCTGCTGATCGTTGGCACCGGCGCCGACAACGACCGCTCCCCCGCCAACTACCGCAAATCGCTGATCGCCATGGCCAGCCAGATCAAGGATGGCCCGTCCAAACACGTACTGGTCGGCCTGGGCGACACCCTCGTTACCGGTGACGATGCCACCAGTTCGGAAACGGCACGCCTTAACCTGATTGGCCGCACCCTGGAAGAGCAGTTCTACCGATTCAGCGAATTCAAGAGCGAGAAACCGTCGGAACGCAAACTGACGAAAGTAACTGTTGCCGCCTCGTCTGCAGGCAAGGCCCTGAAGGATGCCTTCAATCTGGGTCTGGCTACGGGCCGCGGCATGAACTTCACCCGCGACTTGGGCAACACCCCCCCCAACATCTGCCACCCCACCTGGCTAGCCGAACAGGCTGAACAGCTGGCCAAGGACAATGACGTCATCAAGACCGACGTACTCGACGAAAAACAGATGAAGAAGTTGGGCATGCACAGCCTGCTGTCCGTGTCTGCCGGCAGCGCCCAACCCGCCAAACTGATCGTGATGGAATACCGTGGCGGCAAGGCGAAAGACAAGCCTTACGTCCTTGTGGGCAAGGGCATTACCTTTGATACCGGCGGCATCAGCCTCAAGCCCGGCGAGGGCATGGATGAAATGAAGTACGACATGGGTGGCGCAGCCGCCGTGTTCGGAGCCATGAAAACCATCGCCGAGACCAAACCGAAGATCAACGTGGTTGCCGTGATCGCCGCCGCCGAGAACATGCCCAGCGGCACTGCGACACGCCCGGGTGATATCGTCACCTCCATGTCTGGCCAAACCATCGAAATCCTCAACACCGACGCCGAAGGCCGTCTCGTACTGTGCGACGCCCTCACCTACGTCAAGAAATTTGACCCGGAAGTGGTCGTCGACATGGCCACACTCACCGGGGCCTGCATCATTGCCCTGGGTAGCCATGCTACTGGCCTGCTTAGCAACAACGACAACTTGGCCAACGAGTTGCTTGCTGCCGGCGAACGAGCAGGTGACCGCGCCTGGCGCTTGCCCCTTTGGGACGAGTACCAAAGCCAGCTGGACAGCAACTTTGCCGACATGCAAAACATCGGTGGTCGCCCGGCCGGCACCATCACGGCTGCCTGCTTCCTGTCCCGGTTCACCAAGGACTACCCCTGGGCCCACCTGGACATTGCCGGCACTGCCTGGCTCTCCGGCAAAGCCAAAGGGTCAACCGGCCGCCCGGTACCCATGCTGGTCGACTACCTGATGTCTCATGCAGGAAAGTAATCCGGGCTCACAGGATGAACGGAACCAGTCCTACTGGTTCCACATCCTCGCCCAGAACACCCCTGCCGCCCGCAATCTCCATACCGCCAAGCTGGTGGACAAAGCACGCCAGCAGAGAGACCGCGTGGGCGTCGTTTGCGACACCATGCAACAGGCTCAGGAACTGGACGACCTGCTCTGGAACTTCAGCCCCGACGCCTTTATCCCCCACAGCATCGTGCCCGACTCCGCCACGACCTGTACCGATCCCGTTGGGATACTGCTTTGCCAGCCAGTGGCGGAAGATTGGGACACCGTGATCATCCTCTCGGCCACCCTGCCGGCGGATGCGGACCGGTTTAAGCGGTTAGCTCTGGTGGCCCACAACGACGAGGCCGTTCTTGGTCAGGCGCGGTCGCATTTCAAGCAGTTGCGGGCGCTGGGAATTGAGCCTCGGGTGCATGACCAGAGGAAACGGTGAGACGTAAAACAGACTCACAATCAAACCCAGGCAAAACCATCGAACACAGTCGAGACAACTCGGACTCCATAAGGGTATGGGG
>NZ_ABCP01000060.1 GCF_000170835.1 Marinobacter algicola DG893
CGTGTTCTGGGAGAGGCCTACAGACCGGCGCATGCACCAGAGCATTACTCACAGGCTACGCAACAGCTCTTCCGTTTGCTTCCAGCCAATGCAGGGATCTGTCAGGGAACATCCGTAAATCAAATCGTCGCTGTCATTCTGACGACCTTCCTCCAGAAAACTCTCGAGCATCAAACCAACGATGTGTGAATTACCTGTGCGTTTCTGAGCCATCACTTCCCGAGCGATAACCAGTTGTCGCTCAGATTGTTTCTGTGCGTTGTCATGACTGCAATCGACCATCACCGAAGCAGAAACACCTGCGCTGGACAAGGCACTCACGGCCTCGCGAACGCTCTCAGCGTCGTAGTTTGTAATACCTCGCCCGCCCCGTAATACCAAGTGTGTATGAGGGTTGCCCTCGGTGGTAATCATCGCGGGTGCGCCATTACTGCCAACGCCGAAGCGGTGATGGGGATGGGCCGCAGACTTCATGGCATTGATGGCAACGCCAATACTGCCGTCGGTGCCATTCTTGAAACCGGTCGGCATCGGCAGACCGCTGACCATTTCACGGTGAACCTGGGACTCGGTGGTGCGAGCACCGATGGCGGTCCAACTCACGAGGTCGCCGAGGTAATCCATAGCGAACGGGCTCAGGGCTTCCGTGGCCAATGGCAGGCCCATGTCTGACAGGTTCAACAGCAGCCGCCGGGAACGCAGCAGGCCTTCGTTGAGGTTTCCGGCGCCAGTGCGCTCCGGGTCATAGAGCAGGCCTTTCCAGCCAACGGTGGTTCGGGGCTTTTCGAGGTAGGTACGCATCACAATCAGGAAACGGTCGTTGACATCGTCCGCCAGTGCTTTGAGCTTCTCGCCATACTCCAATGCCGCCACTTCGTCGTGGATCGAGCAGGGGCCGATGACCACCAGCGTTCTCGAGTCCTCGCCGTTGAGTATCCGGCGAATAGCCTCCCGGTGCTGGCGAATCCGCCCCTGCACGTGAGCAGGAACCGGCAGGCTGGCTCGCAGTTCGGTTGGTGTCGGCAGCGGCACTTCCCGGGTTCCCGACTCAGCCTCTGATGGCTGGTGGGTCTCGTTCAGTGTCTCGATGTTCAGCGACATGTTCATGGTCAGTGTTCCCGTTTCCCTGTGTCAGAATCAAAAAAGCCCCGGCTGGTGGCTACCAGTCGGGGCTTTTCGAGTCCGGTGGCAGCCTGGGTTTCTGCCGGGCTACCTTCCTCGTTATTCGGTCGATGAAGATCTTATGGGCGGCCCGGGCTCTGGCTAAAATAGCCATAACCAAACCACCAGAAAAACACAGCAGCGACCGCAGCAATCGATTTTTCACCGAAAGCTTGCAGAACATTCAATTGACAGGTCGCGTGTGTCGTCTTCATGCTTTCCAATATATATCCCCGGTTTCCGGCTTTGCAACCCGTAAATTCGGTTTTTTGCAGGTATTGCGGCCCTACCAGTCCCGGAGTCACTCATGAACACAGCGTTGAATTGTCGGCCTACGCTTTCTTTGTTGCTGATCCTGCTGCTTTTTTCAGGCGCCATAGCAGCGGCGCCTGAGGCCCGCACCTACCAGATGGCACAGCGCTCCGCAGAAGGTGTGGCGCAACAGATTCGCGAACTTTACCCGGATGGCCAGGTGTCCATCACCGCTCGCGGACAGCAGATGGTGGTTCGTGGTGAACCAGAGGTTCTGGATGAAATCGGCAGGCTGGTGGAGACCATGGACGTCGCCCCCTCACAGATGCGTATTACGGTTCGTTCCCGACACAACGTGGATGCCAAAACCGGTGGCGGCGGGTTTTCCGTCAACAACAACCAGGTCAGCGTTCAGGCCGAACGCAAGGTCACTACAACACGGCGGAATCAGGAACGCACGCTGATCGTTCAGGATGGGCAATCCGCTCATATTTCCTCCGGCCAGGTCCGCACCGTACCGGTCGCCATCCGCGGGGGCCGTAATCCGGCGGCGTTTCTGGAACAGGTCGAAACCCGAAGCGGCTTCCTGGTCAGTCCGCAGGTGATTTCAGATCAGGCGGTCGAATTGAACATTGTCTCTTTTGAGGAAGACCCGAAGGGTAACCCGCCCGGTTACGACACCGAGGCGGTGATGACCATACGCCGGGTAGAACCCGGTGAATGGGTGGAACTCGGCAGCACGCGCCAACAGCGAGTAGGTGAGCGGTCCGGCATCACTTACCAAACCGGGCACAGCCGCCGCCAGAATCAGACCTTCGAGGTAAAGGTTGAGGTTCTTTAAGGCCGGTCAGGCGCGGCGTTTCAGCAAGACACTTTTGGCTTCGTTGATCTTGGCGGCCAGGTAATCGTTGCCGCCCCGATCCGGATGGAGCTTCTGGATCAAACGTCGATGCGCGTGCACGATCTCGTCGTCTGAACAGTCTGGCGCAACCCCCAGAATCTCACAGGCTTCGCTAACCGACATATTGCCGGAACTGGCGGTTGCCTGCCCGCGCTGCCTGTGTTGATAGTGGTCGGTGTTTTCATCATCAGGTTCACTGTGCCGGTTTTGACCGAACAGGCGGCTGGCCACCGGGGCAAACTTCAGCAACGCTGGCAGCTTTCTCAGCAGCGGTAAAAGGGCGGCCACTGCAGCGGTCAGTACATGCACCCGCCCCGTCAGCACCATGAACAGCAGCAACGCGCCGCCCGCCACCAGCACGATTTTCCAGGTAGCGGCCTTTTTCTTTTCCGGCGATAACGCGCCCCACTGTTTCAGGACAATAAATACGGCTGCCGCCAGTGCAATACCAAGAATCCATTGCATTCGCCAATCCTTATCGATGACCAGGTCGTAAATCTGTCATTCTTGTTTGGCAACCTAATGAACGGGATGAGCTCCCTGCCCCGCCTGGGCAAGGCAGGTGAAGGCGCCTGGAGCACAGTAATTGTACGCATTTTCACTGACAAATCAGTGACAGCAACCCTCTCGCTTGTATAGGATGCTATTCTTTACGGTTTGTTGACGACTCCTTGCCAACACAGCCCCCGGCGAGCCGGGCAACTCCATCCCTATGGGAACAGGAGCCTGCAAAGCTAACACGATTACCTGTAACGGACATACGACCCAGGACCTGAATTATGCGCACTGCCTCCCGCTTCCTGATTGTACTCATCTTTCTCGGTGTCGTGCTCGGCGGCATTTTTGGTTATAAGTTCTACCAGTTCGGCCAGATGAAAGAACAGTTTTCCCAGCCCCAGCCGCCGGCGAAAATTTCGGCGACCATGGCCAGCACTGAGATGTGGACACCTGAGATCAAAGCCGTTGGCAGCGTAGAAGCCATCAACGGTATTGAGGTGGCAAACGAAGTGCCTGGTGTGGTTGAGAACATTGCGTTCGAGTCAGGTGATACGGTGAAAAAAGGCGACATCCTGATCCGTCTGGACGCTGCCATTGATGAAGCCGCGTTGCGCACACGCCGCGCCGAGGCACAGCTCGCGGAGCAGGAGTTCAAGCGGGTGTCCGACCTGCTTCCAAAGCGCGCCGTGTCGCAATCCCAGTACGATGAAGCCAAGGCCAATTTCGACGCAGCAAGGGCAAGGGTCAATGAAGCCGAAGCCCAGTTGAGTAAGAAAATCATCCGCGCGCCTTTCGACGGCAAGCTTGGCCTCCGGCTGGTGGATCAGGGCGAATACATCGGTACCGGTACGCCGATTGTCGAAATCAATATGCTTGATCCGATCTACGTGGATTACACCCTCTCGGAAAAAGATCTGCCCATGGTGCAACAGGGCTACGACGTAGTGGCAACTGTCGCTGCCATCCCCGACAGTCATTTTGCCGGCCAGGTCAGCGCCATCAACACGTCGGTTAACCCGCAAACCCGTACCGTCCGGGTTCGCGCCACGCTGGGCAACGAGGACAATCAGCTTCGCCCGGGGATGTTCGCCACGGTATCAACCAGGCAACCCCAGGACCGGGAGGTTGTCACCGTGCCGCGAACCGCCGTTTCCTACAACACCTACGGTGATTTCGTGTTCGTTGTTGAAGAGAACGATGACGGCGAATTGGTCGTCAATCGTCGCACCATCCAGACCGGCAATACCCGGGACAGTCGCGTTGCCGTGCTTGATGGTCTGAAAGAAGGCGAGCAGGTCGTCTCCAAGGGTCTGCTGAGATTGAGGGCTGGCCAGCGCGTTGAAGTTCAGGAAGATGAACAGCCGGCGGAGGCGTCCAAGTAATGCGTTTCACCGACATATTCATACAGCGCCCCGTCCTGGCGACGGTGGTCAGCCTGCTGATCCTGCTGCTCGGGGCCCGGGCAGCGATGGAGATGGAAATCCGTCAGTACCCGGAACTTGAGAGCACCACCGTCACGGTGACAACCGCCTACCCCGGCGCGGGCTCTGAGCTGGTAAAAGGGTTCATCACCACGCCCTTGCAGCAGGCCATCGCCGAAGCCAGTGGCATCGACTACCTCACGTCCACAAGTTCCCAGGGACAGTCCACCATTGAAGCCAAGATGGTGCTGAACTACGACGCCAACGCAGCGCTGGCCGAGATTCAGGCGAAAGTGGCCAGTCAGCGCAACGTACTGCCCGCCGATGCGCAGGACCCGGTCATAACCTCCACAACCGGCGATTCCACCGCGTTGATGTATATCGCCTTTTATAGCGATGAACTGGAGGTGCCCCAGATCACGGACTACCTGACGCGGGTGGTTCAGCCCAAGCTTCAGGCTCTGTCCGGCGTCGGCAAGGCCGATTTGCTGGGACGCCAGTTCGCCTTGCGAGTCTGGCTGGACCCCGAGCGCCTGTCAGCGGTGGACATGACGCCGCAGGAAGTGGTGGATGTACTGCTGCGCAATAACTATCAGGCGGCCGTAGGCAATACCAAGGGCAAATACACCAAGATCAGCATGACCAGCGACACCGACGTCGGTGACCCGGAGCAGTTCAAGGATCTGGTAGTCAAGGAATCCGACGGCTCGCTGATCCGCCTGCGGGACATTGCCCGCGTTGAACTGGGTTCCGAAACCTACGACCAACTCGCCCTGTACAAGGGCCAGCCAGCAACCTACGTGGCCATTGAGCTGTCACCTGGCGCTAACCCTTTGACGGTCGCAAAGCTGGTCAAAGATGAACTGCCGGGTATTGAAAGCCAGCTGCCGTCCGGCATGAACGTCCGCCTGGCCTACGATGCGTCCGACTTTATCGACAGTTCGATCAAAGAGGTTATCCAGACACTGCTGGAGGCGCTGGTTATCGTTCTGGTGGTGGTCTTCATCTGCCTGGGCTCGGTCAGAGCGGCGGTGGTTCCGTCCGTGGCGGTGCCTCTATCACTGGTTGGCGGCGCCTTTTTCATGTTGGTGATGGGGTTCTCACTGAACCTGCTGACACTGCTGTCGATGGTACTCGCCATCGGTCTTGTCGTGGACGATGCGATCATCATGGTGGAAAACGTTCACCGCCACATTGAAGAGGGCGAATCCCGCTTCAACGCGGCCCTGAACGGTGCCCGCGAAATGGCAACGCCGATCATCGCCATGACCACCACGCTTGTGGCGGTCTATGCCCCTATAGGCTTCATGGGGGGACTGGTTGGCTCACTGTTCACCGAGTTCGCATTTACCCTGGCCGGCACCGTCGTTATTTCCGGTATCGTGGCACTGACCCTGTCACCGATGCTGTCCGGCAAGATCCTCAAGCCCCACGGCAATCCGGGTCGGTTCGAGCAGGTCGTGGAGCGCTCCTTCGGCGGCCTGGCCAATGGGTACAAACGTGCTCTTGCGTCATTGATGGACACCAAGTCCGTGGTGATTTTCTTCGCCATCGTGGTGCTGGGATCGATCTACTTCATGGTGGCCATGAGCCAGAACGAACTGGCGCCCACCGAAGACCAGGGTATCCTGTTCTATCAGGGGCTTGGCCCCCAGACGTCCACCCTCGATTATCTCCAGGAACACGGAGATGAAGTTCAGGAGCGTATGTCGACGGTGCCCGGCTACCATGAGGACTTCATGATTCTCGGCATCACCGGGCCCAATGCTGTGTTCGGTGGCTTCAAAATGAAGCCCTGGTCAGATCGCGACATCAGTCAGTTCGAGGTTCAGCCGCAGCTTGACCAGGAACTGAAGAATGTCACCGGCCTGCAAACCGCCGTTTTCCCCAGGCCATCCCTGCCAGGCTCCGGCGGTGGTCTGCCCTTCCAGTTCGTGATTACCACGGGCGAGGATTACGAGCGCCTGAATGACGTTGCCAATGACCTGCTCGGGAAGGCCATGCAAAGCGGCAACTTTATGTTCCTGCAGAAATCCATCGACTTTGACCGCCCGGTTACCCGTATTAAGGTCGACCGTGACCGGGTAGCAGATCTGGGGCTATCGATGCAGGATGTTGGTCGTGCCATGTCCAGCATGCTGGGCGGCGGCTACATCAACCGCTTTAACATGCAGGGCCGTTCATACCAGGTTATCCCACAGGTCGACCAGGATTTCCGTCTGGACGAACAGGCACTCAATGACTATTACATTCGGGCCGACAGCGGCAGCCTGGTGCCCCTATCAAGCGTCATCAGCTTTCAGAAAGACGTGGAGCCATCACAACGTACCCAGTTTAACCAGTTGAACTCGTTGACACTGCAGGGCGTTGTCACTCCTGGCGTGACGGTGGGCGATGCCATGGCCTTTATGGAAAATGCCGCTGCAGAAAGTTTCCCGCAGGGATTCTCGTTCGACTACACCGGGGAGTCGCGTCAGTTCGCGAACCAGGGCAGCGCATTGGTGGTTACCTTCTTCCTGTCATTGCTGGTGATTTACCTGGTGCTGGCAGCGCAGTTCGAAAGCTGGCGCGATCCGTTCATCATCCTTGTTTCGGTACCGATGTCGGTGGCCGGGGCCATGGCCTTCATCGTGCTTGGTTTTGCCACCATGAACATCTACACACAGGTGGGGCTGATTACCCTCATTGGTGTTGTCTCCAAAAACGGGATATTGATCGTGGAGTTCGCCAACCAGTTGCAGGTGGACAAAGGCCTGAACAAGCGCGAGGCCGTTGTGGAAGCAGCAGCCATCCGTCTGCGCCCGATCGTCATGACCTCCCTGGCGCTGATCTTCGCCATGGTTCCGCTGTTGATTGCAGTAGGCCCGGGTGCGGAAAGCCGATTCGCCATCGGCCTGACCATCAGTGCTGGCCTGGGCATCGGCACGCTGTTCACCATTTTCGTGTTGCCCGCGTTCTACATCCTTCTGGGCCGTGACCACCACGGTTCCACGGCGGATGACGACGCAAATGGCAGCACTGGGAACACGGCTCACGCCCAGTGACCCTCGGAACGCTCTTCTGGCTGTTTGTAGCCGGCTTCGCCACCTGGTACTGGTGGCGGGCCAAGGCCATCAAGGACTTTGTGCTTCAGGCAGCCAGGAACTACTGCAAGAAAATGGATGTGATGCTGCTGGACGACGCGGTGTATCTACGCGGCGTATGGTTCAAGCGCGACGACAACGGCCGTACCCGGGTGTGGCGCCGCTTCCTGTTTGAATTCACCTCAACCGGAGAGGAACGCTACCTCGGCCGAATCATCATGCTCGGCCCTCGCATCATTCATATGGAGCTGGACCCCCACCGCTTCGGCCCGGACCTCTGACTTCCGGGCACATCCCCCGGTAGACGCGACAGATCCCCTCCCCCAAATGGGCGATTCTTACGCCCGCCCCAATCGCAAATAATCCCCCACGCATTGGCGACAAAGAGCAGCCCTCACCGGGCGGCTTTCTCACAAAAACAACAGGAGTCAACCATGCGTAAACTCATCACTTTCGCAGTGATCATGAGCTGTGCCTTGCTTGCAGCACCCACACTCAGCCATGCCAGCTATACCAAAACAAAGCATCCGATCGTTCTGGTTCACGGTGTCACCGGCTTCAATACCATCGGAGGCCTGATCAATTATTTCCACAACGTGCCCTGGAATCTTGAGCGTAGCGGCGCCCGGGTATATTCCGCCAGCGTGTCCTTTGTGAACAGCAGCGAACAGCGTGGCCAGCAACTTGCCAATTACATTAACGGGCTTGGGCATTCGAAGGTCAACATCATGGCCCATAGCCAGGGTGCGCCCACCTCCCGCGTAACCGCCTCACTTATTCCCCACAAGGTTGCCTCGGTAACATCCATCAATGGCGTCAACAAAGGCTCAAAAGTCGCGGACGTCGCGCGGGGCATCATTCCACCCGGCAGTTATGTGGAGGGTGGCGCCGGCGCCATTGCCAACGCACTTGGAGACCTGGTCAACGCGCTGTCTGGCTCCAACAACCCCCAGGATGGTGTGGCAGCACTGGAAACACTGACCACACGGGGCACCACGCAGTTGAACAATGCCCTCGGCTGGAAAGGGGTGAACCGGTGGTCCTGCGCGGGCACCAATGAAGACGTGTGGATCAACGGCAACCGGATCAAGTTCTTCTCCTGGACCGGCACCTCCGTCTGGACCAACTGGACCGACATCACCGACCCTTTCCTGGGCGTTACTTCGCTGGCTTTCGGCAACGAGCCCAATGATGGCCTGGTCGGCGAATGTTCCACCAAGATGGGCAACGTGATCGGCACCCATTACGACATGAACCACGTAGACGCCATCAATCACCTGTTCGGCGCTCGCTCGTGGCGGACCAATCCGGTCTCGCTCTATCGCAGCCATGCCAACCGCCTGAAAAACCGCGGGCTTTAACCCTCACGTTTTCGAGTCTGAACCGTCGCCGGGCGCCCCGCTGATGCGCGCCCGTCGACGACAGATGCCAAGGCAGGATAACGGGTATGAACAATAGCGACAGACTGAACAAGAAGGCTTTACTTCCCCTGATCATGACCGTTCCGGTGGTGATTGCCTGTGTGTGGTTCCTGCTGGCGGACGAGCCGCGCGGTAAAAAAACAACAACACAGGAAACGAGTACTCCCGCCACCACCTCAGAACAGCCAAAACCCGGTATTGCGGAGGCGCCACCTGCCAATGGCGAAGATGCGCCCGTCCCTTACCAGACACCCGATAGCCTGGGAGACCAACCGTTTGCCAACTCCCTTGCAGGCACAAACATCGACGGCAACTTACGGGCCGACGCCAATGGCGAATTGATCATTGATCTGGAAACCCGTGACTTCTTCGACTACTTCCTGAACACCATTGGCGAGGTATCGGCCGAGCAGGCACTGGACCAGATCGAAACCCTGGCTAAACAGAGTCTGCCGGAAAACGCTGCCCGCGAGGCCATGACCCTGCTCAACCAGTACCTGGAGTACAAGGATGCCTCTCTTGCACTTGGCAACCAGGGACTCGACCCCGCCCGGCAGCACGATCCCGCATACCAGCTGGACATGCTCAAGGGTGCATTGGCCGATATGAAACAGCTGCGCCGACGCATGTTCGCCGCCGACACTCACGAGGCCTTTTTCGGACTGGAGGAAGCCTACGGCGACTATACCCTCGCCAGTCTTGAAATCCAGCAGCGCACCGACCTGTCCACGGACGCAAAGAACACACTGGTTGAATGGCATCGGCAGCAGCTTCCCGAGGTCATCCGCCGTACCGAAACCCGCATGATTGAGGAAAGCGGTGACCTCCGGGCGAGACAAAAGGCGTTGTCCGAGGCCGACTCTCCGGCCGACGCCGGACGCAGGCTGCGGGAACTGGGCGTTGACGATGCCCAGGCCAGAGAAGTGGTCGCCTACATGAAGGAGCGGGAGCAGTTTGACAGCCATTATCAACAGTTCCAGCAGGCACTGGCGAGTCTGGACAACTCCGGGTTGGCGGAAGAGGACAGGGCCACCCAGGAGAACCGGTTACTGAAGCGGCATTTTGACACCGAACAGACCCGCACCTGGGCACGACTGCGGGCATTGGAGTCGCAATCACCATAGTGTGCACCAATGCCATTCCTGACACCCTGGCCGGCGTAAACTGGAGGAAACGACAATAACAACCGGACAGTCCTCGATGAACTTTTCCCAGCTTAGGGATCAACGGGCCAACGGGTTTCGGCAACTGCGGTTTGAGCCTGGGCTGGAAGCCCACTATCGCAGAGTCAGGGACGAAGGCATACGGTCACGCGCACGGCCGGTCTCCGCCAGTGCGCTGGCGCTGTTCCTGGTATATACGCTGCTGGATTCCCTGATGCTGCCCCCGGCCATTGCACGGGACACCATCGCAGTAAGGCTTATGGTTACCTGCCCGTTGATCATCGGCGTATGGTGGCTGTCCTATCGCGACATTCGTGATGATCACTTCGTAAAGATCTATGCGCTCGCCTACTTGATCGGCGGCCTCAGCGTGGTGGGTATTATTGGGCTTGCACGCCTGGAGAACCATCCACTGCCCTACGAAGGCATCCTCCTGATGCTGATGTTTGGTTACTTCGTGATGGGCATCCCGTTTCGCACGGTTTCCGGCGCAAGCCTTATGGTTATCGTTGCCTATCTTTGGGTGGAGAGCGCCACCGGTTTGGGGACGCACCAACTTATGGTAAACGGTTTTTTCATCGGCACAGCCAATATCATCGGGATGGTAGGGTCCTGGCTGAGTGAACACCGTCAGCGCGCTCACTTCCTGGATCGTCAGATGCTCAACGCCTCCAAACAACAGGCCGAGCAGGAGAATCAGCGCAAGACCCGACTGATCACCGTCGCAAGCCACGACCTTCGTCAGCCCCTGAACGTGATCAGCCTGATTCTGGAAAACCTCACCGCCGACGGGCTGCCAGGTGAGCAGCAGTCGCTGGTGTCGCGACTGAAATCCTCAGTGAGCCATTTCAACGGTCTGCTGGCATCGGTTCTGGATATCTCCCGCATCCAGGAGGGCATGATTTCCCCTGAACCCACCAGGCTCTGTGCGTGGCAGGTTATACGGCAGGTGTCTGAAACGTTTAGCGAGCAGGCACAGAATCCGGGCGCGCAGGTAATCATCCATAAACCCACCCCCGGCAGTGGCGTACTTGCCGACCCGCAGTTGCTGCACCGAGTGCTCCAGAACCTGGTAACGAACGCGCTGGAACATAGCGACGCCACTCGGGTTGATCTCCGGGCACATCAGGAGGACGGAAAGCTGTGCTTCGAGGTACAGGATGATGGCCGGGGCATCGACGACGGCGCCCTTGAACAGATCTTCACCCCCTTCTTCCGTAGTAACCTACGTCAACGTAGTTGCCCCGGCCTGGGGCTCGGGCTGGCCATTGTCCGCGAGCTGACGGGTATGATGGCGGGGCACTGCAGCGTCAGTTCATTACCAGGGCAAGGTGCCTGTTTCCGGGTCTTCCTGCCGGCAACGCCCGCGCCACAAACCACAGATTCCGTTTCCGGGGCGGTTGTCCCACCTTCCGCTCATTCACCCTCACTGATGGTTGTGGAGGATCACGATGAGGCTCGCCACTGGACCTGCGAAACCCTGTCTTCCTGGGGCTACAGCGTGAGGGGCGTTGCCAGTGCGGAACAGGCAATCACCCGCTGGGGCACATCGTCCAACGCTATTCTGGTCAGTGATGTCCATCTCCCGGAAATGTCTGGCGATGCCCTCTACGACCGCCTTTTCGCTCGCAAGTCGGTCCGCGGCGGTATCCTGATGACGGCTGATACTGCAATTCCCCAGGGCTACGACTCTGAACGCCGACTATGGGTACTGCACAAACCGCTGATACCCATGAGGCTGCGGGCCGCTATTACTCAACTGGATCGTCTTGCTGACTGATCGTATCAAAGCAGCCCCAGCGCTCTCGCCTGGGCGACACATTCGGTGCGGTTGTGAACATCCAGGTGGGTAAAAATCGCCTTCAGGTGAGTTTTCACCGTGTGCTCGGTGAGATCAAGAGCCTGGCAAATCCGCTTGTTGGGAAGCCCATCCGCCAATAGCGTAAGAACCTCCAGTTGGCGTGGGGTCAGGTGCTCGGGACTCAGGGATGGAAATGGCAACGACGGGTAGAACAGCAGGCCATTGCTGACCCGCTGGACCATTCGAACCAGCGAGCGACGGCCCGCGGACTTGGGCAGAAACCCCACAGCACCTGCAGAGCGCGCCGCCCGTACTGAGGCCTCGTCCTCGCGACTGGAAATCACCACCACGGAAACGGGTAGTCCGATCTGTTCAAGCTCTGAGAACAACGACAGGCCCGCCTCCCCTTGCAACGTCAGGTCCAGCAGAACAAGAGAGGTTTCCGGCCTTGAGCGGAGATCGTCCACCGCGTCCGCCACAGAGGCAACCGTCGCAACCTCTCGGGCCAGGTTTTCCTGTTCAAGAATGGCCGTAATTCCGAACAGAAAAAACGGGTGGTCGTCCACGATCAACACGCGGGCCAGGGGAAGACAGTCTCCGGGTGACAGCAGTGCACAGTCGGCGTTATCAGCCGTTCTGGTGTCCATGGTTTTCTCCGCAAAATGGCTGTTTTTGTTACTGCGGTGCAGACTACTATACGGATGAAAACCGGAATCGACCGTTCGCTGTTTAACAGTTTTGAGGCAAGCCCCTTTCACCAACTGTGCAGGTGCGGGGGTAATCGCTATACTGGCGCCACGACACTTTCTTACCTCTTTGGATCAAGGCACTGATGTCTGGACGTTTTCTGGCACTTCTACTTGCTGTGCTCCTACCCGTTGTTGCCCATGCCGACCGCCCCACGATGACGGTTGTCACGTCGACTTATCCACCTTTCCAATACCTGGAAAACGGTGAGGTGAAGGGTACCCATACGGAGACCCTTCGCCGGGTCCTGGCGAGGATGGGCTATGACCCCGTTTTCCAACTTGTACCCTGGGCCCGGGCGGAAGCCAGCGCTCGTGCCGGAACCTCAGACCTGATCTACTCCCTAACTCACTCGCCAAACCGCGCCCGCCACTACCACTTCACCAACCCCATCAGCGAGGCCCGCGATGTGTTTTTCAGCCTCTCCGACCGGGGCCTTCAGTGGCAGGAGCTGGATGACCTGGCAGGCATGAGGGTTGGGTTATCCGCCTTCTACAGTTATGCCCCAGAGTTCATGGACTGGCTGGCCGCCGGCAATGCCCGGGTGATCCGGATCAGCCAGGAGTCTCCGGAACTCACGGGGCTGAAAATGGTCGCCTTTGGCCGTATCGACCTGTTCATCTGCGAGGAAACCGTCTGCCGGTATCTGATCGACAAGCACATCGCCGACCATCCGGAGCTGGCGAATGTATCCGCAATGCCACGAACCGTTGGCGAAGTACGAGGCTTCCGCGCGGCGTTCTCCCGCCAGCATCCGAAGGGTGAGGCGCTCCGCGACGAGTTCAACAAGGTGCTGGCTGAGCTGAAGCCCAGCGATTCCGACTAGCGTCTGCGGCAATCACCTACCCCCGACACCATACAGGCGCTTAAAGGTTTCCTATACTGCGGGTTGTACTCTTCAACCAACAGACTAGGACCATGGACATCCAGACTGATCACCGCTACGCCATTAACCTGAACGTCAGGGGCATTCAGCCCTCCGCCACCCTTCGTATCAACGAACTCAGTAACCAGCTTCGCGCCGAGGGCCGGGACATTATCAAACTGGGACTCGGACAGTCGCCGTTCCCGGTGCCCGACCGTGTGGTCGACGCCCTGCGCGAGCATGCCCATGAAAAAGACTACCTTCCGGTAAAAGGCCTCAAGGCCCTGCGGGAATCGATTTCGGGCTACATCAATCGCAGTGAGCGCATGCGCTGCACCTGGGAGGACGTACTGATCGGCCCCGGCTCCAAGGAGCTGCTGTTCATGCTGCAGTTGGCCTATTATGGCGACCTGTTGATCCCGCGCCCAAGCTGGGTGTCCTACGCGCCCCAGGCACGCATTATCGGCCGTTCAGTACACTGGCTGCCAACGCACGCGGAAAACAACTGGCAACTGACGGCAGAAGAACTGGACATCATCTGCCGCGACGACCCGTCACGGCCGCGCATACTGATCATGAACTATCCGTCCAACCCAACGGGCTGCACCTACACAGACGACCAGTTGCTGGCCATTGCCAACGTCGCCCGCAAGTACAAGCTGATTCTGCTGTCGGACGAGATCTATGGCGAAGTCCACTTCGAGGGCCAGCACAAGTCCATCGCCCGCTATTACCCCGAAGGCACCATCATCAGCACCGGCCTGAGCAAGTGGGCCGGCGCGGGTGGCTGGCGCCTCGGTACCTTTATTTTCCCGCCGGAGTTGCGGCCATTACAGGACGCCATGGCAATCATCGCCAGCGAAACCTACACCGCAACCAGTGCTCCGATCCAACATGCGGCCATTGCTGCGTTTAATGGTGGCGAAGACCTGGATGAGTACCTGAAACAGTCACGCCGGGTGCTCAAGGTGGTGGGCGAATACCTCCATCGACGCCTGACGGATATGGGTGCCGTGGTGCAAAAGCCCGAGGGTGCGTTCTACCTGTTCCCGGACTTTTCCAACTTCCGCGAGGCTCTGGCGCGTCGAGACATCAAAACCAGCCAGGCACTGTGTCAGTCGCTGCTGGAAAATACCGGTGTGGCCATCCTGCCGGCCAGTGATTTCGGCTTTGTCCCGGACCACCTTGCCGCACGTCTCGCGTTTGTGGACTTTGACGGTGCTGAGGCTCTCGCGCTGGCCGGAACGGAGTACGGTGAACAGGAACTGAGCGACGATTTCGTCAAACAGGCCTGTCCGCGACTGGTGACCGCCATGGACAAGATGGAGCAGTGGCTCACCGGCCTGTAACAGGGTCGTGATAGACTGGCGCCCTCATTCCAGATCGGAGGGCGTCATCATGTCTAACCCGGAAGCCATTACCGCCATTGCGGATTTCGCCGAAGAGCTGGCCCTGAGGGCCGGTGAGTTGATCAAGCACGAACGAGAACAGAACACCCTTCGTACCGATTACAAACAACAGTCGGAGTTGGTTACCCACGCCGACGTGATGGCCGACGAGATGATCACCGGCGCCATTCGCGAGCGCTTCCCGAACCATCGCATCCTCTCCGAAGAAACCATGCCGGACTTGAGCCAGGCCGAACACCTGGACACTCCGCTGTGGATCATCGACCCCATCGACGGCACTGTGAATTACGCCTACGGCCACCCCCAGGTCGCGATCTCCATCGCCTATGCGGAACAGGGGCGGGTGCAGGCTGGCGTTGTACATGCTCCGTTTTCGGGTGAAACCTTCCGTGCCACACGGGGTACCGGCGCCGCCCTGAATGGCAACCCCATCAAACACAGCGGGGCGACACTGCCCAGGGATTCGCTATTCGCCACCGGCTTCCCCTACACCAAGGACAGCCTTGAACCCTTAGTAAACCGGCTGGAAGCCATGATTCATCAATGCCGGGATCTGCGCCGTATCGGCTCCGCGGCATTGGACATCTGCTGGGTGGCCTGTGGGCGGCTGGACATCTACTACGAGAATGTCAGCCCCTGGGACTTCGCGGCAGCACGGCTGATTGCGCTGGAGGCGGGCGCGACGGCAGGACATTTCAGTGAGGTACCGGCGGGCTATCCGGCGGACTTGTGGGGACGGGATATCCTGATATCAGCCCCGGCGGTCTGGGAGACGGTCCGCGACATCCTACGTAAAGCTTCGGGCTACGAGTGAGCAGCCCAGACCGCTTCTGAAACCAGGCCCCAGGCTTCGTCAAAATCGTTGGAGGGTAACCGGGAAAACGAGGAGCGGACATAGCGTTGAACCCGGCCTTCCATAAACACCAGTACGAAGTCTGCGCCTCGAGCTGAACTGGTTCTGGGGCGCAATCCCTGACGAATCTCGCCTTCCTTCAAGGCCTGGCGTACCTGGGTTTCCAGGCGTTCGAAGAACTGCGACGCTCGCTTGCGCAGGGCTTCATTCTCCCCCATCAACGCATCTCCGGTCAGCACCGTGCACAGCCCCGGATTGCGCTCGGCAAACACCAGCACCAAATGCACGAGTTGCTGCAACCGAACCCGAACATCCTCCTGCTCCTGCAGGATGACCTGGCAACGCGAAAACACTGCCTCCTCGGCAAACTCGATCAGCGCCTCAAACATTTTTCGTTTACTGGGGAAATGGCGATACAAGGCCGCCTCGGTAACTCCGACGGATTTGGCAAGGCCAGCGGTGGTAATTCGTGCTCCCGGATCTTTCTCCAGAAGCTCCACGAGGGCATGAAGAATCGCTTCACGGCGACTGATTTTTTGTTCTGTCATGGCAGGACTACAGGCTCTGTTTAACGTTTCAGGACTTCAGATTTGTGAGTACGAATACAGGC
>NZ_ABCP01000059.1 GCF_000170835.1 Marinobacter algicola DG893
TCTTTGGTCCGGGTAATGCCTACTACGTCGGTACCGAGTGGTTCCGGGAAGTGCTCGCGGATGAGCGACTGAGAGAATCCCTGCTCAGGCAGTTTCTGTTTTCCGGCGCTGTGCTGGCCATCCAGATTCCCCTCGGAATCGGGGTTGCGCTGATGATGCCAAAATCCGGCATCAAGGCCTCCCTGTGCCTGATTCTTCTGGCCATTCCGTTGCTGATTCCCTGGAACGTGGTCGGGACTATCTGGCAGATCTTCGGCCGTGGTGACATCGGTCTGTTTGGCTGGGGCCTGAACGCCCTGGGCCTGGACTATAACTACACCGGCAACACGGTGGATGCTTGGCTGACGGTCCTGTTGATGGACGTATGGCACTGGACACCCCTGGTGGCTCTGTTGTGCTACTCCGGCTTGCGTGCGATTCCCGAAGCGTTCTATCAGGCGGCCGAGATTGACCGTGCCTCCAAGTGGGCCGTATCCGCTATATCCAGTTACCGCGCGTGAAAAGTGTGCTGGTGATTGCGGTACTGCTGCGGTTCATGGACAGCTTCATGATCTACACCGAGCCCTTTGTTCTGACCGGTGGCGGGCCCGGCAGCTCAACAACCTTCCTGAGCCAGACACTCACCACCATGGCGATTGGCCAGTTTGATATCGGCCGGGCGGCGGCGTTCTCGTTGATCTACTTCCTGATCGTGCTGCTGGTGTCCTGGGTGTTCTTTACCGCCATAACTCACCTCGACAAAGAAAAATAAGGAGAGAGTGATGAATTATTCACGTTCCAAGGGCTTCGGGATGACACTGTTTATCGTGCTCCTGCTGACTCCGATCTACTGGCTCCTGAACATGTCGTTCAAGACCAACCAGGAAATTCTCGGTGGCCTGACGTTGTGGCCGCAGAATTTCACCCTGGCCAACTACGCTGTGATCTTCTCGGATTCAAGCTGGTACTCGGGTTACATCAACTCGATGATCTACGTGTCCATGAACATGACAATCACGCTGCTGGTGGCCTTGCCGGCTGCCTACGCGTTCAGTCGCTACAAGTTCGTGGGTGACAAGCACCTGTTCTTCTGGCTGCTGAGTAACCGTATGGCACCCCCAGCGGTTTTCCTGCTGCCGTTCTTTCAGCTTTATTCGTCAGTAGGGCTGTTTGATACCCACATTGCGGTGGCGCTTGCGCATTGCCTGTTCAACGTACCGCTGGCGGTCTGGATCCTGGAAGGTTTCATGTCGGGTGTGCCGCGCGAGTACGACGAGATGGCCTATATTGATGGCTACAGCTTCCCCAAGTTCTTCGTGAAGATTTTCCTACCGATGATTCGATCAGGTATTGGCGTCGCTGCTTTCTTTGCGTTCATGTTCTCGTGGGTGGAGTTGTTGCTGGCCAGAACCCTGACCTCCGTGGACGCGCAACCGATTGGTGCCATCATGACCCGAACGGTCGGGGCAAGCGGTATTGACTGGGGCGTACTGGCGGCAGCCGGTGTGCTCACCATTATTCCCGGCGTGCTGGTGGTCTGGTTTGTTCGTAACCACATCGCCAAGGGCTTCGCACTGGGTCGGGTATAAGGAGACGCATCATGATTGAATGGATGAACTGGACACCAACGGTGGCGATTTTCTTTGCGGTGATTGCCTGCATCTTGCTGACAATGACCGTCTACGAAGTGGTTTCGCCGTGTACCGAGCGAAAAGGCTTCCTGCCGATTTCGACAACCCGGGGGGATCGCCTCTTCATTGGCCTGCTATCGGCGGCCTATATTCACCTTGCGTTCCTGGCCGTCAGCGACATTACTCTTTGGGTAGCGCTGGCGGTGTCGGTGGCGTGGCTCCTGGTGCTGTTGCGCTGGGGGTGATGGGAAACAATGCCAGTGGAGGGCGACTTTGATTTTCGTTTGCCAGGGAGCGGCGAAAAAATCTTATGATTTGTAGCTTAAAACGGTTGTAAAAATTTCTATAACGAACTATTTTCTATTTTATGATCGGAATCGAACATCCCTATTCGGCTCCGTTTCCAGGAATAGCGGTCAAAACGCTATATAGGGAAAGCCGAAACGTTTTGGCGCAAGCTGTCGCGTTTCGAACACACCAAAACAAGACGAACGAGGTTGGATATGTTCAAGAACAATAAATATCCGAAAACCCTCCTTCTGAGCGCTGCGATTGGCTCGGTGGGACTGGGGCTCAGTTTTCAGGCCAGTGCAGACCAGTATTCTGATGCTGCCAAGAAGTGGGTGAACGAGTCTTTCAAGAATTCGACTCTAAGCAAAGAAGAGCAGATGAAGGAGATGGAGTGGTTCATCCAGGCCGCGAAGCAATTCCGGGGTATGGATATCAACGTTGTCTCGGAAACCATTGCCACTCATGAATACGAATCCAAGGTTCTGGCTGAAGCATTCAGTGAGATTACCGGCATCAACCTGACTCACACGCTGATCCAGGAAGGCGATGTAATCGAGAAGCTGCAGACGCAAATGCAGTCTGGCCGGAACATCTACGATGGCTGGGTTAACGACTCTGACCTGATCGGTACTCACTTCCGTTATGGCAAGGTGATGCCCGTTGAGGACATCATGAACGGAGAAGGCAAGGATCTGACCCTGCCGACCCTGGACCTTGACGATTTTATCGGCCTCGATTTCACCACCGGCCCGGATGGCAAGCTTTACCAATTGCCTGATCAGCAGTTTGCCAACCTGTACTGGTTCCGTGCCGACTGGTTCGAGCGCGAAGACCTCAAGAAGCAGTTCATGGACATCTACGGCTATGAACTGGGTGTTCCGGTTAACTGGTCCGCCTACGAGGACATTGCCGAGTTCTTTTCCGTGCACGTGAAGGAAATCGACGGTGAGCGTGTCTACGGCCACATGGATTATGGCAAGAAAGACCCGTCACTGGGCTGGCGTTTCACGGATGCCTGGTTCTCCATGGCGGGTGCTGGCGACAAGGGCCTGCCGAACGGCCTGCCCGTTGACGAGTGGGGCATCCGGGTGAACGAGTGTCACCCTGTTGGCGCCAGCGTCAGCCGCGGCGGTGCAACCAACGGGCCGGCTGCTGTATACGCTACCACCAAGTATGTTGACTGGCTGGAAAAGTACGCACCGCCGGAAGCGCCGGGTATGACCTTCTCCGAAGCCGGCCCGGTACCTGCCCAGGGCAACGTTGCCCAGCAGATTTTCTGGTACACCGCCTTCACCGCCAGCATGATCGAAGAGGGCCTGCCAGTGGTCAACGAAGACGGCACCCCGAAGTGGCGCATGGCGCCGTCACCACGCGGACCCTACTGGGAAGAGGGTATGAAGCTGGGTTATCAGGATGTGGGTTCCTGGACCTTCATGAAATCCACGCCGGAAAAGCGTCGCCTGGCGGCCTGGTTGTACGCCCAGTTTACGGTGTCCAAGACCGTTTCCCTGGAAAAGACCATCGCTGGCCTTACGCCAATCCGCGAGTCTGACATCGAATCGGATGCCATGACCAAAATGGCGCCCAAGCTCGGTGGCCTTGTTGAGTTCTATCGTAGCCCGGCCCGTGTTCAGTGGTCGCCGACGGGGACCAACGTTCCGGATTATCCGAAGCTGGCTCAGCTCTGGTGGCAGTACATCGCTCAGGCTGCCAGTGGCGAAGCAACACCACAGGAAGCACTGGATGGCCTGGCGCAGGCACAGGATCGGGTTATGGAGCGTCTTGAGCGTGCCAACGTAATGCCGAACTGTGGTCCGAAGCTCAACGAGCCTCGTGATCCCCAGTACTGGCTGGATCAGCCGGGCGCGCCCAAGAAAAAGCTGGACAACGAAAAGCCGAAAGGCAAAACCGTCCGCTACGAGGAGCTGCTGAAAACCTGGGAAGAGGCTCGCGAGAGCTGATTTCCTAGGCAGTTCCAGTGATCACTCAAAAAATCACTTACCTGTAGTGCCCTGCCGTTGTCCCGAGTCTCCAGGGGCAGCGGCAGACCTAACACCGTCAGGTCGGTGGGTCTTGGCCGGTTGCTTTCATACCCCCCTATTAGCATGTCAGGCGTTCCCCCGCGTTTAGCGGGTTGACCCTGCCGGCCCTTTTTCCACCTTTTGCACCTGATCCTTCCTTTCCAAATTCCGGGCCTGTCCAGGGCTGGCAGTAGGGGTTGATAGGGCATGAGAAAAATTTCAGTTATCCATCGTCTGTACCTGGGCTTCGGTTTGCTTTGCGTGATCATTGCAGGCTGGGGACTGTTCAACGGAAATATGATGACCTCTATTTCCGAGGGCACGTCGGCGGTAAAGGAGAAGATCTTCCCGTTCCAGCGTTCTGTCCAGGCTGTCGAGGCATCGACAGGTGGCAGTGGCATGGCGGTCATCTCGCTCGCGAGGGTGAGGGAGAACAAGGAACTGGAAGCCCGCTATGGACGGCTGATTGACAGAATGGCAGCGCTCGACGACCAAGTCGCATCGCTAGCCTCCGAAGCTGGTGACATCCGTCTGCTGAACGGCTTCGAGAAACCTGCCCAACAGTACAGGGCGGCCCTTGTCACGCTGCAACAACAAACGGCGAGGCTAAGCGAACACCAGGCGGAGGTTATCCGGGTATCTGAGTCCGTGAACCGTGATTTATCCGACTTTCTTGCCAAAGCCTCGGAAATGAAACAGTTATTGCTTCGTGAAGCGTCAGCGCCCGCCGGGTCCGACATTTACCTCAAAGACCTGCTCATGGCGGTCATGGGGAATCTGTCCAATATTGAACTGCTAATCATGCAATTGGTCAGTACCGAGGATGCCGAACGGCTCAAAGCCGTGGTCGAAAACCTGCGATTCAACACCGTAACCGTTGAGCAGGATATCGAGGCCATCATTGGCGAGATTGCGTCGCTGGAGTCACTTGCACCCTTGGCAGACGATTTCTTTGAGTCGGTCAACAGCGAGACCGGCATAGTCAGCCAGTATTACGACTACCGCAGCAACCTGCTGGCGGTAAACAGTACGGTCGCCGACATAGAGGCCGGGCTCGATAATCTCAACAGCCATATAGACCGGATGGTGACGGCAGCCGGAGAAGCTGCTGTACAGACCGTCGATAACCTGGATGCCACGGCGCGTTTCTCGGAGCAGCTGGTGTATTACCTGGTACCGCTGATTCTGTTTATTGCTGTTGTGATCTCCGTGTGGTTGGGGCGGCTGATCAGTATTCCCCTGCGCGCCACCGTCAATCACCTCTCGGCGATGGCCGGAGGTGACTACAGCCGCGAACTGACATTCCGCGCCAACGGCGAGTTCATCGAACTGAAAGAGTCGGCCAATAAACTCGCAGCGGCCATGCGGGAGGTGTTGGGCAGTCTGCAGAAAGCGGGCGGTGAAATTACCGGCGTAGCGGCGTCCAATGCGGATTTTTCACACGACCTTAGTCAGCGTATTCGGGGGCAGGCGGATGACCTCAATTCGATAGCCACTGCCATGACCGAAATGGAGGCGTCCTGCCATCATGTGGCGGAATCCGTCAGGGACACCCACCAACTGGTGGAGTCGGTAAATAGCCGTGTGGATGAAAGCAAGGCAACCGCCAACGCCAACATGGAGTGCGTGAATGAATTGGAAGAACAGATACAGCAGACCTCCGGCAAGCTGAAAAAGCTGGAGAGTGCGTCCCACGATATTGGGCGCATCACCGAATCCATCGATGAAATCGCTAATCAGACCAACTTGCTGGCGCTCAACGCCGCCATTGAGTCCGCCCGGGCAGGAGAGTTCGGACGTGGTTTCGCGGTGGTGGCCGACGAGGTCAGGCAGCTTGCCCAGAAAACCACCAACAGCACGGAAACCATTCGTGGCCTGGTCAGCCGTCTCCAGGAGGATGCGGCCGAAGCCGTGAGCTCCATGGAGGACAGCTTCCAGCGTCTGGAATCGGTCAAGTCCCTGATCACCGATGCCTCCAGGGGTGTTGAAACCATTCGGGAGGCCGTCGACCAGATCCGCAATAGCGCGGAACATGTTCGTACCGGCATGGACGAGCAGGAAGACGTCAGCCGCTCGGTGTCGCGCAATGTCACCGAGATCAGCGGGTCGTCATCGGAAAACCTGGCGGAAATCGAGCAATTGGTAGCGACCAGCGATCAGCTCAAGGCGTCGATGGGTGATATCGAAGCGTTGATCGGACGATTCCGGGTGTAGTTGAAACCGTTTGCAGTTCCTATTTGGGTTTTCCATATAACAAAATCATATGGAATTGTGTTCTTTTTCGCTTGTTAATGTTCGCAAACGAATATTACAATTGGGAAAACTGTTCGATAGTGCACCTGATGTGTGCGGAAACAAAAACAACACGAGCAAGCAGGTTTATGATTATGGAGCGTATTCAGTCCGTATTCGCCCGGGAAATTCTGGATTCCCGAGGTTTTCCCACAGTGGAAGTGGATGTTGAGCTGGGAAACGGCGTGGTCGGACGCGGTCGCGCTCCGTCGGGCGCCTCCACCGGTTCCAGGGAGGCCCTGGAAAAAAGGGACGGTGATCCTGATCGGTACAATGGCAAGGGCGTGCTGGGAGCTGTTGAAGCCGTTAACCGCAGCATCGCGCCAGCGATCGAAAACCGGGTGGTGTTTGACCAGTTGGTGATTGATCGACTCATGCGCCACCTGGACGGCACCGACAATAAGTCCGGCTTTGGTGCGAATGGCATTCTCGCCGTGTCCCTGGCGGTTGCCGATGCCGCAGCCAACTTTCGACAGCAGCCCCTGTACCGGTATCTGGCGGAGCTCTATGGCTGCTCTGGCCCCTGCGTGTTGCCAGTGCCCATGATGAACATCATCAACGGCGGTGCCCATGCAGACAATACCGTTGATCTGCAGGAGTTCATGATTCAGCCCGTGGGAGCACCCAGCTACAGCGAAGCATTGCGAATGGGGGTCGAAACCTTCCACGCGCTGAAATCACTGCTGACTGAAAAAGGCCTTTCCACCGCCATTGGTGACGAAGGTGGTTTCGCACCGGATCTGCGCTCCAGCGAAGAGGCGCTGGATCTCATCCTCGAAGCGGTGGTCAGAGCGGGCTATCGGCCGGGCACGGATATCGTGCTGGCTCTGGACTGTGCCGCGTCCGAATTCTATCGCGATGGCCGTTACGAGTTGTCTGGAGCCGGAGCAAGCTTTGACTCCACAGGCTTTGCCGACTACCTGCTCTCGCTGGCGATGCAGTACCCCATCGCCTCCATTGAGGACGGTATGGATGAGGACGACTGGGAGGGCTGGAAGCGGCTGACCGAAAAGCTCGGAGAGCGGGTCCAACTGGTGGGGGACGACCTGTTCGTGACCAATTCATCCCTGATTTCAGACGGCATACGACAGGGCGTCGCCAACTCCGTGCTGATCAAGTTCAACCAGATTGGCACGCTTTCGGAAACCTTTGAGGCCATCGGGATGGCTCAGGATGCTGGCTACACAGCGGTTATATCCCATCGCAGTGGCGAGACAGAGGATACGTTTATTGCCGATCTGGCGGTGGCAACCAGAGCCGGTCAGATCAAAACCGGTTCCCTCTGCCGCTCCGACCGTGTCGCCAAGTACAACCGGCTGCTGCGTATCGAGCAGGACCTTGGCGCCCACGCTTTCTATCCCGGTGTTGGAGCCATTCGCTGTGCCCTGGATACCTGACACATCGATACGAGGAATCACAGGAGACAACCCATGAGAAAATCCATTCTGATTGCGAACTGGAAAATGAACGGCAGCCTGCATTCCAACCAGGCGTTGCTGGTACGGATGCTGGCAAAGCTCCGGCCGTTTCGCAAAACCATTGATATGGCCATTTGTCCGCCGTTTCCCTACCTGTTCCAGGTCAGGGACCTGCTCGGGTACACCGGCATCGCCCTTGGGGCTCAGAACGCCAGCCGAGCGAGGTCCGGTGCACACACTGGCGAGGTAAGCGCCACTATGTTGCAGGAAATGGGGTGCCGCTACGTGTTGGTGGGGCACTCCGAACGGCGGGCTCTCTATCACGAGTCCGACGACGATGTGGCCACTCGGTTCCGACAGGTGTTGTCTGCGGATATGACCCCGGTTCTGTGTGTCGGCGAAACGCTGGAAGAGCGGGAGCATGGCCAGACCATGGCCGTGATTGAGAGACAGATACAGGCGGTGATCGACCAAAGCGGTATCTCAGGCCTGGCTGGCAGCATCGTTGCCTATGAACCGGTCTGGGCCATTGGCACCGGCAGGACCGCGACCCCGGAGCAGGTGGCGGACACCCATCGGGCTATCCGCCAGTTTCTGGAAAATTGTGAGACGGGATCAGGGCGATCCATGCGTCTTGTTTATGGTGGCAGTGTGAAAGCGGCCAACGCGGCGGCTCTGTTCTCGTCGCCCGAAGTGGATGGCGGCCTGATTGGCGGGGCTTCCCTGCAGGCGGACGAATTTTCGAACATCGCTGCGGCGCTGGCAAACAGGACTAACCCTGTCACATCGCCACTCACCTAAAGGGTGAGTGGCTGTCCGGCTTCCTTGCGCCTGGCTTCCCATTCCTCGCGGGTCTGGGCGGCCTCATCGCCGGGCATGGAATCGATGATCTCGAAGTAGTCGGCCGAGTACTCGTCTTCCATGATCAGATTGCGGGGCTTAACCCTCACAACGTAGACCGTCTGGATGTTCTGGTGATCGAAGTCGCGCCAGTACTGCTCGTCCTTCAGGAAAGTGTACCGGTGGCCTTCCAGGGCTCGAATAAGCTGGCGTGTGTCCGTGGTACCGGTTCTTTCCACGGCATCCTTGTACTGGTAGACGATGCTGTAGGCAGAGGCCGCCGCGGTGGAGGGGCGCATCTCGTAGCGGCTTGAGAAGGCCTCTACGAATTCCTTGCCGCGGGCGTAGTTGTACTGGTAGGGAACGCTCCACACCCAGGGCGATCCGCCAACGACACCTTCCATAATGGTCGGGCCTACCTGGCGGGCCATGCCGAGTGTGAGGTTGGGCACCACCACCTGCATCTTCTTCGTCAAACCCATTTCGTAGGCGACGTTCAGCGCACGCACCATGTCGTCGCCAAACAGCACCATCATCAGGACCTTCGCGCCACTTTGTTCCGCCTGTTCCAGAGCCTGGCGAAAATCGGTAATCAACGCGCGAGGGAAGGGTGTCTTAACGCCCTTGTGAGCGTCGGTGTTTTCGGTATTGGTGAATTTCCGGACTGACTTCTCCACCGACCAGCCCCAGGTGTAGTCAGCCGTGATGTAAAAATATTCGTCGCCGGCGTGCTGGGTATTGAGGTATTGGCTCAGTACCTTCGCTGTCATCCAGGCATTGTAGGGTTCGCGAAACATGTGGCTGTGGCCGGCGGCGCCGGTGGTGGCGTTGGAATACGTCAGGGTTCCGAAGTAGAGCCGGTTGCGATCCCTTGCCGCCCTGCCAGAGGCGATGGCGACCGCGCTGGAAACGCCACCAAACACCATTTGCACCCCTTCGCGGTCAATCAGCTCAGCGGTGTTTTTGGCGCCCTTGTCCGGTTCACCGGAAGTGTTGCGTATGACCAGTTCCACTTCGCGCCCCATGATGCCACCAGCCTTGTTGATTTCATCAACGGCCAGGAAAGCGCCCAGGCGTTGTTGCAGGCCCTGGTCCTTGTAGCGGCCGGTCTGGGGGTAGTTGAGCCCGATTTTCAGGGTTTCCGCTGCAACGGGAGCCGCCGCCAGCAGGGTCAGTAGAAAAGAAAGAAGCAGCTTCTTGCAGAGCATTGGCACAGGCCTCCTTGGTCGCGCCGGGCCGGTAATGCGGGCCCTGATATTGTTGTTGTGAATCAGGACCAGTGTCGCGGCTGTCTGCAAAAGCAACAATCGGACGAAGGTGGAAGTTGTGTAACGATTTGTCAGGCGTTGACCGGCGTCACAATGCCCACGGGGATCAGGCGACCGCCGTGTTGCGAACCGATTCAAGTAGCCGGTACCAGAGGCTCCGTGGCATGGGGCTTCGGGCGCCCTTGAGGGCGGAGTGGATGCGATCGGGGTTCATGGAGCCCAGCACAGGTATGGGCGTTCCGGGAATCTGTCGCAACCAGGCGATGGCCAGGCCGGTCTCGTCCAGGCCGGTTTCTTCGCGGGCCTCATCCATCAGCTCTGCCGGGATTTGGTCCGCAAGGCCACCACCACCGAGCGGAGACCAAGCCAGCCAGCGCAGTCCATCCGCAAGATGAGCTTCAAGGGTGCCGTCGAACAATGGATCGGTGTGGGCCAGTGAGAGTTGGCTTTGATTGCACACCAGTGGTAGCTCGGTATTCCGTGCCAGCCATCGCCACTGATCTGGCAGGAAGTTGGAGACGCCAATCTGGCGAATTTTACCGGCGGACACCGCGGCTTCGAGCACTCCTGCGACGTTCTCGGCCTGCATCAACGGGTCCGGGCGGTGAATCAGGAAGGTGTCAATCTGTTCCACCGCCAGTGAGGCGAGAGCCTTGTTGATCGCGTTGTCCACATGATCTGCTTCGGCCCGGTAGTGCTTTACCCGCCACTGCGAGGTGTCCCGGTCGGCCGGTACAATGCCGGTTTTGGTGATCACCCGCAGTTTTTGGGCCAAGGCCGGGTGAGCCCGTAATGCATCCCCGAACAGCCGTTCACACTCGCCACCGCCGTAGATATCGGCATGGTCGAACACGTTCAGGCCTTCATCCAGGCGCGCGGCAATCCAGCCCGCAAGCCGGGCCGGTTGCGTGAGGCTGGGATGGTCATGGAGCCGCATCATCCCCAGAATCAGGGGGGGGTCTGGTGTAAATCCTGCTGTTTGGGTGTTGTGCACGGTTACTCCTTGCCGAAGGCGATAACCACCCGGTCGTCGCCGTGGATTCTTGAAAAGACGTAGGGTTCGGTACTGAGTTGTGTGTGTTCCCCGGCACCAATCGCCGGATGGCGTGCCCGGAACTGGCCCAGTTTCTTCCAATGGGCCAGGACCGGTTCCGCCGTGCCGTTCTCAATGTCGGCCCAGTTCATGTCCGAACGGGTGCCCTGGTGGCCGTCAGACCCGGTTGGACCGAACTGACGCCCGGATTCATCCCCATAGAATATCTGGCTGGTGCCCGGTGTAAACAGCAAGGCGGCGGCAACCCGCTTCTGCATCGCCGGTTTGTTGTCGGCAATGCGGCTGAACAACTGGGTGTCGTGGGATGAGATATAGCTCATGACATTGAACGGGTTGTTGCCATGCATCTTGTCGGAATACTCGCGGTAGATCGAGTCCATGGCGGGCAGGCAAGCGGCTCCAGCCTGGGCTTCTTCCTGCAGGTCAAAGTTGATGACGGCATCGAACCCGGCATCAAAGTAACTGCTGCGGGTGACCGTATGGGGGAATACCTCCGCGACCATCCAGAACTCCTCCGCTGGCAGCGGCTGGCTGGGGTTGTTGGCGCGATAGCTGTCCAGCGCATCCTGGGCTTCGGATTTCAGTTGTTTCCAGGCCTCCGGCTCTACATGCTTGGCGGTGTCCACCCGGAAACCATCAACGCCGAATTCACGTACCCAGTCGGTCAGCCAGGTGACCAGATAATCCCGGACGGTGGCGCCTTCAAGTCGCGTTGCACGAGTGTTTTCCTTGTTCTGCAGGAAGGCGGGCAGGTCCACCGTTTTGTCGGATTCCGTCTTGAAATCCGGCAGGAAAGCAAGGGAGCCGCGTACCGGATCGATGGAAGCGTTGGGCGGCGTATCGTAGTCGCCGATGCCGGCGCGAACCCAGTCCTTGCCCCACCAGTTGGCCCAGCCCGAATGATCGTAGTCGATCAGGGCATGGTAAGCGTGGAAATCCTCCCAGGATTCTGGTTGCCAGTCCCCCCATCGTTCGGGCAGGTGCTTCTCAAAGCCTTCGCGCAGCCCGCCAACGTTGAAGGTCTGCATATCCTGAAGGGTGGCGTAGCCCGGGTGGTTCATGACCACGTCCATGACCACCCGGATACCACGGGCGTGGGCCTCGTCCACCAGGGTGCGGAATTCCTCGCGGGTGCCGAAGTTGGCGTCCGGGCGGGTGAAGTCCAGGGCGTAATAACCATGGTAACCATAGTGCTGGAAGTCGCCCCGGTCACCGCCGCCAACCCAGCCATGAATCTGCTCGAAGGGTGGGGTGACCCAGACGGCATTGACGCCGAGATCCTCCAGATAGTCCAGTTTTTCTGTCAGGCCGGCGAAATCCCCGCCGTGAAAGGTGCCGATTTCATCTTTGCCGTCGGGCTTGCGGCCGTAGTTCTGGTCGTTGTCGGTGCGGCCGTTGGCAAAGCGATCTGTCACGGTAAAGTAGACGGTCGCGCCCGCCCAGGTGAAGCTTTGCTCCGGAGCGTCGACGGCTTCCAGCAGTAACAGGCCTTCGGCGTCCGGGGCTGGGGTGAGGGTGACCTGGCCATTTGTCACCTGTGCTTTGTTGCCACTGTAATAGTCTCGTACCCAGTCGCCGTTTTTGAAGGCATTGCCGACGGTAACGGTCATCTCTGCCTGGGTGGCAATGCACATCCCGCCAGTTGAAGCAGCGCGGTTGTCTGAGGGCGGGGCTGCGGTCTCGAGCTGGCCACCGGCGCAGCCGGCAAGCGAGAGGCACGTCACAAGGCTCGCGGTAAACCTGAGGTTTTTCGGGGTCTGGCTCATGCAATGGGCTCCGGTTCCATTTATTGTTGTGGTTATCCAATCAAACCAGACCTGAACGGTGGGTGGTAGACGGAATTCACTACGCCTCACTACTCCCCCGTTCTACGCCTCAGGGAATGAAATCAGGGCTGATGCCAGCAACCGCAAATTGCAACACAGTTCGGTTACTCGCAATAAAAAGATTTGCGTTCAGCCCGCCCGGCCAACCTCGTGTCAGGGCGGACAACAAGAATAAGGCAGGAACAAGCAGAGGAAACACCTGATGAATCGTCGAACTTTTATCCGTAGTTCACTCGCAGCTTCCATTGTTGCAGCAACCTTAGGCATGTCCGCACCGGCTCACGCCGAGATCGAGGAAGGCAAGCTCCTGGTCTGGATCAATGGCGATAAAGGCTATGATGGCCTGCAGGAAGTGGGTGACTGGTTTACCGAGGAAACCGGCATCCCCGTTGAAGTGGCTCACCCCGACAGCGCCACCGACAAATTCCAACAGTCTGCCGCCACGGGTAATGGCCCGGACATCTTTATCTGGGCCCATGACCGTTTCGGCGAGTGGGCGCAAAGCGGCATCATTTCTGAGGTCAAGCCGTCACAGCGTGTTATCGGTGAAAACTTCGATTTCACATGGGATGCCGTGACCGTAGACGGAAAGATGTACGGTTACCCCATGGCCGTGGAGTCCATTGGCCTGATCTATAACAAAGACCTGGTGCCCGAGCCGCCAACCGCCTTCGAGGACATTCCCGCCATTCACAAACAACTGGCGGAGGATGGCAAGCGCGCCATCCTTTGGGATTACAACAACACCTATTTCACCTGGCCAATGATTGCCGCGGCCGGGGGCTATATTTTCGCCCAGAACGACGATGGCAGTTACGACGTCAAGGACACTGGTGTGAACAACGAAGGTGCCATGAAGGGCGCCAACATGCTCACAACCCTGATTGACGAAGGCGTTATGCCTCGCGGTGCCGATTACAGTGCCATGGAGTCCAGCTTTAACAAGGGCGAAACGGCGATGATGATCAACGGCCCCTGGGCCTGGGGTAACCTGGAAAAGAGCGGTATTAACTTTGGTGTTGCCAAGTTACCCACCGTTGATGGCCAGCCCAGCAAGCCTATGGTTGGTGTGATGGCGGCCACCCTCAACACGGCCAGCCCCAATAAGGACCTGGCGGTAGAGTTTCTTGAGAACTACGCGCTGTCCATCAAGGGCCTGAAGATGGTGAACAACGACGTTCCCCTGGGTGCCGTGGCCAACAAGGAATTCATGGACGAGCTGTCGTCCAACCCGAATATTGCGGCGACGTTTGAAAACGCCCAGTTGGGTGAACCCATGCCAAGTGTTCCTGCCATGGGTGCGTTCTGGTCCTCCATGGGGCCGGCTCTGCAGAACATCACTTCTGGAAGACAGCCCGTTGAGGATGCCCTGAATTCGGCTGCACAGCGCATTACCCGGTAACACCGGTTGTTGTAACTCTGCCGTCGCCCACCGCGGCGACGGCTTTAAACGGGCTGACTACAATGATAACGGAAACCCTGTCCTCCCCCGGAACCGAAAGCAGACTTCCAATGACCCGAATGATTTTAAAGTGGGGTGCCCTGGCCGCGTTGGTGGGCATGGCGCTCTACCTGATACTGGCATTGTATGCCCAGCAGGAGTTTGTGTTCGCGATGCTGTTCCTGGTGCTGACGGCATCAGCGGTATTTGTGTTCGTGAACAAGAAACTCTACGCCCACCGCTACATTTTCCCTGCGGTAGCCGGTATGGGGGTGTTTGTTATTTTCCCGCTGATGTACACGGTGGGTATTGGCTTTACCAACTACAGTGCCAGCAACCTGTTGAGTTTTGAGCAGGTCAAGGACAACCTGATGGACCGGACCTACCAGTCCGATTCCGTCCGCTATAACTATGAGCTTTTCAACACCGATGCCGGTTATGTGATCTACCTTGAGGGCAAACACCAGAACCTGGTATCGGCCCCGCTGGCGCTGGACGGCTCCGACACTAGTGCGCCGGTTCTACCCGCGTCGGATAAGCCGGCTGGCGAGCCACTGGCCATTCGCGACATTATCCAGTTGCGATCGGAACTGTCGGAGCTGGGCCTGCTGACCGAAGACGGGCGCGAGCTGAGCATGGCCAGCCTGCGTGCCTTTGCGGCTATCAATGCCCAGTTCACGTTGCACGACAACGGCAGCATCACTAACAACCAGACGGACGTGACCTACTTCCCGGACCACGACACCGGCTTCTACCGCAATGCGGAAGGCCAGACACTGTCGCCGGGGTGGACCGTGAACATCGGCTGGGACAACTACATGAAGGTGGTGTCCGACCCGAGCATTCGTGGTCCGTTCTTCGAGATCTTCGTTTGGACGCTGTCCTTTGCCGTGGCAACCGTGGTGTTCACCCTGGCACTCGGGCTGTTGCTGGCGAACCTCCTGCAGTGGGACCAGATTCGCGGCAAGGGCTTCTACCGCACCATGCTGATCCTGCCGTACGCGGTACCGGCGTTTATCTCGATCCTGGTGTTCAAGGGCCTGTTCAACCAGAACTTCGGTGAGATCAACCTGGTGCTGGAAGGCCTGTTCGGGCTACGGCCAGACTGGTTCAGTGATCCGGCCCTGGCGCGAACCATGATCCTGATCGTCAATACCTGGCTGGGTTACCCGTACATGATGCTGCTGTGCATGGGCCTGTTGCAGGCCATTCCACGGGATCTCTACGAGGCCTCCGCCATGGACGGGGCAGGGCCGGTGAACAATCTGTTCAATGTCACCCTGCCGCTGATCATCAAGCCGTTGATGCCTTTGCTGATCGCAAGCTTTGCGTTCAACTTCAATAACTTCGTCCTGATTGCGCTGTTGACCGGTGGCGCGCCCGATATTATCGGCGCAAGCACGCCTGCGGGCACCACAGACCTGTTGGTGAGCTACACCTACCGCATCGCGTTCCAGGATTCCGGACAGAACTTTGGCCTGGCGGCTGCGATTGCCACAGCCATCTTCCTGGTGGTTGGCGCCCTGTCGCTGATCAACCTGAAACTGTCCAAAGTCAAAGTATAAGGAGCTACCCATGGCAATGGTTCAACCCCGCTCCACCAAGTATCGCGTTCTGGCGTCCCATCTCGGGATGCTGGGCTTTATCGTGATCATCCTGTTCCCGCTGCTGATGGTGATCTCCATTTCCTTCCGCAGTGGTAACTTCGCCTCCGGCAGCCTGCTGCCGGAGAACCCCTCGCTGGAGCACTGGTACCTGGCGTTGGGTATTCCCTACACCGGGGAAGACGGTACTGTTACTCAACCGCCATTCCCGGTGCTGTTGTGGCTCTGGAACTCCATCAAGATCGCAGTGATCTCCTCGGTGATGATCCTGGCCCTCTCGACCACCAGTGCCTACGCCTTCGCCCGCATGCGTTTTGCCGGTAAGGGTTTTGTGCTCAAGTCGATGCTGATCTTCCAGATGTTCCCACCGGTGCTCTCGCTGGTGGCGCTGTATGCCCTGTTTGACCAGATTGGCAATCACGTAAGCTGGCTGGGGCTGAATACCCACGGTGCAGTGATTGTGGCCTCCCTCGGAGGCATGGCGTTGCATATCTGGACCATCAAGGGCTACTTCGATTCCATCGACCGTTCCCTGGAAGAAGCCGCCATCGTGGATGGGGCGACCACGTGGCAGGCGTTCCGCTACATCCTGCTGCCGTTGTCGGTTCCAATTCTGGTGGTGGTGTTCATCCTGGCGTTCATCATGACCATTATGGAATACCCGATGGCGTCAGTGCTGCTGGTGGACACCGACAAGCTGACCCTGGCGGTCGGCGCGCAGCAGTACCTGTACGAGCAGAATTACCTGTGGGGTGATTTTGCCGCTGCTGCTGTGCTCTCTGGTCTGCCCATCACGCTGATCTTCCTGTACTGCCAGAAATGGATTGTTGGTGGGCTGACAGCCGGCGGCGTCAAGGGTTGATGCTGCTGGACTAAATTGAACGTTCTCCTACGCCGCCACGGAGGATCCCGGGCGGCCCTTCCGCGAGAAATGCGTCTTCCTTTTTCGCACTTCGCGACCCGGTCAGGCTAATCCCCCCTACTGACCGGGCTTTTTATTTTCCCAGCCGCTACCTGATGCTACCTGCCCGCTGAACAGTGGCGGAGGGTCTCCCGAAACACGCTGTGAA
>NZ_ABCP01000058.1 GCF_000170835.1 Marinobacter algicola DG893
TTCGAGAGTTTACGCTCGTCGTGTTCCGGGATAACGGCCGGTTATTTCATACAACGTATGAATAAATCAGATGGGTTGGGTGTCGAGGTCATTCATTGCCGCCGCCACGCCGTTTACATGGTTGCGAATCCAGCGGTGGGCAGGGTCGGTCTGATTGCGTTTGTGCCACAGCATCAGCAGTGTGAACGGCTTGTAGTCAAAGGGAAGGGGCGCGCAGGCAAAGTCTTGCAGTAAGTCCTCACTCATGCGTTTCGGTGCGGTAGCGAGCATGTCAGTGCCGCGCAGGAAGCTTGGCAGGCCGGAAAAGTTGGAGACAGTCACCACGGTTCGCCGGGTTAAACCCCGGGCGGCCAATGAACCCTCAAGGGCCGTTTTTTCGCCCGTGCCGAACAGGATGCCTATGTGGTCTGCCGTCAGGTAATCCGCCAGAGAATCGGGCGCCTGGCGGTTGGCAGGGTCGTAGAAAACCACCATCTGATCCGCCATCAGGCCCCGTTGCATTATGTCGGTGGCTTCCGGTGCATGGGGGGAAATAATCAAGTCACACAGGTCTTTACGTAGCATGTCGGCGGTCGGAATACCTGACGGTATAACCTGCAGGCGGATGCCCGGAGCTTCCTGTCGTACCACCGACAACAGGCCGGGTAATAACAGGTCACGCTGGTAGTCGTTGGCGGCGATGGTGAAGGTGAACTCGGCGGTGGCTGGGGTAAATGGCGGCCCGGAAGACAGGGAGTGCAGGTCGTCCAATATCTGGCGAATATGGGGGCCGGCCTGGAGGGCATACCGTGTGGGGACGATGCCCCGCCCGGATTTGACGAACAGGGCGTCGCCCAGGGCCTGGCGTAATCGGTCCAGGGTGTGGCTGACGGCCGACTGACTCACGCCCAGGCGCACAGCGGCCCTTGAAACGCTGCCCTCGTCCAGCACTGCAATGAAGGTGCTGAGGGAGCGAATGTCGAGATTAAATGTATCAACGGGGTTCATGAATGACAGTGTACCCGAGGCGTGGGAGGTTGCCCATTCCGGTGCACTTTGTTGTTGGCGGTTTGAGTAAACATTCAAAAAACGATGCCGACTGGTTTACGATGTGATGATAATGGCTGAACAAAGGTAGGAGCACCTGATGAAACCAATCCTGGCGTTCGATGTATACGGAACCCTGGTGGACCCCATGGGAATGGCAGAACTGTTGGCGCCGGACGCAGGTGAGGCGGCGGAATCCGTGAGTGCCCAGTGGCGGGAAAAGCAGTTGGAGTTTTCCTTTCGAAAGGGACTGATGCGAATGTACGAGGATTTCGGGGCCTGTACCCGGCAGGCGCTGAGGTATGCGATGGCCAGCCATGGGTTGAGCCTGAGTGGAGAGCGGGAAGATGAGTTGATGGGGGCTTATCTCTCACTGCCAGCGTTTGACGACTCGTTGCCGGCGTTGGAATCCCTGAAGGGGGATTATCGGATGTTTGCCTTTTCCAATGGCACTTATCCGGCGTTGGAGAAGGTGCTGGGCCATAACAACTTACTGGACCAGTTTGAAGGGCTGGTGTCAGTGGATGACATCAAGAGCTTCAAGCCGGACCCAGCGGTGTACGCTTATGCGCGGCGGGCGACGGGGGCGATGGATAAGCCTCTGTGCCTGGTGTCCAGCAACGCGTGGGATGTGATTGGTGCCCGGGCGGCGGGGTTGACGGCGATCTGGGTGCAGAGGGATGCCGGGAAGGTGTTTGAAGACTGGGGAATTGAGCCTAATGCGGTGGTTCGGAGTCTTTCGGAGTTGCCCGCGACTTTGGCTAATCTCTGACTTTCTGGTGGCTGCACGTCTCGGGAAGGGCTATCCAAAACACGCTCCTTCGGCACCCCTGCGGGGTCCGGCCCGCAATCGTAGATTGCGGTCGTTCGGCTGTCGCATGAAGCTTCGCTTCATAACCGCTCGGCCGAACCCATGTGGCGCTTGGGCTCCGCCATCCATGGCTCCGCACAGTTTTGGACAGCCCTTCCCGAGACGTGCGTTCAACTCTCGTGATAGCTGCCTTTTGCTCGGACGTCCAGGTCGATTCAGTTCGATCTTTCAGCCAACCACTCCGCCATTTCCAGCCAGCTTTCCTTCGGCGCTTTGCTGCCTGCCAGAATCCCCATGTGACCACCGGGGGTAACCCGGAAAGTAACGTCTTTTGAACTGACGTGATCTTCTATGCGTTTGACCGCGCCGGGCGTGGCCAGGGTGTCGGTATCGCCTGCGATGGCGAGTAAATTGGCGTTCACATTGTCCAGCCGGGCAACGTCTTCGCCGATCTGGATCTGGCCTTTTGAGAGCTCGTTGTCGATCCACAGGCGTACCACGGCATCCTGCACGATGCCGCCGGGGTAGGCGACCATTCGGTCGAGGAAGGCGGAGGTGGTGGCGTGGCTGGCGACGAAGTCGCGGTCGCCCAGCCGGACGATGAGTTCCCAGTAGCCCATTACGCTGCCGATGGGGTTGGTGAGTTTGAAACCGATGGTGTTGGCCCAGCCGGGGGAATGGAACCAATGAGGTTTCACGTCATGCAGGCGGAAGCCGGTGCGTTTACGGACGAAATCGGCGACGTCGGAGACCCGCTGGTACATCAACCCCATCAGCCCTGATGCGTGGCTGTCGATGGGCGAGCCCAGCACGATGGCGTTGCGGATGTGCTGGTCGCGGCTGAGGGCGGAGTAGAACAAAGTGAACATGCCCCCCAGGCTCCAGCCATGGAGAGAGAGCTCCTGCTCCCCGCTGTGCTCCCGTACCCGGTTCAGGTACGCCGGCAGCAACTCCGCCACGTAGGTGTGAAGGTTGTAGTGACTGTGCTGCCGCGTGGGCACGCCCCAGTCGATCAGGTACACCTCGAACCCCTTGGCCCGCAGGAACCGCACCAGGCTGCGTTGGGGAAACAGGTCGTATATCAGCATGTTCACCGCCAGGGGCGGCACGATCACAATGGGTGTCTTGTGGGGCGTGCGCTCCACATCAATCATCTCGCCGTCCAACTCGATAAAATCCTCCGCCAGAGGCGGGTAGTATCGCAGGCTCACCAGCCCATCGGTGTACAACGTCTCGAACAGGGTCTGTCCTGCCTGCACCAAGCTGGCGGCCCGGAATACGCGATCAAAGGCGTTACCGGCGTAAAGTGCCGTCTGTCGGGTTAACCCGGAGGCCTTTTCGAAAGCGGATTTCATCGGGTTGGGCATAGAGGTTTCCATAAAATGCATGTCGCTAAGGGGTTATGAATGAAAGCATGCGGCCGGCAATCAAGTCTGATCGTGCGGGTATGAAAGCCCTTTCCCGGACCGTGCATTGCCATGGATGGCAATGCCGAGCCCCCATGGATGGGTTCACGGCGTGTCCGGGAAAGGGTTTTCATGCCTGCGCAGCCACCGGGGCCCAACCAGACTAGACTATCCACACAGGCCAGAACTATGGCAAGAACGTCCACCACCAATGGCAAACCGGTCACGTCAGGCCACTGCCCAAATGCGCCCACCATTGGTATCATTCGGCCATCGCAACAAAACCAACAACAGGACAACCATGCTCAGCTTCCTGCCAGCTCCCGTTATCGGCATCATCAGTTCCATCCTTCTGGGGCTGAACACCCTGTTTTGGTGCCTGCTTCTCTACATCCCGGCTATATTGAAGCTGATTATTCCCCACACCGGTTTCCGGGTACTGTGCACCAAAGTCATCATCTGGATTGCAGAAGCCTGGGTTGCCTGCAACACCGGCTGGATGAAGCTCACCCAGGGTACGGAGTGGGCGGTCCACGGCGACGAGAAACTGAAGCGGGAAAGCTGGTATCTGGTGCTCAGCAACCACCAGAGCTGGGTCGACATCTTCGCCATGCAACGGGTGTTCAACCATCGGGCGCCGTTTCTGAAATTCTTCCTTAAGCAACAACTGATCTGGGTGCCGGTGATTGGTCTGGCGTGGTGGGGGCTGGATTTCCCGTTCATGAAACGCTACACCCGTGAGTATCTGATCAAACACCCGGAAAAGCGGGGTGAAGATCTAAAAGCGACCCGCACGGCTTGTGAGAAGTTCCGCTACACCCCGGTAAGCGTGATGAATTTCGTCGAAGGCACGCGCTTTACCCAGGCCAAGCACGACAAGCAGAAATCAAAATACACTCATCTGCTGACACCAAAGGCTGGCGGTGTGGCCTTCGTGCTGGATGCCATGGGCGACTCCATCGAAACCCTGGTGGATGTCACGATTGCCTATCCCGGGGGGGCTCCAACGTTCTGGGATTTCATGTGTGGAAGGGTGAGCAAGGTCGGCATGGACATCGACACGGTTACCATCCCGGCGCACTTAAAGGGCCGGGATTATGCGACCGATGCAGAGCACCGAAAAAACGTGAAGAACTGGCTGGCAGAGCAGTGGCGTGCCAAAGATGAGCGGCTGACGCGTATGCTCTCCAGCCGCTCTCCTGATAGTACTCACTGAGACGAGGCGAGCGCTGTCGCGAACTCAGGATAAATCTGGCTGGTCGCATTGATGACGTCGCTGAAGTTCGGGTCTGTGCCGTGTTCTGCTTTCAGGTAACGGGCCATGTCAGCCAGTGACCGGAAGCTCATGTCCGAAGTATTTCTGACATATTCCCATCCACCGATGCTCTCGATGGCGGTATTGCGGCCAACGTTTTTGCCAACCTTGGAGCCAACCATGCCGCCGATAAAACTTCCAAACGGTACGGATTCAAGGGCTTTATTGGCGGCATAGGCGCCCGCCACTGCTCCTACTGCACTGCCGGCGGTGGCGCCAATATTGGCATTCAAGGCCTTGTTCACCCATTCGGCGGTTACACGGTCGCTGGTGTAAGGGCTCATGAAGCTGCCGGTATTGTCGTGGATGACCAGGCTTTTCCTCGCTTTGGCTTCGGCCTTCTGTTTCAAGTCAGTTTGACGTTGCTTGACCAGAAGGAAATCGCTTTGTTTGGCTAAGGCGCGTTGAAGTGTCACCTCCCGGGGTTCGCTATTGGCGGCATTCAGCAAGGTTAACTGGAGCTCCGTGCCTGGCGTTCCGCGAATCAGCCACACGAGCTGACTGAGTTTGAGATTATCCACCGGATACGGTTTTCCATCCGGAGTCGGGCGGATGGCGATAATCTGATCACCAACGGCCAGTTGTTCGCTGGTTGCTGCCGGGCCGTTCGGCGTCAGCCACGAAACAAAAAAGCCGCCCTCAGTTTCGTCAATCGTGGCGCCGATCAGGCCGTCGCCGGGTTTGTCTGCCTCGGGAATAGGGTGGCTGCTGACGTCTGACGGTAAGAACTGGCCAATGTCGTCCTGACACCACCATGTATAGGCAAACGATTCGGGGCGCACCCTTACGGCTGCCTGTTCCGGGTAGATTTTTATCTGCTCTCCCGCCGAGTCCAATCGAACGCACTGCGTCAGACCGGCCCAAAACAGTTGGTTACTCGACATGAGAGCGGGATCGGTGGGCGTCTCAGGTGTACTGGCGCAGCCACCCAGCGCAATGACGATGGGAAGCAGGAGCAAGGTAGGCTTCAATTGGAACGTCATGAAACAACAGTCCTTCTCAGGTTAGGTCGGGTATTGAGCGTTAGCGGGCAACGCTTGCCAGAGTCTGGAGTGCGAGTTCGCCACCGATTTCATCCAGCGTGACGGCGTGCTCGATTTTCTGGAAGCCGTGATCGGTTGCTTTCCATTGGCGGGTCTTATCCTCCTCAGGCGGTACGCCGTTGGAACTCAACATGGCTCGAACCGAACCGTTGTGAACGTCCAGTACTTCAATCTCAAATCGGTCATCAGCCAGTCGGCGGAATACCAGCAGCATGTCAGCGTGTTCACCCAATGCTCGCATTTCGAGACGTCGCTGGTCCGGTGACAGGCGTGAGAAGTCGCCGGTTTCCAGGGCATTATCGGTGATGCGCATGATGGCGTTCCGGTCAACCACGGTGACGCCGGCTTTCGTCAGTTGGTTGACCAGGCCGCTCTGTAATTCAAAGGCCGGGCTTGCCGGGTCGGATGTTCGGGACGAACGGTACTCTCCCTGCGCAGCGACCTGGCTCTGTCCCTGCAGGTCGACGTTACCCTCCGGAACGCTGCCAATTAGCGAGCCTCGAGCGGACAATACGCCCCGGGTATTACTGCGCCAGTCACTGACCTGATCGCCAAACGCCCGGTTCCAGAACACAGCCACTCTGGGCATGTTGCCGTCAAACGCTGCGCGGAAACGATCAAGTATCGCGTCCTCACTTTCCTGTCGTTGGGGGGCCGAGCGCTCATTTTCTAGATCGCTATCGGTCAACGGCTTCTGGGCCGGTGCCATCATCGGTGCCGCTTCGTGACTCTGGCTGGCGGCCAGGCTGAGGCCCGGTACGAGCGCACAGAATACAATGGCAAGATGTCTCATCAGTTCAGCTCCCGTACTTCCACGCGGTACTGCAGAGGCTGCGCGGTGGTAGACAGTTCGCGGTAAGTGGAGAGGCTGTTGGCGGGTACCGTGGTGCGTTGCCAGGTGGGCTTCACATCAGTCGGTACGCCATCCTGATCGAAGAACTGGGTTCGGGCTTCGATCTGATAGTCATAATCGGTGTGGTTGCGCAGAACGGCGTATACTTCGGTTGTGCCGGTTGCGGTTGCGCGTTGACCGTGCTGGACCACTGACAACCGATAGCGCTCGCCGTCACCGAATAGACCGCCTGACCAGGTTCGCTTCAGGTTATAGTCGCTGAACACCACGGAGTTCATAGTGACCGGAGCCGTGCGTTCAGCCAGTCTGGTGCTATCTGACGGCAAGCTGGCGCAGCCCGCCAGGAGGCCAAATCCCATGGCTGCTGCGGTCAGTGTTTTTACGAGATGGTTCATTGAGTGTCTCCTGGATTCGGGCGACGGGAGGTGGCAAAGGCCAGGCCCGCCCCGCGATCATCAAAGGTGAATTCGGTTGAGTCTGTGAGTCCGGGGATTGGCAGGTCGTACTGATCGAGGAAGCGAACGACGACGGGTTCCCCTTCGGCAGCGGTTACCGGTATGACATGAATGGTGTCTGGCAGTCCGGCCCAATAGCGTATGTCGGCGCGGGTGTTGGCGGAGGCAGACAGACCGTCCGCAGCCACGCTGATCAGGCTCACAGCAGCGAAACCGGCACCCAGTGCGCCACCGGCCGCAGCACTGGCACCCGCCAGTACGCTGTCCTGGCTGACTGTGCTCAGGGTTGAGCCGACGGAGCGTGTATTTTCCTTGAACTGGATCTGACCTTCCACGATACGGTCGATGGCGCGCCCGCCTCGGGTTGAGGCCTGGAAGAAAACATCTTCCATGGGGTAAACCGACGACCACTCCTCGCCGTTCCTGACTTCTGCGCCAACATCCCGAAAGTTTTTACCCCGTCGATACACCAACTGGTAGTGACCTACGCCATCACCGAGTTTGCGGGGTGATTGTCCGGTTTCGACAATCAGCAGGGCATTGTCGTTGGCGGTCGGAATTGGGGCATCCGGGCGATAAAGCTTGAGCTCTTCAAAATGCTCCGCGGCCAGTTGGTCACTGCCCATCTGCAACGCTGACCAGCCGGCAAGGTATAACAGCAGCGCGAAATCCGTGCTGTTCTGTTCTTCCTCTGCAAAGGCATCCTGCAGCAGGCCGGCCAGGAAACTGGCGCGGGCGTTGCCATAGTCGCCGTCTTCCAGATAGATCAGGCCGAGGTAAAAATACACCATGGCCCGCTCGTAGGGTTCGCCCTTGAAGTCCTTCTCCGCCTCCTCGTACCAGATGCTTCGTGCCCTTCTGGCTGCTTCGGAATCGGCGTAGACGTTCTCGATCTCAAGCCGAGCCTGGGTCAGCGTGTTCTTTGCTTCATCCCGATAGCCGGCCCGGTACGCTTTGACCCCGATTTCCATCAGGTTCAGCACCTTGTTGCGAGGGCCTTCTTCGAACAGGTTCCGGAAGTCAGCCCGCAGAGCCGCAGGCTTACTGTTGACCAGGCTTTGTTCAGCAGGTGCGAGCGCGGCCCGATCATAGACCTTGGGGCCAGTCGCACAGCCAGCGATTGCGCCAGCCAGAATCGTGGCTAGTGCAGGCTTTAACAGTCGATTATCGATAGACCACATTGTCCTTGGCCGCCTTTCTCATTTCATAGAGTCCGCTCCACACGATGGTGCCGAGCTCAAGATCCACCATCTCAAAGCTGATCTGGCTGTAGCGGGATTGGGTACCGGTGTTGCGGTCGATGGCGTCCAGTGACGTGATACGGCCACCCATGCGGAAATCGGCGCCGGCCTGTGCTGCGGTCTGGCGGATCGTACCACCGTCGACGGCGCCGTCACGCTTCAGGTCGCGTTCTTTCTGAACCATATCTGAGAAGTGGCGACCGACGAAGACCATGCGGCCATTGGCGGCTCGGTTCAGTTCGATGCGCAGGCGGTCAGTGAGCATGTTGGTGTTAACCACCGAGGTGCTCTCGTTTTTGATGTACTCGTTGTCGATGATGATACGAGGCGGTGTAGAGCGACCGGTCAGCATCGGGTTGGCCAGCATGTCCCGCATCATCTGGTCAGTGACCGCGACAACATCCTGGCTTTCGATACCAACGCCACCAACGCGGCCGGTGCTGGAAACATCCTCGTAGACTGTGGGTTTACCCTTGACGTTTTCAATGTTGCCGGCGCAGCCAGACAGAATCAGAGTTGACGTCGCCAGGGCGCAAGCCGTTGTCAGTGCAGTTTTCCTAAGCATTCCATTCTCCAATTGATGTTAGCGGACTTGCGCGAGGGTCTCGGCCAGTTCGGGATAGATCTGTCGGGTGGCATCCATGGCATCAGCAAAGTTGCCGGTATGGCCGTATTTGGCTTTCAGATAGCGAGCCATTGACGATAGATCGTCAAAGCTGCGGTCGGAAGAGCCGCGAATGGCTTCCCAGCCACCGGAAGCGCTGATAGCGGTTTCCCGGCCAATGTTCTTACCGACTTCGGCGCCAACAGCACCGCCCAGGAAACTCCCAACAAACGGCACCTGTTCAAGAGCTTTATCACCCAGATACGCGCCGGCTGCTGCACCGACGCCGGTGCCAACGGTTGACCCGATGTTGGCGTTAATGGCGGAGTTGACCCACTCGGCCAGCACGTCGTCGCTGGTGTAGGGGCTCATGTATTTGCCTTGATTGTCATGGCGCACCAACTGTTCGAGAAGCTCTTCCTGGGTTGGAATCCGGATGTTGCCGTTTTCGTCACGGAGTTTGCCGGTTTTTGCCGCAGCCAATAGCTGGTTCGATGGCGCCTCATTGGTCATGCGATCCACCAACCCCTCAGGGAGACCTGCGTCCTTGAGCACCTGACGGTGAGCCTGGGTCATTCCCGTGTAGTAGCCGGATCGAACATACTGGTCTGGATAGGCGTTGAGCATTTGCACCAGAAGTTGATCCGCGTTGACGCCCTGGGCCAGTCGGGTCTCCAGGTCGATACCACGCAGGCTATTAGGACCGATCATCCATGCTTGATAGCGGACCGGTAAAAGGTCGATGTAGCCAGGTATTTTGCTATTGGCAGCATGGTAGGCGAGGGCGTCGGTTTCAGGGGCCTGATCGATCAGTCGCAGGACGGCGGAAGGCCGGTACACGGAGTTTGCGCCAGGGCCGGTCAGATAAGCTGCAATTTCCTCGGCCGTTTGGGGATTCAACTGCTCGAACTCGGTACGCTGCTGATCAATGGTGGCCAGAACATTGTCCCGGTGATAGTCAGTGACGTAGTCCGTGGCGATGGCTGTCTCTGCGGCCTCATCACCCAGTGAACCCAGAAACATCATCGGCGTCGGGAAGTACACAGAGAAATAGTTGTCGATGGAGTAATTGACTCGGCTCTCCAGCAGCGTTTCCCCCTGCCAAGTCAGTGCGTAGACGTCCGCATAGGGCCTTTCCTCGTGGTAGGGGATCAGCGTCAGTGAAACCATGTAGCCAAGAAAACTTAAACCATCGAAATCCGGTGCTCCTGCCATTTCAGTTGTGCGTGTTACGACAACCTCTGGCACGTCCGCAGATTCCGGAACCAGCCAATCAGGACGTTCGTCTCCGACAACGGTGAAGGGGACGGTCCCGGTGCTGTATGACTGCGGGGTGGGGGCACTCACACTGTCGCGATCAAACTGGTAGGTTTGACAGCCGGTAAGCAGGATTGCCAGAGACAGGCCAAGGAGTGATACGCCTGTGCGTTTGATTGAGGATCGTTTTGTCTTTGAGATGGAACGAGAAGGACGCAATGTCATCCCTGATATTCCTTATGTGTTGATTTCGAATCGGTGTCGATAACAACGACACTTTTGCTATCAGGGTTACTGTATAAACAATTTTTAATAACTGTGTTAGGCCAGGAAGGGCGTGGGGAGGCGAGTTGGGGTAGAAATGTATTGCGGGCAGCGAAGAGTTAGAGGCGTAATTTATTAAAAGATAAGCCTATTTTTGGGAAAGAGGTCTGGGATGTATGGAAATGCAAAAAATTGCAAACTAATGTTTGTCCTCGTCGTCTTCGACCTCGTCCGGGTGTTCTTTCTTGTAACGTTCCCACTCTTCCCAGTCATGGGGCGTGCCAGCATGAGGGCGCTTCAAATGCTTTGCGTGCTCCATCGCATTGTGGCGCAGGCTGTGATCGCGCTCCTCTTCTTCCTCTTCGAAGCCATGCTTTTTCAGGAACTCGGTTGGACTGATCGGCATCCGGATTCACCTCCGTAACGAATAAGTGCCCGTTTATCCATTAAGATGGCGCTCCGGAGCCGGATTTTCAAGCATCAATGGTGTTCGCGGGCTCACGGCCTTCAGCCGGCGCGTCCACCAGATTGAACTGGATCTGTTTGCGTTCGTCGTCCACGCCGGAGAAGGTCACGGTCACTGGTTGTTCCAACTGGAACGTGCGGCCGTTCTTGTTGTGAACCAGGCGCAACGTAACGGGATCGAAGCTGAACTTACCTTCAAGTGTTTTGCAGCTCACGAACCCTTCCAGTCCGTTAGCATCCAGCCGTACAAAGAACCCTGCCGGCGTTGTGCGGCTGATCACGCCTGTCATCGCGTTTTCACCAAGGGTTTTCGCAAAATCACTCTTGAGCCAGTTCTCAAGGCTGTTGGCAGCCTGACGGGCGCGGATCTGGGTCTGTTGCAGTTCGGTCAGTTGCTCATCGTTGAGCTCGTTCAGCGACTCCTGCCACAGGATCGACTTGATCAGCCGATGCACGTGGAAATCGCTGAACTTGCGAAGCGGCGATGTGAACGTGGTGTAGGCGGCAAGCCCCATGCCTTGATGGGGCGCCGGCGTGAACGACAGCTCGGCGCGGGCAAGCTGGCGGGAAATAATCGCTTTGACGGGAACCTCTGCGGCCAGCCCCTCGGTCTGTTTCATCAGGTCGCGAAAGCCTGCGGCACTGGTGGCATCGATACCCGCCAAGTCAGGAGCATAACCCTCCAGCAGGGCGCGGACGTTATCGGAGCGGTCGTCCCGCAAACCCGGATGCTGGATAAACAGTCCCTTGTCACGTTGCCCCAGGAATTCGGCCGCGCAGCGGTTGGCCGCAATCATGCATTCTTCCACCAGACGATGGGCCTCGTTCTGAACGGAGGGTTCGATCAGCCGTATGCGGCGATTCTCGTCCAGACGCAGGCGGAATTCGGGGCGGTCGCCGTTCACCAGTGCGTGCTCATGTCGCCATTTGCGCAGAGCGGTGGCGATCTGGTGGAGCTGGTCGAGGCTGTTGGAGACGGTATCCGGCAGCGCCTTGATTTCGTCGTCTTCCCGGCCTTCGATCAGGTTGGAGACCAGTTCGTAGCTGAGTTTGCCATGGGAGCGAATCACTGCCTGGTGAAATTGGTAGTCGCCGAGACTGCCATCATTGTTCACCTGAAGGTCGCAGACCAAGGCCAGGCGCTTGACGTCCGGCATCAGCGAGCACAGGCGGGTACTGAGGGTATCCGGCAGCATGGGCAGCGGTTCGCCGGGGAAATAGATGGCGGTAGCGCGGCGGAAGGCCTCCTGCTCGGCAGGGCTGCCCGGCTCGATAACAGCCGTTGGGTCGGCAATGGCAATGGACAGTTTCCAGCCGGTGGCGTTGGGCACTGCCAGCAGGGCATCGTCCATGTCCTGGGTGCCGGGGCTGTCGATGGTCACATAGGGCTGGTCGGTGCGATCATCCCGGCCTTCGCTTTTTGCTTCAACGGTTGATTCGTCCAGCGCACCGGCCTGTTTCTGCACGGCGTCGGGCCAGGTGTCTGGCAGGTGGAAGGTGGCAACGGTAAGGGCGCGTTCGATACCGGTATCGCCGGCTTTGCCGAGGACTTTCAGGATCTTTGCCTGGCCTTTGCCATCCTTGATCGGATGCTTGTGAATCTGGCAGTAAATGTAATCGTCGGGCTCGGCACCCTGGCGCTCCTTCGGTGGTATGAAGATCCAGCGGTTGATGCCGGGGGTTTCCGGCACCACGAAGTGGCCTTTACCCTTCACCAGATAGCGACCAACGAAGGTGTCCAGGCTGGTGTCCAGCAGTTCGTCGATCATGCCCTGGGTCTTGCCCTTGTCGCCCTCTTCCTCGGTGATCTTGACGCGGTCGCCGGGCAGGACTTTCTGCATTTCTTCCGGTGGCAGGAAGACATCCCGTCCCTCATCCAGTGCGACAAAGCCGAAACGCCCATTGGTGGCTTTGACGGTACCCGGAAAGACAACCTTGTTTTCCTCGATATTGGTTTTCAGCTGGCGCAACTGGCTGAGGGCGTCGGCATTGAGCATGAACAGAACCTGGCTGGATAAAATTTGAGTGTCGCTGCGGAGTATACCGGTTATGACGGTATGAGTCAGACGGTGTTACGCGGGGTTAATTTCCTGGCCCGAACCATCGGTGATAAGCACTTTATTTCGCCCCTGCTGTTTCACACGGTAAAGCGCCTGATCGGCCTGCCGCAGAATGGTATCCACATCGTCACCGGGCTGGCAGAGGTACCCGCCCACGCTGACGGTCACCGGCGTGCCGGTGCGAATGCTGTCCCTTTCGATGGTTTCGCGTATCCGCGCGGCAATCTGGCACAACGTATCTTCATCGCAGGGCGAGAGCACCACCACGAATTCGTCGCCGCCCCAGCGGCCGGGGTGGTCGTAGGGGCGTACGCCGGCTTTGAGCCAAAGTGCGACGCGGCAGAGAATGTCGTCGCCGGCCTGATGCCCCAGCTCGTCGTTGATGGCCTTGAAGTGGTCAATGTCCAGCCAGATCAGACCAAAGCCTGTGTTGTTCTGACGTTTTGCCCGCTGTATTTCCTCATCCAGGGCTTCGTCCAGACCACGGCGGTTCTTCAGGCCGGTGAGGGCATCAATACGCGCCAGCCTGTTTAGCTCATCAGTGCGTTGCGCGACCTTTCGCTCCAGTTCGCGGGTCGAGTGCGCGAGCGTATCGGTCATTGTCTCGAAATGACTGGCAAGCCGGCCGATCTCGTTGTCCGGTTTTTCCAGGTGCGGGAGCGCAAAGCTGCCACCCCGAACCTTTTCAACAGCGCTCTCAAGGCTAACGAGGGGTTTGAGAATGCGGGAACGGATGATCAGATGGAACAGGATCAGGGTGATCAGCAAACTGGTGAGGAATACAGCAACCAAGGGCCAGAGGTAACTGCGGGGCAGGAGCGTTTCAAGATCCAGAAGGGTAATTTCGAACCAGCCGATGGCGGGGAGGAAGGCCACGCCGGCCAGGTGCTTTCGGCCGTCCACAGTCACGAAGCTGCTCTCCACAGCACCGGTGGTGCCGCCCCGGTTTTTCAGAAGTTGCAGCATGCCCAGCACCTTCTGCTTGTCTTCCGGGTTATCGAACAGCAGGTCGACGGTGCTTTTCTGGCCTTCGGGTTTGATGATGCTGGCAAAGTCGATGTAATTGCGGTCGCGGTAGAGCTGTATCGCGCCGTTGTAGTCCACGAACAGGGTGGTGATGCCCTCCTGGTCAATATCCACGATATCCTGCAGGAACGCGTCCAGGTCCAGGCCGGTACCAACCATGCCGACGATGCGATCTTCCTCATCCCGCATCAGCACGTCAATCCAGAGTTTGGTCACACCGAGCTCGGTATCGGGGTTTACGTTCAGATGAAAATTGCGGCCTTCCTCAATCAGTTGGAAGAACCAGGCATCCTCGGGTTTGTCGGGGTCCAGGATGTAGCGGAACTGATCATCCGCAAACTCGTTGTCGGCATTGTTGTAGTAATAGCGGCGGGAATCACGGAGGGCGACGAAGTAACTGTTGTCGCGGAAATTGCTGCGGAAGCTTTCCATTTCGCGGATGGCGTCGCGCTGCAACGCCTTATCTTCCGGTGAGGTAGCCCAGTTGACCAGCGTGGAGGAGTCGGCCATCTGGCGGGCGAGCCCGATTTCCCGTTCCAGGGACTGCAGCAGGCGGGCGCTGTCGTAGCGCACCTGTATTTCGGCAACCTGCTGCCCCCAGCGCTCGATGATGTCCTCGGACAGCTCCCGATACGCAAGCCAGGAAGCGACTGAGGCGATGATCATCAGAGCCGCTGCCAGGCCCAGGAGTCGGGTTTTCAGGCTCAAAAGCTTTCCTTATGCACAGTCTGGATCTATCTGGAAGGTATGATAGAGCAGGCATGGCAAAGTGTGTAGGAAAACTAGTTGTGTTCTGCGAAGACTTTGGTCTGGCCGCTGTCGTTGAACATCAACACCTGATAGTGGTCCTTGCGCCCCCCCACTTCCATGCCGGGGGAGCCAGCCGGCATGCCGGGCACCGACAAGCCTTTTGCTTTCGGGGCCTCCGCAATCAAACGATGAATGTCGTTGGCCGGCACGTGACCTTCAATCACATAGTCGCCAACAAACGCGGTGTGGCAACTGGCGAGTGACGGTGTCAGGCCGGCGTCGATCTTTATCGGGTTCAGGTTATTGGTTTCAGTGACTTCCACCTTGAAGCCGTTTTCCTTCAGGTGGTCCACCCAATCCGTGCAGCAGCCGCAGGTCGGGGACTTGTAGACATGGATGTCTTTCAGCCCATCGTCGGCCTGTAACTGACCGTTCAAGCCGAAGGTTGCGACAAGGCCAAGGGCCAACACGTGTTTTTTCATGATGTTACCTCAATGATGATGGCTGTGATCGTGGTTTGGTTCGCCGCTGCTGGAAGGTGACAACCAGAACCACCAGACGATGGCAGCCATCAGGATCAGTCCTCCGGCATTGACCAGAAATGTGTTCATTGGTTCCTCTCCCTGCCTGAGTTGCTGGTGGTTTTGAACAGTCGCAGCCGGTTGGCGTTGGTAACGACCGTGACCGAAGACAGCGACATCGCGGCACCGGCCAGTATCGGGCTCATCAGAATTCCCCACAGTGGGTAAAGCAGCCCGGCCGCGACGGGTATGCCCAGCGAGTTGTAGACAAAAGCGCCGAACAGGTTCTGATGAATATTCCGCACCGTGGCCCGGGATATCTCGATGGCGTCGGCAACGCCGTGAAGAGAGCCCCGCATCAGTGTAATACCGGCGCTTTCGATGGCGACATCGGTGCCGGTGCCAATGGCAAAGCCAACGTCCGCCGCTGCAAGGGCAGGCGCATCGTTGATGCCGTCGCCCACCATGGCCACGGTATAACCCTTACCACGCATCTCGCTGACGATGGTGGCTTTGTCTTGCGGTAGGACTTCGGCTCGGTAACTGTCAATCCCGGCTTTTTCGGCAATGGCTTTGGCGGTGGCGTCGACGTCGCCAGTCACCATCATTACACGTATACCGGCATCGTGTAGCCGACGGATGGCGGCTTCCGAATCCTGTTTAATCGCATCGGCTACTCCAATCACACCCAGGGCCTCATTGCCCAGTGCCAGGAAAAGTGGTGTACCGGCCTCCGAGGTGATGGCATCGGCCTCATCCTGCAGTCCAGCCAGATCAATATTCTCGCTCTCCAGCCAGCGACGGTTGCCCAGACGTACGATTTGACCGTCCCACTCGCCTTGCACGCCTTTGCCGTTAAGGGCTTCGAAACCAGTGACGGTGTCGGGATTGGCGCCTTTCTCCTTCGCTTTCGCCATAATGGCTTCGGCCAACGGATGTTCTGAGTGTTGTTCCAGGCCAGCGGCCAGGGCCAGCAATCGGGAGGTGTTGCCGTCAATGGCATGGAAACGGGTGACCGCAGGGTGGCCTTCGGTAATAGTCCCGGTTTTGTCCAGTATCACCAAGTCCAGCTTACCCGCCGTTTGCAGCGCATCCCCCTGGCGAATCAGCGCGCCGTATTCCGCGGCCTTGCCGACGCCCACCATCACCGACATGGGCGTGGCCAGGCCCAGGGCACAGGGGCAGGCAATGATCAGCACCGTGGTGGCCGCCACCATCATGTGAACCACCGCCGGCTCCGGCCCGACGTTGTACCAGACCAGTGCCGACACCACGGCAATCAACATCACGCTCGGTACGAATACCGAGGAAATCTTGTCCGCCAGGCGGCCGATGGCGGGCTTTGAGCCCTGGGCCTTTTTCACCAGGCGGATGATTTGAGCGAGGGCGGTTTCGCTGCCCACGCGGGTGGCTTTGTAGATAATGGAACCATGGGTATTGATGGTGCCAGCGGACACCTCGTCGCCTTCGCCCTTGCTGACGGGCATGGGCTCACCGGTGAGCATGCTCTCGTCTACGCGGGTGCTGCCTTCGGTAATTTCCCCGTCGACCGGGAGTTTCTCACCCGGACGAACGCGGATATGATCACCAGCCCGGACCTGTTCCACCGGCAGGTCCTGCTCCTCCCCATCACGGATCACCCGGGCGGTTTTGGCGCGCAGATCCAGCAGCCGACGCACGGCTTCGGAGGTTTTGCCCTTGGCGCGAAGTTCCAGCGCCTGGCCCAGGTTGATCAGGCCGATGATCATTGCCGATGCCTCAAAGTACACGTGCCGCGCCATTTCCGGCAGTGCCTCCGGGATACTGACTACGGTCATGGAATAGAACCAGGCGGTGCCGGTTCCCAGAGCAATCAGCGTATCCATATTGGCATTGTGGTGCCGGAATGCTTTCCACGCTCCGGTGAAAAAGTGACCACCGGTGAGGGTCATGACACCCAGGGTGATAATGCCAAGAGTAAGCCACGTCAGTTGATTGTCACTGGAGACCACCATAGAACCAAAACCCATACCCCATATCATCAGCCCCAGACCAAGGCCCAGACTGACAGCCATCTTCACCAGCAAGGTCTTGTACTGCTTACGATCCTCCTCCTGCTTGCGGTCGTCCGCCGCGTCCGGATCCTCGATGAGGCTGGCGCCATAACCGGAGCTTTCCACCGCCTTGATCAGCGCCTGAGTGTCCGCACGCCCGGTTGCCGTGGCGGTACGATCAGCAAGATTCATGTGCGCTGCGGTGACGCCGTCCACCGACTTCAGCGCGTTCTCAATCGTATTCACGCAGGAGGCGCAGTTGGCGCCGGTAACAGCCAGTTGAACCTGGCCATCGTTACTATCATTCATCGAGCCTTACTCCTTCCAACCGTTGTCCGGCAGGGATTCATCCCAATGTTCAATCAGCCTGCAAATCGTGTGTCCGTCGGGCGTGCCATCTGGCATATCCTGCCAAGCGGACAGCGCGGCGGTCATACGACTACGCAGTTGTTGTAGCTCGGCAATTTCACGTTCCACCTCCACCAGCCGCTGCTGGAATACATCCCGAACCATCGGGCAGGGTGAATGATGGTCATCTGCCTGCTCCAGAATCTGTCGTATTTCCGGCAGAGAAAACCCGAGCTGCCGGGCTTTGCGGGCAAACCGAAGGCGACGCAAATCCTCAGAATCGTACTGTTGGTAATTGTTGTCCGGGTTCCGTGTGGGTTTCAGTAACCCTTCACGGGTGTAGAACCGAACGGTATCCGGATTTACGCCAGCGCCTACCGCGATCTCTTTAACTTTCATAGCTCAGACGACCATCCCGAATGTCGAACAAGTGACTGGAAGG
>NZ_ABCP01000057.1 GCF_000170835.1 Marinobacter algicola DG893
CTCCAGCGCTCGGCATACTCCGTGAGTGCCCGCCCTAATGAACCCAGCGACGAGTTCACCCTTCCGGCAATAACCCCGCCTCTTCCAGGCATTCCCGAATCCGGTCCAACGCCTCCGGATTGCCAAGGGCATCCCGGTTGTCGGCTTTGTTGGAACCGTTGATCAGGCGCGCCACCGCCAGCTCCACTTTCTTACCGCTGCGCGTGTAGGGAATATCCGGCACCTGGATGATGTGTTTCGGTACGTGGCGCGGGCTTGCGCCCTGGCGGATGCGGGTTTTGAGGTTTTTCTGAAGGTCGTCGGTGAGGGCCTGGCCCTCTGCCGGGACCACCAGCAAGACCACTTCCACGTCACCTTCGATCTGACGACCAACAACCAGGCTGTCTTTGACTTCCGCCACGGTTTCTACCTGGCGGTAGATCTCAGCGGTACCGATTCTCACACCGCCCGGGTTAAGGGTGGCGTCTGAACGGCCGTAGATGACAGCGCCGCCGTGTTCGGTGAATTCGATGAAGTCGCCGTGGGCCCAGACATCCGGGAAGGTGTTGAAGTAGGCGTCTTTATAGCGCTCGTTGCCGGGGTCGTCCCAGAAGGCGACGGGCATGGAAGGCAGCGGCTGCCGGCAGACGAGTTCGCCTCGGCCGCCACTGACGGGCTGGCCGTCGTCGCCGTAGGCCACGGCGTCAACGCCGAGGAAGCGGCACTGGATTTCGCCACGGCGCACCGGTAACAGCGGTGTGGAGCCCACAAAGCAGCCGCAGATGTCGGTGCCGCCGGCGATGGAGCCCAGCAATACGTCGGGGGCACCATCGCTGTAGATCCAGTCGTAGTCTTCCGGCAGCAGGGGTGAGCCGGTGGAGAAGACGACTCTCAAGGCCGTCAGGTCCAAGTTTTTTGCGGGCGTCAGTTCAGCTTTGCGGCAACCGGCGATGAACCGGGCGCTGGTGCCGTAATGGGTGACTTTCTCGTCGGCCACCACCTGCCATAGATAGTTCAGGTCCGGGTAGCCAGGAGAGCCGTCGACCGTGATAACGGCGGCGCCCGTCAGCAGGGCAGATGCCTGCCAGTTCCACATCATCCAGCCGCAGGTGGTGAAGTACAGGAAACGGTCGTCGGGGCCGACATCGCCGTGGAGCATCAACTCCTTGGCGTGGTTGACCAGCAGGCCAGCGTTGCCATGCACGATGCACTTGGGTTTGCCGGTGGTACCGGAGGAATAGAGGATGTACACCGGGTGCTCGGGGGGCAGCGGTGTGAAGGAGGGCGCCTGGCCCTGTCCCTCGGCAAGGGCCTCGTCCCAGTGGGTGACCTTGTCGCCAGCGACGGCGGGTTCGCCTGGCAGCTGTTCGATGCTGACAACGCAGCGCAGGCTGGGCAGGCCGTCAATCAGGCCGGCGAAGTCATCCTGGCGGTTGAAGACCTTGCCGCCGTAGCCGTAGCCGTTGACCACGATCAGCGCTGCCGGCTCAATCTGGCCGAAGCGATCAAGGATGGCGCCCACGCCGAAATCCGGTGACGCGGAACTCCAGACGGCACCCAGGCTGGTCGCCGCCAACATACCCACAAGGGCTTCGTAGCCATTGGTGACCACACCGGCCACGCGGTCACCCTGTCGAATCCCTTTTTTGCGCAGGAAGGCTTCCAGGGCGCCGGTGTCCGCTTTCAATTCAGCGTAGGTGCGGCGCAGTACCGGGCGGGTTTCGCAGTAGGCCACAACCGCTTCGCGCTCGGCGTGGTCGCCTTCCGCCAACCGCAGCAGGTTGGCCGCAAAGTTGAGTTTCATACCGGGGAACCACTCCGCGCCGGGCATATCACGTTTGCCCAGAACGGCATCAGCTGGCGTGTCGCATACCAGGCCACAGTAGTCCCATACCTTTTGCCAGAAGGTCTCTAGGTTCTCAATGGACCACCGGTGGAGGGCGTGGTAATCGGCAAACGGGCCGAAACCCTGTTGCTCCAGCCAACCCTGGAACTGGCCCATCAAGCAGTGTTTCAGTGTGTCCTGCGAAGGAGACCAGACCACTGGTGATTGTTCTGTGTTGCTCATCCGTCTCTCCTGTTGCTTACTGCATATGCCAGCCGTGACTGACCACAATGGATTGGCCAGTCAGTGCCGCCGAGGGGAAGGCCGCCAGGTGCACTGCCAGCTCGGCGACGTCTTCCAGGGTGGTGAATTTGCCATCGACGGTATTCTTCAGCATAACCTTACTGATGACGTCTTCCTCGGAAATACCCAGCTCCTTGGCCTGCTCCGGGATCTGCTTGTCCACCAACGGCGTTCTGACGAAGCCGGGGCAAATGATATTGCTGCGCACACCGTGCTCGGCACCTTCTTTCGCGACCGCCCGGCACAGGCCCAGCATGCCATGTTTCGCCGCCACGTAGGGCGCCTTGAGCGGTGATGCTTCCAGGGAATGGACCGAGCCCATATACAACATAGTGCCGCCCCCGCTGGCGTACATCTGTTTGAGGGCCGCTCGCGTTACGAGAAACGCCCCGTCCAGATGAACGTTCATCACTTTGCGCCAGTCGGCAAAAGCCAGTTTATGCAACGGATCAATATGCTGGATACCGGCGTTGGCCAGGGCTACGTCGAGGCCACCCCATTTTTCCACGATGGCAGCCACGCCTCGGTCAACCGCCTCTTCGTCGGTCACATCCATGGCCAGCGCCATGGCCGTGCCGCCTGCCTTTTCGATGGCCTCAACGGCCTCCTGAGCGCTTTCCAGGGTAAGGTCGGCCACCGCCACCCGGGCGCCCTCACGGCCATAGTGTTCGGCAATGGCCCGGCCGATTCCGCGCCCCGCCCCGGTGATCAGGGCTATCCGGTTTTCTAGACGCATGTTTCTCTCTCCTTAGTCGTAAGCCACGCTGGGCAGCCAGGTCGCGATTTCGGGCACCAGGAAGACAATCGCCAGAGCCACCAGCTGAATAATGATGAAGGGTATGACGCCCTTGTAGATGTCCATTACGTCGATTTCCGGCGGTGCCACACCCTTTATGTAGAACAGTGCAAAGCCTACGGGTGGTGTCAGGAACGACGTCTGCAGGCACATGGCGAAGAGGATGGTGAACCACACCAGGTCAAAGCCCAATTGCTGGACCACAGGCGCCACCAGCGGCAGGATAATCAAGGTGATTTCGACCCAGTCCAGGAAGAAGCCGAGCAGGAACACCGCGAACAGAATGGTCAACACCACGCCGTAGGGCCCGAAAGGCAGTCCCAACAGGGCGTCTTCTATCACCTGATCGCCACCCAGCCCTCGCAGTACCACTGAAAATGCCGTTGCGCCCAGGAAAATGGCAAAAATGAACGCTGACGTGCGGGTGGTTTGCTGCAGTGACGAGTTGAGAACCTTCAGGTTCAGACGTCCCGACATCAGTGCCAGTAGCAGGGCACCAAGCGCACCAACACCGGAAGCCTCCGTGGGTGTTGCTATGCCGGCGAAAATGGAACCCAGCACACCCAGGATCAGTGCGGCCGTGGGCACCACGGCTTTCGCCACTTCCCAGACAATAGCCCAGGATACTTTTTGCGTGCCCTCAGGCACCGGCGCAATATGCGGCTGAAGCAGGGGGCGGATCATTGCATAGGCGACGTACATGGCGCCCAGAAGCAGGCCGGGAAGGAATGCCCCCATGAACAGATCGCCCACGGATGCTTCCGGGACCGCCAGCCTATCCGCCATCAGCACCAGCATGATGGACGGTGGGATCAGGATGCCCAGGGTGCCGGTGGCACAGGCGGTGCCGACGGCAAATCCCTTGTCGTATTTGTTCTCCATCATGACCGGCAGGGACAGCATACCCAGAAGTACCACTGACGCACCAATAATTCCGGTAGTTGCGGCCAGGAGTACGCCGATCACAATCACCGTCACGGCGTAACCACCACGAACGGCACCAAACAGCTTTACCATGCTGTTCATCAATCGCTCGGCGACGCCGGACTGATCCAGCATGATGCCCATGAAGATAAACATCGGCAGCGCCACCAGGGTCTCGCTGTTAACAATACTCCAGATTCGCTCCGGCACGAGACCCATTGATGAGGAGTAATCAAACCAGAGGTTGGCACCAAAATTCTCGACCGCAACAACACCGACCACCGTCCAGATAACCGCCGTGCCACCCAGCACCCAGGCCACCGGATAACCGGTCATCAACAATGCCCCAAACGTCAGGAACATGCCGATTACAAACAGGGTTTCAAGCTCCATCAGGACGCATCCTCTTTCTTGTCATTCCCGGACTCGACCCGGATTGGCTTTGGAAAACCGAACAGCAGTGCCGTCACTTTCAGCAGGCGGGATAGTGCCGCTAAGGTGATGAGGATAAATGACAGCGCCAGAATACCTTTCAGGAACCAACGATGTGGCAACCCGGCCGGTGCCTGACTGGTTTCGCCCTGTTGCCAGGAACTGAAGGCGTAGGGAACCATCTCGTAAACCGCCAGCCCCAGGAAGGGCAGCAGCAGGAACAACAGGCCAAGCAGTTCAACCCAGCCCTGGCCTCGCAACGACAGGCGCTCATGGATAACGTCCACCCGGACGTGGTCATCCACCACCAGGGTGTAGCCCAGCCCCAGCAACCAGCCGATGCCCGCCAGGTGCCACTGAACTTCCTCGAGCGTGACCGAGCCCTGGCCAAACACGTAGCGGCCAACCACCGCCCAGATAATGACGCCAGTGACCACAACCCAGAGCCAGGACGCCCCCTTGCCGATTGCCGAAATTACACGGTCCATCCACTGACTGACGCGGGTTGTCGGCAACTCCGTGTGGTGATGGAGAAATTCGTCGGCGCCAGACACCGATGCCCGCACGTTCTGCGGTGAGCCTTTACCAGACACCGTCATACAACAGTTCCTCACTCAGAAAGCCGATTGTGAAACAAGGATGGCCCCGAAGGGCCATCCTGACTTGATCAGAGAATACCGACTCACTGGCCGGTATCTCGGGGTCGGCCCCAGACCTTACAGGTCTGCCGGAACATAGGCGCGGGTGTCCCACACTTTGTAGGATTCCATGAACTCCTGCTGGCTTTCATAGACGCGCTTGAAGTCGGCATCCTTGGAGGCTTCTTCTTCGAGCACTTCTTGGGTTACGTCCTTCAGCTTGAGCAGAACGTCGCGGGGGATCTGGTCGGCCTGAACGCCCTTGTCCTGGAACTCGGCCAGAACCTTGCCGTTCTTGTACTCGCCTTCTGCAAGACCACGAGTGGTCGCTGCTGTGCAGGAAGCCTCAACCAGCGCCTTCTGGGCGTCAGTCGCACGAGCCCACTCATCCTTGTTGATCAGCATATACTGAGCCGTGAACTGCTGGTGCCAGCCCGGGAACAGGTTGTACTTGACCACCTGATTGAAGCCGAGGATCTGGTCGATGGCGGGCATGGAGAATTCGGTGGCATCAATGGTGCCTTTCTCCAGCGCCTGATAGAGCTCGCCGCCGGGCATCATGGTGACGGACGCGCCAAGCTTCTCCAGAACCTTGCCACCCAGACCGGCGAAGCGGATCTTCAGGCCTTTGTAGTCTTCCAGTGTTTTGATGGGGGTGGAATACCAACCCGCTGTTTCAGGCCCAATGATGCCGCACAGTTGCGCGTGTACATCGAAGCCCTTATTGGCATAGGCTTCCTGCAGCATTTCATGCCCACCACCGAAGTAATACCAGCCGATATAGGCAGGTGGCTTCATGCCAAACGGAACAGCTGCAAACAAGGGAATCGCTGGTACCTTGCCTTGATCGTAACCAATCCAGGTGTAGCCGGCGGATACCTTGCCATCGGAAACCGACTGCAGAATATCGAACGGGGGAACCAGCTTGCCGGGCTCGTATACGCGAACCTGGATGCTGCCATCGGAAGCGGTGGTGAGGTTTTCGGCGACCCAGGCGGCAGGTGACCCCAGGCCAGGCAGGTTAGTAGCGAAGGCGACCGGCATTTTCCAGCGCAGGTCATCTGCGAACGCCGATCCGGTAGTCAGGGCGATCGCACCGGCGATACCGGTAAGTGCCTTGAAGAGTTTCATTGGCAAGTCTCCTAGCATTGTTGTTGTATTCGGCCAAACAGGAACGTTCCCGACGGGCCTTATCTGAGTGTAGTCAGACATCGCAGGAAACGAGACAGACAAGATGTGTTTTGGGTCCAACGATAGCGCCAGTCTTGTTTTCTGCGTTGTTCTGACGTCCTGCATCCGGGATATAGCAGGCTCTGTGCCAAAAAGATTATTTTGTTATTTATCAAAAAGATAAAAACAATGTCAGGCGTTGCTCAAGATAGGCAGTCCGGAAAACCGGACGCATACAGACATCCGTCGTAGGGGTTTGTACGGATAACAGGACAGGCGTCCTGATTTCAGGACATCTTGGCGAGTTTTTCGTAAAGTACCGACCGTGAGATACCCAGCAGTTTGGCTGCCCGGGTACGGTTACCACGACTGGCGACCAGCGCTTCTTCAATCGCCTGGGCTTCGGCGTCGGCCAGTGTTTTGGCTAGCGGGCGTACGGGCTGAGGCACCAACGATGAAGCTGGCCGGTTACCACTGCGGGGTAACACCTTGAAAATGGCGTCCGCATCCAACAAGCCACCATCTTCACCCATGGTCAGGGCGCGCTCCAGCACATTACGCAGCTCACGGATATTACCGGGCCAGTCGTAACCTCCCAAAGCCGCCACACCAGCGTCGGTAATTTCCCCCCGCATCTCCAGGCCGTCACAGATTTCACCCAGCAGGGCCTCACAGAGTACGCCCAGATCGGCCAGGCGGTCCCGCAGCGGAGGAATAGGGATTTCCAGCACGTTCAGCCGATAGTACAAGTCCGACCGGAACTCACCTTCGGCAATCATCGCTTCCAGGTTGCGACTGGTCGCGGCAATGACTCGCACATCCACTGAGGCCACCTTATTGGACCCCAGGGGTTCAATTTCACCTTCCTGCAGCGCCCGCAGCAGTTTTGCCTGCAGTGGCAGTGGCATATCCCCGACTTCATCCAGAAACAGGGTGCCACCGTTGGCCAGTTGGAATTTGCCTTCCCGGGTGCGGCGATCCGCCCCGGTGTAGGCTCCGGGTGCCACGCCGAAAAATTCAGCTTCCAGCAGATTATCTGGAATCGCAGCCACGTTCACGCCCACAAACGGCTTGTCGGCACGGGTTGAAACGGAATGAATGGCCTGCGCCAGCACCTCCTTGCCGGTGCCGGTTTCACCCAGCAACAGCACCGGCATGTCGCGGCCGGCCGCCAACCGGGCCCGGCGTTTGACCTCCAGCGCTGCGGGGCTGGCACCCACAAAGTCAGCGAGGTTGTAGCGAGTGCCACGCGCCTTCTTCGCCAGCGCCTTGCGGGCAGCGGCCAGATCCTGATGCAGGCGACGGTACTTGGCCACCAACGGCGTCAGCGGTTGCAGGTCGTCATACAGCACAAACGCCACCGCCCCCATGATGCGCCCTTCGTCGTCATAAAACGGCAGCCGGGTCACCACCAGCTGTTGCTTGCTGTGCTCCATGATGTCGAGCAGCAGGGGTTTACCGGTTTCTACCACTTCCGGCATGCGACTCTGGGGAATCACCTGGCGGACAGGTTTACCGATGACGGCCCTGGGGTCTTCCAACCCGAGCAGATGGGCATAACTGTTGTTGATCCAGGTAATACGGCTTTGGTGATCAACCGCAATCGCGCCGGCACTGGCTTCCTCAAACATGGGAAACAGTGCCTCGATCAGATCCCTGGTCAGGCCACTCTTGTTATTCTCGGTAAACAGCTCTGTCATGTACCCTGTACCACCGGGTTGGATGTTATTCATGGCAATATCCAGAGCACCCGGCAAGCCGGGTGCAGAGACGGAAGTATATGGCGCCCCCGGAACAGGGGCAAACAATGCCGGCCCGGAATCTGACCGGGCCGGTCGACGGGCTTTTCAGTCTGGAATCTGCACCTGATCGTCCGCGAACACGATGCGGTCGCCGGCATCCGGGGTGGGATCGATCGGGGTCAGGTTGGCAGCAGACAACGGTGTGGCGATATCGCCACGCGGTACCGTTCTGACCACCTGACTGGGCGGCAAGGCCTGCTTGTCGGCAAGGTTCGCCCACACCAGATCCAGGGCCTGGAAGAAGTAGTGATGCAGCGGCACATACCGGTCCGCAATACCCGGGAAGCCGTTGAGGACATCCAGGTGATGGGCATTGAGAATCTCGTAATACCTCAACTTGCTGTTGCTGCCCTCAACCCGCTGGTTCAGCCCGAAATAGGGCCGCGAGGTGTGGTTGATGGGCAGTATGGCGTCGGCGCGACCGGTCACAAAGACCGTTGGCTTGCCCCGCAGGTTGCCAGACGCGCGAATTTGCTCAACTCCATCAGCAATACGCTCTGACCATTCCGCGGCATCACCCGACAGCGGGCTTCCGGTCACGGCATCGGTGCCCAAGGCAAGGCTTCTCAGACACAGCAGAGCGTCCAGACCGTAATCCTGCTGACTGGTGCTGGGCGATGCACTGGCACCCAGATTGGTGGGCTGACCTTCGGCACCGTCGTACACCAGATTCACCCCGGCGCTGGGGGGAATACCGTTACTCGCGGAGAACAGCGCTGCTTCCTGCGCCGCAGTGATCGTCGTGACCGCTCCGCCAGCCCCCGTAGCCGCCAGGCTGATATCACACAACCGGTCATCAACACCGGCCTGACCGTAGGCGTTGGCATAGGTGGTGGAGATGCTCTGGGCAACCGCCAGCCCGAAATGAACTGGTGCCAGCAGGTTCTGCTCCGGCTGGATACCCACTTCCTGTTCCAGGATGCGCAGCGCATCGGAGGCGCGGTCGTCGGTGGTAGCGCCTGTCACCAGGCCCTTGTTGGCCAGTGAGTTACAGATGTTCTCCGCAATCGTGAAGTTGTTGAATGTGGCGTTCAGTGGCGCCACATCACGCACTTCCGGTGCAATGTTCGCGCAACCCTGATACACCGCCAGCGCCGTGGTGTAATCCAGCAGGCTGCGGCTGTGTTCGGCCAGTTCGGGGCCACTGCCCTGACGGATGGTAAAGCTGGTATCCACCTGCGGATTGACGTTGGGCTCCGACACCGCCACGCCGTCGATCAGCCCCTTATCGTCAAGTTCGGCGGCACGGACCGAGGCCCCACCGCCGTTGGAAACACTGGACGCAATCACCAGGGTATCCTTCGGCTTCACCTTGATCACTTTGCGACCATTACCGGTTTCCTGCCCGAATTCCTCGTTCAGCACATAGAAGCCGAACTCAATCGACTGCAGTACATGCCGCCCCCAGTCAGCCTCGGGGTTGGCCTTGGAGTGAGCGTGCTTGTAAGCGAAACGGTCCGGCCAGGCGGCATCAAAATCGGCCCGCGCCTGGGCATCCAGATCGGCCCGGAACTGCACCGGCCCATCGGCCTGGGTAAGAGTACCGTCGATACGCTGGGCAGAGTTGGTGGCCAGGTTGTGGGAACCGGTTCCCGTGCCCTTGTCGGTGTAGACCACGGCGCAGCCTTTCTTCAGGCCCCATTCGCCGGCGGTACCGATCGCGCCGTATATGCCGCGGGAGCCAGACGAGGGCGCCGTTACCATACAGGCCTGCTTGGGGTCGAAACTGGACGGTACCTGGACCATCACGGTCACCGGCACATCACTCCCATTAACCGTCATGTAGGCCAGGTATTCATTGCCCGCAATAAGCCCCTCACCACTGCTATCGACCTGGGGACCGAAGAATTCGCCGTAACCACCTCCGGGCACGGTGTCCACAAGCGCCCGATAGTTGTTGTAGATGGCCAGCGTCCGGAGTTCTTCAGGCGTGGGATTGATCGGATCATCGAAGGCCGGTGCGGTTGCACTGGCCAGGCCGCTGGCACCAAGGCCACCGGTCAGGAGATCATTGGTGACGCCGTCATACTGGGTGGAATGGACATCGCCCTGGATGAATCCCGGGAGTTGGTTGAAGGGTTTCTTGCTGCTGTCATTGCAGGCGGTACCCGTCAGAGCCACCGCACCAATCAGCGTGTACTGAAGTAGCGTTTTCATACGTTGTTCCCTGTTGTTTTTGTTAGCCATGAGAACCCGGCGCACATGAGCGAGGCCAGGTACCATGACTGGGGCCATGCGTATCCTGTGCCAATACAGCAGAACGTTGATTTTCATTGTTTTTTCTGGAAATAGCTCTAATCCTCAAGCACCGTTTCCGGATTTCCGGACGGTGAACAGAGGAGGAAGTGGGAAGAAATGCCCTGTGCAGGCCGCTTTGCGACATTGTCCTGAAGTCAGGACAGTGTCCCGTTTTCAGGACAACGCCTAAGCACAGCACGATGCATCCATGGTCATATTCCAGACGTATGAGTCTTCGTTTCCGCCCGGATGAACGGAGAGTCCATGCACGTCAACCGCCTGCTGGCATTGGCCGCCAGCACATTGCTATCTGCCTGCGCCTCACACCTGAACGCACCATCGGAAACGGTGTCGATACCCGATACCGACTTTCGCACCACAACCGGCATCACCTATTCCCCGGACAACTGGCCTCAGGAGCTCCAGGCGGATCTTTATCTGCCAGACAGCCCCGCCCCCGCACCTGCGGTACTCCTGGTGCATGGTGGTGGTTGGGAACGGCGTTCGCGGGAAGACATGACATGGATCGCAGAACACCTGGCCAGCCGGGGCTTTGCCGTGATGAACATTGATTACCGATTCGCGCCGGAGCATACCTTCCCGGCGCAACTCTACGATCTTCAGATAGCCATAAACTGGCTTCATGCCAGGGCGGGGGCCTACAACCTGGACCGGACTGCGATCAGTGCGTTTGGCTTTTCTTCTGGCGCTCACCTGGTCAGCTTGTTAGCCGTGATTGCGGAAAGCCAACACCCGTTGAACCAACCACACGGAGGCGCCGATGCCCGGCCAGAGGCTGTTGTTGCCGGTGGCTTGCCGGCCGACCTGCGTACCTTCGGATCCGGAAAACTGATCCGGCAGTTCCTGGGCGGTGATCAGCAGGACATTCCGGGTGTTTATGAGGCCGCCTCGCCGATCACCCACGTTACCGCCGGCACGCCTCCGTTTTTCCTGTTCCATGGCGCCCAGGATATGCTGGTGCCTGCAGACCAGGCGCGGGATTTTCGGGTACGCCTTGCGGAGCATCACGTTGAGAGTGAACTCTATCTGATGCACCTGCGAGGCCACATCACCAGCTTCCTGACCGCTGGCAATGCCGTTGAGAAAGCCACAGACTTCCTGATCCGCCACTCGGGCATGCAGCCGGAGTGACTAAAGCGTTACAAACGGAGCAACCGTTAACGCCAGGATGACAGCGATGGCCAGGCACGCTGCCAGGGTCGTCACCGGCCTACGACGAAGCCGGTGCCAGAATCCGCCGACCCGGCCTGCCGCCAGATCCTCCTCATAAGCGTCTCGCTGACGCCGCAGGCGCTCCTGCTGGTAGGCTTGCAGCAATGCCCTGGCACGCTGGGCCTCCTCGTTGTCGTGGACCCAGAATCCACCCATGCTGATACCCCAGCGACTGGGAGGCGTCTCGTAGTAGGACACATTGTGCGTCTCGAACAGCTCGCGTATTTCGTCCGCTTCGTCATCGGGGACGTGACGAAGGTTCATGAGGTGGTTGGTCATGGTAGGTCCGACACCGGTTTATGGGATACCCTTATTACCCTAGACCCTTATCCTAGCATTCCGCGGCGGCTCTCACCGCCCAGTTGATCAGGATACTCAATGCCAGACAGCGCCATTCGACGATTACTGGAGTTCGACAATCAGGTTCAGCGCGACCGCGACCAGAACCCGGTGTTCCTGCACCGGCGGGATCGCCGTTTTGCCCTGGACTGCCACAAGCAGGGTGTCAACCCGGATCCGGATCGGTGGCTTGAACATGTCAGACGCCTTTCCAATCGTGCATCGACTAACGACCCGCTGAAACCCTGGCGACGGATGACCACCGGTTTTGCCCTGGCAGGGCTCGTTGCCGGAACGCTGGCCATGCTGGGACTGCTGTTCTACGACGGTGGCCAGCAAATCAATCTGACGGTGATCCTGGCCTTTGTGCTTCTCCAGTGCATCCTCGCCGTGGTTACCACTGCCCAGGCCGTCGCCGGCTGGCAGCCCTGGCGCTGGCTGTTAAGAAAGTTGTTGGCCTCACGTCCCTCCAGCGCCCTGCAAACCCTGCAGCCGCTGTTAATGGCCCGTGCCGCCCATGCCGGCGGACTGGTGTTTGGCATCGCTGGACTGATAACCCTTTTGGTACTGGTGGTAATCCAGGATCTCGCTTTTGGCTGGAGTACCACCCTGAATACCGGGACCGACAGCTACTACCGCTTGTTGGCCACCATCGCCACGCCCTGGCAGCATCTTTGGCCAGCGGCCATGCCGGAGCGCGAACTGGTGGATGCCACCCGGTTCTTCCGCAGCGAGTCGTCCACCAATACCGATCCGGCCCTCTGGGGGAGTTGGTGGCCGTTCGTGACCATGACCTGGATAACCTATGTCGTCCTACCCCGGCTCGCTCTGCTGATGCTGACGATCGTTCACACCCAACTACGTGCCCGCAAGGCACTCCAGGCCCATCATGGCTGGATCGCCCTCCAGTACCGCATGGAAACGCCCACTGTGGATACGGGCAATCGTCACAATGACGCCGCCGACCAGCCGGATACGACAACGTCTGCAAGATTGCAGCCTCTCCCCAAGGCCCAGGCCATTATTCGCTGGGCGGAAGCCGGCAAGCCCGCGCTGCCGCGCGCCATCATCGCAGGAGACCAGGAGCTCCTCGCCGCCGGCGGTAGCGCCTCACTCGAGCACGACCATCACATCGTCAAGCAGGCAAACCAACAACTGACCCGTGCCCTCACTCCAGCGGCGATCATCATCACCCGCAGTTGGGAACCACCCACCGGCGAGCTTGCGGATTTTCTACAACAGGCCCGCGATGCATGGCCAAAGCACACCACCATTGCGCTGGTACCGATGGCGCCTCAACCGGACCAGTCACCACCCGACCATCAACTCAGCCAGTGGCTGCGGTTTGCTGAACGCACGGGGGATGAGAGGATGGTGGTCAGCACGCCGATGACGACACCCCCGGATATCCTGATGCACCGCGCACTGCAGGACGAGGACGAATGATGAAAGCCCCCGTGTTTGCCGTGGTCGGTCACCCCAACAAGGGCAAATCCAGCATTGTGGCCACCCTGTCCCAGAACGACGCCATTGCCATCGCGCTGGAGCCTGGGACCACCCGTAAGCATCAGGCGTATCCGTTAGCCGTCGATGGCAAGACACTGTACACACTGGTGGATACGCCGGGGTTTCAACGCCCCCGACGTGTGCTGGAGTGGTTGGAAGCCCACAGCGTATCGGCTTCGGACCGGGCCGAAACCGTCGAGGCCTTTGTGGTACAACATCGCCAGGACAACGGCTTTGTCGATGAATGCGAGCTCTTGCAACCGCTCACTGAAGGCGCCGGCATCATATACGTAGTTGACGGTTCCGTACCCTACAGCACCCAGCATGAAGCGGAGATGACCATCCTGCGCTGGACCGGCCGGCCAAGCCTCGCCTTGATCAACAGCATTGGTGAGGACGACTACAGCGACACCTGGGCCAGGGCGCTCGGCCAGTTTTTCCAGGTTGTCCGGACCTTTGATGCCGTTCGCGCTCCCTTCGAGCATCACCTCAGCCTGCTGAGGGCCTTTGGACAACTTGAGCCGGACTGGGAACAGCCCCTGGAAAACGCGACGGCGTTTCTTTCGGCACAGAGACGGCAACGCCGCACCCAAGCGGCCACTCTCATCGCCCGTAGCCTGGAAGACATGATGTCGCTCCGCGAAAAACGGACACTAACCACGCTCCAGACCAGCGAAATCTCCGATCACGACCTGGCCACACAGTTACGCAAAAGCTGGTATGACAGACAGAGAAAACGGGAGCAGCACCTTCGAATTGCCATTGAGAAGCTCTACGAGCACCACCGTGTGCGACGACAGGAAGCGGAACTGGAGTGGCACAGTGAACACGACCTGTTCAGCGAAGACAGCCACAAAGCCTGGGGGGTAAACCGTCGCTACCTGGCCACCGCAGGCTTCGGGGCAGGCGCGGTGAGCGGTGCCGGGGTGGATGCGTTGACCCTGGGCCATTCACTGGGCGCCGGGGCTTTGGTAGGCGGGCTGATCGGTGCCGCCGGCAGTTATTTTTACGGCGATCGCCTGGCATTGCCGGTGCTCAACACCGGTGTATTGAAAAACGGGCTCAGGACAGCCACCTTTGGGCCTGTACAAGACAGCCAATTCGGCTATGTTGTATTAGGAAGGGCCGTTAATCACTGGTGGCATATCAGCCACCGGAACCATGCCGGCCGGGAACTGCTTGATCTAGAACCTGCCGATGACCATTGGCTTGAGCAACTCGACCGCAGGCAACGCCAGACCATCCATCAGGCCTTTGAACGTTGCCGGAAAAAACGCGGCCTGGATGACAAAATGAGAAAGGCCTTTGTTGCCGCCATCGAGCAGTCGCTGGACGCCTACGACGATTGGCGGTTGAACCGAACCTGACGGGGATGTTTATACTAGAAGGCTGCTCCATCACACAGCGAGGGATAAGTATGAAAATTGTACGAGTTCAGGACATTATCGGTTCCGAGCGCGAAGTATCAGGGCCGGGCTGGACCAGCCGCCGTATGCTGCTGAAAAAAGACGGCATGGGCTTTTCATTCCACGAAACCATCATCCCTGCGGGCGCCGAGCTGAACCTGTGGTACAAGCACCACCTCGAAGCCGTTTATTGCGTTGCTGGCAACGGCAGCATCTACGACAAGGCCACCGGTGAAACCCACGAGATTTCCGACGGAACATTGTACGCTCTGGACAAGAACGACCCGCACACCCTGCGTGGTGGTACCGAAGACATGCGACTGATCTGTGCCTTCAACCCCCCCGTCACTGGCCGTGAAGTTCACGACGAAGACGGCGCTTACCTCCCGGACACCGGCGACAACTAAGCCCGGCCCCCGTGGCTGACGTTTCAGGCACGACAACACCGCCACCGGCAGCCAAGCTGCTCCCGGTGGCGGTGTTGCTTTGGCTGGCCGGTGTTTACCTGCGCATACCGGTCCTGGTTGCGCCACCCCTGGCGCCCTTCATCAGCGACGAGCTCAGCCTGTCTCAGGCCCTGACTGGCGCGCTCACTACTCTCCCTATACTGATGCTGGCCGTCGGTTCCATGCCTGGGTCCCTGGCCATCGCACGACTGGGCCCACGCAATACCCTGGCACTGGCCATGGTTATTATGGTCATCGGTTCCGCCGGGCGCGGGCTATCACCCGATACCATCACGCTCATGCTGGCGAGTGCCGTCATGGGCCTGGGTGTGGCCATGATGCAGCCTTCCCTGCCGGCACTGCTGCCGCGCTGGCTCGAACCCAAACATCTGGCCATCGGCTCCGCCATCTACATGAACGGCATGCTGATGGGCGAATTCATCGGCGCCGGCATCACCCTCCCGGTACTGATGCCACTGATGGACGACAGCTGGCGCGCCACCCTGCTGGCCTGGTCACTGCCCGCGTTGCTGGTCGCTGCCGCTCTGTTCCTGCCCCAAAGAGAAATGGCCCGGCCGGTGAAAAAGCCCGCCTGGCTGCCTGACTGGAAAAACCCGCTGACACTCCGAATTGGCCTACTACTGGGCCTGTCCGGGTCTCTGTTCTTCGGTCTGAATGCCTATATGGGCAATATCCTGGAACAGCAGGGTAACTTCGACATGCTCGCGGACGCCTTGTTCTGGTACAACTTCGCCCAGGTAATCGCCTCCCTGGTCATGTTGAAAATGGCTAGGTATTGGGTAGGCCTCAAAGGCCCCATCATGGTGATGGCAACCTGCAGCACTCTGGGTACGGTGGGAACGGTCGTGTTCACCGGCTGGTGGTCAATAGCCAGCGCAACGTTTATGAGCTTCACGGCCGGTATTCTGCTGATCCTGCTGGTGGCTTTACCTCCTGTACTGGTGGAATCAAGAGAAACCGGGCGACTCTCGGCAGGAAACTTCCTGGTTGGTTACACAGTGGCGTTTTCTGTTCCCATGATCGGTGGGTTACTGGCCGATTGGGGCAACGACGCCCGATACGCCATTATCTTTATCATCGCCTATTGCGTTCTGGTTCTTCCCCTGACTTTTACCCTGGACCTGAAACGACAAAAGGGCCAACCCGAAAGTTGACCCTCTGTCTGGTGTCATTGATCTATGTTGTGCCGGGCCGCGTGGTGGGGGTATTTTTTCCTTGGAAATGGAACTCGCTTCGCTCAAACACCCATTTCTGGCGGAAAATATACCCCCACCCCACGTCCTTACCGCTGGCTTAGATGTAATAGTCCTTCAACGGAGGGAATCCGTTGAATTCTATTGCACTGTACGTCGTGGTGTAGGCACCGGTGGACAGCCAGTACATGCGGTCGCCGATGGCCAGATTCAGCGGCAACGGGTACTTGTGGTGCTCGTACATGATGTCGGCGCTGTCGCAGGTTGGGCCTGCAATTACACAGTCCTCGCCTTCGCCGGATTTCTCTGTAAAGATCGGGAACTTGATGGATTCATCAAGCGTTTCGATCAAGCCACCAAATTTGCCAACATCGGTGAATACCCAACGGTGTAGCGCAGTACGCGATTTACGTGAAATCAGCACCACTTCACTGACCAGAACACCTGCGTTGGAAATCAACGAGCGGCCCGGTTCGATAATAATCTCCGGCAAATCATCGCCAAAATCCTCATCCAGGAAACGCTTGATCTCTTCCGCGTAGGTTTTCAGGTCATTAGTACGGGTGATGTAGTTGGCCGGGAAGCCGCCGCCCATGTTGATCATCTTCAGTTCGATGCCGTCTTCTTCCTTAAGACGCTCGAAGATCACCTTTACTTTGCCCAGGGCCGCATCCCACGCGCCGATTTCACGCTGCTGGGAACCCACGTGGAAAGACACGCCGTAAGGCACCAGACCCAGGTCGCGGGCCAGAATCAACAGGTCCATGGCCATATCGGTCTGGCAGCCAAACTTGCGTGACAGAGGCCAGTCAGCGGTCAGGGTGCCTTCGGTCAGGATACGAACATACACTTTCGAGCCCGGCGCCGCCTTGGCGATGTTGCGCAGGTCCGCTTCCGAATCCGTCGCGTACAGGCGAACGCCTCGCTCGTAGAAGGTGCGGATGTCCTTGGCCTTCTTGATGGTGTTGCCGTAACTGATGCGGTCACCCGTCACACCCAGCCCCATGACCTTGTCGAGTTCGTACACCGACGCAATATCAAAGCTGGCACCCTTGTCCCTCAGCATGGTCAGAACCTGCGGGGCCGGGTTGGCCTTCACCGCGTAGTAGACATTGGCATAAGGGAAGCCTTCCACCAGTTCGTCGTACTGACGGTTGATGGTCGCGGTATCAATCACCACGCAGGGCGTGTCCTTGGTATCGGCAAAAGCCTTGATACGGGCGAAGGTCTCTGCGTCGTAATAATCAGCGATGATGGCGTTGGCGGACTCGGTCATGGATAAGGTTTCCCTCCAAAGGGCAAACAGATAGTTCAAACAACATAGGCACCGATCCGGTACCCGTCAATCGCGCGATCATCGGTTCTTTTCCGGGGGCAGGATATGAGCATATCTACCCATAACCGACACCGGGTACATCCGCCTTTACCTCACACCGCAACCGGCCACAAAGGCGCCGGCCCAGTGGGGCCGTTGGGATCTTCGGGCTCAGCCTGGCGCTGCAGAAAATCCAGAATTGCGGTTTTCAGATCACTGCCCTGACCCAGCCCCTGATTGCCAAATAGGCGATTGAACTCGAGCACGTAGGGGTAACCCTCCACCAGGGCAATATCAAACCCCGCGTGATCCACTTCCAGCTCCCGCGCAAGGCGCAGTGCCAGGTCGGTTACCACGGTGGGTACCGGCCCCCGGTCAATGCGCCCACCCTGCGACACGTTGTTGTAAAACCCCTGGTCCGCCTGGGTTCGCCAGTAGGCAGACACCACCCGATCCCCGACAATCACCACCCGCACGTCCCGATCTATCGGCAGGTATTCCTGAGCGTAGAGAACGTTGGTCCGCTCACAATAACGCTGCCAGTCGGCTTTGCTCTCGATCAGCCACACACCCTCGCCCATGCTGGCCTTGGGCAGCTTGGCCACGAAGGGCACGACCATGGCATCCCATACCGCCTGCTGTTCCTCCGGGCCGTTGGCGTCAATCAGCGTCCACGGGGTGTGCTCAGGTGCGACCGCCTGGAAAGCCCGAGTCATTTCCACCTTGTCGTGGCCGATGCGGTAGCTGGCAACACTGGGGAAAACGCGGCATTTCAGGCCGTGTACGAGGGCATTCAGCTGCCAGTATTCCGGGAACAGTACCCAGTCTGCGTCTTTAAGCAGTTCTTTGTGAGCCAGGAACTGTTCGGGCTTGAGGGTTTTAGTGTCTGGGAAGCCGAGGGTGCGGAATATATCGAAGGAGACCAGTTTCATTTGGGTTGGGTGCGTGGTTGGGTTGGTCGCATTTTATACAGGTTTGGGTTGGGTGCAATGTTTATTCTTTGCTTTGGCTTTGAGTTGGACTGG
>NZ_ABCP01000056.1 GCF_000170835.1 Marinobacter algicola DG893
GACAAACACAACAAGAGGTCGAGACCATGATCTACGCACAACCCGGTAAGGAAGGCTCTGTCGTCTCCTTCAAACCCCGTTACGAGAATTACATCGGCGGCGAGTGGGTCGCCCCTGTCAAAGGTCAGTATTTTGAAAACATCACGCCAGTGACCGGCGATGTGATCTGTGAAATTCCGCGCTCCCAGGCAGAAGATGTTGAGCTGGCCCTGGATGCTGCCCACAAGGCTGCCCCGGCGTGGGGCAAGACCTCCACCACCGAACGCTCGAACATTCTGCTGAAAATTGCCGACCGCATCGAACAGAATATCGAGATGCTCTCGGTTGCTGAAACCTGGGACAACGGTAAAGCCGTCCGTGAAACCATCAATGCCGACCTGCCTCTCCGCTGTCGCGATCGAACCTTAGCGGTATTCGCCTAGTGTTCGGTTACGGAAACGCTGGAGATTGAACCGGTTAGGTTTCGCTCCCTTGTAGACAGCTCCGCGCCAACCCGGCGGGCGATATCCTTGTAGCGCCTTGCCACTTCCGAATCGGGTTCCGCCACCACAGACGGGATGCCGCCGTCGGTCTGTTCGCGGATGGTCATGTGCAGCGGGAGCTGGCCAAGCAGCGTGGTGCCGTACTCCTCGGCGATGCGTTCGCCGCCGCCGTGGCCGAAGAGGGGTTCTTCGTGGCCGCAGTTGCTGCAGATATGGACGCTCATGTTTTCCACCACGCCCAGTACAGATATGTCCACCTTGCGGAACATTTCGATGCCTTTCTTACCATCCAGCAGCGCGATGTCCTGAGGCGTGGTTACAATGACGGCGCCGTTTACCGGGACTTTCTGGGCGATGGTGAGCTGAATGTCGCCGGTGCCCGGGGGCATGTCCAGGATGAGGTAGTCCAGTTCGTTCCACAGGGTCTGTTGCAACAACTGCATGACGGCGCCGCTGACCATGGGGCCGCGCCAGACCATGGGGGTTTTGTCGGTGACGACGAAGGCCATGGAGTTGGCCTGCAAACCGTGAGCCTCCATGGGAACGAAGTATTTGTTTTCCTTGGTGTCGGGGCGCTTGCCTTCCGGGACGCCCAGCATCATGCCGATGCTGGGGCCGTAGATGTCGGCGTCGAGGATGCCCACGCGGGCGCCCTCGGCGTGCAACGCGAGCGCCAGGTTGACAGCGGTGGTGGATTTGCCTACGCCGCCCTTGCCGGACGCGACGGCAATGATATTTTTCACACCGGGCACGGACTGGATGTCCTTCTGGACCTTGTGGGAGTGAATTTTCTGGCCCACATGGACATCCACGCCTTCAACGCCATCGACGTCGTCGAGGGCGTTGGTGAGCAGTTCTTTCAGGGCGCCGGCGATGCCTTTGGACGGGTATGGCAATTCGATCATCACGGTGACTTTGCCGCTGTTGTCCGCAGTGAGGGATTTCACCGCTCCCAATTCGTACAGGTCCTTGCCCAGGTATGGGTCGCGGTACTGTTGTACGGCGGTTTCCAGTGCGTGCTGTGAAATCTGTGCCATCGGAATCTCCGGTCTGACGTCATGCGCATTTATTAGCGCAGAAACAGGTGTTTCGGGTGAAAATTATCTGCTCGGAAGGTATCATTTGTGCCCGTTTCTGGCCATAAGGGTTCTTTACCCGGAGCAAGGCCGGTAAACGCGAACGCCCAACTCCTGACGAATGAAGGTTCGGACCACAACATGACGCAAGCGAGTTCAAAGCAACAGCGCGATATTCTGGTAACCAGCGCCCTGCCGTACGCCAATGGCCCCATCCACCTGGGCCATCTGCTGGAATACATTCAGACGGATATCTGGGTGCGCTATCAGAAAATGCGTGGCCAGAACTGCTACTACGTTTGCGCGGACGATGCTCACGGTACTGCTATTATGCTCCGTGCCGAGCGCGAAGGCATCTCCTCCGAGAGCCTGATCGACCGTATCCGGGACGAGCACCAGCAGGATTTTGGTGGTTTCCACATCCGCTTCGACAACTATTACACAACCCATTCCGAGGAGAACCGCCAGTTCTCGGAATACATCTATCGCCAGTTGCAGGAAAACGGCCACATAGCCACCCGCAAGATTACCCAGGCGTTCGATCCTGAAAAGAACATGTTCCTGGCGGACCGGTTCATCAAAGGCACCTGCCCCAAGTGCAAGACCGAGGACCAGTACGGCGACAACTGCGAAGCCTGCGGCGCCACCTATACCCCGGCCGAGCTGATCAATCCCCGCTCGGCGGTTTCCGGCGCCACGCCGGTGGACAAGGAATCCGAGCACTACTTCTTCCGCCTGCCGGAATTTGCAGACTTCCTCGCGAACTGGACCCGCAGCGGTACGCTACAGCCCCAGGTGGCCAATAAGCTGGCCGAGTGGCTGGATGCGGGTCTGCAGGAATGGGACATCAGCCGCGATGCCCCCTATTTCGGATTCGAGATTCCGGATGCACCCGGCAAGTATTTCTACGTCTGGCTCGACGCGCCCATCGGTTACCTCGCCAGTTTCAAGAACCTGTGCAACCGGGAAGGCATTGATTTCGAGCATTTCTGGAAGGCGGACTCCACCGCCGAGGTGTACCACTTTATCGGCAAGGACATTATCAATTTCCACGCCCTGTTCTGGCCGTCCATGCTGCACAGCGCCGGGTTCCGCACGCCCAGTGCCGTCTGGGCCCACGGTTTCGTGACGGTGAATGGCAAGAAGATGTCCAAGTCCCGGGGCACGTTTATCATGGCCCGTACCTATCTGGACCACCTGGATCCGGAATACCTGCGCTACTACTTCGCCGCCAAACTCACCGGCAGCGTCGACGACATGGACCTGAACCTGGAAGACTTCGCCGCGCGGGTGAACTCGGATCTGGTGGGCAAGGTGGTCAACATTGCCAGTCGCAGCGCCGGGTTCATCACCAAGCGCTTTGACGGCCAGCTCGGTACCGTTACCGAACATGAAAAGCTGAAAGAGTTTATCGAGGCCGGTGATGAGATTGCGGACTTTTTCGAGGCCCGGGAGTTCGGCCGCGCCATGCGTCGTATCATGGAACTGGCGGACATCGCCAACCAATACGTGAATGACGAGCAGCCCTGGGTCATTGCCAAGCAGGACGGCCAGGACGACAACCTGCAGGCCATCTGCACCAATGCCATCAACATGTTCCACCTGCTGATGACGTACCTGGCACCGGTTCTGCCGGAAACCGCCAAGGCGTCCGAGGCCTTCCTGAATGCGTCACTGGACTGGAACAAGCGCGAGCAGCGGCTTGAGAATCACGGCATCAACAAATTCAAGCCGCTGATGAACCGAGTGGACATGGCCCAGATCGAGAAAATGCTGGACGCGTCCAAGGAAGAAATGCCCGCGGCGACAGGACAGAAGGCCCCGGAAGCCAATCACGAGCCGATTGCCGATGAAATAGAATTCGGGGATTTCGCGAAGGTGGATCTTCGGGTCGTCAAGATTGTCAAAGCCGAGCACGTGGACGGCGCCGACAAGCTGCTTCGCCTCACCCTTGACGTTGGAGAGGGCGAGCGCAACGTCTTTGCCGGCATCAAATCGGCGTACAAACCTGAGGACCTCGAAGGACGCCTGACGGTGATGGTGGCCAACCTCAAGCCCCGAAAGATGAAATTCGGGATGTCAGAGGGCATGGTGCTGGCGGCCGGCCCCGGCGGAAAAGATATTTTCATCCTGTCACCGGATTCGGGCGCCACGCCCGGCATGCGGATTATGTAATGGCGCGCTCTGATGACTGAGTATCTGCTGATCCTGGTCAGCACCATACTGGTGAACAATTTTGTGCTGGTTCAGTTTCTTGGACTGTGCCCGTTCATGGGCGTATCCGGGAAGCTGGAAACCGCTATGGGCATGTCATTGGCCACCACGTTTGTGCTGACCCTGGCCTCGGTGTGCAGCTACCTGGCGTATACCTACCTGCTGGAGCCCCTGGATCTGGCGTTCCTGAAAACCATCACGTTCATCCTGGTGATCGCCGTTGTCGTGCAGTTCACTGAGATGGTGGTCCGCAAGACCAGCCCCCTGCTCTATCGGGTATTGGGCATTTTCCTGCCGCTGATTACCACCAACTGCGCGGTTCTGGGTGTTGCCCTGCTTAACCTCAACAAGAACAATAACTTCGTGGAATCTGTCCTGTACGGATTCGGAGCCGCCGCCGGCTTTTCGCTGGTGCTGGTGCTGTTTGCTGCCATGCGTGAACGCATCGCCGTGGCCGATGTTCCGGTTGCCTTCCGGGGCGCCGCCATTGGCATGGTCACCGCCGGGTTGATGTCTCTGGCTTTCCTGGGCTTTACTGGTCTGGTCAGCGTCTGACGGAGCGTTTGTATTATGTGGACGAGCATACTGATTGCCGTACTGGTTCTGCTCGCGCTGGCGATTGTGTTCGGCGGTCTGCTGGGCTTTGCCGCAGAGCGCTTTCGGGTGGAAGGCAACCCGTTGGTGGACCAGATTGACTCCATGCTTCCCCAAACCCAGTGCGGCCAGTGTGGTTTTCCCGGCTGCCGTCCCTACGCCGAATCCATTGCCAACGGCGATGCCATCAACAAATGCCCTCCGGGCGGTGAAACCACCATCAAGGCACTGGCAGACCTGCTGGACGTGGAGCCACAACCGCTGGACGCGGAACACGGGGTGGAACAGGCCAAGCGTGTTGCGGTGATTCGCGAGGACGAGTGCATTGGTTGCACCAAGTGTATCCAGGCCTGCCCGGTGGACGCCATCCTCGGCGCCGCAAAACATATGCATACCGTAATCGAGAGCGAATGCACCGGCTGTGATCTGTGTGTGGAACCCTGCCCGGTGGACTGTATCGACATGATTACGATAGAGCCCGACATTCGCTCCTGGACCTGGACACCACCCAAATCCGGTGTGATTGCCACCGATCGTCAGGGGGCCAACGCCTGATGACACAGCTCTGGGACTTTTCCGGCGGCATCCATCCTGCCGAAAACAAACACCAGTCCACATCACGCCCTATCACTGGCGCCGGCCTGCCAGAGGTTCTGGTATTGCCGTTGCAGCAGCACATCGGTGAACCGGCTGAAGCCTGTGTTGCAGTCGGCGATCGAGTTCTCAAAGGCCAGAAAATAGCCGATGTGACCGGTGGCATGGGCGTACCCGTTCACGCGCCGACCTCCGGCACTATTGAATCCGTCAGCCTTCAGCCCGTTCCCCACCCCTCCGGAATGAGCGACTGGTGCATTACCCTCAAACCCGACGGAAAAGATGAGTGGGCGCCTCTCAACCCGGTAACGAACTACCGGGATCTGGACCGCGAAACGGTGCTCGAACGAATCCGCGACGCCGGCATTTCCGGCATGGGAGGCGCCGGCTTCCCAACCAACATCAAGCTACGCCCGCCCCGGGATCGAAAGGTAAACACGCTGATCCTGAACGGCGCGGAGTGTGAGCCCTACATCACTGCCGACGATATGTCGATGCGGGAAAACGCGGGCGAGATCATTGCCGGGTTGCGGATTATGGCGTGGGTACTACGCCCGGAACGGGTTGTAATCGGCATCGAGGACAACAAACCCGAGGCCATCTCAGCGCTCAGGAAAGCCGCAGAGGGCACCCAGACAGAGATCGCTGTAATCCCTACCAAATATCCCTCTGGTGGCGAAAAACAGCTGATACAGATCCTGACAGGCATGGAGGTGCCCAGTGGCGGGATTCCAGCGGATATTGGAGTGATGTGCCAGAACGTGGGCACAGCCATCGCCGTATCTGCCGCTATTCACCGGGGAGAGCCGTTGATTTCCCGCGTGACAACGGTTACTGGTGATGCAGTCACCGATCCCGGTAATTTCGAGGTCTTGATCGGCACATCTATCGACTATCTCCTCGCACAGGCCGGGCCCGAACAGAACAAGCTTCACCGCCTTGTTCTGGGTGGGCCAATGATGGGCTACACCCTGGAAACTCCGGCCATACCGGTGGTCAAAACCACCAACTGCGTGATTGCCGCCACGGCCACGGAATTACCGGACCCCGCTCCGGAACAGCCCTGCATTCGCTGCAGCATGTGCGCCGAAGCCTGCCCCATGGAGCTGCTGCCCCAGCAACTGTTCTGGTACTCCAAATCCGGAGAACTCGACAAAGTCGAGCACCTGAACCTGTTCGACTGCATCGAATGTGGTGCCTGTTCTTACGTCTGCCCCAGCTCCATTCCGCTGGTTCAGTACTATCGTGCCGCGAAAGGCGAAATTCGGGTGCAGCAGGCCGAACAGTTGAAGGCAGACCGCGCCCGTGAACGCTTTGAAGCCCGTCAAGCCAGGCTCGAACGAGAACAGCAGGAGAAAGAACAGCGGCGTAAGGAGCGGGCAAAAGCAGCCGCCGAGGCTCAGGCCAAGAAGCAGGCAGAGGCCGAAAAAGCGGAAGCAGAGGGCCAGCCCGCCGATGACCGTGCCGCCAAGGCCACCCTGGTGCAGGAAGCCTTGGCGCGTAAAAAAGCCAAGGCCCAACAGCAGGCCGAAACAAAAGCTGGGGCCTCTGAGACCAGTGCCTCCAGCGAACCGACGCCCGATATCGACGCCCTGGAAAAGCAGCTCGCCCAGGCCACCGCCAAGCTCAATACCATGCAAAGCATGCTGGAGGACGCCAGGGCTGAGAACGCAGACAACGTCGAAAAACTCGAGAGAGCCGTCACCAAGAACCACGACCGGGTAAAACGGGCGGAAGAGGCTTTGGCAGAGGCCCGGCAATCTGTGGCGGCCACCGATACCCAACCGACAGACTCATAATGAACAGGCTCCAACGCTAATGGCACTTGCGCAACAGTCCTCGCCCCACGCCCGTAACGCCCGCTCCACGTCACAAGTCATGCTGTGGGTGATTCTGGCGGCCCTGCCCGGCCTGCTGGCGCTAACCCTGTTCTTTGGCTGGGGCAATCTGATCAACGTGGTCTGGTGCATCGCAGTGGCACTGGCCGCCGAGGCTGCCATCCTGAAGCTTCGCAAGCGCCCGGTGGCTTTCTTCCTGAGAGACAACACCGCTGCGGTCACCGGCCTTTTGCTCGGTCTTTCCCTGCCGCAGTTTGCACCCTGGTGGGTGTCCGCGGTTGCCGTCATCGCCGCCATCGTCATGGCCAAGCAGCTCTATGGTGGTCTGGGCTCCAACCCCTTTAATCCCGCCATGGTAGGTTACGCCCTGGTGCTGATCTCGTTCCCCGTGGCCATGACCACGAATTGGGCGCAGCCCGGTCTCCTATGGGAATCCGCGCCAGGGTTTGGCGACACCCTGGGCATGATCGCCTCCGGCCAACAGACAGCGGTAGACGCGTTCACCATGGCCACGCCGCTGGATGAATACAAGCACAAGATTACCACCCACACCGCAGCGGAAGTGCTTGCTCACCCCACCTTCGGTGACGGTGTTGCCCGGGGCTGGGAATGGGTCAACGCTGCATTCCTGGTAGGTGGTCTGGTTCTTGTCGGCCTGAAGATTATCACCTGGCACATTCCGGTCAGCATGCTGGCGGGCCTCTCGCTTATGAGCCTTGCCTTTGGCAGCAACGCGGACCTGTATGCGCCGCTGGCCATGCACTTGCTGGCCGGGGGCACCATGTTGGGCGCGTTCTTTATTGCCACGGACCCGGTGTCCGCCGCGTCCAGCCATCAGGGCAAGCTGATCTACGGAGCGGGTATTGGTATTCTGATTTACCTGATCCGCACCTGGGGCGCCTACCCCGATGCAGTGGCCTTCAGCGTTCTGCTGATGAACTTCGCAGTGCCGTTTATCGACCACTACACGCCGCCCCGTACCTACGGGCATCACAAGCCCCGGCGCGGCATTCCCGGCAAGGGGCAGGGATAAACCATGGCAGAACTCGCAACGTCCATCCGTCGCAACGCCATTGGCCTGGGCCTGTTCGCCATCATTACCGGTGGCACCATCGCCATCACCCAGGTTATGACCGCAGAGCGCATACAGGAACAGGCCGCCAGGGCGGAAGCGCAGGCGCTGTTTGAGATCATTCCGGAAAACCGGCACGACAATCATCTGCTGACCGACACGGTGCAACTTCCGGCGGATAACGGAATCAACGCTAACGACCCCGTCACGGCCTGGGTAGCACGTCGCAATGGCCGCCCCACCGGCCTGATCATGCCGGTAGTGGCCCCTGACGGTTATTCTGGCAACATTCACCTATTGGTGGGTCTGAATATGAGGGGCACGGTGCTGGGAGTTCGGGTGACCAGCCACCGGGAAACCCCCGGCCTGGGCGACCGCATTGAAACCAAGAAGTCAGACTGGATCCACTCGTTCACCGGCCGCTCCCTTGGCGACCCGGCACCGGAACGCTGGGCTGTCAGGAAAAATGGCGGGGCGTTTGACCAGTTCACCGGTGCGACCATCACCCCGAAAGCCGTAGTTAATGCAGTGCAAAAAACACTCATCTATTTCCGTGAGCACCGCAGTGACATTCGCGACATCCTCAATGAACCCGCGTCACCCCGAAGCACGCCGCTGACGCCCGAGGAAATCGCCGGCCAGACACCAGAACGGGAGCATTCGTAACATGGCGACCAAATCCAGCGCAGAGATCGTCCGTGACGGGCTCTGGACCAACAACCCTGCCCTGGTCCAGGTGCTGGGGCTTTGCCCCCTTCTGGCGGTGACCAGTACCGTCGTCAATGCCATCGGCCTGGGCCTGGCAACATTGATGGTACTAATGGGCTCGAATCTGGCCGTATCGCTGATCCGCAACTTTGTCAGCGAGTCGGTGCGCCTGCCTGCCTTCGTGATGATCATCGCCTCTTTCGTCACCTGCGCTGAACTGCTGATGCAGGCCTATACCTATGAGCTCTACCAGATTCTGGGCATTTTCATTCCATTGATCGTGACCAACTGCGCCATTCTGGGCCGTGCGGACGCGTTTGCCTCCAAGAACCCGCCCCTACCCGCCCTGCTGGACGGTGTCATGATGGGTATCGGTTTTCTGATCGTGCTGATTGCACTCGGTGCCATGAGGGAGCTCGTGGGCCAAGGCACCCTGTTTACCGATATGGATCTCCTGCTGGGCCCCATGGCGGCAGACTGGGGAATCCGGCCACTGGAGCAGTACCCGGACGTGCTCTTCATGGTTCTACCGCCGGGTGCCTTTGTGGGGCTGGGGCTGCTCATCGCGCTGAAGAATGGCATCGACAACCATCTCAAGGCCCATCGCAAAGCAGTGGAGCCCATCGTAGCGGGTAGCAAGCGAGTGCGGGTAACAGGCCATGTGTCCTGAACATTCAATGAACATTTCTTCTCAGCCAGCGGATAGCCCATGAACAAGGCAAAACGTACGGAAATCTTTACCCGTTTGCGGGAGGCCAACCCGACACCCACAACTGAATTGAACTATGCCAACCCGTTCGAACTGCTGATTGCGGTGATACTCTCGGCCCAGGCCACAGACGTAGGCGTGAACAAGGCAACCGCAAAACTGTATCCCGTAGCGAACACACCCGAAAACATCCTCGCTCTGGGAGTGGATGGCCTGAAGGAATACATCAAGACCATCGGGCTGTTTAACAGCAAGGCCGAGAACGTGATCAAGACCTGTCGCGCGCTGATTGAAAAGCACGGCGGGGAAGTTCCGGACAACCGGGAAGACCTGGAAGCCCTTCCGGGTGTCGGCCGCAAGACCGCCAATGTGGTTCTGAACACTGCGTTCGGGCAACCGGCAATGGCAGTCGACACCCACATCTTCCGGGTATCGAACAGAACGGGGATTGCGCCCGGCAAGAATGTGCTGGACGTGGAGAAGCGCCTGATGCGGCTGGTGCCCAAGGAGTTCCTGTTGGATGCCCATCATTGGCTGATCCTTCACGGGCGTTACACCTGTACAGCCAGGAAGCCAAAATGCGGCGCCTGCATCATTGAAGATCTGTGCGAATTCAAGCAGAAACGGGATTACATGGACTGACACCGGCCCCGGACAACCGGAACCGGTGCCCCTACCGGGCGCTTACCGCTGGCCCAGCATCTTCTCTTTCAGGTCTTCCTGGGCAGGCTCGTCTGACAGCCAGATGCCGAACAGGGCCTTCTTGAACTTCAGGTCTCCAATGGTCGCGCGCTGATCACCGTTCTTCAGCACACGCACGCCTTCACCCGGCAGGTAAACGAGATCAAACACGTCACCGTCCTTGATCTCTTCTGAAAACACATCCAGGAACGCATCCACATCGTCCTTGATCGCAGCCAGGTCTCCGCCTGTGGAATTCTCAAACCCTTCCATTGTGGCGGATTTCATTTTATCGCTGGTGATCATCCCGGAAATGATGTGCAGGGTGATGGCCTGGGGCTCGTCCGCGTTGATTATGGTCTGTCCATCGTCGATGGTTTCGGGCACATACAAACCGCCAATGTAGAGGTCCATAAACCACTTGGAACGGGTACCCGCACCATTGAGCTTGAGCTCGGTATCCATCGCCGAGTAGGTATCCGGCACATCGACGCCTTCCACCGTCAGGGCGGCGGCTGGCGCTGCAAGGGCTGCTGTCAGCAGCAGTGAAGCAAATCCTGTTGATAGGGCCTTTTTCATCGTCCTTTCCTTATTGATCGTTATTATTGAATGTCTGATTGCACCGGAGTTCGACACCCATATCCCCCTCCGGCCATCCAAGTTTAACAGGGAGCAAACGAACGCTTACGCCGGCTGGTTCTCATTTGGCAACGCAAAAAAAACCGGCCCGCAGACAGCGGGCCGGTTTTGGGTGGTGCAGAACCGATTATTTGAACAGCATGGTTCCAGACAGACCTTCCTTCTCCAGGATTTCACGGAGGCGACGGAGCGCCTCCACCTGAATCTGACGAACCCGCTCACGAGTCAGACCAATCTCCTGGCCCACTTCTTCAAGCGTGCTAATGGGGTAACCCCTCAAACCAAAGCGACGGGACAGCACTTCCTGCTGCTTGTCACTGAGCTGGTCGATCCACTTTTCGACACAGGAGCACATGTTGTTGTCCTGCAGCAGGTCAGCGGGATCGGAGGCGCCTTCGTCTGCAACGGTATCCAGAAGGGATTTTTCGCCGCCGGTACCAATGGGCGTGTCCATGGAGGCAACACGCTCGTTCAGGCCCAGCATCCGTTTAACATCCGCAACTGGCTTGTCGACCATGCGCGCGATTTCTTCCGCTGACGGCTCGTGGTCCAGCTTCTGGGTAAGTTCCCGTGCCGCGCGCAGGTACAGGTTGAGTTCCTTAACAACATGGATGGGAAGGCGAATGGTGCGGGTCTGGTTCATGATGGCCCGCTCAATGGTCTGGCGGATCCACCAGGTGGCGTATGTGGAGAAGCGGAAGCCCCGTTCGGGGTCAAACTTCTCTACTGCGCGGATAAGCCCAAGGTTACCTTCTTCAATCAGGTCCAACAGTGTCAGACCACGGTTCACGTATCGCCGTGCAATCTTGACCACCAGGCGTAGATTGCTCTCGATCATACGTTTGCGACCGGACTCCTCTCCCTTGCGGGCGAGCCGTGCAAAATACACTTCTTCTTCGGGTGTTAAGAGAGGGGAGAAACCAATTTCGTTGAGATAAAGCTGGGTAGCGTCCAGTTGCTTCTGGCTGGTGAAGTATCGACCCTGGGCCGGGATGTCTTCTTCTGTTTCAACGGCTTCCACTTCCGCCGTTTCTTTTGCTTCTACTTTGTCTTCCGCTAACAGCTGATCGTCTGCGTCTTCAACATCTGATACACGATCAATGATGAGTTCTTCATGCTCTGCTGACATAACTCTTTGCCCCGCCTTTCAATGATCCTGGGAATTCGCTCACGTCTTTTTATTATTGCGAGCGCCTGCTTTCTTCGTGTTCTTGTTCAGGACATTTATTGCTAGCTGTTGACGGTTGCCGGAACCGTCGTTTTTATTGTTTGTCTCGACTATGGTCTTTCGTTGCCTTTGATTATCGGTGCCGGACGTCAGGTTTTGTGTGGCCAATCCGCTTCATCGGGCCGGGAGGTAGTGGGCGGGGTCGACCGGGTTGCCATTTTTACGAATCTCAAAATGCAACTTGGGCCTGTCCGTGCCGCTGTTTCCCAGTTCAGCGATGACCTGTCCGGCTTTAACATCCTCCCCTTCCTGCACCAGAATCTTCCGGTTGTGAGCATAAGCACTCAAATAGTGCTCGTTGTGGTTCACTATGATCAGGTTGCCATACCCGAGCAACCCACTTCCGGCATAAACGACATTACCACTTGCCGCCGCCCTCACAGAATCACCTGCTTTTCCAGCAATATCAATACCTTTATTGACTTTCCCGGACGTAGAATATCCTGCAATTACGGTGCCAACGTGGGGCCAGCGCCAGTTGACATTGGATACTGTCTGGCTCTGGCCCGTTAATGGTGACGACTTATCTGGCCGCCGCGAGACCGTCGGTTTTGGCTCCGGTTTGGGAGCAGGCTGTCGAGACGCGGTACGGGTTGGTGGTCGCGAGACCGACGCTTTGTTACTTCCGCCAGTCTGCGCAGTGGATGTTACATTTCCGCGAAGGTCCAGCCTGAGAACCTGCCCTGCCTTGATGTGGTATGGCGGGCTAATACCATTGGCATTGCCTAGTTCCCGGTAGTCACGACCATAACGCCAGGCGATGCTGTAGAGCGTTTCCCCGGATTTGACAACGTGGCGGCCCCAGTACACCGGCGGGTTGTAAAGGTCATCACGGTAGATTGCCTGCGTGTTGCAGCCAGTCAGCAACATGGCACCAAAAAGCACAAGCAGGAAGGTGTAGAGGCGCGTCCGCTTTTTTGAACACGGAGAGGCAGGGGCACCGGAGGGGAGCCGCGGGAAGACTGCCGTCGCAGCAATGATGGACCCACGCACTAATCTCAAAAGAATAAAAATATGCCCGTTATTAGTAATTCGTATAAAAAATTCAGCGATTTATAAAGTGTTTTGAGTAACTTGCTAATTTATTGCACATTTTGGGCATGAAACCAAGTTACCCATCTGTTGCATTTGTTACTGCTCGAAACAACCTCACGGATCAAAAAGTAACACTTAGTCTCGATACGCCTGCGAACGCCGTCACAACAGCGAGCAGATAACCAAGCTAACGGGCAGGGCCTGGCTGTTTTTTCCTACCCACCCATTCCACCAGCAGAACCAGCAACAGACCAGCCAACGCACAGGTCATCGCCAGTAATAATTGTGATTCGTCACCGGTCAACTCAGCATAGCCCATCGGGCTGATGCTTGCTTCGTTCAGGGGCACCTGCTTGCCGGCACTGTTGGTACGCCAGCTAAGTGTCTCTTTCCAGGGCCAGACTTTGTTCAACGCCCCCACCATAAAGCCAGTCAACAATGCCAGCACAAGGTCATGGTAACGATGGAACGCCCAGGTGATGAGCCGGGCAACGGACAGCAAACCGACCAGGCAACCAACAGCGAAAATCCCGAGGATGCCGAGATCCAGGGAACGTATGGCGTCCAGTACCGGGACGTACATACCCAGAATCACCAGAATAAAACTGCCGGAGATTCCTGGCAGAATCATGGCGCAGATGGCCAGAGCCCCGGCCCCGAAATACACCGGCATAGAGGGCGACAACGGGCTGCCGGACAGGGTTGTGACCCACCAGGCAAAAACGGTTCCCACCGAAAATGGCAACAGCAACAACAGCCCATAGCGGCGAACCTGGCGGCCGACGTGCCAAACCGAGGCGACGATCAGGCCGAAGAAAAAACTCCAGATCAGGATCGGATAGGTGGCAAGGGCATGGCTGATTGCGGACGCGAGGGTGGCGATACTGCCGAGGATTCCCGCCAACAGACACAGCAGGAAGGTGCCGTCACACGCCGCCCAGAATTGCCTCATCTGCCCGCGGATCAGGTGGTGGAAGAAGGCTTGTGGAACGGCATTGATGGCTTCCAGCAACCGGAAGTAGATGCCGGTTATGAATGCAATGGTGCCACCAGAGACGCCGGGTACGATATCAGCCGCCCCCATGGCCATGCCCCTCAGGAATACCGCAAAGGGATGATGGGAGTGAGGTACGACTGTGGACGATTCAGAGGGGCGTTCTGCGGTCACCGCACGACCCCGCCCAACAAAGGCACAAAACGCACCGGTTCAATATCTCGGGTCTCGAATCGGTCGCCCTGGCGCACCATTTCCACCAGCATCTGTGTGCCCTCGCCGATCGGCGCCACAATAACGCCCCCATCCGCCAGTTGGTCCTTCAGTTCCGGCGGGATTTCACGGGGTGCTGCGGTGACGATGATGCCATCAAAAGGCCCCTGTTCTGGCCACCCCATACCTCCGTCTGCGTGTTTGAGCATCGTGTTACGGTAGCCAAGCTGGCGAAGCCGGTCGCGAGCCCGGTCCTGCAGCGGTTTGATGCGCTCAACGCTGAAAACCTGATCCACCAGCCTGGCAAGGATTGCGGTCTGGTAGCCCGACCCCGTTCCCAGTTCCAGCACTTTCCGGGGTTTGTGGCGCATCAGAGACTCAGTCATCCGCGCGACGATGTAGGGCTGGGACAGAGTCTGACTGTAGCCAATGGGCAGCGCCGTGTCTTCGTAGGCCCTATGGGAAAGCGCTTCATCGAGAAATATGTGACGCGGCACGTCCGCCATGGCGGTAAGCACCTGCTCATCGGCTATACCAGCTTCTCTGAGCCTTTGTATCAATCGCATACGGGTTCGGCGGGACGTCATTCCGATACCGTCAATCGCTGCCACCATTAACGTCCCTCCCGTCCAGCTAGCAACTCAACCCACTCTCGCAGCGGCGACAGCGCCTCATGGCGCGTCATATCCACATGGACGGGAGTGATCGAGACGTAATTCTCGCGCACCGCGTTGAAATCGGTCCCCGGCCCGGCGTCGCTGCCCTTACCTGCCGCCCCGATCCAGTAACGGGCCTTGCCCCGGGGGCAGGTCATCGGCACAGCACCCTCTGCCCGGTCGCGATGGCCAAGCCGGGTAACGCGGAAGCCGGCAATCTCTTCCCAGGGCACATCGGGAACGTTCACATTGAGAATACACCGAGGCCCCAGGGTTAATGGCTGATCGCTTTCCAGCAACGCACGAACAACCCTGGCCGCCGTTTCATAGTGGAAACGACCTTCGTTCACCAGCGATACCGCGATTGCTGGCAACCCCAGGTTTCTGCCCTCGGTGGCGGCCGCCACCGTACCGGAATAGATGATATCGTCGCCGAGGTTGGCGTGGGTATTGATACCCGAGACCACACGATCAAACGGCTCATCAAACAGCCCGTTAACCGCAAGGTGCACGCAATCCGTCGGGGTCCCGTCCACAGAGCGGAAGCCATTGGGATGGTCTTCCACCGTTAGCGGGCGGCTCAGCGTCAAGGCATTGCTGGCGCCGCTATGGTCCCGATCCGGCGCCACGACTTCAAGGTGGCCCAGTCCCTGGAGCCCGTCGTGTAGGGCCTGAAGACCAGGCGAGTGAACGCCATCATCATTGGACAACAGAATTCGCACAATTTTCTCCAATAAACGTGGTTGCGTCCGTTATATCAAACACATCATCCAGCAACGTTGTTGCGTATTGCCCCGGCGCAAGCCGGAACGACAACCGCAACTGGTCATTGCCGTCCCAATGCCATTCCAGGCTTTCCGGTTTCAGGTTCAGCGGTCGACGTTCAGGCTTCATTCGGGTGGTTGAAAACACCGCTGCCAGTTGCGGGTAACGCGCAACCACGGAACGCTCGATTTCGCCCTGGACCGACACTGCCTCAGTGCCACCGTCACCCCAGAGAGGACCTGTTACCATCAGGTTCTGATTTTCACAGGCGCCTGGCTCTCCCTCCAGAGGTGTCAGCCAGGTGCCTGTCTCAACGCGATGGGCGAGCACCTCGTTGAATAACCACGAACGTGCCGCCGAAAAGTACAATACGTTCTTACTGTCGCGACTGCCAGAGGTTGACCGCCCTCGCCCACGCTTTTTGACATTGCGACCACTCCGACGGTTCAGTGTTGTCGGGTCCATGGTCAGCGCCCTATCCAGATTGGCACCGCCATGGCCAAACCGTTGCGAACCGAAATAATTCGGGCATCCGAGGTCCCGCAACCGGGCCAGAGCCGCATCGATAGCAGATGTGTCGCCGACCACGTCCTTTAGCACCAGCTCAAACCGGTTGCCCTGATGATCGCCCCGTCTCAGTTTTCGTGCCTGGCGATGCTGCGCCAATACCGGCCAGTGTTCCTCCACCGCCTGGATGAACGTTGCATCTTCGTTTTCCTGTCCCGGTCGATAAAGGCTAAACCACTGACGAGTAACCGCATGACGGTCCTTCAGTCCGCAAAAACCCACGTCAAAATGCCGACAGCCGCAAATAGTAGCAAGCTGCCGCGCCACATAGTCGGTGTTGTCCCCGACCTTTTCCAGGCGCAGACAAAGGTGCTCTCCTCCACCGTCACTGTCTTCCGGCATAGACAGATCTTCATCCACAAAAAAGTCGGCAGGGAGGCATTTGATGCTCGCCGACGCCACCCGAGAACCCGAAGAAGTTGGCCAGTCGAGTCGCCAGCCTTTGGAAGCGTGCTGAGCATCCGTCATGATGAAATCGGCTCGAGTAAGCAAATCGCCTGACAGGCAATGCCCTCACCGCGACCGGTAAAGCCCAGCTTTTCGGTGGTGGTCGCCTTGACGCTGACCCGGCTCGCCGGAACAGCAAGATCCTCGGCAATGGTCAACCGCATCGCCTCAATGTGGGGCGCCATCTTCGGGGCCTGGGCAATAATGGTGGCATCCACGTTACCGACACCAAATCCTTCACCGGCAACACGTTCCATCACGCGACGCAGAAGGTCCCTGCTGTCTGCCCCCGCCCACTCCTCACTGGTGTCGGGAAACAGATGGCCGATATCGCCCAGGGCCACAGCACCCAACAGGGCGTCTGCAAGGGCGTGTAAAAGCACATCCCCATCGGAATGGGCCTTGAGGGCATGGGTGTGCGGAATGGTCACACCGCCAATCACGACTTGATCGCCCTCACAGAAAGCATGGACATCAAAGCCCTGCCCGATTCGCATAGTGCTGTTTCCTTTTCAATCAATAACGATGCAGGCCCGCCGCTAGAGACGGCTGAGGATAAAACCGGCCAGTGCCAGATCAGCAGGTACCGTAATCTTTATATTATCCGGTCGCCCCTCTACGATACAGGGAACATTGCCGGCGTATTCCATGGCCGAGGCTTCATCAGTCACCGGATAATCTGATGCAATGGCAGCTTCCAGAGCCTGCCTCAAAGCGCCAAAGCGGAACATTTGAGGCGTCAGTGCGCGCCACAGGTGACGGCGGTCGATGGTGGTCTCCACCTGATTGCTGTCGCTTGCCACACGCTTGAGCGTATCGGCCACCGGCGTCGCCAGCAAGCCACCCACAGGGTGATCGTGAAGTTGGGTCAGCAATCGCTCGAGGTCGTTGGGGTGTAAACAGGGCCGGGCCGCATCGTGTACCAGTACCCAATCGTCGTCATCCGCCCGAGAGGCCAGCACCTCAAGTGCAGACAATACCGAATCCGCACGCTCAGCGCCCCCGGCACAGGAATCAATACGAGGGTCAGAGCTGGCTGCCGTTTCCGGCCACCAGGGATCGTCCGCGCGAATCGCGACCACACAACCTGAGAAATCAGCATGGTCCAATAGCCTGGAGAGAGTGATATCAAGGATGTATTGATGGTCCAGCCTGAGATATTGCTTCGGGCAGTCGGCCTTCATTCGCTGGCCGGAACCAGCGGCGGGAACGATCAACCAATAGCGGGGTTTACTCATGGACGTGGTCAGCTTTGATCGACCTGGCTTGCGGCTGGGTTACTGCTCGACCACCAGGAAGAAGGTTTCATCGTTACGGATCAGCCCCAGGTTCATGCGGGCACGTTCTTCAACCGCGCCTTTTTCGCCGCGAAGGTTACGAACTTCCGCGTAGAGGCGCTCATTGCGGACTGCAAGCTCAGCGTTTTCCTCGCGCTGCTCGGCAATGGCGTTCTCCAGCCCCCATACCTGGGCGAAACTACCCTCCCCAACCCACAGGCGAACCTGCAGCAGGAGAATAAGAACAATCATGATGGACCAGAGCAACTTCATTGCGAATTCCGTTTACGATGCATCAACCGGACAGTAAGTATAGACCTTAGTGTAGTTTAGCAACAAGTTCTGCTAACCAGTTGTACAAAAAGGCCATCATACCTCACATTTCGAAGGTCACGATGGCCTTTCCGGATCGGTTACCTGTCAGCACCCAGCCGACAAAGTATCCTTAACAGGCGATTAGCCCTGGCCTTTGATCTCGCTCAGGCCACGATAGGGAGCCTTGCCATCCAACGCTTCCTCAATACGAAGCAATTGGTTGTACTTGGCAACCCGGTCAGAGCGGCACAGTGAGCCGGTCTTGATCTGGCCCGCACAGGTGGCCACGGCCAGATCGGCGATGGTGGTGTCTTCCGTCTCGCCGGAGCGATGGGAAATCACCGCCGTGTAGCCTGCATCCTGAGCCATCTTGATAGCGTCCAGAGTTTCGCTCAAGCTACCGATCTGGTTGAACTTGATCAGGATGGAGTTACCAATGCTCTTGTCGATACCCTGCTTGAGAATTTTGGTGTTGGTCACGAACAGGTCATCACCCACCAACTGAACCTTGTCACCCAGCTTCTCAGTCAGCACTTTCCAGCCATCCCAGTCGCTCTCATCCATACCGTCTTCGATGGACACGATCGGATAACGCTCACACAGGCCCGCGAGATAGTCGGCAAAACCGGCAGAATCAAAGGACTTGCCCTCGCCGGACAGCTGGTACTGGCCATCCTTGTAGAACTCGGAAGACGCACAGTCCAGCGCCAGGGTCACATCAGTACCCAGCTTGTAGCCAGCCTTCTCCACCGCTTCCTGGATCACCGCCAGAGCGCCTTCGTTGGAAGGTAGATCCGGTGCAAAGCCACCTTCGTCGCCGACGGCGGTGTTAAGGCCTTTGCTATTAAGCACTTTCTTCAGCGCATGGAAAATTTCCGCACCAATGCGCAGCGCTTCGGAAAATGACTTCGCAGCCACCGGCTGGATCATAAATTCCTGGATATCGACATTGTTGTCTGCGTGCTCGCCACCGTTGAGGATATTCATCATCGGCACCGGCATGCTGTACTTGCCGGAGGTGCCGTTCAGGTCCGCAATGTGAGCATACAGCGGCTTGCCCAGTGAAGCGGCAGCGGCTTTGGCAGCGGCCAGGGAGACAGCCAGAATAGCGTTGGCGCCCAGGTTGGCTTTGTTCTCAGTGCCATCCAACTCAAGCATGATGTTGTCGAGAGCACGCTGATCAGCTGCGTCTTTACCAATCAGGGCATCGCGAATCTTGGCGTTTACCGCCTCAACAGCTTTCAGAACGCCCTTACCCAAATAGCGGCTCGTATCCTTGTCACGAAGCTCCAGAGCTTCGCGTGAACCCGTCGACGCACCAGAGGGGGCGCAAGCACTGCCGATGGTGCCGTCCTCAAGAATAACGTCCGCTTCAACCGTAGGGTTCCCACGAGAATCCAGTACTTCACGGCCTTTAATGTTGGCAATCTTGGTCATTCTTCTCTGTCTCCAAGTTTGATTTCAAAATTGGGAGTAAGAGCGAGCGGGAACG
>NZ_ABCP01000055.1 GCF_000170835.1 Marinobacter algicola DG893
CACCCGCTGAATATTCAGATTGTGAGGTTGTTGATGACTGCGTTAAACGGACAAATGCGTGCTTTGATATTAGATAGCTATGAAGAAGGTACAGTATTCCGGGATGCCCTGATTAACTTACCTTCTCCATCAGCAGGTCAGGTGCAAGTAAAAATATTTGCGAGTGGCGTCAATCCTATTGATTACAAGATCCGCCGAGGTATCGCTCCTTATGCCATGCCGGAATTACCCGCAGTACTTGGCACCGATTTGGCTGGAGAAATTGTTGCTATCGGCGACGGCGTCACCGACTTTGCAGTAGGCGATGCAGTTTATGGTCTGACTGGCGGAGTGCGAGGATTGCAAGGCTCATCCGTCGCTTGCTGCCTTATCAGTTAGTCCATCAGATCACACACCAAGAGATTCAATGTCGCTGGCCAGCATCGCGAGTTGGTGAGCAATGGATTCCCGCAACTTTTCCCCGGAAATCAGATAGGAAGGCGCCGCACAAGTCAGCGCCATAATGGTGCCGTCCTGCAGGTGAATGGGCACACCCGCGGAGTTGATGTTGCGATCCCACTCGCCGAGCGACAGACAGAAACCATACTTCTTGTAGTCCTCCATCGAGCGCTCAAGGCCCTCCTGCTTCTCCGGCCAGGAATCACCATATTTAGCTTCCATAGCGTCCGCGATTACCTTGCGGCCTTTGTCCGAAATCGCACAATAATAAGCTCGCCCCGCCGATGTGGTGGCCATGGGCAGTTTCAGGCCGATATCCATACGCAGCAGCGATGCTTCCGGCGGCAGGCGATTTTCCACGTAGATCATGTGCAGACGATCGCGGCAAGTCAGGCCCACGGACATGTTGGTCTGGCGGGCAAACTCATCCATATAAGGCTTGGCCAGCTGGCGCACTTTAAGGTTGGAAACGTAGGCATAACCAAGTGCCAATACACCGGAGCTGAGCTGGTACTTTTCCAACTGGGCGTTGTAACTGAGGTAACCCAGCTTGGTCAGGGTGTAGGTCATGCGCGAAACCGTGGGTTTCGGCAGCCCGGTCAGGCGCGCGATGTCCTGATTGCCCAGAATCACCGAGCCCTGGCTAAAGGCGCGAAGCACATCCAGGCCACGGGAAAGTGCCTCTACAAACTTGCGATCTTTCTCAGGCTTTACCGGTTCACCATCACCGGATGCTGCCAGGAGTTCCGGCGGGGTGGCTTGTGCTTTTGTCATAAACGGGCGTCCTCCAACAGCTGCGCCTGATCCGCTGTGCCCGGACTACCAGGGCTATGTTCGGATAGTAGGAAAAGATGCGGTATTTTAATCGCTGCAGATATCAAGTACCAGAAACCATTATCAAAAGTCGTGCCAAATATGAAACACTCTTCCTTTATGTTTCAATTCTCTTCCAATATCGCGACATGTAACCCCAGGTTTACGAGCTTATTGCGGTATATTATTCTGCATTGTGAAATCTAGCAGCCAAATTAAAAGCTGTCGACAACCCCGGAGAGCACATGAAAGTTCTATTTGTAGCAGGAGACCCCAAACCGGAGCGCTGGACGGTTCCCATAAAGGAGCTGCTTCCGGAAGCCGAGGTTCATGTATGGGACGCCAACGGCCCGGCGGTGGATGCCGATTACGCCATTGTCTGGCAACCACCGGAACAACTGTTTGAGCGCGAGAAAAAGCTCAAAGCCGTGTTTAACCTGGGCGCGGGAATCGATGGGTTGCTGGCCGTACCCAATCTGCCGCCCCAACTGCCCATCGTGCGCCTGGAAGACGCCGGCATGTCCGCGCAGATGGCGGAATACGTGTTGCACCAGCTACTGGAAGCCAGCCGGGGCATGGAAACCTACCGCGAGCAGCAACGCCAGGGCATCTGGAAAATTCATCGCCCGATCAAGCGCAGTGAGTGGCCAGTAGGCGTCATGGGCCTTGGCCATATCGGCAAGCGAGTGGCACGTACCCTCGCCGGACTGGATTACCGGGTCAATGGCTGGGCCCGGAGCAAGCACGACCTGGAGGGCGTCTCGACCTTTTCCGGTACCGAAAACCTGCCCGATTTCCTGCAATCAACCCGCGTTCTGGTGAACACTCTGCCACTGACCGACGAAACCCGGGACATCCTCAACCAACAACATCTTAGCCAACTCATGCCCAATGCTGTGGTGATCAACGTGGGCCGGGGAGAGCATCTGGTGGAAGAGGACCTGATCAAAGCCATCGAAGACGGCCATGTTGCCCGGGCGTCCCTGGATGTGTTTCGCCAGGAACCCCTGCCCGCGGATCACCCCTTCTGGCAGCGACCGGAGATCACCATTACGCCACATATCTCGGCGCGCACGCTGAGGGACGCCACTCTGGAGCAGATCACCGGTAAGATACAGGCACACCATAATGGTCAGCCGATTTCCGGCATCGTGGACCCCAGCCGCGGCTATTGAAGTCCTGACATTCGCGCCGGTCAGCCCGTGGCCGGCGCCACCACAAATATCCCCCACAGCATCAGCAATAACAACGGAATGGAGAGCAGGACAAAAGCGCCGTTCCAACCAAACGCCACCACCCAGCGTGATACCTGCCCGAATCGTGACAGCAGCATAACGGCCGGGCCGAACGGCGACAGCATCATGGCAAGGGAGAAACCAATCACCAGGGCGACCGCAATCGGCAGGGGGTTCACACCCTCGGCGACCAATTGCGGCATCAACCCGGCCTGAACACTCAGCACCGTAATCGGGATGATGCCGATGGCAGAGAGCATCGGCATCATTAACAACCCACACACGGCCAGTAAAAATACGCCCAGCTCACCCGTCGCCATGCCTGCCAGGGCATCCGCCGGAATCACCGCGACCAACGCCACGCCCAACCCCGCGGAACCTGCGAAGATAGACATTTCGTTGCTCATGCCGAGCATATTGTCAGTGGCTTCCCGTACCGCCTTAGCTGGAGAGCGATCGTGCCAGAACATATAAAGAAGGGTGACCACCGGCACCGTCAGCATGGCAGCCACTGACACCTTCAGTTCCGTTAGCTGCACCAGCAGGCCCATCGCCGCAAAGATGATCAATACCAGCAGCAACAGCCGCCCACTTCCAGCCGGCCAGGCTTCCAGCGGTTCACGCTCACCGCTGACCCGACGAAAACGTTTATGCTCCAGCCCCCATCCCACCAGAATCAGCAATACCGCGCTGCCAATGCCATAGGGCAGCAGGCCCGACCAGCTCAGGGAGGGCACTTCACGGGTAATAATGGCGACTGCAACACTGGTTGGCGCGACCAGCGGCACCAGCGCAAATCCCCGCAATGTACTGATCAGCACACTGCGCAACCAGCGCAATCGCGAAGCCCCGGTAATGCCCCGCTGCCGCAGGGTTTCCGATAGCGTGCCGCAAAGCAGGTTCATCACTCCGAAGCTCAGCACCGACGCAACCCCGCAACTCACCACGGCGTATTTTGGATACAGCAGCGCTGGGCGACCACCCAGCAGCACGTCGTGTATACGCTGTAGTACCTCGAAACGGCGAACCAGGCATTGCATCATCCCCAGGCTTCCCAGGAACGCTGCATAAAAAGCAGCGTTGGATGCGGCACGAACCAGATCCTCGGCTGCCAGTTGCCGGATAAACCCCAGATAACCGATCACAACCAGCGAGATCAGGAACAGGTAACGTGAATACGATTGCAGCCGCCTCAGCGCCAGCGCGAAGTAAAACACAAACAACACACCCGCAAAGGCACTGAGCGCTATGCTGGAAAGGCACAGCGCCAACAGTTCCAGAAAAACCGCAGCAGGAACCAGAACACGGCTCATAGCAGATGACTGCCCTTCGTTGGTGGTATCGGTTGCATTTCAAACAGACCCGGATTAGTCTTCAACAGTCGATATACAAAACTTAGTTCCGCTATACGAAACTATATCAACATTAATGGCATGGCAAGCCCACCCCTTCCCTCCTTAGAAACGGAAGATCACAATGGGAGCCATGTCTGATGAAAACGGGAGATGCCAGGTGCGCGTTCATCTACGACGGATTATGAACACCCTTCGGTCGACACGCTGGCGCACTGGCCAGGGCACTGCTGCTGTAATTGAACGAGTGAACCACTAATTTTCTGAGGAGAGACACCATGGCTTCCACCCCCTGGGATGACCTGCTGCAGTTCGATAAGCAACTGGATGAAACCGAGCGCCAGGTGCGCGACAGTATCCGTTCGTTCTGCGATCAGCGCCTGATGCCCGGCATTACCGAAGCGAACCGGCATGAAAAGTTCGACCGTTCCATTTTCACCGACATGGGCGAGCTGGGCATGCTCGGTGCCACCCTGCCAGAAGAATACGGCGGCCCCGGCCTGAACCACGTGTGCTACGGCCTGATTGCCCGCGAAGTGGAGCGGGTTGATAGCGCGTATCGTTCAGCCCTGAGTGTCCAGTCGTCACTGGTTATTCACCCGATTCACGCCTTTGGCCAGGAAGCCCTGAAAAAACGCATCCTGCCCCAACTGGCATCCGGCGAAAAGGTGGGCTGTTTTGGTCTGACCGAGCCCAACCACGGGTCTGACCCGGGCAACATGGAAACCCGCGCCAAGAAAGTCGACGGCGGCTATCTGGTCAGTGGCTCAAAGACCTGGATCACCAACTCGCCCATTGCCGATGTTTGCGTGGTCTGGGCCAAGCTCGAGGGCAAAATCACCGGTTTCGTGATCGAACGCGAAGGCGCCAAGGGCCTGGACACGCCGAAGATTGAGGGTAAGTTTTCCCTGCGGGCTTCCGAGACCGGGTCCATCTTTATGGACGAAGTCTTTGTCCCGGACGAGAACAAGCTCGACGTGGAAGGCCTGAAAGGTCCTTTCAGTTGCCTGAACAAGGCTCGCTTCGGCATCAGCTGGGGTTCCTTGGGCGCTGCTGAGTTCTGCTGGCACGCAGCCCTTAATTACACGCTTGAGCGCAAGCAGTTTGGTAAGCCGCTGGCAGCCAACCAGTTGATCCAGAAGAAGCTGGCGGATATGCAGACCGAAATCACCCTGGGCCTTCAGGGCGCCTTGCAACTCGGCCGCATGATAGACGCCGGCAACTATTCGACAGACGCTATCTCCATGCTCAAGCGCAACAACTGTGGCAAGGCTCTGGATATCGCACGGGTGGCCCGTGACATGCACGGCGGCAATGGTATCGCCGACGAATATCATGTCATCCGCCACGTGATGAACCTGGAAGCGGTGAATACCTATGAAGGTACTCACGATGTCCACGCCCTGATCCTAGGCCGAGGACAGACCGGGATACAGGCTTTCAGCTGATCCCGCAGCCCATCGCTCCAGAAGCAGAGCTCCGGCTCTGCTTTTTTTATGCCCACAAAAAAGCCCCGGAGCGGGGGAACACTCCGAGGCAAGGATGCATAGAAGCACCTGAGAATGTTTTATGTCAGACGTTTATCGATCAGAAACTCAGCTTCGCAGAGGCCATGACCTGCTCGTACTGCATGCTGCTACTGGTGGCAATTTCGCCGAAATCCCAATAGGCGTATTCCAGGCCCAACGTCAGATTCCGGTGAGCAGACCACAGAATGTTGGCGTGAACCGAGGTCGATGAGTCGAAATAACTCAACGTGCCGGCAGGCGGCGCCACCAGGTCATCAACAATTTCCGTGTGCGAGACCGTCAGAGTGCTGCGCCATGCCGGCGACCAGAAATGGCGATAGGCCGCCGTGGCACCGTAGGTCTTGAGAGGCTCGACATCGCCCTGGGCAAGGGCTGCCAGATCCACATCCGGGTAGGTCAGCAGGCCCATGTACCGGCCAAGTGCTCCATAGCTGTACTGCAGGCGCAGATCATCACGACCAACCGTCGGAATGCGGGCGCTCAAAGACACGGCTCCGTCAGTTATGGTTTCATCCGCTGCGTTGTCTTCAAAATTCCGCAGCAAACCGGCAATGGAGTAAAACCCGTAGTGACCCCGGATCTGGTACCGCATTGCGAGATCCGGGTAGGACTGATCGTCGTAGGAATTGCCGTAGTAACCGTCTTCGGGATTCTCCAGGGAAACCATCAGCTTTCCGCCTGGCGCAGCCATGTTGTAGCGAATCATGGGCTGGGTTGCGTAGATAAAAGCCGCTTGCTTGCCCTGATCAAGGATTTCCGGCATGGCCGCCAGATCGGTGAACGTGGTGTAGGTCTGGCCAAAATCCCAGCCGTTCCAGGAACCGTAGGCCTGGCGCAAACGGGGGGAATAACTGTTGGACACGATCTCGTTACCAGTTTCGTTCATGCCGTCGTTAAGGTCCTGGTTAAAGTCCATCTCCAGGTAGGTGGTCAGCGTGTGACCGACGACATCCTCGGTTTTGGTGCCGATACTGATGCGTGACTCCCGGGCCGAGAAACCGGTCTTCCAATCGCTTTCATCCGAAGCCGCGGCACTCGCGAAGGTTCTCGGCAAACCAATGCTGTAGCTGTTCAGGCTGCCATTACCGTGGGAACCAAAAATAGCGTCGGCCTTGATAAAACCACCAAATGAAATCGTTGTGCTTCCAATCTTGATCCCGTCGCCGTCTCGCAGCAAATAAGGGTTGTCTTCTGTCAATTCAGGCGCGGTAGACACGGCGCCTTCCAGTTTGTTTTCCAGCTGTTGGACCCGCTCTCGCAGTTCGTCCAGCTCAGTGCTTTGCGCCAGCGCGGAGCCAGAACCGATGGCCATCAGCGGCAGCCCGGCAATAACCACGGCTCGGAGCAAGGGACGCACTTGTGAAGGTATTGTTGTTGTCATCTCAAACCTCTTAACGGAGTTGATTTCATGTCGTTGTTATTGGACGTTCCGGTGCCGGCACTGGGACACACCAAATCAATCACGCTGTTTCACTGTGCGGTATTTTGTGATTGTTAAATTTCGCATAGCAGTACCAGCTTCCGTGTTTTTGAATATAGACAATACTTTTATTATCAACAAGTGAGTGAAACCAAATTTTAATGAAATAGGTAATTACTCTGTGTTTTGTTGTTTCATTAGCATTGACAGACGAGCAACCCATGAAAGATCATTGAGTAATTCTGCTATGCGGTATATATTTTCGCTGTAATGCATTTACGAGGTTAATTCGATGAACATGAACTACACCGCCGAGGAACTCGCCTTCCGTGACGAAGTGCGTGCGTTCCTGGATGAAAAGCTGCCGGCCGACATCGCCGCCAAAGTGAAAGGATTCCGCCGCCTGTCCAAAGAGGATCATCAGCGCTGGCAGAAAATCCTTTGCGAGCAGGGCTGGTACGCTACCCACTGGCCGGAAGAGTACGGCGGTGTAGAGTGGACGCCCGTGCAAAAGCACATCTGGGACGAAGAATCCTGCCGTTACGGCGTTCCCCGCTCCATCCCGTTCGGAGTGAATATGGTGGCGCCGGTGATCATCAGGTTCGGCAGCGAAGAACAGAAGCAGACCTACCTTCCGCGCATCCTCAGCGGCGAGGACTGGTGGTGCCAGGGGTACTCCGAACCCGGCGCGGGCTCTGACCTGGCGTCCCTTAAAACCCGCGCTGTGCGTGATGGCGACCACTACATCGTTAACGGCCAGAAAACCTGGACCACCCTGGGCCAGCACGCCAACATGATCTTCTGCCTGGTGCGTACCAACACCGAGGTCAAGAACCAGGAAGGCATTTCGTTCCTGCTGATCGACATGAACACCCCCGGCATTACCGTGCGCCCCATCATCACCCTGGATGGTGAGCATGAAGTCAACGAAGTGTTTTTCGAGGACGTGAAGGTGCCGGTGGAGAACCTGGTGGGCGAAGAGGATAAAGGCTGGACCTACGCCAAGTATCTTCTGACCTACGAGCGCACCGGCCTGGCCGGTATCGGTATGTCCAAGGCAGCGCTGTCGCACCTGAAGAACCTGGCATCACGCCGCCTGAAGAACGGTCGACCGCTGCTTGAGGACCCTTCATTCAGCCAGCGCATCGCCAAAGTGGAAATCGACCTCACGGCAGCCACCATCAGCAACCTGCGGATTATTGCTTCTGTTGAAGGGGGCGGCGTGCCGGGCGCGGAGAGCTCCATGCTGAAAGTGAAAGGCACCGAAATCCGTCAGGCCATCAATGATCTCGCCCGCCGCGCGATCGGGCCCTATGCCCTGCCTTTCCTGGAAGAAGAGATGGATATGGGTTACGAGGGCGACTTCCTGTCGGATAAAGATGCCGCTCCCCTGTCGGCCCAGTATTTCAACAACCGCAAGCTGTCGATTTTCGGCGGATCCAACGAGATCCAGAAGAACATCGTGTCGAAAATGATTCTCGGGCTTTAAGGAGACGACCATGGATTTCCGACTTAATGAAGAGCAGCAGATGCTGCAGGACACCGTGGAGCGGCTGGTACGCGGTGAGTACAGTTTTGAAAAGCGCCTGGCGTTCAGTGAGACAGAGCTCGGCTTCAGCGCCGATTTCTGGCAGCAACTCAGCGAGCTGGGCCTGACCGCCGTACCTTTCTCCGAAGAACTCGGTGGCTTTGGCGGCAGCGGTGTGGAAGTTCAGTCCGTTATGACTGAGCTGGGCCGTGGGCTATGCCTGGAGCCTTATGTGCAGTCCATTATCCTGGGCGGCGGCCTGATTGGACAAGCGGGCAGCGACAGCCAGAAAGACACCTGGCTGGCCGGCATCGCCAGCGGCGAACTGAAAGCTGCCGTCGGCCTGCAGGAGCCCCAGAGCTTCTATGACCTGAATGACGTGGAAACCCGCGCCGAGAAAAACGGCGAGGGCTATGTTCTGAACGGCCGCAAGGCCGTGGTGATCAGCGGCCACTGTGCCGACCTGATCGTGGTGTCCGCACGCACCTCAGGCGACGCCCGGGATGCCGACGGCATCAGCCTGTTTGCCCTGAGCCCGGACACCGCTGGCGTTGAGCGCCGCGCTTATCCCACCATCGACGGCTCCCGCGGCTGTGACATTACCCTGAGTAACGTCCAGGTCGGTGCCGACGCGTTGCTGGGAGAAGAAGGCAAGGCTGCCGGGGTGATCGAGTATCAGGCCGGTCGCGCCATCGCCGCCATCTGCGCCGAGGCTGTGGGTGTCATGGAAATGGCCAATGAGCTGACCCTGGATTATCTCAAACAGCGCAAGCAGTTTGGCGTTCCCATTGGCCGGTTCCAGGTGCTGCAGCACCGTATGGTGGATATGATGTCGGAACTGGAGCAGGCTCGTTCCATGGCGATTCTTGCCGCCAGCGTTGCCGACAGCGAACCCAGTGACGAGCGTCGCCGCGTGCTGGCCGCCGCCAAGAACGTAATCGGCCGTGCGGGTCAGTTTATCTCCGAGGCCGGCATTCAGTCCCACGGTGGTATCGGCATGACCTGGGAGTACAACTTTGCCCACTACGCGAAGCGGCTGATCGCCATCAATCATCAGTTGGGGGATGACGATTTCCATCTGGAGCAATACGCCACTTTGTTGCAGGCAGGCTGACAACGGAGGCTCTCATCATGACGACAATTGACGATCAGTCATCACAGCGGGATCTGAGAAAGGCCGAATGGAAGGTCCGTACCGAGCTGGCCGCCGCCTATCGCCTGGTGGCGCTGTTTGGCTGGGACGATCTGGTGTTCACCCACCTTTCTGCGCGGGTGCCGGGGCCGGATCATCATTTCCTGATCAACCCCTATGGGCTTCTGTTTCATGAAATCACCGCGTCGTCACTGGTGAAGGTGGATAAGGACGGCCAGGTGGTGGAGTCTGGCGGTCTCTCCCGTGTAAATCCGGCCGGATTCACCATTCACAGTGCCGTTCACATGGGCCGCGAGGATGCCGGAGCGGTGATGCACCTGCACGCGCCGGATGGTGTGGCTGTGTCCGCCCATCGGGATGGTCTGTTGCCCCTGAGCCAGACGGCGATGCTGTGCCTGAGTCATCTGAGCTATCACGATTATGAAGGTGTGGCGCTGAACCTGAATGAGCGGGAGCGGCTGATCAGGGATCTGGGTGACAAGTCGATGATGATGCTGCGCAATCACGGGGTGCTGACGGCGGGCAAGGACGTGCCGGAGACGTTCACCTATCTGTATTTTCTGATGAAGGCCTGCGAGATCCAGGTCAAGGCCCAGAGTTGTGGGCCAACCTGTATGCCGTCAGAGCAGGCCATTCAGACAACCGCTGACCAGTCTCAGTCGCTGGGTAGTGCGGCTGCTCTGACCTGGCCCGCCTTGGTTCGGCTTCTGGACAGCAAGAGTCCTGGGTACGCAGTCTAGCTTTGTGTGCTGTGCGCCATGGAAGAGCACCGTCGCCCATGGGTTTCTAACCGTGTCGCTGATTCCACTGCTGAATCAGGAGGTGATTGATGTGCAGGGCAAGAGCGCCAGTATTAACTACGGCATCAACAAACTGCGCTTTCCCGCTGCGGTGAAATCCGGGGCGGATATCCGCAGCAAGATGGAACTGCTGGATGTGTCCAGGGTGGATGATCATCGCACGCAGGCCATTTACCGCACCACCGTGGAAATTCGTGGAGAGGACAAGCCTGCCTGCGTGGCAGAGAACCTGGTGATGTACGTGGCCTGAGCGGTCAGACGCCCGAAGCAACACAAAAAAAGGGGCCCAAGGGCCCCTTTTCTCATTCAAGTGGGTGCTGATACCCCCATCACTTGATCTCTTCCCGAACAATCTCGCCGTCTTTCACCACTGCCAGAGTCGTCTCCGTCACGAAACCGCCATTTTCGGTCACCTCGGTGACTTCGTACGGGTTCTTGCGGGTGTCCATGTTTTTCAGGGCATCGCCGATCGCAGCGCGAATGGTTTTCGGGTCGGTGGACTCGGTGGCGTCCATGGCTTCCACCAGGGCGTGCAGCGCCAGGTAGTTGTAGGCGGCTTCGGAGCCAGGCATTTTGTCGTACTCAGCCTTGTAGCGCTCGATGAAATCTTTGGCCGCAGCGGTGTCGTAGACGCTCAGTGGAACCACGCCAATGGCGCCTTCCACCATGTCCAGGCCACCGGCTACCTGGGCCACTTCGTCAATTTTGGCCTGATCCATCACAATAAAGCCGCCCTGGAAGCCCATCTGGCGGGCCTGTTGCACCACCAGTCCGGTCGGCTCAGAGGCACCGCCCACAAACATTACATCCGGGCTTTCTGAAATGATACGGCTGACGCCGGTAAAGAAATCCGCCGATTTGTTGTAGTCCATGGGGTTGTCAGAAACCACTTCTCCGCCTTTGGACTCCCACTCCTTCTTGATCATGGCGCCCCAGATTTTGGCGTATTCGTGGGTTGCGCCGCCCATGCCCAGTTTCTTGCCTTCGTGTTCAAGGGCATAATCGGTAAAGGCTCGTACGTAGCCATCAAAGGTGGGAGGAATACGCAACGTCAGGCTGTTGCCCTTTTCGGTGATGCTGGGCACGCTGGAGTAGGCCATCACCAGAAAATTGTCTTTCTCGTTGAAGTCCTGGAGGGCAAAAATGCCACCGGAGTGGGGCACGAACACCGCCGACACATTGGACTCCTGCTTCAGTCGCTTGGCATTGGTGGCCGCCTGTGCCGGAGAGTAACGATCGTCCAGGGAGACCAGGTTGACCATGGTCTTTTCGCCGTTCAGGTCAAAACCGCCCGCCGCGTTGATTTCCGCCACCGCCATTCGCAGCCCGGACAGCGTGTTTTCACCGTACAACGCAGCGCCGCCACTCAGCGGGCCGGTGAATCCGATGTTGACTTCGCCCGCCATTGCACCGGCGGACAGGCTCATCCCAAGGGTTGCCGCCGCGACAGCCTGACCCAGTTTTCTGACTATTTTCATTGTTGTCTCCTGGTTGTGTTGTGCGTGTCACTCTGATTGTTGTTGTAGGCCGGTCAGGCCCCGATATACGCCTTGCGAACCTGTTCGTTGCCCAGCATCGTCTCCCGGTCGCCTTCCATGACCAGATGGCCGTTCTCCATTACATAAGCACGGTGGGCAATCTTCAGGGCCGCAAACGCATTCTGCTCCGCCAACAGCACGGTTGTGCCCAGGCTGTTGATTTGTTTGACGGTTTCGAACACTTGCTTGACCACCAGGGGAGCCAGGCCAAGGGATGGCTCGTCCAGCATCAACAAGCGGGGGCGGCTCATCATGGCGCGGCCAATGGCCACCATCTGTTGCTGACCTCCAGACAGCGATCCGGCAGGCTCATCGGCCTTGTCTGCGAGGATCGGGAACAACTCCAACACCTCGTTCAGGCGCTTGCGGTTGCCCTGCCGATCACGTCGGTGCACGTAGGCCCCCATCATCAGGTTCTGCATGACGCTCATCTGCGGAAACAGTTTTCGGCCTTCTGCACACTGCACGACACCGCTGGCGACGACCGCGCTGGCTTTCATACCGTTCAGCTGTTTGTCTTCGAACTGGATCTCGCCGGCCGTCGGCTTTACCAGGCCACTAATGGCATTGAACAGGCTGCTTTTACCGGCGCCATTGGCCCCTAGCAGAACAACCAGCTCCCCGGCATCCACCGTCATCGAAATATCGGTCAGTGCCTTGAAGCTGCCATAGCAGACGTCGACATGGTTAAGCTGCAGCATCTTCGTCACCTCCCAGATAGGCTTCGATCACCACCGGGTTGTTGCGTACTTCTTCCGGCGTGCCCTCGGCAATCTTTTCACCGTGATCCAGCACCATGATCTTGTCTGCCAGGCTCATGATCATGTCCATCTTGTGCTCGATCAGGCACACGGTGAGTCCTTTTTCATCCACCATTTTCCGCATCAGCGCGGCGAATCCGACGGTTTCTTCCGGATTGACCCCGGCCGCCGGCTCATCCAGCAGGACGATCTTGGGGTCGGTCGCCAGTGCCAGGGCAAAGGCCACCCGCTTGCGTTCTTCCTGGGTGATGTCAGTGATTAACTGCCCGGCCACGCTCGTGAGGCCGACAAACTCCAGAGCCTCCATAGCCTTGTCTCGCGCGGCCTTTTCTTCCCTCTGCAGGCGTTTACTGTTAATCAGCACATCCCACAGCCCGGATTTCGTCCGCAGCCGGTGCCCCACGATCAGGTTGTCCAGCACGGTGGCCTGCTCAAACAGATTCGTTGTCTGGAAGGTGCGACCAACACCCAGCCTGGCCACTTGGTCACTGGGCAGGCTGGTAACATCCACGCCGTCCAGCAGGATACGGCCGGAGGTGGGCTGGTGCAGGCCTGAAATAAGGTTGAAAAAGGTGCTCTTGCCAGCACCGTTGGGGCCGATGATGGCGTTGATCCTGCCGGCTTCGAACTCCACCGACACATCGCTCACCGCCGCCAGACCGCCAAACATTTTGGTGACGTTTTCTACCTTAAGCATTGCTCTCTGCCTCCCGGTTCTGTGCGGTTTTGACCTTGTTCTCCTGGCGCTTTTTCGTAGGCGCCAGTGCCTGGGACTTGCGATGCATCCAGGTCAGGAAGGAACCGGTAATGCCTCGGGGGAAGAAGATCACCAACAGCACCAGCAGCGGCCCGAAAATGATCATTCGGTACTCTTCCAGGAACTGCAGTGACTGGGTAATCCACACAATGCCCACGGTGCCCAGCAGCGGCCCCATAATGGTGCCGATACCGCCCACCAGCAGATAGGTAATCATGTCGAAAGTGTGATTGATATTGGCCTCTTCCGGGCCGATGAAACGGACCATGCCTGCATACAGGGCACCGGCCAGGCCGGCATAGGTCGTGGACAGCACAAAGGCCAGGACCTTGTTGCGCATCAGGTTGATACCGAGGGACTGGGCCAATTCGTCACCGTTGCGGATGGCGATAAAGGTACGACCTAGCAGGGACTTGGACAAACGCCCCATGAACCAGATTGCGAACACCAGGAAGGCCAGCACCAGGTAGTAGAACGGGGTGGTGTCTGTAAAGTCCACCAGCCCAAAGCCATAGGGGGCGGCGATGTCACGAACACCGATGGCGCCGTGGGTCAGCTCTTCCCACTTGTCGATCAGCAGGTAGATGATAAAGCCCACACACAGGGTGAATATCGCAAAGTAATGCTCTTTCAGGCGCAGCGAGACGATGCCCACGAGAAACCCGAGCACCGCCGTCATCACCAGCGCACCCAGGAAGGCCGGCCAGAAACTCCAACCGTAATCAGCAGTCAGCAGGCCAAGGGTATAGGCACCGATGGCAAAAAAACCGCCGTGGGCCAGGTTCAACTGGCCGCAAAAACCGGTAATGATGTTCAGCCCGTAGACCGCGATCGCCCAGACAAACGCGGTAGCCATTACGTACACCTGGTACTCGTTCGCGGCGACCAGCGGGAACAGTATGGCGAAGGCCAGCATCAGGTACTTGGCGGCTGGCGTCATCAGCAGGGAAGCGACTTTGAACATGATCAGTGCGCCCCCTTCGCAAACAGGCCCTGTGGACGGACCGACAGAATCAGCACCAGCAATCCAAAGGCAATGATGTCCTTATAGGACGTCGAGATGTAAAAGCCTCCGAGGGCTTCGGCGAAACCGATAATCATGCCACCGGCAATGGCGCCGGGCACGCTGCCCATGCCACCGAGGATGATGATGACGAAGGCCTTCATAATGACCAGATGCCCCATGGCGGGGTACACCAGATTGATGGGCGCATAGAGGGTGGCGGCAAACGCGGCCAGCATGCCCGAGATCGCAAACGTCATCATCGCCACGCGATTGGCATCAATGCCCACCAGGAAGGCACCTTCACGGCTCTGCGCCATGGCAATAATGGTCGCCCCCGTCATGGTCTTGCGCAGGAAGAGCTGCAGGGCCACAACCAACACGAACGCCCCGGCAATGATCAGCAGGCGCTGCTCAGGAATAATTAGTCCGTCAAAATTCATGATGCCGGTAAACGGCGACGACATACGGCGGAAGTCCGATCCCCAGAACATCTGCACCACCGCTTCCAGAAACAGCAGAATGCCGATGGCGGCAATCTTGTCGTGGATCGGTGGCGAGTGCCTCAAGGGGTGGAACACCAGACGCTCACACAATATCGCCAGAACCGCGACCACCGCGGCCGAACCGGCCATGGCAATCCAGTAGTGCGCGCCCAGGTCCACCATGAAAAAGTAGGACATGAAGGCCCCGACCATATAGAGCGCGCCATGGGCGAAATTGGGGATATGAAGTATCCCGTAGACCAGAGTCAGGCCCAGGGCTACGAGACCGTAGATACTCCCCAGGGTTAACCCGTTGATGATTTGTTGTAGAAAAAGGCTCAAGTGTGCTCCTCCGCTGTTTTGTTGTTGTTGCGAGTTATGCGGCATTGGGCAGGGCCTTGCGACCCATCTATCAGCTTAATGAAACAATTGCACTGAACGTCTCGTATGTCAATATTTAGAACACCATTCCGCAGTGCGGAATCTTTAGCGTTAATTAACGTCTAGGCTTTGGCCTTCCACTCTTCTTCCTGCAACGCCCGCCACATCAACTTGCCCGTGGGTGATTTCGGCAACTCATCCACGAATTCAATGATTTCAGGCACCTTGTAAGCCGCCATCTGCTCCTTACACCAACTGACGATCTCCGCTTCGGTAGCACTGCTCTCCGCATCCGGCGTCAGTACGATGCAGGCTTTCACAGTCTCACCGCGTTTGGGGTGGGGCGATGAAATGACACACACTTCGTGAATGGCCGGGTGCCGGTACATCAAGCCTTCCACTTCCGAGGGCCATACCTTGAAGCCGGATGCGTTGATCATCCGTTTGACCCGGTCCACCATGAAGAAATAGCCCTCTTCGTCGTAATAAGCGAGGTCACCGGTGCGGAAAAAGCGTTTGCCGTCGATGTCCACGAACGCCGCCTCGGTTTCAGCCGGGCGATGCCAGTACCCCTGGGTTACCTGAGGACCATTGGAAACAATCTCCCCCACCTCGCCCGGGCCTTTCTCTTCCAGGGTCTCAACGTCAATGATGCGGCTATCCACATCGAACACAGGAATACCCAGGCACTGGGGTTTGGGGTGATCCGACGGGTTGATGTGGGTGGCGGCCATGGTTTCCGACAGGCCATAACCCTCGATGTAATCCAGGCCGGTCATGGCTTTAAGCTTGGCAGCCACCGCTTCCGGCATCGCCGCTCCACCACCACCAATGGTGTTGAGGCTGGAAAGATCGTATTGGCCGATGTCCGGATTCGACAGAAAATCCACCGCCATGGTGACAATGTTGGTCCAGCCGGTGACCCGGTAACGTTCTATCAGCCGGGCGGCGGTTGTGCGATCCCAGCGCGTCATAATGATGGTAGTTGAACCACTGTAGATGGGGCTGTTCATGGAGCCGGTCATACCGGTCACGTGGAAGAACGGCAACGTCGCCAACTGGACAGTGTTGGCGGTGCTCAGATTCCAGAACGCCCGGTGAACCGCTGTGGCCATGACACTGCGGTGCGTATGCATGCATCCCTTGGGCGCGCCGGTGGTCCCGGAACTGTAGGGAATCACCGCCAGGTCGTCCGGGCCTGCGGTGTGCTCTGCCGGCTTGTGATTACCGGCCAGCGCCTGTTCCCAGCTCACCACGCCGGGTACGTCTTTGGACCAGGCCGGTGCGGCCACCTCTGCCGGCAAATCCAGGTCGGTCTCCTTATCGATGTAGGTGTTATAGGACGTCACCACCACCCGCTCAAGATCCGTGCTGTCCAGCATCGGCAGGATAAAACCGGCCAGTTCCTGACCGGCTAGGCACACCCTTGAACCGGTATCGGCAATGTAGTGTTCCAGCTCAGCAGCCCGGTTCATCGGGTTCACCGGAATCACCACGGCGTCGGCTCGCAGTATGGCGTAGTAGGCAATGGCATACTGGGGGGAGTTCTGCATGTAGAGCAGAACACGGTCACCTTTCTTCACTCCTTGAGCCTGAAGATAGCCGGCCATCGCTTCCACTTCCGTCAGCAGCTGCCTGTAGCTCATGGGCGCATCGTAGTAGATGGTCGCTGTATGGTCCGGATACCGCAGGGCAGATATTTGCAGGTTGGTGAAAACGCTGGTGTCAGGCAGCGTCATGCTCTTTGGTAACTCTTTTGGCCAGACGCTGTGGTGGCGGGTAAATGTCATTGTTGTCATCCCTCAGTCAATTCAGTGAGCCGCAGCGGCGGCCAGATCGAATGTTCCAGTACCCCCGGGCAGGGCTTCCCGGTGACGCAATGGCGTTATCGCAATGGCTTTTTCCCGCAGCACGGTGACGTCTTCATCCGGTGCGGTAATGTGCCGGGAACTGCGATCGAACCCCAGCCACCAGTAAGGCAGGCTGCGGGCGTCCTGACCTGCCAGCAGGCGGGGCTGCTGAATGGAGCCGGTGGATTGGTTGCACCATTGCGCCTGCCGGATCACACCGGCGTCGCAGGCCGGAAAGTTCACATTCCAGGCCCGGTTTTCGCCCGGTTGCCAGAGCTTGCGGATTACCTGCTCCCCGAACACCGACACCGGCGACCAGTCAACGCCTTCCCGGCTCAGGAAGGCCTGGCTCAGCGCAATGGCGGGTATGCCCATATGCTCGGCGCTGAGCACCGCACCCACGGTTCCGGAATACTGCACCGAATCACTGATATTGGCGCCGCAGTTCACACCGGACAGCACCAGATCCGGCGGGTTTTCGGCAAACCAGTGGGCCAGCGAGTACAACACGCAGTCTGCGGGCGTACCGGACACGGCGTAGCGTTTCTCACCGTTTTCATACACCCGAAGCGGATCGTGAATGGAGATGCTCTGCCCGGCGCCACTGCGATCATGCTCCGGCGCCACCACCCAGACTTCTTCCGCCAGGTTGCGGGCAATCCGTTCGAGAATAGCCAGTCCCGGTGCGTTAATGCCGTCATCGTTGGTAATCAGGATGCGACGGACCATCGGTTCCGTGATTGCTGCAGGCTCGCTCATGACCGGTCTCCTTCACTGGCTATTTTCCAGCCCGCTTCCGCCAGCTGGCTTGCACGTTTGCCAACCTGCAGGGCATCGGCATTGGCGGCATTACCCTGCAACGCGCGGGCATAGACCCCCTGAACAATCGCCGCCAGACGGAACAGGGAGAACGCCAGGAACACATGCCAGTCGGCAATGCCATCGCGCCCGGTCTGTTGGCAGTAACGGGCAATGGTTTCCTTCTCAGTGGGAACGCCCAGGGCTTCCAGATCTTCCCCCAACAGACCACGGGAACCTTCCATGTCAGAAGGTAGGTGGTACGGCAGGCAGTAATAGGCCAGATCCGCCAGCGGATGTCCCAGGGTGGACAGCTCCCAGTCCAGAATGGCGATCACTTCCGGTTTGTCCGGTGCCAGCATCAGGTTGCCAAAACGGTAGTCACCATGGGCAATAGCGCACTCATCGGTGGATGGCAGATTCTTCGGCAGCCAGTCCATGAGCTTATCCATGGCCGGCTGCTCGTCCGTTTTCGACGCCAGGTACTGCTTGGTCCAACGGGCTACCTGCCGCGCCACATAGCCTTCCGGACGGCCATAATCTCCAAGGCCGATTTGGTTAACATCCACCGAGTGCAGTGCTGCCAGGGTGTCGATAGCCGACCGATGAGCCGACATTCGCTCCTGACGATCCAGCGCCCGCAGTGCCGGATGATTGACGATGCGGCCTTCCAGATAATCCATGACGTAGAACGGGGTGCCGATGATGCTGTTGTCTTCACACAGGGTGCGGGTGGTCGGTACTGGCACATTGGTGTACTCAGACAAAGCGCGCATGACTTTGTATTCCCGTTCCACCATGTGGGCGGAGGGCAGTGTTTTCCCGGGCGGCTTTTTGCGCAGTACGTATTGGCCGCTATCGGTGTCCAGCAAAAAAGTAGGGTTGGACTGCCCACCTTGAAATTGTTTCACGTCCAACCTGTCACCAAAGCCATCAATGGCTTTCTGAAGCCAGGCGAGGAGTTGCGATTCATCGAATTGGTGGGCTGGCAAAACGTCTACCAGGTCTGGGTTCATGGTCATCTTTGCTGTTGCCTTCCTTTGTTACATGGTTGCCCGGCATTGGGGGCAGCGGCCGGCGGGTGGAGGTGTCTTTCTTCCGGGAAAAAGAACTCGCGGCGCTCAGACATCTTTTTCCCTGCACAAAGACACCCCCACCCACCTGCCTTGACATGCTTTTGGTGATGGCTTCTTAACAGATGGTTTCGCCGCCGTCGGCGACGATGACCTGGCCGGTGACATAGGCGCTGGCCTTTGTTGACAGGAAAACGGCCAGGCCGGCGATGTCGACCGGATCACCGATTCTGCGTAGTGGGGTTTTGTCTTCGGCGCGTTTGACGCGGACCGGGTCTTCCCACAGGGCTTTGGCAAAGTCGGTTTTGATCAGACCGGGTGCGATGCTGTTCACTCGAATACCCTTTGGCCCCCACTCCACTGCCAGATTCCGGGCCAGCGCCGCTTCCGCTGCCTTGGAAACACCGTAAGTACCGATGGTTGTATTGCCGCGGATTCCGGCGATGCTGGACAGAAGAACAACCGCACCTTCACCTTTCTCGGCCATCTGCGGCAGCACCATGTTGGTAAGCCAGAAGGTACCTTTGACGTTGGTGTCCATGATCTTGTCCCAGGCGTCGTCGGTCATCTCGGCGGTGGTGCCGTAGACCGGGTTGGTGGCGGCGTTGCACACCAGCACGTCGATGGAACCCCAGGCTTCGTTGGTTTTATCCACCAGGTTCTGCAGGTCTTCCTTCTTACCTACATGGCAGGGAATGGCGATGGCTTCGTAGCCCTGTTCTTTCAACTCGTTGGCGACCTGCTCACAGGCATCGGCCTTGCGGCTGGAGATCACGACCTTGGCACCCAGACGGGCCATTTCTTCGGCGATGGCGCGGCCGATGCCTTTGGTGGAGCCGGTGATCAGGGCGACTTTTCCGGTCATATCAAAAAGCGAATTTACCATCATTCGATCCTCATACACTGAAGCATAG
>NZ_ABCP01000054.1 GCF_000170835.1 Marinobacter algicola DG893
CCCCTCCCCATGGTTCGCCGAGAACCCAAGGAGCATGTATAATCGAGCGTCTCAATTTTCCCTTGTGAATCAACCAAACGGTCACCAGCAGAAACCCATGGAAAAAACCTACCAGCCAGAAAACATCGAGCGCCAGTGGTACGAAAACTGGGAATCCAAAGGGTACTTCCGCCCCCGTTCAGAAAAGGCGGAGGGGGGCGAAGGCGAATCCTTCAGCATCGCCATCCCGCCACCCAATGTCACCGGCAGCCTCCACATGGGCCATGCGTTCCAGCACACCATCATGGACACGCTCACCCGCTTCAAACGCATGCAGGGCCGCAACGCCCTTTGGCAGGTAGGCACCGACCACGCCGGTATCGCCACCCAGATGGTGGTTGAACGCAAGCTCGCGGCGGAAGAAGACAAAACCCGTCATGACCTCGGCCGGGAAGAATTCATCAAGCGCATCTGGGACTGGAAGACACAGTCCGGTGGCACCATCACCGGCCAGATCCGACGCCTGGGTAACTCAGTGGACTGGGACCACGAACGCTTCACCATGGACGACGGCTTCTACAAAGCCGTTCAGGAAGTGTTTATCCGCCTGTACGACGAAGGCCTGGTCTACCGTGGCAAGCGCCTGGTCAACTGGGATCCGAAGCTGCACACCGCCATTTCCGACCTCGAGGTCGAGAACAAGGAAGAGAAAGGCTTCTTCTGGCACCTTCGCTACCCGCTGGCTGACGGCGAAAAGACCCAGGACGGTAAGAGCTATCTGGTAGTGGCGACTACTCGCCCGGAAACCATGCTTGGCGATACAGCCGTTGCCGTGCACCCGGACGATGAGCGCTACCAGCACCTGATTGGCAAATTCGTTGACCTCCCGCTGGTAGGCCGACGCATTCCCATCCTCGCAGACAGCCATGCCGACCCCGAGAAAGGCAGCGGTTGCGTCAAGATCACCCCTGCCCACGACTTTAACGACTACGCCGTGGGCAAGCGCAACAACCTGGTGATGATTAACGTCATGACCCAGGATGCCTGCATCCGAGATACGGCCGAAGTGGTCAACGCCGATGGCACTGAAAACACCGATGTGGACGGCAGCCTGCCGGCTGCGTACGCCGGCCTTACCCGCGAACAGGCCCGTAAGCAGATCGTGGCCGACATGGACGCCGAGGGCCTGGTACAGGAAGTGGAAGACCACGTGCTGAGTGTGCCAAGGGGCGATCGCTCCGGGCTGATCATTGAGCCCATGCTCACCGACCAATGGTTCGCCGACGCCAAAACCCTGGCCAAGCCGGCTATCGAAGCGGTGGAAGACGGTCGCATCCAGTTCGTGCCCAAGCAATACGAAAACATGTACTTCGCCTGGATGCGGGATATCCAGGATTGGTGCATCTCTCGCCAGCTGTGGTGGGGCCACCGTATTCCTGCCTGGTACGACGCTGAGGGCAACATCTATGTTGGCCGCAGCGAAGAGGAAGTGCGCCAGAAACACAACCTTGCTGCCGACCTGCAACTGAATCAGGACGACGACGTGCTCGACACCTGGTTCAGTTCCGCACTGTGGACCTTCGGCACCCTGGGCTGGCCGGAAATCACCGAGCGGCTGAAAACATTCCACCCCACCAACGTTCTGGTGACCGGTTTTGACATCATTTTCTTCTGGGTAGCCCGGATGATCATGATGACCATGCACTTCATGAAAAATGAGGATGGCACGCCTCAGGTGCCTTTCAAGACCGTGTACGTGACCGGTCTGATCCGCGACGAGCATGGCGACAAGATGTCCAAGTCCAAAGGCAATGTTATCGACCCGCTGGACATGATTGACGGCATAGGGCTTGATGACCTGCTGGAGAAACGCACGGGCAACCTCATGCAGCCCAAACTCGCCGAAAAGATCGGCAAGCGTACCCAGAAGGAGTTCCCGGAAGGCATTACCGCTCATGGCACAGATGCCCTGCGCTTCACCCTCTCCGCCATGGCAACCACCGGCCGCGACATCAACTGGGACATGAAGCGCCTCGAAGGCTATCGCAACTTCTGTAACAAGCTGTGGAACGCGGCCCGCTACGTGCTGATGAACACTGAGGGCGAGGATTGCGGCGTCAACGGTGAGGCCGTGGAACTGTCGCTGGCGGACCGCTGGATCATCAGCGAGCTACAAACCTGCGAGCAGGACGTGATCCGCCATCTTGACCAGTACCGGTTCGATCTGGCCGCCTACGCCCTGTATGAATTCATCTGGAACGAATACTGCGACTGGTACCTGGAACTCTCCAAGCCGGCACTGAACGACGACAACGCCAGTGCAGAGGCCAAACGTGGCACCCGCCGCACCCTGGTCCGTGTGCTGGAGGCGGTTCTGCGCCTGGCGCACCCGATCATGCCGTTTATTACCGAGGAAATCTGGCAGCGCATCGCGCCCCTGGCGGGCAAAACCGGTGACAGCATTATGCTTCAGCCCTTCCCCCAGCCAGACGCCAGCAAGCAGGATTCAGCGGTTGCCGCCGACATTGAGTGGCTAAAAGGCGTGATTGTCGCCGTTCGGAATATCCGTGGCGAGATGAACATCTCCCCGGCAAAAGCCATCCCGGTACTTCTGCGTGGTAAAAGCCCAGACGACAAACGCCGTTTGGACGAAAACCGGCAGTTCCTGTCATCGCTGGCGCGCCTGGACAGCCTGGAGTGGTTCACCGAAGGCGAAGCCCCCATGTCGGCCACACAATTGGTTGGCGAAATGGAAGTGCTGGTGCCCATGGCCGGCCTGATCGACAAGGATGCCGAGCTCAAACGACTGGACAAGGAGCTGGAGCGACTGCAAAAAGAAGTCGGCCGGCTGGAAGGAAAGCTTGGCAATGAAAAATTCACCGCCAAGGCGCCTGCCGAGGTGGTGGAAAAAGAGAAGGAAAAGCTCAGCGATGCCCAGGGCAGCATGAGTCGGCTCAGCGAGCAGCGGGCCGCCATCGAGGCCATGTAAACCGTGGCAGCGCCAGGGAGGAATCAGGGGCTATCCGGGAATGGCACCATCGCCATTCTCGGAGCAGGCTCCATGGGCCAACTCTGGGCGGGCTACCTCGCCGCCGGGACGGTAACGTTTGCCCCTCGTCAGGGGCATACCCCAGAAACAGGCAAGCCGGCACTGACATACACGTTTCAGCCACTCGAAGGCCCAGAGGCTGTCGTTACAGTTCCCTACCTGCTCGCCAGCCCGTCACTGCTGATGGTCACCACGAAGGCGGGCGATACGCTGGATGCCATTGAATCCAACCTCCATGACATTGTTCCGGATACCCCTATCGTCCTGTTCCAGAACGGCATGGGCTGCCAGCAAGCGGTCGCCGAACGTTGGCCACAACGACCGATCCTGGCCGCCAGCACCACCGAAGGGGCAAACCGCCCAGCACCAGGCTGTACCGTTCACGCCGGCAAAGGCGAAACCTGGGTTGGCCCATTAACAAAGAGTGCGACGACGCATCTGACGCGGGTCGTAACGGCGCTTGGCACCAGTGGGTTAACGGTTCACGCGGAGAAAGACATTCAAAGCCGGCTGTGGGACAAACTGATCATCAACGCGGGCATCAATGCCTTTACGGCAATTCTCGACTGCCCGAACGGTGACATCCTCGCGGACCCGTTCTACCAGGAACACATCGATGAGCTGTGCGACGAAATCTCAACGGTGATGAAGAGGGATATCGGGAAAGACCTGCCCTCAATCACGATTCGCGAACGCATTGAAACGGTTGCCCGAAAAACGGCGCGGAATACCTCATCCATGCGCAGCGACAGGCGGCGCGGCCGCCCCACCGAGATTGACTTCATCAACGGGTATATCGCCAGACGCGGGCATGCGCTGGGCGTTGACGTTCCGGCAAACCAGATGCTGACAAATCGTATTAAACAGCTATTGCCGTAGGTGTCAGGAGCACACCCTTCAGACCCCGAATGTCAGACCCTGAATGCCTCCACGAGACGCTGCAGGGATGCAGTCAGTTGTGACATTTCCCGTGACGACGCCAGGGTTTCCTCGGCGTTATCTGCCGTTTTCTCACCCAGGACACTGATCTGCTCAACGTTGGTATTAACGTTCTTCGCCACGGCAGACTGCTCCTCCGCCGCCTGTGCGATCTGGTGGCTCATGTCAACGATGGTCGAAATACCCTGGGCAATCCGATCCAGCGCCTCCGTTACTTCCGCCGACTTCTTGACCGTGGTTTCAGTCACGTCATGACTATTGGTCATGGCCGCAACGGCTTCCTTAACGCCGCTTTGCAACCGGGTGATCATGCCCTCGATTTCTTCAGTCGATTTGTGGGTACGCTGTGACAGCGAACGTACTTCGTCTGCCACCACCGCAAAGCCACGCCCCTGTTCGCCCGCGCGTGCAGCTTCGATGGCCGCATTCAATGCCAGGAGGTTGGTCTGCTCCGCAATGGCTTTGATTTCGACCAGAACCTGACTGATGTTATCGCTATCGGCGTTTACGCGGTTGATGACTTCAACCGCGCCGGAAATTTCGGTGGCAAGACGGTTGATGGTGGCAACGGTATCCGCAACCACGCCACGACCTCTCTCGGTATCCTCTTCGGCCGCGCCAGCACTGTCGGATACGCGATGGGCACTCTCCGTGACCTCATTGACCGCTTCCACCATCTGGTTCATGGCTTCGTTGATCTGGCCGGACTCCTCCATCTGCCGCGCAACCGCCTCGCTGTTCGCAGCCGCGGTATCGTTGACACGCGTGGCCTGCTGGTCCACGTCTGCAGTCGTACTGGTCACTGAGCGGATCAACTCCGCCATCCGGTCCGTCATGTTGTTGAACTCGGTGGTCAGTTCACCCAGCTCATCACGATTATCCAACTGAATGTGGGTCGTCATATCGCCGTCAGCCACGGATCTTGCCGCCGTGCTGAAGCGGTTAATCGCGGTGCGTACGGACATGAAGAAGCCAACATAGAGGTAAACCACCACCAACAGAACAATCACCAGAGCAGCAATAATCAACTGCCGTTGCCTCAGCTCGCCCTCCAGGCGTGAGTTCAGGTTCGCGCCGACGACGTCGAAAATTCCGGCCTTGAGCGCATCGTAATGGGCAAGCTGGTTCTCAATGGTGCGGTTAAAATCCCGCCAGGGTAACTCGAGGCGCATCGGCGTAATGATATTGGTATCCAGCTCGTCACGCACAACCACCAGACTCTCGAGAATGCCTTCCACGGCATCACCGCTCGTTTTCTCCAGAGTCGGCGATGCATCCATCGATACGGTCAATGCAGGCCCGAGTAGCGATGCGCGATTGGTCAGTTCGTCATAGATTTCGTTGAGGCCATCACTGAGGTTGTAGCCTACCTGCCCATCGATGAGGGCAAAGGTCCCAAATGTTCTGGCCCGGCCAATAATGCTGCGGGCATCCGGCAACGACTCACGCAAGAGCCCCAGAAGCAGCAGATTTTCCCGGGATGCATCCTGCCCCAGGCCGGAAATTTCAATGGTCGCGGACAAGAGCGCCCGCACTTTCTGGACAAACTCCTGATAATACTTGAACTGGGGATCAATATTGCCCTGATAACTGTCAGTCGATTTGAGCGTTTGCCACTCTTCCACCAGCGTCATTACCTGCTGAGACCAGTTACCGGAAACATCAAAACGAGCCTCTGCGCTGACAAGCTCCTCGAGAATCCTGTCAATCGTTTCCGACGATTCTGCGGATTTTGAAAGTAGCTCATTGTCATCCTTGATCTTGCCGGGGGCGCGAAAATCCCGGTACGCCATGGATTCTGCCAGCAGCGAATCCACCTTTTCGAGCTGCTCCAACCCCTCGACGCCCCGGGTCATGGTATCAACCGACCGGTTGAGTTCACTGATGACCAACCAGGAAAGAGCAATAATGGGAAGCAGGAACAACACACTGATCAGGCTGAACTTGTAGAACATCGGCAGCCGATTCATCAGCGCTACTGCAGGCTTGATAAGCTGGTTCACGTGTACCCCCACAGAAAGCATCGAAAGGATGGAACTTTATTCTATTTGTTTATATTGTCGACTAAATTACTACAAACTTGAGAGTTTTTCGGCGTAAAAATGTAATTTTTGTCAAAATGTTGTGATCAGCGCACACCGGCAATAACCAGCAGCGCAAGGATGCAGATCCAGACCAGCATGCTTCGGTTCAACAAATCCCGGATGGCTTCCAGGCTACGGCCACCAAAGTCTGCCCACTCATCTGGATGAATCTTTGAGAATCTTTCCGGGTCCAGCGCATAGCCCGTCAGCGCCGCGCTGGCGGCGCCCATCAGTAGCTGGTTGGTTCTGAGGCTAAAATCAAACAGCCTCCGTTTTCCTTCCTTCATCCAGCCAGCGAGGTCACCGGCGACTCCGAACGTAAAGGACAGTAGTCGTGAGGGAAGCCAATTGAGTATCTCCGCCAGCCGGGCGAACCCTGGCCTCGCTGCCACCTGCGGCCAGTGATCCCTCAACGCAATAATGCCCCTTACAAAGAAGGCTGCCGCAATTCCGCCAACGGCATACCAGAAAGCGACCAGAAAAAAGCGCTCGAAAACGTTAACCATCAACGTACGTGACAATGCCAGATGCATCTCGTCGGGCGACGTTGCTGCGCCCCGCTCTTCAGCCGGCAGACTATCCATGACGTGATGCAAGGCGGACTGCATATCGCCCCGGGCCCAGGATTGACTGTAAACCTCCAGGCGCGCCCGCCAGCCCGGCGCGCCCATCAACAACACCATCAGCAGGAACTCCAATGGATACGCAGCCATGCGCCAGCCAACGGTGTGCAGATAGTACTCCCCGGCAGCCAGCATCAGCGAGGGCACAAGAATAATAACCAACCCCTTCCAAAGGCTCGCCTCGTTACCAGACCTTCCAGCGCCGACGCGGTTAAACGCAGAACGCCACAACGGCTCAGCACACCAGGCGTTCGCCGCATCCAGCTTGCGTCTCAGCAGGTAGGCGAGCAGGAAAACCACCAATACCATCAGTTCTCCGCTCCGTTGCCATGCCCTGTACCAAGCAGTTGCCGGTATCGGGGCCAGTCAAAAGCCGGGCCGGGATCGGTTTTGCGACCGGGTGCGATATCACTGTGCCCGGTGATCCTCTCTGGCGTGATGGCTGGCCAGGACTTCATGATCAACACCGACAATTCAGCAAGCACCTCATACTGAGCTGCGGTGTATGGAATGTCATCTGCTCCCTCCAGCTCAATGCCAATTGAATAATCATTGCACTCTTCCTGGCCCTGAAAGCAGGACCGGCCCGCATGCCAGGCGCGGTCCAACAGGCTGACGAACTGAAGGCATTCGCCATTCCGGCGGATCAGCAGGTGTGACGAAACCTTCATTTCGGCGATCGTCTCGAAATAGGGATGCTCTGAGGGGGACAGTTGGTTGCAGAAAAACCGTTCGATGGCATCGCCTCCGAACTGCCCGGGAGGAAGGCTGATGTTATGAACAACCAACAGGGATATCGCCGCACTTTCGGGGCGTTTGCCAAAATTTGGAGACGGACACCAACGGGCGCCAACTACCCGACCGGTCGCCCGTAATCCGGCGACAGCCGGCGGCGAAAGGTCGATGGTGTTGCGAGAAGGGATGGTTTCAGACAATGTGGTTCCAACAGGCCGGTGGCGAACGGACCGGAAACTCGATACGTTCGTCATTGTTGCTTTGATGCTCCTGATTGAAGCACAAAGTCTCCGGTCTTGCTATACGATCAGTCCTTGCGGCTACTGCGAAGGTTATCGATGATGGATTCCAGCGCCCGGTCGAATATCAGGCCGTCGTCCAACATGGAGATCTCATCCGCAGCGAGTGCCAGTGCCAGGTTTTCACGCTGATATTCCGCTACCTTGGCGCCACTGCGATTAACGAAGATGTACTTACCCGTCGCCTTGATAAACGCGGCCAGCTTGCAGCGGGTTTTATTGCCATCACGAGTCAGTTCAACCCAGGAACCGACACGAAGGCCATCAGCCCGCTCCAGCCACTGAAGCTCGACGCTTGCCCCGGAGGTCTCTACCGATGCCTCTGCCACTGGCTCTTCAGGGCTTGCCGCTGGGCTCTCTGACGCAGACGTGGTGGCGCCCGAGGGTTCGGAAGCGCCTGACACGACATCTTCACCAGGCAGCTTCACTTTTTCCGGAGCTTTGGGCGCTGCATCCGGTACGCTCCTGGAAACCACAGACGGTTCTGCCACGACCGTTTTGGGCTCAGCCTGGGGTTCAGGTACTGGCGCAACAGCAGGACGTGCCGTGGTGACAAGGCGCTGGAAAACGTCCACATGGGCCAGCTCGAGGTCTCTTATGGCGGCGTCGGTTGCAAACGGGTCCCACGAAATTTCCTGCAGAGCGCCTCTCAAACCGTCCACGATGCCCGGAATCGATCTCAACAGTTCGCTGCGGGTGTTGTCGTCGATGGGTTTGGGGTCAACACTCCAGATGAGTTGCCGGGTGAGATTGCACGCTTTCTCCCAGCGCTCACTGTCTTCACCCTCACGCAGCACGATCCACTGTAGATACTTTGCCCACGCCTCATTCAACAGTGTGACGACCGGAGGAGACAGATCCCGACCGGTAATCTGTTCGTTCAGCAGGTTCTCAGATGCCTTGGACGCCCTATCCTGCTTGGCCCTACCTTCCTCAGCATCACGCAGGCGCTGCTCGACAAGCTCCCTGCGACGCCGATCCAGATCCATGAAATGGCCGAAATCGCTGAGCAGCTCGCTGAAAATATCGACGTTGTCGGTGAATTCATTAAGCACGCGATCAACCACCGACTCGATCTTGTCTCGCAGTGGATCACGCTGGCCGGTCTTTTTCTCAGTCCAACCGATAGCGGACATAGCCAGCTCATTCAGCAGCTTCCGCACCGGATGCCCGCCGCGATTAAAGAAGTTATTGTCGCTCAGCGCCACCTTGAGCACGGGAATCTGAAGCCGCCCGATCACGGCCTTCATCACCGGGTGGAGCTGACGATCCTCCAGGATAAAATCAAACAACATCGACACGAGATTGATAACGTCGCTATCCACTTGGCCAACGTCGTGTTTCTTCCCGGTTTCCGACCGGAACACCTGTTGTAGTTGCTCTGACAGGGGCACAATCTCACCCTGTCTCCATTGGACAGACTGGGACTGGATTTCGTGAAGCCGCGCCATCAATGTGCGGGTATCGAGCGCGCCAGCACTGGGCACACCACTGTTTTCTGTGCCGTAATCCGTCGAACTCTGCCCCTGGTGCAACAGGGCACTTAATTCAGAAAACGTTGCCCGCACATCGTCAGACGGCGCAGTGAGCGGCCCCGACGCATCCGATTCCGAACGTGCTGACAGTGTCCCGGTGGTCCGGGTAGATGTGCCGGGTGCGCCCTGACCACCGACTGGCGGACGACGCATATCCGGCAACACCCCTTCGGCGATCAGTGTTTTATTGGCATCCTTGTAAAAGTCGCCCAGCACACCCACCAACAAGCGGTCGAACAGTTTAAGCACCACCAGCTTGGCACGGATATCGATATCCAGGTCGGAACAGGCTTCCGCAACCCCTCCGCAAATCACCTCCGGGCTCAAGGGCATCTGGCTATCCTCCAGACGCATTGAGGGCAGCAAGTGAGTAACCCGCACATTCAACAGGCGTATAACCTCCGAATGCTGGTTGCGCAGTTTGTTGATCAGGTTGTCGATGGCGACCTGCTGCTCCAGATCGGAATGATCCAGCAACGCCAGCGAATCCTGGTCCACTTCATCCAGGGTGCCACTGCCACCGCCCGGCTTGAACGAACCAATGTCATTAAAAGCGCGGCTGACGTACTGCAGTACCGACACAGTCATGTTCTTGCGACGCAGCCTCAACTCACGCATGGCGTCAAAGTAGGCGGTCTGATCCTGATTGGTTCCGGCTTTGTCAGCCAGCTCAAAAAGCGCGTCATCGGCCTTGTCAAAAAAACCGGACAGTACAGATTTCAGAGACTGACCCGATACGTCACGCAGGCGTACCAGAGAGCCCGGCAGGGAAAACCTGTCAGGAAGCTTCTGGCCTTTGAGACTTACAACCTTGTTATCCTGCGCCATTCGGCTGCTCCGGGTGGTAGCTGGAGAAATGTGTTATTGCACATCTTAGGCTTTACCCACGTCACCTTGTGTCAGAATTTGTCACCTTTTGTGATTAAGTGATGGTTGTCACAGTTTAGCACCCACACCCTCCCACGTTTGGCGAATCCGGCTGAGGCCTATAGAATCACATCCGCACACCCGATGTGCCGCCACAACCGCCACTGAACGACCGGAAACTCTGCCATGATCCCAGCCGAACTGCTTCGTCAGTCCCGCATCGAAACCGTTGCACAAAGCCTGCGTGAAGACATTGGAGATGGCGACATTACCGCCATGCTGATTCCACAGGCGCGCATCAGTCGTGGGCATGTCATTACTCGTGATGCCGCAACCATTGCCGGGCGCGCATGGGTCGAGGAGGTGTTCAGGCAGGTAGACCCAGGGGTCACCCTGAACTGGCAAGTACGGGATGGAGACGAGGCAAGCCCTGGCCAATCGCTGTTTTCCATGGAAGGCCCAGCCCGCAGCCTGCTCACCGCCGAGCGCTCAGCCCTGAACTGGCTGCAGTTGCTGTCCGGCGTTGCCACCACGTGTGCCGGCCATGCCCGCCGTGTCGCCCATACTGGTGTCCAACTACTGGATACCCGCAAGACCCTGCCGGGCCTGCGGCTGGCGCAGAAATACGCGGTTACCTGTGGTGGCTGCCATAACCATCGCATCGGCCTGTGGGATGCGTTCCTGATCAAGGAAAACCACATTGCCGCCTGTGGCTCTATTGCCAATGCAGTCAGCGAGGCCCGCCGCATTGCCCCTGGCCGACCGGTGGAAGTGGAAACCGAAAACCTGGATGAACTGGATCAGGCCCTGGCCGCAGGCGCGGATATCATTATGCTGGATGAGTTCTCACTGGCGGACATGCGTCAGGCGGTTATCCACACGGCTGGCGCCGCAAAGCTGGAAGCGTCCGGCGGCATCAACAGCGAGACGCTGGCACCCATTGCCGAGACCGGTGTTGACTATATTTCTATCGGTGCATTGACCAAGGATGTCCGGGCGGTGGACCTGTCCATGCGCCTGGATACCCACGACTGATTTGGCCGGAGGCCCAGTTTACACGCTGGGGGGGGGCTGATTAAACGCTCAGGGCTGACCGGACAGCAGGCGGTCCATTTCTTCCAGCTCGCTAATCAGGCCGGCCCCGGACTCCTCCCTGCCCCGGAAGTGCTCTTCCGCCATTGGCGCCATACCTGACACCTGAGGCAGGGGGTGACCACCCTCAATCAACGCTTTCATGCGACTGACAAAGACGAACTGCAGCCACTGGGTAAACTCCAGGGTGTCCACGGCAAATGGCTGGGCGCTCTGCAGCGCCTCTGGCGATGGCGGCTCACTCTCCCATGCATCGATTCGACGCAACTCAATCTCTATCTGAAGCAGGCTGTCCGCGACACGGGTGGTATGGTCGGACGAATTCGCCATAGTTACGCTCACTCTCAATCTGCCAGGGGTTCCAGTTCAACGGTTTCGCCGTGAAGCACTCGATAGAGGTCTTCATACTGCCGTGTCAGCGGATGTTTTGGCGCCATATGAATCAATGGTTGCCGGCTCTGGTGCGACTCCTTCATCTTCACCGAACTGGACAACCTCACCGGCAATACCGGCAGGCCCTCATCCATCAGCTCGCGCACCAGCTTCTTTGGCAGGCTGGCACGAGGCTGAAACTGGTTCGCGACAATGCCTTCAACCACGAGGTCTTCGTTGTGATCTTCCTGCAACTCCTGGATTTCGTGAAGGATGCTGTAGAGGGCCTGACGGGAAAAATCATCGCAATCGAAAGGGATCAGGCAGCGCTGCGCTGCAATCAGTGCCGATCGGGTGTAGAAATTGAGTGCCGGCGCCGTATCTATGTATATTTCGTCAAACGACTCTCCAAGTTTCTTCAGCGCTTCCCTCAGCTTATAAATCTTGTGCTTGGCTTCCAGCTTGCGCTCCAGAAAATCCAGTTCCGGACTGGAGGGCATAACAAACAGGTTGTCGAAGGGAGAGGCGTGGACAAATTCGTCAGCGCGCCGGTTGAACACGGTAAACGCCACCGTCTGCTCAAGGTAGTCGGCGATGGTATCCTTGAGCTCGCCCGCAGGCTTACCCAGCAGGTAGTGGGTGGAATTACCCTGGGGATCAAGATCGACAACCAGTGTTCGTTTGCCCCGGGCGGCGCTGATCGCGGCCAGGTTACAGGTGATACTGGACTTGCCGACGCCACCTTTCTGGTTAAACACTACTCGTCTCATGCTGCTTCCTCTGACAGTTTCCCTGCGAATATAACGCCCTACCAGCCCAACACCGACTTGACGAAAGGGATCGTCAGCCGCCGCTGGGCGCGTAATGAGTTTTCATCCAGGCGATCCAGAATCGCCAGTAGATCAGCCAGTTTCCGGGGTGCTCGCCTGAGTATGAACACAGCCACATCGTCACTGAGGACAAGGCCACGCTGTTCCGCCCTCGCCATCAGTATCCTCAGGCGATCATCGTCGCGATGAATACCCAACTGAATGGTCAGACCATGGCTCAACCGGGACACCAGATCCTGCAACCCGAACGGCAGCGATGCTGGCAGCTCTGACAGGCTGACGACCATCAGATGACCATGGTCATTCACCCGATTGTACAGATGGAAGATGGCCTCTTCCCAGTTTTCCTGGCCCGCAATGAGATCCAGGTCGTCAAGGCAGATGACGGACTGACCCTCAAGCCCTGAGAGCGAGTCGGGCCCCAGGGGCAACAACTCCTCCATGCTGACACAAATCGAGCTCTGCTGGTTCTGCTCCGCCAGATGACAGGCCGCCTGCAACAGGTGGCTTTTGCCAGTATCAGCGTCGCCGCAGACGGCGATGACGGGCACAGCACCGGCCTGTTCACAGGCAGACTTAAGCCTCGCCGCGGCATCGGCATTCCGGCCACCATGAAAATTGTCAAAACGGGCATCGTCCCGAAGTTTGACCCCTAACACCAGCTGTGACGCACTCACTGCCTTTTTGTCCTCCATGCCCTCAGACTCCATACGCCGATGTAGTGCGCACCACTAAAAATGGCTGAAGCCGCCACCAACAGAATGCCAGCATCCATAACCCACGGTTGCATCGGTAAATCCGCCAGCAGAATGATGATCGCGAGTGCGACCAGAATCTGAATCAGGGTGTTGAGTTTCCCGGGCAGGCTTGGCTGCATCTCAAAGCGACCGACACCATAGTGAAACGCCAACCCACCACAAACGATCAGGAGATCCCGGCCCAGCACCAACCAGAACAGCCAGGCTGGAAGCACGCCAGTCAGAACCAGCATCAGATACGCGGTGATCAACAATGCTTTGTCCGCCAACGGGTCGGCAATGGCGCCAAGCCGGGTTCGCCAGTTGTAATGACGAGCCAGGAACCCGTCAAAGGCATCCGTTGCGGATGCCAGAAAAAATATCACCAGGGCAAACCGATATTCCTTGGCCATCAGGGCCGCGGCAAAAGGAGCAATCAGCAAAATGCGCAGAAACGTCAGCGCATTTGGAATCCAGCGCCAGCGGTGCGTCATGACACGACTCCCCGAATACCGAACACCGCGATATTATTCCCCGTCTTCCGACTCGACGATGGAGGCAGGCTGCCAGCGATAATGAAGCACCTGATAGAGTGACTCGAACGCCTGTTCTGACTCTTCTTCGCTCGCCAGTAAAGGCTGGTAAACGAACAGCGGGTTCGCAGAGGCCGCAGCACTTTCCGTGCTCTGCTCCGCCAGTGCAATGCCGCCTTGTGGGGCCTGCTGCACCGGTTGCGCCTGCGTCTGCCCACCGGGTTGATTCTCATCACCGGTGGGCATGCGGGAAATCTCGGCGTCTGACAGCGGAACCAGCCGCGGGTCCAGGGCAATGTATTGCTTCAGCTGCTCCATCTCCCCTGAAAACGCAACCCTGAGAGTCAGTTGGTCCTTTCTCGCTCTGGTCGCACCCGCGTCGACCACGGGTGACAGGTTTTTGAGAACCCCATTCACTCGGGCGTAGTCATTGAGATTACTGACTCCGTGCACAACGATGTCCACCTGCGGAGACTCGCCGACATCACTGCCCGCAACCGCATAGCGATCGGCGAACATCTCCGCCCAGCGCCCGACAACGGCAGCGGCCAGAGCCTGCGGCGTCTCGGCGGTCACCGATTGCTCGGTGCTATCCAGCCCCATACCGTCGAATACCCACCCGGCACGCCACTGTGATCCCGAACGGCTGACCCGTACCAGCGACATCAGGTCATGCTCCATATTCTCAGACGATCTGCGGACACTGGATGTGAACTGTCCCCATATGTCCGACAACAGTTCACGGTCGTCCCGGTACCTTGCTGGGGGAAGACCCACCGGCAAACCACGGTCGACCGCCGCGTCCTGAAAGACACGACGCCATTGCTCATCGGCGCCCGTCCCGGCGCTGTCGCTTCCCTGATGGACCAGAGTGCGACGCCCGCCTTCTTCGACCGCGATCCAGGCCAGCGTCAGCGGCCGATTCGCGCCCCAGACCGGCGCATCCGCAGAGGCCAGCGCACGGTTGACACCGACCGCGCCGAAACTCATTCGTAGCCTGTGATTCCCCGTATCCGAGCGTAAGAACTGGTAGGATTGAAGCAGCGATTCGGCGTTCGCCAGAAGTTCCGCAACACCGTCGCTACGCAACACATCGCGGGTGCCAGAAACACGCACAAACACGCGGCTCAGCCCGTCCGCATAGCCCTGCTCCAGCTCCTGTGGCTGGGAACCCGCGACAGGCACCTCAACCGAGTAAAGGCCCGTGACAGTGACAGCGGCTGTTGGTGCGGCCATCAGCGCAAGAACGCCAAACAACCGGAGTGACTGACGGATTATCCGCGCTGCCTGCATCGAGATTTTTCCTGAGTCTGGCATGAAACACCCTGCGATTCGTCTTAATGGCGCATAGGATACACCAAGCCCCTTGGTGTGAGTAGCTAACCGGGATTGCAGAAAGTCAATGCGGTGCCACACTGCCTTAAGGGTGACAAACGGGGCAATTGCATTTGGAGCGCCGTTCCGCACCTGTTAAAATCCGCCGCCTGTCCCACTGTCCAAACGGTTAAGCACACCATGAGCGAACAGAAGCCCTCCCTGACCTATCGTGATGCCGGCGTTGATATCGATGCCGGTAACGAACTCGTTGACCGCATCAAGAACACCGCGGCGCGCACACGTCGCCCGGAAGTCCTTGGCGGCCTCGGTGGCTTTGGCGCCATGGTGGCTATTCCTCCTGGCTACAATGAGCCCGTACTGGTATCAGGCACCGACGGCGTCGGTACCAAGCTTCGACTTGCCATGCAGCTCCAAAAGCACGACACCATTGGCATTGACCTTGTGGCCATGTGCGTCAACGACCTGGTGGTAGGCGGAGCGGAACCCCTGTTCTTCCTGGACTACTACGCTACCGGCAAGTTGAATGTGGACGTGGCAGCCCAGGTTGTCGATGGCATCGGCGCTGGCTGCGAACAGGCCGGCTGTTCCCTGGTGGGCGGCGAGACGGCGGAAATGCCGGGCATGTACGAAGGGGACGACTACGATCTGGCCGGTTTCTGTGTGGGTGTGGCGGAGCGCAGCGAGATCATTGATGGCAGCCATGTACAGGCTGGCGACGTTCTGCTCGCCCTGGGTTCTTCCGGCCCGCATTCCAATGGTTACTCCCTGATCCGCAAGATCCTGGAAGTCAGTAATGCTGACCTGAACCAGAAGGTTGCCGACGTTACCCTCGCGGATGCCCTGATGGCGCCCACCCGCATTTATGTGAAAAACCTGCTTCAGCTCGTCCGCGAAGTGGACGTTCGTGCGCTTTCCCACATTACCGGCGGCGGCCTTCCGGAGAACATTCCCCGGGTTCTGCCTGATGGCATGGTAGCGGCCATCGATACGGACAGTTGGCAGTTGCCCCCGGTGTTCCAATGGTTAAAGGATGCCGGTGGCGTTGCCAGCGAAGAAATGTACCGCACATTCAACTGCGGCGTTGGCATGATTGTCTGCATCCCGGCCAATCAGCGCGAACTGGCCCTGGATACGCTGAACGCCCTGGGAGAAAAAGTCTGGCAGATCGGCATCATCGAGTCATCTGACGACGCCACGACCCCTGCGTCGGTGCGTTATGCGCCGGGGCTGTTGTCGGCATGAAGGCAGATTCCGTAACCGCCCCACGTATCCTGGTCCTGGCTTCTGGCAGCGGAACCAACCTCCAGGCTCTAATTGACGCCAGCCGGGAGCGGGATTTTCCCGGCCAGATCGTTGCGGTAGGATGCAACCGCCCTGGTGCCTTCGCTCTGGAGAGAGCAGCCCAGGCCAACATCGACACCTTTGTCGTGGATCATACCCATTACGGTTCCCGCGAGGAGTTCGACGGCGCTCTCATGGCGCAAATCCGCCGCCACAACCCGGACCTGATCGTTCTGGCAGGCTTCATGCGCATCCTGACCACGGATTTCGTGCGGGCACTGCGTGGCACCATGCTGAACGTGCACCCTTCCCTGTTGCCCAAGTATACCGGGCTGAAAACCCATCAACGTGCACTGGACGCCGGCGAAACAACCCACGGTGTCTCCATTCATTTTGTCACCGAAGAACTGGATGGCGGGCCGGTGATTGCCCAGGCGGAAGTGAGCATCTCTTCTGACGACACCCCGGAATCCCTGGCCGAGAAAGTCCAGGAGAAAGAACACGTGCTTTACCCGATCGTCGTGCGCTGGTTCTGTGAGGGGCGCATTCAACTGGGCACCGACTACGTGGTGTTCGACGGCCAGCCGCTGAACCGACCACTGGTGCTTCCGGACGAGAACACAGCTGCCACGACCTGAGTAAACTTATCGTCATCTCCGGGAGCAACCAGGCGCGCTAGACTGTTCAGTAACCAGGCAAAGCCCCATCTGCCATTGCAACCGGAGGAGTCGCATGCCCCTGAAACTCAGCCCCACCGCCTTACCCGCCCTATTGGCCGGGGCGCTGCTTCTTGGAGCCACGCTCGCACACGCCGCGGATGGTCAGGAGGACGTTGCCCTCCAGCCAATGAAACTCAGCTACAACGCGTCCCTGGACAAAGGCATATCCCTCAACGGCGATGCCCGCCGCATCCTGGAGCAACGGGATGATGGTACCTGGCACTTCCGAACGGACGTGGATTCCTTTGTCGCGGATATCGACGAATCACTGATCTTTCGCTGGGAAAACAATCAGGTGGTGCCCCTGCGTTACCGCTACAAGCTCTCCGGCCTCTTCATCCGGGACCGTGAGGAAGCGATCGATTTTGACTGGGAAAATAACGTGGTCAGCGGGCATCACGAAGGCGATAAGTTTTCGATGACGCTGGAGGAAGGCGCCATGGACCCCATGGGCTACCAGTTGCAGTTGAGCCAGGACATCAAGGCCGGCAAGCGCGAGATGGAATACCGCGTTATCGACAAGGGCGACTACGACACCGACAGATTCGCCGTGGTTGACGAGGAAACCGTGCGCATCAATGGCGAAGACATCCGCACACTCAAGGCCGAGAAAGTTCGGGACAGCGACAGCAAACGCGAGTCTCTGATGTGGTTCGCGCCAGAGCGTGACTATCTGCTGATCCGCTTCCTCCAGGTGGAACCTGACGGCAGTGAGTACGAACTGACCATCAGTGACGCCAAGGTGGGCCGCTAGAGCCGTGGTTTACAGGTTGGCCGTCGCCCAGACAGCTTTTACCTCATCCGCGATGATTCGCAACCCCTCCGCCACGCGCTCATCGTCCTGTGAGTAGGTCACTCGCAGGCATTCGTGGCGGTGCTTCCAGCCGTCTTCCGGCAAACCGGGAAAGAAGTAGTGTCCCGACACCACCAGCACGCCCCGCACTTTCAGCCGCTGATACAGCTCCAGACTGCTGATCGGCAGCCCAGGAAACCAGAGCCAGAGGAACATGGCGCCTTCGGGTTTATGGACATACCAGCGACAACTGTCCTCACCCATGGCATCCCGGAACACCGCCACCGCCCGTTCCATTTTCGCCTTGTAGAACGGGCAGACCACGTCCCGGCTGAGCGACAGAATCTCTCCTGAGCGCACCAGAGGCTCCGCCAGCATGGCGCCAAAGCTGCCGGTGGCCAGGTTCATGATGGCATTGATGCCCGACAAAGCCTTGATCACCGGCTCCGCCGCGATAACGATGCCCGTACGCACGGCAGGCAGGCCGAACTTGGACAGGCTCAGGCACAGGATCACCTGGTCGTTCCAGTGGGGTGTCGCATCCACAAACAGCAGGTTTGGAAATGGCGTACCGTAGGCGCCATCCACAATCAGCGGGATGTCGTGCTGGCGAGCCATGGCTTCCAGCCGGGCCAGTTCTTCGTCGGTGACCACATTTCCGGTGGGGTTCGTGGGCCGGGAAACGCAAATGGCACCGGTTTCAGCCGTTACCTCAACCGCATCGAAATCCACCCGGTATTTGAACTCATGGGCGTCGGTAAAGGAGATATCCGGCTGCACGGCGTGGAATAACCCGGGCTCAATACCGGCATCGGCATAGCCTATGTACTCTGGCGCCAGTGGCAACAGGACATGCTTGTGCACCCCATCGCCATAGTCACCACCAAACATATTGAACAGCATGAAAAACGCGGCCTGACTGCCGTTGGTCAGGGCAATATTTTCCGGCTTCAATCCCCAGCCGTACTCACGATTCAGAAGCTCCGCTAAAGAGGCAATGAACTGTTTCTCACCCTGGGGCGGGTCATAAATACCAACCAGCCTGCGCGTATCACCATCGCTTTGGGCCATGTCGGCCAGTATCTGCTGGACCCGAGCCTGGATCTCGGGAATATGACCGGGATTGCCCCCACCCATCATGATCATGTCGTCGCCGGACGCCAGGGCGTTGCCAAGGTCATCCATCAGGGAGGTGATTCCCGCATCCGCGGTAAATTTCCGACCAAAGGAAGAGAGTTTCATGATGCTTTTCTGTACCGGATTAGAACGGATTGTCACCCAAGTGTAGGCCAGAGCCAGCAGCGCTGCCGGTCAGTCGCTCAGCGAGATGCCCAGGTTGCTCACACCGTCGTTGGCGGCATCGCCGTGGATGCGTTCAACAAACTGGCTGGTGGGCGTGCGCTGGCGTTTGAGGGCCAGGATCAGGTCGCGCTGGAATACCTTGTCTTCTTTCATCAGCGGGTGCTGGTCCAATAGCCTGACCAGCTCATCTTCTTCCAGATCTTCACCTTCAGAAAGCTCAACAAAGTTCATGACGGTCGCGGTGGCCATCTGGGAGGCGTCGGTTGCACGGTGCTTGCCCGGATTGAGCCGATTCAGCAATGCCTGCTCCAGCAACTGGCAGAAGTCAAAGGCGGGATAGACACCATAGGCGTCATAGGCGTTCACGTCTGGCGACAGTGATTCGAGTTTCGCCAGTAGTTGGGGAATGGCCGCTTCTGACACGTCCTTTTGCAGCATTTCCCAACCAAGGTCGAGCAACTGGCGCATTTTCGCGCCGGTTTTAAGCCCAACGGCGTCCGCAAACAGAGCGTAATTGGGGAAAGAGCGCTCGGCAAGGGCCATCAGGAAGGTAAATTCCCGCCAGCCCTGCAGTTGTGAGACCGCTTTCAGAAACTGATTGGCGTTCACTGTGGCTCTCTCCTGACGATGTCACTTCCCGGAATCGCCCCTGCGGCACTGCCACTCATGTTCGCGGCAGGGTCACGCCTGTTTGCCCCAGGTACTTTCCGCCCCGGTCTTTGTAGCTGGTGTCGCAGATTTCATCGGACTCGAAGAAAAGCATCTGGGCGACGCCTTCGTTGGCGTAGATTTTGGCCGGCAGGTTGGTGGTGTTGGAAAATTCCAATGTGACCTGACCTTCCCATTCAGGTTCCAGTGGTGTGACGTTGACGATGATGCCACACCGCGCGTAGGTGGATTTGCCCAGGCAGATGGTCAGCACACTGCGGGGGATACGGAAGTATTCCACGGTGCGTGCCAGGGCGAAGGAGTTGGGCGGTATGATGCAGACGTCGCCGGTGTAGTTGACGAAGCTGTTGTCGTCGAAGTTCTTCGGGTCCACGGTGGCGGAGTGGACGTTGGTGAAGATTTTGAATTCGTTGCTGCAACGGACATCGTAGCCGTAGCTGGATGTGCCGTAGGAGATTACGCGGCCTTTTTCGGTTTCGCGGACCTGATCGTATTCGAAGGGTTCGATCATGCCGTGATCCCGGGACATCCGGCGGATCCAGTGGTCGGATTTGATGCTCATGGGTGACGTCTCGTATCCATAAAAAAGAGAGGCGGTAGTTTACCTGTTCACTTAATGACTGTCGAAGCTTTGGCCCCGTGAATTCCACCTTCCAGCCTGGTGGCTGCGACAGCGAAGAGGACGGGTTAAGGCAGATGACGGACTGACCCTCAAGCCCTGAGAGCGAGTCGGGCCCCAGGGGCAACAACTCCTCCATGCTGACACAAATCGAGCTCTGCTGGTTCTGCTCCGCCAGATGACAGGCCGCCTGCAACAGGTGGCTTTTGCCAGTATCAGCGTCGCCGCAGACGGCGATGACGGGCACAGCACCGGCCTGTTCACAGGCAGACTTAAGCCTCGCCGCGGCATCGGCATTCCGGCCACCATGAAAATTGTCAAAACGGGCATCGTCCCGAAGTTTGACCCCTAACACCAGCTGTGACGCACTCACTGCCTTTTTGTCCTCCATGCCCTCAGACTCCATACGCCGATGTAGTGCGCACCACTAAAAATGGCTGAAGCCGCCACCAACAGAATGCCAGCATCCATAACCCACGGTTGCATCGGTAAATCCGCCAGCAGAATGATGATCGCGAGTGCGACCAGAATCTGAATCAGGGTGTTGAGTTTCCCGGGCAGGCTTGGCTGCATCTCAAAGCGACCGACACCATAGTGAAACGCCAACCCACCACAAACGATCAGGAGATCCCGGCCCAGCACCAACCAGAACAGCCAGGCTGGAAGCACGCCAG
>NZ_ABCP01000053.1 GCF_000170835.1 Marinobacter algicola DG893
CGCTCGGCTCCGCCATCCATGGCTCCGCACGGTTTTGGAAGGGCCTGCCCACTTACTTCATCTGGCATTTGGAATGAGGGTCCAAGAAATATGACTGAGAAACGTCTTCATATCGCTTTCCTTGGTGTTGGCCTCATGGGTGCGCCCATGGTTCGGAATTTGTTGGGTGCAGGTTATCCAATGACGTTGTGGAACCGAACCGCCAGCAAGTGCGAGCCCTTTGTGAATGAGGCCACTATTGCCGGCTCGCCGGAAGACGCGGTTCGAGACGCTGACGTTGTTATCACCATGCTGGAGAACGGCGACGTGTTGGACGACGTGATGGTGGCGCAAGGCGGTATCGCGGCGCTCAAGGCCGGGGCGGTCTATATTGATATGAGTTCGGTTCAGCCGTCGCTGGCGCGACGCCATGCGGCCTTGGTGCAGGAGCAGGGGGCCGGGTATGTGGATGCGCCTGTGTCCGGCGGCACTGTCGGCGCTGAGCAGGCGACGCTGAGTATTATGGCCGGTGGCTCCGAGGCAGATGTCGAGCGGGTGCGGCCGGTTTTTGAGGTGCTTGGGAAGTGCACACCCATTGGTCCGGTAGGGGCCGGGCAACTGGCGAAGCTGGCCAATCAGGCGATTGTGGGAATTACCATTGGCGCGGTGTCGGAGGCGTTGTTGCTGGCCGCGAAGGGTGGGGCTGATCCTGCCGCTGTTCGGGAGGCGCTGATGGGTGGTTTTGCGGGCAGTCGGATTCTGGAGTTGCATGGGCAGCGGATGATTGATCGGGACTTTTCACCCGGTGCACCGGCGCGGATTCAGTTGAAAGATCTGCGGATGATTCTGGACGAGGCCCGTTCCGAGGGGCTGACTCTGCCGCTGTCGCAGCAGGTGCACAATGAGTATAAAAGCCTGATCGCCAACGGGCACAGCGATGTGGATCACAGCGGTTTGTTGCTGGAACTGGAGCATCTCAACGGGGCATTGTTGGGCTCTTCGTCGGTCATCAAGCACAAGAAGTAAGCTCGCTACGAATCTGTTCATGCCGTTTGTCGAGGTGGAATGCATGAACACGGCGCGGGCGAGATTAACTTTCGGAATGTTTTCGCAGCGCTTGACCGCCTGGGCTATGGTGGCAGGGTAAACGCGGAATATTGCCTTGCGGGCGATACGGTGTCGAGACTAGGCTGGTTCGGGGGTATGCTGTGACCGTCGCCATTGGCGACACCCTCTTACAAGATCGTAACTGGCCGGCAACGGATGTTCTTCGTACCCTAGCTGTTAATGTAATCCGCTATCGGGAGGAAAACCGGTGAAAGCACTGGTAATTGAAGACGATCAGGACGTGGCAAACTACCTTGTTAAAGGGCTGAAAGAGTCTGATTTTGTCGTGGACCACGCGGCGGATGGCAAGGAAGGCATGATGATGGCTGCCAGCGAAGACTACGACATCATGATTGTGGATCGCATGCTGCCGGGTATGGACGGCCTGTCGATCATCAAAACGGTGCGTGCCACTGGCAACCAGGTGCCTGTGTTGATCCTCAGCGCCCTGGGCGACGTGGATGACCGGGTGGAGGGCCTGCGCGGTGGTGGCGATGACTATCTGACCAAACCGTTCTCTTTCACCGAACTGCTGGCCCGTATCGAATCGCTGGTGCGCCGAAATCGTCAGTCTGCCGAAACCGAGACCGTACTGCGGGTGGCAGATCTGGAAATGGATCTGCTTGCAAGAACCGTTAAGCGGGCCGGGCACAATATTGATGTTCAGCCCCGGGAGTTCCGTTTGCTGGAATATCTCATGCGTAATGCCGGGCAGGTGGTCACGCGTACCATGTTGCTCGAAAAAGTATGGGACTATCATTTCGATCCCCAGACCAACGTCATTGATGTACACATCAGCCGCCTGAGGGCGAAGATCGATAAGGAATTCGAGACCCCCTTGCTGCAGACCATACGGGGTGCAGGGTACATGTTGCGTGAAACTGCTTAGCCAGCTCAGAACCTCATCGTTCCAGTTAGCCCTGCTGTACATGGTGGTGTTCGCCACCTCGGTTTTTCTGCTGCTGGCGTTTATCTACTGGCGCACGGCAGGGTTCATGACTGCCCAGACCGATGAGACCATCGAGGCCGAGATTGCAGGCCTCGCGGAGCAATACCGTGGCAGCGGTATCAATGGCCTTATTTCCATCATCCGCGAGCGAGTTGCTCGCGACCCCAACGCCAAATCCATCTATCTGTTGACGACGGACGACTTCGTCAAGCTTGCCGGTAACATTGAAAACTGGCCTAAGGGCTCCCGCTCTGACAGCGGCTGGATCAACTTTACCCTGAACCCGTCGGTGGGCTGGAACGGGCCGGAACGTCTCGCACGGGCCCGCATTTTTGAAGTGCAGGGCGGCCTGCGTTTGTTGGTGGGCCGTGATGTCGACGAGCTTACTAATCTGAAGCGGGTGATCGAAACCGCCATTAACTGGGGAATGGGCATTACCCTGGCGCTGGCGCTGCTGGGCGGGTTCCTGATGAGTCGGAGCACCACGCGGCGCATTGAAGTCATCAACATCACCTCCCGACGCATCATGAACGGGCATCTGTCTCTTCGCATACCGACTCGTGGTACCGACGACGACTTTGACCAACTTGCGGAAAACCTGAACCAGATGCTGGATCGCATTGTGTACTTGATGGAAGGTATCCGGCACGTATCCGACAGCATCGCCCACGATTTGAGAACCCCGCTGACCCGGTTGCGCAATCAATTGGAAAACACGCTCATGTCAGTGGACAACGATGAGGCCCGTGAGCAGGCTGGCAAGGCTGTGGCAGAAGCGGATCAATTACTGGCCACGTTCAACGCACTGTTGCGTATCGCGCGGCTGGAAACCCGTGGTAACACAGCGGATATGAAGCAGGTGTCCCTGGCAGATCTGGTCAGCGATGCGTGCGAACTGTATGAGGCGCTGGCGGAAGACAAGGAGCAACAGTTTGAGCAGTCGCTGGAAGATCATGTGGTGATCGAGGGTGACCGGGATTTACTGTTTCAGATGGTCAGTAACCTGATTGATAACGCCATCAAGTACACCCCGGAACAGGGCGAAATCCGGGTAAACGTGCGCAAGGAAGGCAACGATGCGATTTTCGAGGTGGGGGACAGCGGCATCGGTATCCCCGATGACGAAAAAGATCAGGTTTTTCAGCGCTTCTACCGGGTTGGCAAGAGCCGGTCACTGCCGGGCAATGGCCTTGGGCTTAGCCTTGTCAGCGCGGTGGCTGAGATCCACCAGGGTGTCATCTCATTGAGCGATCATCACCCTGGGGAGGAGTATCCGGGGTTGATGGTCACCATCCGATTGCCTGCATACTCCCCGAACCGGAAACGCCTGAAAGACACCCAGAGTATTCCCGCCTCGGAAGTTGGAGAGCAGAGCTCTCCGGGCGAACTCAGGGGCGCTTGATCAGTTACCGGATGCGCCACGGAATTGATTCACGCGGCTGATCACCGGCTTCAGCAATGTATCCACTTGTGAGCGACGGCGATCGAATTTGGCCTGAATGCTGTCCCACTCACCTTCCAGATGTTTCTGTTCCAGCATGATGAACGCCGCCAGATTATGACGGTTCAGCTTGCCGGTGATGCCGTATTGGTCAAGCCGATAGCCGATACTGTCGAGACCATTGAGGGCGGTGTTGAGAAGTTTTTTGGTGTTCATTCTGGTATCCCGTGCTTGGACGTTAAATCGGAAATTCAGTTAATTTAACGCTAACGCTTGTGTCTAGAGTGCGCAACCTAATCCGGCTCTGACCAAAACGTAATTCGGCCGCCACCACTGTGTAACCTGTTCTGTGGAAAATAGGAGGTGTAGCTAAGGAAGTCGGCGGAAACTCCGCTTGCTTCTCCCTCCAGCACAGCGCTAGCCTTACCCCGTTTTTACGGGGTTTTTTTATGCGAGCAGGAATTGGGTTTTCCGGTTTGTGGGGGCTTTTTGCCGCAACCTTCCTTCAAGAGCGGGCTGGGCACTAGGCTGGAATGAGGCCCGCAAAAAACTTTTCAGGCAGCTTTGGGTGAGAGTCATAGTTGACTAGCGCTTAGATGCCGAATGCTTGAGGCGTCTGAGTGAGTTGGTATCAACCAGAGCGTAGTTACTGGTACTCGATTTTAGAAATATCCCACTCGCGCTGATTTTCTGGCGTGCGGACAACTACAGTGTCACCTACGCTTTTTCCAAGGCATGCCTTGGCTACCGGTGCATTGACGGATACGTAGTTCTTTTTACCGTATATTTCGTCTGGACCGACCATCCTGAACGAGAGTGTTTTTTCATCCTCGTCGACTAAAGTTACCCATGCCCCAAAATAAACTTTTCCTTCTTGAACTGAGTTGTACTCAACCACGCGAAGCTTGGAAAGGCGATTTCTCAAATATCTGACTCGGCGGTCGATTTCCCTAAGTCTTTTCTTGTTGTACTGATAGTCTGCGTTTTCAGAGCGGTCGCCCAGACTGGCTGCCCACTGGACCTTTTTGGTGACTTCCGGCCGCTCCTTTCGCCAAAGGTAGTCTAGCTCCTGTTGCAGTTCGGCATAACCTTCCGGTGTAATCACGTTAGTATTCATAGTGCTCTACAGGTAAGTAAGTGTCCCTTTTATTCGAAGCACCCACTATGGTGGCTCGGAGTATCATGGCTCGGGTGTTACCCGCGATTCCATTGTATTTTGGGATCGAGAAGCCCCATTTGCCAAGAATTTTTCGGAAATTAGGCGTATCAGAGTCCTGTGTTGAGTGAGGCGTCTTCTTCAAAAGCACTTTTCTGGTAGTGTCTGGAAAGTTCCCGAAGGTGACTTTGTGAACGAGTTAACAGTCCAGTGGGGTTTCACTACATTTCACAATTTAATGGATAAACTTGGTCGGCTCGACTTCATTAAATCGCCGTAATTATATAAGATTCCGGTTGGTTACGAATTCTGTAGGCAGGGACGCTGTCTAATATCGGCCTGATATTAAGGTTGGCTGCTGGATCAGCCCGTCTCCTGCATTACTACAGCGGTTTTCATGTACAAGCGGAGTCTTGGCTGTGGGCAGCAGGAAATTTTCGGTTCTTCTTTTAGAAGTTCTAGCGGTACTTCTTTTATCAATATCATCCACTGGGTATGCGCACAACGGCGCTGACCACCAATCTGGTGAACAGGGGGCGAATTTAAATTCAGCCCTTCACTGGCTAGAGGTTTCTCAGCTACCTAATGGCGATGTCACCAACACCTCTGATATTTCAACCAGCCTGCAGTCTACCGCCGAGGCGTTAACGGTTTTTCAGTTATTGGAGTCATCTTCAGCTGATAAACAAGCCGCTTTGGAGTTTCTAAGAGGGAACCTGCTCAATTTAAACTCTGAACAATTATCTCGTCTTTTGCTGGGTCTGGCGGAAGCAGGCCAACCTCATCATGAGGAAAAAGCAGAACTGTTATCCCGTCAAGGAACTGATGGTGGCTTTGGCCATTTCGAAGGCTACGACAGCACCGCTCTAGATACCAGTTACGCGCTCTTAGCTTTGCAGGCGGCCGGCTCGGATGCCCTGATAGCAGGTGAAGTATTACAATTTTTCTCGTCGGTGCAACAGGCGGATGGCTCTTTTCCTCTTTATGAGGATCAAGCGTCAGTGATGGTTACAGCCCTAGCGACCAAAGCATTGAGGCCTTATCTATACACCCACGACATTTCTGACGTCCTTCGTGAAGCTGTTAACTACCTATACTCTGCTCAAAACGCAGATGGTCATTGGGGCACTGCGTGGGAGAGTGCGCTGGCACTACAGGCCCTAATTCCGGTTACCACTGATGTTGGTAAATATAGTAAAGCAGTTGATTTTCTGAAGACGAGCCAGTCGCCTGAGGGTGATTGGGGGCAGCAGGTCTATTCCACTTCACTCTCCGTTGCCGCATTAAATATGCTTGCATCAATTGATGTTCCGGTTGATCCGGAAAAAGCAGTTGTTGCAGGCCGGTTGGTGGCTGCTTCTTCGGGTGTAAATATCCCGAACGCTACCATTGATGTACTTGGTGCCAGTGATGAAGATGTTGCCATTAACTCTGATGGTAGTTTTGTTATCTCCAATCTTGGCGCTGACTCGCACGTAGTGGCATATTCTGCGCCGGGTTATTTAGGTGCTTCTCAAAGCATTACCCTGAGAAAGGGACAGTTCGCGAATGTTGGCACTATTCGACTAGTTGTAGCACCAACGACGGTTCTCATATCAGGTGTGATAAGAGAATCTGCGTCTGGGAGTCCGGTTCCCGGTGTGACGATCATATCAGTTGTAGGAGGGAGCACGAACAGCGCCGTAAGCGGGATTAACGGAGAGTATCAATTGCTCAGTGAGCCGGGAGCTGCAACCTTGTCGGTTCAATCATCTGACTATTATCCCGTTTCGGCTACTGCAGACCTTCAAGCTGGTACTCAAATCAGCTTTTCACCATCTCTGCAAGCACTAACAGACGAGCAGCCTGATAGCTCCAGTATCTCGGGGACGGTCGTTGACAACAATGAGCAGCCTATCGAGGGTGCGTCGATTTCAATTTTGGATGGTAATGCCGTCTTCACAACAGATGAAACAGGCAGCTTTGAGCTATCGGATTTGAATGGCGGGGATATCTCTGTGGCTGTCAGCAAGTCAGGCTTTGAATCAGTCAATTTCGGCTTGCTCGTACCTGATAGAACGAACGTTGATATCGGTTATATCAGCCTGAAGGAAGAAGAGGTGTTGCCATCTACTTCGATTCGTGGGCAGGTGGTTGATATGGTCACCGGACTCGGCGTGCCAGGAGCGAGTGTTTCTGTTGGAGGTTCAAAAACCACTTCGGACGTGAACGGGTTTTACCAGATATCAGATATTCCGGTTCTTGAATTTACCGTATCAACCAATGCATCAGGGTATTTGTTCTCGAATAAAGACGTTTCTCTCGCAGAACATGCCGATTTGAACCTCGATATAAATATCCGAAAAGCTGACCTGGGTGGCGTGAACATCGTTCAAGCGACCACAGATAAGTCAGTTTATGGCGCCTATGAACCTGTGTTGATAACAGCGGATGTTGAGAATGATACAGCACTTAATCAAGGTGCAAGATTCTACGTTCGAGTGCTGAACAGTGAGGGCATAGAGGTAGAAAGCTTTTCCGGAGCCAACCTCCCTCCGATAGATCCGCAGAGCGATCCGGAGGAACTGGCGCACTACCAGGAGCACCTCGAGGCCGCGATCCAGGACTTTGCTCCGGGTGAGCAAAGAAGCATCAAGCTAGAGCAGTGGTGGAACACCTTGGTGGCAAAACCAGGTGTCTATACGATCACTGTGCAGGCCCTTGACGGCACAACAAGCAATCTCGTCTCGGAGAGCAGTACCACGGTAACGGTTGAACCCACGAGTGTGTTGGCTTCTTTGGATCCAAAGGCCTCTCCAGGTTACGTACTGCTGAACAACCAAGCTGATATTGAACTCTATGCGGAGATATACAACCGCTCCAATATCCCTGTAAATCTTGAGTTCGACTATTCGCTCACCCACCCCGATGGCCGAGTAATCACCCAGGGACATAGTCAGCTTGAGCTGGCACCCGAGAATACTAACGCACGCCAAGTTCTCTCAGTATTGCCTTATGACTTTGATGCCAGCGGCGAATACCGACTCGTTGTAGAAAACGTATCCGGTGCAACCGTTAGCTCTCAGTCAACGGGAATAGTCTTCGTTCCGCCATCAATCAGATTGAAAGCAACGCAGTCACTCAGCCCAGGCGAAGTGGTGCCACTGGAGGGCGTATCGGTAGAGAGCAAGATTCAGGTAGAAGGAGTTGATGGTGAATAAGATGGATCGAAACTTGGCGAAGGCAATCATTAGCCGTTTTACCTGTGTAATTTTACTGGCTCTCAGCTTTTCTGTTGCGGAAGCTAGTCACTTCCGATTTGGGCATTTTGCTTACGAAGCTCGGCCAGATATTTCACCGACAACGGCCGATTTTCGAATGACGGTTGCGTTTCGGAGTAGCGCGTTCGGACACCCGAATATTGGCCAGACATTTCGCCCAGGAGGCTACTCTTACGGTGATGGAGCTTCCTCTAATCATAATTATCGGGTCATTGCGAGGAACCTCCAAGAGGATTGGATTGTAGGCGAAGCTGTTGATACGCGGAATGAGAACGATATTGTCCGTCACTCCTATCCAGCGGTTAATAATAACGGTCAACCTTGGCTAGGAAGGTTCGAGAGCTGCTGCAAAATTGGCGGGCTTCGTAATTCAGGTAGCACCTGGAGGGTATACACCCGAGTGAACCTGGAGGAAGGCAATTCCTCCCCATTCAGTAACCTGCCGCCTATTGTCAGCTGTTCCAAATATGACTGCAGATTCCTCGTGCCTGCGGTTGACCCTGACGGCGATAAGCTGACATGGAGGATGTCTACGCGGTCAGAATCTGCCATTAATGGCATTCCCTCCGGTATGAGCATCGACAGCGAGACGGGGCTGTTTACATGGACAGGGGCGGAGTCATTCAGTAATGGCTTGTACACCGTTCAAGTCACGATCGAAGACCGTGATCAAGAGGGTAATGTTAAAAGCACTGCGGCGATCGATTTTCTGCTTAATCTTCGTGATCAAGGTGTGAATGCCTCACCAGAATTTGATCACCCGCCAACTCCTGAGGCTGGCAGCGTTATCAAGGCCGTCGTTGGGCAGAAACTCAGCCTGACAATTCAAGCTACAGATTCAGATCCTAACGATCAGGTGTTTTTGAACCACGTCGGTTTGCCGGTTGGCGCAACTTTCGAGCAAACCGTGTCTGGGAGCACTACGGGAGTTGCAACGCTTGAGTGGACACCGACCAGTGCCGACATGGGGGAGAACTTAGTAACCTTTTTGGCGAACGATAATCGTGGGGGCGCATCTAGTCCAGTCGGTGTCAAAATTGAAGTTATAAAGCCAGCCATCTCTGATGTGAAGATCACTAGCACTATTTCCACTGCAGATATCCAGATCGATAGTTCTTCCTACTCTGTGCCACCTTCTCAGGTTGCTGTTGAAACTGATCGAACTATTGTCACCTGGGAATTCGACACTTTCAGTGTGGGACAGCTTGAGAGTCTTGCTACAGATTTGAAATTGTTCAATGTCCAGCCTGGAACCCAGCGAGTATTAACCGAAAAGTTGGAAATCTCGTATACAGACATTGACGGCGATCCTGTCCGGGAAACACTCGGCGAGCAAAAGGTCAAGGTGGCGCCCACGCTGACGACGATTGCTGTAGATACCGATAAGGAGCTGTATTCTCCATCTGAGCAAGTGATCATTACTGGTCTGCTGAAAAACCAGAGTGACATTCAAGCTGATGCGAGGGTTGCGCTAACCATCGTTGATAATCAGCGGGTGCTTGTGAGTGATTTTGGTGTGTTCGATGTTCAAGCCATCGCGCCGAAAGGGCAGATCTCAATTCCTTCCCAGCTTTTCGATACCACGAGTATCTATGCAGGAACCTATGAAGTAGTTGCTCAACTACTCGGTAGTGATGCAGAAGTTTTGACTCAGGCCGTTGCGCCCTTTGCCATATCAACCTCCAGCGGTTCGCTGACCGAAGTTGGTGCTCTGGTCAATACCGACAAGCCAAAGTATCAGGCGTGGGATCAGGCGCTGATTGATTTGCGGGTTCGCAACCTCAGCCAGAACGGGGTTTTCAATGGTGGTGTTGGGACGCTGCAGATCAGTCGTCCCAATGGCGAGCTACTGGCTGAAGAAACCTATGACCTGAATAGCCTGGTCCCTCAGGGCTCAAGTGATCGCAGGTATGCCCTGGCCTTGGTTGATCGAGAGGCTGGTACTTATCAGCTACGTTGGGTTATCAGCCAAGACGGTGAAGAACTCGCGAGCAGTAAGGCGAACTTTCAGGTTGAACGCTCCGAAACCCTCTCTTTACTGGGTGATGTCACTCTGGACTATTACGAAACCGGAGAGGCTAAAGCTTGCCAATTTGAAACTACAAACCGGAGCTCACAGGGCGAGATAAATGCCAATTTGATTTATCAGTTGGTGAGTCTGGATGATGGCTCCGTGATCTATCAAATCAACGAAGAGAACACCGCTGTCAGCAACACAAATAGCCACCTTTTCCAGCTGCTGTTGTCTGATCCTCCAGCTTATGGTGGCTATGCCTGCCTATCAATGGCGGAGATAGATGGCGAGTTGATTGAGTTAGCTGCGGCAGGTTTCGAAGTGGTGCCTCCTGAATTGAATTTGGAGATTCTCCCTTCCGTAAAGGGCAAGCTTCTGGTTCTGGTCGATGATTTGGAGAGATCCACTCAAGATTATAACGATGCAAGTGCCCAAAGAGCGTACTTGGAGAGCGTGCTTACCGCCAACGAATGGCACTACACCTTGGTGGACAACTCGGTTGAATTTGACACTGCGTTTAATTCAGGGTTGTTCAGCGCCGTGGCACTCCTATCCGATAAAGTGACTCTGCATCCTCAAACAGAGCACCTGCTGGTAGAGGCCCAGAACAATGGTATGGGCCTTCTGTTGGGTGGAAGCTGGAATCGGCGTAACAACAAAATCGAGAAAGCTTTAGGCATTAAGCTAACGGGTAAAAACAACCAAGTTAGTGCCATTTTTGATAACGGGGTCATTGATCAGCCGGTTGCCAGTGATGCGATAGCGTCGCAGGGCCTGGCGATGGCCCATTGTGGTGCTGAGGTGTGGGCAGTTTTTAACGGTGGAAGGAATGCAAGCGATAGCTGTGCCTATGCATATGCGCCTGCTGCCGTCACTGCTGGTACGTACGGGCACGGCGGCAACAGCTACTTTGCCTACGATGTGTTAGATCTCGCCACTTCCTATCAAGGTTTGCATGAACAGCTTCTGCTTGAAGCCTTGCTCGCAGTTCAGCCGAATGCTTGGCCCGCTGCGCCAGGCCGCGTAGTTCCCGTTGAGATCACTCTGGAAAACCTTAGCCGTAAAGCGGCCGTTGATGTGCGCTTTACGTTGCCGCAGGGCGGAGAAGTGATCGAAAGCCAGATACCCACCACTTTCGATGATGGCACTTGGTTGTGGCAGCGTGACTTTTCTTCGCCAACTGAAGCGACCAATGTCCTTTACGTACTGCTCCCGGACGGCGTGGCGGGCGAAGTTAGTCTTCATGTTGAGATCAAAGCGGGTATTAACCGAGATCTCATGGTTGATGATAGTGAATTGACCTATGTCCTCGGAAATCTTGATGGATCCTCTAAATACCGAGTCGCTTCTGACTTGTTACAGCAGCTAGAAACAGATGGTCCAGGAATTGCCAAATACAGGTTTATTGCCAAAAAGCTGGACGCCGCTGTTCGTGACCAAACTAAAGGAAAACTGAATAACGCGATTAAATCGATTTTGTTAGCCACGGATGAGATTTCCGAAGAAAAGCATGCAGTGGCTGAACAACTCCGATTTGTACTGGATTCTTGGTTGTATCAACTCCAGAGGCAACTCTAATTGAATCTACGCAAAGAAGTCACTTATTGAGGAGCAAACAGGTATCTGCTTGCTCAAACAACATTATTTAAAACCGACGGCTTAGTTTGGGGATTACCATGAATGGCTTGACCATGGACGCATTTCGTTCCGGTAAAATTTCAAAGGGCACATCAGCCTTTACCGCTTTTATGTTTACTTTTGTCTTTTATCTATCACCCAACGGTAAGGCATTGGCCGACGAACTAACCAAGGAAGACATTCGCCAAGCCAAAATCGAAAGAATTCTCGAAAGCACTCCTGAGAAAAAGCTGGCCCATCGTCTGGAAAAGTTCAAACATAAGCTCTCCAAGGAATTACCCAATGCTGTTGAAAAACGCAACGAGGGAAAAGGTTGGGTTTCAAAAGCCATGGATACTATCGGCATAGGTGACATGCCACTGACGGCCGGCGAGATCTCTGAGCTTAAAAATTTGAAAACAGGAATAAGCCGGGCGTACGACGAGGCGATTACGGAGTTTGATCAGGAAGGCGCACGACTCTCCGCTAGACAGGGCATGCCCGAAGGCGTGAAGGAGCTAATCCGCGAGCGTCACGCTGAGGCTCTCGAACGGGTAAAAAAGCGATACGGCACTGTTGAACAAGATTTGGAACAACTGACCACCACACAGGACGCTGAAGAGCAGAAGAAAATTCTGGATAAACTCAGTGAAAGCCTCGGCAACGAGAAGTTCAAGCGCAGCCACACTGCTGATGATCCCAATAAGCTGCCTTGGCGTGCACCCTCAGACAAAGTGCGTGAGCCCAAGACCAACAAGCGCAATCTTCAGGCAGTGCTTGGCATCGATTCCTATGCAAATTACGTGCAAGTGGCCTCAAGTGATCTGACGCCTGAAATGCTGGTATCAGATGATGTCGCTGTGGCCAAAGGGGTGACTGAGGCGGACTTACAAGAAACTATCGATATTCAGATCACCGACGAGATCAGAGTGCTGGCTGAGAGCCTGAATAACAACCCGGTCGAAATATACACTTGGGTCCACAACAATATCCGCTTTGTTCCCAGCTATGGTTCAATTCAAGGGTCACAGTACACGTTGGAGACCAAGCGCGGTAACGCTACGGATACGGCAAGCCTGCTACTTTCATTACTGCGCGCGGCGAATATCCCGGCTAAATACGCTTACGGTACCGTAGAAATTCCAGTGGACAAGGTGATGAATTGGGTGGGCGGCGTCACCAAACCAGAAGCAGCACAAAGCCTGTTGGGACAGGGTGGTATTCCCAATGTCGCCTTGATCGAAGGCGGCAAAATCACAAAGATTCGTATGGAACATACCTGGGTAGAGGCTTTTGTGGATTTTGAGCCTTCCCGAGGTATTAAGAACCGGGCGGGAGATAACTGGATCCCCATGGACGCTTCCTTTAAGCAATACGAGTTCACGGAAGGTATGAAACTCAATGACCGTGAGCCTTTTGACGCACAGCCGCTGGTGAGTAGCATTGAAGAAAAGGCCGTGACGAATGAGCAGGAAGGTTGGGTAGAAAATGTTCCACAAGGCGATATTGAGGCCGAGCTCCAACAATTCCAAAATCAGGTCGAGAATTATATTGCCGGCCAAAACCCCGATGCCACTATAGGGGAAGTGCTGGGTTTACAAGAAATTAAGATACTCCCGCCGCGCCCGCTGGCAGCAGGCTTACCCTATCAGCATATAGTGACCCAGGACAGCTTCTCGGAGCTACCGGATAACTTAAGACACAAATTCAAATACGAGTTGGCTACGCAAAGCTACGGCTATCCCAATCCTCCATTTATAAGACTGAATGAGCCGACGGTTAAACTGGCAGGTAAGAAACTGGCATTGAGTTTCAGTCCAGCAACCGATGATGATCGAGCCATCATCGAAAGCTATCTGCCAGCACCGGATCCGGCCACTGGCTACATCAACCCTGAAACATTCCCAGATGGCTTACCCGGTTACCTGATCAACCTTGTTGCAGAGCTCACAATCGATGGCGAAGTGGTCCAAAGTTCGACAGCTCAAACAATGGGTACGGAATTGCATGAAACCCTAGGGCTTTTCAGTCCGAGTCACAACTGGTTCACGAGCAATAACACCCCAATTGCAGGAGAGCATCGTGCTATTGGCCTTGATCTCCAAGGGATTAGTCCTGACCAAGCCGAAGCGTTGAAATACAGTCTAGAAGAGACAAAATTAAAGCTTGAGAGTCGCGATAGTGCACAACTGGCTGCTCTGTCTAAGCAGGATGTCACCGGAGATCTGCTTCACGGCACCATAATGAGCTACTTTGCAATAAACGATTTACAAGAAGAGATCCAAGCCAATAGTTCGAATATGGTGACTTACCGCTTACCGAGTTACGGTATCTTTTCAACCACTTTGCAGCCCCAATACTGGTTTGGAGTGCCGCGCAATACCAATTTCAGTGGTCTTACTATCGATGTAGACGCTGTAACTTTTCATGGGGCTGCCAAAGATAATGACAAGCAAACACGGATTAACTTTACTAGGTCTTCCGGTACCCAATGGAGCGCAAATGAACATTTAGTGCCAGAGCAAGTTTTTTCAACGCCTGAAACGCCTACATATGGCATTTCGGCAGTAAAAGCGCTTGCTTTGGCTGGAGCAGATGGGCAAAAAATTTGGACAGTGGATAAGGGCAACGTGAGCTTAGCGTTAAGCCAAATCAATCTTAGTCCTGAAGTTGAGACAGAAATTCGGAATGCTGTGTTGGCAGGCAAAATCGCCACTGTTCATGAGCAAAAGCTGGCGTATCGGAACTGGGTCGGGTCCGGCTATTTGTTGATTGATCCTGAGACAGGCGCAGGTGCATATAAAATAGCAGGAGGATCTAATGGAGGCTTCCTAGATGGACTGGGATACATTGCGACATGGTTGGGGCTAGGTTTCGCATATAAAGAGTTATTAGCACTAATTGCAACGTCCCCCTCGATAGCACAGATTTTTTCTCAGATAGGGTCATTCTTGTTTGCTCTTTCCTTTGGGTTGTCTGTATACGATTTGGCGACGAATTGTTCAGATGTTGACGCTGCCCGTCTGTTCATCGTGGTTTATACTGTTGTCACGCTGATGGTTCTGGCTTTGCTCACCGTTTTTGCTGGGCCTGTAGGGACAATAATCGGGTTGTCGCTGCTGGGCTTCGGTTTAAACCGAATGACTTCGCTAATTAAGTCGACGCCACTATGCAGGTGATTTTATGAATGATAAGTTTCGGGGAAAAATTTTCTTTATTGAATTTTTTCTTCTGATTTTATGTTTTTTTAGTATTTTTTTATTTGGATTTGGAGCGGAGTTTGTAATTCTATTGGCTGGATCGATAATTATTGTGGGAGGATATTCTCAAGGTGGTAAAAAAATAAATAAAGTAGGTGGTGTCCTTGTTTTTTTTGGAATAACTCTTTCTGCTATAAGCTTACTAAAGTCATAGAGAGCTTAGTTTTCTGGTCGTTGAAATAAAGCGCCATATCTAGCGTGTCTATGGACAGACTGGATTAATTCTTAGTTCAGCAACATTCAGCTTTAGGACGTCCATATTTTAATAGCCCCTGAGCTCAGGGGCTTTTTTTGAAAGTTGATGGCAAAAGTAGAATTTAAGCTCAATGCTGCGTCGTTCGACAATCGACGTCCGGCGTGACCTACCCCAGAATTTGTATCCGAAGTCTGTGCTTTTAAAAGATGCTGGTGAAGGAGATCATTTCCAAAAATAGTATGTTCTGGAGTAGGGTCCCAACTACCTTGAAAGAAGGGGCATGAAGATATAAAAAGTGCAAATTCGACGGCAGCTATAGCTTTAATGCTGAGTTTCTAGGATTAGGGGCTTTGGGATCTGAGGGTATTGCTCTTTTGATTTTCGGTGAGGGGATTGCATTTCTGTTGGGCCTGATATGATAGTTGTCCGATTGATATTAATTTTCACATGCGCGTACTTGGCGAATCTAAAGGCCATAGAAAACGTTTGGGGGGAAGCTGGCAATATTTCTAATTTTGCTTTCTCGGCGTTAATGAACCTTTTTTCAGCTGTATATTTCTGTTATGGGGTATATCTATTTTACGTCTCACGGAAGTTAAAGCTTAGAATGGAAAAGTATGAGGTTATTTTTTCTTTGATTGCAATTCTAGCATTGCCATTTTCGCTTTTAGGGCTCGATGTTTTTTCTACTTATTTTCTGGGGCTGGCAATTTTATTCTGTGCCTTAGTTAACTTGAAAGGTGAACAGGTTCGGGGTTTTATCTGGGAACATCGGTTTCATGAATTCTCTCAGTGGCCTGATGACGGTAATGTAACACATCGTCAAGTTGAAAAATTGAAATGGATATTGCTGATTGGCATATTAATATTTGCATTTTCGGGATTATTTTCAGGCGAAATTTATTAGTAGGAATTGTTTTTAGTATGTTAAGTGGTTCGCCTGCGAAGTGTTTTGCCATTCGCGGGCGAACTCTTACGATGATCAGTAAACCTTACTGCAAAAACCGACTTCTCTCGCCAGGAATTACTCTCCTCTGAATGCCTCACCAGATGTGTTTAAGGTGGGAAGATCCTGTCGGCGTTGTGTGGATAAAAACGGCAGCGGATGTCAATTCCTGCTTGCAATGTCTTTGGCTGACTTCCGGTTTAAGAGGCTTTATGGTTGCTATGATATTCATTATGTTTTTTCGGGTCCTGTACTTCGAACCTCTCAACGACTGGGAGAGGAACAGGGTTTGGTTAAGAAATAGTATGGTTTGTAGTGGGGTTCTAATACATCTATGGCAAGAAGCAGTTGCGGGAAATCGACCGGCGCGTACGCTTCCTGACCAAGCGGCTTGATGAGCTGACGGTGGTGGATCGCCTGCCTGATGACCGGGGCAAGATGTTCTTCGGTGCCTGGGTGACCATCGAAAGCGAAGACGGCGACGAAAGCACCTACCGGCTGGTTGGGCCGGATGAATTCGACCTGTCTCGTGGTTACCTGAGTATCGACTCCCCCATGGCGCGTGCGCTTTTGGGCAAACGGATTGACGACGAGGTGGGGGTGCGTACACCGGATGGCTGGAATCACGTGGTGATCACCAACATTCATTATGAGCCGCTAACGCCCGACAAGTGAGGAGTGTCACAAAACTGGCGACTGACCGGGTTTTTTGTCGTTTTTGGCGATAGACTGATCAAAAATTGTCAGCCTAAGATGGGTTTGTTCAAATAATAGTCAGGCTCGACATGGCATAAAAAAGGCAGTCGTTATGGGCGGATTCGATACAAAAAGGACTATGATCGGCGCGATCCTGCTGGTGGTGGCGTTGTCACCTCTGGTGTGGGCCCAAACCGGCGAAGAAAGCGTCGAGGGTGGCGCCTTCAACTATGAAGAGCGTTCAACGCTGGAAACCATTCCGTTCAACTCCATGGAAGAAGAGTCTCTGGCCAATACCGTGATTGAAGGCGGACTGGAAGCGCCAGCGGCCGGCGTGCCAGTGCAACCGCGAACGGACGAGGATTTCTACCTGGACCCCCTCGCCCTTCAGCCCCGTGACCCCCGCACCGATCTCGGGCGCAGCGAAATTCCCGTGGAATTCCGCTTCAGCAACCCCAAGTCCATTCCCGGACAAACCCACGGCGACAACTACATTATCCGCCCGCCGACCAATCGGAACTACGGCGCGTTCAATACCACAACGACGGAACGATAATTCGCCTGCCGCGCTGGTTCAGGCGGCAACAATGCCTTCGGGCTCAGTTCTGCCCAACACATCTTCGTAGAAGAACGTCAGTGCCTGTTTGGCCTGATTGAGGCGTGCCCGTGACACTTCCAGGCGTTCGCTGAGGTAGGCCAGGAATAATTGCCGGTCGCCGGGTTGCAGCGTTTCCGGATTTTTCAGGTCGTGGAAAAGCACGAACCGGGAAATCCAGTGGAGATAGGTTTGCTCTGCGCGTTGGTTAAGCTGGTGTTTGCGGATGGCGCCAGTCACTCGACTGACAAGGCCGGGCTGCGACTGTTCCAGCGCCTCGGTGATATCCATGATGCTTCTTCCGTGTGAATTGTTGTTCTTATGATGCGCGCATCTTATGACAATCGTTTGACCGCCGCAAAACTTTTGCGAGAGAAATTGAGTGGGAGCAGAACCGTCGGTGCGGTGGCTGCTCCCGATCAAGCGGGACTACGGGTTACTTCAGGGATTCCAGCTTATCGATGTACTTCTGCATGGCTTCCTCGGATGACGTGCCCTTGACCTTTTCCCATGCGTCGTACTTGGCACGGCCGACAAAGTCCATCATGCCCGGGCGTTTGCCACTGACATCACCTTCGGTGGCCTGCTTGTAGAGGGCATAGAACTCCAGCTTGAGTTCGTTGGAGGGTTTGAAGTCGCCTTCTGCGTTCTGGATGTAGCTGACGGCTTCGTCAAAGCGGGTTTTCAGGTCACTCATGTGGCGGTTCCTTTTCAGTGTTAAATCTGAGATTCACGGTGCGGCAGAGTATATCCAGAGACAGTGTGGTCGTCATTGGCCGATCGTTCCAATCCTTCGACGAATGGGGTATTGTCCGACACCTTCTTTTCAGATAAGCGGAGAAACCCTATGGCCGCCACCAACAAACTGGCTGGTATTGTTTCCAGAATCAATCAGCTGCCGGAGTTCGCCCGGCCCAAGGCCCTGTCGCTGTTTTTCGGCAAGGCGGTTCCGTTCACCGGTACCACCGGCATTCGCATTGAAGCCCTCGATCAGGAACGTTGCGTGATCTCCTTGAAGAACAAGCGCAGGGTCCAGAATCACATCAAGGGCGTACATGCCGTGGCTTCCCTGTTGCTGGCTGAATCCGCCACGGGCTTTCTCGTCGGTCTGAACGTGCCGGACGACAAGGTGCCCGTGATCAAAACCGCGCATGCTGAATACACGCGCCGTGCCAAAGGCGATATGAAGGTGGAGGCGTACCTTAGTGCTGAGCAGCGTGAGCGTATGCTGACCGAAGAGAAGGGTGAAACCTCGGTGCCGGTAACTATCCATGACAGCGAGGGTCAGCAGCCGATTGAAATTGAAATGATCTGGGCCTGGACGCCAAAGCGTCGCTAGTTGCGATAGGTTATTGTTGTGAAAGGCTCCGGGATGTCGAATGGTTGGCAATTCTTTGCCCGGGGCCAAAATTTCGCCAGAAGCTGGCCAATTTTTGCTTGAGTACCCGTTTTATCCTGTGTAGAGTTCGGCCTGTAGCGTGCCAGGATGGTGCGCACAATGGACTGTAACACCGCAACTGAGTTTGCACATGGACCACAGGGAGCAAGCGCATGTCTTCAAAAGACGGTTCCGTCGCGCCGAAAGAGCGCATCAATATCAAGTATGTCCCCGCCACCGGTGATCAGCAGGCTGAAACAGAACTGCCGCTGAAGATGTTTGTCGTTGGTGACTTCAAGGGGCAGGCCGAAGAAACTCCGATCGAAGACCGTAAGGCGATTTCCGTCGACAAGAACAACTTCCGTTCTGTGATGTCGGAAGCCGGTCTCACCCTCTCCACCACGGTTACCAACAAGCTGGACGAAGAAGCCGAAGAATTGCCGGTTAACCTCGACTTCCAGACGCTGGATGACTTTTCCCCGGATAGCATTTCCCGTCAGGTGCCCGAGCTGAAGAAGCTGATTGAGCTTCGCGAAGCACTGGTTGCCCTCAAAGGCCCACTGGGTAACGTGCCGTCGTTCCGCTCCAAGCTGCAGGAAATGCTGGACAACGACGAAGCCCGCAACAAGCTTCTTGAAGAGCTTGAACTGGCCACGGACGAAAACGGCGAATAATCCGGATTCGTGATCCGAACTCTGCCAGTGCTGGCAGATCTCAATCTTGTGTTTAAAACGTACTGAAGGGATGTGGTATGTCTGATACTGCTGAGCAGCAATCCGCTGCTTCCGAAGCTGTCGCGGAAGGATCATTGTTGGACCAGGTCATGGCCAACAGTCGCATGGCTCCCGCTGATGAAGGATACGATGTGGCGCGCCGCGGCGTGGCAACGTTTATTTCCAACCTGCTGAAAAGCGATGAAAAAGGCCAGCCGGTCAACAAGGCATTGGTTGACCAGATGGTGGTCGAGCTGGATCGCAAGATCAGCGCCCAGATGGACGAAATCCTGCACGCGCCCAAGCTGCAGGAGCTGGAGTCTTCCTGGCGTGGCCTGAAACTGATGGTGGATCGCACGGATTTCCGTGAGAACATCAAGGTGGATATCCTCCACGCCACCAAGACCGAACTGCTGGAAGACTTCGAGTTCGCGCCCGATGTCACCCAGACTGGTTTCTACAAGCACATCTACTCCACAGAGTACGGCCAGTTTGGCGGCGAGCCCGTGGGTGCCGTGGTGGGGAACTATGCGTTCACACCCTCCACGCCAGACATGAAACTGCTGCAGTATGTGTCTTCTGTTGGCGCGATGGCCCATGCGCCGTTCCTGTCTTCCGTTGCGCCCACGTTCTTCGGCGTCGACAGCTATCAGGAACTGCCGGCCATCAAGGAACTGAAAGCCGTCTTCGAAGGCCCGAAATACGCCAAGTGGCGCTCCCTGCGTGAGTCGGAAGACGCTCGCTACCTGGGCCTGACATCACCGCGCTTCTTGCTGCGTGTGCCTTATGATCCCACGGAAAACCCGGTACGCAGCTTCAACTACAAGGAAGACGTGTCCGGCGACCACGAGCATTACCTGTGGGGCAACACCGCCTACCTGCTGGCGACGCGCCTGACCGAAAGCTTTGCCAAGTACCGCTGGTGCCCGAACATCATCGGCCCGCAAAGCGGTGGTTCGGTGGAAGACCTGCCGGTTCACACGTTCGAATCCTTCGGCCAGCTGGAAGCCAAGATTCCGACTGAGGTGCTGATCACCGACCGTCGCGAGTACGAAATGGCTGACGAAGGCTTCATCGCCCTGACCATGCGCAAGGGCAGCGACAACGCAGCGTTCTTCTCCGCCAACTCGGTGCAGAAGCCCAAGCAGTTCCCGAACACCAAGGAAGGCAAGGAAGCGGAAACCAACTACAAGCTGGGTACGCAACTGCCTTACATGATGATCGTTAACCGCCTGGCGCACTACATCAAGGTGCTGCAGCGCGAGCAGATCGGTTCCTGGAAAGAGCGTCAGGATCTGGAGCGGGAACTGAATACCTGGATTCGCCAGTACGTGGCTGACCAGGAAAATCCGCCGGCGGACGTTCGCAGCCGTCGACCGCTGCGTGCCGCCAAAGTGACTGTCTCCGACGTAGAAGGCGATCCGGGCTGGTACTCGGTGTCCCTGGCGGTTCGTCCGCACTTCAAGTACATGGGTGCGAACTTCGAGCTGTCACTCGTCGGCCGTCTGGACAAGGACTAACCCGTGTTCAGGAACACCGGTGCTGACGGTGTTCAGGCTTCGGGCGGCAGTCTGTTCGAGCGTTTGGAGCAGGCTGCCGAACCCGCCGGGCAAAGCATGGGGGAAGTAACCCATGTGGTGGATTCCATCAAGCGCCACCTGGTTCGCCTGCTGAACGCCCATCCGGGCAACAGTGAGAGCGTGCCGGACCTGGGGCTGGTGGATTTTAACGACGCCACGCTCGGTACCCATGACCTGAGCATTCGTATTCGCAGTGCCATTCGGCAGTGTATTGAGAAGTTTGAACCCAGGGTGCGCCGGGTGGATGTGATGGCGATGCCCCAGGGGCCGGATCCATTGCAGTTGCGGTTCCAGGTGACGGTCTACCTGAAGGTGGGTTCGGAAGACGATAAAACGACCATTGATTTGTTATTGGATGACAAGCGCTATTACCGGGTGATTTGAGATCACTGGCAGTAGCTATCGGACAAGGATGAGAACAGGTGATGCAGGG
>NZ_ABCP01000052.1 GCF_000170835.1 Marinobacter algicola DG893
GTCTCCAGATCGGCCCCCACGATCACCGGAGGGCCGTTAAACGGCAGTGCGTTACATGGCGTCTTTGATGACCGCAATCACGTCATCAGGGTACTCGTAGGCCTCTTGCACGATGGCCTGGATTTCCTCACCGCCGACAAAGTTGATACCCAGACTCTGGTTTTGCGCATCCTTAAGGAACTCAGGGTCCTCGACGGCCATGGCGATGGCCTTGCGCAACATCGCGACTCGGGCTTCGGGCACACCGGGAGGCGCCACCACCGGCCGACCCATGACCTGGCGGGCAAACAACAGGTTCAGCACCTGCCGTTGCTTTTCAGTTTCTGCAAATTCAGTGACCAGCGGAACATCCGGAAGATCGGAGTGCTTCTTAAGCGACATCTGGAACAGAATATTGACTTTGCCCTGCTCCATACCCTCGTTCAGTTGGGCAATCCATTCTCCGCGAGTCGATTTTGCACTACTCCAGGACCAGCCGCAGCGACCTTCAACTTCGCCCCTCTCCATCGCCAGCATGACATCGTTGCCGCCCGGGTAACCGGCGATGATGTTGAACTTGAAGCCAAACAGGTCGCTCAGCACTTTCGGGAATAGGTTGGTATCCGCCCCGGCGCCGGTTGAACCAACGGACAACGCCTCGGTTTTAAGGTCCTGCCAGTTTTTAACCTTGGCTTCACGCCAGGCCACACACAGGCTGGTTTCATTGTTAAGACTACCCAGCCAGTTCATTTCTCCCGGCTTGTAAAGCGCCTGCTCATTACCGAAAAGCGGTTCGAAAGCCATACCGCGGGCTACACTCGCAATGACCGTGCCGTCGGATTCCAGGGTATTGGCAACCTGATTGGTGAGCACCAGACTTCCAGCACCCGGTACATTCCGCACCACAACCTGTGGGTTGCCGGGAATGTGTTTGCCGAGGTGGCGCGCAAGTGTTCTGACGTAAGTGTCATAGCCACCCCCAGCGGAGTGACCACTGAGAAATGAAATGATTTTGCCGTCGTAAAATGCCTCATCACTTTGGGCATAAACCGGGCTTGCAAGTGTGACCGTCGCCAGAGTAAAGGCGGCTGTCATTCGAACGATCGAACGGAACATAATTTTCCCCTTTATATATTCATTGTTTTTGTTGTGCCGATATAAAGTCTTTTACTTGCTGTCTTATCAATTCAACACCGAATACCCGCAAGAACAAATAGCGTTTCAGGTTTTTCATATAGCTTTATTAATATAAATTTCTGCCTGCACGACACCAGCAACCAAATCAACGTGAGAGGATTCGGGGCACGATCTGAGCATAGGGAGGAAGGGCGATTTTAAATCACCAAATGGTCGGAAAGGGTCGGGCGCGCTGGATCAAACGGTTGACCACAAAGCGCCCTTGCGCCAAGGCAAGCGCCAAGTTCACAGGGAGACACCGATTGGACCTGAGTCAAAACCAAGACCCAATCGGCGCCTTCCTCAGAACACGTTTTCGTTATATTTGCCGGTTTTCAACGAGCGCGCTCCGGACTCGACCGAAGCGCGCTTATTACCGCTGGCTTAGAGCGGTGGCAGATGCTCCTTCTCGGCCTCATAGGCCGATTCCATCTGTGACGTGAGTCCTTTCTCAGCCAGCGCGTCTGCAAACAGAGTTCGCACGGTGTTGCTCTCATCCGCGTAGTCGATCTGGTGGCCGCCAATACGACGGCTGATCCAGGCCTTGGGAACACCCTGAGCGTTGCGGAAAGCCACACCCTCGTATTTGAACGCAAGATAGCGCGCCGGGGTTTCACCGGTATTGAAGTGTTGGTGGAACCACATATTCGGGGGCGTGATCAGCGTGCCGGGTTTCCAGTCGTAGCGCTTGGGCTCCTCACCCTCAGGCCACATCAGTGAGTACCCCTCACCCGCCAGAATGATCACGTGAGCACCCGGGCCGTGGGCGTGGGCTTTCTTGTAAGTACCAACCGGGAACTGGGAGATGTGCGCGTTCATGGAACTCTTCGCCAGGTTGAAACGGATGTGTCCGCCGCCTGCGCCACGCTCTTTAGCCTCAACCAGAGGCAGATTCACAGCGTCAGCAACAAAGTTGGTCTCCAGCCTGAACCCGTTCAGTTCGTCCTTTGGCGAAAAATAATCCGACTCACCAGAGAAACGGCTCTTGAAGTCGTATTCCGTATTGAAGATGAAATCGTTCTCTTCATACAGGTTCATGATCGGTGGCATATTGGTCACCGACACAAAGCGCGCGGGCTTCTGACCTGATCCGTTGAAATGCTGGAACCAGGTGTTCAGCGGCACGGCAAACAGCGCGCCGGTTTCCCACTCGAACGTTACTTTCTGTCCTGCATCGTTCCAGACGGTGGTAGAACCACGACCGTCCAGAATCATGATCATTTCCTCGAACAGCTGGCGCTGGGGCGCAAGCTTTCCACCGGAGGGAATCTCGCACACATAGCAGTCGTTCGTGGTTCTGGAGGCGTCATGGTTAATAAAGACGCCTTTACCACCGCGACTGTCCCAAGGCTTCAATTCCACCGTGTTCAGATCCGGTACATAGATACCGTCGATGATTTCCAATCCCTGATTCGCGACCCAGCGCGTATAGGGTGTTTCTTTTTCCGTCGCGAATTTTTTGGCAATTTCGTCGGAGACGATTGCGTCTTTTCTCGCCATTGTGTCGACCTCGTTACATTCTGATGGTGATGACCACGCACCCGATCGATGAAACCGATGCGCCGGCCCATGAAATCATGCGTGTCCGATGACCGGCTCAATAAAAATAAACTGGAACGCCGGTCCTCCATACGGAATATCCCACAGAGAATCCCAAAACGTCAAGTAAACTGGAACGCCATTCCTTTAACTACGAATGCCATTTAACAGGCTCAAGCCTGTGATACCGGGGGTTGGCGCCAAAACAGCCACCCTGTACATTTTCCACATAAAGGAACATCGTTCCATATATTTTGACCCAGTGCTAGAATCGACGTTTAAAACAAGCATTGACCGGCAGACGGGAGCGCATCCATGAAGGACGATCACGGACATCAACACAGCCACGCCCATGGCCATCATCACGATCATGACCACCACATCCCGCAGGATGATGGGCCCATTGAAGAAAACCCTTTGTGGCAGCGGGACAACGTCACTCTCTGGAGCGTCGGAATTGACATCGGATCAGCTGGCACCCAGGTGTTATTTTCAAGAGTCCAGTTACAGCGACAGTCGGTCGACCTGTCCAGCCGCTATATCATCATTGACCGCGAAACCTTCTATGAATCGCCGGTGAGCCTGACGCCCTACCGGAGCGAGACCCTGATCGATGACCGGGCGCTGGGTGAAATCGTCGACAATGCCTACAACTTCGCCCGGGTTCGCCCCGAAGACATTGATACCGGTGTGGTGATTCTCACCGGCGAGGCCCTGCGACGGGAAAATGCCTCGCGAATTGCAAGCATCCTTTCGGAGAAATGCGGTGATCTGGTGTGCGCGACCGCAGGCCATCACATGGAGGCCCGGCTCGCTGCGTTCGGTTCCGGGGCGGCCAGAGCCTCGTTTGACCGCGACGAATGTATTCTGAACATCGACATTGGTGGGGGCACCACAAAACTCAGCGTACTGGAAAACGGCAAAGTGCTGGCTACCGGTGCCGTTCACATTGGCGGTCGACTGCTGGCGACTGACCCCGATGGGACGCTTGCCCGCATTGATCCGGCCGGTCGAACGCACGCCGCCCGGGCCGGTTTTAACTGGCACGTCGGCGATCGGGTTGACCCCGAGCAGTTGGACCAGGTGGCCCAAACCATGGCCAGTACGTTAATTCAGGTTCTGACCTGCACGCCGGTGCCGCCGGACGCCGCCGAGCTTTACTTGACAGACCCCATTCCCGACGAGCTCTTGCGCCGGGCGAAAAGCATGGTGTTTTCGGGCGGGGTTGCGGAGTTTGTCTATCGACGCGAAGAGCGGGACTTCGGCGATCTCGGACAACGCCTGGGCCACGCATTGCGTGACCGGATTGATTCGGGCGAACTGTCCTGGAACTTGCTACCGGACAGCCAGGGTATTCGCTCTACCGCCCTGGGCGCCTCTGAATATACCACCCAGTTAAGTGGCAACACCTGTTTTGCAACCGATTACGATGCCCTGCTGCCCCAGCGAAACCTACCGGTACTCCGTCCCGAGTTCGACTTCACCGACCAATTCAACCCTCAGGAATTGGGCGCCAAGCTGCGTCAGCATATCGAAGCCTTCGAGATCGATGCCGCAAGTGATGATCTGGTGTTGGCCTTTCACTGGGACGGCACACCGGAATATCAGCGCATGCGGGCGTTGGCCGAAGGTATCCGCGAAGGTGCAGCCGACCGAATTGCAAGCGGCAAGCCGCTCTTCATCGTGCTGGATGCAGACATCGCGCTGAACCTGGGCGCCATTCTGCAGCAGGACCTGAGCATTGATAATGACATACTGGTGATTGACGGGGTCGCACTGTCAGACTTTGACTATATAGATATAGGGCGCATCCGCAGGCCGTCCAACACCATGCCTGTCACCATTAAATCACTGATGTTCAACGACACGATGGACGGCGCCAAAGCGCCGGAACGGATTCATCACAAACCCAGGGACTAGGCCGGGAAACAAGACCTTCCGAACCAACCCCAGGTGAAGCGTCAACAACACCTGGGGTTGCGAGCCGCTCACCCCATCAATAGCACACCGGGGAACAGCTTGTATTCCAACAACTGAACAAAGACAACGAAAACAAATGCCGTTGCCCCGGCAGCCACAGCGGCGCACATAGGCAGTGATAACCGACCGGAGAACCTGAGGAAAGCAAAGACGTAAAGCGGTGTACTGATCAGAAACCCGACCAGATAGAGGGCCAGCAAAAGCCCCCCTAACCAGCCCACGGCCTTGAGTTCTTTCACCACACTCACGCCGGCCATCTCGTCCTCAACCGCCGCCTGGCGTTCCTTCGGCGGTCGCATCACCGCAACCACTTGCACAGTCAGTTCCAGCAGCGCCAACCCGAGAAAAATCCAGCCCACAAGTTGCGGGAAAGTACCGCTGATGCCCTGATACGAATAGGCGGCAATCAGGACCGATATCGCGCAAAGCACCATCACCGCCGCCACGATCAGCCCCGAGTTCAACAATCGAACCATCATGCTTTCTGTCCTGTTTTGCGCTTCAGTGCTTTGGAGATCATCGGCATCAACAACGCCACTACCACCAGCCCGAGGAGAATCACAAACGGGGTATCGCCAAAGGCCTTGGACCAGTCACCGCGATACATCAGTGACGTCTGGAAGTAATTTCTTTCCATGAGCCCCCCCAGCACCAGCGCGATCACCAGCGTGATCCTGGGATAGTCAAAGCGATGCATCAGATAGCCCAGCACGCCAAAGAACGCAGCGGCAAACACATCACCGATGGAGTTGTGCAGCGCGTAGGCGCCAACCAGGGAGATGACAATCACTGACGGAATCAGAATGGAGGTATCGATGTAGGTGACCTTGATCAGGTAACGAGCCGTCAACAACACAATGATTCCGCTGGCAACCGTCGCCGCCAAAAGCGCCAGAATCAGCACAAAGATGGTGAATTCGCGTTCCAGCAGCAACATCGGCCCCGGGTCCATGCCGTGCAGCACCAGCACCCCCAGGAAAAGGGCCATCTCGGCGCTGCCGGGAATGCCAAAAGCCAGCGTGGGTATCAGCGCGCCACCGTCTTTGGCATTATTGGACGCTTCAGGGGCGATCACACCGCGAACATCGCCTTTGCCAAACTCTTCCTTGTTTTTGCTGGTCTGCAACGTAAAGGTGTAGGACAGAAAGGAGGCCACGGTGCCGCCAACCCCCGGCACAGTTCCAATCACCGAGCCTATGGCAGATCCACTCAGGATTACTTTGAAATGTCGAAAAGCTGATTTGATGCCCTCTAGTGTTCCGGATACTCCCACGCTGTCCATGTCGCCAGATTTTGCGATAGTGCCACCGTCAACATACAGCTTCAGCATCTCCGCAATCGCAAACAGACCGATCAGTACCGGCACGATCGACAGGCCATCCCACAGGTAATCGATACCGCCGGTGTAGCGGGTAACACCGCCCAGGTCGTCGTAGCCAACGAACCCGATGAACAGGCCCAGACAGGCGCCAATGAGCCCTCGAAGAAGATTGCTGCTGGCCGCCGTCAGCGCCGTCAGTCCCAGCAACGCGAGCATGAAATAGGCGGGCGGGCCAAAAAACAGAATGATGCTCTTGGCAACCGGCAACAGCATGATCAGAATCAGAGCGCCAATCACACCACCCACCGACGATGCCGTGACCGCAGCACCAATGGCCACGCCAGCCTTGCCCTTGCGGGTCAGCGGATAACCATCGAAGCAGGTGGCCGCGTTGGGCGCTGTACCTGGTGTGTTCAGCAGGATCGCGGTAATGGAGCCGCCAATCGTGACGGCGCCCATGACCCCACCCATCAGGGTAGTGGCCTGCTCTGCCTGCATACCAAAGGTCAGCGGAAGCAACAGTGCAATGGCTGTCGCCCCGCCAAGCCCCGGGATGATCCCGAACACGACACCGACCACCACACCGAGCAGCAGGAAAAGAAGGTTCATACCGTCCGCGAGGTAACTCGCGGCGGTAAAGACTGAATCAAACATGGAGATTACGCCAGGTTATAGAGCGTTGGGGTTTCGCAGGTCCGCCTTGAATTTTTCGTAAAACTCAAAGGACTCTTTAAAAGACTTTGCAGTCGCGTCGCCATCGAGTGGCACCACATCCATGCGGGCTTTCTGGGCGGCATCCAGAAACTTGGGATCTTTCACGGTTTTATCGAACGCCTCACGAAGCACCTTGACGACCTCCGGATCCATGTCAGGCGGTCCCGCCAGCGCGCGCTGAAGATCCAGCGGCGTCAACTCCGAGTAACCGGCTTCGGCGAACGTGGGTACGCCTTCAAGCGGGCTGGAATCACCCGTCACTGCAAGCGCTCTGAGATCGCCGGATTCAACGTACTTGGCCGCTGACGAAATCGGTGCCATCGCCGCATTACCGTCGCCACGGACCAGGGCAACCAGCGAGTCCGATGTACCTGAATACCCCGCCAGGTAAATCGGATTCTTTTTCTGGAGACCAAGGGCACTGGCAACAATTTGGGTGGCGGCCAGTACGGTAGATCCGTAACCAGTGGATGTGAAGGTTATCTCGTCAAGCTGACGCAGGTCCTCGACGGAAGTGATGTCAGAGCTTCCCGACACCAGCAGGACGTATGCCTGGGCTTCAATCCGTCCAATCCAGGTCATTTCCCGCAGGTCGTACTCCGCCGGCTCACCCAGGATTCGCGGCAACGCAAAACCCGGCAGATTGATTATTCCGATGGTGTAACCGTCCGGGTCTGCGCGATACACCATGGTGGTTCCACGACGTCCGCCAGCGCCGGGAACATTGCGCGGCAATACGTTGACCTCACCGCCAAGATGTTCACCAAATTGCGGGGCAAAGGCCCGAACCGCGCGATCAAAACCGCCCCCCGGGCTGTAGGGAATAACGATGGAAACGTCTTCATCGGGGAAGGCGTGGGCGTTGAGGGACAGGCCAAATGCAAGGAGCAAAAGACTCAGAATTTTTGTTGTAAGTTTCATGGTGATACCTTTTTGTATTCGTAATGGCAATTGTGTTTTCGTTTACTGGGTGATCGCCGCCGTCACCGCAATTTTCACCTTGTGTTCGGCCGATGCGGGCTTACCCTCGACTGTGGCACGGGCCGGCGAGCAGCCGTCTGGCACCCATTCGTCCCAGACCTGGTTCATTTCCTCAGCGGTCCTGATATCCGCCAGCCAAACCGTTGCCGTCAGCAGGTTTCGCTTGTCCGTACCTGCCTCACCAAGCAGCCGATCAATCATTGCGAGCACATCCTGGGTCTGTTCAGCGACACTTCCACCCCGGTTTTTAAGAGCCTGCAAACCCGCCAGATAAGCAATGCCATTGTGAACGACAACACGACTTATTCGCTTACCGCTGTGTATCCGCTTTATGGTCATAGTTTGCTCCTTGTCTAATTTGGCAGCTATTGGAGTAGCCCGTGATCAGATCACAAACGATTCCAGAGCTTCCGGTGCAAAAAGATCTTCGGGCGTCAGTAACTGCTTCGAGAGCCCCTGCTCGTAGTGGTACCGTAGAAAAGTGGAAATCGTTTCCCGGTTCTCGTTGAAGCCGTACGACCAGAAATCCTCACCCAATTCTCGCCGGGCTTCCTCAACGTGGGCTGAAAGCCATGGCAACATGGTTTTGTGTGCCGCGGTTTCGTGCATGTCCTGATAGGTTTTTTTCTGGGCTTCTTTGAACGCCTTGAACAGCGACTGCGCGACCCATCGGTTCTGCTCGTAAACTTCACGCCGAATCACGACGCAATGCATGATTGGAAAGATGCCCGTACGTTTGTAATATTCCAGCTCGACAGCTGGGTAATCTTCAAACAGCCGCACTACCCGGCCGCTGCCGTCATAAAAGGTGGACGGTGCTCGCGCGGTGTGCAGCGCATCAATTTCACCATCCAACAGCATTCGTGCCAGAGTTTTGTCGGGCCCGATTCGCTCTACCTTGATGGTATCCGGCAGGTTGAGCTTGAGCTTCTCAGGGCGATTTGGCTCTTCTTCGCCACCGGTCATGTACAACACGCTCTCGACCGGCACCTTGTACTCGTCAGAAAGAATGCCGCGAATCCATACAGGGGCTGTCATCTGATATTCAGGAGTGCCAATACGTTTACCAACCAGATCACCGGGCTTACGGATACCGGCGTCTGCGTTGACGTAAATCGACGAGTGCCGGAAAAACCGTGAAGGAAACACCGGGATGGCAATGAACGGACGCTCTTCTGAAAACAGCGACACCACGTAGGACGACAGCGACATTTCCGCCGCGTCGAATTCCCGGTGACGCAACATTCTGAAAAAGGTTTCCTCAACGGGCATGTTCAGATAGTTCAGATCAATACCGTCTGGCTGAACACTGCCGTCCATCAGCGCACGCGTTCGATCATAGTCCCAGCATCCGAGTGATAGCCTAAGCTTTGACATACTTACCCTCGTGAATTCATTGGGCGTCGACCCATTTCGGGAACGCCGTTCCTATTCTAACAGTTTTAGTATGCCACAGGTTTTATCGCAATACTGATCGCTTTATCGTTCAGAATCATATCGGAATCGATATGTCCGCAAGGTGATTTCCGGGCCGAAAGGCTCAGTTCCAGGCAATGGCAATGACGCCTGCAGTGGCAATGGTCGCAGCAATATAAGTTTCCAGATCCGGTCGAGCCTCGGTTCGAAAAACCACCACGGACAGAAAGGAGGCAATGAATATTTCCAGCGATGCAATCATCACAACGGTCGAGACTTTTTCGTAAAAGAGCGCAGCAAACAGAAGAATCTGGCCCAAAGAAACCGTGAAGGCGGCCAGCACGAGCCAGACATTCAGATTGCGGAACATATTGCGGAAGTTCACCCGATACTGGGAGACGAAGATGGCGGCAATCACGAAAAACGTGAAACCGGATACGGCGCTGACCATGGTTCCAAACGCCGGTGCAGCCACCAGAAGCAGGCCATATTTGCGGGTTATGTACGCGAGCGCGTAGGACAGGGCCGACCCCACGCCCCAGCCGTAGCTTGCCAGCGAGGGTGGCGCCGCTTGCGCCTCGATATCGGCCACACTGCGCTGAAATGACCGCCGGATCAGCAGCCCGAATGCCAACGCAATACCGACAATACCAAGTCCGTCCAGGCCGGTAACGGGCTCGCCCAAAAGGGCAAACGCCAACAGCACGGAGAAGAAGGGGTTCAGCCGTTTAACGGCACTTGCGCGGGTGACCCCCAGTTTACGAATCGAGGCGAACAGGAAAGTACGGCCGAATACCATGGCCAGTATGCCGGCCAACACAAACCAGCCAATACCGGTCCACCATTCGTCCGGATTACCGGTACCCAGGCTGCCGCCCTCCAGGGTCAACCAGAGCAGACCGGAAAACACCATAGTGACCAGGACAGAAAACATCACACCCCGGTCACCGCCGCCGCTCGCGCCCTTGGAAATAAACACGTTACTGCACGCAAAGGCCACTGCCGACAGCAGCGCCAATAGCTGTCCTGTTAGCGCGTCAGACACCGGAATATCGATCCATTTGCCCGTGAGTGCTGGCCATTGGAGCCCGGATCATGGCCACTGCCAACCGGCAATATCAACCAGCACCTGCGGCAGATCAAGGTTGGCGAGGATGATCTCAGTGCTCAGCGTGAGCGCGACAACACCGGCCATGGACAGCAATACGCCGAGGTACACCCAGAGGCCGAACACCTCGTGTTCACGGTTGATCAACCAGCCGAACAACACACGGAAAACGGCGGACGTGGATTGGATCGGAGTGACCACCGTGACCGGAGCAATCGACAGCGCGGTATACCTGAGACCCTGCGACAGACCAACCAGAGCTCCAGCCAGGGAGAACCATTTGGCCGCTACCGGCTGCATCGATCGGATGTGTCCCCACTGTTTTGTAGCCAGAATGATAACGCCAACGACAACTGCCGCGGCCGTGTAGGAAATCAGGCCGCCGGCAATGCTGAAGCCCGGCCCCTGATTCTCCAGGCCCATGCGTACCAGCACCGGGCTGATGCCGTATCCCGTGGCAGACAGCAGCGCGAAGGTGTAGCCCTCGGCATAGTTGGGTTCAAAATCCGGCAGCTTGGACTTCTTCGGTTTGTCGGACGACTCGCCGCTGCTATTGTCCGCGTCCTTGGCTTTGGGCTTTTTCTTGTGCTTGGCTCGACTGGTGGCGACGACGCCACCCACGATCAGCACGATGCCCAGAATCTTGAGCGGTGTCAGAGTTTCGCCCAGCAGCAGTATCGCCAGAATCAGGGCGATAATCAGCTGCGCCTGTTTCCAGGGACCGGACAAGTTGCCGCCAATGGCTTTGGTAGACCGGTAATTACAGTAACGCCCCCAGACAAAGTGCATCACCCCCGCTGCGGCCAGCCAGAAGTAGCCTTCGGCAGGGAACGACCACAGCTTGTCAATATGACCGGTGGCTATACCAGCCAGCAGAAACAGCGGCACGCCCATCGGAACGGTGATGGCCAGGGCCTGAAACACCGAGCCACTTAAAACGCCTCGTCGCAAGGCTGCGTTATTAAATCCAAAACTGGCGGCGGCCAGGATCGCAAATACACCACCTAGCATAGCTGTCTCCCAATAATCCGTAATGACCAGCAAGGCGGTTCGCCCGACTGGGATAACTGCGTGTTATCGCGCTTCCATATACTCTTCAATTCACTCGTCAATTGCCCAGAGGCCAGTCAATAACGGACGTTTATGTTCTTTTCCTGGGTAAAGCTGCGGATCTCGCTGGTGTCATGCTCCCGGCCGATACCGCTGTTTTTCACGCCGCCAAAGGGCGCACCCTTGAAGCGCTTGCCACCGTGGCCGTTGATCCAGACGTAACCTGCTTCGATGTCGTCGCCGACCCTCAGGGCCGTCGAGATGTCGTTCGTCCAGACATTGGCGCACAGGCCATATTCCACGCCGTTAACCTGCTCCATCATGCTGGCTTCGTCGTCCCAGACCAGAATGCTCATGACCGGGCCAAAGATTTCCTCGCGGGCGATGGTCATGTCGTGGGTGACCTCGTCAAACACTGTGGGCTCAATAAAATACCCATCCGCCAGGTCTTCACCCTTGGCATGGCCGCCGCCGGTCATCAGTTTGGCGCCCTCGGATTTCGCCGAGTCGATGTAGTGCATGACGCGATCATAGTGCTGGCGCGTGACGACCGGGCCCATCTCGGTATCGTCTGCGTCCGCGTGACCGACCTTGATTTTTTCCACCCGCTTGACCACCTCGCTGACGAATTCGTCGTGCAGATCACGATGGACAAACACCCGGGAGTTGGAACCACAGGACTGCCCCTGTGAGCGGGTGAAGTTCATGCCCGCGACTGCCGCATCGGCGACCTTCTGCACATCAACATCGGGATAGATAATCAGCGGGTTCTTACCACCCAGTTCCAGGCTGAGCACCGCAATACCCGCCTGCTGGCTGATCAGATTTCCAGTAGCGACCGAGCCGGTGAATGCGATTCGGTGAATGTCGGGGTGAGACACCAGAGAAGCCCCCGTAGTAGCCCCGTCACCGGTGATCACGTTGACCACGCCGGGCGGCAAGTGCTCCTGAATCAGTTTGCCGAACAGCAAGGCGCTGAGGGGCGTCTGGTCGGCAATTTTCATCACCACGGTATTGCCTGCGATCAGGGCAGACGCAATCTTTCCCACGGCGAAGGAAATCGGATGGTTGAATGGAAGAATACGGGCCACCACGCCAAAAGGTTCCAGGCGGGTATAGTTGAGTCCACCGCCCGGGGTCGGAACGGTCTGCCCCTTCAATTCCATCCCCAGATTGGAGAAATGCTCCAGCAGACCGGCGCCTTTATTGGCATCGTCCACCATCGCCTGGTAAGGGTTACCGCAATCCAGCGCGTCGAGCATGCCAAACATTTCCGCCCGCTCGCGGACGGCGCGGGAAAGCGCCTTGAGCATCTTGCCACGTTCATCCACGTGGAGTTTTTTCCAGCCGGGAAACGCCGCCTTGGCCGAAGCCACAGCGGATTTCACATCCTCCGCTGTGGCAAAAGGCACGTCGGCCAGGGGCTGATCCGTTGATGGATTGATGGTGGTATAGGTCTTTCCCGACTGGCCCTTTACGAACTTCCCGTTGATGGTCATCTGCCATCCTTCGGTCTCTCGCTCTGCCTCTTCCAATACGGTCTTTCCGTATGCTTTCAGATTAATGGCCATCCGCTCGTTCCCCCTTCATTTAACCTGAGTTACAACATCCACCAATACGGAACGGCGCTCGTTTTTCACGATTGCGAGTGCCTTTTTCAACGCTGGCGCGATGTCTTCAACGTTTTCAATCGGGCCGATACCGGCAACGCCCATCGATTCCGCCATGGCCGCAAAGTCCACCGGTGGGTCAACAATCGTGGTACCGATCGAGGTGCGCTCAACATTGCGGCCACGATGACGGGCAATGTTGATCTGGTGTTCCTCGGAGTTGTAATAGGAACGGTTATTGAACATCACGATCAGTGCGGGCAGTTGGTGGTGGGCCAGGGTCCAGAGCCCCCCCGGTGTAAACAGAAGGTCACCGTCGGACTGAATATCCACCACAATTTTTTCCGACCCGCGGTGGGCCAGGCAGGCACCGATGGTGGCACCTATGCCATAGCCGAGGCCGCCGCCACCGGAGGCACCCAGATACTGGCGCGGGGAACTCATGGTGAAAATCTTCTGCACCCAGCCCCTCAGGTTGCCATTGGCAAGCACGAAGTCTTCGTCCTTCAGCAAGGTCCAGAGTTCGTCCGCCATGACCGCCGTGGCGATCGGCGTCTCCGTGCGTTTCTTGACCGCCTTCTGTTTCCACTGCTCGCGCAGGCTGGCGTGCCAGTCGGTAACCGTCTTGCGGCGAGACTCAACCACGGCAGGCAGCGGGCGGGCGAACAGAGCCTCTCGCAACACCGGCAGCAGAACCTGAGTGTCCGCAAGAATGTTCATCTCCGTTGGGAAGAGGCGCTGGAAATCCGCGGACCAGGCACGGGTGGTATAGTCCATCAGGCTGACCGCGAAGACCCGGGCGGATGGCTGCAGTACCGGTTCCGTGGTACGAATCGTGCGCTCGATTCGCGACAGGGCTCCGTACAGATCTTTCATGTCCAGAGCGATCACAACGTCGGCCCGTTCCAGAACCTCGAAATTGGCGCCACTGAGATTCATCGGATGGTCGGTCGCCATATTGAATCGGCTACCCTGATCAATCACCGGAATCGCCCAGTCCTCAGCGAGCTGAGCCAGGGCGTGAAACGCTTCATCGGACCGGGCCGTATAATCGGCGATAATGACCGGCCACTTGGCGCCCTCCAGCGCTTCAACCAAGCGCGCGGTGACCGCCGGCGAAGGTCCTGGGGGCGTCCCTGGCGAATAGGCCTCAGGGCCGGGCGGGTTAGTCAGAGCAGGAACGCTATCAAGCTCTTCCTGTTCAATTGGCGCTTCCTGAAGCATCGCATCGAAACAGACATAGACGGGCCCCGCAGGTTCGGTGACCGCCAGACGGTGCGCCCGATAGATGGAATCGCTAAGGCTTTGAACCGATGCTGGCTGATCATCCCATTTGACGAAATCCCGAATCAGATTGCCCTGAACCAGCGCCGTATGAAGCCAGTCCGAGCCAGGCCGCCGCTTCTCTACCGGCATGGGTCCGGTGCCACCAAACAGCAGGACCGGGACCCGATCACACCAGGCATCGTAAATTGCCATGGTCGCATGCTGCAGGCCCACCACATTGTGGATAGCCGCCGCCATGACTTTACCGGTTGCCTTGGCGTAGCCGTGGGCTATGTCCACCGATATTTCTTCGTGGGTGCAAGTGATCAGTTCGGGCATTTCCCGGTGCGGATGGTTAATCAACGAATCGTGCAGCCCCCGGAATGAAGCCCCCGGGTTGAGAGCAATGAAGGGCACATCCAGGTTGGCGATCAGCTCCGCCATCAGGTCCGAGCCATAACGTACCGTTTTGTTGTTCGTCATCTGTGATACCTATGAGGTGTGTTGTTCGAGTCTCCGCCCTGCCACCGGTCGGCCAGTCTTTATCCCACCGGGCTTGTAAAGTAATAAACTCCCATGCCCTGAACGAAAATCAGGTAAACGCTGAGCGCAAAAAACAAGGTGTACAGAACGGACAGCGTCCAGCTCTGACGGATCAGGCATTTCAGGTAAACAAAAAAGGCGATCAAGATGCCTGCAATTACACCAGCGAAATAGATCGCCACGACAAACAGCGCCATCCAGGCGACAAACAGGTAATTACCTTTCAGGCCAGATCCCTCGTCGTGGGACGAGTTATCCAGGGCGCCTTTGTCAGTGCCGGCGAACGAAAAACGTATTCCCAACGCCGGAAACAGGTCACACAGGAACTGAAACGCCGCAAGAACCAGAAGCGGCACGCCAATCACGCGGGGCACAAGGGCGGCGTCTGATCTCAGATCGAAGGTCTGAAACAGCATCAGGGCGGCGAACAGGCAGATCAGTAACGAAAACACTGTTCTTGCATTAAGCTGAACCATGCGCGCCCCCCAGAATCCGCTTCATCAGAGTGGACGTGCGCAACCATGGCCAGAGCAGGGAAAGTACCGTCAGGCACAATAAAGTGAGTGATATGGAACGGTTGAAGAAGGCTTCCCAGCCAAAGGCTGCCATCGTCTGGTGATAAGACGCCTCAACCAGCCCGCCCAAAACCAGGGCAATAATCAGTGCGATACGCGAATAACCGAACTGCTTCATCAGAATGCCAATCAGACCGAACAGCAGCGCAATCACGACGTCCCAGAAGGATCCTTCAACGGCATAGGCCCCCACGAGCGAGATTGCCACAATGCCCGGTGCCATCAGCGTGCCGGGAATCCGGGTGACAATCGCCATCCTCGGCCCTACCAGCAATGACACTGGCAATGCCACCAGCTTGCTGACAATGGCCACTGCAATCAGGAAATAGGTCATGCTGAGGTTGGTGGTGAGCATTTCCGGCCCGGGCGTCAGCCCGTGCATGATCAGCCCGCCAATCAACACCGCCATCGCCGCACTGCCGGGAATGCCGAAGGCGAGCGTTGGCAACATGGCGCCACCCTCTTTCGCGTCATTCGCTGCTTCCGGTGCCAATACCCCTTCAATCGCACCCTTGCCAAAACGCTCTGGCGTCTTGGACGTCTGGACGGCAGAGCCATAGGCCATGAAACTGGCGACCGCACCGCCAACCCCCGGAATCATGCCCAGGAAAATACCGGTCAGCGAAGACCGGACAAACAGCCAGCGATGGTGAATAAAGTCCCTGAGCCCTTCTCCAAAATCGGTCTTGATGTCGTGATCGTAGTCGCCGGCGATGGAGGTCTTCTGGTAATAAAGTTGAAACGCCTCGGTAATTGCAAACAACCCGATAATCACCGGTACCAGACCAAGACCGTCCCATAGGTGAAAGGAGCCAAAGGTGAAGCGTGAGGAACCCATCAAAGGGTCGGTCCCGATAAAGGCGAGCATGAACCCGACCAGAGCAGAAATGATCCCGCGGAACGCGCTGCCCTGGGTGACGACAGCAATCACCGTGAGGCCGAAGATCGCCAGCATGAAGAAATCGGGGTAAGTGAACGCCAGCACCAGACTTCGCGCCAACGGCAACACCAGATAGAGCACCAGAAAGCCAAAAATACCGCCAATGGCGGACGCCAGAACCGCAACCGTGATGGCCTTACCCGCCTTACCCTGCTTTGCCAGCGGGTAACCGTCAAAGGTTGTTGCAGCGGCGGTTGCCTCGCCCGGCGTATTGAGCAGAATCGAAGTGATGGCGCCGCCATAGGTTACCGTGCCGTAGGCTGAAATCAACAATACGATAGCGGCGTCAGGCCCCATGCTGAACGTCAGCGGGATCAACAGCGCCAAGGCAACGCTGCCGCCCAGGCCCGGAAGAATACCGATCAATAACCCAAGCACGACCGCACCCAGCATCAACAACATCAAGTACGGTTGCGACAACAAGGTGACGAACTCGTTAAGAAGTTCCAAGAGAAAACTCCTGTTAGAAAAGTCTGGTCGTGATACCGCTGAAGGGTGTGGGCGAGAGCCCACCGATGATGAGGGCTCTCTTCTGGCTTCGGCTAGTTGCTACCCAGCAGCTCGGAAATGGTGTCTTTGTAGTCGGTGAAGCCCTTAACGGCGCTGTTAACGACCCGCGAAGTCTGAGCGCCGTCCAGGTACTGGACTGATACTTCCATTTTCTCCACACGCTCAATAAACGCCGGATCTTTTACAGCCTGGGCAATAGCCGACTCGAGCGCTTTAACAACCGCATCCGATGTTCCTGCTGGTGCGCCAAGAATGCGGTTAGTGTTAAAGGCTTCGTTGATCTCGGCAGGCAAACCGATCTCTGATGGCGTGGGCACATCCGGATACGCTGGGTTCCGTTCCGCGTCGTAGTACATCAGCATCTTCAGATCACCGTTTTCGATGTACTGCTTGAGGCTATCGAAAGAACCCCAGGACACGTGGGAATCTCCGCGAATGATCGAGAGAATCGCCTCACTGGTGCCAGAATGGTTCAACGGCTGCCAGTCGACGCCCAACAGATCGAAGGTGACCGCACCTGTGATCGTGGCATTGGCCGTTAATCCTTTGGTGGAGACCACGGTTCTGTCGCGACCTTTAAAATCGCCAGGGGCATTGAAACCCGAATCCGACCCGACAACCATGATGGTCGGGTCCAGCGACAGCCGCCCGAGCCAGGCCATCTTGGTGAGATCGTACATCACCTCTGAAGCGGTTTGTGTGGCTGCCAGACCGCCCAGGTTAAAGATACCGATGGTGTAACCGTCCGGCTTCGCCCGATAGACATAATTGGTGGCCACCACGCCGCCAGCTCCCGGCATGTGCCGAACCAGAACGTTGGTATTACCGCCCAACTGCTCCTCCAGCACAGGGGCCAATGCCTGCGCCCAACTGCTGTAACCACCACCGGCGTTATAACCGACCACCAGCTCGATATCACGCTGTGGGAAACTGTCCTGAGCAACCGCTGTGGCTGTGAAAACAGACGCAGCAAGAGCAACCGCGCAGGACACTGCGCGCCATGGTTTTTCCATGTGTGTGTGTTTCATCAGTGTGGCCTTTTTGTTATCGATTTTTGGCTGTTTACCTGGCCGGCTATCCGGCGCCTGTCGGCGCCGCGTCAGCCCAGATACTTGTTAAGCGTTTCAGAATTCAGGACTACAGACGGGTCGTATTCCGGCGCGTCTTCGATCTGCTCAAGGTCATTCAATCCGCAATATTTATAGATTCGGTTGATCGCCGATATCAGCCGTACCGGCTTGTCCGGATTGGCATTGAAATGCTGATGAATGGTGTTCGGTGGAATGTAGATAACGTCACCCGCTTCCCAGTCAAAGCGTTTCTCTTCGTCCTGCGGTCGCCAGTGGTAGGTGTCGGTGATTTCCACGTCACAGTCGGTGTGCAGGTCATATCCTTCACCTTCCAGAACGTAGAGACACTCTTCCGCCAGGTGGCGATGCTTGCCCGACCAACTGCCCGGCGGGATGATCTGCATATAAACGTCCACCGTTTCCATGCGGGTGTTCATCTCTTCATTGATCAGATGCTTGAGCAAGCCCTGACGAGACATTTCCCATGGCATGTCGGCGGGTTTTACGATCTTCTTGCGGTGGCTGTCGCGCTCCGGCTTCTCCATCGCGTCGTCCAGCAGGTGCTGATACAGCGGCTGCGAAAGGTCACCCTGTGCCCATTTGGTTGCTTCATCCCACGCCATCACATTGTCTCCGGATTGAAATTGGTTAACGTTTACTTATCGCCTTCTTCACGCGCTTCGAAGCCCACACCTTCAGGCGTTGGCTCAGTCGGGCGGGGGATAACCTGCTTCTGAAATAACATGTTCATGAACATATACATAGGCTTGGTTTTGATCACCAAAGCCCGGGCCGGCAAGTGCTTGTCAGCGTTGAAATGCTGGTGCACACAGTTGTTGTGGACGATGGCCACGTCACCGGCTTCCCAGTCATACCGGATGTTGTCGTGAATCTCGTAGCCCTTGCCGTCGAGAATGTAGAAGGCGGCCTCGTTAACGTGACCGTGCTTCTGTGACATCGCACCCGGACCATATTCTTCAAGATGCAGGTGGAAGGTCTGGGTAATTTCATCTTTGGGCTCGACATAGTGCTTGCTGAAGCACTGAGGCCCGTCAACAAATGAAATTTCACGGCCTTTTCTTACTCTCGGCTGGGCTCTCAGTTTCGCCAACTCTTCACTCAGGCTGTACTGACCCTGAATGCCGCGAACGAAGATACGGTCCTTCTTGCTGTGGTACTGGTCTTCTATGCTCATTGTTTAAACCTCATGCTTGTTGCGTCAGCCAGTCCCCAAACTATTGCTTAGGCATTGGTGCAATCATTAATCAGTCGGGATCATAAGAACCGGGTAAGATCTCTTAGCGCCGGGAAGACGTCGCCGATCACCGAAGACGGCCAATTCACGTTGATGCCCATATGGAAAACGCCGTAGGAAAACAGCACGGTTCCGAGGGCGGTCAACAACGCCAGGCGCACGCTCTCCTTACCTTCAAGTGCTGTAAACGCGAAGATGAACACGAAAATGGCCGGTAGAAACCCAATCAACCAGATCAGGACAGTGAAACCAAACAGCCAGCCAACAACCTTGGCCAAGCGACCGGGCCACTTATCCCCAAGCGCGCCAGCGACGGTAGCCTCACCACCTACCTGCCTGGTGAAGGTCGATGCCATGAACGACAAAGCCGTGCAGCCAATGGCGACGCTTAATGCCGACAGAGGAACAACGCGGTCGTTAAAGGAGAAATCGCCGGCTTGCACCCAAAGCACACCGAAAACAATCAGCAGGAGCCCGGAAAACAGCGAATTCGGGGTCACGCGCGGCGCACACCAGATGATGCTGCCCTTGGTCTCGCCTCGCTCCATGAAGGTCTTCTTCAACCACGGACGGGCGCCCTGAAATAAGCCCCAAACAGTCAGGGCAATCAGCAATATCACCAGCGGGCGAGTAATCCATTCGAAACCCGAGCCGGTTTCCGAAGTGCTTAGGGACGTATTTACCGATATCCACAGGTAGCGCTCGAAAATTTCGCCCAGGACAAAGCCCAGCAGCAAAGGCGGGCGTGGCCAGTCCAGTTGTTTCATTACCCAGCCAATGGCACCCACGCCCAACAGGATAATAATGTCACCCCAGCTCGCCGAGCCCTGATAGGCACCGAGGAAAACCACAACACTAATGACGGGGACAAGGATTCCGAACCGCACCAACGCAACCTTGGCAAACTGATCCGCAAAAATCAGGCACAGACCGGCACCCAGGATATTAGCAAGCGCAAGGCTCCAGATGATGCCGTAGGTGATATCGAGGTTAGTGGTCAGCATGTCAGGGCCGGGGACCAGACCGTGCATAAGGAACGCACCCAGAAGCAGCGCCATCGAGGCACTACCCGGTACACCGAACGCAAGCGTTGGCACCAGCGAGCCGCCAGTCTTGGCGTTATTGGCCGACTCGGGACCGATCACCCCACGAACATCACCAAAACCAAAGCGCTCCGTGTTTTTCTCGCTGCGCTTGGCGTGGCCATACGCCAGCCAGTCTACGACCGCCGAACCCAGGCCCGGTACCGCACCCAGACCGGCACCGAGAGCGCCACACCGGATGGTTAACCACCAGTTCTTGAAAACATCACGAATGCCTTGCATCTGGCCACTGCGACTCGACTTGGCGGTTTCTTCATTGCGCGCAATTTTGGTTCGCGCAATCGCCATATCGATCAATTCGGGCAGTGCAAACAAACCCAATGTCAGGGGTACCAAAGGCAGGCCGTCCCAGAGATAAAGCTGGTCGAAGGTCCAGCGCAGAGACCCGCCCTGGCTACCCAGACCGATCATGGCAATAACCAGTCCTATCGCGCCAGCCGCAATACCTCGCATGGGCGCCTTGCCGCTGAGTGCCGCTACCATGGTCAGGCCGAGGATGGTCAGCATGAACAGCTCTGGCGAACCGAAGTACAACATCATTGGCCGAATAACGGGAATCGTCATTGCCAACAAGACGGCACCGATCACGCCGCCCAGTAACGAGGCCATGTAGGCGGCACCAAAGGCCCGACCGGCTTCGCCGTTTTTGGCCATGGGAAAGCCATCAACGACCGTTGCCGCAGACCCGCTGGTACCGGGCACGCCGAACAGGACCGCCGGAATCGTATCAGACGTTGTCGTTACGGCACCCATGCCTACCAGAAATGCAAACGCAGCCAGAGGGTCCATGGTGTAAGTAAACGGAATTAGGATGGCGAGCCCAACAATACCTCCGAGCCCCGGAATAACACCGATGCCCAGGCCCAAGAGAACCGCTACCGCAAGAATCATCAAGCGGGTCGGATCCATCACCATTTCTAGCGCGCCAAACGCTGCTTCAATCATCACCCAACCTTATTGTCATTTTGGGGGTCTTTCCGTTACCCGTTAAATAGTCGCCCTTATTTCTCAAAGCGCGTTAAGTCAATCTGCAATTCAGTAGCGCCGTCAGACACTGCTTTCGGCGCCGCCGTTTCCGCATCAGCCACCGCACTTGCCCCAAAAAAACCGAGCAAGACGATAAAAAACAACCAAGTCTTGACTGTGTCCTGAATATTCAATGCCTCTATCTCCATAGGTCTTGTTTAAACTGAAAGCCGCCTCGTCTATCGAGACGG
>NZ_ABCP01000051.1 GCF_000170835.1 Marinobacter algicola DG893
GACACCCCCAAGGCCAACAACACCACCAAAAGGCCCGCAATAAGGCCGGACCGAGATGACCTCACTACCCTGGCTAGACCCCACCCGCCTTTTCGGGCCTGGGAGTTGCCTGCCTTGGGCCATTCCCGAATAACGTCCCCAGTTAAGCTTAGTCTTGGTCGAGGAACTTTTCCGCGTCCAGCGCTGCCATGCAGCCGAAGCCTGCAGAGGTAACGGCTTGGCGGTAGACGTGGTCGGCCACGTCGCCGGCGGCGAAGACGCCCGGAATGCTGCTCTGGGTGGCCATGCCTTCCAGGCCGGAGCGGATTTTGATGTAGCCGTTTTCCATGTCCAGTTGGCCCTGGAACAGGTCGGTGTTGGGTTTGTGGCCGATGGCGATGAACACGCCGGCCAGGTCCATTTCCTGAGTGGCGTCGCCCTTGGTGCTTTTGATGCGCATGCCGGTAACGCCGGTGCCGTCGCCGAGGACTTCGTCCAGGGTGTGGTCCCAGATGATGTTAACGTTGCCGTTTTCGGCTTTTTCGAACAGTTTGTCCTGCAGGATTTTTTCAGCGCGCAGGCTGTCGCGGCGGTGTACCAGGGTGACTTCGTCGGCGATGTTGGAGAGGTACAGCGCTTCTTCAACGGCGGTGTTGCCGCCGCCGATAACGGCAACTTTCTGTTTCTTGTAGAAGAAACCGTCGCAGGTGGCGCAGGCAGAGACGCCCTGGCCCTTGAATTTTTCTTCCGAGTCGAGGCCCAGGTACATGGCAGAGGCGCCGGTGGCGATGATCAATGCGTCGCAGGTGTATTCGCCGCTGTCGCCCTTGAGGCGGAAGGGGCGATTGCGCAGATCGGCTTCGTTGATGGTGTCGTAGACCACCTGGGTTTCGAAGCGCTCCGCGTGTTTGAGCATCCGCTGCATGAGTTCCGGGCCCTGCACGCCGTCGTTGTCACCCGGCCAGTTGTCTACGTCGGTGGTGGTGGTCAGCTGTCCGCCCACTTCAATACCGGTGATCAGCGTGGGTTTGAGATTGGCGCGTGCGGCATAGACGGCAGCGGTGTAGCCGGCGGGGCCGGAGCCTAGGATGATCAGTCTGGAGTGTTTGGTTTCGCTCATTGTGGGTCTCTCGCTAACGAATCTGGACGTGTTGCGCTGGCCGCGTTTTCACGTAATCGGTACGTTGGTCCGGGGGCTGGCCCGGAGGAAAAGGGCAAAAGGCTAACATGAACAGGATTGGTTTCCAGTTGTTTTGCCCAATTCATTTCATTAAGTGTTGCTATCTATTCAATGACAGAGACGGAGGTCAGAAGTTGCCTCACCCGCTCTGCGCTCTTTCCGGATTCTCCCTGTTCAAGACGATGTTCTGCGACGGAAGGGAACACCGCCTGGATGTCGTCCGGCAAGACATGGTGGCGACCGTCCATCAATGCCCACGCGCGCGCAGCGCGGACCAGGCCGAGGCCTGCCCGGGGCGAAAGGCCGTACAGCAGGCCGGGCATGCGCCGGCTCTGTTCCAGCAGGCGTTGCACGTAGTCCAGCAGTGCCGGGCTGGTGGACACCCGGTTAACGGCGTCCTGGAGGGTTTGCAGGTTTTCCGAAGAGAGCAGCGATTGCAGTCTGTCGGTCATGACCCGGCGGTCTTCACCTTCCAGCAGCTCCCGTTCGGCGCGGGGGTCAGGGTAGCCCAGGCGTATGCGCATCAGGAAGCGGTCAAGCTGGGACTCCGGTAACGGGTAGGTGCCCCCTTGTTCGATGGGATTCTGTGTCGCAATTACAAAGAATGGGTGGGGCAGGGGGCGGGTTTCGCCTTCGATCGAAACCTGCCGTTCCTCCATGGCTTCCAGCAATGCACTCTGGGTTCTGGGAGACGCGCGATTGATTTCGTCGGCCAGGACAACCTGCGCGAAGATCGGGCCGGGGTGGAACACCAGGCTGCCTGCCTGTTTGTCGTACATGGAGAAGCCAAGCACGTCAGCAGGTAGCAGATCATTGGTAAACTGGATACGCTGGTAGGTCAGGCCCATGACCTTGGCCAAAGCATGGGACAGGGTGGTTTTGCCCATTCCCGGAATGTCTTCAATCAGCAGGTGGCCCCTGGCCAGCAAGCCACAGAGCGAAAGCCGTACCTGGTGATCCTTGCCCAGCAGTATGCTGTTTAACTCGCGGATAACCGTGTCCGTCAGTTTTTTCATGAAGTGCTTAGTCCCTTACCCGCTTGAGAATGTCACCGTAGGCGTCGATACGCCGATCCCTGAAATACGGCCAGATGCGCCGAATCGATTCACTGCGGGAGCGGTTAATGGTGGCGGACAATAGGGTTTCCGAATGGTCGTCGGCACGAGCCAGGAATTCTCCCTGGGGGCCGCAGATGAAACTGTTGCCCCAGAAACGAATGCCGTCCGAGCTGCCGGATGGGTCGGGTTCCGTTCCGACGCGGTTTGGCGCGATGACGGGAAGGTTATTGGCAACCGCATGGCCGCGCTGAACGGTGACCCAGGCATCCAACTGGCGCGCTTGTTCCTCAGGGTCATCGGTAACGTCCCAGCCGATGGCGGTGGGATAGATCAATACCTCTGCGCCGGCCAGGGCCATCAGGCGGGCGGCCTCCGGGTACCACTGGTCCCAACACACCAGCACACCCAGCCGGCCCACGGAGGTGTCGATGGGGGTGAAGCCGTTGCGGCCGTCGTTGAAACTGGCGTCGCCCGGCGTGAAATAGAACTTTTCGTAAAAGCCGGGGTCGTCAGGAATATGCATCTTCCGGTAGAGGCCGGCGATAGTTCCATCCCGCTCAAAAACGACGGCCGTGTTGTGGTAGACGCCGTTCATTCTCCGTTCAAAGATGGACCCGACGAGAACAATGCCAAGTTCCGCCGCCAGAGCGGATAGCCGACGACTGGTAGGACCGGGAATCGGTTCGGCGAGTTCGAATACCGAGGTGTCTTCGGTCTGGCAGAAGTAGAGCGTGGCGTGCAATTCCTGCAGGACGACGAGTTGGGCGCCGTCCGCTGCTGCCTGGCGGATCAGGCGTTCGCTGGTTGCCAGGCTGGTGTCCTTGTCGACGCTGCACTGCTGTTGAATGGCGGCAATGGCCAGGTCAGCGGATAGAGGGGGCTGAGTCATGCGCCTACAACTCCCGCCGGTATCTGCATGGTGACGCAATGCAGGCTGCCTCCCTGTGTGATCAGCTCTCTGCAGTTCACCGGAATCACTTCCCGCTCCGGGAAAAGGTTCGACAGGGTGGCCAATGCCTCTTCATCCTGAGGTACCCCATAAACCGGTACCAGCACGGCGCCGTTGAGAACCAGGAAATTGGCATAGGTTGCGGGAAGGCGCTCGCCGTTTTCATCATGGATGGCATCCGGCCACGGCAGCGGGGTCAGGCGATACGCTTGACCGTCAGCCTGATGGAACTGCTGCAGCTCTTCCTCCATGGCCGCCAGGGCACTGTAGTGCTCATCACTGACGTCCGGGCAGGCGACGTAACAGATATGGTCCGGGGCGCAAAAGCGCGCCAGGGTGTCAATATGGCTGTCGGTATCGTCGCCGGCCAGGTAACCGTGGTTCAGCCAGAGGATGCGCTCGGCGCCCAGCGTCTCCGACAGCAGGTGTTCAATGCCGGCTCGATCCATAGATGGATTGCGGGAAGGCGTCAACAGACATTCGCTGGTGGTCAGCAGAGTGCCGTTACCGTCGGATTCGATGGAGCCCCCCTCAAGAACGAAGTCGACCGGTATCAGCGGTGTTGCGCCAAAGCTGCCAAAATTCGACAGGTGGCTGTTCAGGGCGTTGTCCTTTTCCCAGGGGAATTTCCCGCCCCAGGCGTTGAACCTGAAATCCAGTAGTTCGTAGCCCTCGCCACGGTTAATGGCGATGGGGCCGTGGTCGCGTGCCCAGGTATCGTTGGCCGGGGCCGGGACTGCCACAACACGGCCGGGCAAGTCATTCTCTTGGGCGAAGTTATTCAGTTCCCTTTCCAACTCCTGCAAACGGAACACATGCTCACAGCTGAGCAATACGTGCTGAAAGCGCAATACGGTCTGCGCGATCTCCATAAACACCGGCTCGACATCCGCAAGAATGTCGCTCCAGTCCGTTCCGGGATGAGGCCAGGTAAGCATGATCGCACTTTGGGGTGCCCACTCGGCGGGCATCACAGGTCTGGAAGTCAAGTTGTGAACACCTTATCCAAAAGCCGCCATTCTAACGAACGAGCGGGGTTGCGTCAGGAGATGCAGAGGATTTTTTAGCGGCTGGGCTTCAGTACCGCGTGGATCACCCGGTCAGCCTCAAAGTACACTACGAAATCCGTGTAGTGCCATTGCGATATGGGGGGATTGCCTACGGGCCCGGACGTGCGTATCGGGTTGCCCCAGCCGTTGCGAACGCTGGACTGGCTCATGCCAGTGCGTGGAAGGTTTTCCTGTGCGCCGCGCTCAGCCTGCGACATCACTGGAACCCGAACTTCTTCCGCCACCGCAGTGGTAAGCGGGGCTACCGCCAGAGCTGAGAGGGCTGCAGCGGCACAAACGGCTTTTATGGTGCGGTTTTTCATCAGTGATTTACTCCCTGGGATCGATCGTATCCGGTTGAACGCGGTTGCCTGGAACCTACCGTGGCGGGTATCCGCCAGACATTGATAAAACGTAATATCCACCAAAGACTAACAAAAGTCAGCCCGAATTCGATGATTTGTGGCCCGTTTAGTCTTTCTGTCGCTGGCGGATCTGCCAGCGCATCACATGGCGGGCGATTTGCTGTCGGTCGCTGTCATGAATGTCGGTAAACTCCGTATGAACCCTACCACCGCCGCTTTTGTCTGGTACAACGTCGATGACTCTGGCAGTCGCCACGGGCTGAAACAGCTCCGGCGGCAGCGTCATTCTCAGGGCCAGTTGGTCGCCCGAGGAAAAACGGTTGGTGGCGCTGTGGAACGACAGCCCGCCTTCACTGAGTGTGACGTCCTGCCAGTCCCCAGGTTGCAACGGATTTTGCTCAAAGGCCATAATGCGCGCCAGCGTATCCAGCTTCCCGTTCAGAGACTTGATCAGAGAGGTCAGCAGGCGGTCACGTTCTGCCAAATTGGTGAGATGTGCCCTGACATCCTGGTCCAGGCGCCTGAACTCCGAGCGCAGGCTCTCCATGTGATCGCCGTTAAAAGGGTTTTCCCGATTGGCCTCGCCAGGACCCAGTGCTCGGATTTCCAGGCCAATATGGTCACTGATGCGAAAGAAGTCCCTGCGGTCAGAGGGAATATCCGCCGGGTTAGTGTCGGGTGTCATTTCAGACATCTGGGCTCCATAACGCGGTATTATTGTTTCCTGATAGCAGTTTAGCAGCTTCCTGACGGTCCGTATCGCCGCAGGATTTTCGACAGACCAGAAGGCAGCGACAGGCTCCTCCCAATGTTCAGACCCTTATCATTGTATGTTGGCTTGCGGTACACCGCGGCCAAACGACGTAATCACTTTATTTCGTTCATTTCCCTGACGTCCATGATTGGCCTCATGCTGGGTGTGGCCGTTCTCATCATCGTGTTATCGGTGATGAATGGCTTTGACCGTGAGCTCAAGCAGCGAATTCTGGGCATGGTGCCACACGCTGTGATCCAGGGTAATCCCGATCTTGATGATTGGCAGGAAGTGGACCGGGAAGTAGAGAAGCACCCGTCGGTGATCGCGGCAGCGCCCTTTATCCAGGGGCAGGGCATGGTCACAGGTGGCGGCGACGTTCGCGGCGTGATGCTCAATGGCGTGCTGCCAGAACAGGAGCGAAGCGTCTCCATCATCGAAAATCATATGATCGAAGGCGGGCTGGACGATCTCAAATCCGGAGAGTTTGGCATCATTATCGGCCGGCAGATGGCCGCCAGCTTGCGTTTGCAACTGGGTGATCGGGTAACCGTGGTGTTGCCGGAAGCATCGGTCACTCCGGCCGGGGTATTGCCGCGACTGAAGCGATTCACGGTCAAGGGCGTATTCAGTGTCGGGGCCGAACTGGATGGTAACTACACCCTGATTCATATGGATGATGCGTCCAAGCTCATACGCACCGACGGCAAAGCCCAGGGCGTGCGCCTTCTGGTGGACGATCTGTTTCAGGCTCCGAAAGTGGCAGAAGAAGTTGCGCGCCAGCTGAGCGGCCGCCACTACATATCTGACTGGACCCGGACTCATGGCAATCTGTTCCAGGCCATCCGCATGGAGAAAACCATGATCGGCCTGCTGCTGATGTTTATCGTTGCAGTGGCCGCGTTCAACATCGTATCGACACTGGTAATGGTGGTTACCGACAAGACAGCCGATATCGCTATCCTTCGCACGATGGGCGCGACACCCGGGCGAGTGATGCGGATTTTCATGGTTCAGGGCGCGGTGATTGGCATTACCGGCACCTTGGTGGGCACGGCGCTGGGCATTCTGGGTGCCTACAATATCAGCGGGTTTATTGCCTGGCTGGAGGCATTCATGGGGCATCAGTTCCTGAGTGCTGACGTCTATTTCATCAGCTATCTGCCGTCCCAGCTGCAATGGCAGGATGTGTGGATCATCAGTGGTGCCGGCCTCGCCATGAGCCTGTTGGCAACGATCTATCCAGCGTGGAGAGCATCCCGCATCGACCCGGCGGAGGCCCTGCGATATGAGTGATTCAGCAACCATGAAGGATGACAGGTCATTGGTTATCAACTGCGACAAAGTGACCAGAACCTATAACGAAGGGCCGGGAAAGCTGACGATTTTCTCCGACATTTCACTTCAGGTGTCGGCTGGTGAATCGGTTGGCATCGTTGGCAGCAGTGGTGCCGGCAAAACCACGCTGCTAAATCTGCTCGGGGGGCTGGATAAGCCCTCTTCGGGTCATATTGATATTTGCGGGCAGGATATTCATCGGATGAGTGAATCCGGCCGGGCACGTTTTCGCAACCGTCACCTGGGGTTTGTTTACCAGTTCCATCATCTGCTGCCGGAATTTTCGGCTTTGGAAAACGTCATGATGCCAGGCGCGTTGGGTGGTCGTGGCGTTCGCCGGGCCTCGGAGCAGGCGGCGGCCATTCTCGAGCGTGTCGGATTGGGGGCGCGTCTGGGGCATAAGCCCGGAGAGCTGTCTGGTGGTGAGCGCCAGCGGGTTGCGATCGCTCGCGCCCTGGTGAACGAACCTGAATGCGTCTTGATGGATGAGCCCACCGGTAATCTGGATGAGCAGACCGGGGAAAGTGTCCGCGAGCTTATCGAGTCGCTCAGGGATCAGATCGGTATTGCATTCGTATTGGTCACCCACGACATGGGTATGGCCAGGAGCCTGGGGCGGGTGCTTCGGCTGGAGCAGGGTGAACTATTTCAGGAGCTTTGATGGGCATCGGTGCCCGGTTTGGGCTTGCGGGTGGCCCGTCGGTGCCGGATTCGAAGCAACTGGCGGTCCCGCCAGTCGCTGCGGACCTTACGCCGCCACAGGAATTGAATGACCAGATAGGCCAGGCAGGCCGAGCAGGTGGCCACCAGCAACGATCCCAGGTAAAGCGGGATGCCGATATCCAGTAGCCGGCCGCTGAGCCAGGACCAGGACAACTGGAACTCGAAGTTCAGCACCGGTCTGTCCAGTATCCAGGCTCCAACCTTGTAGTTGAAATAGAACATCGGTGGCATGGTCACCGGATTGCTGATCCAGACCAGCACTACCGAAAGCGGTAGGTTGGCGTTGAACCAAATGGCGAAGAAGGCAGCGGCAACCATCTGGAACGGCATTGGAATAAAGGTCAGGAAAATGCCGACCAGGAATGCCCTGGCGACGCTGTGGCGATTGATGTGCCACAAGTTGGGTTCATGAAGGATATCCCCGAGGAAGTGCAGCGACTCGATCGAGCGCACCCGTTCCGGCGTTGGTAGATAGCGTTTCATGAACTTCTTTGGCATTGGGAAGTTCTGCCTGCTCGGGATAATGGTTCCGGGGTATGGCGGCTCCCGGAATTGACCAACTATCAGGAGGACAAGGATTGTCCGGAAGTTTTATGGCCAGGGTCGGCCTCGTGGGCTTCGCCTGCGGCGTTATCTTACTGTATAGCCTGGCGGTCTTGCCACCTTTGCACTGGCTGATTTCCGCGATGCCCGTCCCGTTTATCGCGATACTTTCTGCCAGGTCCCCGCTGTTCAGGGTGGTCTCAGTTCTGCTCGTCGGTGGGATTGTTGGCCTGGCCTGGGCGGCGATGCAAGCGGATGTCCGGCAGCGGTCGGTGCTGCCGACAGCACTGGAAGGTCAGGAACTGGACGTATCAGGGTATCTTTGTGATGTCCCATCCGAAGGCAGCTTCGGTAGCGTTCGTTTCGGCTTTTGCGTGACGCAATGGCATCTGCCCGAGGGCGAGAGTACCTTTCCCTCTGCCGAACTGCCGGATCAGCTGCGGCTCGCCTGGTACGGTGATGACGCCACGACCAAACCCGGTCATCAGCTGATGCTGACGGTTGCTCTCAAACGTCCCCATGGTGTCGTGAATCCGGAGGGGTTCCGCTACGAATCCTGGCTGTATCGGAAGGGTTTTGGTGCCACCGGTACGGTTCGCGAGCTTTCCCGCGCAGACCATATTGAATGCCCTCTTCGATGCCGGTATCACCGCTGGCGAGGTGAGCTGGTGAACGCTGCCTCGGACAGGCTGTCAGAGGCGCGCCATTTCCCACTAATAACGTCCCTGATGATGGGCTACCGCGGGCATATGCAGCCCGAACACTGGGACGTTCTGAAGGCCACCGGAACCATTCACCTGGTCGCCATTTCAGGGCTGCACCTGGGGTTGATTGCTGCTGGGGCGGGCTTTTTATGCCGGCGCCTGCTGCTTCGTCTTCCGGAGCGTCGAGTATCGCCCGCAACATTAAGGATGTTGGTTTTCCTCGTGGTCGCCAGCGCAAGCGTCGGGTATGCGCTTGTGGCCGGCTTCTCCGTGCCCACCAGGCGGGCGCTGATTATGGTTATCATCGCCGGGTGGGTTCTTGTTGGCGCTCGGCAAACCGGGGTTTTTACGGGGTTACTGACCGCGCTGGTCCTGGTGTTGCTGACGGATTCGTTTTCGCCTCTGGACCAGGGATTCTGGCTGTCTTTTGGTGCCGTGACAGTCCTGGTGCTGCTGTTTGCCCTCCGCGTTCGCGGGACAGGTTGGATTGTAGGGCTGTTACTGGCTCAGGTGGCCGTATTTGCCGGGCTCTGGCCGATATTGTCCAGCCTGGGGCAGCCTCAGCCAGTGCTCGGCCTGGTTGCCAACCTGTTTGCCATTCCCTGGGTATCGCTGGTGGTCATGCCGTTATTGGCCTTGGGCGCTTTTGTGCTGGTCTTCCTTCCTGCTGCGAACGCCCTGGTAATTGGGGTTTTAGATGTTGTTTTTGGAGTTCTGTGGCAGGGGCTTTCCTGGCTCGCGAATGTTGATCCTGTGCCAACAGTATCCGGTTCGTTGCAGGTTGCGGGATTTTCCTTGGTGGTTCTGATGGCCTTGCTGGTGCCGTTCAGCGGGTTTCGAAAGGCGAGTGCCTGCGTTGTGTCGTTATGGATTGCCGTGAGCGTGTTTCGGGGCAATGAGGTGGAGCCGTCGAACGATACCGTGGCCCACCCTGAAATCTGGGTATGGGATGTGGGCCAGGGGTTGTCCGTCATGCTTCGCGAGCGGGACCGGGTGCTAGTTTACGACACTGGCCCGGCGTTGGAAGGCGTCTATTCGTCGGTGGAGTCGGTCCTGATTCCCAATCTGACTGCTCTGGGGGTCCGCCGTATTGATACCCTGGTAATCAGCCACGGCGATGGCGATCACGCCGGGGGACTTCCATTGCTGTTCGAGCGATTCGAAGTCGGGCGGGTTGTTACCGGCGAACCCGGGAGAGTTGCCGACAAGTTGCCGGAGGGTGTAACTGTCGAGCCATGCTCTGGTCAGGTGGATGTCCGGATGGGCCATCTGGAACTGGCGTTCTGGCGAAGTACGGGCAGGGTTGAGGGTAATGACGCATCCTGTGTACTGACGGTATCGTCGGCTGTCCCGCCCGTTGAGGTGGTGTTGCCCGGCGATATCACCCGTCGGGTGGAAGAAGAGTTGATGGCCCGGGCCGACCATCACGGGAACGGTACCGACCGCTACCGGGTTACGCTGGCACCCCACCATGGCAGCAAAACGTCCTCATCGGAACTCTGGGTCGCCCGTATGGCTCCGGATCTCACCATAGTCAGTGCCGGCTACCGGCATCGTTTCGGCCATCCTCATGCAAACGTGGTTGAACGCTATCAGTCTGTTGGCAGTGACATCGCCAATACCGCTACCGCCGGCGCGATCAGACTGGTTCTGGAACCGGGTGGAGTGATAACTACAAAGGCAAGGGCAGCTGCCCCGTTCTGGATTCGTAAACCCGAAACTCCCTGAACGGAGTGTAAAAACCGTGACATTCCGGGTGTGGCCTACACCGGCAGCTATGCTAAAGTAGCGCGGCTTGTAAACAATCAGGGAGACCAAGCGTGTTCGAGCTTTTGAAAGCCGGTGGCATCCTCATGGTGCCGATTCTTGCCTGTTCCATTCTTGCCCTTGCCATCATCCTTGAGCGCTTCTGGACGCTCAGGCCATCCAGGGTGACGCCTCAGCACACCATCAACGAACTGTGGCGGTGGATCAAGAAAAAAGAGCTTAACGGGCGCAAGCTCAAGGCGCTGCAGGGGTCGTCTCCCCTGGGTCGGATCCTGGCCGGCGGGCTGATGAATGCCAAACATGGTCGCGAGATCATGAAGGAAAGCATTGAGCATGAGGCGAGTCAGGTCATCCATGAACTGGAGCGTTTCCTGAACCCCCTCGGGACCGTTGCGACCATTACGCCTCTTCTGGGCCTGCTCGGAACCGTTATCGGTATGATCAAAGTGTTTGCAGAGATCCAGCTCGCCGGTGTAGGCGATGCCGGCAATCTGGCCGGCGGTATTTCGGAAGCACTGATTACCACGGCTTCGGGCCTGAGCGTGGCGATACCAGCACTGATCTGCCACCGTTACTTTATTCGACGTGTCGACGAGTTGGTTGTCGGTATGGAGCAGGAAGCCATCAAGCTTGTGGAAGTGGTGCATGGCGACCGCGAAATTGACGTGGAAGGAGCCTGAACACTGTGAAGTTCAAGCGTCAGAGAAGTCAGGAAGTCGGGGTAGACCTGACGCCACTGATCGATGTGGTCTTCCTGCTGCTGATATTCTTTATGGTGTCCACCACGTTTACCCGTGAGAGCCACCTCAATATCGAATTGCCGGAAGCCAACGGTGAGCGGTCGGAGTCCGAGGCAGAGTTGATTGATGTGGTCATCAACGCCGAGGGCCAGTACATCCTCAACGATCGAACCCTGGTGAATAATCGTCGGGAAACGCTGGAAAGGGCGGTTCGCGAGCTGGCACAGGACAACACGTCGCTGCCGTTCATCATCACTGCGGATGCCCGTACTCCTCACGAGTTTGTCGTGCGCGCCATGGATGTGGCGGGGCGTCTTGGTTTTGCCAAGCTCAGCATCACCACCGAACGAGAGGCCCAAGGCAGTGAGTGACGCCACGTCGACAGCCGAAGAGTCCCACCAGCCGGCAACCAATTGGGCCACTTATAAGCGCCTTTTGGCTTACGTAAAGCCGTTCTGGCTGGCGTTCTCGCTGGCCGTGGTTGGCAACATCATCTACGCAGCGGCCTCCACCGGTATGGCGGCGGCGATGGAATACGTCATCACGGCTCTGGAAAACCCCACAGACAAAAACCGGATTCTGCTGACGTTGCTTATCGTCGGTGTATTCGCCTTTCGTGGTGTCGGTACCTTCATGAGCCAGTATTTCATCAGTTACGTCGGGCGACAGGTTATTAATGCCCTGCGCAAGCAGGTCTTCGACCGTCTGCTAAGCCTGCCTTCCCGCTATTTCGATGAGAACGCGTCCGGCCGGCTGGTTTCGAAGATCACGTACAATGTCGAACAGGTGGCGGATGCCACGACCAACGCCGTGACCATCACCCTCAGGGAAGGACTGACCATCCTGGGGCTGTTGGGTTTTATGATCTACACCAACTGGAAGTTGACTCTTGTGTTCCTGGCTGTCGGGCCGCTGATTGCCCTGGTGGTCAGCTACGCGAGTAAACGCTTTCGCAAGATCAGCAAACGTATCCAGGGCTCGATGGGTGACATCACCCATGTGGCCTCCGAATCCATCAGTGGTTACCGGGTGGTTCGCACCTTTGGCGGCGAGCACTATGAGCGTGATCGCTTCCGCAAGGTCAGTGAAAAAAATCTGGAGCAGAGCCTGAAGATGGCCTCCACCCAGGCCATCAGCATTCCAGTGATCCAGGTGCTGGTGGCGATTGCCATCGCAGCGCTGGTGTGGACTATGCTGGCGCCGGAGATCCGTGGCGAAATGAGTACCGGCCAGCTTGTGGCGTTCATTACCGCCGCAACAACCATGGCCAAGCCCATTCGCCAGGTAACGTCCGTACATGCCAAGATTCAGCGTGGCGTTGCCGCTGCCCACGATGTCTTCGGAACCATGGACGAGGAACCGGAACACGATCCGGGTACCTACGCGCCGGAGCGGGTCAACGGCAATATTGAATTTGAAAACGTGTCCTTCCGCTACCGTGACCAGTTGGACGATGTCCTCAAGGACATTTCCCTGAACATACCCGCCGGTCAGAGCGTTGCCCTGGTCGGCCGTTCGGGCAGTGGCAAATCGACACTGGTCAGTCTTTTGCCTCGTTTCTACGAATACACCGGCGGGGATATCCGCCTGGACGACCAATCCCTGAAGGTATTCAGCCTCGAAGCCCTGCGCGCACAGATCGCGTTGGTGACTCAGAATGTGGTTCTTTTCAACGATACCATCGCCGCCAACATCGCCTACGGGGCTCTCCGTCACTGCAGCCGCGAGCAGATCACTGACGCAGCGGCCAAGGCGCATGCGCTGGAATTCATCGACCGTATGCCGGAAGGGCTGGATACCATGATCGGTGACAACGGGGTGATGCTTTCCGGTGGCCAGCGCCAGCGACTGGCCATTGCAAGAGCCCTGCTGAAAAACGCACCGGTGCTGATTCTGGACGAAGCAACATCGGCGCTCGATACGGAATCGGAACGGCACATACAGGACGCTCTGGAAACCGTCATGCAGGGCCGTACCACGTTGGTTATTGCCCACCGGCTGTCGACCATTGAAAAGGCGGATCGCATCCTGGTGATGGATGGCGGCAGGATTGTTGAATCCGGTCGCCATGACGAGTTGCTGGCCCAGGGCGGCGCCTACGCCCAGCTCCACCAGATGCAGTTCAGCGAGCAGTCATGACCACGCTGGTAGAGCGGGTATGGTACAGCGGTAGGCGCCCCCTGTGGCCGTTGTATCCGCTGGTCTGGCTCTACCGCACCATTTCTGAAAACCGTCGCCGCCGGGCCTGGCAGGCGATGAACGAACGCATTCCGGTTCCCGTGGTGGTGGTGGGCAATATCACTGCCGGGGGCACAGGAAAATCTCCACTGACGGCCGCTCTCACCAGTCTGCTGAAGGACCAGGGTTGGCAGCCAGTGATCCTGAGCCGTGGCTACGGTGGCAAGTCTGATCGCTATCCGCTGTTGGTCAACGCTGACACCGACGCCAGAATCGCCGGTGACGAACCGGTAATGCTGGCCGCGCAATCGGGATGCCCGGTTGTAGTGGACCCGGATCGCAGACGGGGTGCTCTATGGGCACTGGAGCAAGAGCTGGGGACCATTCTGGTGTGCGACGACGGGCTCCAGCATTATCGGCTTCCCCGGGATATTGAACTTGCCGTCTTCGACGCGGCCCGTGGTGTCGGCAACGGCGTCCTGATTCCCGTTGGCCCTTTGCGTGAACCTCTGGCGCGGCTGGAATCCGTCGATTTCGTGATTACCAATGGAGGCTTTCTCGACGAGCTCGAGCACGAACGCCAGTTCACCATGACCCTGGCACCGACTGAGCTGCGAAACCTTGTGACCGGAGAAGTGTTGTCTCCGGAGTGCCTTGAGGGCCGGCGCGTGAGGGCTGTGGCGGGGATCGGTAATCCCAGCCGGTTTTTCGATACACTGATGGCGCTGGGGGCTCAGCTCAGGCCTCTTGCCTTGCCGGACCACCATCGTTTTACGTCCACCGACCTGCACTGCGAAGATGGCGAATGGCTGGTGATGACCGACAAGGATGCGGTCAAGTGTCGCGGGATCGCCCCGGACAACACCTGGGTCCTGTCCGTCACGGCCAGCCTTCCCGAGGCGTTTTCCGAGGCGTTCGTGGCCCGCGTCAATGACTGCAACCAATCGCTGGATACAATGACATTGTGAGAACCGCACCATGGATAAAAAACTGATGGCCCTGCTGGCCTGCCCGGTATGCAAAGGTGACCTGAAGCTGAACGACGCCAAAACCGAACTGGTCTGCTATCAGGATGCGATGGCCTTTCCGATTCGCGAGGGGATACCGGTGATGCTCGCCACCGAAGCCCGGACGCTGACGACCGACGAGCGACTCCACAAACGCTGACAGGAAGCCTGTATGTCCTACACCGTCGTTATCCCGGCACGTTATGCCTCCACTCGATTGCCTGGCAAACCATTGGCAGACCTTGCCGGCAAGCCGATGATTGAGCATGTCTATGAGCGGGCTTGTGAAAGTCAGGCTGGTCGTGTGGTGATTGCAACGGATGACGAGCGTATTGAATCAGCCTGTGCCGCCTTCGGTGCGGAAGTGGTGATGACCTCCGCCGACCACGCCAGCGGTACTGACCGTCTTGAAGAAGTGGCTCGAAAGCTGGGCTTTGGCCCGGATAATCGCGTCGTCAATGTTCAGGGTGATGAGCCCTTGATCCCACCGGAACTGATCGACCAAGTGGCCGCAAACCTCGAAGCCCATCCTGATGCGGTCATTGCCACTCTCTGCGAGCGGATTCCTGACGTCACCAGCGTGTTCAATCCCAATGTTGTCAAAGTGGTGTTCGATAACCGGGGCATGGCCCACTACTTCAGCCGGGCACCGATTCCCTGGGCCCGGGATACGTGGCAGGGCAGTGGTGACACCGGCGCCGCACGGTCGCTACCCGAAGGCTGTGATTACTATCGTCATATTGGTATCTACGGCTACCGCGTCAGCCTCCTGCGGAATTTCGTGACCTGGGCGCCAGCCCCGACTGAAATCACTGAGTCCCTGGAACAATTGCGAGCACTCTACAATGGCGCCCGGATTCACGTCGAAGAGGCGTGCCGGATGCCACCCGCGGGCGTCGATACCGCCGAGGATCTCGAGCGTCTGCGGCAAATCATGATGACCAGACAAAAGGGGGCGGGACACCCATGAATGCGGAAGTAAACGTACTGTTTGTCTGTCTTGGCAACATCTGCCGCTCTCCCAGCGCTGAGGGCGTCTTTCGCCAGGTGCTTCAGCGGTCCGGGTTCGAGGGCCGCATTGCCACCGATTCCTGTGGTACCGGCGACTGGCATGTGGGCAAGGCGCCGGACGGACGCGCCGTGGCGGCTGCGGGCAAACGCGGAATAGATATCAGTGATCTCCGGGCCCGCCAGTTCCAGGCATCGGACCTGGAGCGATTTGATTACGTGCTGGTGATGGACCGTCAGAACCTCGCGGACGTGAAGGATATCTGGCAGCAACGTGGCGGGACCGAGCCGGCGCTGTTTTTGGGGTTCGGTCGTTCCGGTGAGAAAGAAGTGCCGGACCCATACTACGGTGGCGACCAGGGATTCGAGCACGTACTTGATCTGATCACCGAAGCCAGTGAAGGCCTTCTTGGACATATCCGGGAGCGCCTGGTGTGACCCGTTCCGGTGAGATCAGGGAGAACGTGTCCCTGGGGGCGATGAATAGTCTGGGTATCGAGGCGAGGGCGCGGTATTTTGTGTCAGTCAGCTCTATCGAGGCGCTCCGGAGGGCGCTGGAGTGGGCATCGGAAGCGTCGATTGAACCGCTCCTGCTCGGAGGTGGTAGCAACCTCGTGTTTGCAGGGGATTATTCGGGACTGGTGATTCGTATCGCCATCGCCCGCCGGTGCTGGGAGCAGGTTAATGGCGACGAGGCAACATTGGTACTGGGTGCTGGTGAAAACTGGCACGACAGTGTGTTGTACGCGGCTTCCGCCGGCTACAGGGGCATCGAAAACCTGGCGCTGATTCCCGGCACCGTTGGGGCGGCACCGGTTCAGAACATCGGGGCTTATGGCACGGAGCTGCAGGACACCCTGGTGGATATCCGCGCCCTGGACCGGCAGACCGGCAATGACGTGTTGTTGACCAACAGCCTGTGCCATTTCAGTTATCGTGACAGTGTGTTCAAGCACGAACCTGGGCGTTACGTCATCACTGAGGTTCGTCTGCGGTTGTCCCGCACCCGACCATTCTCACTGGATTATCGTGACCTTCGCGACTATTTCGACGGGCAGGACCTGAGTGATCTCACTCCCCTTGATGTGGCCAGTGCCGTGATGGCGGTTCGTCGTCGCAAATTGCCTGATCCGGAACAGCTTCCTAATGCCGGCAGCTTCTTCAAGAACCCGGTTGTGCCATTGGCAACCTGGGAGTCATTGAAGGAGCAGCACCCAGAGATCGCCGGCTACCCCGGTGATGATAATGCCAAGGTGGCGGCCGCATGGCTGATCGACCAGTGTGGCTGGAAGGGGTATCGCAATAGCCGCGTTGGCGTCCATAACCGTCAGGCGCTGGTGTTGGTGAACCATTCGAAAGGCAGCGGGCAGGACGTGTTGGCATTGGCCAACCGCATCCGGGAGGATGTCGAAGCCCGCTTCGGTATTGCGCTGGAAATGGAGCCGGGCGTGATCGGTTCATGCCCGTAGGATAGGGCTGAACCGATCACGCTCGTTGCAGGTGCCTTAAAGGCCGTTGCGCGGTGAGGCACTGATCAGGAATGGGAGTGCCTCGGCCAGCGGAATATCCTGTTTGTCTTCGTCACGGCGGCCCTTGTACTCCAGGGTTTCTGCCGCCAGGCCCCGCTCGGACACCACGAACCGGTGAGGTATGCCGATCAACTCCATATCCGCGAACTTCACGCCCGGGCGTTCGTTCCGGTCATCCAGCAGAACATCAAAACCAGCCTGGCGAAGCTGCTCATAGAGTTTTTCCCCGGCAGCCATCACCGCCGGGGACTTGTGGCCGTTCAGTGTCACGATAGCCACCTCAAACGGGGCAATGGCGTCGGGCCAGATGATGCCCTTGTCGTCATGGTTCTGCTCAATGGACGAGGCGACAATCCGGGAGACACCGATACCGTAGCAGCCCATTTCCAGGATGGCGCTCTTGCCGTTTTCATCCAGTACGGTGGCGTTCATGGCCTTGCTGTATTTATTGCCCAGCTTGAAAATGTGGCCAACTTCAATGCCGCGTCGAATTTCCAGGGTGCCCTTGCCGTCCGGGCTGGGATCGCCCTCAACCACATCGCGCAGGTCTTCCACACGGGCCAGTGCTACATCCCGTTCCCAGTTTACGCCGGTCAGGTGGTGGCCTTCCTTGTTGGCGCCGCAGACAAAGTCCACCATGTGCGCCGCACTGCGATCGACAATGACGGGCACCGGCAGGGCCACGGGGCCGATGGAGCCGGCTTTGCAACCGACAACCTGTTCGATTTCCTCGTCGGTTGCCATGGTCAGCGGTTCAGCGACATCGGGCAGGTTTTCGGCCTTGATTTCGTTAAGGGTGTGATCCCCCCGCAGAATCAGAGCAATCAGGCCACTGTTGCCGTTGTCGTCTTCTTCGGCCTTGACCAGCAGAGTCTTGGCGCAGCGATTTGCGTCTACCTTCAGGAAGGTGGCAACGGCCTCAATGGTCCGCTGCTCTGGTGTGGCCACCTCGGTCATTTCTTCGGAAGGCGATGGGCGGTCTCCGGCTGGCGCAACGGCTTCCGCTTTTTCAATGTTGGCCGCATAGTCGCTGTCGGTGCTGAACACAATGGCGTCTTCACCGGATGAGGCCAGTACATGGAATTCATGGGACGCGCTTCCGCCGATGGCGCCTGAATCCGCCTCGACGGGGCGGTAGTCCAGACCCAGGCGATCAAAAATGGCGCAGTAGGTGCGATGCATGACCTGATAGGTATCGTTCAAGGATTCCGCATTCACATGGAATGAGTAAGCGTCCTTCATGATGAATTCCCGTGCACGCATCACGCCGAACCGGGGGCGTCGCTCGTCACGGAACTTGGTCTGGATCTGGTAGAAGTTTGCGGGCAATTCCTTGTAGCTTTTCAGCTCGTTGCGGATCAGATCGGTAATGACCTCCTCGTGGGTGGGCCCGAAGCAGAAGTCGCGGCCATGGCGGTCGTTCATCCGCAGCAGTTCACCGCCATATTGTTCCCAGCGCCCGGACTCCTGCCACAGCTCTGCCGGCTGCACCGCGGGCATCAGTACTTCCTGCGCGCCACTCTTGTCCATTTCCTCGCGAACGATGCGTTCAACCTTGCGAAGTACCCTCAATCCCATTGGCAGCCAGGAGTAAAGGCCGGAGGCCAGTTTTCGGATCATTCCTGCCCGCAGCATCATCTGGTGGCTGATGATCTCGGCATCGGCAGGCGTTTCTTTTTGGGTGGCAATCAGGTAGCGGCTTGCTCGCATTGTGTCATCCGTAAGCAGTTGAGAAGGGGTTCTTTATTTATCCTGTCGTGCTCGCTATTGTACGGAGCGTTTACCACGAGGTACAGATGGACATTGGGAGAGCAGCGAATGACACTGACCGCAGTAGAAGTCGAGGCCGTTATCCGGGCCGGTGTGCCGATGGCCGAGGATATTGGATTTACGGTCGACGAAGCGCGCGAAGACGGTTTCGCACGCACCCGCCTGGTGTTCTCGGAGCGCCTGATTCGCCCCGGCGGCACGCTGTCTGGCCCGGTTCAGATGGCCCTGGCGGATGCGTCGATGTACGCGGCGGTGATGGCTGCGATTGGTCAGGTTGAAATGGCGGTGACCAGCAACCTGTCGATCAACTTCCTGTACAAGCCGGCACCGGATGACCTGATAGGAGAGGCCAGGGTTCTGCGGATGGGGCGCCGACTCGCTTTCTGCGAAGTGCGGTTGCTATCCGGTCAGGGAAACGATGAGAAACTGGTCGCCCATGTAACGGGCAGCTATGCTTTACCGTATAACCGCGACTGAAGCAGGAGATATGACCGAAGAAACCGTGGATATCACGCCTCGCCGTCAACCCGTTCAGGCCAGAAGCCGCGAGCGCGTGAATAGCATTCTCAGCCATGCGGCAGCGATTTTCCACGAAGTGGGTGTCGACGCCACCAGTATGTCTGCCATTGCCCGTCAGTCCGGCATGTCACTCGCCTCCCTCTACCGTTACTTTCCCAACAAGGCCGCCATTGTGAAGGCCATTGCTGAAGGGCATGTTGAGCGGATGGAGACAGCGCTGCGGGAGCGACTCCAAACCCTGGAGCTGGGTGATGCCGTAGACGTTCTGATTGACCTGTTCTATGAGTTTTATCGGACCGAACCTGCCTATTCCGTGATCTGGAGTGGAGTGGAGTCGATGCCTGAATTGCGGGATCTGGATATCCGTGAGTTATACAGTCATGCCCGTGACCTGGATAACCGCTTGCGGGACGTCTGCCCCCGCATTCCGGAAGATCGTCGATGGACGGCGAGCCTGATGTTGCCCCGCTCGGCCGGAACCGTTCTCAGGCTGGCGGCGACCCTGCCGGACGATCAGGCCCGTTCGATGGTGAGTGAGCTCAAGTGCATGGCCCGGGCCTATCTGGCCGAACTTATCCGCTAGCGAGTCAGGACAGATACCCAAGAGGCAGGGCCGTGCTGTCAATCACCCGCCTCAGCACAAAGCTGGAGTGCACACCGCTGACGCCCTGGATGCGGGTGATGCGATTCAGCAGAAAGTGGTGATAGTGATCCATGTCTGGTACCACCACCTTGAGCATGTAATCGGCGTCCTGGCCGGTAATCAGGTAGCATTCCTGAACTTCCGGATATTCCCCCACCTGCCGCTCGAACGTGGCGAAGCGTTCGGGAGTGTGCCGGTCCATGCCGATAAGTATGATCGCCGTAAGGGACAATCCCAGCTTTTTGTGATCAAGAATCGTTACCTGACGAACGATAACACCGGCTTCCTCCAGTGCACGGACCCGCCTCAGGCAAGGGGAGGGTGACAGACCGACCTTGTCGGCCAGTTCCTGGTTTGTCAGCGATCCATTTTGCTGCAATTGTTCGAGGATATTGCGGTCAATATTGTCGATTTTAATAAGCGGCTTGTCGGAAGTTGACATAAAATTGCACCTTCAATGAAAATCCTGAAATATTGTAGCTATTCTTAGTGTCAGGAGGGTGAAAAAGCAATCATTTTCCCCGTGTGAGGCGTTATCCTGATACACAATCAATGAATTCCCCGTGAGAACAGCAAGGAATCACCCCAATGGCATTTGATCATCGTAAATACGTTGCGTTCACGCCAGTGGCGAAAACCGATCGTCGCTGGCCGGACAAAGTCATCACCACCGCTCCCCGTTTTTGTGCGGTGGATCTGCGGGATGGCAACCAGGCACTGGTAAAGCCGATGTCAGTGGCGCAGAAGCAGCGCATGTTTGATTTGCTGGTAAAGCTGGGTTTCAAAGAAATCGAAATTGGCTTTCCTGCAGCGAGCCAGCCGGATTTCGATTTCTGCCGCAAACTGATTGAGGAAGATCGTATTCCCGATGATGTGCACATTCAGGTGCTGACCCAGGCACGGCCGGAATTGATTGAGCGGACCTACGATGCCCTCAAGGGGGCTCGCAAGGCCATCGTGCATGTGTACAACTCAACGTCGACGGTTCAGCGGGAGCAGGTATTCGGCATGGACCGCGAAGGCGTTAAAGATATAGCGGTCAATGGTGCTCGTATCGTCAAGGCCAACGCCGCCAAGTATCCGGACACCGAATGGACCTTCCAGTATTCGCCGGAGAGCTTCACCGGAACGGAGCTGGATTACGCCGCAGACGTGATCGATGCCGTAAACGACGTCTGGCGCCCGGACCAGGGCCAGCCCGTGGTGATCAATCTGCCGGCCACGGTGGAAATGGCGACCCCGAACGTATTTGCCGACCAGATCGAGTGGATTTGCGATAACGTCCGGTATCGTGAGCACATCAGTATCAGCGTTCACACTCACAACGATCGTGGCTGTGCCGTAGCGGCGGCGGAGCTGGCGGTGATGGCCGGCGCCGATCGGGTGGAAGGAACGCTGATGGGCAATGGTGAGCGCACCGGCAACATGGATCTGGTCACCATGGCGATGAACCTGTACTCCCAGGGCGTGGATCCGACGCTGGACCTGTCGGGCATGGCCGAAATTACCGATGTGGTTGAAGCCTGTACTGAGATTTCCACCCATCCACGTCACCCCTATGCCGGAGAGCTTGTGTTTACGGCTTTCTCTGGCAGCCACCAGGATGCAATCCGTAAATGTCTGGCCCGCCGCGCCGAAGGGGAGAGCTGGCATGTGGCGTACCTGCCCATCGATCCTCACGACCTTGGTCGCCGTTATGAAGAAGTGGTTCGCATCAACAGCCAATCCGGCAAGGGTGGTGTGGCTTATGTTCTGGAGCGTGATTACAACATCAGCCTGCCACGATGGTTGCAGATCGAGTTCAGCAAGCTGGTGCAGCGGGAGGCCGAAACCAATGGCGGCGAGATTGACTCACTGACCATTCATCGGTTGTTTGAAGATCGTTACCTGAAAGTGGCTAAAGACTGGGAGTTGCGATCCTATGATCTTCACCGGGATGATGAGGGCGTCAATGCCGTTGTGAGTATTGGTGCTGAAAGCGACCCGATCACCCTCAAAGGTCACGGCCTTGGTGCGGTTGAAGCCGTGTCAGCGGCGCTGGAGGAAAAATACGGCGTAACGCTGGCGGTGGAGGCCTACGATGAATTTGCATTGGGTGAGGGTACCAATGCCAATGCACTGGCCTGTATTCGTGTAACGGTGGGCGGACAGCATTGCAGCGCGGCCGCTCTGGCTGAAGATACGACCTCGGCTACTTTGCAGGCGCTGTTCTCGGCCGTTTCGCAGGTGGTTGAAGCTGGTCGTCGGGATGGCGCCACCAGCAAGACGTCGGCGGAAGCCGGTGCCTGAAAAAGAAAAAGCCGGCGAACGCCGGCTCTTTCGGATTCCCTGTGCCCGTGAGGGGCATAGGGCGGGGTCGCGTAACCTCAGACCGGGGTTACGTTTTCCGCCTGGGGACCTTTCGGGCCCTGAGTCACGGTAAACTGCACCTGTTGACCTTCGGTCAGGGTGCGGAATCCGCTTGCGTTGATTGCACTATAGTGAACGAAAACGTCACTGCCACCGTCCTGGGCGATAAAGCCGAAGCCCTTGGACTCGTTAAACCACTTTACGTGGCCTGTCTTTGT
>NZ_ABCP01000050.1 GCF_000170835.1 Marinobacter algicola DG893
CTGCCCCTCATCACCGCGACTTTGCGGTGCCCGACCGAGGATCACGTACGAGAGCGCATCGGTCTGAGGCATTTCCGGTTCCGAAAACACTTCGGTCCGGGGCTGGCTCACCGGGCCACTGAGACGAATACCGGCCACCACGTTGTCCACACGCCGCACCGCCTCAATGTCCAGGTAAGGTTCTGACAGTGGCCCCACAAACACCAGCCTGGCCCGTCGCAGGTCAAGCTCCTGGCCGTAGGCCTCATACCTGCCTTCAACAAGCTGAAGGGCGCCCCGAGTATCCATGTTGTTGCCGATACGCAGTGTCCCCTCAAGGTTTCCGGTGACACCGAAACCACTAAAGCTGACCTCGTCCTCACCTACCACGACAGTGACGTCCATATTGAGGGTGCGGAGTCCGCCCTCCTCCTCCTCAGCGCCGACGATAACCTCATCCTCGGATACGGAAACCGCCTGGGCAGGGAGCTCGCGGATTTCGATCGTGCCCCGGGGTACGTTCAGGTTACCGGAAACCGACAGGTTGCCACCTTCGTAGGCGATGGTGATATCCGGCACCAGCTCCACTTGGGCGTACGGCTCGTAATTGAAGGGCAAGCGGTCACCGGTCAGCCGCACTTCCACCGACGGTTCCGCCTCCCAGGCCAACGATCCTTCTATGTTGCCGCTTCCGCGTTCATTACTGCGCCAGCGACCGGACAAATCCGCGCTATATCCTTTCAACTCCAGGCTAACCACCAGATCCTCAAGCGGAATCGGTAACCGTGGATCGGCAATGTGACCGCCAGAGAGTGCAAGCTCGCCGTTTACCGCTGGCTTCATTAGAGGGCCAGACAGCGTCCCTTGGCCGTTGAGCTCTCCCTCAACAACCTCCAGCCCCGCAAATATGCCGGCCATGGCGATATCCAGGCCTTCGATGCTGAATTGCCCATCGACTTCACGGGCATCACTATTCGGGTCGACCGACATACCGACAGAGAGGTTACCAAGATCGGGCCCCTGCAACTGCAGGTCCAGCTCCGCCACATTCGGCTTCAAACTCAGGCGGGTGGTGAAAGTGTTGTAGCTCAGGCTCTCCCATTCGTCCCTCACCTGCACTTCAAACTCGCCGGAACCGGCGTCGATGGATACTTCACCATCCGGCCCATCTTCCGTCATGACGACTTGCAGGTCGGCATTCAGCGTTGCGTCCCAACGCAGGGTGCCCGGCAACAGGGGGGAGAGCGCCGTGGTCGGGAAATTTTCAATACGGTAGGCGATGTCCTGAGTCGGTAGCAGAGTCTGGTCCTCCGCACAGACAGACGCCTGCTGCCACTGCCAGCAGTGCTGACCCAACGTGAGCCTGCCGGCTTCGGTATACTCAAGAGCTGCGGACTCTGACAGGGTCCATTGCTGGCTTTGGGCAGGCACACTGATCTGCCCCTGCTCAAGCGCACCTATCCAGGCATCCCAGCTTTCCGAGACGTCCCCGGCCAGCACCAGCGACAAGTCCGCCTCTTTGTGGCGGGCGTTTAACCTGAGCCGGTGATCATCCCGGGTTCCCGTCAGTGCCAGCGACAAGTCTTCCAGTCGCTGTTCGCCATACCGGACTTCCTTACCCCGAAGATCAGCCTGGATGTTGAATCCTTCGCGCAGCGTGGCCGTCAGGTCCAGGCTGGACAGACTCAACTGGTCCTGCCATGCCAAGTCGCGGCCGGTGAGTGTAACCTTGCCACGGGGTTGGTCCACGGTACCGGAAACCGATGCCGTACCATTGACGGCTCCCGCCAGCCCCGGCAGGAAAGTTTCCGGCGCAGGCAGGTTCAGTTCCAGGTTGCCACTAATCTGTTGCCCCCAGCGACCCTGGCCGGCCACCCGGTTGTCCCCGACCTCAAGCTCCAGGTCCGACAATGTCCAGTTGCCGGCATCACTGTCCAGCGCGCCCCGAATCAGCGCCTCGTTGGCCTGCCAACTCCCGGAAAGGTCCCATTGCGCCTGTAGCATGGGCGCTCCTTCCTCCCGCAGACGACCGCTGGTATCCACGTTGCCGCTCAGGCTCGCCTCCAGAGCGGGGAACCAAAAGCCAGGGTTAAAGCTGTCCAGCGTCAGGCTTGCATCCCAGGACAACTGATCAGCGAACGCCACGTCCGCACGGCCGCCGAGGAAACCCGCGCCGGTATTGACTCGCAGGTTGGTCAGCGTAACGGATTCCAGGTCACCTTCAAGATCCCCCGCCATATCAGCGTCACCCATGGGGCCGCTGACACTGGCGTCAATGCTCGCCTGATAGGCGCCCCCCTTGTACTGAACGTCGCCGTTGAACTGGCGCAAGGTGACTGGTGGCTCTTCAAAATCCGGAATCAGGCTGTACCAGGGAAAAGCGTCGAGACTGACCTTGGCGTCTGCCTGAAGCGCTTGCTCCCAGCTTACGTTACCGGTCACTAGGAGACGGCCCGTCTCAGCCTCCGTCGTCCCGGGGCCGGTCAACGCGAGCTCCACTCCATCGAGGCCCTCGGTGGTTACCAACCCCTTCAATGACACAGGTATATCGCCTGTGGATCCGGGCAGCACGGTGCGGGAATCCGAGCGGAAACCGTTCTCAAGGCTGCCTTTCAAGGCAACCACAGTGTCTGTCAGCACCAGGGTTTTCGGTAACCCTTCCGCCGGGACGAACCGGCTGGAACGGACGGTCAGTTCCGCCGGCAGGGTGCTGTCCAGCGGCGCCACCCGGCCAGCCAGCGTGGCATCAAGATAACCGCTGCTCTGGCCCTTTATTCTCAGGTCAGCAGCGCTCCCGGTCAGATTGAGTGCCAATTGCCAATCAGCGCCATACGGGGGCGGCAGCATCAGGCCAACCTCCAGATCCAGCGGCCAATCGCCACGGGTCTGGAGCCTGCCGGAGGCATCAATACTGATATCGTCCCGAACGAAGGCGAGGTTCTGCAGATGCCAGTCCGATCCGGACCCCTGAGCCTTGAGCTGGAGCCGGTCCCAGACCTTGGCATCGTTGAGCGTAAAGGGACCAAGGTTTACCTCCCGGACCACCAGCCCCAACGGAAGGTCGATACTTGGGAGACTGATATCGCCACTGTCTTCTTTGGGCTCGTCGGATGACTGCAGCGTCAGATCAATGCTCTCTGCCAGCAGCCGCTCCAGACAGAGCTGTTTGTTGAACAGGCAGGTGGGCGACCAGTCAACAACCGGCGACTCTACCTCTAGCCCAACACCGTAGCCCTGCCATGTCAGGGAGGCTGCCTGCCACTGCCCCAGCAACGAGCCCTGCCCCTGCTCAACCTCCAGGCCGGGAACCTGGTCAATCACCCAGGCCGTGCCGGTTTCCGAGCGCAACGCCAGCACCAACAGCCCCACTATCAGCAATGGAAGCAGGACAATAACGGCCAGAGCTATCAAAAACCCGTTTCTCAGGCGTTTTGACCGTTTTGGTGTTGGAGTTTTCGCTTCGTCGGTCATAACTCCGGCCCCATGGAAAAGTGAATGCGCCATTCACCGCCAAACTCGGGGTCCAGGCCTTTGGCGACGTCCAGGCGCAGCGGCCCGACCGGGCTGATCCAGCGAATGCCCAGACCGGCACCCGTCGCCAGAGGGTCCGACAGGTCATCCATGGCATTGCCTTCATCAACAAACGCCGCAACCCGCCAGTTTTCCGCAAACTGGTACTGATACTCGACACTGCCCACCATCAGGTAACGGCCACCAATGGCGACATCCTCGCTGTTCCGGGGTGACAGTGTCTCATAGCCATACCCCCGCACCGTCTGGTCGCCACCGGCAAAAAACCGCAATGACGGCGGCACATCCGAGAAACGATTGGTGGCCACACCACCGAACTGGAACCGGGACAGAAAGCGGTGGTTGTCCGCCAAGGTGTAGAGTCCCTTTACAAGAAAATTGGCGTGGAGAATATCCACGTCGGAGATGACGGCACGGTGAGAGCCGGTCACATCGAACTGAATACGGTATCCCCGGGATGGATCCAACGGCGAATCTGCCTGCAGTTTTGAATAACCAAGCCCGGGCAGCAACAGGCTGCTCTGCTCGGGGTCATCATCGCCGATGCGAAAACGCTCACCTTCCCAGCGGATCGAGGCAACCTGCAACCAACCGTTATCAAGCTGGTGTTTCCACTGCTGGCCAAGGGTAAGCAGCTCAGACTCCACGTCCTCAATATCCTCCCGCTGATAACCGGCGGAAAGGCGAATGGAATCGGTCATGGGAGGATCAAGGGGCAGTTCGTACCAGGCACCCACGTTCTGTCGCGGCACTGAGAGTTCCGTCTGCGCGCCGCGGCGATGGCCCATGGGGTTGATCCAGTGCTCGCGCCAGTTACCGCTGAAACGCGGCCCCACATCCGTGGAGAAACCGACGCCGGCAGCAACGGAGCGTGGAGGACGAGTGGTCAGGTCCACCGATACGGGTATGACTCCCTCCTCGGCTTTACCGGGCGAAGCGTCAATGTCCACACCGGAAAAATAACCGCTGTTGGAGAGGTCGCCACTTAGCCTCGCGACCTTATCGGCGTGGTAGATCTCACCGGGCTCAAAACGCACGAATTGCTCGAGCAACTGCTCCTCAAAGCCGTGCCCTTCCTTGAAACTCACTTCTCCCAGGCGGTATCTCGCACCGCTGCGAAAGACCAGGGAGATATCCGCAGTGTGCTGTTCCGGATTGACTTCCAGCCGGCGGGTGGTGAACTCGCCATCAAAATACCCCAGCCGGGTGGCTCGGTTCTGGATAGTCTGCCTCAACGTGCTGTACTGACCATGATTCAGCACATCCCCCTCCGCCGGTTTTTCCGGCAGGGTGCCCACGAAATCGGGATCCCGACTGGCGGGACCTTCGATGGACACCTGTCGGGAACGGACACGAATGGGTTCGCCGGGCTGCACGGTCAACACCAGGAGAGCGGGTGTTTCGTCATCGCCGGGCTGTTCAACCACTTCCCACTGAATCATCGGACTGTAGTAACCAAGCGCACGGAGTGCCTCTTCCACTTGTGCTTCGGCGGTGCTGGCGTATCGCCTCAGACTTCCGGCACTGCGGCCCTCAACCTCACCCAGAAAGGCTTCCGCATTATCCTGAAGCTGCGGATAGTCCCCCTCCACATTCACCTCCACCTGCTGCGCCCAGGCCAACCCCGGCATTGCCAGCATCATCAGGCAGACGATCCCGACAGGGCGGAGAAACAGAGATCTAATGTGGGCGCACATCAAGCAGCATTACTTCAGTGAAAGTGGGTGAAAAGGCGCGTTGACAGTATGAGTGTACCGGGTAGCGGTCGGTTTAATCCATGGCAATTGACCATCTTGCCTGTCTGTAATGCGCTCTATGCCAATGGCGAGGATGCCCGATGCACCCATGATCGCTTAACACCCACTGCATCGGATCGCCAGACAACCGGAAACGGGCGGCGCTAGCCAGGAGAGAACGTATGGCCAGGAGAGAACGTATAACCCGCACCCCCGTCGGCCTTGCCCTGTCGATGATGAATCGGCTTGCGGCCAACCCCATGCTGGATCGGCTGGGGCTACGACAGCCTTTGGAACGAACGGCCTATCATGGCACCCGTGCCGGATTTCGCACCCTTGCCTACGCGGGCCGGGAATTCAAGCGCGTGAACAACTGGCTGCCCCGCAAGCAACTACCGAATCGCATACCCGGGGACCTGTTTGACCTCTCCCTGACCGATGACCAACAGATGATCACCGACATGCTCCGCCGGCTGGCAGAGGATCGCATCAGGCCGGCGGCCTCGGACGCGGATGAAACCGGAGCAATACCTGCTATCGTTACAACGGCCACATCCGAGCTTGGCCTTGGCCTGTACGCAGTACCGGAAGCATTCGGCGGCGTGGCGGAACACCAGTCTCCCTTGACCAGCGTGCTGATTGCCGAACAACTGGCCTGGGGCGACATGGGCATCGCAACCGCACTCCTGTCGCCGTTCAGTGTCGCCCAAGCCATCACCCGCTGGGGCACCGGCGAACAGCAGAGCCGATACCTGCCTGCGTTCTGCGACGACACACCGCCCATAGCCACCATTGCCATTGACGAGCCCATACCCCTGTTTGACCCGAACAGCCTACAGACCACCGCCAGTGAAACCGCAACCGGCTACACCCTCAACGGGCTGAAAAGCAGCGTAGCCCTGGGCGCCAGCGCAGACCTGCTGTTGATTGCCGCCGAACTGCACGGCCGACCCAGGCTGTTCATCGTGGAAGCCGGCGCAACAGGCATCCAGACCAAACCCGACCCGGGCATGGGGCTGAGAGCCTCCGCGCCGGTCCAGTTGCGGCTCGACAACGTCGAACTGTCATCCGACGCCCTGCTGGGCGACGACGATTTCGACTACCAGGCGTTCCTGGACTGCGGCTCATTGCTCCGATGTGGGCTATCCATCGGCACATCACAGGCCGTTCTCGACTACGTTATCCCCTACTGCAACGAACGGGAGGCGTTCGGAGAACCCATCAGCCACCGCCAGTCCGTGGCGTTCATGATCAGCAACCTCGCCATAGAGACCGATAGCATGCGCATGCTCACCTGGCGCGCCGCCAGCCGACTGGAGCAAGGTTTATCAACGCACCGTGAAACATCCCTGGCCCGGTTGCTGTGCAATGAAAAAGCCATGGAAATCGGCACCAACGGCGTTCAACTGCTGGGCGGACACGGCTTCGTCAAGGAACATCCGGTCGAGCGCTGGTACCGCGATCTTCGCTCCGTCTCCACTCTGAGCGGCGGCCTTCACGCCTGATCAACACGTAAGGACACCTCTGATGAATCTCGAGATACCAAAGAAATTTTCGCCTCTGATCAATCAAGCGCAACAAGTGGCCCGGGAGGTGTTTCGCCCAATATCCCGCAAGTACGACCGGGCGGAACACGAATACCCCAAAGAACTCGACCTGTTTGCCTCCATCATGGACGGCATGAACGACGGCGCGGCCGATGGTGGCACCGGCGCCGGAAAACTGGCCCGCTCCGAAAGCAAGGGCGGGGGTGGCAATCGTAACGGCACCAACATGAAAACCGTCCTGGGGCTGACCGAACTGTGCTGGGGCGACGTCGGCCTGGCCCTGTCTATCCCCCGACAGGGCCTCGGCAACTCAGCCATTGCCGCCGTTGCCAACGAAGAACAACTCGCCCGACTGGGCAACACCTGGGCCGCCATGGCCATCACCGAACCCGGCGCCGGCTCCGACTCCGCCGCAATCCGCACCACCGCTACCGAAGACGGCGACGGATACATCCTAAACGGCGAAAAAATCTACGTCACCGCCGGAGAGCGCGCCGACGCCGTCGTGGTCTGGGCCACCCTTGATCGCAACAAAGGCCGCGCCGCCATCAAATCCTTCGTGGTGGAGAAAGGCACCCCCGGCATGACCGTCGAACGCCTGGAGAAAAAACTCGGCATCCGCGCCTCCGACACCGCGGCGATCCGCTTCGACAACTGCCGCGTTCCCAAAGAAAACCTCCTGGGCGACCCGGACGTCAGCGTCGAAAAAGGCTTCGCCGGCGCCATGCAAACCTTCGACAACACCCGCCCCGTCGTCGCCGGCATGGCCATCGGCGTCGCCAGCGCCGCACTGCAGAAAACCCGTGAACTCATCGCCCTCACCGGCATCGACCTCGGCTACCACACCCAAACCTGGACCCAACCCGCCGTCACCCGCGAACTGCAACTGATGGAAGCCGAACTCGAAGCCGCCCGGCTCCTCACCCTCCGCGCCGCCTGGATGGCCGACAACGGCCTGCCCAACTCCAAGGAAGCCTCCATCGCCAAAGCCAAAGCCGGCCGCGTCGGCAACATGGTCACCCTGCGCTGCGTCGAACTCTGCGGCAGCCTGGGCTACGGCGAAACTGAACTGCTGGAAAAATGGGCCCGGGACTCAAAAATTCTCGACATCTTCGAAGGCACCCAACAAATCCAGCTACTGATCATCGCCAGGAGACTGCTCGGTAAGTCGTCGGCAGAGCTGAAATAAGCTAACCTGTGTGAAAGCGTCGAAAAATCAGGCAGGTGCAACCCGTTTTCGTCGACACAAGGGCGAGCATCTCAGAGCCTGATCGCGGCGGGTGTATCACTGCTCCCCAGACCGTGCATTGCCAAGGATGGCAATGCCGAGCCCCCATGGATGGGTTAACGGCGTGTCTGGGGAGCAGTGATACATCCGACGCAGACTCCAAACTCGAAGTCCTGGACTGATGAATGCTGAAAATAAACCGAGAAAACCTGAAAACCAGCCACCAACTCATCTGGTTCATCATAGACTTCCTGATGCTCGGCCTGCTCATCATCAACCTGGCCTTCATCATCTTCGACTCCATCTACAACTTCACCGGAGTCCAGAACCTGCTCGCTGAACACGCACCGCTTGTCAAAGAGCTCTACCACCCCATCCACGAAAACTTCCTCTTCTACGACCTCATCTTCGTCAGCATCTTCCTGACCGAATTCGTCGTGCGCTGGGGCTACGCCATCAAAGCCAAAGTCTATGACCGCTGGTACTTCTACCCGTTCATCCACTGGTACGACATCATCGGCTGCATCCCCGTCGGCAGCTTCCGCTTCCTGCGGGTACTGCGGGTTATCTCCATCATCTACCGCCTGCACCAGTACAAAGTGATCGACGTCACCCAGACCCGAGCCTTCCAGTTCTTCAACTTCTACTACGAAGCCTTCATGGAAGAACTCTCAGACCGCATCGTGATCAAAGTGCTCAGCGGTGCTCAAGACGAGATTCGCATGGGCTCGCCGTTATTCGAACGCATCCAGAACGACATCCTCTACCCAAGGCGGGATATGCTGTCCGACTGGGTTTCACAAAGGGTCGCTGACGCAGCCCGGGAAGGTTATATCCCCAATCGCGGCGCCCTGCGAAGCTATCTGGAAACCCGCGTCGACAACGCCCTCAAACAGAACCTTGAACTGTCGCGGCTGAAATACCTGCCCGTTGTCGGGCCCACCATCCAGGAAACCCTGGAAGAAGCCGTGGGGGACATCGTCGCCAACGTGATTCACCAGATCCTGGAAGACCTTGCCTCCGCGTCCAACCACGCCTTCATAGAAGACATCGTCAATGTATTCCTGCCCTCCCCCGAGAATGAGGAAGAGAATGACGTCCACAATGAAGCGCTCATCAACCTGATTGTGGAAGTACTGGAGGCGGTCAAAAGCCAGGTCAGGGTCAAACACTGGCGTAGCGAACTCACCTGAGCCTGACCTGCCAACAACACCGAGGATTCCATGGACCCAATGTACTATCGACCAGCTACGGAACTGGTTAGCGACCTTAAAAACGGGAAACTAACCAGTGTTGGTATCACTCAGGTCTTCCTGGACAGGATTCGCCAGTGCAATGACGATATAAACGCAGTAGTGACACTGGACGAAAAAAACGCTCTCGGAAAAGCTCGGAAGGCCGACGAAGCCCTGGCACGCGGCGATTCCCTCGGACCACTCCACGGCCTGCCACTCACCCTGAAGGATACCTGGGAGGTTGCCGGCATGGCCTGTACCGCCGGCGCCCCCGCGTTGAAAAACCATATCCCGGCAAAACACGCCGATGTGGTCCAGCGCCTGGAAGACGCCGGTGCCATCATCCTGGGCAAGACCAACGTCCCCATTTACGCCACCGACCTTCAGAGTTACAACAAACTCTTCGGTGTCACCAACAACCCCCATAATCCGGCCCACACCCCTGGTGGCTCGTCCGGTGGCGCAGCCGCAGCACTTGCGGCAGGCATGACACCCCTGGAAGTCGGTAGCGACCTGGCGGGTTCCATTCGCACACCGGCGCATTTTTGCGGCGTATTCGGTCACAAGCCTTCCCGAGCCCTGGTTTCCTTCCGCGGGCATATTCCGGGGCCACCTGGCACTGAGTCGCGGCCGGACCTGGCCGAAGGCGGGCCGTTGGCGCGCTCGTCAAAGGACCTGGAACTGCTGCTGAGCGTGATTGCCGGCCCCGCTGCACGGGAACGCAACAGCTGGCAACTGGCCATGGCACCGGCCACCATCCAATCTCTGGAACAGGCACGGGTGGGCCTCTGGCTGCAGGACCCCCTCTGCGCCATCGACAACGAATTGCTGAACGGCTACCAAAAACTCGGGCGAGAACTGGAAAGCAAGGGAGCGCTGGTTGCCGAAGCCAGACATCAACTGCTCAACCTCGAACACATCCTGCCTGCCTATTTCAACTTACTGGGCAGCCTGCTCAGCACGTCCATGAAACCGGCCCAACGCCGGCAAATGATGTGGATTTCCAGGCTTGAACGCTGGCTTCACCTGTTTGGCCCGGTCACGGCCTTCATCGGGGAATACGGTCGCGGCGTGAATCAGCCGGTACACCAATGGATGAGCTGGAGCGAAATGCGGGAGAAGATGCGGGCCGAAATCACCACCCTGTTTGACGAATTCGATGTGCTGTTAACGCCGATCACACCAACCACGGCCATCCGCCACGATCACAGCAGCCCGGTATTCAAGCGCCAAATCATCGTTGCCGGCCAACCCAGGGCCTATATGGACCAGTTCTGCTGGATCGCCCTGGCCACCCTGCTGGGACTGCCTGCGACGTCTGTACCTATTGGCAAGACCAAGCAAGGCCTGCCATTTAATGTTCAGGTCATCGGTGCACCGGGAAGCGATCTGACGACAATCCGGTTTGCGGAGCTGCTGGAAGCGGAGGGACTTGCTGGCTTCCAGCAACCGCCAGACGTCAGCCGTTGACCAGGTAATGAACCCAGATACTGGCGCCATAACCCAAGGCAATAGCCGGCGTCCATTTCAGGTGGCTAAGGAACGTGTACTGCCCCCTGGCCTGCCCCATCAACGCAACGCCCGCTGCGGAACCGATGGAGAGCAGGCTACCCCCAACCCCGGCCGTCAGCGTAACCAGTAGCCATTGATAGTCCGGCATGGCCGGGTTCATCGTCAGCACCGCAAACATCACCGGAATGTTGTCCACCAACGCGGAGATCACCCCAATCATGATGTTAGCAAAGGTTGGTCCCAGGTCGCCGTAGAGGGTCGCCGACATCATGCCCAGATAGCCAATGAAGCCCAGGCCGCCGACCGCCATGATCACCCCGTAGAAGAAGAACAGGGTGTCCCACTCCGAGCGGGCAATATGGGAAAACACATCGAAAGCACGACGGCCTTGTGTGCCTTCATCGGAACGGTCGCCGGGCGGGGATTCAAAGCCCTCGTTCCAGTGGTACTCTTCGTGGCGCTTGAGGTAAAAACCAAAAATCTTCAGGTAGCCAAGCCCCGTCATCATGCCGAACACCGGCGGAATGTGCAGGAACTGGTGAAAACTGATGGCGGTGGCAATCGTCAACAGGAACAGGCCGCAGATCACCAGCCCACCCGGCCGAATAACGTTCCCGAATGACCCGGGCGATGACGGCTGGCCCTTTGGCAGGGCGAGGTGCATCAACGCGGCCGGCACCAGGAAGTTCACCATGGACGGCAGCAATAGCTGGAAGAAGTCCTGGAACGGAAGAATGCCCTTCTGCCAGACCATCAATGTAGTGATATCCCCGAACGGGCTGAACGCCCCGCCCGCGTTGGCGCCCACCACAATGTTGATACAGGACAGGGAGACAAACTTGGCGCTGTCGCGGCCCACCGCCATCACCACCGCGCACATGATCAGTGCCGTGGTCAGGTTGTCCGCAACCGGTGATATGCAGAAGGCCAGGGTGCCGGTGATCCAGAACAGACGTCGGTAACCAAACCCCTTGCCAAGCAGCCAGATCCGCAGCTGATCGAAGACACCGCGCTCCAGCATGGCATTGATGTAGGTCATCGCCACCAGGAGGAAGAAGAACAGCTCCGCGTATTCCAGGAAGTTATGCCGTATCGCTTCTTCCACTTCGCCATTGGCGCCCGCTGCACGGTAGGCCACAGCCACGAGAATCCAGATCAACCCCGCCGCGATCAGCATGGGTTTGGATTTGGCCAGGTGGATTCGTTCTTCCATCATGACCAACAGGTAGGCGACCACAAAGATCGCTATCGCAATGTACCCCACCGGGTGGGCTACAAGATCCACGGCCCGGTCGGCATTTGCCCACACCAGTCCGGGCGCCAGCGACAACACGGCCGCTAACGACAACAAGATCGACTTCATTCGAGGGGGTGCTCCCAACTGCAATGGAATGCCCGGGACGATCGTCCCGGGGAATTTGGTTATTCGATTTCGATCAGACTCTCACCAGGCGCTACCCGGTCGCCTTTCGAGATATTCACGGCCTTGACGATACCAGACTTGGTGGCTTTAACCTCGGTTTCCATTTTCATCGCTTCGATGATCAGCACCGCGTCACCGGCGGATACCTCGTCACCCTCACTCACCAGCACGTCCACAATATTGCCCGGCATGGTGGTAGTCACGTGGCCTTCCCCGGTGGCTCTGGCGCGACCGCCCTTGCGGGTATTCTCAGAGGCTTCGCCCTGGGATTCCAGGTGAATTTCCTCAGGCACGCCATCCACCGTCATGTAGAACCGTCGTTCGGTCTCGCTCACCGGGTTGGCGCCGGTCACATGGATATCGTAGCTTTCACCATGAACCGTGATCCGGAACTCGGTGGACACACTGCCCCCGGTTTTACCGTTGGCGATGGGCTCCAGGGCTTCTGGCTGCAAAGTGCCATCGCGACGTTGCTCCAGGTAAGTGCGGGCCTGGTCCGGGAACATGGCGTAGGTCAGTACGTCTTCCTCGCTCTCCGCGAGGTCCCCTACCTCTTTGCGCAGTTCCGACAGTTCCCTTGGAATCAGGTTGGCTGGTCGCTCCTCGATCAATTCTTCCTTGCCCACGGCACGACGTTGCAATTGTGTGTCCACCTCAGCAGGCGCCTTGCCGTACCAGCCCTGCATGTATTTCTTCACCTCATTGGTGATGGTGTCGTAGCGTTTGCCGCCCAGGACATTGATCACCGCCTGGGTACCCACAATCTGCGAGGTGGGTGTCACCAACGGCGGATATCCCAGGTCTTTACGCACCCGGGGAATCTCCTCGAACACGTCCTGAATCCGGTCGAGGGCACCCTGCTCCTTGAGCTGGTTGGCCAGGTTGGACATCATGCCACCAGGAACCTGAGACAGGAGTACCGAGGTATCCACCCCGTTGTAGTCACTCTCGAACTGATGGTATTTCTTGCGAACCTCGCGGAAATGCCGGGTGGCTTTGTCCAGCAACTCGAGGTTAAGGCCGGTTTCGCAGCCGGCATCGTGCAACGCTGCCACCAACGATTCGGTCGGCGGATGGCTGGTACCGCCCGCGAACGCAGACAGCGCGGTATCGATATGATCCACGCCAGCCTCCAATGCCGCCCACTGGCACATGGGCGCCATGCCCGAAGTGGCATGGGAGTGCAGGAACACCGGCAGTTTCAGGTTCGTCTTCAGACCGCTGACCAGCTCGGCGGTCACCGCTGGCGTCAGCAGGCCCGCCATATCCTTGATGGCGATGCTGTCGGCACCCATATCTGCCATGGTCTCGGCCTGGGCCAGGAAGGTTTTCACATCGTGCACCGGGCTGACTGTGTAGCACAGCGTACCCTGGGCATGTTTACCGGCCTTCTTCACAGCTTTAATGCTGGTTTCCAGATTGCGCACGTCGTTCAACGCATCAAAAACCCGGAACACGTCGATGCCGTTTTCCGCAGCCTTTTCAACAAACGCCTCCACCACATCGTCGCCATAATGGCGGTACCCGAGCAGATTCTGGCCGCGCAACAGCATTTGCAAGCGGGTGTTAGGCAGAGCCTTGCGCAGGGTGCGCAGGCGCTCCCATGGATCTTCCTTCAGAAACCGCACACAGGCATCAAACGTGGCGCCGCCCCAGCATTCCAACGACCAGTAGCCGGCCTGATCCAGCCATTCACAAGCCGGCAGCATGTCCTCGGTACGCATACGCGTGGCGATCAGGGACTGATGGGCATCCCGCAGGATAACGTCGGTGATGTGAATCTTTCTCTTACTCATGATGCTCTCCAATAGTCGTGTTACAGGCCAGCCTGGGCTGCGATGGCGGCGGCAACGGCCGTGGCAATGGATTCCGGTCGGGACTTGTCGCTGTACTCCAGCAACTGGGGATTGCGCTCCACAAAACCGGTATTAAACGTACCGGTCTGGAAATCCGGGTGGTTCAGAATCTGCTGGTAGTAGGGGATCGTGGTATGCACGCCGTAGATGGCCATGTCACTCAGCGCCCTGCGGGAACGAGCCACCAGCTCCGGCCATTCCCGTGCCCACACAATCAGTTTGGCGCACATGGAATCGTAGTAAGGGGGGATCTCATAGCCGGTGTACATGGCGGCATCCGTGCGAACACCTGGCCCGCCGGCGGAATAGTAGCGACTGATACGCCCGAAACTTGGCAGAAAACCATTTTTTGGGTCTTCCGCGTTAATACGAAATTGGGCAGCAAAGCCACGATAACTGATGTCGTCCTGGGAAAACTCCAGCGGCTCGCCTGACGCAATGCGAATCTGCGCCTTGATGATGTCGATGCCGGTGATTTCCTCGGTGATGGTGTGCTCCACCTGAACCCGCGTGTTCATCTCCATGAAATAGAAGCTGTCGTCGTGATCCAGCAGGAACTCCACCGTACCGGCATTAACGTAACCGCATTGACGGGTAACCTGAATAGCCAGTTCACCAATAGTTTCCCGCTGTTCCTCGCTCAACTGTGGGGACGGCGCCACCTCAATCAGCTTCTGGTTACGGCGCTGGATGGAACAGTCACGCTCGTATAGATGCACCACATTGCCATGGTGGTCGGCGAGAACCTGCACCTCGATGTGACGGGGCTCGATGATGCATTTCTCCAGAAAAACCTCGGCACTGCCAAAGGCCTTGGTAGCCTCGGAAATGACCCGCTCGTAGTTCTGCCGCAACTCTTTTTCATTGTCACAGCGGCGAATGCCCCGGCCACCGCCACCGGACGTGGCCTTGAGCATAACCGGATAACCAACGTCCTCCGCCTGGCGTACCGCATCTTCCACGTCATCCAGATTGCCTTCTGAGCCCGGCGTAACGGGAACCCCTGCGGCAATGGCGGTCTGACGGGCCTGGGTCTTGTCGCCCATGGCACTGATCGCCTCGGCTGACGGGCCAATAAACGTTACCCCCCGCTGCTGGCAAATGGCGGCTAGCTCGGCGTTCTCAGAGAGAAAGCCGTAACCCGGATGCAGAGCATCACAGCCGGTTTCGACCGCCAGGTTCACCAAGTGATGGGGGTTCAAGTAACCACTGAGCGGGTCCTTGCTGATCTGATAGGACTCATCCGCTTTCTTTACGTGCAGGGAGTACTGGTCCGCCTCTGAATAGACAGCGACAGAACGAATGCCCAACTCCTTGCAGGCCCGCGCAATGCGAACGGCGATTTCGCCGCGATTGGCGATGAGCACTTTTTTAATGGCCATGGAAGCTTCCTTTAAGTACTGGTCATTAACGGAAGAAAGCTGCAACCCGCAACGGCGGGCTGCAGCGTTGCGACGTTTTATCCAGGGCTTTTCCGGACCGCGTGAACGATATCGGAGAAAGACCCCGGGCCTGGGTCAGGGTTCACTCGAATACCAAGGCGCCGGCTGAGATCATCAGCGGACAGCAGTCCGCGAATGACCTGCTCTTCTGCCCCAACAGCGGCAGCGTCCATTACCAAAAGATAGTCCGAATGAAGGCCCTTGAAAATGGTGATCAATTCATCAACTTTCAGGTCCTGAAGCTTGCCGATCTCTATCGTTGGCATGCTCCAGACCGGCCGCATGACGTCCCGCGCAACAATGTCGGCGATGGTACTTCCGCGCTGGTTGGCAAGGCTCATGGGCCAGGAACCGATCAGGTCCTTCAGGGTCAGTATCCCGACCACCTCATCATTTCGATTGATAACCACACAAAAGGTTTCTCCGGAAGCATCCAGCGTCTTTTTGACCTCCTGGATCTCCCGCGATGACCGGGTTATCACCGGGGTGTGCCTGGTGAAGTCCTTCAACAGCTCCGACGCGGCGGCGTCATTGGTAAGAGTGTCCTCGTCTTCCTGCGAAACAAGCCGATATCGGGCTCCGGCAGACAGGGACGCGTGAACGCGTGTTAGATTGCCCATGGCAACTCTCCTGGCTATAGACCATTTCTTCAGGCGCGGGGCTCCAACGCAGGGGCAACAGCGCCTGATTCTGTTCGATTGTCTATAGCTGGGAGGGAGGTGCCTGTGACTGGCCTGGGTAACTAATAATTCTTCTGGGGGGGCCGTCAAAGGCCAACTGGTGACGAGCGCGGGACGTCAACGCCGACGGTGGGTAAACGAACGTGGGCGATAAAGACAACACATCGCCGGGTGACGAGGCCCCTTCTGAGGATTCGGAACTGCCTTGCCAATCGCTCAGCGCGACAGTGGTGGCAACGGGATCATCCTGAGTGGGAAGCGCAACGGTAACCGATGTCCAGACAACAAACACCAGTGCCAGCAACGCAACGAGGCTGCCAGCCAGACTGAATGTGTGTTCGGAGCGACGGGGCATCATTTCACCGTGTTAGTAGTTGCCTAACTATGCAGAGGCGACGGCTAATGATAACCCCAGGGGATGGTGGCAATGCAAGCTTTCGTGGCCAATACGGGAAAAGCTTGTCCTGAAACGAATAAGGGCCGGTCAAAGACCGGCCCTTATTGATATGGTAGCGGGGGCAGGATTCGAACCTACGACCTTCGGGTTATGAGCCCGACGAGCTACCAGACTGCTCCACCCCGCATCAAACTGGTGGTTAACCGGGTAAAGCCCCGATCAACGAGGTGCGCATAGTACGGGGCGTTGATGCGTCTGTCAAAGGGAAAAATGAATTTTTCCGCTAACTTACCGCTCGAGTATGGCCGTCACCCCTTGTCCGCCTGCGGCGCAGATGGAGATGAGGCCACGGCCGCTACCCTTCTCTTCCAGCAGCTTCGCCAGGGTGGCCACGATTCGTCCACCAGTCGCCGCGAAGGGATGGCCGGTGGCCAGACTGCTGCCCTTGACGTTCAACTTGTCGCGATCAATGCTCCCCAGCGGCTTCTCCAGACCCAACCGTTCCTTGCAGAATGCCGGGTCTTCCCAGGCCTTCATGGTGGAGAGCACCTGGGCGGCAAACGCCTCATGGATTTCGTAGAAGTCGAAATCCTGCAACGTCAGCCCGGCTTTTTCCAACATACGTGGCACGGCATACGCCGGCGCCATCAGCAGGCCCTCCTTCTTGTCGACGAAGTCCACCGCAGCCACCTCGGAGAACGTCAGGTACGCCTTGACCTCCATGTTATTGGCCTTCGCCCATTCTTCACTGGCCAGCAGCACACATGAGGCACCATCCGTCAGCGCGGTGCTGTTGGCGGCGGTCATGGTACCGTTCTCACGATCAAATACAGGCTTGAGTGTCGCCAATTTTTCAAGGGTCGTGTCCGGGCGCAGAATGTTGTCTTTCTCCAGGCCGGCCAAAGGAGTCATCAGGTCCTTGAAGAACCCTTCATCATACGCAGACGCCAGTTTCTGATGGCTCTCATAGGCCAGCTTGTCCTGCTCGTCGCGCGGGATGGACCACTCATGGGCAGTGATCTGGCAATGACCACCCATGGACAGCCCCGTTCTGGGTTCGCCGTTTTGCGGAATTTCCGGTTTCAGATGGCTCGGACGAAAACGACTGAGCACTTTCAGGCGTTCTCCGGCTGTCTTGGCCCGATTCAAGTCGAGAAGAATTTCACGCAGACCCTCGCCGACACCAATCGGCGCATCCGAGGTGGTATCGGTGCCGCCAGCGATGCCGCACTCGATCTGCCCTAACGCAATCTTGTTGGCCACCAGAATAGCCGCTTCGAGGCCCGTGCCGCAGGCCTGCTGGATATCGTAGGCGGGCGTTTCCGGCGCCAGGCCGCTACTCAGCGCGGATTCCCGGGTCAGATTAAAATCCCTGGAGTGTTTGATCACCGCGCCTGCAACGACCTCTCCAAGACGCTGCCCCTGCAGTCCGAAGCGATCAACCAGCCCCCGAAGGGCACTGGTTAGCAATTCCTGATTGCTGACTTTGCTGTACGCGGTATTGGAGCGGGCAAATGGAACCCGGTTGCCACCAATAATGGCAACCCGGCGGATATCGCTTTTAGCGACCGCGGTCTTTTTTGCCGTCGACGTTTTCTTTTGGGTGCTTTTCGGTGCCTGTGCCATGATGATGTCCTGTTTAAACGAGTGTATCCGCTGCGTTGCAGTCTAGCGCCAACCGGGCCCGGCTCATTGGCATCCCTGACAACCGTAACAGGGCATTGAGTCAATTCAAAAACGGCCCGATTCTTTAATCTGTACGCCGATATTCGTTTCGCAAAAGGAAAATGCCATGTCTGATCGTTATCTCAAGTTCGTCAACACTCCGCTGGGCAAGACCGCAGCCCAGTCCCTGGGGCTGCCCGCCCCGGTTCCCCTGAAACGCTGGAAGCGCGCCGACCAGCCGTTTATTGAGGGCGATGTGCTGATCGGCGCCGCCAACGGCAGCAAAGCCATCTCGACAGTTGGTAAGGTGTTGAGTGCCAGCGCCGCAAAACTCTTCCATGCCAGCACCGTTGACACTCTGAACGATTCTTCCAAAAGCGGCAACAAGGCTGAAGCGTTGCCCCTGAACGTGGACATTGATCGCAAGTTCTCCGCCCTGGTGTTTGATGCCACCGGCATGAAAGACACCACCGATCTGAAAGCGGTTTATGATTTTTTCCACCCGACCATCCGCAAGCTGGCTGGAAATGGCCGGGTAGTGGTTATCGGACAAGACCCCACGACCTGTCGCCAACCCGCGAAGGCCGCCGCCCACCAGGCACTGGAGGGCTTTGTGCGCAGTGTTGGCAAGGAAGTCGGCAAGAAAGGATCTACTGCGAACCTGCTCTGGATGGCACCCGGTGCCGAACAGCAACTGGAATCCAGCATACGGTTCTTCCTGTCGCCCCGGTCTGCCTATGTCTCTGGCCAGGTAACCCGCATCAGCAAGGGTGCGACCGCTCACGCCAGCAACCCAGTCGCTCCGCTGGCCGGAAAAGTCGCGCTGGTAACCGGTGCCTCCCGCGGCATTGGCGCGTCTATTGCCGAGACCCTGTCGCGGGACGGCGCTACGGTTATTGGCCTGGATATCCCTCCGGCCATGGAAGATCTACAGAAGGTGATGGCGCCCATCAAGGGCAAGGCGATGGCGTGCGACATCACAGATGAAAAGGCGCCAAAACAGATTGCAGACTTTGTGAAGGAGCATTTCGAAGGCATTGACCTAGTCATCCACAATGCCGGCATCACCCGCGACAAAACCCTTGGCAACATGCCCGAACATTTTTGGGACATGACCATTGCTGTGAACCTGACCGCTGAGGAACTGATCGACGAAGAGCTGATGCACCAGGAACTGCTGCGTGAAAACGGACGCATCGTCTGTATCTCCTCCATCAGCGGCATTGCCGGCAACTTTGGTCAGACCAATTACTCCACCGCCAAGTGCGGCGTGATCGGCTATGTGGAGGCGATGGCAAAACAGGTGAAGAACGGTGTGACCATCAACGCCATAGCGCCCGGGTTCATCGAAACCCAGATGACGGCCGCCATGCCGATTACCATACGCGAGGCTGGCCGGCGTATGAACAGCTTGTCCCAGGGCGGCTTGCCAGTCGACGTGGCCGAAGCTATTGCGTGGTACTGCAATCCTGCATCGAACGGGGTGAACGGGAACGTTGTTCGGGTTTGCGGACAGTCGCTGATTGGGAAGTAACAGGGAAAATGGTGGGTGGTACTGGGATCGAACCAGTGACCCTCGCCTTGTAAGGGCGATGCTCTCCCAGCTGAGCTAACCACCCGGGATCTGGAAAAAAATGGCGGAGCGGACGGGACTCGAACCCGCGACCCCCGGCGTGACAGGCCGGTATTCTAACCAGCTGAACTACCGCTCCGCATCAATCCCGGCCTGGACGGCCTTAGGGACCTGAAACCGGGCGGGGTGGCCCGGTGATGCTGAAAAGTGGTGGGCGGTACTGGGATCGAACCAGTGACCCTCGCCTTGTAAGGGCGATGCTCTCCCAGCTGAGCTAACCGCCCACTTTCACAGCACACTGGTGAGTCAGCGTTGCTGTCTCAACCAAGTGAGACGCGCATTTTAAGCATTTGTCTGGCGGTGTCAAATTTTTTCCAGCGTTTTTCTCAAAAAACCCGCAACCTGTTAAAAAATGTACAATTTTCAATCAAGCCTCTTTGCCACTCCTGGTTTTCTTTGCTGCCTTCACAGACGTCAACCGAGCGGATTTCTGTCCTGCCTTCCTCGCCTTGTGATCAAGCGACAGCTCGCTCACTCGCGACTTTCGATCCGCGGGCAATGCCCGCTCCGCCAGCGAGCAATTGAGGTGATCAAGGCGTTTCCTGAGGCCAGCTATCCGATGGCCTGCGTTTTCCAGTGCCTCGGGAAGTAATTCCCCGGAAAGCCGGCGAAACGTTTGTTGTAATGAATTTCTCAGCGACATGATCCGGCAACCTTCTGAATACGGACACCCAACAGTCTAGTAAGCGAAACCGGAAACAACAATTCACTGCGCGCCAGACCGGCAGCGTCAAAATATCCACCAACCGCCGCCGGACTCCGCCTCTTCCCGGCGCTCCCGCTCCTGCTCCAACGCCGCATACTCGCGCTCCAGCTCTTGCAATCGACGATCACTTTCAAGAGGTACCGTAGGGCCCCCGCCAAAGGGCCAATACCAAGGCGTTTCGTCGTACTTACCCTGCTCTCTCAAGCGCTCAATTTCAGCCGCTCGCTCCTGTTCCAGAAGAACCAGATTGCGCTCGTAGTCTGCGTCCTCGTTCACCTCCACAATAGAGGTCGCAGCATGATTGGGAGCGAGCAAATCACTGTTCAGAAAACGCGTGGAAACAATTTCTTTGGCCTGCATGGCATAGTCACGGGTCACCAGCTGCAAGTCGCCAGACCTCAGGGGATGATCCTCGGCAAGCTCCGGATGGTTGCTCTCCGGCTCTTGCAACTCGTTGTAGCGCAGGTAATACACCCTTCCGGGTTCAACCTTTAGCGTGGCGTCTGCAATCAGGCTCAGGCTGAACGAATTGAGCCCCTCAAGCCCCAGCAGAGGTCGGCGGATGGCAATATGCCGCTCACCAGGGGCAACTTCAAGCCAGGTAAAACTGTCGTTTCGAATATTGAAATAGTGATGGTCATCGATGTAAACGCTTGGCGCCTCGATTTCGTCCGCAGCCCACTGGGAATGGGTGCGGTAGAAATAGAAAACCGCATTGCTGCGATCCCACTCATCATTGCCGATATGGACGAAATCATGCCCGGATACCGGGTGCAAAAACGAGCCAACACTTTTACCGATGGACTGGTATACCGTGCAGCCGGCACCAGAAACCAACAGCAAAGCCACAAGTACGGCCGCCAGTGGCCGGGAAAAACCGGGAAAAAGAAATCGGGTTGTCATTGTTGTGCACTCTTCATCCTTTCGCGAGTTGTCCCGATCATAACAACTGCAATCATGCGGAACTGAGAGCTACCGCAAGGGATGAATACAAACTGTTACAAAGCACAGAAGGCCCTGCCTACCCTTCTGTGCCGCCGCGCCCGATTGCACTCGCCGTCTATTGGCCAGATATCCGCGAACGCAGATCATTGACCTCCTCCGACAGGCGAACCAGCCTTGAGGTCAATTGCGCCCGCGAAGAATCAATCGAAGACACGGTTTCCTTCAACCCAGCCAGTTCTTTGCGAACGGCATCCAGTTGACTGCCGCTGGACAGATTATTGGTGGCCTTTTCCAACGCCGCAATACGGCTTTCCAGGCCGTCAATGGTGAGGTTTTGCTCTCGCTCGAAACGCAACAACTGGCGCTCCACCAGTTTGTCGACTCCGGCCAGGGATTCGTCCAGCTTCGTCAGTCGCGAGGCATTCTCCTGGCCCGTTTCGCGAACCGCGGTAAGCTGCCGCTCAAAGTCCGATTGAACCTTACCCAACCTGGAGGACACCGTGGTCTCCAGTTCCTTGATCGAGGCAGACAATGCTTCCCGCTGGCTGTTGCCGCTACCGACATCTGACCTCAAAGAGTCCAACCTGGCCTGGTGGTCGTCGAGCCGCTTTCGGTTGCGGTCATTGGCCACACCCCACAGCTTCGCGATTTCGCTGTCAGCCGTATTGAGGCGGTCCTTATGAGAAGCGAGGGTTTCTTCAATGGACTGCCCTCTCTCCTGCAGGTTCTCGCCGGTCTCGGAGAGTTCCCCCTCAAATCGCGCCAGCGCCAGTTTGCTTTGGCGCGCCCAGTAATCAGCTTCCTCCAGTTGCCCCTCCAGCGCTTGTATACGCTGTTCTTGCTGGTACCAGCCAGCGCCTGCCGCTCCGGCAACGATCAACAGCGCAACCAATAACACTGCGCCGCGGCCCGAACCACCACCAGATGCAGATGTTTTTCGGCTTTTGCCGGCGGGCTTGCCTGGGCCACCATTGTCGGCCGAGTCTCGGACGGGCGCTTCGCGCTTTTTGCGCTCTTCCGCTTTGTTGCCGGCCACGCCGGTACGTACTTCATCATCATCTGGACGGATCGGTTCCATAACAGCTCCGGTATATGGACGGTAACGTTAATAAAGCACGATAATACCCGTACCTTACGACTCAGCAAAATGACGGCCAGGAGAGCCGACCGTATGTGCTCCTCGGCCATCGACCGTTTGCATGGCCACGGGGCCTTACATACAATGTCCGGCTTTCTCACATATCAGGACTGTTGCATATGCAGCCGCTTGTAGGAATCATCATGGGCTCGAAGTCTGACTGGCCCACCATGGAACACGCCGCCGAGATGCTGGATAAGCTGGGCGTGCCTTACGAGACGAAGGTTGTCTCTGCCCACCGCACGCCGGACTTACTGTTTGAGTATGCCAAGACTGCCTCTGATCGGGGCCTGAAGGTCATCATTGCCGGCGCTGGCGGTGCTGCACACCTGCCTGGCATGGTCGCTTCACAAACGTCACTGCCGGTCCTTGGTGTTCCCGTCCAGTCCAAAGCCCTCAACGGTCTTGATTCGCTGCTTTCCATCGTACAAATGCCCGGCGGCATTGCGGTTGGCACCCTGGCAATCGGTAAGGCCGGTGCCACCAACGCTGGCCTGCTGGCGGCTCAGATTATCGGTACATTCAAAGACGATGTCCGTGTAGCGGTCGATGAGTTTCGCGCTACACAGACACAGACAATCCTGGATAATCCTGATCCCAGCGATCAATAATCAGGCATCGGACTTTGGTGTACGAGCGGGTGGG
>NZ_ABCP01000049.1 GCF_000170835.1 Marinobacter algicola DG893
GCCGTTCTTACTCCGAAGCCCGCCTTTTTTCGACGGCAACCGCCATCATCTCAATTATGGGATTAATGCCCTGGTGTTTCATCTTCATCGAGGCACGGTTAACCACAAGTCGAGAACTGATATTTTCAATCAGCTCGCGAGCCTCAAGGCCATTCGCTTTCAGGGTATTGCCGGTATCAACGATATCGACAATCTCGTCGGCGAGTCCAAGAATCGGAGCAAGCTCCATCGCACCGTAAAGTTTGATGATATCAGCCTGCCGCCCCTGGGCCGCGTAATAGCGCCGAGCCAAATTTACGAACTTGGTCGCCACACGCAAACGGCCCTCTGGCGCATTGCAGTCTTTCTTCCCAGCCGTCATCAACCGACACCGGGAAATATTCAGATCCAGCGGCTCATACAACCCGTCACCGCCATGCTCCATCAGCACATCCTTACCGGTTACTCCCAGATCCGCCCCACCGTATTGCACATAGGTAGGCACATCAGTAGCCCGAAGGATCAAAACCCGCACATTTGGGTCTGTGGTCGGAAACACCAGTTTCCGGGACTTTTTGACATCGTCGACCAGCTCAATGCCCGCTTCTTTTAACAGCGGCAGAGTCTCGTCCAGAATTCGCCCCTTCGACAGCGCGATGGTAATGGAATCGGTCATGCGTCCTTCCGGTTCAATGAATTCACGCTGGCAGGCGGCGGATACTCGCGCCCAGCAACTGCAATTTCTCTTCAATACACTCGTAACCGCGGTCAATATGGTAGATGCGATCCACGATGGTATCCCCATCCGAAACCAGCCCGGCAATGACCAGACTTGCAGACGCACGCAGATCCGTTGCCATAACCGGAGCACCGGTCAGATGGTCAACACCCTTGATGATAGCAGCGTTCCCCTCAAGCGTGATGTCCGCCCCCATGCGAATCAGCTCCTGCAGGTGCATGAACCGGTTTTCGAAGACCGTCTCCACGATGGTTCCAGTGCCTTCTGCTACCGCATTCATCGCTGCAAACTGAGCCTGCATATCGGTCGGAAACGCCGGATAAGGCGCTGTGCGCAAACTGACCGCTTTTGGCTGGTTTCCTTTCATATCCAGCGAAATCCAGTCCTTGCCCGTATCGATGTGGGCACCGGCTTCTTCCAGCTTCAGCAGAACCGCTTCCAGCAGATCTTCGCGGGTATCCTTAAGCTTGACCCGGCCACGGGTAGCTGCAGCAGCAACCAGGTAGGTGCCGGTTTCGACGCGATCTGGCAGCACATCGTAGTGACAACCGTGCAGGCGCTCGACACCGTTGATTTCGATGGTTGCAGAGCCATGGCCCTTGATGTCGGCACCCATGGCGATCAGGCACTCAGCCAGATCCACCACTTCCGGTTCCCGGGCAGCGTTTTCAAGGATGGTTTTACCATCGGCCAACGCTGCGGCCATCATCAGGTTTTCCGTACCGGTTACCGTCACGGTATCCAGGAAAATGTGCGCACCTTTCAGGCGGCCATTGGTCTTTGCCTTGATATAACCGTTTTCGACCTTGATGTCGGCGCCCATCTGTTCCAGGCCATGAATGTGCAAATTCACCGGCCGGCTACCGATGGCGCAGCCACCCGGCAGGGACACTTCCGCCTCACCAAAGTGCGCTACCAGTGGCCCTAGCACCAGGATCGAGGCCCGCATGGTTTTCACCAGCTCGTAGGGCGCATGGAACTGCTTGATGGTGTTGGCGTGAACTTCGACGCTCATTTTCTCGTCGATCATCAATTCCACGCCCATGCGGCCGAGCAGCTCGATCATCGTGGTGATGTCGTTCAGGTGCGGCAGGTTGCCCACGGTCACCGGTTCATCCGCCAACAGGGTGGCAGCCAGAATCGGTAGCGCGGCGTTCTTGGCGCCGGATATCCGGATTTCGCCATCGAGAGGCTTGCGGCCTCTGATCAGAAGTTTGTCCACAATGGTGTCCTGTAGTTTGCGGGCATGTCAGCCCTGGCGCGCGGCCCACTCAGTCGGTGTAAAGGCCTTGGGGTGCAGGGCATGAATGGTGCCATCCAGAATGTGCTGGAACAGCGCTTTATTGATCAGTTGCTGCCGCTTGATGGTTGGCAGACCCTCGAACACATCGCCCACTACAACAACAAGATAGTGATTGCCATCGACCTGCACTTCGACCTCACAGTCTGGCAGCGCCTCTTTAACCAACTCGGCAACTTCGGTGGCTTCCATAAATAATCCTCGGGCGTTTTTAAATCAGGGGCGAGATTGTAACCAATTATGGCATTCGGGTCAGCTTTGGTGCAGGTTTTCAGGAGAGGACTGAAAGGAAAAGCCCGGCAAATGGCGATCAAGGCCGCTCAGGGCCGCCAAAGAGTTCAGCCGCTCACTGACGCCGGTAAATCTCAGAGCCTGACTGCGGGCAACTGCAAGGCGGTGCCAACACAGCAGAAGAGACAGCACCACGCTGTGCGCGGTGCCCATGGCGGACAAATCCACCTGCAGATCTGTCTTGCTCGCCCGTATCCACTTCTCCCCTTCCTGCCTGACGGAGACCACGGTAAGCGGATCAATCACGCCGCTCACCGATAGCGTGTCACCGTCCAGAGTCACCACAGGCCGGCTCGCATTCATGATTTGTCGACTTCACCTTCGAGATTCAGCGATTCCACCGCATCACCCCAGTCGTTGATAACAGTCTGGACCTTGCCGCCGTTCTTCTCCATCTCCTGACTGAAACGATCGCGGAAAGCCAGACCAATGTTCACACCTTCGACAATCACGTTTTCCATCATCCAGCGCCCTTCATCCGCTTCGTACATGGAATAAGTCACGGGGTAGCGGTTACCAGAGGCACTGATTACCTCCATACGTACAGATGCCCGACCGTCGTCATTCGGGTTGATCGTGGCTTCCTTCACCTCAATGGTAAAGTCGTCGGCACTCACCAGAGCCTGGGCGTAACTGTCGAAAAGACTGCGCTTGAACTTCTCAACGAACTCGTCGCGCTGCTCCGGTGAGGCCTGTCGTGCATAGCGGCCCATGACCCGGGCCGCAATTCGGCGAAAGTCGACGAAGTTCTTCAGCTCCTGGTCCATGCTCCGGTAAAACGCCTGTGGATTCTTTTCGTACAGGCCCTTTTCCTGATGGAGCTTGTCGACCAGACGCTGGGTATTTTTATCAACATACGCGCGGAGGTCTTCCTCCGGTCCGGCGTGGGCTGGCACTGCCAGCGCTACCATCAGCAACGCAACGATCATCAGGCTATGTCTGATCAGAACCATGGTTTTCTCCCGTGAACCACTTTCTTTCATTGTGACTGCCCGGAGGCAAAGTTGGATATGAGCCGCTCAAGATTCATGGCGGATTGTGTCGAATAGAAGGTATCCCCGTCTCCCAGGGACTCCATATCACCGCCCACCGATATATCAATGTACTGTTCGCCAAGCAGCCCGGATGTACGTATTACTGCTGAGCTGTCAGCCGGAATATTATCCACACTGGCGTTCACATCAATGGTCACGCGGGCCTGGTAGGTTTCCCGATTCAGGGTTATCTCCCGGATCTTGCCGACCGTGACCCCAGCCATGGACACTTTTGCCCGGGGCGTCAGCCCGCCAGCGTCGTTAAAATTGGCGTACAGCGTGTACGAACTTTCCGGAGCCTTAGGTGTCAGCCCGCTGACCTGCAACGCCAGGAACATTATGGCGGCAATGCCTGCGATCATGAACAGCCCCACAATCACTTCTGTTGTTCTCTGTGCCATTCCGGCCCCCTGTTTCCTGACGTTTCAGTATACCGCGCTCAGAAGTCACCAAACATGACGGCGGTAAGCACAAAATCCAGCCCGAGTACGGCCAGCGACGAATACACCACGGTTTTTGTGGTTGCCGCACTGATGCCGGCCGAGGTGGGCACACAGTCGTAACCCTGATAGACCGCAATCCAGGTACAGACGAACCCGAACACAAGGCTCTTGACGACACCGTTCAGGACATCGGCGGTGAAGCTTACGGAAGACTGCATGTTGCCCCAGAAAGAGCCTTCAAACACGCCCAGCCACTCCACACCCACGAGCATGCCGCCCCAGATACCAACCACCGAGAACACCGCAGCCAGCACGGGCACTGAGATAAAGCCCGCCCACAACCGGGGAGCAATCACCCGGCGCAGCGGATCAACACCCATCATTTCCATGCTGGAAAGCTGTTCGGTGGCTTTCATCAACCCGATTTCCGCCGTTAGTGCGGAACCCGCACGGCCGGCAAACAACAGCGCAGTCACCACCGGGCCCAATTCCCGCACCAGGGTCAGGGCAATCATCTGACCGATCGCGGCCTCAGACCCGTAGTCGCTGAGTATTGTGTACCCCTGCAACCCCAGAACCATCCCGATAAACAGGCCGGACACCACAATGATGGCCAGGGACAGAACTCCGACCGAGTAAAGTTGCTTCAGCAACAGCGGAAAACCAACCGAGGGCCGCGGAACGCCTGCCAGGGCACCAACAAGGAAACGCCCGGAGCGGCCCAGCGATGCAATCACGCTCATCCCCAATCGGCCAAAAGCCGCCAGCCGGTCCATCAATCTCCCCTCCCGGCAACACTCCAGTCCTGAGCCGCATCGGCAGCCGGATAGTGGAACGGTACCGGACCGTCCGGATGCCCCCGCAGGAACTGCTGAACCTGCTCCGATGGGTGAGCCCTCAACTCCTCGGGCGTGCCGTCGCCGATAATACGACCGTCCGCAACGATGCAGGCGTAGTGGCAGATACTCAGGGACTCAGGCACATCATGGGACACCAGCACACTGGTTAGCCCCATGGTGCTGTTGAGATCCCGGATCAGCTTCACCAGTACACCCATGGCAATCGGATCCTGGCCGGTAAAAGGCTCGTCGTACATGATCAGTTCCGGGTCCAGCGCGATGCTGCGGGCCAGCGCCACACGCCGGGTCATACCGCCTGACAACTCCGCGGGCATCAGGTCACGGGCTCCACGAAGCCCCACAGCTTCAAGCTTCATAAGGACAATGTCGCGAATCATATCCTCCGGCAGAGTGGTATGAACCCTGAGCGGGAACGCGACGTTCTCAAACACACTGAGATCCGTGAACAACGCTCCACTCTGGAACAACATCCCCATCTTTTCCCGCAGACGGTAAAGCGCCTTACGCTTGAGCTGAGGCACATTTTCCCCCGCTACGACTACGCTGCCGGAATCCGGTTTCAACTGGCCGCCGATCAACCGCAACAACGTGGTTTTGCCAGTGCCACTCGGCCCCATGATGGCGGTAATCCGGCCACGGGGAATGTCCAGGCTGACGCCATCGAAAATACGGCGATTCCCGCGATTGAAAACCACGTCTCTCAGTTCAATGTAGGGGGATGTGTCCATACCTGCTTCCAAAACCGCCTGAGTGTGGCTGAGCCCGCTTTCCCAGCGTTTAATGAGTGCGCTACATTATGTCAACCTGCCTTGAACCTCAATCCATCCTTCACAAAATGAACTGATGTCAATATTCAGTTTTGCTGAACGTCTTGTCATGAAGGGCAGCCAAAGCCGTTGAAGTGATATACTTTTGCCACGACGAAAGCATCAACATTTCGAACCCGGAAGCCAGATGAACACCGAAACCAGCCAGACCTTCAGAAAATCCGCCCTGCGAGCCATCGAGATCGAGCGTGAGGCCATTCAGGCCCTGACCGACAGGATTGATGAGCGTTTCGTCCGCGCCTGCGAAGTGATCATGGCGTGCAAGGGACGCGTTGTCGTAACCGGCATGGGCAAATCCGGCCATATCGGCAACAAGATCGCTGCCACCCTCGCCAGTACAGGAACGCCTTCGTTCTTCGTACACCCGGGCGAGGCCAGCCACGGTGACCTGGGGATGATTACCAGCCAGGATGTGGTTTTGGGCATTTCCAACAGCGGCAACACCAGCGAAGTGTTGACTATTTTGCCGTTAATCAAACGCATGGGGGCCCCATTGATCAGCATGACTGGCAATGAAAACTCCATCCTGGCCCGGGAGGCCGTTGCCAACCTGGATATCAGTGTTGCCCAGGAGGCCTGCCCCCTTGGCCTGGCCCCCACCTCCAGCACCACGGCCACTCTGGTGATGGGCGACGCCCTGGCCGTGGCACTGCTTGAAGCCCGGGGTTTCAGCACCGAAGACTTTGCGCTCTCACACCCCGGCGGCAGCCTGGGCCGCAGGTTGCTGCTGCGTGTCACCGATATCATGCACACCGGGGACCAGATCCCCCGCGTGCAGGAAGACACCACCCTCAGCGGCGCGCTGCTGGAGATTTCCCGCAAGGGCCTGGGTATGACGACGGTCATCAATGCCGGGGGAGACCTGATCGGCGTGTTTACAGACGGCGACCTGCGCCGCACCCTGGACCGCTCCGTGGACATTCACAATACGCCGATTGCCGAGGTCATGACCCGCAACGGGCGTGTCATCCACGATGACCAACTGGCCGCCGAGGCACTGAACATGATGGAAGAACTGAAAATCAACGCCCTGCCCGTCATCAATCGCGACGGTCAACTGACCGGCGCTATCAATATGCACGACCTATTGCGGGCAGGAGTTATCTGATGGCCGACACTCTGCGCCCTCAATGGCCAGCGGACCTGATTGAAAAAGCCGCTGGCATTCGTCTGCTGGCCCTGGATGTGGACGGCGTCATGACCGACGGCACTCTGCTGTTCAGCGCTTCAGGCGATGAGATAAAAGGGTTCAACATTCTTGACGGCCTTGGCATCAAGCAGGTTATGGCTGCAGGCATCAACGTTGCCGTTATTACCGGACGGCGCTCGCCGCTGACAGAAAAACGCATGAATGACCTCGGCATCCCGCATCTGATGCAAGGCCGCGAGGACAAAAAAGTCGCCCTGCGGGAACTGGCTGCGCAGCTGGAGATCATGCCATCCCAGATTGCCTACATGGGCGATGATCTGCCGGACCTGCCCGCGATCCGTTACGCCGGGCTGGGCATAACAGTACCCAACGGCTACTGGCTGGTGCGCCAGCAAGCGGACTTTTGCACGTCGGCCGCGGGGGGGAGCGGCGCAGTCCGTGAAGCTTGCGAACTACTGCTCTGCGCCTGCGGGCAGCTCAACGCAAGCCTGCAACCCTACCTGGAGCAGGACTGAATGGCCGCTGAAGCCCTCTTTACCCGGCCCTGGGTACGAACTCTGGGGCTGGCTGTCACGATAGTGGCACTGTTTTTCCTGCTCTGGCAAAGTGACGAGTCATCAGAGCCGGTGGATGCCGCCGCGCTGAGAGGCGAATCGGAACCAGACGGTTTCGTGGTCAATGGTCGCTATCTGTCTTTCGACGAGACCGGGCGGCTTACCGCACATTTCGAAAGCCCGCGTATTGAGCAGTTCGAGGCCCGCAACGAAACCATTATGGAATCGCCGAATGCGACACTCTACGGCGACCCCGGCAACGCACCCTGGGAAGTCCAGGCCAACAAAGGCCAATTCATGGAAGCTGACGACCTGGTTTACTTGACGGGGGATGTTCGGGTGTCCCAGCAACCCCAAGGCGGGCGCCCCCTGACATTGACCACGTCAACGCTGACACTGGATAACACAAAGCGTACTGTTTACACAGACGCCCCGGTGGAACTGACCGACTCGTTCAGCCTGACCCGCGCCACCGGCATGAAGGCCTGGATTGATGACCGAATCCTCGAACTCGACTCTGAAGTGGAAGGACGCTATGAGCCCGGCAAGTAAGTTCACGCCCCACCCTCGCCGCAGTAGACGCCAACCATTGGCATCGCGCCCGGTAATCTCCTTGATTGTTCTGGCACTGACAATGACTATGGGCGCGCCATTCGCCACGGCCTTCGACCTGGAGTCTGACCAGCCCATCCGGGTCAATGCAGACAACGCACGGCTCGACGAAGGCCAGGGCATTGCAACCTATACCGGCTCGGTTGAAATGAGCCAGGGCGATGCCAACCTTATGGCGGACAAGGTTGTACTCCACCGGGATGAGAATGGCGTCAGCCGCATTGAAGCCACCGGTACCCCGGCACGCTACCGCCAGCCTGCCATGGAAGGCCAGGGCGAAACCGACGCCCGCGCACTTACAATCACCTGGTCCGCCTCCGACAACCGGGTTACCTTTCGGCGCGAAGCTGTGATCGAACAGGGCGGCAACCTGTTCCGAGGCGACGTCATTCATTACGACAGCGCCGAACGCGTGGTGACTGCAGAGGGCTCTGCTGACCAGGGCGATGGCAGCGGTCGCGTCGAAATGGTCATCCAGCCACGCGGCAACTCCGGCAGCAATCCAGATAACAACCCTAACGGACAGGATACCGATGGCAGTTCTCAGGGCCAGTAACCTCGCAAAAAGCTACAAACAGAAGAAGGTCGTCATCGACGTTTCCCTGGAAATTCGCAGTGGCGAGATCGTCGGCTTGCTCGGCCCCAACGGCGCGGGCAAAACGACGTGTTTCTACATGATTGTTGGCCTGGTTTCCGCCGACAACGGTCGCATCACCATCGACAATCAGGACATAACGCCCCTGCCGATGCACGGCCGTGCCCGCAAGGGAATCGGGTACCTGCCCCAGGAAGCATCCGTGTTTCGCAAGCTCACCGTGCGCGACAACATACTGGCGATCCTGGAAACCCGCCGCGAACTCAAACGCGCTGACCGGGAGGCCAAGTTAGAGGAACTGCTTGAAGAGTTTCACATTACCCACATCCGCGACAGCGTCGGCATGGCCCTGTCAGGCGGCGAGCGACGGCGGGTGGAAATTGCCCGGGCGCTGGCGATGGAGCCGGCGTTCATCCTGCTGGACGAACCCTTTGCCGGGGTCGACCCGATCTCAGTGAGCGACATCAAGCAGATTATCCGGCACCTGCGGGACAAAGGCATCGGCGTACTGATCACCGACCACAACGTGCGGGAAACCCTCGACATCTGCGAGAATGCCTACATTGTCAGCGGCGGCCACATCATTGCCTCTGGTAATTCGGACGATATACTGGCCAACCAGCAGGTCAAGGAAGTGTATCTGGGCAACGAGTTTCGCCTGTAGTACACTCGGCAAAGAACTTGCTTGGTGCGGCAAGTAGCCAGCATACAAAGAGTTTTTGTGCAACCCCGGCTCCAGAAAGCACGCTGATGACGTAGCGCGCTAATGACGTAAAGAGAGCCTGAGTGACGGAAGAGAGAGACCGAGTGACGGATCCTGAACCATGGTTATGAAAGCCTCATTACAGTTAAAGCTGGGCCAAAGCCTGACCATGACGCCCCAGCTGCAACAGGCTATCAGGCTTCTGCAGCTCTCCACCCTGGACCTCCAGCAGGAAATCCAGCAGGCATTGGAATCCAACCCAATGCTGGAAACCTCCGAAGACGACGACAACCAGAATCCGGAATCAACGGACAGTGACAATGAGTCCTCTGACACATCGTCAGCCGAGGAGTCCAGCACCACCTCAGACACCGCAACGGAGTGGGACGAATCCGAGAACGGACCTGACTGGTCATCAGAAACGGACAGCCCCGACACCATTCCCGACGATCTTCCCGTCGACACCGCCTGGGACGACATATACCAGTCAGCCCCTGCTTCGGCAGCCCGTAACGACGATGAAAACGACCACGACTTCGAAACCCGCAACTCCCCCACTGAAACCCTTCAGGACCATCTGGAATGGCAACTGAACCTGACGCCCATGAGCGAGCGGGATCAGGCCATCGCCCACGCCCTGATGGATGCGGTCGACAACCACGGCTACCTGACCTCTCCGCTTGAGGAAATTCATTCAGGCATGGTGGACGAATCCGATGAAGACCCGCTGGAACTGGACGAAGTGGAAGCCGTTCTTCATCGCTTGCAGCACTTCGACCCACCCGGTGTGTTCGCGCGTAATCTGCAGGAATGCCTGCTGATCCAGCTGAACCAACTGCCCCCGGAAACACCCTGGCTGGCTCAGGCACGGCTGGTGATCACCCACTACATAAACCTGCTGGGCAACCGTGATTACGCCCAGCTTTTGCGCCGCAGCCGCCTGAAAGAAGAACAGCTACGAGACGTACTGGCGCTTATTACCGGGCTGAACCCACGCCCCGGCGACGCCCTGGACCAGGCTGAACCTGACTACGTCATCCCTGATGTGATCGTGCGCAAGCACAATGAGCGCTGGCGCGTGGAACTGAATCCTGAAATTGCACCGCGCATTCGTGTGAATGCAAGCTATGCTTCTCTTATAAAGCGTGCGGACAGCAGTGCTGACAACACCTACCTGCGGGACCAGTTGCAGGAAGCAAAGTGGTTCATCAAGAGCCTGCAGAGCCGCAACGAAACCCTGCTCAAGGTAGCCACGCGCATTGTCGAGCACCAACAGGGTTTCCTGGATCATGGCGAGGAAGCCATGAAACCATTGATTCTCTCTGATATTGCCCAGGCGGTGGAAATGCACGAGTCGACCATTTCAAGGGTCACCACCCAGAAATACATGCACACACCGCGGGGCATATTTGAACTCAAGTATTTTTTCTCAAGCCATGTCAGTACCGACGAGGGTGGAGAGTGCTCATCCACGGCAATCCGCGCGATGATCAAAAAGCTGATTGCAACGGAAACGCCGAAAAAGCCATTGAGCGATAGCAAAATTGCAGCCATGCTAGGAGACCAGGGTATCAAGGTGGCTAGACGAACCGTGGCCAAGTATCGCGAGGCAATGCACATTCCTCCGTCCAACGAGCGAAAGCGATTGGTGTAGAAAGCGTCTGTCCCCAGACCCACGGGGAGGGCCCTTTCCTGAAAGTATACCGCCTGCAGCATAACGCTGTGGCACACAGCCGGTATCCTAACGGGTGCCGGCAAGCTGAAAACAGGAGAAGCCTATGCAACTCAATATTTCAGGCCATCACGTAGAACTGACTCCCGCACTGAAAGATTACGTATCAGGCAAATTTGAAAAGCTTGAGCGGCACTTCGACCACATCAGCAATTGCCAGGTTACCCTTGAGGTGGAAAAAGTGCGCCAGATGGCGGAAGCTACGCTTCACGTGATAGGCGGTGAGATTCACGCAAAGGCCGAAAACAGCGATATGTACGCTGCCATTGATGCACTGGTAGACAAGCTGGACAGGCAGATCCTGAAGCACAAGGAAAAGAACGTAGACCGGATGCATGGGAACGGCGCCCGCTAGGACGACGCCCCTGCATGACAGTTAATCGAGCTGCGGCACTGGCCAACCATGCTACACGTGCCGCAGCCTTTTTTTACGGAACTGCAGTCGATTCATGACCGACACATCCCTGACTATCGAGAACATTCTCGCGCCGGAGCTAACCCTTTGCCGGGTGTCTGCCTCCAGCAAAAAGCGGGTTATGGAAACCATTGCCGAGCAAATCCAGCAGCACGATTCTTTGCTCAGCGACACCCAGATATTCACCAACCTGGTCGCGCGGGAGCGACTGGGGAGCACGGGTATCGGACAGGGCATCGCGATCCCCCACTGCAGACTGGAAGGGTTGGATCATGTGGTCGGCGTTTTGCTGACCCTGGAAGAAGGCGTTGCGTTCGATGCGATCGACAACCAGCCGGTGGATCTGGTCTTCACCTTGATTGTCCCCAAAGAAGCCACCAGCGAGCATCTTGAGCTTTTGAGCCAGCTTGCTGAAAAGTTCAACGAGCGTGCATTCTGCGACCAACTGCGTCAGTGCACTGATGCAGGCTCTCTCTATCGCCGGATGACTGCAGAGACAAGCTGAACAACTCCACATCCAAGGTGAACGGGCTATGAAACTGATCATCGTCAGCGGCCGATCAGGTTCCGGAAAAAGTACCGCGTTACATGTTCTGGAAGACCTGGGCTTTTACTGCATCGACAACCTGCCCATTGGCCTGCTGTTCCCTCTCACGCAGGAAGCCACCAACCAGAACTCTCCCAGCCGGCTGGGAAAGATGGCAGTCAGCATCGATGCCCGCAACCTCTCCGGGGAACTGAGCAACTTCGAGGATATCTACCGCAGCCTTCAGGATACCGGCGTAACCATCGAGATCATTTATCTCGACGCCGATGAACAGTCTCTGTTGCAGCGCTTCCATGCTACGCGCCGAAAGCACCCGCTGAGTGATGACAAGACCTCCCTGAGGGAGGCCATTGGCAACGAAAAGAAGCTTCTGGAGCCTCTGTCCAAGCTGGCAGACCTATACATCGACACTACCGGGCTGTCCATGTACGAGCTCCGGGACATGGTGAAGCAACGGGTCGCGGGCAGGCGTCATCAGGAACTGGCACTGCTGTTCCAGTCGTTCGGGTTCAAACACGGCGTGCCGTTGGATTCGGACTATGTGTTCGATGTACGCTGCCTGCCCAATCCCTATTGGGACACCAGCCTTCGGCAGTTTGTGGGCACCGACCAGCCAGTCATCGATTTCCTGGAAAAGGAGCCGTTGAGCCGAAAGATGGTCGAGGACCTGACCCAATTCCTGGAAAACTGGCTACCATCGTTTGCCGACAGCAACCGCAGCTATATGACCATATCCATCGGCTGCACCGGTGGCCAGCATCGCTCGGTTTATATCTGCGAGCAACTCGGCCGCTATTTTTCGGGCAAATACAGCAATGTGCAGGTTCGTCACACCGAACTTCCGCACCTGCAGAGCAGGGAAAGCTGAACCGCCTATGATTCGCCGTCCCATTACCATCATCAACAAACTTGGGCTCCATGCCCGAGCCGCAGCCAAATTGGTGGCCAAGGCTTCTGAGTTCGACAGCAGCGTTCAGATCAGCCGTAAAGGGCGGCAGGTGGATGCCAAGAGCATCATGCCAGTCATGATGCTCGCCGCCAGCCAGGGGGCCGAAGTAGAGCTGATTGTAGACGGCCCGGATGAATCCGAAGCTGTGGATGCATTGGTCACGTTGATTAACGACTACTTCGGGGAAGGCGAATAACCACTTCCATCTTGGATATCCTTGCCCGTCTACGGCATTCACCTACAACTCACCCTCACCTATGTTGCCTAACTCCGCTATAATACGAGGGTTTTCTGACTGTGGGTGATCCATGACCGATATTCTGGAGAAAAGCCAAGCGCGCCAACGTCTTCGCTCCCTGAGCGAAGCGCTGGACAGTGGCGCCCTGAAACAGGTTGCCCGCATCCTGAATGGTGGCCTGAGCCCCAGTGACATCGCCCACCTGCTGGAATCATCACCACCCCGTCAGCGTGCCCTGCTCTGGAACCTGGTTGACAAGCAGCTTGAGGGCGAAGTCCTCCAGTACCTGAACGATGATATCCGAGGTTACTTCCTGAGCCAGTTGAACGCTCAGGAACTCGCGGACATCATCGAGGATTTTGAGTCGGACGATCTGGCCGACTTACTGCAGCAGCTGCCGGACACAGTGATCCAGGAAGTCCTGGACACCATGGACGAGCAGGACCGTCAACGCGTCGAAGAGGTCCTCTCCTACCCGGAAGATACCGCCGGCGGCCTGATGAATACGGACACCATTACGGTGCGCCCGGACATCAGTATTGACGTGGTTCTGCGCTACTTGCGCCGTCATCGCAACCTGCCCCCGATGACGGATAGCCTTATTGTGGTCAGCCGACGCGACGAGTTCATCGGCATGTTGCCTATCACCAAAATGCTGGTATCCAATCCGGCGGCAACCGTGCGGGAGGTAATGGACACGGACATCGAGCCGATACCGGTTACGCTGTCCGACACCAAGGTGGCAACCCTGTTCGAACGTTACGACCTGATCTCAGCACCCGTGGTCAGTGAGGAAGGCCGACTCCTGGGCCGGATCACCATCGATGACGTGGTTGACGTTATTCGCGAAGACGCAGACCACTCTCTGATGAGCATGGCCGGTCTTGATGAAGACGAAGACACCTTCGCACCGATTCTGAAGACTACCCGACGCAGGGCCGTGTGGCTGGGCATCAACCTGCTTACGGCCTTTACCGCTTCGGCCGTGATCGGGCTGTTTGAGGCGACCATCGAGAAAGTTGTAGCTCTTGCGGTATTGATGCCCATCGTGGCGTCCATGGGTGGCATCGCCGGCAGCCAGACCCTGACCCTGGTCATCCGTGGCATGGCCGTGGGACAGATCAGTGGCGCCAACGTGGGCTGGCTGCTAAACCGCGAATTTATTGCGGGTGCCCTGAACGGATTATTGTGGGCGGTGGTGGTTGCATCAGCGGCAACCCTCTGGTTCAGCGATATCATGATTGGCGCCATTATCGCCGCCGCGCTGATCATCAACCTGATCGCTGCGGCCCTCGTGGGCACTGTACTGCCCCTGTTCCTGAAATCCCGCAACATTGATCCGGCCTTGGCCGGCAGCGTTATACTGACAACCGTCACGGATGTGGTCGGCTTTATGGCCTTCCTTGGTCTGGCGACGATATTCTACGGATAACCTGTATCCGACAACACGGACTTAAAATGAACGACTCCCAAGACGACGCCCCGGAATACCTCGGCCCGAGCAAATCCCAACTCAAGCGTGAAATGCACCAGTTGCAGGATCTTGGCAGGCGCATGCTGGATCTGAGTAACGACCAGCTCAACACCCTTCCCATCAGCGATACCCTGCGGGCGGCCATTGAGGAATCCCGTCGCATTCGCCAGAACGAAGCCCGTCGCCGCCACCTGCAATACATCGGCAAGATTATCCGCCAGGAAGACGACCCGGAAGGGCTGACTCGAGCCATCGACGCCTTCGATGCCGGCAGCGAAGAGCACACCCGCCGACATCACCTTGCTGAACGCTGGCGCGACCGGATGATTGAGGAAGGCGACTCGGCCGTCGGCGAATTCCTGAACTACTGCACAACGGCCGATATCCAGCATCTGCGCAACCTCGCACGCAACGCTCGCCGGGACGTGCAGACAGAAAAGAATACCGGCCAGCCGCGAAAGCTGTTTCGCTACCTCAGAGAGTGCATTGACGACGTCGAAGCCACCGGAAACTAAAGTCTCCGGTGTTCCCAGACGGGCATCCGTGTGCGGATGTCCTTGAGTGTTTCGCGGTCAAGCTCGCTAACGACGATACCCGGCCCCTCGTCGATTTCGGACAGTATTCGGCCCCAGGGGTCTACGATCGCGCTGTGCCCGTAGGTGCGCCGACGCTCACTGTTTTGCCCACCCTGGGCCGCAGCCACCAGCCAGACCTGATTCTCAATGGCACGGGCACGTATCAGCGCATGCCAGTGGGCGTCACCGGTGTACCAGGTAAACGCACTGGGCAGGGACACCCATTCGGCGTCCTGCTCCCTAAGCTGTCGGAACAGCTCGGGAAAGCGCAGGTCGTAACAGATGGCCATGCCGAGTCGCCCTGCCGGCGTATCAATCACAACCACATCCTCACCCGGCTCGAAGGTATCTGACTCACGATACTGCCCCTGGGCATCTTCCACGGTGGCGTCAAAAAGATGAATCTTGTCGTAGCGGGCAACCTCACGGCCCCGGTCATCGTAGACATAGCAGCAGGCGCGAACCCGATCGGTCACGGCGGACCAGTCCGGCCTCGCCGCAATGGGTAACGAGCCACCGACCACCCAGATGCCAAGTTCGGTCGCTTGCTGAGCCAGGAATTGCCGAATCACGTTGTCCGGTTCCGCTTCCCGGCGGCCACAGCCGATCATCTGTTTTGTGGCCAGCACCGCAAAGTTTTCGGGCAACACTGCGATGCTGGCACCTGCGTCCGCCGCCTCCTTCAACAGCCTTGCTGCCTCATTGAGGTTGGCGGCGATGTCATGGGTACTGACCATCTGTATCGCCGCTACCCGACTTGCCTGCCATTTGACGGGGTTGTCTCTTTGCGTTGACATCACGGCCCTCCTGCCAAAACCATCAATTGCCGGTATCGAATACTCGCCTCAGTCGAACATCTGGCTCGTCCCAGCTTCCACTTACACTATAGGTCGCACTGGTGAGTTTGCTCAATGGATCACCCAACACTTTGTCGAGTACAAACAACGCGCCGCCGATCGGAGCACCAGCCCCCATCAATAAAGCGGCCAATGGCAGGTTCTGGGTCAGAGGCAACACCACCACCATTCTCATATCGAGGGTTTCCTCAATCATATTGGAGGTGCCCGTCAGCTTGAAGGCGCCGGAAGGCCCCACCACCTGCAGTTCCGGGTCCAACGTCAGCAGGCCGTTAATCATGCTGGCTTTGCCGGAGATGGCATCGAAGGCGACGCCCGCTTCATACAGGTCGGAGAAATCTAGCTTCAGACGGCGCCAGAGCGTGTCGGCGTTGAGAAGATTGAACACCCGGAACAGCTGAGCCGTATTGTTGCCCTCGAGGATGACACCGTCGTCAAAACGCACACTGACCGAGCCACTGAGGCCTGATACGTCAAACTGATCCGGGCGGCCTGGCCAGTCAATATCGAGCTTGACGGCCGTGTTCTTGCTACGGAAGGGAATCTCAGCGCCAACCAACGTGTCGAGGTCCGCCAGCGACTGACCGTTGATATCGCCGGTAAAACGGGTGATTTCCCGACCGGCTGCAATGCTCCAGGTCAGCTCCCCCGTCAGGGTCAGGGATTTGAGCGTGCCAACGATGTCCTGCACCCGCAGTTGAGCAGCGTCAGGCCTCAGTTGGAACGACCAGCTACCGGCGTTTTCACTATCCATGTTGAGAGCGGCAATACGGACATCCACGTCCGGCCAGTTGCCAATGTCCAAGTTACGAAACGCCTGTACCTGATGCTCGGGTTCAGGCCGGTCGTCCGCCTCACTATCGCTTCTATGGAGCATCAGGCGTTCGAGATCAACGCTGACCGGTCGATCCTCCTGGGGCCAGATGACACGTCCGGAGGCCCATTCCGAATCGGTTGTGATCAACCACTCATGGTCACTCTGCTGTGCGGACACCGTCATATTGGTCAGCTGGCGATCGCCCAGAAACAGCTCATTCAGGGCAATGTCTACCATTCCCGGCTGCCAGGTCATATCCAGATTGGCACGATCTTGCCAGTCGACTGACAGATCGACACCGGACTCTTGCCGGGGCGTGACGGTTACCTTCAGGGGCGCTTCATCATCGATGTCTTTTGCGAGCGGGGCAGGCCAGTCGATCGACAGTCCGGCAAGATCCGAATACAGCGTAATGGCGGAAGCGGTGTCCGTTGAGACGTCCAGTGTTGCCTGGTAGCCAATATCGCCACTGAGCCCCATTTCCATGCCCTCCGGCAACTCGGTTTTATCCAGGAGCTGGCGAATATCGAGGCGGCCATATTGGCGGATATTGAGCGACTGACCGCTGTCACCCCGCCGCAGCAGGACCGTAACCGGAGAGCCCATGAAATGAGCCTGCAGGGGGTTCTCGGAAAACCCCTCATCGCTGGTGAACGTCAGCTCGCCATTGACCTGGGTCCACTGCAGATCGGCTTCGGGATAAGTCAGAGTTCCTGAATTGGCGCTGACACTGGCGCTGATGGTGGGTGGCGCGTCGGATACCAGAGGCAAACCAAGCCCCAGATCCAGGTGAAAATCGCCGTCCAGGGCGATACTTCGTCCTGCCTCTCCCGCCAACTCACCCAGGGGGCTGTTGTCCATCCAGAAAGCCAACGCCGATCCGGGGACCTGGGCTGACGCATCGACGTATACCAGTATGTCCTCGCTCTCCGGGACAACCCGCACCTCGCTGGGTTCCAGTTCCAGCCCACCCGTTTTTCCTGCGCTGATATCGACCCTTGTGCGACCATCCTGTATAAAGACTTCACCACTGGCACCCGTAACCTCCGGCCACCGCTCGTCATAGCGGATACTGGCTTCTTCGAAACGGTAAACCATTGAGGACACGAAAGAGTTTTCCGGGGCGTCACGATCAATCTGGCCATGACCGTAAAACTCACCGCTGGAAATATCGGCCTTGGTAATTGCCGTTGTCAGCCATTGGTAGAGCTCAGGGTCGACCACCTTCACTGGCACAAAGTCGGCAAGCATATCGGCCGTGCCATCGCGCACACTGACCTTCAGCCCCAGATTATCCTCCCCGCCCTGATCCATCCGCAGGTCAAACGCTCCGGTCAGCCGGGTGTTGGCACCATAGGCCATACGGATATCATCGGCGTATACGCGGGTTACCCCTCCCTCAAAACGCCAGGCCACGCCTGCCCTGACATCTCGGAGGCTCCAGCCCCCGCGGAACAGCTCCGGGAACCCGAGCGACAGCTCCTGGCTGCTCACCCTGACGAAACCGCCTTCCCGATCAACAACCAGAGTACCATCAAGACCAGACACCCCCGGCGCGCCGTCATAGGCCCTCACGCCAACATTATTCAGCGCGGCCGTCAGCTCAAAGTCACGGCCATCGTCCGTGGGCAGGTTAAGCATCACCCGGTCCAGGCGGCCCGTAGGGCGATAATTCTCAAGGGCCCTTTCAGCCCTATCCGGCAGCAGGTTCATACCTGCAATCAACCGCCGAAGGGGTTGCAGTGGAAGTGCATCAGCAATCAATCTACGGCCCTCGTCGCGATGACTGAACCGGAGACTGAACGGAGAGACTGTATTGCCGTTCCACTCCCACTCGAGTTCCTTTACGTGAAACTCACCGGTGGCGTACCAGGGTTTAGCCGTCGCTTCCGGCTCGTGCTCCCCCAATGAATCGTGCCTGCGCCAGCCAAATTCCGCCCTGATGTCCTCAAGTGGGGCCAGGGATTGGAGCCCAACACCAAGTTGCAGATACGGCGTTTCCAGATTGCCACTGACCTGCTCGATGCGCCCATCCCGAAACGTCATCCAGACCTGGCCTCCGAGATCGAAACCTTCAGCCCGTATGTTCCGCCAGGCGTACTCCTCTGCGAGTCCATCAAACAACCGGCCGGAGTTGATATCCGCATAAACCTGGCCAGTAAAGTCACCACGGAAGAAGTGCCGACCAACCAGCTCAAAGCTGGCCAGTTGTTCGGTCGTTCCCGGCCGCATCGCACGGCCGGAAGCATGAAACAGCCCGCGCCGGTAGATCAGGTCCAGTTGGGGCACCTCTACATGGCGCAGGGCGCCATTGGCGTCGCGAATACCAAGATCAAGGCGAGTAACTTTAACGGAGGGGTCGGACAGCCACTCGCCAGCGATATCGAGCCAGAGTTCCAGGTCATTTGCGACAGGATCCGGAATATCGACACCTTCGACGGTCACCGCCCCCCTTGGAGTCTGGTTGATCGTCAATTCCAGACCGTCGGCGTCAAAATCAGCGAACACAATACGCAGGCGCATGAGCGAGGCGAGAAAATCGAGGCCAATGCGGACGCTCTTCAGTGAACCGGCAACGTCACTACGGTCGTTTTCGGAGACGACCACGATATCGCGGGCGACAATGGTTGGGTCCAGCCAGTTCCAACTGGAGGAGAGCGCACCAATGGTGACGGGCTGACCAAGCTCCGACGACAACCGTTGTTCAATCGAAGAGCGATACTCGTTGATGTTCTGAGTAATCTGGCGCCCTATTCCGGCATAGAGCGCCATCAGAACGATAACCGCCAGCAGGAGCCACCAGATCAGACTGGCGGCGCCCGAGACGATTCGAAGTAACAGGTGTTTCAGAGTTTGATCAGCCACACTGGATGCCATCAGGGGTAATCGCCACGCCTAAACAATGCCTGCCGGGCCAGCGTTACAGCAGTACCACATCATACTGCTCCTGACTGTAAAATGGCTCAACCTGAAAACGGATGGTTTTGCTGATAAACGTCTCAAGGTCGGCCACATTGTCGGACTCTTCATCCAGCAGCCGATCCACCACGCTCTGGGACGCCATCACCAGATAGCTTTCCGCATCGTAGGCCCGATTGACCCTGAGGATTTCACGGAAGACTTCATAACAGACCGTTTCGCTGGTTTTGAGGAAGCCGCGACCATCACAGATGGGACAAGGCTCACATAAAATCTGTCCAAGACTTTCGGTGGTGCGCTTGCGGGTCATTTCCACCAGCCCGAGCTCGGAAACCCCGGTAATCTTGGTTTTGGCGTGATCCCGTTCCAGCATTTTCTCCAGCATTCGGTGAACCTGGCGCTGGTGCTCGGAATCCTCCATATCAATGAAATCGATGATGATGATACCACCGAGATTCCTCAATCTGAGCTGGCGACTGATGGCACGGGCCGCCTCGAGGTTGGTCTTGAAAATGGTTTCCTCGAGGTTGCGATGCCCCACAAACGCGCCCGTGTTGATATCGATCGTGGTCATCGCTTCGGTCTGGTCGATGATCACGTAGCCACCGGATTTGAGCTGCACCTTGCGACTAAGGGCTTTCTGAATTTCATCCTCAACGGAATACAGGTCAAAAATGGGACGTTCGCCCGGGTAATACTCGACCTTGTCGGAAAACTCGGTTACGAACTCCTCAACAAATTCCATCACCCGCTGGTGGCTTTCCCGACTATCGATACGCACCTTCTCGGTCTGTGGACGAATCAGGTCGCGAATGGTGCGTATAAACAGGGGAAGATCCTGATACACCACCGAAGGCGCCTGGCTTCGGGTAATGCGTTCCTCAATGGCCTGGTTCAGACGGTGCAGATAGGTCATATCACCGATCAGGTCATCTTCCGAGGCCGCCTCCGCAGCTGTGCGAATAATGTAACCGCCAGAGATGTCCGGTTCTGCGGCAGCACCCTCTTCCACCAGTGATTTCAACCGAGAACGCTCGGTCTCATCTTCAATTCGCTGGGAAATACCAACATGACGGACGCCAGGCATGAATACCAGGTAGCGCGATGGGATGGATAGCTGTGTGGTCAGCCGCGCCCCCTTGGTTCCAATAGGGTCCTTGGTGACCTGAACCACAAGGGACTGCCCTTCACGGAGCAAGGTGCGAATATCGGGAACGGTTTTCGGCGTCTCGGGGGCTTCGTTGGCCGGCTGCTGACTGGTGACAACATCAGAGGCATGGATAAACGCCGCACGCTCCAGACCAATGTCCACAAATGCCGCTTCCATGCCAGGCAATACGCGAACCACCTTGCCCTTATAAATGTTGCCGACGATGCCCTTGCGGCTGGTGCGCTCAATGTAGGCCTCCTGGAGCATACCGTTCTCCACCAGCGCCACCCGGGTTTCCACCGGGGTCACATTGATCAGTATTTCTTCACTCATTGCGGCTCTCCTGCCTGCTGTTCCAGGTTTCCCATACCGGGTATCCGGCACCGGCCAGTAATGCTGCGGTTTCGTGCAGGGGCAGCCCCACTACGGCGCTGTAACTGCCTCGGAGTTCCTCTACAAAAATACCACCCCGCCCCTGAATGCCATAGCCGCCCGCTTTATCCATGGGCTCACCAGTTGCCACATAAGCTTCGATTTCCGCCGCCAGCAGCTCGCGGAAACGAACATTCGTTATCACCAGGCGCGACTCACAAATGCCATTGTGAACCACAGCGACAGCTGTCATGACCTGATGAGTGGTTCCCGAAAGCGCCTGCAACATAACGATCGCATCGCCGGTGGTGGCTGGCTTGCCCAGAATCCGCCCCTCCAGCACGACCGAGGTGTCCGAACCAATCACCAGGCAGTCGGGCTTGGAAGCACTTCCCGCCAGAGCCTTTTCGCGGGCAAGACGCTCGACATAATGTTCGGCTGATTCGTTGCTCGCGGGCGTTTCGTCGATATCTGCCGGCTGAACCAGGAACGACAGACCGATCTGCCTTAACAGTTCGGCTCTTCGAGGGGAGGCTGAGGCAAGAACAATAGACTGCATAGCGTCCTCCAATCCTAGCCCAGCTTGCGATTCAGGTTATCCAGCAATACACACAATACCGGCCAGACCAGGGCACTGGTTAGCGCCGGCCACAAGTAGCTGAAACCGGAATTATCAGCTCCCAGTGTCTGCTTGATAAAATGCACCAGCATCTGGTTTATCCCCAGCAACAGGAACACCATCAGACACTGTTGCGGCAAAGGGTACATACGCAGGCGCTGGTGAATGGTCAGTACCAGAAACGCAATGACGCCCATCGCCAGGGCATTCACGCCCAGCGGTGTGGCTTCCAGTACGTCCAGCAGCAGTCCGAGGCACCAGGCCAACAGGATACCGAACTGGGCCGGCGCCCGGAACGTCCAGTAGAACACAATCAGGCCCAGCCATTCGGGCCGGAACTCAAACCAACCCAGTGGAAACAGCGAACTGCTGAGCACCAGGGCAAACAAAACACTCAGGGCAAAAACGGGGTAACTGATCACCGACAGCATTAGCGCACCCCATCCTGTTCTGGTGATCCGGCATCGGAGCCTTCGGGAGAGCTTTCAGCATCATCCGTGGCGTCCTGTTCCGGTGAAAACACAACCAGCACCAGACGACTCCGATTCAGTTCCGCCATTGGCGTAGCACGAATTTTCACAAACGGTTCACCCGGCTCCTTGGAAATCTGGTCCACTTCCGCCACCGGGTAGCCCTTGGGAAAACGCCCTCCAAGCCCGGAGCTGACCAGCAAATCTCCTTCGCGAATATCGGCGGTATCCGGCACATGCACCAATTCAAGCGCGCTGGTGTCCCCATTTCCAAGCAGGATAGCCCGCAAGCCGTTACGAACCACCTCCACGGGCACCGCATGGCTACTGTCCGACACCAATAGAACCCGAGAGGTGAAACTACTGGCTTGCTGGACCTGCCCCATCAAGCCATTGGCGTCGAGGATGGCCTGGCCGACCACAACACCGTCACGGCTGCCTTTATTAATCACCACTTCGTGAGAGAACGGGTCGGGTGAAACACCGACTATTTCGCCAACAATCACCCGGTCATCAAGGACCTCCGAGGAGTTCATCAGTTTGCGCAGTTCATTGTTTCCGACGCCAGGGCGGCATATTTAAGCGCCCGGCGCTCCAGTATCAGCAAGCGCGCGCGCAACGCTTCGTTTTCTTCCTGGAGGTCTTCACGGGTGGTAAACAGGCTGGCCACCCAGTCGCTGAATTCGGAGGGCGCGTTGCCAAGCCAGTGAACCGGGGCGAGGCCGGTACCGATGGCGCTACGTACCGGCGTGACCTGATCGAAGCGAGCATCCGCAACGATCAGAATCGCTGATAGCACAATAACCAGTAGCAGCCTGAAACCGGGAACGGGGCCTTGGACAAAGATGGTTTTAATAACTCACCCTCCCGCAATCCATGCAGGTGTCCATACGACAACCGCCGCCGTGATCATTCACGAGCGGCGGCCGGGTAAAGGCAATGTCGGGGCGTAAAGCCGGAGTCAAGGTCAGCCCTCCTGGGAGAACATTCCGATTCCGCCACGATCAATCACTTCCAGCGCCTTGCCACCGCCACGGGCGACACAGGTCAGCGGGTCTTCCGCAATAATCACCGGCAGGCCGGTTTCCTCGCTGATCAGTTTATCCAAACCGCGCAGCAACGCACCACCACCGGTAAGCACAATGCCACGTTCGGCGATATCAGACGCCAACTCAGGCGGCGACTGTTCCAGGGCGCTTTTCACCGTCTGGACGATCTGCGCCAGGGATTCCTGAAGAGCATCGAGGATTTCCTCGCTGTTCAGGGTAAACGCCCTGGGTACGCCTTCGGCGAGGTTGCGGCCGCGAACGTCGATCTCGCGGATATCCAGCCCCTCATAGGCGCAGCCAATTTCGTGCTTGATGCGTTCCGCGGTGGAGTCACCAATCAGGCTGCCGTAGTTACGGCGAACGTAGGTGACAATCGCTTCGTCAAACTTGTCGCCCCCGGTACGAACCGACTCGGCGTAAACAATGCCATTCAGGGAGATGATAGCGATCTCGGTGGTGCCACCGCCGATGTCCACAATCATGGAACCGCTGGCTTCCTCCACCGGCAGGCCAGCGCCGATGGCGGCCGCCATCGGCTCTTCAATCAGGAACACTTCCCTTGCACCTGCGCCGAGAGCGGATTCACGGATGGCCTTGCGCTCTACCTGGGTGGACTTGCTGGGAACGCAAACCAGTACGCGGGGGCTTGGGGTGATAAAGCTGTTCTCGTGCACTTTGTGGATGAAGTGCTGGAGCATTTTCTCGGTTACCACGAAATCTGCGATCACACCGTCTTTCATCGGGCGGATGGCGGTGATGTTTCCTGGAGTGCGGCCAAGCATGCGTTTGGC
>NZ_ABCP01000048.1 GCF_000170835.1 Marinobacter algicola DG893
GCCTTATGTTGACTCTCTACTGCTGCAGACAGGACAACTTGGGTCTCTTGAGAGTTTCATCTCTCGCCATTCCATTTGCCAGGCGTCCAGAATCAGCAGGCGCCCAACCAGCGGCTTACCCACTCCCGTGATGACCTTTACGGCTTCCATCGCCTGGGAAGCGCCGATCATTCCTACCAAGGGGCCGATAACGCCAGCTTCGGAACAAGTGAGGTCTTCATTGCCCTGTTCTGGGTAGAGACAGTGGTAACAGGGACTGTTGTCATCACGGACATCATAAACCGACAGTTGCCCTTCCCCACGAATGGCTGCGCCAGATACCAGTGGGACGCGGGCAGCCACACACGCGCGGTTGAGGGCGAAGCGGGTGTTAAAGTTGTCGGTGCAGTCGACCACCAGGGTAGCCGAGTTTACCTGTCGCTGCAGTTCATCGCCTTCCAGGCATTCATTAAGGGTTGTCACCGAAACATCCGGGTTTATGCGCCTCACCCGGTCGGCCAGGTGCTCCGCTTTGGATTCTCCCAGGTCGGCCTGCTCGAACGCAATCTGGCGCTGCAGGTTGGCAATCTCGATCAGGTCGTTGTCGACGAGTGTCAGGTGGCCGACGCCGGCGGCGCCCAAGTAGAGGGCGACCGGGCAGCCAAGGCCGCCAGCGCCGACGACCAGTACCCTTGCGGATTTGAGTTTGGTCTGGCCGGAGATATCAAACGTCGGCATCAGGATCTGGCGGCTGTAACGCAGCAGTTCCTCGTCATTCAACATGGTGTTTCCTCCCAAGGGTGAAGCGGTCACGCTGGCCGTAGTCCTGGCCGGTTTCCACGCTGGCGAAACCGGCCTCGATGAGAAGCCGTCGAACGGCCGCACCCTGTTCATAGCCGTGTTCCAGAATCAACCAGCCACCGCCAACCAACCAATCCGGCGCTTCGGCAACGATCAGCCGGATGTCATCCAGGCCGTCGCGACCCGCGACCAGGGCCGACGCCGGTTCGAAGCGCACATCACCCTGGCCCAGATGAACATCATCGCCTGCAATGTACGGCGGATTGGAAACAATGAGATCAAAAACGGCAGGCGGTAAATCGGAAAACCAGTTACTTTGCTGCACCGTCACCGGCAATCCCAATCGCGCGGCATTGTCGATCGCAAGGTCCACGGCCGCCAGGATGGCATCGCAGGCGGAAACCTGCCAGCCGGATCGTTCACTGGCCAGGGCCAGGGCGATGGCACCAGTACCGGTGCCAAGGTCCAGCACGCTGGCATTTGCCGGCAGATCCAGCGCCAGGGCAGCCTCCACCAGGCACTCAGTATCCGGACGGGGAATGAGCGTGGACGGGTTGACCTTCAGCGGCAGTGACCAGAACTCCTGCTCCCCCAAAAGGTGCGCAACTGGGTGGCCTTCGCAACGCTGCTCCACAAGGGTACTGAATCGGGCAATCAGGGTTGCGTCCAGTTCTCGCTCCGGCCAGGCCCGGAACGTGGTTCGGGACCAGCCAGTCACAAATCCCAGGAGTAGCTCAGCATCGAGGCGCGGGGTTTCGCCACCGATATGTGCCGCGGCTTTTCTTAACAATGCCTCACAGGCGAACGGCTTGTCACTCATCAGCCAGGGAGGCCAGCAGGTCGGCCTGATGTTCCTGCTGCAACGGCATGATGACCGCGTCCAGATCGCCGGAAATGACTTCATCCAGCTTATACAGCGTCAGATTGATGCGGTGGTCGGTCACCCGCCCCTGGGGGAAGTTGTAGGTGCGGATTCGCTCTGAGCGGTCGCCACTGCCCACAAGGCTCTTTCGGGTTGCCGCCATGGTTTTCTGCTGGCGTTCAATTTCCTCATTCTGGAGTCGCGATGCCAGGAAACTCATCGCTTTGGCCCGATTCTTGTGTTGGGAGCGCTCTTCCTGACACTCCACCACTATGCCCGTGGGAATATGGGTAATACGAATCGCCGAATCAGTCTTGTTGACGTGCTGACCACCGGCGCCAGAGGCTCGGAAGGTGTCCACCCGCAGATCGGACTTGTTGATTTCAACGGCTTCGGTTTCATCCGCCTCCGGCATCACCGCCACCGTGCAGGCGGAGGTGTGAATTCGACCCTGGGATTCTGTCTCAGGCACGCGCTGAACCCGGTGGGCACCGGATTCAAACTTCAGCGCGCCATAGACGGCACTGCCTGCGATGCGGGCGATGACTTCCTTGTAACCGCCGTGCTCACCTTCGCTGGCGCTGATGACTTCCACCTGCCAGCGCTGGCGTTCCGCGTACCGCATGTACATCTTGAACAGGTCGCCGGCGAAAATCGCTGCCTCATCGCCCCCGGTGCCGGCACGAACCTCCAGGAATACGTTCTTGCCATCGTTGGGGTCCTTGGGCAGCATCAGGCGCTGGAGCTCTTCGTCCAGTTCCTCGCCCTTCTGTTCCGCCAGGCCCAACTCCTCTTCCGCCATGGCTCGCATGTCGGCGTCACCGTCGCGGGCCAGTTCAGTGGCTTCCTTAACATCGTCACGGGATTTCTGCCATGCCTGGAAGCAGTGAACAATGGGTTCAATCTCGGCAAATTCCCGGGACAGGTCGCGGAATTTATCCTGGTTGGCAATAGTACCCTGATCGCTCAGCAACGCGCTGACTTCCTCGAAGCGGTCAACAAGCTGCTCGAGGCGGGACTGAATCGATGACTTCATAGTTTTTCCGGGGTGATGGGCGCGTCGGCATCCAGCACATCAAGCTGATGCAGCTCTCTGAGCCATTGAGTGACTTCGGTTCTGCCCTCCGTGGTGGCCTTGCGGACCTGGATGGACGGCTCGTGCAGTAATTTGTTGGTCAACCCCCGGGCCATGCTTCGCATCACGGTTTCGGGGTCTGCGCCATTACGCAGGGCGCGAATGGCCTTTTCGGTCTCCCCGTCTCTCAGGGCTTCGGCCCGCTGACGGAACTGCTTGAGGGTGGAGACAGCATCCAGGGCCCGTAGCTGGCTCAGGAACTGCTGTACGCCATCAGCAACCATGTTCTCGGCTTCCCGCGCGGCGCCCTCTCGGGAACGAACATTCTCCTCGATAACCTGCCGCAAGTCGTCAACGGTATAGAGATAGACATCAGCCAGGGAACCCACCTCGGGTTCGATATCCCTGGGAACGGCGATATCCACCATGAAATAGGGGCGATGCTTGCGCTTTTTAAGCGCACGCTCCACGGCGCCCTTGCCAAGGATAGGCAACGGGCTGGCAGTGGAGGAAATGATGATGTCCACATTTGCCAGGTGTTCTGGAATGTCGGAGAGCATAATGCCCTGCCCGCCACGGGAGTCCGCCAGCGCCTGGGCACGTTCCAGGGTACGATTGGCAACCAGGAAGTTTTTCACGCCAGCGTCGGCCAGATGCCTCGCGACCAGCTCAATGGTTTTGCCGGCGCCAATCAGCAAGGCTCGATTGCGGGACATATCCGCAAAGATGTGGTGCGCCATGCTGACTGCAGCGTAGGCCACCGACACCGGGTTTTCGCCAATAGCAGTCTGCGTGCGCACCCGCTTGGCGACGGAGAACGTATGTTCGAACAGACGGGACAGGAACGCACCGCTCGCCTCATGCTCGCGAGCGAGGGCATAGGCGTCCTTGAGCTGGCCGAGAATTTGCGGCTCTCCAAGCACCATGGAGTCCAGCCCCGACGCAACCCGCATGATGTGGCGCACGGCGTCTGAGTCCCGATGTACGTAGAGCACGTCTTCCAGGTCTGCCGCCTCCATGTCATGAAACCCCGCCAACCACCGCAATACCGCCGGGGCACAGTCGTCATCTCCGGCCAGATACAGTTCGGTGCGGTTGCAGGTAGACAGGATCGCCGCCTCGCTGGCGCCGGAAGTGGCACGCAGTTCGGCAAACGCCTCGGCCATACGCTCGGGCGTGAACGCGACGCGCTCACGCAACTCTACCGGTGCGGTGCGATGATTGATTCCGAGGGTGACCAGTGCCATATCGGGGTTAGACTGCCTTATCTTTGACGACGGTTCGATACCGCCATTTTAACGATCGGGAGCCAGTGTCGCCACCCATAACCATCGTGATATCGGCAACTGCTGACAGGTTGGGCAATATCAAGCGCTTGTGCCATCATAGAGCCTTGTCGCACTACGCCACATCTGAGACCGCCGCCAGACCCTTCTCCGGCCGATCAGGTGCATCGTACACAGATCATGGGATGTTGCATGCATAAGTCTGCATTACTGCTTGGTACCTGCCTGCTTGGGCTTTCCCTGTCCGGCTGCGCTTTTCTCCAGGACAACCAGGAATCGCAATCCACCTCGTCGCCTGATGACGCCACTGCATCATCCGCGGAACCGTCAGCGGACATCCGTTACGCCGATTTCGAACCGGAAGAACTGTACCTGCTGCTTTCCGGCGAGATAGCCGCCCAACGGGGCCGATTCGACGTCACCCTTGTCAATTACATGAAGGCGGCACAGCAATCCCGCGATCTGGGCGTGATTGAGCGGACCATGCGCATTGCCCAGTCACTGAACGCCGATAACGCGCAGCAGAAACTGGCGGCGCTGTGGCTGGAGGTAGCCCCGGACAACATGCAGGCACATCGTATCTCCGCCATCCAGGCCGTGAAGAAGAACGAACTGGAGACCGCCCTGGGCCACATGGAAAAGATCATGGATCTGGGCGGCGACGCGGATTTTGACAGCCTTGCCGCGATGGCCGGAAACCTGCCGCCGGAACAACAGCAGGAACTGCTCGACTTATACCAGCAACTGGAGCAGCGCCACCCTGACAACCCGGAACTGCAATACAGCATTGCCCTTCTACTGAAGGTGACGGGCGAGCCCCAGCAAGCCCTCGCCAAACTGGAACCCCTTCTGGACAGCAAGCCGGATTTCCAGCCAGCACTGATACTCAAGGGCGACCTGCTCTACCAGACCAACCAGAAACAGCAGGCCCTGGATCACCTGAGGGCGAATACACGACAATTCCCCGACAATCGCCAGATGGGAACCCTCTACGGCCGCATGCTGATCGGCGAAGGTGAGCTGCAAACCGCCCAGAACGAATTCCGCCGGCTGGTTAACCGCTTCCCCGACGTTCCCGGCCTGCGGCTCTCCTACGCCCTGGTCGCGCTTGAAAACGATCAGATCGCGCTGGCCAAGGAGGAACTGACACGCCTGATCGAACAAGGCCACCACAGCGATGAGGCTCACTACTACCTGGGCCGGATTGCCGACGAGGAAAACGAAAACGAGCAGGCCATCGGCTACTACAGGAATGTCGAGAAAGGTAATTACTTTTTCCCGGCCCTGGCCCGTGCCAGCGAACTGATGGCGGAACAGGGAGAGCTGGACGAGGCCCTGGCCGACATTCGCGAGATCCGCAAGAACAACCCCGACCAGGACGAGAATTTCCGCCTGCTGGAAATCAATCTCCTGCTGGATCGGGATCATGACGAGCGAGCCCTTCAGGCGGCCAATGAAGCCCTGAAATCCTTCCCTGGCAATGTCCGCATTCGCTACGCCCGTGCCATGCTGCTCGACTCCATGGATAAGCCAGAGCAGGCCGAAGCCGATCTGAGAACAATCATCGAGGAACAGCCCGACAACGCCGTGGCACTCAACGCGCTGGGTTATATCCTTACCACCCGCACGGACCGACTCGATGAAGCCAGGGACTATATTGAGAGAGCCCTGGCCATCGATCCGGAGAACCCTGCCATACTCGATAGCATGGGCTGGGTACTGTATCTGCAGGGCAACACCGACGAGTCACTGAGCTATCTGTCACGTGCCTGGGAGGCCTACGCTGACCCGGAAGTAGCCGCTCATTACGGCGAAGCGCTCTGGCAAACCGGCAATCAGGAACAGGCCCGCTCGATCTGGAGAGAAGGCTTCGAGCAGGACCCGGACCACCCGATACTGACTGAAACTGTTGAACGGCTGACCGGGGAGCCGTCCCTGTGAAATTATCGGTTATCGCGCTGACGTTCGCCGCCCTGGTTCTGAGCGGCTGCAGCTCACTGACAGTTGAACCACTTCCCGAAGGCCTGACTGAACAGCCACCGGCCGACTGGCGCAAGACCAGTGCCCGACTTGACCAGCTTCAGCACTGGGAACTGACCGGCAAACTCGCCGTTCGCCAGCCCTCGGACAGCGGCACCGCCGTCATCAACTACTGGAAACAGGACCGGGAAACGTACGAACTGGCGCTGTCATCATCGTTCCTCGGTATGGGCCGCACTACCCTTGAAGGCGTTCCCGGGTTCATCGAACTCACACTTCCCAACGGCGAGCGCTACCAGTCCGGCGACCCGGAGTCCCTGGTCAACGCCGCCACCGGCTGGCTGCTCCCCATTGACAGCCTGGCCTGGTGGATACGGGGCCTGCCCGGCCCTGACGGGGACTTCCAGCTGTTCTTCGACGACAAGGGTCAACTGGCCGTCATACGCCAACTGGGCTGGGAGATCCGCTACGACCGCTGGCAAGCATTCATAGAGGGCTACCCTCATCTGCCCGCCCGTATCACGGCGGTCAAGGGCGAGAAGCGCGTGAGGGTGGTGGTTACCAGCTGGAACCAGACCGATGGAGACAGCCGGTGAACAGCCTGGTTCTGCCCTCCCCGGCAAAACTGAACCTCTTCCTGCATATTCTCGGGCGTCGACCGGATGGCTACCATGAACTGCAAACCCTGTTTCAGTTTCTGAATTATGGCGACACCCTGACCCTGACCGCACGCACCGATGGCAGAATCGTCCTTGAGCAACCCCTGCCCGGGGTGCCCGACGAGGAAAACCTGATTGTCCGTGCTGCGCGACAACTGGCGGCAACCGCAGGTCATACGACTCCCGGTGTCAGTATTGCAATCGACAAGCAGTTGCCCATGGGCGGTGGCCTTGGTGGTGGCAGCTCCAATGCCGCCACCACACTGGTGGGGCTGAACCGCCTGTGGGGCCTGAACCGCTCCCTGGACGAGTTGGCTGAACTGGGCCTGTCCCTGGGTGCCGATGTGCCCGTATTCGTTCGCGGACATGCAGCCTGGGGCGAAGGCGTGGGCGAACGACTCACCGACGCCAACCCACCAGAAGACTGGTTTCTGGTTATAAAACCACCTTGCGATATAAGCACCAAAGAGATTTTTTCCGAGCAAGGGTTGACAAGGGATACCCCCGGAATCAAAATAGCGCCCGCTTTTGAGGGAGACGCCTCGAGGTACCGAAACGACTGTGAGGATGTAGTTCGAAGACTGTATCCTGAGGTTCATCAAAGCCTGGAGTGGCTTGCACAATTCGGACCTGCAAGATTAACCGGAACCGGGGCTTGCATATTTGGACGTTTCCCGACAGAATCCGCAGCCCGGATTATCTGGGAAAGCAAACCCTCCGGCATCACGGGGTTCGTAGCTCAAGGGGTGAACATTTCACCACTTCACAAAAAGCTGACAGAGCTGAAATGATGCCAAAAAAGCACGATACTGGGGTGTCGCCAAGTGGTAAGGCAACGGGTTTTGATCCCGTCATGCGCAGGTTCGAATCCTGCCACCCCAGCCACCTTTCTCCCGCTTCTTCTGAATCAAACGCCGATACCGAGAAGGATGCCGTCGTGTCCAAACTGATGATTTTTACTGGCAACGCCAACCCGGAGCTTGCCAAGGCCATCGCCCAGAAACTTCACATTCCCATGGGCCAGGCCACCGTTGGAACCTTCAGCGATGGTGAAACCACCGTTGAGATCAACGAAAATGTTCGCGGGCATGATGTCTTCATCATTCAGCCCACCTGCAACCCCACCAACGATAACCTGATGGAACTGATTGTGATGGCCGACGCACTGCGCCGTGCATCCGCCACCCGGGTTACCGCGGTTATCCCCTACTATGGCTACGCCCGCCAGGATCGACGTGTTCGCTCCACCCGCGTTGCCATCAGTGCCAAAGTGGTTGCAGACATGATTTCCAGTATCGGCGTTGATCGGGTTCTCACCGTTGACCTGCACGCCGACCAGATCCAGGGCTTCTTCGACATTCCGGTGGATAACATCTACGCCACCCCTGTCATGCTTGAGGATATCGAGAAGCAACGCTTCGAGAACTTCGTAGTGGTATCTCCTGACGTTGGCGGCGTTGTACGTGCCCGCGCCGTGGCCAAACGCCTGGACGATGCCGACCTGGCCATCATCGACAAACGCCGCCCCAAGGCCAATGTGTCGCAGGTCATGCACATCATCGGCGATGTAAAAGACAAGACCTGCATCCTTGTGGACGATATCATCGACACCGCCGGCACCCTCTGCAAGGCCGCCAACGCGCTCAAGGAGCATGGCGCCTCCCGGGTCGTTGCCTACATCACGCACCCTGTCCTGTCCGGACCGGCGGTCGACAATCTGAACGCGTCAGAACTGGACGAGCTGATTGTCTGCGACACCATCCCGCTGGGTGACAAAGCGCGTAATTGTGATAAGATCCGCATCCTCACTATGGCTGGGCTGCTTGCAGAATCCATTCGTCGCGTCAGCAACGAAGAGTCCATCAGCGCGATGTTTGAGAACGCCTGATCAGCTAACCGCCTGATTTAGTGAAAAGAATCCAGACCGGGAGCCCAGTGGGCTCCCGGTCTGTTTAGTCCGCCGGAAAAACTTCCGGCATATCGAAAATGTCACCGGTTCAGGACCTGGTCGCGGGCCGCTCTGGTGAAAATTGAGGTTACAACCATGTCTCAGGAATTTCTTATCGAAGCATTTCCTCGTGGCGATCAGGGGAGAGGTGCGAGCCGCCGCCTGCGTCGTGAGGAGCGTAAAATTCCGGCCATCATTTATGGCGGGAAGAAAGAAGCCACTGCGATTTCCATCTGGCACAACGAGCTGAAAAAAGCTCTGGAAAACGAAGCCTTCTTCTCACACATTCTGACCATCGAACTGGAAGGCAAGAAAGAAAGCGTGATCCTGAAGGATCTGCAGCGTCACCCTTACAAGCCGCTGCTGACGCACGCTGACTTCCTGCGTGTTGACAAGGATCACGAGATCCACGTTAACGTACCGCTGCACTTCCTGAATGAAGAATCTGCACCGGCCATCAAGCTCCAGGGCGGCGTTGCTAACCACCAGATCAACGAAGTGGAAGTGATCTGTCTGCCGCAAAATCTGCCTGAGTTCCTCGAAGTCGACATGACTTCCGTGGAGATGGACCAGGTTGTTCACCTGAGCGACCTCAAACTGCCGAAAGGCGTTCGTATTGCGGCTCTGCTGCAGGGTGAAGACCACGACCTGCCAGTCGTTGCAATCCATAAGCCGCGCGCTGCCAAGACAGAAGATACTGACGAAGGCGAAGATGGCGAAGCGGGTGAAGAAGGCGAAGACAAGGAGTAATCGCTCCTGTACGAATGAGGGCAATGGCAGATGGCACAGGATATCCTCATGGTGGTGGGACTGGGTAACCCCGGCCCCGACTATGCGAATACCCGCCACAACGCCGGCGCCCTGTTCGTTGAAGCACTGGCCCGTGAAACGGGCCAGTCGCTTCGCCCCGAAAAGAAGTACCACGGGCTCTACGCCCGAATTCAGCTTCAGGGTCTCGACCTGCATCTGCTGAACCCTTCCACGTATATGAACCGCAGCGGCCTCTCCATCAAGGCACTGGCGGACTTCTTCAAGATTCAGCCCCAACAGATTCTGGTTGCGCACGACGAGCTGGACATCCCCCCCGGTACCGCCAGGTTCAAGAAAAGCGGCGGACACGGCGGACACAACGGCCTGCGGGACACCATTGCCCACCTGGGCACCAACGAATTCCAGAGACTTCGTATCGGCATCGGCCACCCCGGCGACAGCCGCCAGGTCACAGGCTATGTTCTCGGCCGTCTGGGCAAACGGGAAACAGAAGAGCTGAATGCGGTGATCAACGAGATCATTCGGGTGCTTCCTGACGCCGCCAGCGGCAAACTTCCCGCGGCAATGAATCGCTTGCACAGCTTCAAACCGGTATAATCCGGCCAAATTTTTCATACCCAGCAGAGGCATTCCATGGGATTTAACTGCGGCATCGTAGGCCTGCCCAACGTGGGCAAATCCACCCTGTTCAACGCGCTGACCAAATCCGGCATCGGTGCGGAAAACTTCCCCTTCTGCACCATTGAGCCTAACGCCGGCGTCGTGGCCATGCCCGACCCTCGCCTGAACAAGCTCGCCGAAATCGTGAAGCCGGAAAAGGTGGTGGCGACCACGATGGAATTCGTGGATATCGCCGGCCTGGTAGAGGGCGCATCGAAGGGTGAAGGCCTGGGCAACCAATTCCTGGCCAACATCCGCCAGACCGACGCCATTGCCCATGTGGTACGCTGCTTTGAGGATGACAACGTCATTCATGTCGCCAACAAGATCGACCCGGCCTCGGATATCGAAATCATCAACACAGAGCTGGCCCTGGCTGATCTGGAAACCGTCGAGAAAGCCATCAAACGGGTTCAGCGAGTCGCAAAAAGCGGCGACAAAGAGGCCAAAGCGCAGCTTGAAGTCTTCGACACCCTGCTTCCCGTACTGAACGAAGGCAAACCGGTTCGCAGCATGAATCTCGACAAAGAGAAGATGGCACTGATCCGCGAACTCTGCCTGCTCACCGTAAAGCCAACCATGTACATCGCCAACGTCAGCGAAGACGGGTTCGAGAACAACCCTCACTTGGACACCGTGAAAAAGATTGCGGAATCCGAGAACGCGGTTGTGGTGCCTATCTGCAACAAGATAGAAGCCGAAATCTCGGAGCTGGAAGACGACGAGAAATCCATGTTTCTGGAAGAAATGGGCATGGACGAACCCGGCCTGGACCGGGTGATCCGTGGCGGCTACAGCCTGCTCGACCTGCAAACCTACTTCACCGCAGGGGTAAAGGAAGTGCGCGCCTGGACCGTGCGCGTCGGCGCCACCGCGCCACAGGCGGCTGGCGTCATCCATACCGATTTCGAACGCGGCTTCATCCGCGCCGAAGTGGTGAGCTACGATGACTTTGTCCAATACAACGGCGAAGCCGGAGCCAAAGACGCCGGCAAGTGGCGCCTTGAGGGCAAGGAATACATTGTCCAGGACGGCGACGTTATCCACTTCCGGTTCAATGTCTAATCACCCCGGAGCGTCCAGCAGTGAGCCTCCTGCCAGCATGCTGCAGTACCCCGGATGACCGGTGGCCCTGGCCCCAGTCGTTTCCGGGGCTTCAGCTGATCAGTCTGGACTTTGATCCCGGCAATCTAAAACCGGACGATTTCACGATCAGCGATATTGCACCGCCACCGTCTGTGGCAAGAGCCGTTGCCAAACGCCAGGCGGAATACCTCGCTGGCCGGGTCTGCGCCCGTGAAGGGTTGATGCGCGCAACAGGGCAACCGGTGGTTCCGGTGCTCGGTGATGATCGGGCGCCGGTATGGCCCACAGGCTGCGTAGGCTCAATCACCCACACCCAGGGTTGGGCTGCTGCGGTTATTGGCCAGCAACAGGACTACGCCGGGCTTGGCCTTGATGCAGAAACCATCATGCCCGATGAACGTGCCCTGCCACTTTGCCGGCAAATTCTGACATCTTCAGAGCAGGAGCGATTCAGTGCCGAGCTGGCCAGTCAGGCGGGGTTTTTTATTACCCTGGCATTCTGCCTCAAGGAAACGCTCTTCAAAGCACTTTACCCCCTGGTTCAGAGGCGATTTTACTTTGAACACGCAGAACTGCTGTCCTGGCAATCCGACGGCCGCGCCCGATTGCGCTTACTTGAAACCCTGTCACCTGAATGGGTATCGCACACTGAACTGGATGCATGGTTTATTCGGGAAGACCATCGGCTTGTCAGCCTGATAGTGGTTCCAACCTGCTGACATCCTGCTTCCCAAGTTTAACGTCAGACGTTAACAGCAAGGCTTTCAGGTAGCTTTGCCCCTTTGGGCGGGCGATCAATATGGGGGCAATTCTCACACAACTCCAACCCTGGCAAGCGGTAGCGTATGCAGCACTGTCGACGCTGCCGCAACGGAGAAGGACCTACGTTACGCGGAATATACCGCACGGGACGGTACATTGGATTTCGCTGTCCGTCTGGCCGGTACTCGGATTCGATCAGCCGCCGCCCATCTTCCAGGCGATTCGACGGCACGCCCATTTGCGCCAAGGCACCCACCAACCACTCAATGTAATTCGCAGCGTTGTTCCAGAGCACCTTGCGAGACAATTTAACCTGGCGACTCCACCCCACGACTAATGGCTCGAAATTACTCTCCAGAAGCTCCCCAAAGCGCTCAAACGGACTCGCTGGCACTTGCTCAAAGGGGCGGCCTTCATCGGGAATACGAAAAGCCTCAGGAAGACCATCACAGCCTATAATAATCTCAAGTGTGTCGAGACCGACAGGCAATTCCCGACCTAACACAAGGTTGGCTGTTATCGTCGGAATAACGAGCTTTGCAAAATAGGTGCGCGACCATTGGGAAAGCAATGCACGATCATCGTCACCAGGTTGAGAACGACGATAACGCTCCAACAACAACGACAAGCCATCCTCCGTTGCCAAATCCCGCGCCGGAGTGGCCGGGCGCGTATCATCGGGCAACACCAGGATAGACCGGTAATACTCAAAGTCGCCAACAAACAGCGGCGCAAGTGCAGGAATGGTCATCGATGAAACAACACTATTGCTAAGTGGTCGAAAAGTTAAAAGGAGCATACCATTAATGATAATAATTATCATTAATGGATTATCCAGGCCCGAAGAAGGGCCGGCTGTCTTTATCTGTAAGATCCAGAAACACAAATCCGAAAAGAGGGTTGACAGTACCGGGTAAAATCCAGAAAATACGCGCCTCGTTTGGAGCTCATCCAGACGAATTCGGCAAGGTAGCTCAGTTGGTTAGAGCACGGCACTCATAATGCCGGGGTCGGCGGTTCGACTCCGCCCCTTGCTACCAGAATTTAAAAGGTCGCGACTCACGTCGTGACCTTTTTTCGTTTCGGGGACGCCCCCGCCCTTCCCGGGAATTGAACGCGGGACGACCCGCCTCCATTGTTCCTGAATAGCCATGAGAACCACCAAAGACAGAATCCGTCAGGCCGTCTCGTTCGAGGTCATTGGCCTGCTTATCGCCATCCCATTAGCCGCACTTGTGTTTGGCTTCGAGCTCGACAAAACCAGTGCCCTGGCTGCCATCGGTGCAACCATTGCAACCGGCTGGAACTACCTCTTCAATCTCATGTTCGATCACGGCCTGAAACGGCTTACCGGCTCTACTCGTAAGTCACTGAAGATGCGGTTCTTTCATGCGCTCAGCTTTGAACTGGGCCTGATGATAACCTTCCTTCCGGTCATCGCATGGTGGATGGGCATTGGGCTGGTTGAGGCACTGATCGTCGACATCGCCTTCGTGGTCTTTTATCTGGTCTATGCGTTCGTTTTCACCTGGTGCTACGACACGGTGTTTCCTGATGACGACGCCAGTCTCAGTTGAGATCGTTTCGATACCGGCACCATCGAATGGCCTGCCGCAGCTTTTCCGTCAGCAGGCCATTCCCATGCTCATGGGAAACGTAAAGGGACAGGTCTACCCAGGCCGCCCTGCGCACAAAGTAATCGCCCTCAAAATCGGCCATAAACTTGTCAACGAGCACCCAGGGAATAACCACAACATCTGCCCGACCCAACTTGAGCAAGTAGACTGCTTGGCGCCATTCGGATACGTGTAGAATCTTTGCGTTTTCGCCTTGAACCAACTGATCCCCGACGAACTTCCGGACGAACGCGTAGGTGAGGCCAGCCGTCTGGCTGAGAGGAGGCATCTCTTTCAAAGACAGGTACACGTACTCTGTCTGGAAGAGTCGCCCACCGAAATCAGCGTAGCGGTCCCGTTCAGAGGTCTGAACCAGGGGAAAACCTACCGCAACACCACCCTTTCTCAGTTGGTACAGCAGTTGCGCCAAAGGCATTTCAACGAACTGAAAATTCCCGGGAACCCGTTCGAACACGCACCGATAGAACGCGGAGAAGCGCCCCTCCAACGCTCCCTCCGAGACCGTTATTTCCCGCTCTATTCCAGCAACAATTCCGACGCGCACCGGTTCCTGCGCGTGCGAAAGATTCAAGGGCATAGTGATCGCGAGGAGGGCGATAAGTAGGGGCTGATAGCGCACAGACTTCCTGTCCATAAGAGTGACCCGCCAACACGGAGATCCATTCACTCCGCAAGCTTAGTTCAATTTTTCCTCGCGCTCCACGTAGTGGCACGCCACCCAGTGCCCTGCCCCGGTCTTGTCCTCCAAAACTGGTATCTCTTTACTGCAATAGTCCGTCGCCAGCGGGCATCGTGTACGGAACACGCAGCCGCTGGGGGAATTCATCGGGGACGGCAGGTCGCCTTCCAGTTCGGCCGGAGGATTGGCCCGATCCCTCTCCGGGTCAGGGATCGGCACCGCCGCCATCAGCGCCTGGGTGTAGGGGTGCCGGGGGTTGGCGAACAGTTCAGCACGGGTGGCATTTTCGGCCACATTGCCAAGGTACAGCACCATCACCCGGTCGCTGATGTGCTTGACCACACTCAGATCGTGGGCGATGAAGATCAGTGACAGGCCCATGTCCCGCTGCAAGCTTTTGAGCAGATTGATCACCTGAGCCTGTACCGACACATCGAGGGCGGAGACGGGCTCGTCGCAGATGATCAGTTTCGGCTCCAGTATCAACGCCCGGGCAATGCCCACCCGCTGGCACTGGCCACCGGAGAATTCGTGGGGGTAACGGTTTTTCTGGTGAGGGTGCAGGCCAACGCGATCCATGATGGCATCCACTTTTTCCCTTAGCTCGGCGCCCTTGATATCCGGGTAGTGGGTACGCAGGGGCTCAGCAATGATGTCGCCGACGGTCATTCGTGGCGACAGAGAGGCAAGCGGATCCTGGAAAACCATTTGCAGGCGCTGGCGACGTTTACGCAGTTGTTTCAGGTTAAGCCCCCGCAGGTCCTCGCCCAACCACATCACCTTTCCCGCCTGGCTGGGCACCATGCCCATGATGGCCCTTGCCAGGGTGGACTTGCCGCAGCCGGATTCCCCCACAATGCCAAGGGTTTCGCCCTCGTTGAGGGTAAAGCTGACGTTGTTCACCGCTTTTAGTGGCTGCGGCCGGGTCCAGGGCCAGGCATTGCGAGGCATGATGTCGAAGGTGACCTGCAGGTTTTCTACCGCCAGCAGGCGTTGCTGTTCATTCATCAAATCGCCTCCCTTGGCAGGTTGCATACACGAATGCGCTCTGCCCCGAATTGCTCGGGCGGGTCGAGTTCGTGATAGCAGCGTGGCTCCGCCACGGGGCAGCGGTCGCAGAACGGACACCCCGGCGGCAGGTTCATCAGGTTGGGCGGGTTGCCGGGAATGGTGACCAGTTCCTCCATCTGCTCATCAATACGCGGAATGGCGCCCATCAGGCCTTTGGTATAAGGGTGGGCGGGCTCCCGAAACAGATCCCGGGTGGCTGCGAACTCCATCATCTGGCCGCCGTACATCACTAACGTCTGGTCGCAGCTTCCGGCCACTACGCCCAGGTCGTGGGTGATCAGGATAATCGCGGTGTTGAATTCCTGTTGCAGCTCCCGCAGCAGGTCCATCACCTGAGCCTGTACCGTGACATCCAGGGCGGTGGTGGGTTCGTCCGCAATCAACAGGCGCGGCCGGCACAGCAGGGACATGGCGATCATTACCCGTTGACGCATGCCCCCGGAGAATTCATGGGGGTAACAATGAATACGGTTGCGGGCCTCGGGGATACGCACCGCGTCCAGCATCTGCAGGGATTCCTGCAGTGCCTGCTTGCGGCTGATGCCTTTGTGTTGCACCAGCACTTCGATGAGCTGGTCACTGACTTTCATAAACGGGTTAAGGGACGTCATCGGGTCCTGGAAAATCATGCCGATGCGGGCCGCACGAATCTGATTCATCCGCTTTTCCGGCAAATTAAGCAGTGGCTCGCCTTCAAAGATCACCTCGCCACTTACCCGGGCGTTGTCTGGGAGCAGGCCCATCAGCGCAAATACCCCCTGGCTTTTACCCGCGCCGGACTCACCCACGATACCCAGAGTCTGCCCAGCCTCCAACTGGTAGCTGAGGCCCCTCACGGCCTGCAAGGTGCCATCCGGTGTATCGAAGGCCACTTCGAGATTATTGACTTCCAGCATTGCCATAGATCGGGTTCCTGCCGGCTCAGCGGTCTTTAGGGTCGAGGGCATCCCGCAGCCCGTCGCCAAGGAAATTGAAACAGAACAGGGTGAGCACCAGCATCAGCATCGGGAAAATCAGGGTCCATGGCGCGGTCCACATGGCATCCGCGCCTTCGGAAATCAGCGCACCCCATGAAGTGTAGGGTTCCGACACCCCAAGCCCCAGAAACGAGATAAAGGATTCGAACAGGATCATCTCCGGCACCAGCAGGGTTGCATAAACAATCACCACGCCCAGCACATTGGGCACGATGTGGCGAAGAACAATCAGCAAGGGATGCACACCGACGGACATGGCAGCCTCAATGTATTCCTTGCGTTTCAGGCTCAGGGTCTGACCCCGCACAATCCGGGCCATATTCAGCCAGCTCACCGCGCCGATGGCCACGAAAATGAGCAGCACATTGCGCCCGAACACCGCCATCAGCACGATCACCAGGAACATAAAGGGAAAGGCGCTGAGCACTTCGAGCGTTCGCATCATGATGGCGTCGGTACGGCCGCCCACATAGCCGGATATGGCACCGTAGAGGGTACCGATAACCACGGCCGTCAGGGCTCCGAGAACGCCCACCATGAGGGAAATGCGGCTGCCCTGCACGGTGCGTTGGTAGAGGTCCCGACCGATGGGGTCAAGGCCAAAATAGTGCTGACTGGCCAGGCTGGGCACGCCGTCTTCGTCGAGGTTCGGCAGGCTTGCCCAGTCAATGGACTCATTGTCCAAGGGGGACAGGAACTGGCCGAACGCGGAAAACAACAGCAACAGGACCAGCACCACAAGGCTCGCCACCGCGGCCCGGTGACCCATGAAGCGCCGTCGCGCGTCTCGCCACAGGCTACGGCCTTCAGTGTAGGCGTCTTCCGCAAGGGTATCCGCCAGTTCGCCCATGCCCGCATGTTTGTCGGAGAAAAACATCAGTAACGCACCCTCGGGTCCAGCCAGGTATAGAGAATATCCACCGCGGCGTTAAAGACGATGGTCAGCACGCCCACCAGAATGGTAACCCCGAGAATCAGCGAGTAATCCCGGTTGATGGCACCATTGACGAAGTGCTGGCCAATGCCGCCCGTGGAAAATACCTGATCAATGATCACCGAACCGGTGATGATGCCCACGAAAGCCGGCCCAAGGTACGACACCACCGGAATCAACGCGGGCTTGAGGGCATGTCGCAATACGATCTTGTGGCGGGGAATGCCCTTGGCCCGTGCGGTGCGGATGAACGGACTGCGCAGGGTCTCTATCATGCTGCTACGGGTAATCCGCGCCACCTGCGCAATGTAGGACGTCGCCATGGCGATGATCGGCAGCACGATGTATTCCACCTGACCGCCTTCCCAGCCGCCGGCAGGCAACCAGCGCAACGTGACGGCAAACAGCAGCACCAGCAACGGCGCCATCACGAAATTGGGGAACACCACCCCGATCATGGCGGCGGTCATTACCGTATAGTCCGGCCAACGGTTCTGTTTCAGGGCCGCAACCACCCCCAGCCCCACCCCGAACACAACCACGAACAGGAAGGACCAGGCACCGATGTAGGCGGACCGGGGAAAGCTGGATTCGATCAGCTCATTGACCGTGAAGTCCTTATAACGAAACGAGGGCCCCAGGTCGCCCTGGGCGACGTTGCCCACGTAGATGAGGTACTGCTGCCACAGAGGCTTATCCAGGTTGTATTTAGCCTCGATGTTTTCCATCACCGCTTCCGGCACATTACGCTCGTTGGTAAACGGGCCGCCAGGTGCCGCGTGCATCAGCACGAACGAGACAGTGATCAACGTCAGTATGGTTGGTACTGCTACAGCCAGACGCCTGATGATAAAACTGAACATGGCTTCCCTCAGTCTGCCGTGATGTACATATCCTTGCTGTAAACAATGTTACGGGGATTCTTCTCCGGATAGCCCTTCAGGAATGGGCTTACCAGCGCCACCGTGGTGTTGAAATACACCGGCACCACCGGAAACTCCTGCCAGAGGATCTCCTCGGCCCTGACATAATAGGGATTGGGATCGTCGCTGGAGCGGGCATCCAGCAGCAACTGGTCGTATGTTTCATTGCTCCAGCCGCCGTCGTTATTCCCACTGTCGCGGGTTAGCAGGGTCAGAAAGGTGGAGGCTTCGTTGTAATCCCCTTTCCAGCCAAACCGGGCGATACCATAGTTGCCAGCCTGCTTCTCGGAGAGGAAGGTTTTCCACTCCAAATTGCTGATGGTGACCTTTGCCCCCAGCTTCTCTTTCCACATCTGGCTGACCACGATGGCCAGAGCCTTGTGACTCTCGTCAGTGTTGTAGAGCAGTTCGAATTCCAGTGGGTTGTCTTCATTGTAGCCGGCTTCCTTAAGGGCTTCGCGCGCCTCTTCGTCGCGGCGGGTCTGGGACCAGGTGGCGTACTCCGGCTGCCGGAAGTCGAAACCGCTGACGTAGGGAGGTGTCAGCGTGAATGCCGGCATCTGGTTGCCCCGGGTGATGTAGCTGACGATGATATTGCGGTCGATGGCGTAGGTCAGCGCCCGACGCACTCTCACGTCGTCAAAGGGCGGTCTGTTGACGTTGAAGGCATACATGTACGTGGCCATGCTGGGCACCATCACCAACTCTTTGGGCCGCTCTTTTTTCAACCGGGCCATCTGGGACACCGGCACCGTGGAGGTCATGTGCAACTCGCCACTGGCGTAGCGCTGAAGCTCGGCAGACGAAGACTCGATCGGCAGGTAAACCACCCGGTCAATGATGGTTCTGTCATCCCCCCAGTAATGGGGATTGCGAGCCGCCACCAGCTTCTCGCCGATATGCCAGGCGCTCAGCGTATAGGCTCCGTTGGAGACCATTTTTCCAGGCCTGGTCCAGTCCTCGCCGTGGGCCTCAATGGCCTGGCGGGGGGCGGGAAACATGGTGTAGTGGACGGTCATTTCCGGCAGATAGGTGATCGGCTCGTCCAGGGTCACCTCGAAGGTGAAGTCGTCGACAGCGCGCACACCCAGCGTATCCGGTGCCTTTTCACCAGCGATGATCTCGCCGGCATTGGCTACTCCGGCGGACTCGATGTAATACGCATAGCTTGAGCCTACCTCCGGGTCTACAGCCCGGCGCCACCCATACACAAAGTCCTGGGCGGTAACGGTGCTGCCATCGCTCCAGCGGCCGTCTTCACGGAGCTGGAATGTCCAGGTCAGGTTATTGTTCGAGGCGGCCCAGGATGTCGCCATCGCCGGCTCGGTGTCCCCCGTTGGGCCGCTGCGGGTTAGCCCTTCGAACAGGTCAACCACGATGGCGCTGCCCACGCTGTCCTGGACCAGCTGGGGGTCCAGGGAAGCCGGCTCACTGGCATTACCGCGAACAAGCACCTGCCTTCGGGCCAGCCGCTCACCGGTTTCCGGATGCTCCAGCAGACGGCTTTTCGGCGCATCTACATTAGCGCCAGCCTGGGCCCGTCCTCCTTCGTTGTTGGGAACATCCTCACTGCAAGCTATGACAAACAGGGGGAGCAGGGCAGTCAAAGCAGCCCTCGCCATCAAGCCAATGGCGTGCCTAGTGATCCGGCTTTGGATGCCCGTTGTTATTTTCAGGTTCGTGGCTGTCATATCTGTTCGAACCTAGCGCGGAAACAAGGAAGTCACAAGCAGATGCGGGTCAACATGAAACAATGCTCACGTTCCTATGCCTGTGGCATACTCAATCGGGATGTTCGACCTCTACAACAACGCTTGATAAAAGGGATGTTCAACCATGAAACCGGAAACCCTCGCCCTTCACGCTGGCTTTAACGGCGACCCGACCACCAACGCCGCAACCACGCCCATCTATCAGACCACGTCCTACACGTTCGACGACACCCAACACGGTGCCGACCTGTTTGACCTGAAGGTACAGGGCAACATCTATACGCGCATCATGAACCCCACCAACGCCGTATTGGAGGAGCGCATGGCGCAGCTTGAAGGTGGTGTGGGTGCCCTCGCGGTGGCCTCGGGTATGGCAGCCATCCTTTACTCCCTGCAAACCATCTGCAAAGTGGGCAACAACATTGTCAGCACCGGCCAGCTCTATGGCGGCACCTACAACCTGTTTGCCCACTCGCTGCCAAACCAGGGCATCGACTGCCGTATGGTGCGTCACGACGACTTTGAGGCAGTGGAGAAAGCGATTGATGACAACACCCGCGCCCTGTTCTGCGAATCCATTGGCAACCCGGCCGGTAACGTGGTGGATATCCAGCGCTGGGCCGACATCGCCCACAAACACGGCATTCCGCTGATCGTCGACAACACCGTGGCAACGCCTTTCCTCTGCCGGCCTTTTGAACACGGTGCAGACATCGTGGTGCACTCGCTGACCAAGTACATCGGCGGCCACGGCACCACCGTAGCGGGTGTGGTGGTCGACTCCGGGAAATTCGACTGGGTCACCAACAAGGCGAAGTTCCCCATGCTCAACGAGCCGGACCCCTCCTACCATGGCGTGGTCTATACCGAAGCCCTTGGCGCAGCAGCTTTCATCGGGCGCTGCCGGGTGGTTCCCCTGCGCAATACCGGCGCTGCCCTGGCCCCGTTCAATGCCTTCCTGATCATGCAGGGGCTTGAAACACTCGGCCTGCGCATGGAAAGACACTGCGAAAACGCCGAGAAAGTTGCCAATTTCCTGCAGAATCACCCTTCAGTGGAATGGGTGAACTACGCCACCCTGGCCGACAGCCCCTACAAAGCCACCTGCGACAAAATATGCGGTGGCCGTGCGTCGGGCATTCTCAGTTTCGGCATTACTGGCGGGCTTGAGAATGGCGCGAAGTTCATCGATGCACTGCAACTGATCTACCGCCTGGTCAACATTGGTGACGCCAAATCCCTGGCCTGTCACCCCGCCACAACGACTCACCGGCAGCTCAATCCAGAGGAACTGGCAAGTGCGGGCGTCAGCGAGGATCTGGTGCGCCTGTCCATTGGCATCGAACACGTGGATGACATCATTGCCGATATCAGCCAGGCGCTGGATAAAACAACCGCCTGATGTGGTTACCGGGTACGACGAAAGTCGTGCCCGGAACCCCCGTGATTGTCCGTACCTGCCTTGTATCCGCCGCCGGCGCAGATTACCCTTTAGGGTCAGCCAAGCCTTTTATCCGCCGCCGAGAAGAGAGTCCCCCAGTAATGAGCGACAGTGCCAAATCACGCGTCACCAGTGGTTCAAAGTTCCGCAACGAACATGGATTCTCAGCGATCAAGGACGGCATCAAGCGCTCGGGCTCGGGCATCATCGACACCAAAACCCAGCGCAAACCTTCCTGGCTGCGTGCACGCATGCCCGGGGGCGAACGCTACGAAGCGGTGCGCAAGAACGTCAGCGAACATCGGCTGAGCACAGTCTGCCAGGAATCCCATTGCCCGAACATCGGCGAGTGCTGGGCCAACGGTACCGCCACCATTATGGTGATGGGCTCCGTCTGCACCCGCGCCTGCCGCTTCTGCGCCGTGGACACCGGCAACCCCAAGGGTTGGCTCGATCACGAAGAGCCGGAAAATACGGCGAAATCCGTGGAGCTCATGGGCCTGCGCTACATCGTACTCACCTCCGTTGACCGGGACGACCTGGACGACGGTGGCGCCGCTCACTACGCGGCCTGCGTGTCCGCCATCAAGCAGCGTACTCCGCATGTTGCCGTGGAAGCCCTGACACCAGACTTTGACGCCGTCATGGCGCACGTTGAGAAGGTCGTGGACTCCGGCCTGGACGTTTTCGCCCAGAACGTGGAAACCGTGAAGCGCCTGACCACCCGTGTACGGGACCCCCGCGCCGGCTACGAAAAAACCCTCAGCGTACTGGCCCACGCCAAGCAATATCGTCCGGACGTGCTCACCAAGACCAGCCTGATGCTCGGCCTCGGTGAAACGGAAGAGGAAATCCTCGAAACCATGGACGACCTGCGAGCGATCGGCGTCGACATTCTGACCCTGGGCCAGTATCTGCGCCCCACTCAGAACCACCTGCCGGTGGAAAAGTACGTGACCCCGGAAGACTTCAATCGCTACCGCGAGATTGGCCTGGAAAAAGGTTTCATGGAAGTGCCATCAGGCCCCATGGTGCGCTCCAGCTACCGCGCCGATCGTGTCTTCGAGAAGAATAACCTGGGCCTTGCAGTGCCAGAAGTGCCCGCTTCCTCCAACGCACAACAGATTCCGGTCAAAGCGTTAGACTGAACCACTGATCAATTCCCTGGAATAGGCCTCAAACAGGGGCACCGTCGACTGACAGTTTGTGGCACACTCTGCACTCGCTTTCACTGTGTAGGGTAATGCTTGCGATGTCCTGGCTTCGATCTTTCTATGACCGGTTGATTTTCCCCCGCCCTGTTCTGATTCTCCTGCTGTTTGGCGCCCTGCTGCTGGTTGCCAGCCTGCGTTTGGACCAGTTCCGACTGGATGCGTCCGCCGAGTCCCTGGTTCTTGAGGATGATCGCTCCCTGGAGCAATACCGGGAGGTGAATCGCCGCTTCACCACCTCCGACGATTTCCTCGTTGTCACCTACACACCCGACCAGGAGTTGTTCAGCAACGAAGGCCTGGCGTTGCTGGCGTCATTACGGGACGAACTGGCCGCCCTGGAGAACGTCAGCTCCACCAACAGCATCCTCAACGTCCCCCTGCTCCACAGCCCGGGCCTGACCCTGGATACCGTGGACTCCGAGATCAAGACCATCGATGAGGATGGCGTAGCCCCGGAGACCGCCAGAAAAGCATTGCTCAATAACCCGTTGTATCCAAACCTGCTAATCAGCGAAGACGCGCGCACCACCGCGATACAGGTAAATCTGCCCACTCCCGAGCGCTATTTCGAACTGCTACGGGAACGCAACGAGCTGCGGGACAAAGCGCAGAGCGGCCAAGCCTCGGCAGAAGAACAGCAAAGACTGGAAACCGTCAGCCAGGCATTCATCGAGTTCACCGAGGCTCAGGGCGAGGAGCGGGACCGAACCATCAAACGGGTCAGGACCGTCCTCGACAGCTACCGTGACCGCGCCGAGATCTACCTGGGCGGCGTGCCCATGATCGTTGCCGACATGATCCGTTTCATCCAGAACGATCTCTCCACCTTCGGTATTGGCGTGCTGATATTCCTGCTGCTGACCCTGGCGATCATTTTCCGCCAGTGGCGCTGGGTCCTGGTGCCACTGCTGTGCTGCGGCTTTACGGTGTGGCTGGTGATCGGTTACCTGAGCTGGGCGCAATGGCCAGTCACGGTGATCTCGTCCAATTTCGTGTCGTTGCTGCTCATCATGACCCTCTCGCTGACCATCCACCTGATCGTTCGCTATCGGGAGTTCCAGCACGACGACCCTGACGCCGAATCACGGGATACGCTGCGGCGCACCCTGCTGGCCATGATCAAACCCTGTTTCTACATGGCCATCACCACCATCGTTGCTTTCGGCTCGCTGACCTTCAGCGGCATCCGCCCGGTGATCGATTTTGGCTGGATGATGACCATCGGCCTGACCGTGGCGTTCCTTATCACATTTATCATTTTCCCGGCCCTGCTGGCGCTGCTGCCACCGCCGGTGGACGACCGAGTGCGCTCCAACCGGATTCCCTTTACCGATTGGTTTGCGCGGTTTACCGAGCACTACGGCAAAACCGTTCTGGTCGGCTCCGCCATCCTCGCGGTGCTCTGTGTCATCGGCCTGAACCGCCTGACGGTGGAAAACAGCTTCATCGACTACTTCAAGTCCAGCACCGAAATCCATCAGGGTATGATCACCATCGATAATCGCCTGGGAGGCACAACCCCGCTGGATGTAGTGATTACGGACGACAAGCCGCCTGAAAGCGAAGCCGGCGGCGATCCCTTTGCCAGTGGTGGTGATCCCTTTGCCAGTGACTGCGACCCGTTTGTAGAGGACTGCGGGGGAGCGGAGGAATACCGGGACACCTGGTTCACCTATCAGAAGATGGATCGGCTGGGTAAGGTTCACGACTACCTGGACAGCCTGCCAGAGACCGGCAAGGTCATGTCCATCGACACCACCCTGGACATCCTAGCCCAGGTTAACGGTGGCGAGGCCCTGAATGCCCTGGAACTGGCGTTCGTTCCCTCGGCGGTGCCGGATGACTTGAAGGACATTCTTCTGACGCCCTACATCAGCGAAGAGCACGACCAGGCCCGCTTCAGTATCCGCATCTTGGAGACTTCCCCCGACCTGCGCCGGCAAGCATTGCTGGACCGCATACTCACTCACCTCACCGAAGAAATGGGCTTTGAGGACGATCAGGTGAAGCTTACGGGCATGACGGTGATGTACAACAACATGCTGCAAAGCCTGTTCGATTCCCAGATAAAGACCATCGGCATTGTCTTCCTGGCCATCATGGTGATGTTCCTGATCCTGTTCCGGTCGATAAAACTGGCGCTGATTGGCATGGCCCCCAACCTGATCGCGGCGGGGTCGGTGCTGGGCCTGATGGGCTGGCTGGGCATTCCGCTGGATATGATGACGATCACGGTGGCAGCGATTACGGTGGGCATTGCGGTGGACGACACCATTCACTACATCCACCGTTTCAAGACGGAATTCGAGAAGGACGGCGACTACCTCGCCACCATGCACCGCTGCCACCGCAGCATCGGGCAGGCGATGTTCTTTACCTCGCTGACGATTATTACCGGGTTTTCGATCCTGGTGCTGTCGAATTTCATCCCGACCATCTACTTCGGGTTGTTCACGGGATTTGCCATGTTCATGGCTCTGGTGGGGGCGCTTACGTTGTTGCCTCGGCTTATTGTTCTGGTTAAACCGTTCGGGGCTGAATTGTGAGTTACTCTCTCCTAGCCTTCACAATTTGTGATCGTCGCACCGGTGTAGGCCCTTCCCGGAAACG
>NZ_ABCP01000047.1 GCF_000170835.1 Marinobacter algicola DG893
AGGACAGAGGATGAGCACGCGAAGAGGGTGCAATAGACAGTGAGGAAACGAGGTAACCGGGTGACAGGCTGGATCATTGAATTATCATATCAAATACGAATGAGAAGGATTTTAATTTAAATTAATAATTAGTCAATAACATGAACACATCAAGGACGTATATTGATGTGAGAGTGATCCAGTAAACCGGCTTGCCAGGTCCAGTGGGTTTTTATTCCATACGTTTTGCGCTATGCTAGTGACATTCCCCATTTGACCAGAAGGACGATCTTTTCACCATTAGATGACCCTGCCCGCCTGTATCCGTGTCGAGTCTTGAGATTGTGGCTCACATCAGAAGAAGGTGCCATCGAGAGGCGACGAGGCACTGGCATAAAGCTTCTTAGGCATACGCCCCGCCAGATAGGCATCGCGGCCAGATTCAATGGCCAGGCGCATTGCCTTGGCCATGCGGATCGGGTCCTGGGCCTGGGCGATGGCGGTGTTCATCAGCACGCCATCGCAACCCAGCTCCATTGCCAGGGTTGCATCAGAAGCGGTACCAACACCGGCATCCACCAACACGGGTACGTTGGCGTTCTCGACGATCAGGCGGATGTTGTAGCGGTTCTGGATACCCAGGCCGGAACCAATTGGTGCTCCCAGCGGCATGATGGCGATACAGCCCATTTCCTCCAGACGCTTGGCCAGCAACGGGTCGTCTGAGCAATACACCATCACCTTGAACCCATCGCGGATCAGCTCCTCTGCGGCCACCAGGGTTTCGGTCATGTTCGGGTACAGGGTTTTTTCCTCACCCAGCACTTCCAGCTTGACCAGGTCATGACCATCCAGCAGCTCCCGTGCGAGCTTGCAGGTACGCACGGCATCTTTTGCGGTGTAACAGCCAGCGGTGTTAGGCAGCATGGTGTAGCGCTCAGGGGATACCACGTCCAACAAACTCGGTTCATCCGGGTTCTGGCCCAGATTGGTACGGCGCACGGCAAAGGTGACAATCTCCGCACCGCTGGCTTCAATCGCATGGCCGGTTTCAGCCATGTCCCGATACTTACCAGTGCCTACCAGCAACCGGGACTGGTATACCCGGCCGGCGATTTCAAGCGGTTTGTCTTCGGGAAGCGGTCTTTCGGAACGGTCACTCATGCTGAACACCTGAACTTGTTAATAAAATCGTGAAAAAGAATGGCAAAGCCGCAGTTAACCACCGCCGATGGCGTGAACCACCTCTACCTTGTCACCTTCGTTGAGGCTGAACGTGGCGTGCTGGCTGCGGGGAACAATATCTTCGTTGACTTCCACAGCGAATCGCTTGCCAACCAATGCCATCCGCTCTATCAATACCGCGACAGTGACTTCTTCGGGAAGCTCCATGGCGTCACCGTTGACCTGTACCTGCATAACGTTACCTGCCTTAAACATCTGTCTCTAACGCCTGAATCCCGCTATCAGAACCAATATCCAGCCCACCATAAAGCCGATTCCTCCAACCGGCGTAACCGGCCCCATCCAGCGAAGGTCCGTTAGCACCAGGAGGTACAGGCTGCCGCTGAACAACAGGATTCCAGCAACAAAAAAGCCGGCCGCAATGCCGAGCAAACGCCGCGACAGACCCGCAACCGGGAGTATCGCGACAAGAATTAACGCCAATGAGTGGTATACCTGATATGTGACGGCAGTCTGGAAAACTTCAAGCCCCCGCTCGTCAATTACACCACGCAACCCGTGTGCACCAAAGGCTCCTGCCATCACCGCTAACAGGGCAAACAGCGCGCCCAACACCAGTGCCGGGCGAAGGGGTTCTATCTGTCTAGCAGTCACAGTGGATCTTTTCCCCGGTATCCAGATTCATCAAGGTGAGCTTACCGCCCCAGACACAACCGGTATCGAGCCCGAAATAGCGCGTGCTTTCAGTCTGCCCTTCCAGTGCCGCCCAATGTCCGAACACCACACGCACATCATCCTGGCGAGGGAAGCGAAACCAGGGTGCAAAGCCATCCGGCGCCGACTCGGCCGACTCTTTCGCTGCAAGCTCCAGGGTGCCATCCTCGGCAATAAAGCGCATACGGGTGAAATAGTTAGTGATAACGCGCCATCGATCCATCCCACTGAGGTCCGGGTGCCAACGTTCAGGCCGGTTCCCGTACATATCCGCAAAGTAGCTTTCGGCCTCGGGACCGCGAATCACCGTCTCGACTTCCCGGCTGTGGCTCACCGCTTCTTCCACTGACCAGATGTGGGGCAGCCCGGCGTGGACCATGACCAGATTGCGGTCTTCATCGTGAACACAGAGATTCTGCTGTCGGAGCCAATCGAAAAGCCGTTGGTGATCCGGCGCTTCGAGTATGTCGGAGAGCGTGTCCTTGTTCCTCAGGGCATGGCCACCCACGGCTACTGCCAGCAGGTGCAGATCATGATTGCCCAGCACCACCACCGCAGAACTCCCCAGGCTTTCAACGTAGCGCAGGGTTTCCAGGGAAGACGGGCCACGGTTGATCAAATCTCCGGCCACCCAGAGCCGGTCCCGCGACGGTGAGAAATCCACCTTGGCGAGCACATCCAGAAGACGTTCGTAGCAGCCCTGGATATCGCCAATGGCGTAATCAGTCATGACTTACCTCATCAGCACCGAAATTCTCAGGTCTACTGTCAGCCAACAAATCGGCAATCGCAACATACTCTGCCAGGCCAAGGTTTTCCGGGCGCAGGCCATCGTTGATGCCAATGCTGTTGAGTTGTTCCACGGAAACCATGCCGGCCAGCGCCTTTCGGAGGGTTTTACGCCGGGCGCTGAAGGCGGTGCGTACCACTGCCTGCAACAGCTTATAATTCTTTGCCGGATGCGGCAGCGTCTTATGGGGTACCAACCGAACGATGGCGGAATCCACTTTCGGCGCCGGCCGGAAAGCGCCTGGCCCGACTTCAAATAACGGCTGCACCCGGCAGAAGTACTGGGTCATGATCCCCAGTCGGCCGTAGTTGTTGTCTCCGGGCACCGCCGCCATCCGTTGAACCACTTCCTTCTGCAGCATGAAATGCATGTCCTGCACCACGCCGGAATGCCCCAGCAAGTGGAAAATCAATGGCGTGGAAATATTGTACGGCAGGTTGCCGATGATCCTCAGGGGCTTGTCGGCAACCAGTTCGCCGAAATCAAACTTCAATGCATCCGCTTCATGGATGCGGAAGTTGGGGTAATTGAAAAATTTGGTCCGGAGCACGGGAATCAGGTCCCGATCCAGCTCCACCACCTGGAGGTTTGAGTTAACGGCAAGCATTTCCTCGGTGAGAGCGCCCAAGCCAGGCCCGATTTCCACAAGGGCATCGTCCGGCCGGGGATGGATAGCGCGAATAATGCGTTCAATCACGCCGGGGTCGTGAAGAAAGTTCTGACCGAAGCGTTTCCGGGCCTGATGGCCGTGTTTGCTACTCACTCGATAGGATCTCTTTTCGCTGAGGTTGCCATTCGTTCGCCCACCCGGATTGCGGTTTCCAGGCTGCCGGCATCTGCTTTGCCCGTACCGGCCAGATCGAGGGCGGTGCCGTGGTCGACGGAGGTTCGTACGATGGGCAGGCCCAGGGTGATATTGACCGCCCGGCCGAAGCCCTGGAACTTGAGAACCGGAAGGCCCTGGTCATGGTACATGGCCAAAACCGCATCGGCGTTGTCGAGCCAATGGGGGGTGAACAAGGTGTCCGCCGGCAGTGGGCCGGTCAGGTCGATGCCTTCCCGACGCAGGGTGGCCAGGGTCGGCTCGATGACGTCGATTTCCTCCCGGCCCAGATGTCCGCCTTCGCCGGCGTGTGGATTCAGGCCGGCAACCAGTATCCTGGGATGCTGCAGACCGAAGAACTTGCGCAGGTCATTGTCCAGAATACGGGTGACCTGGGTCAGGCGCTCAGCCGTAATCGCGGCAGAGACGTCCTTAAGAGGCAAATGCGTAGTGACCAGCGCGACCCGAAGTTCATCGGTGGCCAGCATCATCACCACACGCTCAACGCCACAGAGCTCCTGCAGGAACTCCGTATGGCCACTAAAGGCAATGCCGGCGTTGTTGATGACCCCTTTATGAACCGGAGCCGTCACCATGCCGTCGAAGATGCCATCAAGGCAGCCCTGGGCAGCTATTCGCAGGGTTTCCAGAACATAGGCGCTATTCGCAGGATCCAGATGGCCGGCCGTGGTGGACGCCAGCCCATCAACGGAAAGCACGGAGAGCCTGCCCGGTTCTGCGGTGGCTGGCGCTCCCGGCGCCCAGTCTTCCAGCGCCACTTCCAGCCCAAGCAGACGGGCCCGCGCCTCCAATAGAGGTTTGCTGGCCACCACCACAATGCCGGGCCCGCGTTTTTTCAGGGCCAGTTGCAGGCAAAGCTCCGGGCCAATGCCCGCAGGTTCGCCCGCTGTCAGTGCGAGGATGACCGGCTGTGTCATGATTGGCTGTCAGCTCCGTAGCCGCTCTTGAACTCAATAAACGCCTCGTCGCGGATCTCACGCAGCCAGTTCTGCAGTTCGGTATCAAACTTGCGTCGATAGATGGCCTGCCGCGCCTCGGATTCCCGTACATCACCACTGATGTCCTGCTGGCGACGGTCCTGAACCTGCAGGATATGCCAGCCAAACTGGGAGCGGAACGGACCTTTGAGCTCACCCACATCCGCCTCCATCATCGCCTGTTCGAATTCCGGCACCATCTGCCCGGGGCTGACCCAGCCGAGGTTGCCACCGTCAGAGCCGGAAACCGGGTCATCAGAGTGCTCCCTGGCGATGACCGCAAAATCGGCGCCGTTGTCGATTTGCTGGTAGAGATCGCGAATGGTTGCTTCCGCCTGGGCTTCCGACACGGTTTCCGAGGTGCGTACCAGGATGTGGCGGACTTTCGACTGCTCGATGAACTGTGCTTTGTCACCGCCGCGACGGTCCATCACCATCACCAGGTGGAAGCCGCTGCTGTTCCTGAGCACGGGGGATACGGTTCCGGTTTCAAGATCCGGAACCACATCGGCCACCAGTGACGGCAGTTGGTTCTCGGCACGCCATCCCATGTTGCCACCGTCGAGGGCATTGCTGGCATCGGATTCGGCGACGGCAACAGAGCGGAAGTCCCGGCCCTCGGCAATCTCTTCACGCAATTGCTCCACCTTTTCGCGGGCAGCGCTGACCTCTTCCTCGTCATTAAAATCGTTCACCTCAATGAGAATGTGGGCCAGCTCATACTCCGCATTGCTACGGCCCTGACCTGCCATTGCTGCCAGATAATTCTCAACTTCCCGATCGGTAACCCGCACGCGATTGCCGACCTGGCGCTGTTGTACCCGGCTGGTGATCATCTCGTTGCGAATCTGCTCACGGGCTTCGCGATAGGTGACGCCTTCCTGGACCAGTTGTTGCTCGAACTGGGCCAGCGTCATATTGTTGCGTTGGGCGATGGATGCCAGGGTTTCATTGAGCTCGTTGTCGCTGATGCGCATCCCGGCCCTGTCCGCCATCTGCAACTGGATGGACTCGCTGATCAGCTGTTCCAGAACCCGTTCTTCCAGAATATCCCTGGGGGGCAATCCGGTGCCCTGAGCGCGCAGCCGCCCGGTGATGGTGTTGATCCGTGCCTCGAGCTCGGACTGAAGAATAACGTCGTCGTTGACGACCGCCACCACCTGATCAAGCAGTTTGCGGTCCGCCTGTACGGTTGCGGATACCATCACAACCATCAGTGCCAGCATCATTTGTGCGCAATGGCGAAGGTTCGCCTTCATAGTCACCTCTAGTATGGAAGAATACTGCCTGTCACCCCCGGCATCCCCAGCCTGACTGCCAGGCATCAGCGATCACCGAAACGGCGACGTTCCCTTTCGTCAAAGCCATAGATGGCTTCGGAAATCTGGCTGGACGATCCGCCGCTCCCGCCCAGTCCTTTGAGCTGAATCTGAAACAGCATGCGACTCTCAAGCTGTTCGTCGTCCGTCAGGTAGTTCTGGTGCACCAGCTGCACACTCCAGCAACAATTATTGTATTCCAGCCCGGCCAGTGAACCGACCGTACGATCAAGCTCGGAATCGTAGACCCAGCGGCCGATCAGACTAACACGGTCTGTGACAGGAAAAACGCCCCCGATATCCGACTGTTCGAATTCACCTCGCCGGTAACTGTGCCCCAGGCTGGCCAGGTAACGATAGTCATCGGAGTGAAAAATCAGCTGACTGCGACCTTCCTGCGTCTTGCTGGTGTCTGGCTCCCACAAGCCGGAGGTTCGAACCTCCAGGCCGTCCACCGGCCGCAAAACCATTTCACCGGCCAGCGGGGAGTCACTGGTGTCAGAGGCACCCTCCCCCTCAAGCGACACTTCCCTGTCATCGTAATAGTGAACCTGACCAATGCTGAAGCGGGCACGTTCGGCGCCGGTGAGCAGATCATTGAAACGGCTGGTTAGCGCCACGGTCAGTTGATTACTGTCACCCACCCGATCACCGCCGCTGAAACGGTTGCGTTGGAACAACTGGTCGAAGCTGAACGAGCGAATGGCGGTATCGAAGTCTGGAATGAACGACTGGTCCGCATCGGCGTCAGCCCAGGCGTAATAGAGCCGGGGCTCCAGGCTCTGGTTATAGGGAATATCGAACAGGCTGGACTGGCGATCAAAATACAGGCCGGAATCCCACTCCGCGACCGGAACGGTGCGATCAAAGCCGGGGTCCCGCGCGGTGTAGTCCTCCAGTTCATAGCGTGTGTAATCGACACTGACGGAGGGCCTGGCATAACCCCAAAGCGCCCGCATAGGCAGCGCCAGTTCGGGTATGGCCCGAAATCGCTGGCCATTGGCCCGGTCGAGTCCCGTCAGGTCATCATTATCACGGTGAAAATAAGTGTACTGGCTTTCCAGGTTCAGTTCCGCCGGCCCTGCATCCACGGTGGCGCCGTACAATACTTCCGGTAACTGTGAGTACGGAATGTTCTCGTCGGCAATGAAATCGCTGATGGTCTGGTAGCCGTTGAGATAGGTTTCGAAATACTGTGATGAATCCCGATAGCGGATACCGCCCCGGCGACGCAGATGGGTCGCGCGATTGATCTCCAGGTTACGGTTGAGATCGCTGAGGTAGTCGTCGTCGCTAACCACGGAATAATCCCCGTAGCCGGTCCAGCCGTATCCGAATCTCGCCTGGGTACTGAAATCAAGACCCCAGCGTTCGCCGCCTTGCGAGGGAAATTCTTCCTCGTACTCGGAGTCGTTGCCAGCGTAGCCCAGCTGAAGCACCGATTCCCCCAGACTGCTCAGGTAACGCCCCTCTGCCTCGGTAAACAATCCACGCCCATGTATGTACTGAGGCGTCAGCGTAGCGTCGTAGTGCGGTGCCAGGTTGAGGTAATAAGGAACGGACAGGAAAGCGCCGCTGCCTGCATTGGAGGTGCCGAAAGACGGATAGAGAAAGCCGGTCTTGCGGCGGTCGTCAATGGGGAAGCTGGCATAGGGCCAGTAGAACACCGGGATATCACTGATCTCAAGGCGTACGTGCTTTGCGGTGCCCACACCTTCGCCCTGGTCCAGGTGGATGTCGGACGCCACGATGGACCAATCGTTGTTGTCCGGGGCGCAGGTGGTCAGTGAGCCGCCACGAATTCGTACCTGGTCTTCCGCCGTGCGGGAAAGCTGAATAGCGGAACCCCGCATTTCCGGGCCGTGCAGGAGAAAGGTCGCGGTATTGATGTCCACCCGGCCGCTGTTGACGTCATAGTCCGCACGTTCCCCGGTCAGCAGGAAGCCGTCACCGCGGCTGGTCAGCGGCCCCTCTATGGCCACCGCACCGGTTGCCTGGTTGTAGCGGGCCTCGGAGCCCGTCACCTGGAATCCCGGCTGCTGCAGACGAACATCTCCCCGCAGAAACAGTTCGTTGTCGAGTTCGTACCGCGCATTGAGCCCACTGGCCTGCAGGGGCGCCTGGCCATGTTTCGCTGCTGGCTCACCGGCGCCTCCCTCTACTGTTCCCGGGACCACGGACGGCAGATAGCCACCGTCACAAAAATCGGGCAGGGAACGACGGACATCCTCTGGCAAATCAGACTTCGGCCGCCAGTCCATCTCGGCAGCCGAAGGGGCTGCTTCCTGGGCATAAACCACCGGCATTGGTGCCAACATTGTGCAACCCGCAGCGGACACGAACAGCAACCCGAGACGGGACCGCCTCAGGGGCGTTGGCATTCGCAGCTTCCTAATTGGGGCTGGCACGGTGAGCAGGTTCCTGTCCAGAATGGATTCGCAGCTGTCGGAGACACTTAACAGCGGCCTAGTTTACACGGCGCCCTTGGCCTTGTTAACGGAAACCGGCCTTTGTTAACGGAAACCAAGCATTGCTGCAAAACCGTTTTACCGCCTCTATACTGATCTGCTAACTTTCGGCCATGAGCCCGCAGGTTCGTTGCGGCCAGGTCATCAATAACTTCTAAGCCAGGAAAACAGCCAATTCCATGGATACCCGCCTGACAATGCTCACCCAGTGGGTCAGAGACCTTCCCGGTTTTGACCAGGCGACACCCGAGCCAGTATCTGGCGACGCGAGCTTCCGCCGCTACTTCCGCGTCAGTGGCGACCCACATGGCACCGGGTCCCGGCCGTATATAGTGATGGATGCGCCGCCCGAGCATGAAGACTGCCACCCCTTCGTGGCGATCGCCCATCACTGGCGCAGCCTCGATATCGCTGTGCCAGACATCGTCCACGAAGACCTGACCCGGGGTTTCCTGCTGCTGGAAGACTTTGGTGACGCCCTGATGCTCGGCGCCTTGAACCACACCAACGCCGACCAGCTTTATGGCGCTGCAATGGACGAGCTGGTCCGCATACAGCAGACCGGCGATGCACCCGACTACCCACTTCCGGCTTACGACATCGCCTTGCTGGATCGGGAAATGGCCTTGTTTCCGGACTGGTTGCTGACGCAGCAATTGGGACTGACGCTCTCCAACGGAGAACGCGCTCTGCTGGACACCACCTTTGCCTTCCTGCGGGAGAGCGCCCTGGCCCAGCCGGATGTGGCGGTGCACCGTGACTACCATTCCCGCAACCTTCTGGTCCGCCCAGGCACCACAAGGCCCGGTGTGATCGACTTTCAGGATGCCGTACGCGGCCCTGTCACTTACGATCTGGTATCGCTGCTGAAAGATTGCTATATCCGCTGGCCGGAAGAACGCATCGACCAGTGGACAGAGCGTTTCCGCTTACTCAGTGCCGAGGCAGGCCTTCACAAGGCCGATCGGGACACCTTCCGCCAATGGCTGGAACTCATGGGTATGCAGCGCCACCTGAAGGCCGCGGGCATCTTTGCCCGACTGGCCATACGTGATGGCAAGAGCGGATTCCTGAAGGATGTTCCCCGCACCGTGGGCTATCTGGTGGAGGCCAGCAGCCGTCAGGCCGCCCTGCGCCACTTCCATGAATGGCTCACCGACACCGTGGTGCCGTCCATCGAGCAGCAGATCGGCCCAGTGGAGACATTCGGCCAGTGAAAGCGATGATTCTTGCGGCCGGTAAAGGCGAGCGCATGCGGCCGCTGACCCTGACCACCCCGAAGCCGCTCCTGCCTGCCGGTGGGAAGCCGCTGATCGTGCACCATCTGGAACGGCTGAAAGCCGCTGGTTTTCGGGAGATCGTGATCAACCACGCCTGGCTGGGCACGCAGATCGAAGCGGAACTGGGAAACGGCAGCAACGACGGGCTGGCCATTGAATACTCCCGGGAAAGCGATCCTCTGGAGACCGCTGGCGGGATTCTTCAGGCGCTGCCTTTGTTGACCAGCAGCGACGAAGAGTGGTTTGTGGTGATCAATGGTGACATCTGGTGCGATTTTGATCTGGCCCATTTGACGCCACCCGAACATGCCGACGCACTACTGGTCATGACCGGCAACCCTGACCACAACCCGGCGGGCGACTTCTGCCTGCGGGCGGATGGCACGGTGATTGAGAGCGGTCCTGAAGCACTAACGTTTACCGGCATCAGCCTATTGAATCGTCGTCTGTTTTCGGGGCTGACACCGGGCACCCGAAAACTGGCGCCAATCCTGCGGGATGCCATGAACCGGGGACGGGTGCAAGGCATTCGCCATACCGGTCACTGGATGGATATCGGTACGCCGGAACGACTGCGGGAGCTGGACCGGATGCTGCGGGAAGGCGGACTGAGCCATGACCTCTGAGACCAGAGACAACAATCTGCCTGCACGCATGGAAGCGGAGTTCAGTGAGCTGCTTGGTGAGTTGACCGCCTGCGGCCACCAGGCCACCGAATTGCTGGTCAGAACCCGATTGCCGCACTGGTGTCGCCGAAGCCTGTTCTTTTTCCTGGGCTACATCGCCAAATCGGAAGGGCGGGTAACAGAGAAAGACATCGGTTTCGCCGAAACCCTGATGAAAGCCCTGAAACTCTCCGGTCGCCAGCGGCGCAAGGCCATTGGCCATTTCCGCAAGGGCAAGACCGCTGAGCGCATCCCTACCCTGAAAGCTCTGGGCCTGCGCCTGACCCACAGAATCTGGCCCTCCCCCTCACTGCGCGTTGCCATCTGCCTTTGCCACGCAGCACAGCTGCAGGGGCGCCCCGAAAAGCCCCGCCGCTATCGTTGCGAGGATGCCATTGACCAGATGGGACTGCCGATCAGGGTCAGCGATGACATTCTCGACAGTTACGCCAGCAAGGTCTGGATCACCGAACCGGAAAGCCAGCCACGACCCTCAACCTTCGAACAGGCCTGCCAGGTTCTCGGCGTTACCCGCCGTGACAGCCGCGAGGTGATCAAACGGGCCTACCGAAAAAAAGTGTCGGAATGCCACCCGGACAAACTGGCGCAGCAGCAGCTGAGCCCGGCGGAACTGACCAGGGCAAAGGACCGCCTTCTGCGCTACCAGCAGGCCTGGGAACTGATCAACCAGCGCCTGTCGGTGTGAATCCGGCATTTTGAGTTCAGCGCCAAGCTTGCTAGACTTCAAGATCAGAACCGCACCACAGAAACATAAACGTGCAAAAGAAAGGCCCACGGACCAGCGGCCTGCAAGACCCACAGAAAAGGAGCATTCCCATGGGTAAGAAACTCGTCCTCCTCGGCGACATCGGAACCGATCACCAAGGCTTTCCCCCAACCCCAGTCATCACCGGCAGCGCGACCGTACTGATTGACGGCAAACCCGTTGCGCGACTGGGCGATCAGCTCGCCATGCACTCCAAGCCCAAGCATCCACCACACCCCCGCGCCATCGCAGCTGGCAGCCCTACGGTGATGATTGAAGGCAAACCGGCCGCACTGACCGGCGATGCTGTCAGCTGCGGCGGCGTTGTCATCGGCTCATCCACCGCTGTGGGTGGCTGATATTTCCTAGCGTTCGGAGGCCAGCCAGGCTGCGATGCGGTTGGTGAGCGCTGGCGCCTCCCTGGGTTGTGGCTGTTCAGCCATTGCGACAGGTTGCTGGGAGTAATCTGCAACCCCCGCCCTCCTGAGTGCGGCCTCCCGTTGCTTTGGCGACCTTTGAATTGTGCTCCCGGTGCCCAATGAACTGCGGGCACTGTAAAGCTCCAGCACGCGCAGCGCACCGGACTCACCAAGCGACTCCGTCAGGGCTTTCGAATCGCTCTGACTAAACTCTGGCGCAATCCATACCAGCGCCGACACATCCTGCCCCCCGCTGGCAGTAGCCGCGCGGGTGACGTGACCAGCCGCCCGGCCGACACCCACCATGGCCACCCGGCTGTAACCACGACCAACCAGGTTGCCAACCGCCGCGGTCAGAGTCTTCTGGATGCGGGCCCGGTATTGGTCTGCCAATGCCTCAACGTCGTCACTGGCCATCACATCAATCATCACCGACTCGCCAGGCTTATCGCCCGTTTCATCGGCGGCGTCCTTATCCGGCGCGCCCGCCTCTTCGGGCGCCTCTAAACCCCGTTGTCGACGCGCTTGCTGTACCTCATGCGGCGGTATCTCAAGCCCGAGCACCATCACAGCCCAGCCGGCACGCGCCATCGGCTGTCGCAGGGCAGCAGCCAATCCGGAAGCCGGCGACTGCCCCTCATCGGCCAGAATCACCAGTGCGCCCTTCGCAGGCGTCTCGGCTTCCGGCTCAAACAGGGCCAGCACAGGCTCTTCCTCCGGTGGCTCCAGCCATACGGACGAGTCCGGCCAGGTTCGGGCGATTGCGTCCGAATCGAGCCCCGTCGATATCAATGGTCGCTTAACGGCCGCCCCGGCAGTTGTCTCAGCGTCCTGGCCGATCATGCCGGCACTTTGGTCCTGCGCGTCGTTCTGCGCCTGCGCCAACGTTTGCGGGGCCCATAAAGCACCAACAACGGCCAGAAGGACCAGACATTTCATAACCGGTTTTTCAATCCATCTGCTCACAGGCCGTCACTCATTCCGTGCGAAAAATCACCATCAAACTGGTAGACTAACAGCTTTGCGGCCCAGCAGCCTTTGCAGACTCTTGCAGCCTTTTGCAGGCTTTTACAGAGAAAACCGCTGTACGCGCCATTGTCGATATCACTATCAAACCGTTCAAGAGAGCCGTCATGAACCCTTTCCAGATTGCCCCGTCCATTCTGTCAGCCGATTTTGCCCGACTGGGCGAGGAAGTCGATAACGTACTGGCCGCCGGCGCCGACATTGTCCACTTCGACGTCATGGACAACCACTACGTACCCAACCTGACCATCGGCCCCATGGTCTGCGAAGCATTGCGTAAACACGGCGTTACCGCTCCAATTGACGTGCACCTGATGGTTTCTCCGGTCGACGACCTGATCCGGATGTTCATCGATGCCGGCGCCAGCTACATCACCTTCCACCCGGAAGCCTCCAATCACATCGACCGCTCGCTGCAGTTGATTCGTGAAGGTGGGTGCAAGGCGGGCCTGGTGTTCAATCCGGCCACACCACTGCACTACATTGATCACGTGATGGATAAACTGGACATGATCCTGCTGATGTCGGTAAACCCCGGCTTTGGCGGCCAGAAATTCATTCCCGGCACCCTCGACAAACTGCGCGAAGCCCGCAGGCGCATCGATGCCAGCGGCCGCAACATTCGCCTGGAAATCGACGGCGGCGTGAAAACCGACAACATCCGCGAGATCGCCGAGGCCGGCGCCGACACCTTTGTCGCGGGCTCCGCCATCTTCAACACCGACGACTACAAAGCCACTATCGACAACATGCGGGCAGAGCTGGAACTGGCCAAACAGGGTTCAAACCGATGAGCCTGGCAGGACTGTTCAGCCAACGCTGGCCGGGAGTGGCGCTGTTCGATCTGGACGGCACCCTGGTGGACAGCGCCCCCGATCTGGCGGCGGCCATTGACGCCATGTTGGAACAGCTGGGGCGTCGCAAGGCCGGCGCTGACAATGTGCGCCAATGGGTGGGCAATGGCGCCAGCGTGCTGGTGCGGCGTGCCCTTGCCGGGCAGGCGGACTGGGAACCGGCAAGCCCGAAGGACGACGCACTGTTCAATGACGCACTGGCGATGTTCTACCATGCCTACGAAAACCTCAACGGCCAGCATGCCCTGCTCTACGACGGCGTGGAGGAATGTCTGACCCGCCTGGCCGACTACGGCTGCCGTATGGGCATCGTCACCAACAAGCCGGAGCAGTTTGTGGCACCGTTGCTCGAGCAGATGGGCATTGAACACTGGTTCGATATCAGCATCGGTGGAGACACACTGCCGGTACGCAAACCAGACCCACAACCGTTGATCCATGCCATGACCGAACTCGGCGGTACCCGAGGCACCACGGTGATGGTGGGGGATTCGGTCACCGACATCAGCGCGGCTCTGGCAGCCGGTATTCCCTCGGTGGCGGTACGATATGGCTACAATTATGGGGCGCCCGTGGATACGCTCGGCGCGGATGCCGTTGTTGATTCCCTGGCCCAGCTTTTGTAATCTCACAGGATATTGATTTGAAACCTTCAATTCGGGAGATTCCTGCCGTGCAGGGACTGAGTCTGATGACAGCGCGTGGCGTACTGACAACCCGCGCGACACGATGGTGGCGATGGCGCACCGGCTAAATGCTGCCCGAACGTCCACCATACAAATCAGATTTCAGGAACCGTTATCATGACACCCGAGCAATTCGCCGAGCTCGCCAAGGCCGGCTTTAATCGTATCCCCGTATTCCGCGAAGTCCTCGCCGATCTGGATACGCCCCTGAGCACCTATTTCAAGCTGGCCAGTGGCCCCTACTCCTATCTGTTCGAATCCGTCCAGGGCGGCGAAAAGTGGGGCCGCTATTCCATCATCGGCCTGCCCAGCCGTGAAGTTCTCAAGGTCCATGATCACACCGTCACCATTACCCGCGACGACAAGGTGATCGAAGAAACCACCGTCGACGATCCACTGGCCTTTGTGGAAGACTACCAGGCCCGCTTCAACGCGCCGGACCTGGAGGAATTGCCCCGCTTCAATGGCGGTCTGGTTGGCTATTTCGGTTATGACACCGTGCGCTACATCGAAAAGCGCCTGCGCAACACCTGCCCGCCGGACAGGATCGGCACACCCGACATCCTGCTGATGGTGTCCGATGACGTTGTGGTGTTCGACAACCTGCGCGGCAAACTGCACCTGATTGTCCATGCCGACCCAAACCAGGAAGGCGCATACGAACAGGCACTACAGCGAATCGACGACCTGGAGTCCCGCCTGCACCGGCAGACGACCAACGCTCCCCGCACACCGGAACATCTGCGCGGTAAAACCGTGGACGAGAGCGACTTCATTTCCGGGTTTAACCAGGAAAAGTTCGAAGCGGCCGTCGGCAGGATCAAGGAATACGTTCTGGACGGCGATGTGATGCAGACGGTGATTTCCCAGCGCATGTCGATTCCGTTCGAGGCGCCACCGCTGAACCTGTATCGCTCGCTGAGGGTACTGAACCCGTCCCCATACATGTACTTTCTGGATCTGGGCGACTTCCAGATCGTAGGCTCGTCGCCGGAAATCCTCGCGCGGGTGGAAGATGACGAAGTCACCGTGCGCCCGATCGCCGGCACCCGAAAGCGTGGCGCTACCGACGCCGAGGACCGGGCCATGGAAGCGGAACTGCTGGCCGACCCCAAGGAAATCGCCGAGCACCTGATGCTGATCGACCTGGGCCGCAACGACGCTGGCCGGGTGTCCGAGACCGGCACGGTAAAATTGACCGACAAGATGATTGTGGAGCGTTACTCCCACGTGATGCACATCGTCTCCAACGTCACCGGTCGCCTGAAAGACAACACCAGTTGCCTGGACGTGTTGCGCGCCACCCTGCCCGCCGGCACCCTCAGTGGCGCTCCCAAGATCCGCGCCATGGAAATCATCGACGAACTGGAGCCGGTGAAGCGCGGCGTCTATGGCGGTGCCGTGGGTTATCTGTCGTTCAATGGCAACATGGATACCGCCATTGCCATCCGCACGGCCGTAATCAAAGACAACACCCTGCATATTCAGGCAGGCGCCGGCGTGGTGGCCGATTCGGTACCCCGCCTTGAGTGGAAGGAAACCATGAACAAGGGCCGCGCGATCTTCCGCGCTGTCGCCATGACCTACAACGATTTCGACCACTGAGGCGGAGGACAAGATTATGTTGCTGATGATCGATAACCAGCACGCCGTCCATATGGGTGCAAATGAGTTCGCGGCGATTCGGTAACCCGTTGATTAACTGGAAAACGAGTCCATATGAGTTCAAATGAATTCATGGCAAGCCACGACCACTGTGAGTAAGATTGTGAGTAACGCTCACCCGTTACTCACAGATACCGCCTATGATCACTGATACCAAGGCTCGGAAGGCAAAAGCCAAAGACACAACATATCGCCTCGCTGACTCCGGTGGTCTTGCCCTGGAGATCCGGCCCAGTGGTTCCAAATTCTGGCGGTACCGGTATCGACTCCATGGCAAAGCCGGCATGTATACCGTCGGAGAATACCCCACCATTACCATCTCCGAAGCCAGGGCAATCCGTGACTGGGCAAAGAAGTGTGTGGCCAACGGTGAGGCCCCGGCAGAAGTGAAGAAACGGGAGCTGGCGGAGAGGCGGGCAGAGCAGGCCAACACCCTCGAGGAAGTTGGTAAGGAATGGATCGCCAGAAACAAAGCCGGCTGGAGCGTCTATTACCACCGGCAGGTAACCCGAATGCTGGAAGCGGATATCTGGCCCAATCTGGGAAAGAAAGGCATTCGTGATATCACTCCGGCCCAGATGTTGGCCGAGCTGCAAAGGGTTGAGGAGCGGGCACCAACGGTTGCTGTGAATCTTAAGCAATGGCTGGCGGCCATCTACCGGCATGCGATCGCCACACTGAGGGCTGACAATGACCCGACTGCACCTCTGCGCGGCGCCATCAAAAAGCCGAAAGCGAAACACAAGCCGTCCTACAACCTGGACGAATTCGGAAAGCTTTGCCGGGCCATCTGGCCCAAAGAGGGCGCTATAGCATATCGGATAACCGAGATCGCCATTCGGCTGCTGGCGCTGACCATGGCGCGAACGGTGGAAGTGCGGTCTGCCCGGTGGGATCAGTTCGATCTGGAATCAGAAGAACCCACCTGGACAATCCCTGGGGAAAAGATGAAGCGCGGGGTTACTCACCTGGTGCCTCTATCTTCCCAGGCGGTGGAGTTGTTGCGAGAGCTAGAAGGCTTAACTGGCAACCGGCCTTACTGCTTTCCGAACCTTCGGCAGCCAACCGAGCCAATGTCTGCCACTACGATCAATCGGGTTCTGGAACGGCTTGGCTATGGCGGCCTTTTCAGCGGACACGCCTTTAGAACTACCGCGTCAACACTGCTCAACAATTACGGATTCGATGGTGACTGGGTTGAAAGGCAGCTGGCCCACACTGAAGAAAACAAGTCCCGGGCCAGCTACAATCACGCCGAGTACCTCTATCAGCGCCGGATCATGCTGCAGTGGTGGGCGGACCTGGTGGATACACTCAGGCTGCATGGCGAGACTTCCCGGCCTTCGGTGCCTCCGCTGCCTGCCATTGTGCGTCGAGCCATTGCCGAAGGACATCTCGATGCCACCGCTTTCCCCACGGCATCTGACGGCCATCCGGGAAAAGCTCTTCACTGATCAGCTTGAAAAGCGTGCTGCGGCCCATGCCGCAAAAGTCCGCGGCTTGCTGAGCCGTCATCAGCTCCGGAACCACTTCCGGCGGCCTCTTCTGTCGCTTGTTTTCCTGCCCCATCACGCAACCTCGATATCTGGTAGTGAATAACTGTGCTGGAATCCCCTGTAGTTACCCAGGTGCGGGGATGAACTTCCGAAGTAGACCGGCTCCGCATGAATCAGGCCCCGACTTGCCATCAGGTCCAGGTGCCGCGACAGGGTGCACGTATCAACTGGCAACCCGATCGCCTTGTCCATGTCATACCAATGAACAGGCCCGCCTCGCAGTACCTCTATCACCCGATCCATGAGCCAGAAGAGAGTTGGCACCTCCAGAGTGATAAGGCCATGCAGATCTTTGTACTTGGCCGGAAACTCCTCGACTCGATAGGTCCGAGTTGCTGGCGGCATGTAACCGCCATACTCAAAGGTTGGGGCTGGCGGATCCACCGGGAATAGTTCTGCCTGGTTCATGCCTTATCGCCCCTGTCGCTCTTTGCCCACTCGCATGTGCACTCTGTCACCTTGAACCTACCCCTTCCCGGTTCGTCTCGTGTGTAAAGAATTTGGCATTTCTCACCCATTTCATCCTGGCCCACACCCCAAAATGCATACTTATGGGTGACTTCAGTAACTCGCAGATCGTCGCCGTGGTAGTCGCCAACTACTTTTTGGGCATGATCCAGAGAGACTTCCCCCTTAACAAACTCTGGGTGGGTGTAATCCTCGAAATAAAGAACGATAAGCTCCCCATCTTGATACTTAGCCATGCTCACCCCCGTTAAAAAACCTTTTGGCTATACTCTGCCCAGTGATAAAGGGAGAACCGCCATGTGTGGCAGATTCAATGTGACTGACAGTCCCGTGGTCGGGGAGCTGATGGACGAGCTGGGAATGCCGTACCGGCCCAAGCCTCAACTTAACGTCCCACCTGGTGGCACGGCCGAATTTGTCCTGGAAGACGGAAACGGCCGCCAGCTGGTCCCCGGAATCTGGTCCTTGCTCATCGAGGAGAAGCCAGACGGTACCGGGTACCGGCCAAACCCGAAGTTCCACACGTTCAATGCCCGATCCGATCGGCTCACCTCCAGCCCGCTTTGGAAGAAGGCTTATCCAAGCCGGCGCTGTATCGTCCCCGTCAGCGCCTTCCACGAATGGCGCGGTAAGCAGGTATACAACATCCACCCACAGGGCGAAGCCACGGCGCTGGCCGGACTGTGGCAGAGCTGGCGATTTGGGGATGACCGGGTTAACTCCTTCACCGTGATCACGCTCCCGCCGCACCCGCGATTCAGCCATATCCACCCGAAGAGCATTCCGCTGATGCTCCGGCCGGAAGACTTCGACATGTGGCTGGATCCGAACTTCCACCAGACAGATGCATTCCAGGGCCTGATGAAGAGCCACATTGCGGCGCCGCTTGTTTGCGAGCCTGTCCGTAGCCCCAATGACCTGGAGCCTGTTGGGGAAGCGGAGGTTCTGGAAACGGATTGAGGAAATCACTCAGCCTCCCGTGTCTTTATGCGAGCCCCAGAAACAACGCCGCAAAGGTAGGCGAAAACGCTTCGCTTACAGGAAGCGCAACCCAGGACTTGCCATGGCAGAAATCCGCCAACGTAGACATAAAGTTGCCACCGTTCAGTTATCTTTGGGCTCCTGAAAAGGCGGGCTTCTGAGTTGCGTGTAACAGTTACCTGCCAGTCTTTCCCGGTTACCTCTCTAGCCTCTGCGAGGACTTCATCTACCTCCCGGTCCCCGGTTGGCAAATCCTTTTCAAAGTCACTTAACCCGGTGGTCATAACCATCACTCACCCTCCTGTTCAGGCGGCTGCGGGCGGGTTAGGCCGGTAGACACAAAGTCGGCCAGCCAGTTCAAGGCTGTCGCCAATCGAGGGTTTTTGTTTGGCTCGTCATAGCAGGTATCAATCTTGCCCTCACTCATTGCAGCGTCGCGCAGTAGATCGATCAGTGTATCCATCTCAGAGAACACTTCGGTTGGCGGCCGGTCCACACACTTAACCCACTCGTCAGCCTGGGGCGCGGCGGGGGTGGATGGCGCTGAAAGTATCAGATTGGCCAACCCTGTAATTGTCTCTACAGCTACTTGCGGATAGTGAAGAACCATCCCATCTGCTTTTGCAAAATCGACAGCGCCTTTTGCTGCAGTCTTCCACCCCTCCGGCACTCCCTGAGACTGGGGCGGGTGGGTGTAGAGCTTGGTGTCTACTGGCAGGCCGTTCAGTGTTTCATCGTCCATGTCGATAAACTTCTGGTCTCCCATGTCGATAATTCTGCCCACAGCCTCCCCGCCCTCCTGATCGCGGGCTGCTTGCCAGACTGCCCAGCGGTCGTTGTAGCGACTCGTTACTGATGGAGAGCCGCTGCCTGTCTCAACGTACTTCTCAAAATCTTCGCTCCATCTAACGCAATTCGGCCTTTTAAAACACTTCTCAAACTCTTCCCGCTCTGTCACAGCAATCTCTCCTGAATCGCAGTCCTCGGCTCAGGCCTGTTGGTCACATCCACCAGGTGAACGAAAGGCTCCGGCTCATGGCTGTTGCATATTTCGGTGGCGAATACCTCAGTACCGTGCAGATCGCACTGCCCAAAGGGTGTGCGCGTTGGCTTTGGCGAGCTGGCGGACTGCCCCTTAAACGGACAGTGCTTGTCCTCGTCCCACCCGACCGGCTTATAGTGTTCGCAGCTATCACAGGCCCGGGGCATCTGTATTTGTGGCTGGCTCACGGTTTACTCCTTGAACCCGAAGGTGCATTGCTCTGCTGCAATGGCCCGGCGGATCTCGTCAGTGCTGTTGAAGGTGAGGACCAGGGCCCGGTCATAGCGCTGCAGCTGTCCGCCTTCGTCGACCTCGATGTTGCCCATAACTTCTAGGCCGGCATGGGGTGGCTTAGGTTGATCGCGCCACTCACGGAGACATCCGACGGTAAGGGCCGGGTAGCGGCCGGTATCAACGCACTCTTTCGGCCATGTCGGAATAACTGTGTCATCGCTCATGTCTTCGCTGTCCGCGACCTCCAGGGCTGCGTCAATCCACTGCTGTAACTTGCTCATGATTCCACCTCATGTTTCTGCGGCTTCCCCACCAGGCATTTACCATCCGGTCCCATATCAAACGGGCACCGGCAGTCGGGATAGGTGCACACGTTTTCCTTTCGTGACATGTCACGATCTTTATAAACCAGCGCAAGGATGTACTCGGTCTGGTCCTCGAATCCCCGAAGCTTGGCTGCCTCTGCGATCGCGGCCCGCTCAGTAGCGGCCAGATCCATGGTGTAGGCTTTAATGTCCAGGGCCTTTTCCCTTTCGCGCTGGCGGCGCTTGCGTTCGGCCGGTGTCATGGCCATCACATATCCCCCATCTTCTTCAGCGCCGCCCTGCCCGCCTTAACCAGGGCCTTACGGTGGGACACTTTCTCGATGCCCTGCTCGTTCATATAGAAAAGAGCCGTGGCCACACTGGTAAGCACTCTCAGTGGTGACGTTTCCACCTGGCACGTCAGGCTTATCTCACAATCGCTGGCGGACGTTCCGATCAGCCACACCACCTCATCACGCTGCTCTTCTGTAATCATTCGCACTGCTCCATTTCTTCCAGGTGTGCCAGCCATATGTTCCACTGCTCCGGCTGGAGCCAGGTGCCATCCCTCAAGATGGCGCACCCGCTGCCATGGATGTAGGCCAGACCGTTTTTCTGGACCATTTCGATAACGGCCTCCGCGTTGAGCTCGTAGATCAGCTCATTTCCCTGGGTGCGCATTCCGAACGATCCTCGCTATACGGCCGATCGTGTGTTGGCAGCTGGCGGATGCGCCAGGCCGTTTACTCATTGGCAGCCGGCGATCCAGAAGGCAGACCAGGATCTCCCGCTTCATGTGCCTCAGCAGAGTCAGCTCGTGTTTCATCTCGGCCAACTCCAGGAGCGCTTGCCTCTTGTCGGCTTCTGCCTGGTTCCGCTTATCGGAAAGGCTGATAACTGTTCTCGCGTCTATTCCGTTCATGCCGCGATCGCCTCCTCTGAAATCCTGTATGCCGTCACCCCTTGCCCGAACAGATCCTTCCCGCATGGGATCAGCGCCTGTTTCTTTACCAGGGCCCGGAGTGTCAGCTGATTCACTTGCGTGCCGTCGACCATGAAAGCTTTGCCGCCGGCGTCCACGTTGATGCACTGCCCGGTGTCACGCATGTGCTGCAACACCTTGATCTGGGGGGGGTATAGCCGCTCATCACGCCATCTCCCGTTTACGTTTGGTGGTGGCCAGCTTGATCCTGGCCAGATTCAGGAGGACGTCGAAGCCACCCTCCGGCGGATTCTTCATGGCAAAGAACTTATTCAGGATTGCGTTCTCAGCCATGCTCACCAGCACCAGGTTCTCCCGCTCGAAGTTCCTTTTATCGCCGTCCTTCAGTCGAACGATGTGCTTCGGCGGCACCGGCTGGCCGTGGTACTCCTCCCACTTCATGACGTGGACAAACTTCCAGTTGTACCGGCTCGGCACTGCCCGATCGTCACTGATCTTGAGCTTTAGGTAGCCGTCTTTGTCGACCGACTCAGTGCCTACTGGCACCCATGTTTGTGGTTTGTGCCCTGGCTTGAACTGGTTCTCAGCAGTCCGGCCACCTGGTTGATAGCTGAGGCCCTTGTTCCAGCTGGTCTGCCCAGGCCGGAAGCAGCCCGGCTTGCTGGCCATGTAACCGGGATCCTTTTTCAGCCCGAGGGTAGTGGCCCGGTTCTTCACAGCCAGGTAGCTGCAGTTCAGCACCTTCGCGATGGTCCGGTTTGGAGTATCCGGATAGAGCGATCGCAGCCAGTCATCCTTTTGTGCAGTCCAGGTAACCATGACTCACTCCAGCAGTTTCGGGCTGTCGATCAGGCCGTATTCGCGTTTGTGTTTGTCGGCATTCAGGACAAGCCGGGCATTGGAAACCACTTCCTTGCTGACACCGGTGATCGCCTTGCTGCGCTCTATCTCGTCCTGCAGGGCTTCCCCGCTCAATCCTTCATCGTTGAGCCGCTCAAGCTGGGCAAACAGATGATTGTTCAAGTCAGTCAATTTGTTCTTCATGGGATCACTCCTCCCTGGACTCTCGTTCAATTTGCTCGAGGAGCTTTCGCTCCGTGGATTCGCGCTCGATCTGCTTCAGGAGCTCGTCCGAATTGCGCACTGCAGCCTGATAAGTGTTCAGCGGAGCGCTGCCCAGCTTTGCCAAACCTGTCAGGTCTTTAAGCACCTGGTGCAGATCTGCTGAATACTTCTGCAGCACAACCGGATCAGCCATGAGCCTTCTCCCGCTGCTTGCGCCTGTAGATTTCCTCACGGTCAATGGTCGTGTGCTTGGGTGCGCTGATGCCCATGCGGACCTGAGGGCCGTTCGTGCCCACTACGGTGACCTCCACCACTTCCCCGCTCGGGGTTTCGATGATGATCGTCTCGCCTGGGCGACGCGTTAAGATGAGTGCCATTGCCTTCTCCTTCGTGAAATTAAGCTGAGCCGGGGCTCGGCTGGTGGACTTCCCTGATTCGCGTCGGCATCCGAACCACGTTTGTAGGCTTCCGTGGCACTGCCTTGAGGTTCTTCCCATCGCCGTCCAAGCGCAGGTCGCAGCCCAAGGAATCTGCTGCGCCCCGGATTTGTTCCGCAGTTACATCATCTGGTAGCTCTATCGTTAAAGTGGTCATGGTTTCTCCTGGTTATGCGCGCTGAGGTTTATGAACAAAGGGATTCATGATTCGTCACCAAACAGCGACGAAAGGTCCGCTCTGATCGACACGGCCACGGCATTGCCCAACACCAGAACTGAGGGCTGAATGACGTACTTCGTGTAAGTCAGAGAGGGATAAACCAGCGGGCATAATCGGCGTGATCGATCGGCTGTGCCCTTGGTGCAAGACCGATATCCATAGACTGCACCTACCGCGATGCCCGCCTCGAAGTTGCCGTATTGCCACGACCACCGCTTTGCTGCGAAAAGAGCATCTTCGCTGTAGCTGTTTTCGAAGTAGCCGGCCATGTAGGAGTCGACCTCCACAGCAATCAAGTCGTGGGTCTCGTTCCGCTGCTCGTCAGAAAAATGCTGGCTCCACGCGCCTGCGTGCAGATGAGCTTCAGTGGCCATGACCTGGGCAGATACCAGCACCAGTGTTGCGAAGAGTGCCTTTTTCATGACAGCACCCCCGGAATCTCTTTCCTGCCAACGATGTTGCGGACTGCTGGCTGCCGAACGCCGGTCATCGGCGTTGGCCTGCTACGCATTGCTGGGAAGGTTGAAAAAGCCATAAGCAGGAAAGCTAAAGCCCTGGCCCGGAACAGCCCCTGCATCCATCCCTGGCTGATCAGGTCAACGCGGCTGAAGGCACAGAACTGGTCTTTCAGTTCGCCCATGTGCCACTCAACTGTCTGAACGGATATACCCAGGCGATCGGCGATGTCTTTCGTGGAAAGCCCCTGAGCGGTCAGGCGGAGAACCTGGCCTCGACGTGGCGGCAAACGTGATTCGTCCGCCAGCTCCACATCCATTCGGGGAAATATGATTTTTGCTCTGCGACCCATGTTGTTGTCTCCCTGATCAACGGTATGGGTAAAGATTACCTTCGGGTAAACATTAACGTCAATACCTTTAGGTAATCTTTTTTGTGGAATTTACCTTGTGTTGGATAAACCCCTGGTTTCGGTTATCTTTCGCGACATCAAAAAGGAGGGATCCGTGTTCCGAATTACTGCAGTTCTAGTGTCAGCGCTACTTGTTGCTCCAGCTCCAGGCGCTCTTGCCGACCTGGTGAAGAAAACCAAGTCGGGCATATGCCACCCGCCAGCCAGCTCCTATTACGACCGGACAAAGAACTACAAGCCGTTCAATTCGGTGGAATCCTGCCTGGCCGCTGGCGGACGGTTACCAAAGGGCATGGGCGGGCAACAAACCGATAAGGCGTCCGCCAGCGTGACGATCGCGAGCAACAACACCGGCTATGAGAGAAGTAAGTTCGGACACGGATGGGATGATTCGGACGGAGACTGTCAGGACAGCCGTGCAGAGGCGCTGATCGCTCAGTCCAGCACCACGGTCAGATTTGCGGACGAACGCCGCTGCAGGGTGGTCACAGGCCGCTGGATCAGCCCTTTCACCGGCAAGGTTATCCAGAACGCATCAGATATCGATATAGATCACGTCGTGCCACTGAAGTGGGCCTGGAATCATGGAGCCAATACTTGGTCCAGGGCCAAGCGGGAGAAGTTCGCAAATGACCCGGTGAATCTGTGGAGTGTAGAGCTATCCCTAAACCGCCAGAAAGGCGCAAGGGGTCCGGAAGAATGGCTGCCGCCTGCTGGGAAGTGTCAGTACGTGAGTAGGTTTTTGAGGATCACGAAGATATATGGACTCGATCCGTCGCAAATCGAGAGCCAGAGGCATCAACAGCGGCTAGCGGAACACTGCAGCCGGTAATGTCCGGCCCTGACTTACTGTGCGCGAGCAAACTTCAACGACGCGGAGTCATATCCACTGAGTCGATCTCCACCAGCTTTGCCTCATACTCCTTTTTCGCTTTTACAAATCTGAAGGTCACAACAATATCTCCTCGAGCTTTGATCCGGCCATGAAGCTCTCGTGGGTCAATCGATTCAGAAAGACTAAACCTTACTCTGTGGTCTACGATACCTGGGATTGTGCCCGCCCATGCCTTATCTGATTTATCCCTATCACTTGCGTAGATAATTATGTCGACATCCCGATAGCTCTCAGTCTTTTCCGTGGGCATTGGCGGCTCATACTCATCAGGAGTGCTCTGGATAAACTGATTGCTTACGGTAAGATCTGGCATCTCATCTATTTCGATGGTGGCATCCGGATCTGCTTTTGCGGGCCGAACCACGGCAACCGCCTGTTTCGCCAACCTCTTTTTATCTTTGGTTCCCTTCAAGAACGCAGCAATATCTTCTGCCTCTACACCAACCTGGCCACCAACATTAATGATGGTGTTGTTGTAGGCCTCTATCTGCGTAGATGATTGACCTGGCGCCAGCGCGGTGAAAACCCCGTAGCCGATCAGTGCACCAACACCGACGGCGACTACCGA
>NZ_ABCP01000046.1 GCF_000170835.1 Marinobacter algicola DG893
CAGGGCTACCTGCCCGGCCGGAACACCAGACCAATAAGGCTAAGAACCCAAACTAGACCTTGTCATAAAGCTTAGAGCCAGCCTCCACAAATTCCCGAGACTTCTCCTTCATGCCAGCATCCACCGCCGACACCTCGTCGAGACCATTCTCCTTGGCATACTCCCGAACCTCCTGAGAGATCTGCATGGAACAGAACTTCGGGCCGCACATGGAGCAGAAGTGAGCCACCTTGGCGGAGTCCTTCGGCAGGGTTTCATCGTGGAAGGCACGAGCGGTGTCCGGGTCGAGGCCGAGGTTGAACTGATCTTCCCAGCGGAACTCGAAGCGGGCTTTGGACAGCGCGTTGTCGCGGATCTGGGCACCGGGGTGGCCCTTTGCCAGATCAGCGGCATGAGCTGCGATTTTGTAGGTGATGATGCCGGTCTTTACATCGTCCTTGTTGGGCAGGCCCAGATGCTCCTTCGGGGTAACGTAGCAAAGCATGGCACAGCCGTACCAGCCGATCATCGCCGCGCCAATACCGGACGTGATGTGATCATAGCCAGGGGCAATGTCGGTGGTCAGTGGCCCGAGTGTGTAGAACGGCGCCTCATCACAGCATTCCAACTGCTTGTCCATGTTTTCCTTGATGAGCTGCATCGGCACGTGGCCCGGGCCTTCAATCATGCACTGGACGTCGTGCTTCCAGGCAATTTTGGTGAGTTCTCCCAGGGTTTCCAGCTCGCCGAACTGGGCTTCATCGTTGGCATCGGCGATGGAACCGGGGCGCAGACCGTCACCGAGGCTGAAAGCCACATCGTAGGCCTTCATGATTTCGCAGATGTCTTCGAAGTGCTCGTACAGGAAGCTTTCCTGATGATGAGCCAAACACCACTTAGCCATGATGGAGCCGCCACGAGACACAATGCCGGTAGTGCGCTTGGCCGTCATGGGCACATGGTGCAAACGCACGCCCGCGTGGATGGTGAAGTAATCCACACCCTGCTCTGCCTGCTCGATCAGCGTGTCGCGGAAAATTTCCCACGTCAGGTCTTCGGCAGCGCCGCCGACTTTTTCCAATGCCTGGTATATCGGTACAGTGCCAATGGGAACCGGCGAGTTGCGGATAATCCATTCACGGGTTTCGTGGATGTTCTTGCCGGTGGACAGATCCATGATGGTGTCGGATCCCCAACGGGTGCCCCAGGTGAGCTTTTCAACTTCTTCCTCGATGGAAGAGCTGACTGCCGAGTTGCCGATGTTGCCGTTGATCTTCACCAGGAAGTTACGGCCGATGATCATCGGCTCTGTTTCCGGGTGGTTGATGTTGTTGGGAATAATCGCCCGGCCGCGAGCAACTTCGTCCCGTACAAACTCAGGAGTAATTTCCTGTGGCAGAGAGGCTCCGAATGACTGGCCCGGATGCTGATCTTTCAGGAGCCCCTGCTCCCGAGCGTCCTGCAGCTTCATATTCTCGCGAATAGCGATGAACTCCATTTCCGGCGTGATGATCCCTTTGCGGGCATAGTGCATCTGGCTGACATTTTTTCCGGGCTTGGCCTTCAGCGGCTTGCGCTCGTCCATAAAGCGGAGAGGGTCCAGCAGAGGGTCTTTCATGCGGCGACGCGTGAATTCCGAGGTGTAATCGGATAGCTGCTCTACATCTCCGCGCTCTTCAATCCAGGCGGAACGGATGGGCTTGAGCCCCTTGCGCAGGTCAATGGTGGCTTCAGGATCGCTATACGGACCGGAGGTGTCATAAACGGCGACGGGCGCATTTTTCTCGCCACCCATGTCGGTCGGCGTGTCGCCCACAGTAATTTCCCTCATGGGCACTCGAATATCAGGTCGGCTACCCTGTACGTAGATCTTTCGGGACTGGGGCAGCGGCTTAATGGCTGCAGAATCGACTTTTGCTGAATCGCTGAGATAGGAAGGTATTGTTGTCATGGTGCGTCCCCGGGTTGATTAGGTATACGGGTCGCGTATGACGGGCAGTGATCACAGAACGGTTCTGTGTCGTTGCAGCATATTGTCTCAAATCCCTACGCCGGTATTATCCGGATCAGGTTGCGGGTTCTGCCTGGCAATCTCAGCCGGCGGTCAGATGTTCTGACGCCAGCACCCCGTCAAGACGCGAATTCAATGTAATTGACACTTACAATCAGTGCCGACTGCAAGTGTAGAGCTCAGCCCGATTATTGTCCATAATGGCGAGCCTGAAACGCTCAACGACTATCTGAACATATGTGGCCAGGTATTCCAACACGCCGGGTGATTCACTAACAGGAGACATCATGAAGAAACGACTGCTTTCCGGGCTGATTGGACTGCTCGCAGCCCAGCCTGCACTATCCATGGATCTGGTTGAGACGTACGAGAAAGCACTCTCCTATGACTCCGGCATTGCAACCGCCCGCGCCACTTTTGAAGCTCAGAAGGCAGCGAGTGACGTCAGCCGTAGCAACCTGCTGCCGCAGATCGGTGCCTTTGGTGAAGCCAGCCACACCGATGTGGACGGCCCCAGCCAGGACGCGGCATATAAAACCTACGCCTACGGCGTCGAGCTGACCCAGCCATTGTTCCGAGCCGACACCTGGTTTAACTACGACGCCAGCAAATTCCAGACGGAAGCCGCGCAGGCCGAATACAACCTGGCTCAGCAGCAGCTGATTCTTGACGTCGCCACCGCCTATTTCAATGTCCTCAGGGCGGCAGATACCCTAACCACAGCCCGCGCTACCGAAGCGGCCATTCAGCGCCAATACGAGCAGGCACAGGAACGCTTTGATGTGGGGCTGATTGCCATTACCGAAGTGTATGAGGCTCGTGCCAGCTATGACGACAGCAAGAGCCAGCGTATCGCTGCAGAGAGCGACCTGGATATCGCCCGCGAACAACTGGCACGACTGACCGGCGAGTACACCGAAGACCTGAATAATCTGCGCCGGAATTTCCCCCTCGGCCGCCCGGAGCCCATGGATCCTTCAGCCTGGGAAAACACCGCTCTGAACCAGAACTGGCAGATCCAGTCGGCCCTCTATGACCTGAACACCAGCGAAGCAAACCTGAAGAGTGCGAAAGCCGGTCACCTGCCCACGCTTGACCTGAATGCGTCATACGGCAACACGGAGATCGATGGGTTGGAGCAACCAACCCTTACACAGGGACAGCGCGACGGCACAACCACAGAAGGTCGCATCGCCCTTACCCTCAATGTTCCCCTGTATATGGGCGGCGGAACCCAGGCCGGTGTGCGACAGCAGCGCTCCCAGGTTACTGTGGCAGAGCAGTCGCTGGAGACAGTACGCCGGGACGTCCGCGTAAACACGCGCAGCCTGTTCCGTACCGTGAATACCAACATCGAGTCTGCCTCTGCCCTGGAACAAACCATCATTTCCCGCCGCAGTGCGCTCGACGCCACTCGCGCTGGCTACGAAGTCGGCACACGGAACATCGTGGAAGTGCTGGATGCGGAACGGAACTATTACGTGGCACTGCGTGACTTTGCCAATGCCCGTTACGACTACGTGATTAACACTCTGAACCTGAAACAGGCGGCTGGCACCCTCAGCCCTCAGGATCTGGTAGATCTGAACAACTGGCTGAGTGCATCAGCACCGGGGATTGAGGCCATGGCTAACGAGCAGGAAACCATCGACAACCTCTCCCAGTAACCGTATGCAAAGCAGGCCGGGGCACCCGCCCCGGCCCGTCATAAAACGCCTGCATCACGCTTCAGACTCGCTCTACAATTCCATCGACCACTTTCTCCAGCGCACCCCGGTTGGCATTCACAACCGCCAGCGCGTTGTGGCCCGCCGTTTGTGCTGAAGACTTGTCCGAAAAAAGATTGACGACGCACTGGGCAAGAGACTCCGCCGAATTCGTCATATACAACCCTTGCCCTGAATCAAGGCGCTCGTAAATGGTTTCGAAATTGAATATGTGCGGCCCGGAAAGAACAGGGATTCCCCAAGCGGCAGGCTCCAGCGGATTGTGGCCGCCGCGCTCAATCAGCGAGCCGCCCACGAAGGCCACATCGGAGGCGCCGTAAAGCATTAGCAGTTCACCCATGGTGTCACCAAGGTACACCTCACTGCCTACCTTTTCGACCCCGCCACTTCCTGATCGGGACCGACGGACAAGAGAGAGTCCCATGGAGTCGATGAGCCTGGCCACATCATCAAAACGCTCTGGATGCCGCGGCACAATCATCAGCAATGCGTTCGGGAAACGCTCGAGAATTTGCTGGTGAGCTTCCAATATCTGGCGATCCTCACCGTCATGGGTACTGGCTGCAATCCACACCGGTCGGTCAACACCCAACGCCTCCCTCAGCCCCGAAGACTCGGCGCGTACATCTTCCGAAATCTCAACATCAAACTTGATGCTGCCGGTCACCGAGACTGATTCCGGCGTGGCCCCAATACGCAGGAACCGGCCAGCGTCTTCCTCTGCCTGCGCGGCTATCCAGCTAATACTGCGGAGCAGCGGACGAACCAGAGAGGCCACCCGCTCATACCCCCGCGCGGAACGGCTGGAAAGACGCGCATTAATCAGAAAAATGGGTACTTGGCGTTGGCGGCTGAGGGCAATCATATTCGGCCAAAGCTCGGTTTCCATAATCACAAGCGCCCGGGGCCTTACCCTGCCAACAAAACGGCGTACCGCGCCGGGTGTGTCATAAGGAGAGAATGCATAGTGGACCCGGTCACCGAACAAAGCCCTGGCACGGGCCGAACCGGTCGGCGTCATCGCGGTCATCAATATGGGGATATCAGGATTGCGCCTCAGCAAAGCTTTCACCAAGGGGGCCGCCGCGATGGTTTCACCCACCGATACGGCATGAACCCATATGACCGGCTCATCGAACGCCTCAACGTACCCCAAGCGCTCTTGCCAACGCACGAACGCTTCAGGATTAGTACGCCCGATCCACCACAACCGCAACAGCACAAACGGCAGCGCAATGCGGAAAAAAAGGGAGTAGAGAAAGTGAAGCATGGTAACTCCGGCCGGGTCGATGCGGCGGTCATTCTACATAAAGCGGCGGCCGGCGTCTGCGACCTGGAATTCATGGTTTTCCGCAACTTGCGGATATTGCGGCTTTAGCCAAGGATAATGGCCCTGCTAAACTCCGGTTCTTGCCGTTAAAAAATCATCAGGGACTGACACGAGTGAAGACCGCTAAACAGAGAACTCGCGACACCCGCTATACCAGCTACCTTCATCCGCGCTGGTGGCCAACCTGGATTGGGGTCGCCGCCATGTGGCTGGGCGCCCAGTTGCCGCTCAAGCTGCAATGGTGGCTGGGCAAACGGATTGGTGACCTCGCCTATCGCTTTGCCGGCCGTCGCAAGCAAATCACCGATGTGAATATTCGCCTGTGCTTTCCAGAGTTATCCGAAACGGAAAAGCACGAACTGGTGAAGGCGTCTTTCCGCGCCAACGGCATCGGTGTCATGGAAATCGGGCTGGCCTGGTTCCGCAACCCCACCAGCTTCATGCCCATTACGCAGGTGCACGGTCTCGAACACGTCAATGCTGCCCTTGCCAGTGGCAAGGGCATCCTGTTGCTGGGCGGTCATTACAGCACCCTGGATCTGGGGGGGGCCCTGGTCACCGAATACATTGAGGCCGACGTGATGCAGCGTGACCATAACAACCCACTGATGAATGCGGTGATGACCCGTGCCAGAGAACGTCGTTATGGTGTGGCACTGGATAGCCGGAATCTCCGCGGCCTGCTCAAACAACTCAAGAACAACCGTATCGTCTGGTACGCCACGGATCAGGACTACGGCCGTAAAGGCATCGTTTTTGCCCCATTCTTCGGTGTGCCGGCGGGGTCCATCACCGCCACCTCACGCATTGCCGACCGTAGCGGCTGTGCCGTGGTGCCGTTCAGCCATTTCCGGCGGGAACACTCGCCAGGGTACGATATCTATTTCCATCCGCCACTGGAGAACTTTCCTTCCGGAGACGACATGTCAGACGCCACGTTGGTGAACAAGACCATCGAGAACGAAATCCGCAAACACCCGGACCAATACCTCTGGATGCATCGCCGCTTCAAGACCCGCCCTTCCAGGCAAGATCCGAACCTGTACAGCAAGGACGCAAACTGAATGCGCCCCCACACGGGCTCACCCGCCCCGGTTGTCTGGCTACTGACCGACAAAAAGCCCGGCCACCTTAATCAATTGAAAGGACTGGGCAACCGGCTTCGGGTGCTGGCCGGCGCCAGCGTGAGTGAAATTGATGCGACCGAAGCGCCCCCGCCCTTGTGGCGGGCGCTGCTTGGCGTTGCGCCAGCCATGGATAAGGCCCTGGGAACGCCAAACCTGATCATCGCAGCCGGTAGCGGTACCCATCGCCTGTTGCTATCCCTGCGCCGACTCCGGAAGGTAAAAACCGTGATTCTGATGAAACCGAACTTCCCCCTTGGCTGGGTCGACGCGGCCATCATACCGGAACACGATAAGGTTCCCTCAACAAGACATGTCCTTGCCACTGAAGGCGTTATTAACGCGATCACGCCCCTTGCCAGAATCACCGACAAACCCGAAGGCCTTGTTCTCATTGGTGGCCCCTCACCCCATTTCGACTGGGATGACGATGTTATTCTCGGACAGTTATCCCAGCTAATGGGTCGCTACCCGGAATGGCGCTGGACGATCAGCGGCTCTCGCCGTACGCCCGAAAACCTGTTGATGCAACTGAACGACCTGGCAGGCCCGAAGGTCACGGTCGTGGATTCCAAGCGAACGCACGCCAGCTGGCTTCCCCACCAACTCGCCGCCTCCCGCGCGGTGTGGGTCACACCAGACAGCACCTCCATGGCCTGCGAAGCTGCCACCTCCGGCGTGCCTACGGGTCTGTTTGAGCTCGCGCCCAAGAATAACAGTCGGGTCGCCCGGGGCATGGCCAGCCTGGTGGAGAAAGGGTACGTCGCACACTGGAGTGACCATGCCTCGGTTATGGCTGGAAAATTGCGCGGATCGCAGGAGCTTTGGGAGGCTGATAGGGCCGCAAGGTGGCTGATTGAACACTTTTTAAGGGGAGGCAAACGTTGAGGATTCTGCAGGCGTTACCCGCGCTATACAGTGGCGGGGTGGAACGAGGCACCGTGGAGTTCGCCGCCGACCTGGTGAAACGTGGGCACAAGTCCTATGTGGTTTCGAAAGGCGGGCCCATGGCGGAGCAGCTTCGTGGGCAAGGCTCGGAACACATTTTCATGCCAATACACCGGAAGAACCCGGCGTCATTCGGACAAATCCTGCCCATGCGCAAGCTGCTTCTGGAGCTGAAACCGGACATCATACATGTCCGCTCCCGCATGCCCGCCTGGATCATCTTTTTGGCCCTGAAGACCATTCCAGCCAACCAGCGCCCGGCCGTCGTCTCAACCTTTCACGGCATGTATTCCGTGACCCCCTACAGCGCCATCATGACCCGGGCTGATCACATCATCGCCGTGTCCGGTTGTGTTCGGGATTATGTGCTAAACAAATACCCGGTGCCGGAAGAAAAACTGACCGTCATCCAACGGGGCGTGGACGTGAGCGCTTTTCGACAACGGGAGCTCAGCCCACAATGGCTGGACCGCTGGTTCCGGCAGTACCCACAGCTGGCCCAGAAAAAGATCGTCATGATGCCCGGGCGCATTTCCCGCTGGAAAGGCCAATTGGATTTCCTGGCCATGATGGCGCAGCTGGTGCAAAAACGACCGGATTGTCACGGCATCATTGTCGGCGGCGCAGAACCCGGCAAGGAGCAGTTTCTGGAAGAGCTGGAAAAGGAACGTGCCCGCCTGAACCTGACCGACAAGGTGAGCTTCCTTGGCCAGCGTAATGATATGACGACCCTCTATCTTCTGGCGGACGTGGTCTGCCACATGTCCACAAAACCAGAACCTTTCGGCCGCACCGTTACCGAGGCCCTGGCCTCAGGCACACCGGTGGCCGCCTTCGACCGAGGTGGCGCAGCCGAAACACTGCGCGCTTGTTTCTCCGACGGATTGGTACCGCCAGACAATATAGAAGCCTTTGCCCAGACCGCGCTCGCCCTCCTCGACAATCCCCGACCTGAGATAGATATACCGTGGCGCTTCCAACTGGAAGCACAGACCGAAACCACGCTGCAGGTTTATGAAAATCTTCTTGCGCGGAGGCCTGCGCACCAATGAATGCGCAAGGCCCGCTGACAATCGCGCTGATCATCGCCACACCCGGCACAGGCTGGGGCGGTATGGAAACGCACACAGCCGACCTCGCGAACGCCCTCTCGACAAGAGGCCACACCGTTCACGTTCTGGCACACAGCCACTACAACGAACGCTTTGCCTCGTCGGTTTATTTTCATCCACTGCCCGTGCAGCTCGGCCGACACAACCCCTGGCTTCACTACCTCCTGCGGCGACTACTTCGCTCCATCCACCCGGACATCGTTCATGCCCAGGGTAACAAGGCCGCAAGCCTGATCAGTTCAGTCCGTCATCTGAACAGTGCAACAGTGGGCACACTTCATGGCACCAAGCGCTCCCATAAGGGGTTTGAACGGCTGAACGGCGTGATTGGTGTCAGCCGAGATATTACCGACACCGTTACCCACGCCAATGCTCGCCTGATCCACAACGGCTTACCGCCTGTGGAAACCTCCGGCGCTAAAAACCCGGAGGCCCCGATCTTCGAAATTCCTGCAGAACGACCTCTCCTGTTAGCCGCAGGCCGTCTGGAACCGGTAAAACAGTTCGACCGGCTGATTCGCGCCTGGGTCAGGGCCGACTGCGGTGGCAGTCTGGTTATCCTGGGTGATGGTAGCCAACGTGCTCAACTAGCTACCCTGATTCATGAGCTGGACGTCTCAGACCACGTGCTGCTTCCAGGCCATGAGTTCCATATGAAGCCCTGGCTCCAGGCCGCCTCCGCCTGCGTCATCAGCTCCAGCCGCGAAGGCTTCCCTTATATCATGGTGGAAGCGCTGATGGCGGGTTGCCCCGTTCTGTCAACGCCCGTCAGCGGCGTGGGGGAGTTCCTGCCAGAACAGGGTATTGCAGCGTCTGACAGCATTGAGGATCTCACAACACTAATCCGTACCAATCTCAGCAACCCAAAGGAGTTAACGGATTCCCAACGCGGCAGTTTTCTTCGGGCCCGGGAGCAGCTCAGCCTTGAGGCGATGGTATCGAAGACAGAGGCTTTCTATCGGGACCTGTTGGCCAGTACGTCGACAGCGCGCTGAGCACCGTATCCGCCAGGAGTCGATGCCCCGTTTCGGTAAGGTGGGTTCCGTCTGCCATCAGGGATTGGGCTTTCTGCTGCCATAACGGGCGGTAGGCGTCAGCAAAAAACGCATTTGGCTCGCGCATGACTAACTCTCGCAGGCCCTCATTGTAACGCTCAATGCGCGGGTTCCGGTGTTCGTCGAGGTTCGGCGAAGTGGCCACCAGCGCAAACAGGGTATCGGGGGCCGATCGCAACACACACTCAATATTGCCAAGGTACTCGTCCAGCGGCACCTGTTCCACCGCGCCCCAACGATCCTGCAGGTGGAAACGCCGGGCCCATTTCTTCAGCTTTTTGACGAGCTTTCGGGCAAGCTTCCCGCGGAGGCTGTCCGGATAATAAAGCACGTAAGGCGCACCACGAAAGGTGAGCCAGGAATCAACGAGTCCGTACTGAATAAACGCCAATTGATAATTACTGGGCGGGAAGGCCTCGGCATACTGAAGCAGCTCACGGGTTGTGCTCATGGTGTGGCCGCAATTGGTCAGTGCCAGACCCAATTGCTCCGCAACGATCTGCGGCCAGACCGGTTCATGGTAGTCTTTCAGGCCCTCGGTATTACAATCTCCGTAGGCAATACAACCGTTCATAACATGGCTTCCCGAGGCTTCCATTGTACAAAGCAATAAAACGAGATTCGGATACAATCCATGATTGACCTGTCAGGCATTGAGCCATTTGCCTCTGGCTACAACCGACACTGCTACCGGCATCCGGATGATCCGGCATTGTGTCTCAAAATACTGCGACCTGAAAACATCGAAGCCCGATTCCAGCGACAAGCCTGGCCCAAAAAAGCGCTCGGCAGGGCAAGGATTGATGACAACCGCCAGGAACTCCGGGCGCATCAACAGCAGGCCATCAGGGCACTGATCAAAGACGGCCACAACGAATTGGTCTGGGCACACCTGCCGCAGTTTCATGGCGCGGTGGAAACCTCACTCGGCCTGGCAAACATGAGTGAGCTCCTCTTCGATGATCACGGCGTTCCGGGCGAAACGCTCGAACACTACCTGAAACACCGGGGGTTTGACCAACCGATTCGGGACGCCGCTGACCGCTTCTGCAAATGGTTACTCGAAACCGGCATCCTCACCCGGAACCTGCTGCCCCACAACCTGGTTATCATCGACAGGGGCGGGCAACCGGAGCTATTCCTGGTTGACGGGCTCGGCGCCCCCGCCATCCCCGACAAGCTGGCCACTCTCCCCCCCTGGCGACAGCGATACATTGGCCGTCGTATCCGGCGCTTTTACCTGAGGATTGGCTGGGAAACCGGAGACCGAAGCACGAGCTGGGAAGCCTCGCAGAAGCTGTAATCGCCAGCAGTAACATTCACCAACCTTGCCGCCCACGCCGGATGGTGGTAGCTTCCGCTCATCCTGTTTCCTGTTGATAGTCCTCTGGATTATGGCGCTTTCCAAAGCAACGTTTCTGATTACCGCTCTCCGGCTTGCCGGTAAACTCCCCCTGCGTGGCGCCCAGCTTATAGGGCGCTTCCTTGGCATGATCAGTTGGATGTCCAAATCCCAGTACCGCACGGTTACCGACATCAACCTGAAAATCTGCCTGCCGGAGCTGACGGACGACCAGCATGACCGAATGGTACGCTCCAGCCTGCGGCACACCGGCCAAACCCTGATGGAAATCCCCCTGATGTGGGAATGGCCCGTGGAACGCTGCCTGGGCCTGATCCACGAGATCGAAGGCGAGGAACTGCTCGCTGAGGCGAAAAAGGATGGCCGGGGGCTGTTGCTGCTGGCACCGCATCTCGGTAACTGGGAGCTCACCGGGCTTTATTTTTCCTCGCGGTACCGCATGGCTGCCCTCTACAGCCCGCCCCATATCCGGGAATTCGAGGATTACATGATCCAGGTTCGCGGGCGCATGGGCTCGGAACTGGTTCGTGGTGACCGTCGCGGGTTGGCAAGACTGATCACCCTGCTGCGGGAAGGCGAAGTCGCCGGTATCCTCCCGGACCAGAGCCCAAGGGGCAAAGGCAACGCGTATGCCCCCTTCTTCGACATGGAAGTGCGCACCATGACCCTGGTCTCGAAGCTGCTGCAGAAGTCCGGCGCCAAGCCCCTGGTCACCTACTCCGAGCGTCTGAAAGACGGCGAAGGTTTCCGGCTGGTGATTCGCGAGTGCGAGCCCGGCATTGCCGACCCGGACCCGGTGACGGCCACAACCGCCCTGAATAAATCCATTGAGGATGTAGTACGGGAAGTGCCGGAACAATACCAGTGGGAATACAAACGCTTTCGCCATCGACCACCCGGCCTACCCCACCCTTACCGGCCCGGTAGAGTGTGTAAGTAATTCCCCCCTCACACAGCCGGTGCCCGCGGTGTACTAAAACTGTATAATCCGCGTACCGAAGCAGTTTCCAAGACTGTCTTGTTTTACCTGAATAAAGGCCGGGCCGGATCCATGTCACCAGAACGCATTGGCGTTGTCATCACCACCTACAACTCCCCACTATGGCTGAGCAAAGTTCTGACGGGTTATGAAAACCAGAGCCAGCCGGACTTTCGGGTAATCATTGCTGATGACGGGTCAACCGACGAGACCCGCGCCCTGATTGACCAGTTTCGCGAACGCAGCATCCTGCGGATCGATCATGTCTGGCACGAGGACGATGGCTTTCGCAAATGCCAGATCCTCAACAAGGCCATCCGGGAAACCGACTGCGATTACCTGATCTTCACGGATGGCGACTGCATCCCGGAACCGGACTTCATCGCCACTCATCAACGGCTGGCCGAACCGGGTGTTTTCCTGTCCGGCGGATACATCAAACTCACCATGCCGGTCTCAGAAGCGATTACCGACGACGATATCCGCAACAGTGTCATTTTTGACCCCCAGTGGTTGGTCAGCAAGGGCCAACCGAAGAACCACAAGCTCTGGAAGCTATCCAGCTCGTCCCTGAAGAAGACAGTCCTGAATGCCGTCACGCCCGCAGCCGCCAGTTGGAACGGCATGAACAGCTCCACCTGGACCAAAGACCTGATTGCGGTTAACGGCTTCAACGAAGACATGCAATACGGTGGTCTGGACCGCGAACTTGGCGAGCGCCTCTGGAACTTTGGTCACAAATCCCGGCAGATTCGCTACAGCACGGTGTGCCTGCATCTGGACCATGCCCGCGGATACTCAAAGCCGGAAATCTGGGCTAAGAATCGGGCTATACGCAAGGCCGTTAAGGACAACCGCACCTTCTGGGCTGAAAACGGCATTGAGAAGAGCCCCACTGCATGACCGAGCAAGGAAGCATGAGAACCCTGGTTGTGATCCACAGCCTGAAAATGGGCGGTATGGAACGGGTGGCCGTTAACCTGGCGGATGCTTTCGCGGACGAGGGCCACGAGAGCCACCTGCTGTCCTGCCGCAATCGCCCCAATGATCTCAGCCCTGCCAATTCTGCCGTTCACCTGCATCACTTCGATCAGTTCCAGGCGTTGATGAAATCGGTTATCGGTATTCCAGTTTTCCTGCTATCCCGCCTTCTACTGGGTGTACTGTTGCCGAAATCCCACTTTATGTGGGTTGGCTGGCTAAGCGGGTGGCTGCTGAAGGGACACATTCGCGGCCTGGAAAAGCGCTTCGGGCGTTTCGACCGCATTGTTTTCCGAGGCCTGGGTACCTTCAAGTATTTCTGGTCGTTCCGGGATGACCGCAATGTGTACGTGCTCGAAAACGTTATCCATTACGATCGTCCTCTGTGGCAGAAAAAGCTGGAATGGCAACTGGTCTTCAAAAACCGACACCTGGCTTGCGTCTCCTCTGGCGTGCTGGACTCCGCTCAGGAGGCGTTCAAAAAGGGGGAGATTGAACCGAAAAGCCTGCGGGTGATCACCAACCCCTGCCCGGTGGAGCAGATTAACGCGTTAGCGCAAGAGGCCGACCCGGACATTCCATCGGAGCCCTACATCCTCAATGTTGCCCGGCTCGTGCCCCAGAAAGGCCACGCCTTGCTGCTGGAAGCCTACAAGCAATCAGGAATCGCTCACAAGCTGGTCATTGTGGGCGAGGGTCCGCTGAGGAACGATTTGGAGGAGAAAGCAAAGGCTCTTGGCATTGCTGACCGCGTTTTTTTCGCGGGCAAACGCAGAAACCCCTACCCCTGGATGAAACAGGCAGATCTGTTTGTGCTGGCTTCAGAATATGAGGGCCTGGGCATCGTATTAACCGAGGCCCTGGCCTGCAACACCCCGATCATGGCGGTAGAGAGTCGCGGCGGTGTGCGGGATGTGTTCCGTGGCGAACTGGCAGGCTTCCTGACACCACGCACCGTGGATGGTCTGGCCAGCGGGCTTGCAACCGTGGTCAACCGCCTGCCGATCACCGTGAAACCGGAGTGGCTGGCACCTTTCCGCAGCCAGGTGGTGGTGGCCGACTTTCTTGAATCCCCGGACAAGCATCACCGCAATGACTGAACACGCTCAACCTCTCAATATCCTGGTCGCCGGCATTTACTGGTCCGGTTCCGGTGCTGTAGTGGATTACCTCAAGGGACACCCGGACTGCTTCGTACCCCGGGGCGAATTTACCGACTTCAAACGAAACGGGCGGATCGGCAGCCTGCTGGAGTCAGATTCACCCTTCAAGGCAAAGTGGCTCTCCAGGGCAATGTGGCTCGAAACAGCCATGGGTAAGCTGCCCGCGGCGCAGCTTAAGAAAGCACGAGGCGCAGACCAGGCCACGCTTGCCCCCAAGGAGCAGGTGAGACACAACCAGTTGAAGCTTGAATACCTTGGCCGCTACCGGAAACACCTTGCCAAAGGCGGTGAGCCCTCGGATGGCCGGATCTGGAATGACTGGATGCACGCCGTCGGCCAGGCGTACGCTGCAGGGAAAAAGGCCATCGTCTGGAACCAGCCAATATGGGTCGGCAAACACGAAGGGACCTGGCCCGCTGTCTTTACCCCGTTCAAACTGATCGTGGTTCACCGGGACCCCATCGACCAGTTTGCCGAGGTCGTCCGCCAGGGCAAGATCGGCAAGCGTAAATCCGACCCCGCGTTCGATGACAGCGAGAAAGACGACATTGCCTATGTACTCAAAGGCATTGCCTCCAAGATGGAAAGTCTGATGGCGCTGCAGGCGCAGTTAGGCGAAGGTTTTATGCTTGCAGTGAGCTTTGAACGCTTCGTGAAAGACCACAAAGCCGAAGCCCGGAGAATCTGTAACTTCCTGGATTTCCCGGAAGCGCAACTGCCGTCAGCGCCGTTCAATCCTTCCTACTCCATCCGCAATGTCGGCATCGGAGACACGGACCAGATCCGCGGCATGCTCAAGGATCACCAACCCCTTGTCGACCGACTATATGACCTGAGAACTCAGTTCGATAACGCGCAGTAGGATGCCAGCTCACCTTTTTCCGCCATCGTGGAATACGCTTCCAACTCACCCGCGGTATCCACTTCCAGCCAACCGTTGTCCACCAGGCAGGCCTTCACCGGCCAGCCGGTGTCAATCAGATGCTGGATGAAGCTCGTCATGTACATGTTGTCGAAGTCCTTGCCATCGTAGGTGGCGCTACGGTCCAGACTATCGAAGACGTTGAGAAACGCCTGCACCTGATCGCCCCGGATCTTGATCAGCCCCATGTATTGGGCCTGGACCTGGCTGTAATCACTGGGCTTCTTGCCAAGCTCAGTCACAAAACCGGATTCGTCCATCACGAAGGTTTCCGCATCATCCAGCGGCTCCTCCATTCTTAACTGCCACAGACGTTTCCACTCACGGTCCGCAGCCAGACAAACCGGTGCATCGCAGTCCAGAACGCTTTTCAGAACCGTAGGCTCATAGACGATATCCCCGTAGCTGATCAGCAGATCCTCGCCGGGCGTCATCTTCTCGCGCGCGCAAAAGAGCGTGCGCACCATGTTGGTGGTTGCGTACTCGGGGTTGAGGACGAGATCGCCGCCGAGAGTGTCCAGGTCATCCGACCGATAGCCGCCGATGACGGTAATGCCATTGCTCACTCCGCAAGCTGCCATCGCCGCCATCTGACGATGAAGCAGAGGCTTGCCCGCCAGCGCCACCATGCATTTGGGGCGGTCGTTGGTGTAGGGGCGAAGTCGGGTGCCCTGCCCGGCGGCCAGTATCAGTGTTTGCATGGGGTACCTCTGAAAATACAGTTGAAAAGTTGTTTGTCGCGCTCGGTGAACGGCGCCTCTCGCTCCGGGTGCCACATGATGCCAGCCCAGGGCAGGCTATGATGCACATACGCCTCGATATCGCCTTCCGGGCTCAGCAACTGTGGGATGAGTTCCGCCGCCAGACCCTCCGGAGCAATTCCCCAGTTATGGAAACTGTTGACGTCCTGATAGGGGTGAAACCAGCTATTTGTCTGTTCAGCTGGTGTCACCGCGTGTCGCACGGCGGTATGGCCGGAGACCGGGGTGAGTTCCCCACCCAGCCAGACGTTCATCATCTGCAGTCCCCGACAGACACCGATAACTGGCCACCCCCGCTCGCGTGCAAGGGAAAGCAGGGTTCGCTCCGTCTCATCGCGCTCTGCCGACGTGTTGCTGGCATCCGGCAAGTGAGTGAGATCATTGCCACCCGACAGGATCAGCCCCTCAATTCCCGTCGATGCCAGCCATTCGTTGAGATTGGACAGCGAGTTGGGAATGGGCACGGGCGTGAACCCCAGTGCCTCAAGAAACCGGAACCATTGCTGATCCAGGCAATCCCGGTGCTCACCATAAGACGCAACCACTTCCACGCGCTGACTGATTCCAATGCGCATCTTAACGGATGACCTCAATTCGCTTGTTGACGGGGTCCAGTTCCAGCACGGTTGCCCTCGCCAATGCCTCGTACTTCCCCTCGCCTACGCCAATGGCGGCAGGTAGACCAAACTCTGCGGCCCGTATGGCCATGTGGGAATTGGCACCACCGTACATGGTAATCAACCCGGCGATGCCATGGCCAAACAGCCAGTCATATCCAGGATCAGCCTGGGAAATCATGGCAATCCTCCCAGCCAGATTACCCTGTTCGTCGGTGGGTCGTTTTTGCAGATCAACGCACTCGGCAGAGATCTTCCCGGCACCCACGAAATTCGCGTGGCTATCGGTGTACAGGAAGGTGTAAAAGTCACTCTCCGACAGCAGCAACGGTGGCAACTCAACCATGGCAGCTGCCCGGCTTGCCTCATAACCCTCGGCAGCCTGGGCCGCCAGCCAGGAGGCTTCATCGGCCACCGCCATCGTGCCTGCGCGCACCCCGGACAGGGCTTCAAGGGAAATACACGCCATTTGATCCCGAGTTATCCCATGACTGCGTCCGTAATCCGCCAGGCAATCCAGTGCCCGGGAGAGATGCCGGGTAAACACAAACTTGGCGTACTCACGTCCCTCAATGGCATTACGCATAAAACGCTCAAGCTGCTCAATGTCACCGGGCAAACCGGCGTCTGAAACCGCCTGCGCGAACGCCTGCTTCTCATCTTCCCACGCGTCCAGCGCAGTCTGGGAGCCCGAATCGGCGTGCGCATCCACTGCTGAACGTTCGATCACCGGAACTAAAAAATGCTCAGGGTTATCGCCATAGCAGGGCGAGGTTATGTCGTAGGTACCTGGCCGCAAGTGCCCATATAGTTTGGTGAAGGCGGACATGGATAGCTCTTGGCGAGCCACCTTAGCCGCATCGTCGGTAAATCGGTGGGAAACCGTACGGATAGAGTTAAGGAACGCATCCATGGCGCTCTGGGACAACACGCCTTTTTCAACGGCCGACCGAAGCAACGTGATCGCGACAAAGGCACTGCGGGCAAGATGGGCAAACGCCAGGGTTCCGTACCGTCGACACTCTTCTAGCAGCAACAATGCCTGGTCCAGGTTAGGGGTATTGGTGTTCTGGAACCACGACAGCCGCTTTGCGAAGCGGTCGACTACCTGTAAATCGGTGTCAGTTCGAGCGATGGCGCAGGCGGTGATGGTTTTCAAACCGACACCAAGCCGGTCCGCCTCACCGGCGGTGAAACCACCGTCGCGGATCAACCGTTCCCGCCAGCGCTCGAAGTCCAGCGCGTAGCAGGTAGGCACCACATCAAACTCCACCTTGTCGTGTAAATGCGGATGGCGACGCAACCACTCCATGTAGAAATCCACCAGTCGCCCTGCCAAGCCGTCATCGAGCGATTGCGGAATGAAAGAGTTGAAACTGGCGCGAACATCCACGTACGGGTGCCCGGCAAACATCCTGAGCAATGGCTGGGGGCGAACGTCCCGATAACCGTATTCCGCTCTCTGGGCCGCCCACACGTCATCCATGATCAGATAACGATACAGGCTGGATGCCAGGTTTCCCGGCCGGGTGCCGATGATTTCGGCCGGATTCCAGTCTGGCATCACACCGAAATAGGCACGCTTGCCAACAACAAATGGCGCTGGAGCCTGCCACTGCCGGAACCGATCTACTGCGTTGGTCAGCATGCTCTCTGCCGCGTCACTTTGAGTCAGCTCATGCTGAACGGCAATTGGGCGTACCTGAAGAATATGGATCACGCCACCCTCGGTAATGGCGAACTCCATATCCAGAGAATCGAAATCCAACAGGTCCTCGACTTCCCTCAGCGCGGGCATCAGTCCCGTCAGGTTCTCCGGCACACGTACCAGCTTCTCCGGCGCATCCCGATAAACAAAGAGGGTTTTGTGGTCCCGACTGGCACCGCTGGTGATGGACTCGGTGCTACTCGTAGTATCGTCGTAGTTCACGACATAATAGGGGGCCCCCGAAGACAGAGTCTTGGTGAACGCCACGCCACTGGCAATCACCTGTTCCAGCATTGGCTGCACCAGAACCTGGTTGTCGGGATGGCCATCGGGATAGGAGTCGATCACCTTCTTAATGGCGGCTCTAAGCTCGCCTTCACTCTGGCGACTGATATTGAGAACACTGGTGTAAGCGCCAGCGTTGGATACCCCGAACCCGTCCTCTGACAAGGCACTGCTGCGGACAACCAGTTTTTCCGTTTCCGATAGGCGCGCTCCGATTCGGGCAAGTACTGCTGCGTCCAAGTCCTGCCATTCGGCAACCGTAAAGCTGACCTGGTCTTCAATACGACTTCTCGTAACTACGCCCTGCAAACGATGGAGCGTCTGTGCCTTGGTGCCAAGGATAAAACGACTGAGATCGTTCGGCTCGTTCAGTTCCGCCCATCCACCAGCCACATCCACCGCAGCCACACTGAACCCGCGAACCCGCAAAAGCTCAAGAAGCTGGGTGAGGCTGCCCTTGCGTATGGCTTCCGGAAAATCCGACTGCCCCGCCAGAAAACCCGCAACCTCTGGCCGCAGCCGAACCAGGCCAACGAACTCGGCATCGGCCAGTTCAGGAAGAATGTCCCGCCCCAAACGGGTGATCCGGCCACCGTGAAGATTTACTTTTTCACATCGCTGCAAATCCTCTTCAGAGCGGCCCTCAAACCGGTGACGCCAATTGCTGTCCACCAAAACGGCGATATCCGCCTCGCTGGAGGATAAAGATTGCACCGCGGAATCCCGAAACAGCACGTCGGCATAGGACACGTAGTGAACGGCCCGATCATTCAGTGGCGCTTCCAGCAACGACGCCGCCGCACCGGTGGATTGCCAATGAGGGTTCACCGAATAGTGAAGCTCGGGATAACGCTCGGCAATTTCATCCAGCTGGTATCCGCCCACGAAATGAACGTCGGGCTCTACCGCGCGCATGGCGTGCAATACCCAGTCCAGTACCCGCCTGCGACCAGTGGTGCCCCGGAGCACACTGTGCTGCTCGCCGCTGAACGGCTTGCCAGCGCCGAGGATGATGAGGCGTGCCTGGCTCTCTTTCACAATTTTATCCACCCGTAATCCTGTATGGCCGTAAAACATAGCATCTTCAGGAAGATATGATTAACGGCATAGCGTAAAATGCTAAACTTCGACTCCTGACGAAACCCCCGAAGTCTTTTGGCGGATAGTTTACACGATAGGTGAGTCCACAGCGGCATGAGCATTACAGAGAAAAGTGGCTTTGAGCAGATTCGCAGAAACTGGACTAGCCGCCTGAAAGCATGGGATAGAGACAGGAAGAACAGACGACAGTATGGACCAGAGGCACCGCTATTTGCGGAACGTCTCTGGATTCCAGTGGATCAGCTTCAATACGCTCTCAAGCACTGGAGCACGAAACAGAGCGGCAGAGTTGTCTCTGAGTGGCCGGCGGAGAGAATAACGCCGATCAACGAAATCGAAGTCGTCAGGGCCTGTGCCCAACACTGGCACAAGAATATCCCTTGGGAAGAAACCGGCATCTACCAGCGAATGATGGAGTACATCCGCCAACGCGGCAGAGTGGATCGGCTGGCGTCTGAGAACGATGTGAAAATACGCTATCAGGAGCTGGACGAGCTTTATAATACTGTTATTCAAAGCGGAACGTTAAGCCCCAGACATGAGCTGATCAAGGGGAATTTTCGCGAGGAAGGCGGCATCCTCGTTCACATCGGCCCGGACGGCGCTCCATACTTTGGTGGCAAGGGCCACCACAGGTTGGCCGTTGCCCTGGCGGCGGGGGTTGATCTTATTCCTGCCCAGATCGGCGTCGTTCACAGGAACGGCCTGACAAAGCTTGGCGCATTTCGGGATCAACCATGACGGTCAAGCTCCCGCACTTCACCGACACCAAGAGCTTTGGTCTTGGCCTCTTCCACCAGATTCGCTAGTCGTGCTTTTGTCTCAACAACCAGCTTTTCCGGATCAGATTCCGTCATTTCATCATAGGTCGCTTTGGTGCCTGCAAAAAACTCACAGGAGTAAACAGGCCCTCCCCCCGTATAGACATCTCCAGAGTGATGCACCGGTAGGAAGAAGTGACTCGGCAGGATGGTCATATCTTTGTTTCCAGAGGCGAAAATAGCGTCAGTAAAAGGAACTGGTCCTGTCGTCTGCCAGACTTTACGCTTCTTGTACCTCAACTTTTTCCAAACAAAACGACGCGTAATATCCCGAATTTCATTCAAGCCCGTCACCACCGAACGAATCACTTCGTGTCCAGGTCTGGCTCCCACGTAGCCGTTTGCCACAAGCCCCGGTCGGGTATACTCGTTTTCCCAAAGCGCAAAGAGATCACAACCGAAAATCCAGTCTGGCAGCCGCTGCAAACAAACAGAGTCTGCATCCAAAGCGAAGCCGCCTTCCGACAACAGTATTTCCCAGCGCATAAGGTCAGCAACCCCCGCGAACCCTCTATCCAGCTTTGAGATTCGGTCCATATGTTCACGGTTGATCCAGTCGCGTTTTTTCCAGTCCTGGTTGCCCCATATCCGGATCTCGTAATCAGGATGTTGACGCCTCCAAGTTTCAATATACGCATCAGGCCGCAACGACTCATCTCCGACCCAGATAAAATGAAGTTTGCGGGGAATACTGTTCATCGCTTCAAACCTGTTTACCATAAGCGGGTGGGAAAAAGCATTGGAGTCGTGACCGGTTTTTACCTGCCATGAGATGTTGTCCGTTTACGGCCTGGCTTGAAAGTAGCAACATCGCCGGCACCCAGAAACAGAACCAGTCGAAATGGAACGGCGACAGCGGGTCACCGCCATCAAACATTAATGCAGCCAAACCCACCAGCAGCGGGATCAACACATATCCATCTTGCTGTTTCTCCGGGCGAACCCATATCCTGGCAAGAACTCCCGGGAGCCATAATGCGACCCAGAACACGAACCCGAACAAACCCAGGAAGTAGATAACCGAAAGCGCCATATTGTGCGGATGGCGGAATTGCTGGATAACACCTTGCTCATGGTCAAACACTACAACGGGAGTGACCTTGTTCGTAATACCATGCCCGAAAAACGGCGCACTACCAATTGAATCAAGCGTCGACATCCAGATAGCTGGCCGCCAGGACAGACCGCGGCTGAGAATGAACTCCGGGTAGAAGATCAGTATCAGTATTCCGCACAGTACAGCGGCGCCAAATAGCAGGAACCAAACGCGATTCCTATATAGAATAATGCAAGTGACGATGGCAACGATTATAGCTACTTGCCCCGTTCTCCTTTCCAGTGCCACCAGGAATAGAAGTAAAATGGCCAGCGCCAGAAATCCCACCCAACGGAGACTCCTATTGTTCTCGCTCAGTATCAATCCAAGGAGCATCGCAGCCTGGGGCGCCACGAGCAAAGTAGCCAACATCTCATTCGCCGGTTTTACTCCATAGGCTTCCAGCCTTTGCTCCCCAACACCTTGGTACAGCGTCGTCGCCCAGGGCATGTCCAATATCCCGTACATTGCAAACAGATGCCAGGCCCCGAGGGCGGCAGTGCAAACGCAGGCCAACAAGAGAGCTCGCTTAAGCAATAACGTCTGTCCAGACAACTTCAAGTAGGAAAACAACACAAAAATAGCCGTGGATTGTCCAGCCGCCCGGAAAGTTTTTGAATAATCCGGTGAATTGGCCCATACCAACGATAAAAGTGAGAACGCCAAATAAACGGCGAGAGGTGCTGCAGCCATCAAAAATCCCTTGCCAACCCATCCCCGGCGGATCATCAAAGGGCCCAGAATCAGAAGTGATGGCAAACTGACGAGAGCATCGAAAATATTCAACCCCGCCCCAGTCGACTGCTGCCACATCAGCAGACTAAAAACGCACGAAAGGCTAAAGCACACCCAAAGAGGCAACAACCATTCGGGAACATGACGCGACGCCGACAAACTGACCACCTTTCGAATTAACAACATTAAATACCAGGGCAACTTCCAATGCCTGGATTACATCGCTATGGCCAAACTCCATGGCCACACCCACACTGCACAACCCATATCTGTCTGAATTCACAAAAAAGTTCAGATACAATCGCTAGATTACTTGCTAATGGCTGAAGCTAATGCCCCAACTTTCCATTGTCATCCCAACTCACAATCGCCCTGACATGCTCAAGAAAGCTGTCGAATCAGCAAATGCCCAGACCACCAGCGACCTGGAAGTGATTGTGGTCGATGATGGCAGCAGTCCACCCATTGCTGACGACTGCTTTGACGCCAAGGTTTCAGTTCATCGCCACCCATCACCAAGAGGCGCCTCGGCAGCCCGAAATACTGGCATTTCACTCGCCAAGGGCACTTATACGGCATTTCTTGATGACGACGACACTCTTCATCCGGACTACGCCGAAAGGATGCTTCACTTCATGGAGAACAGCGGGGCAGACATCGATTTCGCCTGGCCATCTCTACACGTTATTGACATCCCCACTGGAAAAACATCCAGGGCACAACACCTTCCCTGCCTGATTCGTCGCAACCACTCGGCCCCGGAATCATCGTATGCTGCGACAGCCTACACCCGAACCACCGGCATGATATTCCGAACAGCCTCCATTCGCGAGTTCAACGGCTTTGATGAAACCCTCAGCGTGTCCGAAGACCGCGAACTCATTTTCCGCATGCTTAGCCAAGGCTGTGGCTGCGGTTCGGTTGAATCAGCCCTGGTTAATTTCTTCATTCATACCGGGCCACGCCTCAGCACTGACGATAACCTCCTAAAACAAGCCAAATGCGATGGGGTGATCGCCGTACGACATGCCGATTTTATTGCCCAGCATCCAAAACTCGCATCACGCTACCTGAATCTCCTGGCTCGCAGACAGAAAGATGCGGGGTTGTTTCGAGAATATCGCTCAACCCTCAGAACTCTCCTGAAAATAAACCCGACAGACGTCCGCGCCCTGAAGCGTTTTGCGCTGTCTTTGATCATACCAACGCGCCATCAATCAAACTGACGAGGCGCAATATTCCGGCTGGCACGCTTGGCATCCAGCATTGCCCGCCAGCCTGTGACGCTGGCCCAGAAAGCACCGCTATCCCACTCAGAGTCTTTCCCCACAAATGCACTTTCAAGATAGGCGCTCAGCAGGGTTTCAACCATTCCCTCATCCGGCAGCCGCGCGGCTACATTAGCGAGGTTGGAAATAGCAACCCCAAGCGGAAGCATACCGGCGTGAACACGGATATCATCTTCATCCACCATGGAGAGTTCGTCGCCGGCTCCCATAAGGAAATTGGTCAGATTTCCGTCCGGCTGTTCAATGCCCCGCTTATGAGCATCGGCCATGGTCCGACCTAACAGGCGGAGGATCTCCATCTGTCTAGAACGAGAGAGCTCCTCCATCAGCACGACCCGAAGCGGCCTATGCCCCTCCAGGAATGCGGTTCCATAACCAAAGCACTTCTCTGACGCGATCCAGCCGGCGAACACAATGGGTGGCACTGGCCCGCCCACGCGCCTGATTTTCTTGCCACGGCGCAACGCCCGAATCCAGTGAATCAAACCAAACAGTGGTTTGCGGTAGCATTTGACCGCCGCCGCCCGGCCATCCACCAGCCCCCGATAGGTAATCCGGGTTCGACGGGTATTGGAATGGAGCTCTTCTTCGAGTTTAACGGTGGTCATTAATGATTGTCAGGCCTGGTTTGGGAGTTTGAGCTTACGGCTGGCGATGATAGGCCTTCAGCAGGTATTGCCAGAAGCGCTCTTGCTCGGACGGGGACAAATCCAGGCACCGTTTACGGATAGAACGCTGAAGCCGTTCCAGGTTTCGCTGCTTCCATGCTGAATCTGTTTCATTTTCGCTCTCTGGGACCAGTTTGCAACGGTCGAAATCGATCAGATAAAGCCGATCTTCCGCCACCAGTATGTTGTCGCAGTTCAGATCAACGTGATTGAGGCCGTTGTCGTGGAAGCGCCGGATGACCTGCCCCAACTGAGCCCACAGAGACTCATCGCTTAAGCGATCGCTGTCGGAAAACGTGACGGAATTCGGTATCCGTTCTACCAGTATAGCGGCCCGATACCAGAAAAGCCGGTATTTCCAGGCAATGGCGGCAACGGCTTCTGGCACCGGGAGGCCCAGCGAGTGAAGTCGACCCAGCAACCGGAACTCGGCCACGGACCGGGTCTGTTCAAAGCCTGTAAACAAGTACGTCTTTTCCGCAAACCGGGCCATCATGCCGCCGCGTCTGTAATGACGTAGCACCATACCCGGCGGCTCCATATCAACAAACCAGGCACCGCCACGTCCACCAGAGGAGACCGGTTTCGCCCTTCCCTCCCAGAAGTCAGGGGAAAACCAGGACGCGGTCACCCCCTCATACCTGGGTGAAACCAGCAGCAATGACGTTCCGGAATCTGAATGAGTGCCCGTTGCCAATGTCAAAAGATCGTTACCCTCGGCCCGGCAAACCATGGGTTTGCAGGTAAAGACGTTAAAAGCCCAGTAGGCTAGAATGGCGCTCAGTTTACCAACGAGCCCCGCCCGGCTCCACATCCGGCAGTGAAAGATTGGAAACGGACCGTAACTTGATCAACTCCATCTGTATATTGCGTCTATCCGCCATTGGCGACGTCACTCATGTCATCCCCGTGGTATTGAGCCTTCAGGAACAGTTACCAGGCGTTAAGATCACCTGGGTAATCGGCAAGATTGAAGCCAAGCTGATTGGCGATCTGTCCGGCGTCGAGTTCGTTATCTTCGACAAAAAAGCCGGTCGCAAAGGGTACACTGATTTGCGCAACACCCTCAAAGACAGGAAGTTTGACGCGTTACTCCACATGCAGGTGGCCTTCAGAGCCAATCTGGCAGCAGCGATGATTCCGGCCAGGGTGAAGGTTGGCTATGACAACGCGCGCAGTAAAGACCTTCACAGTCTGTTTATTAACCGGAGAATTGCCCCCGCAGAACAACAACACGTACGGGATTGCCTGGCGAGTTTCCTGGAGCCACTTGGCCTGGAACCCGCCGCACCAAAATGGGTCATCCCACTGACCGTCGAAGACCATGAGTTCGCTGGGCAACACCTCGCCGCGGACCGCAGGAACCTCGTAATTAGCCCCTGTGCAAGCCACACCCTTCGCAATTGGCCGGCTGAACGCTATGCGCGCCTGGCAGATCACGCCATCCGCACTCACGGCATGAAGGTGATCCTGGTGGGCAGCCCTGCTCCTTTTGAAGCGGAATTTTGCACAGACATCGAAAATGCTATGGAGGAACAAGCGCACAACATCTGCGGTAAAGATACGCTGAAACAACTCACCGCTTTGTTGGAACGCGCTGACCTGGTTGTCGCACCGGATACCGGGCCGGCCCACATTGCCAGTTCAATGGGCACGGATGTGCTGGGTATTTTCGCAGCCAGTAACCCTAATCGTTCCGGCCCTTACAATTCGCTGCAATGGTGCGTAAATCGATATCCGGAAGCGCTAAAGCGGTTTACCAGCAAGACCGTTGAGCAGGCTCGCTGGGGCACCAAGGCGGAATTCGAGGGGGCGATGGAAATGGTGACGGTGGAGGACGTGACGGAGATGCTGGATCAGTGGGTTGCTCAGCACTGACACCGCGCCGCTTTACTTGCGGGCGGTGTAATCCTGGTAGGACTTTTCTTCCACAAATCGTGACCCCAGGGCCAGGTTCACGTCCTTCTTGATGGCGGCGCGCTTGTCGTTGGTAACATAGACGGCGCGAGCCAGTTCAATAAACTTTGCGCCAAAATCCTGAGCAGCTTCCTGATCACGGATGTCGTCTTCAATTTCCCAGAGCGCTTCGTTCACCGCTTTAAGCTGCTCGCGCAGATCTGCGATGGCTTCCTGCTCCTGAACGGCCTCGTTCCAGGTGGCACTCAGTTCGTCCAGCTCAAGCCGAACATTTTTGACCTTTTCCGCGTCTGCAATGCGTTCAGACTTGATCTCCAGAATGGTGATCTTGTCCAGCACTTCGCCGAAGGAGACCGGCACTTTGATAACGTCTGCCATTTGCTCTTCCTGCAGGTGTTGTTAGTGGAACACGGTGTTAGCCGTTAACCGCTGTCAGCCAGTGTGAATGCGCGGCGCTCTTGCCCTTCACGGCATCGAAATACATGCCTTGCAGCTTCTCTGTCAGCGGGCCGCGCTTGCCAGCGCCGATCAAACGGCCATCCAGTTCACGGATCGGCAGTACTTCGGCAGCGGTGCCAGTGAAGAAGGCTTCATCCGCGATATAGACTTCGTCCCGGGTGATACGACGCTCTTTCACCGGAATGTTCAGCTCTTTCGCGAAATCCAGGATGGTCTGGCGGGTGATGCCTTCCAGGCAGGACGTCAGCTCCGGCGTATGCAGGACTCCGTCACGCATGATGAAGATGTTTTCGCCCGAGCCCTCAGCCACGTAGCCTTCGTTGTCCAGCAACAGCGCTTCTT
>NZ_ABCP01000045.1 GCF_000170835.1 Marinobacter algicola DG893
GCCTGCCCAACACTTGGCCTTACTCCTGAACCGCAAACGAAGCCCTGGGCCCTTTCAAAGGCTCCCGGTTCTCAACCTGCTGCAGGTACACATCGACCTGTTCGTGCAAAGGATGGTTAAGACAGCGTTTCTTGACGAAATTCAGGAACGCCGAGGCCTTTTCCCACTGCCCCAGACCATTCGCCAGCGCCTGGGCGACCAGCAGATAGGCTGGAGCCAGTTCCTCGCTGTCCGGGAAGCGCTTGTGGAAGTCCTGCAGTAACTTCAGTGCCGGTTTGAAGTGTCCGCGCTGGTACAGGCAACGGGCGCAGCGTACCGACAGCTCCGGGTCTTCCAGCCGGAATCCCGGCTCCACAGTCTCGATAGCTGCCAGCAACCCGGCTATACCCTCGCCGTCGTTTCGTTCCGCCAGCATGTTCAGCAACCGGGGGTGATAACGATACAGCTCCGGAATATCGTTGCGGGCGGTCAGCAGCTGATGCAGTTGTCCCAACCGCAGGGCGTTCAGGGAATCCCGTTTCAGGGCTTCCTTGAGCATCGACTGGACCCGGTCGTAGTTGCCGTCCTTCAGGTTCATGTCGATGTCGGCGTCAAAACGCTGCGTGCGGTCGCGGTTCTGCATTTCGCTGGTGTTCTCGTCATCCTGCAGGTCGCTGGCAAATCCCAGTTCCTCCTGGTACTGGAACAGCAGGTAGCCCAGCATGTGGAACAGGATCAGCGTAAAGGTGCTGTTGAGAAAGCCCGCCAGTGTGCGAGCAACACCCGGAGCGAAGTGGGTGAGGGCGAAATCCTGGGCCGCCCCGGACGCCAGGGTCAGCAGGATCAGGTAGCCATACAGCAGAAAGTAGGGCGTGCCGATGCGCGAGATCAGTACCGCCAGGTTCATGGGGTTTACTGCGGCCATCACCGAGCGCTCCATGGCCAGCACCATGATGCTGGCGGGTAGGGCCAGGATCACGAAGGCCACCGCCAGGAACATCAACAACGGCCCGCCGACCATGGCGGCGGCCGCCACCATGCCACCCATAAGCGCAAACACCAGTAGCTGCAGGATCACAATGTCAAACCCGCTGCCGGTGAACGCCACTGCTACCGGAGGCGGTTTCATATGGCCTTCGGCGGTGTGGCTGATAACGGCATAGGTATACTTCAATAGCGCCAGGGCCAGCACCAGCGTGATAATCAGGCCGATGAGGTTGCCGCTGACAAGCAGTGGCACCAGCGTGCAAATGGCAATAACCATCAACGGATCGGTGTGGAACGGGTAGCGGAAGAAAGCACCAATCCGGTTCCAGAATGGCACTGCTTCCGTGGCGGCACCGAGATAGCGCATGGCACGGCTGCAATGGGGGCACAAGGCGTGTTGTTTTCGAGTATCCGCATCCGGCATGCAACGGGTGCAGTAGTGTATCTGGCAATCACCGCAATGCCATTTTGCGGGTTCGCCGGGGTGGTAATGGCAGTCGTGTTTCACAATGGGCCCGGTTCTGGTACTTCGAGGGTTTGAGGGGCAATGATGGCAGAAGGTCGGGTAGACTGTCACCGAATTTGCTGCGTACCAGTATGGTGAACATCGCATTAACGGAGGTTTCTTGGAGCAGGCGGCGGATCTGAACGCAGTCGGGCCGGATAGCACGGGTCGCAACGATAACCGGTACACCTGGCGGGGCATTCTGTCCCTGGCCCTTAAGCACAAGCCGCGGCTGGTGAGGGCGAACATGCTCGCCATCCTGGCCACGGTGGTCAGTGTGCCTATTCCGCTGCTGCTGCCGGTGCTGGTGGACGAAGTGCTGCTTGATGAGGCTGGCCCGGTGTTGCCTGTGATGCAGGCGATGTTGCCCGAGGCATGGCACCTGCCCACGGCTTACATTGGCCTGATGGTGTTAGCGGCATTCTTGCTTAGATCGCTGTCGCTCACCTTCAATGTGCTTCAGTCCCGTGAGTTCTCCAAGATTTCCAAGGATGTGGTATTCCGTATCCGTTCCCGACTGCTGGGTCGGCTGCAGCGGGTGGCTATGTCGGAGTATGAAACCCGTGGCTCAGGCGGCATCACCAGCCATTTCATTACCGACCTGGACACCATCGACCAGTTCTTGGGCACCACTATAAGTCGTTTTCTGGTGGCAAGCCTGACTGTCACTGGAACCGCCATCGTGCTGATGTGGGTTCACTGGCAGTTGGGGCTTCTGATCCTGCTGTTCAACCCGTTGGTCATCTTCGCCACCATGCTCATCGGCAAACGGGTCAAGGAACTCAAGCGTCAGGAGAACAGCGCCTACGAGGATTTTCAGGGCGACCTGACCGAAACCCTGGACGCGATCCACCAGCTCAGGGCGGCCAACCGGGAACAGCATTACCTGCGCCAGTTGATCAGCCGCGCCCGCACGGTTCGCGATCATGCCATACAGTTTGAATGGCGCAGCGACGCTGCCACCCGCGCCAGTTTCGCGCTGTTCCAGTTCGGTGTGGACACCTTTCGTGCGGCGGCGATGGTGACGGTCCTGTTCAGTGACCTGAGTATCGGCATGATGTTCGCGATCTTCGGCTACCTCTGGTTCATGCTCACGCCTGTGCAGGAAATGCTGAATATGCAGTACGCCTGGTTTGCTGCCAATGCGGCACTGGGGCGCATTAACCGCTTGCTGGAGCTGGAAGAAGAACCTCGTTATCCAGCACTGGAGAACCCTTTCCGGGGCCGGCATACCGTTGGTCTGACCCTCAAGAACATCCACTTCAGCTACGGTGAGGAATCTGTGCTCAAGGGCATCGACCTCCACCTTGAACCGGGGGAGAAAGTCGCGGTTGTGGGCGCCAGTGGCGGCGGCAAATCCACCCTGGTGCAGGTCATTCTGGGTATGTACACACCCCAGCAGGGGCAGGTGCTGCTGGGTGGTGTGCCGGTTCAGCGCATCGGGCTCCCCTGTCTGCGGGAGAACGTGGCCACCGTGCTGCAGCACCCGGCTCTGTTCAACGACACCGTGCGGCAGAACCTCACCCTGGGCCGGGACAAGACCGATGCCGAACTGTGGCAGGCCCTGGCCATCGCGCAACTGGACGGGACCGTGGCGGACATGCCTCAGCAACTGGATACCATGATTGGCCGTCAGGGAGTGCGCCTGTCCGGTGGCCAGCGCCAGCGGCTGGCCATTGCCCGCATGGTGCTGTCGGATCCCTCCGTGGTGATTCTGGATGAAGCGACTTCCGCCCTGGACGCCGAAACCGAGTTTCAACTGCATCAGGATCTGGAGGCATTCCTGCGTCAACGCACCACCCTGATCATCGCCCATCGTTTGAGCGCCGTGAAACAGGCCGATCGCGTCTACGTTTTCGAGGACGGCTACATCACCGAGGAAGGGCATCACGACGAGCTGATCGCCCGCCAGGGTCTGTATGCCCAGCTTTATGGGGATCGACAGGCCTGAGGGTGCAGGGGTATTCACCGCCGCAATACCGAACATTCACGGAACCGCAGTTGAAGTCTCGTCAATCGGTGCAATAGTTATAGGAGACTTTCAAAATCAGGGTCTTTGCATCAGTCTATTGCCATCTGCGGTAAGTACGCTGATGCAAAGGCTACTGCTAAGCCTTCCGACATCTTCGGATCATCAAAAGGAGGCACCTCATGTCGAAACAAAGCCTGAGTAAAGACAGTCTCAATACGCTCTCCAGCCTGGAGGCTGGCGGCAAGACCTATCACTACTACAGCCTGCCCAAGGCTGCCGACACCCTTGGCAACATCGACAAGTTGCCGTTTTCCCTGAAGGTGTTGCTGGAAAATCTGCTGCGCAACGAAGATGACGCCACCGTGGGCCGGGGCCATATCGATGCGATGGTTCAGTGGATGAAAGACCGTAAATCCGATACCGAAATTCAGTTTCGTCCTGCTCGTGTACTGATGCAGGACTTCACCGGTGTGCCCGGTGTGGTGGATCTTGCAGCCATGCGGGAAGCGGTAAAAGCCGCCGGCAAGGACCCGGCAATGATCAATCCGCTGTCGCCGGTGGATCTGGTGATCGACCACTCGGTGATGGTGGACAAGTACGGTGATCCGTCTGCCTTCAAGGACAACGTTACCATCGAGATGGAGCGCAACCAGGAGCGCTATGAGTTCCTGCGCTGGGGCCAGCAGGCGTTCGACAATTTCCGTGTGGTGCCGCCGGGGACCGGCATCTGTCACCAGGTGAACCTGGAGTATCTGGGTAAGACCGTGTGGAGCAAGGACCAGGACGGAAAAACCATCGCTTACCCGGACACCCTGGTGGGAACAGACTCACACACCACCATGATCAACGGCCTTGGCATCCTCGGCTGGGGTGTGGGTGGTATCGAAGCGGAAGCCGCCATGCTTGGCCAGCCCGTGTCCATGCTGATTCCGGAGGTGGTCGGCTTCAAGATCACCGGTAAACTGCGCGAAGGCATTACCGCGACGGATCTCGTGTTGACCGTTACCGAAATGCTGCGCAAGAAAGGTGTCGTCGGTAAGTTTGTGGAATTCTACGGTGACGGACTGAAGGACATGCCCGTTGCGGACCGTGCCACCATTGCCAACATGGCGCCGGAATACGGGGCGACCTGTGGTTTCTTCCCGGTAGATGAGCAAACCATCAAATACATGCAACTGACCGGCCGCGAAGACGATCAGCTTGAGCTGGTGGAGGCCTATGCGAAAGCACAGGGCCTATGGCGCCAGCCCGGTCAGGAGCCGGTGTACACCGACAACCTGGAACTGGACATGGGCGAAGTCGAGGCCAGCTTGGCCGGCCCCAAACGTCCTCAGGACCGGGTGGCCCTGAAGAACATGAAGGCATCCTTTGAGTTGTTGATGGAAACCGCCGAAGGCCCGGCAGAGTCCCGCGAGGACAAGCTGGAATCTGAAGGCGGGCAGACCGCCGTGGGCGTCCAGGATAGCTACGAGCATGCTGCCAGCCAGCCGATGGAAATGAATGGCGAAAAAACCCGTCTTGACCCGGGCGCGGTTGTTATCGCGGCCATTACGTCCTGCACCAACACCTCGAATCCTAGCGTAATGATGGCTGCCGGCCTGATTGCCCAGAAGGCTGTGGCCAGGGGGCTCAATACCAAACCCTGGGTAAAAACTTCCCTGGCACCGGGCTCCAAGGTGGTGACCGATTACCTGAAGGTGGGCGGCTTTCAGGACGATCTCAATAAGCTTGGCTTCAATCTGGTGGGTTATGGATGCACCACCTGTATCGGTAACTCCGGCCCGCTGCCGGATGCGGTTGAGAAGGCCATCGCCGATGGTGATCTTACCGTGGCCTCGGTGTTGTCCGGTAACCGTAATTTCGAGGGCCGGGTGCACCCGCTGGTGAAAACCAACTGGCTGGCTTCACCACCGCTGGTGGTTGCTTATGCCCTGGCCGGCAACGTGCGCCTGGACCTCTCCAATGATCCGCTGGGTGACGATAAAGACGGCAAGCCCGTCTATCTGAAAGACCTGTGGCCAAGCCAGCAGGAAATCGCCGAAGCGGTCGAGAAAGTGAAGACCAGCATGTTCCATAAGGAGTATGCGGAAGTCTTCGATGGCGACGCTACCTGGAAGGCGATCAAGGTCCCCGAGAGCAAGGTGTACGAGTGGTCGGACAACTCCACCTACATCCAGCATCCGCCGTTCTTCCAGGGCCTGAAGGAAGAGCCGGACGCCATTAACGACATCAAGGACGCGAACATTCTGGCGTTGCTCGGTGACTCGGTCACCACTGACCATATTTCCCCGGCCGGGTCGTTCAAAGCCGATAGTCCGGCGGGTAAATACCTGCAGGAGCGGGGCGTGGAGCCGAAAGATTTCAACTCCTACGGTTCGCGCCGGGGCAACCACGAGGTGATGATGCGTGGCACCTTCGCCAACGTGCGTATCCGGAACGAGATGCTGGACGGCGTTGAGGGCGGTTTCACCAAACACATCCCGTCCGGTGAGCAGATGCCCATCTACGATGCGGCCATGAAGTATCAAGAGGAGGACACACCCCTGGTGGTCATTGCCGGCAAGGAATACGGCACCGGCTCCAGCCGTGACTGGGCCGCGAAAGGTACCCGCCTGTTGGGCGTGAAAGCCGTGGTTGCCGAGTCCTACGAGCGTATTCACCGCTCCAACCTGATCGGTATGGGTGTGATGCCGCTGCAGTTCCGGGATGGCGTCGACCGCAAGAGCCTGAAACTGACGGGGGAGGAAACCATCAGCATCAAGGGCCTGTCCGGTGACATCAAACCGGGGCAGACACTGGAAATGACGGTGACATACCCGGACGGCAAGACCGAGACCTGCGAACTGTTGTCCCGGATCGACACCGCTAATGAAGCGGTCTATTACCGTCACGGCGGTATCCTGCACTACGTGGTGCGGGAGATGCTCAAGTCGGCATGAGTTGACTAATCGGCCCGGCGGGGCAACCTGCCGGGCCTCTCAGTACCCTGTTTCCCATTTACCCCGCCACTGGCAGTTCCAGCCAGAACGTTGCCCCCTCGCCCGGAATGGATTCATAGTCCACCGTGCCATCCATGCGCGTCATCAGTTCCCGGGTGATGGCCAGTCCGAGCCCGGTTCCACCACTGGCTCTTCGGTCCGACGCGTCGGCTTGTGAGAATTTCTGAAAAATATGTTCCCGGAAATGCGGGGCCACGCCCTCACCATGGTCTCTGATGCACAAACGAACCGACTCTTCGCGCTGGCTGGCGAAAATGTCGACGGAGGACCCTGCCGGAGAAAATTTGATGGCGTTGGACAACAGGTTGGTGATGGCCTGGTTCAGCCGTTGACGATCCACATGCACCGTCACGGCTGGAAGTTCAGACACCTGAAGGTCGATGTCCCGCTGTTGGGCGAAGGTTGCGATGTTCTCAACACTCTCGTGAACCAGGTCCTGAAGAACATAATGCTCGCTCCGGAAGGGCATTTTGCCGGCCACCAGTTTTTCCATATCAAGTAAGTCGTTGATCAGGAAGGTAAGCTGCTGGCTATTTCGATAGGCAATGTGCGCCAGTTTCGAGGCTTTCTCAGGCAGCTCGCCGACGGCATTGTTAGCGAGCAGCCCGAGGGAGCCGGAGATCGAGGTCAGTGGGGTGCGAAGCTCATGGCTGACCGTGGAAATGAACTCGTTCTTCAGGTGGTCGACTTTCTTCCGCTCTGAAATGTCTTCAGTGATCAGCCAGACAACGGGTTCATTGCCGTAATTGTCCAGTTGCAGACCGTGGAGCATGATGGGGGACGGCTCGTCGTGCCCAGGCGCCATGTAATAGCCTTCAAGACCGCTGATTCTGGCGTGCTCCCGAAGGGTTTCCTGAACCCCGGGCCTGTTTGCCAGCGGCTCTCCGTGGACATCAAGCGGCTGGTCGAAGAAATCCAGCGACTGGACGGATTTGCCAAACTGGCTTTCGAATGTTGGGTTTGCCCGGAGCAGTCGATTGGAATGAACACTGAATAGCCCGATGCCCATGGGTGCCAGTTCGAATAGCCCCCAGAGACGCCGCTGCATCTCGCGATCCCGCGACATCAGGCTGGTGAGCCAGAAAACACCACCGGCGATAATGGCCAACAACGCAAACAGGCTACCGCGAAAAATCCACGGTTGTCTGGGGTGATCTGGCCATCCTTTAGCCGGCTCTGCAAATACCATCCAGGTGGTGCCTCTCATTCGAATCCTGCTTTTTACCGGATTCGTCCACGGGATAGATCCTGTTGAGAAAAAGACGGACTCGGTGTCAGTGATGTCGGACGAAGATGAGAGGGCAAGGTTGAAGCCATCTTCCAGTCTGTCCAGCCCGATGGACGAGTATAGTTTCTCAAGATCCAGAATTACGGATACGACGCCCCAGAATTCGCCGGTGGCCTGTTCGAAGATCGGAATACGACCTGCTAGCCCCTGTCCTCCCTGAACCAGGTTGATGGGGCCACTGAACACCTCCCGGCGAGAATCAAGTAACGCATCGATCTGTTCCGGTGACAGGCTCTGTGCCGTCAGGTCGAGCCCCAGCGCAGCTTTGTTGCCTTCCAGCGGGTATATATGTCGGATGACGAAGCCAGGGGCCAGGCCGATGTTCTGGAGTTCCGGTGCCAGACTTATGACGACGGATGCGAGTTCCCGAAATCGTTGGCCGTTAATGTCGGGCTGTATCGACACGTTCGCAGCCAGCCCCCACACCGTTTGTATGTTTTGGAGAATCGAGCTTTGCAGTTTCAGGCTAATATCGTCCGCCTTAGTCTGCCATTGTTGGCGGACCTCATTGCGGTGGCTGGAGGAACTGGACGCATCAAGGGAAATTGCGACGACCACAACCAGCAGCAGGACGCCCAGTCTTGCTGCCCAAATCAGACGACGAAACATGTTGACCCGCGTTGGTGGCGCCATTATCGATTACCCATCACTCATCAGCACTCTCATCAGGTTTGATATCCAGCCAGAACGTCGAGCCGTACCCCTCCGTGGACTTGAACCCCACGCCACCCCCCATTTGAGACATGATCTCCCGGGTAATGGCGAGGCCGAGGCCTGTGCCGCCACGGCCTCGGGTGTCGGAGCTGTCAGCCTGGGCGAACTTTTCGAATATCCTGGGTTGGAAGGCTTCGGGTATGCCTGTGCCATAGTCCGTGACTTCGATGCGAAAAAGACCGTTGTGAAGGTGTGTGAATATGACAACCTCGGCCTCCTGCGGTGAAAACTTAATGGCGTTGGAGAGCAGGTTGTCGAGTGCCTGCCCGAGGCGCCGGGCATCGATAAAGGCTTTGGCCCAGGGATGTTGGTTTTCGAGCCGAAGTGAAATCTGTCGGTCAACCGCGTAGGTTGACACCCGATCCAGGCTGTCCTGAATGATGGCGCTGATGTTCTCGCTCTGCATCCGCAGCTCCATTTTGCCGGAGACCAGCTTTTCCATATCCAGCAGGTCGTCAATCAGGTGCCTTAATTGATCGCTGTTGCGGGCCGCGATGGCCACCATGGTTTTGACCTCGTCAGGCAGGGCGCCAAAAACACCACCTGCAATCAACCCGAGGGAGCCTGATATGGACGTCAGCGGGGTTCGTAGTTCATGGCTGACGGTGGAAATGAACTCGTTCTTCATCCGATCAACCTTACGACGCTCTGATATATCCTCCACCAGCGACCAAATCAGTGGCTTGCCTTCGATGCGTTCGATCATGACGCCCTGAATAAGGATTGGAATCCGAGCTCCATCCTTGCGCACGAACTCCTGTTCGAAGGGGCCGAACTGCCCGTGTTCTTTTAAATCAGAGATAGCCTGCTGGGTTTGTGTTTCAAAGTCGTCGGGAGTCACGTCCCAGTAATTCAGCGCGATAAATTGCGAATAGGAGTAGCCCGTAAAGTTCAGGAGTGCTGCGTTTACGTCAAGGTTTCGTCCACTCCGAAAATCGGTAAGTAGTATTCCGATGGGTGACAGTTCGAAGAAAGTGCGCAGTTGTTGTTCTCGCTCCTGGAGCTCAAGCTGGGCGCGTTTGCTCTCATCAATGTCGGCAATAAATCCGTGCCAGATCGAACTGCCGTCTGGTCGCCGCTCCGGGGTGGCCCGGCCCTGGACCCATTTCCAGGGTTCTCCCGGCCTACTGACTCGATATTGGCAATCCCACACCGCCAGGGATTTCCGGGATTGGTGGATGGCTTCTTCTACGGACCCCAGGTCGTCAGGGTGTATTGTGTCGAAAGCCGCACTTGCATCATGTTCAACGTCCTTCGGAGAAAGGCCATAAATGTCGCGTATGCCCTCGCTGCAATATAGAAAGCGCGAATGGCCATCCTTTTCCTCGTGATACTGATAGAGCATGCCGGGCACGTTCTCTGATAGCTTTCGCAGCGTATCCTCATGGGAATGTTGCTGGAGGAGGGCCGCCATCCATTGCGCCAGCCACACGATAAACAGGCGGTCCAGATCCGTGAATGGTCTGGATCTTGGCGATATTGATGAGAAATTAAGGGTGCCGAAGAGCTTGCCATCGAATTCTATTGGCGCAGCAATGTAGCTCTCGAGGCCCATTTGGGCATAGCAGGACTGATTGCGGTAGCGGGAGTCCGCCATATGGCTGATCGCCAGATGGTCGCCCTTTGCCAGCATCAGCGAGCAATAGGTTTGTGCCACCGGTAGTGAAAGACCAGCCTCCAGTGGAGAGTTGTCAGGCGCTCTGAACCAGCGAATCGTGTAAACCTCGCTGGTGATCTCGCTGACGATGCCGGTTTCCAATTCAAGATGTTGGCGACCGAGATCCAGGGCCATGCCTATTTTTTGTTCCAGGGGTGCGGATGCATCCACCGTCAGGTTGTTCAGTGCACTCAGAATCCGGGTCTTCTCGAGTTGTTCCTGGCGGGATTTGCTCGCCTCGAAGTCATTGATCTCCTCATCGACACACCGGGCCAGCTCCTCGAGAAGCACACGCTGATCGTGGTCTAGCGTTCGTGGCCGGGTGTCTATGATGCAGAGGGTGCCCAGGCGATAACCGTCATGGCTGTGGAGTTGGGCGCCGGCATAGAAGCGAATGTGTGGGGGGCCGGTAACGAGCGGGTTGTCGGCGAATCGTGAATCCTCGTGGGTGTCCTCGACGATAAACAGACGATCACTGAGGATGGCGTGGCCGCAGAAGGAGATATCCCTGGGGGTCTCCCTGGCTTCCAGCCCCTGGCAGGATTTGAACCATTGCCGCTTGTCGTCGACCAGTGACACCAGGGCAATGGGGACTCCGAAGGCCAGCTTGGCCATGCGGGTAAAGCGATCGAATCGCTCTTCTGGTGACGTATCGAGCAGGTGTGTCCGCTTCAGCGCAAGAAGTCGTACCGCCTCATTGTATGGATGTTGGGGTGCTATCATGAGTCTGCTTCCTTATCAGAAACGGTCGACGATGCTTCCCCAAAAACCGGAATGTCGACCCAGAAGTGCGCTCCCTGGTTATTGTAGTAGCCAACCTCAGCATTCATCAGTTGTGCCAGTTCGGCACAAATGGCAAGCCCCAGCCCCGTGCCCTTTACCGAACGGGTGGTACCGGTTTCGGCCTGCGCGAATCGTTTGAACACGCTGTCGGCAAAGGAATCCGGTACTCCGGAGCCCTGGTCACTGACGGTTATCCGAACGCCGCCCGCTGAGTTGAGCCGGGCGCTTATAGTGACAACGCTCTCCTGGGGAGAAAATTTGATGGCGTTGCTGATGTAGTTGTCCAGAATTTGCCGTAACCGGTGCTTATCACAGAGCAGATGCGGTAACTCAGCGCTGTCTGAAACCAACCGGACGTGGTGTTCGGCGGCCATGGTGTTGTTGTCTTCAATGGCGCTATAAAGTATCGGTTGGATCGCTTCGCTTTGAATTCGCACTTTTAGGCTGCCATCCGACAACTTATTGAAGTCGAGCAAATCCGACACCAGCAGTTGCAGGCGCTCTCCGTTTCTCAGGGCAAGGCTGGCCAGTTTCTGGCTTTTGTCGTTGAGCTGCCCGGTTACGCCAGAAGTGAGTAGCTTCAACGCCCCGGTAAGTGATGTGAGTGGTGTGCGAAGTTCATGGCTGACGGAAGACATGAAGTGATCCTTAAGCCGTGCCAGGTTGTCTCTTTCTTCCAGGAGCTGGTTAAAAGCGCTGGCCAGATTACTGACCTCGGGAGTGCCGGACTCACTCAGGCGCATGGCTGAGTCAGGCCGTTCTGCCATACGCCGAATCCGACCAGTCATTCGATCAAGCGGTGACATGGTGGTCCTGACCAGCAGAAAACTCAAAGCGGCGATCACAACCGTGATCAGCAGGCTGATGTTGAAGAACTGAATAAACGATTGGCGGGCTGGCGTGGTCGCCTGTTCGTAAGGCACAGCACGGACGAACACCCATCCCAGACGCTGCAGGTGATTGGTGGCGTATATCAGTGGGAGGCCATCTTTGCTGTTGACCTGTCCGAAAGTGATGCCGGATAACGCAGCGTCCGTCAGGGCATCTTCGCCAGGAGATGGCAGGGGTTCGATATTCTGGGAGCCCTTGCCGGAATCCACGTACAGAAAGTTTTCTGTGTCGATGATTTTCTCGATACCCTGTGATTCAGCAAAGCCTTTGCGTCGGTTTTCTGGTAACAGGCTGGTCTTGCCCAGGTCCAGGGTGCCACCTGCGAAGCCAAGTAGATCCCCGTCGTCGGTTTCGATGGGCGCCAGAAATGATAGCAGGGGCCTACCTGTGGTCCTTCCGATGATGGGCTTGCTGACAATGGGCCGTCGAGTTTCCACGGCCTCCTGGAAGTGGGGGCGATCCAGGTAGCAGGTCCCAATACGATTTGGAACGTGCACATTTTCCGCTACGGCACAGCCTTTGTCGTCGAATATGAGAAGCGCCGCCGGGAACAGGTCCTGAAGCGTCGTCTGGCGGGCCAGTGCTGCATTGAGATCAGACTGATCCGCAAGGCGGTCGTCGGCAGCAAGCTGCGACGCAAACGCTGACAGAGAGTTCAAACTGAGCTGCAGCCTCTGGTTGACGCGCTCGGAGGCTCTCTCAGCCTCGATAATCTGGCGTTGAGTGAGCAGATCTTCGAAGTCCTGCACCAGAGCCTGGTAAGCGATCGCAATAACGGCGGACACAGTTGCAAGGCTGCCGATGACGATAATGATGGCCACCCGGCTGCTAAGTGAAAGCGATTTGCGCGGCCGCAATGAAATTCCCCACTGTTGCGTTTTGACGGATAATGTTCTGTGATGAAAGAAGGTTAGCTCAATTGACGCGTTTATATTAGCAAAAACTCAAAGCCTGAGATTTCTTATGGGAAAGGATCCAAAAGCGGATATCGCCGACAAACTCGCGCAATTGCGACTCAGCTTTCGTGGTAAGGCGGAGGGAGAACTCGATCAGTTAAGCGAAGTTGCTTCAAGGATAACCGGGGGTGGTCAGGAGCAGCGACTGCTGCGTGAAGACGTGATGTCGGCCTACCAGCTCCTTCATCGTCTGGCCGGTTCCGCGGGAACCTTCGGGTATGCGGCTTTGGGAGCGGAGGCGCGTAGGTTGGAGCAACGCCTTAAACCATTGGTGGAAAAATATCCGTTGCATGATGACGCCAGCCCCGGCGTTCCCAGCGAGGAAATTCCACAGGTTATCGATACCCTGGCACAGGCAAGGCAACTGCGTTCTTTGCTGGATGAAACCTCGGTGCCAGCAACCCGCCGCACCAACGATCCTGAGCGCTTAAACGATCAGTACAGTCTGACGGCCTCGGATGTTCATGTTGTCCTGTGTGGGCTGTCAGAAGGTTCGCAGGTTTTTCTGGAGTACGCGCTCTCAAATCACGGTTTCTCGATATCGCACCAAGAGGTTTCTACCCTCTCGTTCAGCGGGACGCCGGGGGTAACCCTTGTGGTGACCAGTGAGGACGTACTTTCCAAGGTGTCTGCAGCGCTCGATACCAAGGCGGGGAACGAGGACATACTGAAACCTCCGTTAATTTGCATCGGCAGCAGGGATGATTTTAAAACCCGGTATACCCTGGCCGAGAGCGGGGCAGATGCACTGATTACGGAACCGGTTGATGCCACCATACTGGCGGACAATATTGAGCGTTTGGTCACGGAGCGGAGCCGAACGGTTTCCGGGAAAATACTGATTCTGGATGACGACGAAGATCTTGCAGGGCACTACCAAGCGGTTCTTGAAGGAGCGGGTTTTGTCGTCCGCGCCATCAGCAATCCCGAAACGGTGTTGTCGGAACTTTCGGAATTCTCCCCCGACATAATGTTGCTGGACGTGCGTATGGGAGCTTATTCCGGGCCAACAGTGGCGAAGCTGGTCCGTTTTGATCCCGAATGGGTCAGCCTGCCGATTATTTACCTTTCGTCTGAGCAGGATAAGCAGGTTCAGCTTGAGGCGATGGCAAAAGGAGCGGATGAATTCCTGACCAAACCCGTATCCGACAGCTATCTTGTGCGCGCGGCTCAGATTCGCTGCTACCGCGCCCGTCAACTGAACGAGCTTCTGATACGGGACAGCCTTACAGGGCTGTTGAAGCACTCGTTCATCAAGCACGAAGTCGACAAGGAACACGCCCGGTGCAGGCGACAGTCGCGGTCTTCCGTTGTCGCCATGCTGGACCTGGATCACTTCAAGAAGGTGAATGATCAACACGGGCACAGAGTGGGTGATATTGTCATCAAGGCACTCGCAAATCTGCTCAGGCAACGTTTACGTTCCACCGACATGATCGGTCGGTACGGTGGGGAGGAGTTTGCGGTGGTTCTGCCGGAGTGTACGGTGCAGGAAGGGCAGTCGGTGCTGGCGCAGGTCTGCAAGACGTTCTCAGACCTGTCGTTCCACAATGATGGCGTCAGCCTGTCGGTGACCCTCAGCGTTGGTATTGCCGCGTTGGGTTCATTTGAGTCCGGTAGCGATGCGCTTAACGCAGCCGATCAGGCCCTATACGAGCGCAAAAAAGCGGGCCGTAACGGGGTGACCATTTTCCAGCAGGGATGAAGCGAGCGTTATGAAGGCACTTATTCTGGAAGATGACACTCTGTTGGCTGATCTGCTGGAAACGGTGGTTGGCGGGCTTTATCCCGGAATGGATGTTTTTGTAACGGCATCCGTCAAGGGAGCCTTGGCACATTGGTCTAAACACGGTGCTGACCTGATGATCATCGACTGGAACCTGCCGGATGGCTCCGGCCTTGAGGTTATTCGCGCTGCCCGCGAGAAGAGCAGCAAGGCCGCCATTGTCATGATCTCCGGTCGCGCTGACAGGGAGTCGGTTCTGAAAGCCGCGCGCTATGGCATCAATGGCTATATCAGCAAGCCGTTCAATGTGGAGATGGTGCACGAAAGGCTGACAGCACTGGTGGATCCCGCCGATTTTGATCGGGAGTCGCAACCCGATCTGGAACACCTGCTGCAAACGTCGGTGGACTCCGTTATTCAACTGCCTTCCGCCATTGATACGGCACGGGTTCTCGAATTGATGGCACGAAAACAGGATATCTCGCCATCGCAACTCGCGGAGCGGTGGAATGGCGAGGTTGCCCTCACAACACGCCTGCTTGATGTGGCCAATAGCGCCTCGTTCCAGAAAACCGGTGAGCCGGTTCGCAGTTTGCGTGACGGGATTGCAACCATGGGCGTGGATATGGCCTTGCGGCACGCCATGGCGATGTCACTGGATATTGGCGGCCAGTTACGCGATCCCCGTTTGGCGAAGAAAGCGACAGCCTTTCTCGAAACAGCCGAAAAGGTGGCCCAGGAGGCCGCACGGATTGCTCTGCGTATCGGGGTCGATCAATCCGCGGTGCATACGGCGGCCCTGCTCAGTCGGGTCGGCGAACTGGCGGTGCTCAAGGTGATGCAGCAGTGCCTGGATCGCAAAGGCGTGGTCTCCGATGAGCAGATTGAGGACGGGCTAAAGGCTTGGGCTCAGAATTATGGGAATCGTCTCAAAGTGCAGTGGCATCTGCCTTTGCAGTTGAGAGAGCTGATTGGGGCCGTTCACTTTTTACCGCGTGACGCCACAAGCGAGTCAAAACTGGTTATGCGTGCCTCCGCCTTGATCGCGGATGGGCAGAATCAGGACGAAGAGTGTTTGCGCTTGCTGCGCAGACTGGGGGTGGATAACCAAGACAGGGGTAAAGACGATGGCTAGCCCGGTTGGAGAGCTTCAGCGAATTCTTTATGTGGAGGACGATGCCGACATCAGGGCCGTGGCGGAGTTGGCGCTGGAAACCGTTGGGGGATTTTCGGTAAAAAGCTGCAGCTCCGGTCAGGAGGCGCTTATTGAAGGCCCGGATTTTGAGCCCGAACTGATCCTGCTGGATGTTATGATGCCGGGGATGGATGGCCCGTCTACCTTTCAGGCGTTGCGGGAAATTCCGGCATTGAGCACGACACCTGTGGTGTTCATGACCGCTAAGGTGCAAACTGAAGAGGTGGCGTTCTACCGGGAGTTGGGAGCGGTTGATGTGATACCCAAACCGTTCGATCCCATGACTCTTGCGGATCAGATACGTGAAATATGGACGTCCAAGGTGTGAACATGATGACGAAAGAATCGCCAGAGGCGCTCAAGCAAAAACTGAATCTGGAGACGTCCCGGATCAACTGGCATGACCTGCAGGTTTATTATGCCCGTGGCCATGTCGTGAAGGTGGTGCCGGAGCTGGACCTTCTGGATGTAGCGGCTGAGCTGTCTGCGGACAACAAGACCCAGTTTGAGCGTTGGTTGGCCGACAACAAAGTGGGCGACGTTGCACCGGATCTTGCCCGCCACTGGTATGACGAGAATACGGAACTCTGGGCGGTGGTGATTGCGCCCTGGGTGCTGGTGCAGGACAGGACCGGGCATGTACTTCACTGAATACCCTGGAATCAAGCCGTGAAACTGCACTACTTTCATGGGCGTGGCCCGCTACGGGCACTGGTTATGGTTCGGGAGCTGCGCCGGGTAGAATTGTTCATCAAACCAGTCGGTGAGGACATCTGGGCGTTGGTGGCACTCAGTGGCTCGGTGGATGGTCAGCCAGAAAAACACCGATGCCAGGGCCCCTATCGTTCCATTGCCCAGGCGGAAGCGGTGCTGCGCAGTGTCGCGGGTGCGCTGATGGGGCAGGATTACCAACCCCAACCCAACGACTATGTGGTCTGGTCGGTGATGGCCCAGCGCCTGGCGCGCACCATCCGTACCGATCGCGATGCCAGTGCCGGCAAGTTTCATTTTGACCCTGATCAGTACGAACCTATCGGCTGATCTTTCCCACCCATACACATTGTTCCGAGGACTTCATGCTGACCGGCGCACTGCTGATCCTGGCACCGCTTTTCCTGGGTTTTGCCCTGGCACTTGAGAACCGCCATTTGATGACGGCCATTCACTACGGCGTTGAAGGGCTGGTGTATTTTATCCTGGCACTCTTGGGGCTGAGCCTCGGGCAGATGGAAGGTGTTGGTGGCCAGTTGGCCAATATGGCATCCCAGGTCGCGGTGCTCGTGGTGGTACTGTTTGGGGCCAACATGGTGGGGCTGTGGTTGTTTCACCGCTGGCAGCCGATGGCGGCGCGGGAGGATCAGGTGGATCAACCTCGTGGCTACCGCCGCCTGTTCCTGGCGGGGTTGAAGCCATTGGTGGCCGTTGTGGTTGGTGGTCTGGCCGGTTTCTACTGGTTACCGGACCTGCCCATGGCCGAAGACGTGGCGACCTGGTCGTTAATGCTGCTGTTGTTTCTGATCGGCCTGCAACTGCGCAATGCCGGCCTGTCCCTTCGTCGGCTGCTGCTCAACCGGCAGGGACTGGGCATTGCGTTGGCGATGGCCGGCAGCTCTCTGCTCGCCGGTTTTGCAATGGTACCGTTACTGGATGCTGCCTGGCATGAGTCATTGGCATTGGCGTCCGGGTTTGGCTGGTATTCCTTGTCCGGTATTGTGATTGGCGATGCCCTGGGGCCGGCCTGGGGTGGCGTGGCCTTTCTCAACGACGTGATCCGGGAGATTATTGCGCTTGCGATCATTCCTCTGTTGATCGGTCAGCGACCGGCCATGGCCATTGGTTATGGGGGAGCGACTGCCATGGACTTCACCCTGCCGGTGATCCGCAGCAGCGGAGGCCTGGACTGCGTGCCCGTGGCGATTGCCTCGGGGTTTATTCTGTCGTTCCTGTCTCCCATCCTGATGGCGGTGTTCCTGTCCATGGGAGGATGATGTTTCAGACCAGAAATTTTCTGACGTCGATCTTGTAGTCTTCCGGGTCCACTGAGCGCAGAATCCGATCCTGGGTGCCGGGTTTGGCCAGGTCCAGGGTGTCGACGGTGATAGGCGTGCGAAAACGGGTGTTGTACATCACGCGCAGTACGGGCAATCGCTGGTCTTCGTCGTTGGTTTCGATGACGACACCGAGACGGCCGCTTTCCAGAAGTACCAGTGAGCCAATGGGGTAGAGGCCCACACAACGAATAAACTCCTTCACCAGCGCCGGGTCCAGGTGGCTTCCGCTCCATTCCAGCAGTTTCTTCAAGCCCTGGGTTGGGGTCATGCCCTTGTGGTAAACGCGATCAGAGGTAATAGCGTCGTAAACATCGGTAATGGCCACCATGCGACCGTATACGGAGATTTCCTCGCCTTTCAGGCCCTCAGGGTAGCCACTGCCGTCAAGGCGCTCATGGTGCTCTGCGGCGGTGACAATAGCCAGCTCGCCAATACCCTCGGTCGCCTTGAGGATATCCCGCGAATGCCGCGCATGGGCTTTCATGACCTCAAACTCTTCGGGCGTCAGCCGTCCCGGCTTGTGGAGAATGTCGTCCGGCGTGAGGATTTTTCCGATGTCATGGAGCAGTGCGCCAACGATGGTCTGATGTAGTGCCTCCGGAGGAAGTTTGCGGTAGTTTCCGAACAGGGACATCAGCACGCTGAGATTGACCGAGTGTTCCAACAGGTAGTTGTCCTTCTCGCGGATACGACCCAGGCAACTTAGGGCATTGGCGTTGCGCAAGATAGAGCTTTGGAGCTCGTCAGCCAATCGGTGAATGGGGGCTATGTCGATAGCCCCTTCAAGCTTCACACTTTTCATCAGGTTGCCTACCAGCCCCTGGGCCTGGTTGTGCACCTGCTGGGCAAACACCATTTCCTCTGCAACCGCCACCCGTTTGAAAACGCCGGGCGCCTGCTCACCGGCACGCTGCAGGGCGGATTCATTGCGGCGGTCCACCTCATGGGCCGGTTCCGAATCCTGACAGTCCAGGCCCTTGGAAACATCGATGTAGACGTAGTCCACGCCCATACGGCGGATTTTTTCGATGGTGTCCTCTTTTTTGATCACGCCGCGACGGCGCTGGGTGTTGTGAGGAATCCAGTCGTTGTTCAGATCGGCGATGTACATGCCGACCTTGAGCGCGGAGACGGGGATACGTTTGATCATTGCCGCTGGAAAAACGTTCTCAGACTGTTGTCATAGGTTGTAGCCAATACGTTCTCCAGCGGTAGTTGTTTTACTTCGGCGATTTTCTCGGCAACAAACGGTATGTAGAAGGGCGCATTTTCCTTACCGCGATAGGGGACCGGGGTCAGAAATGGCGAATCCGTTTCCAGCAGGATTTGTTCGATGGGCGCCATGCGCACAATGTCACGCACGTTTTCAGCTTTGTTGAAGGTGGTGATGCCGTTGAAGCCCAGGCACCAGCCTTCGTCCAATGCGTATTGCGCCAGCCCTGGGCCCGACGTGAAACTGTGGATGACGCCGCGGCGTTTCAGAGTGCCTTCGAACTCCTTCAGGATGTCGATGGTGTCGTCATCGGCTTCACGGCTGTGGATGACGACTGGCCGGTCGGTGTCGCAGGCGATCTGCAACTGGCGGCGAAACACGTCACGCTGTACGTCCCGGTCTGCGTTGTCGTAGAAGTAGTCCAGACCGATTTCGCCGACGGCCACGATCTTGTCGTCGCCAGCGTGCGCGCGGATTTCCGCCTCGGCGGCGTCGGAATACTGTTCGGCATCGTGGGGGTGGACCCCTTGCGTGCCATACACCCAGGGGGCTGTTTGACTCAGTTCACGCACGGTCGCCAGGTTGTCCGGTGACACGGCAATGGTGATCACACGCTCGATATTGACCCGCTGCGCTTCGGCCAGGGTGTCCGCCAGGGGGCGATCCTTGAGGTAATCCAGATGGCAGTGGGTTTCGATAATCGGCTGATCGAAAACGGGAATGTCGCGACGTTTCTTGCTCATTGTCGGTTACTTCACTCCATCGCAACCAAAGCGTTGGCTGCTATCCTGAGAACTTTGTCACAGTAGTTTATCAGCTTGTTCGATTGTTGACCTACATTGCTGTCATAGGGAGAAGTACATGCACATCATCGTTGTGGGTGCCGGCGTGGTTGGTGTAACCACGGCGTACGAGCTGCAAAGCCGGGGCCATCAGGTAACCGTGCTGGAGCGTCACAGCGCGGCGGGGAATGAAACCAGCAGGGGCAACGCCGCCCAGCGCTCCTACGGCGTGGTCTATCCATGGGCAGACCCATCCATGGTGTTGAAGGCGGTACCCTGGCTGTTCAAAAAGGACGGCCCGCTGAAAATGTCGGTACCGCCGTCCATGGAAACCTTGCGGTTCATGTTCGCAACGCTGCGCTACGCCTGGTCGCCGGGCCTGTTTGGCCTGAACAAGCGCGCCATGATGCGCCTTGGTATTCATAGCCGTGAGCGCTTCCTGGCCCTTGAAAAGGCGCTTGGTCTGCGGTTCGACGGCGGCCATCAGGGCCTGCTTCACCTCGCCAGCACCCCGGAAACCCTGGAAAGCTACCGCGAAACCCAACGATTGCTCGACGAACTGGGTATCCCCTCCCGACTGCTCACTCCCGAACAGGTTCGCGAACTAGAGCCCGGCATGATCGGGGATGGCCCGCTCTATGGTGCCCTGAGCTATGACACGGATGGCACTGGTGATTGCCATCTGTTTTCCCGTGAGTTGGCCAAGGCCTGCGAAACCAAAGGGGTGCAGTTTCGCTACAACACGGAAACCGAACATTTGGTGGCAGATGACCGGCGGATAACAGGGGTGACCATCCGCAAGGACGATGGCACATCGGAAACCCTTGAGGCTGACGCCGTGGTTGTCAGTGCTGGTTGCTGGTCGGGGCACCTTACCCGCCCCCTGGGGCTCGAATTGCCGATCTACCCGGTGAAGGGCTATAGCTTTACCGTACCGTTGAAAGACCCCGGCCGCGCGCCGGTGTCGACCATCCACGATGACAACTACAAAGTGGTCTCGACCCGTCTGGGCGACAGACTGCGCGCCTCCGGCTTTGTGGAATTGAACGACTTCAACCGCGATATTCCGGAAGCCCGGCTGGCCACGATTCGCAAATCCGTGGAATCCCGTTTCCCCGGCTGCGCCGATCTGGAGGCCGCCGAAACCTGGACCGGTTTCCGTCCCATGACTCCGGACGGCCCGGCTATCATTGGTCGCGGCCCTCGGGAGAACCTGTTTCTCAATACCGGGCACGGCACCTTTGGCTGGACCCTGTCTGCGGGCAGCGCTTCGGTGATTTCCCAGTTGATTGATGGGGAAGCGCCGTCGGTGTGTCTGGATGCTTTCCGGCCTGGGCGATTTGCCGAATGACGGCGGGTTTACACCACTGCGCTGACGCTTTTTACCTGCGCTGGCAACGCTTGAACGATTGGCTGACGCAGCATCGCGAGTTCTGGCAACCGACGCCATTCGCCGATCCGAGCCCGGCCTGGGCAAAGAGCTGGCCGGCATTGGCGGACCGGGTTGCCCGGTTCTCCGACAGCGACTGTGAGCAATGGGGCGATGACCCTGTTGCTCTGGCTGAGTGGTTGGCCAGGGAGTTGCCATCTCTGCGGGAGATCGGTGAACTGACTGACATGCCGCCGCTTGCCGTCGAATCCGCCGATCTGAATACCTTGCCTGAGGTCCGGGCAACGGATATGCCTGGCCGTAAGCGGCTTCAAGCCGGTGCATTTGCAAGTGCTATCCATCCCCTGAAGCACGACGTTCTGGACTGGTGTAGCGGCAAGGGCCACCTGGCCAGAACCCTGGCGCCCCTGTGCCAGGGTAATGTAACCGGATTTGAATGGAACGCCACCCTGGTGGACGACGGCAACCGCCTGGCCCGAAAGTTCAGGGATACGGTTACCCTGCAGTGCCAGGATGTCATGGCCGATAATCTGACGATGCCGCCCGACAGCCATGGTGTTGCCCTGCACGCCTGTGGCGACCTCCATCGCAGGTTGATCCGTAAGGTGGCTGGCGAGGGACTGCCAAGGGTGAGCGTTTCACCTTGCTGCTATCACCTGACGGCAGCATCGGACTACCAGCCTCTTTCCAGGCGCGTCCGGGCTGCGAAGACTGGTCTGGAGCTGACCCGCGACGAGCTGCGGCTGGCCGTCAGGGAAACCGTGACCGCACCGAAACGTGTGCGGGAGCAAAACTGCAGGGTCAGTTGTTGGCGCCTCGGGTTCGATGGTCTTCAAAGACAGCTTCGAGGCCTGGATGCCTACCTGCCGGTGCCGTCGCACCCATCGCGGCTGACGAACGGCGATTTTGCCACCTTCTGTCGCTGGGCTGCCGACAACCGCGGGCTGGAACTGCCCGCGAACACAGACTTTGGTGCCTGGGAGCGTCATGGCGAGCGGCGACTGCAGGAGGTGCGCCGCCACGAGCTTTTACGCCACCTGTTCCGGCGGCCACTGGAGCTTTGGGTGGTGCTGGATTATTCAATGTTTCTTGAGGAACAGGGGTATGACGTTCGACTAGGGACCTTCTGCGAGCGCCAGCTGACCCCCCGTAATCTGCTGATCGACGCGGTAAAGCGGCCTGCAGGCTGCTAAAGGGCTCAGGGCTTTCGGTACACCACGCTTTCCACACAGCCGTCCCGGAAATACACATAGGTCAGTTCATAGAAGGCGCCGTAGTATTTCGTCTGGTATACCCAGGTTTCCTGGGGTGTGGGGTAGGTTTCCGGAGGCCGGCCAAAGGCTTTCAGAACATGTTCTTTGGTCATGCCTTTCACCACCTGTTCCCGTACCAGATAGCGCCGCAGGTCGGTGGAGTTAATGAAGCGGCAAGTGTCGCCGGTCGCCTCCTGTGTGCTTTTTTCCGGCTCTTCCACTGTTTCATCAGGCTTTGGTGACGGCGGGAGATTCTGGCCGAAATTCCCGCCAATCTGGTTGTCGCGGATGGTGATTTCCTCGGAGTCTTCCCCGCAGGGCTGGTCCGAAAAACGAGTATCACCTCCGGCGTCGCACCGGTAAACCTGAGGCCACGCAGCAGCGGGTATTCCCCATGCGAGAATAACGACGAACAATATTCGCTTCACAGTATTTCCTCGCGAGCCTGAACTTAAGAGCGCCTGTCCGCCTATAAAAAAGGCGCCCGAAGGCGCCTTTCCGTTGAGCTGCTCTGCACAGGATGTCTGTACAGGAACTCTTAACAGGAACAACGTCGACGTTTAACGGCGAACCTGAATGCGAGCCTCAACCCGACGGTTCTCCGCGCGGCCAGCAGCGGTGTCGTTGCTGGCAACCGGCTCGGACTCACCGTAACCAACCGCATTAACACGGTCTTCACTGATGCCCAGGGCATCGGTCAGCCGGGTGGCAACAGCCTCAGCACGGCGCTGGGACAGGAAGCGGTTGTATTCCGCCTCGCCAATGCTGTCACTGTGACCGGCAATTTCCACGTTGGTTTCCGGATACTCGAGCATGAAATTGGCGACGCGGCGAATTTCATTGTCGAAGGCGTTGCCGATCACTGAGCTGTTGGTCGGGAACTGTACGTTCAGCTCGATGGTTTCGACGGTTTCAGTTACGCCTTCACAACCCATGGCATCCACGTCTGCGCCTGCAGTCGTGCCTGGGCACTGGTCCGCGCTGTTAACGACGCCATCGTTGTCGCTGTCCAGCTCACAACCACGGCTGTTCACGCTGGCGCCCGCCGGTGTGTTCGGGCACTGGTCCATGCTGTTGGCAACGCCGTCGCCGTCGTTGTCACGCTCACAGCCGTTACTGTCAACGCTTACACCTGAAGGTGTTCCGGCGCACTGATCGCGGCTGTCGGGCACGCCATCGTTGTCACTGTCTGCCGCTTTGCGTGGCGCGGGTTTCGAGTCCGCTACGGTGCGGGAGAAGGCGAAACTCAGGCCAAGGGTCGCCTGGGTATCGAAGGTGCTCTCGTCGATACCATGAAACTCGCGCAGGTCGGCACGGATGGAAACGCTGTCACTGACGTTGTAGCGGAAGCCCGCCCCGACGTTGACTCGCGTTTCATCGTGATTGGAACCAGCGGTCTGGTAGCTCAGCACGTCGTCGCCGAAGTCCGCGTGGCCGGCACCGGCTGAGACATACGGATTCCAGGCTTCATCCTGGCCGGCAAAGTAATAGAGGCCGTCCAGTCGATACTCTTCAAAGTCGCTGCTGCCGTTCACGTATTTACGATCGGCATCCGCCTTGGAATACACGCCTTCCACGGCCCAGTTGGGGTGGAAGCGAAACTCCGCGCCAATGCCCAGGGTGCCGGTTTCACTCAGGTCGCGCTTGTCGTCAAACAGCTGGAAGCCGGCAAACGGGTTCAGGTAAATGGTTTGCTCGCGTTCGGCGACCGCGGGTGTCGCCAGGGATGTCGTCAGGGCCGCAATGGCCAGTGGGCGCATGATGTTCATGCAGAACCTCCTGTTCGATTATCGTTATTTAAAGCACTCACGTCGTACTTTCGCATAAAGCATTGCTGCAGCGTACTTACGTGAAATTTAAGTCAGGGGATTCAAAAAAACAAAAAAAGAGGGCCAGTGTTGCGTCCGCAATTGTACTCAGGCCCTTGATGACATGGCGGTAAAATACAGATGGGCACTTTTCTTGCTGAAATTCAGGGTGTCACCGTTGTCGAAAGCGACCTCGAAAGATCGTTCGTCCTCCCCCGTCACTGAGCCCGGCCCGAAGATGGCATGGCTGAGACGGGGTCTTGCCCAGAGCGGTGTTGTCTCTTCGATTGTCGCTTCCGCACTTGTTTGCAGTGTGACGCCTTGAAGGTTTGCATAACGAAGACCGGTCGAGGTCAGTGGCACGGTTGCCGTGAGTGTGGCTGCGCTGTCGGTGGCATGCTTGTCCAGCCAATGGCCAAACTCCCTAGATAGCGGAAAACACAGCTCGTCCATAAATCGGCTCGGCCCCTGGTCACCATCAAGATGCCGGTTCTCGCTGAATGGGCGGGTGATCAGGTGGAGTTGATTCCGCGTGCGGGTCATGGCGACGTAGAGCAGGCGGCGTTCACTCTCCAGGAAGGCCTTGGGGTCGTCCTGCGCCCGGGGGCTGTACGGCAGGTATTTCTCCTGCAGTCCCGGCAGGATAACGGTCGACCACTCCAGGCCCTTGGTTCGGTGGATGGTGGAGAGTAAAGCGCCGCCCCGGCGATTTTCGCCCGCCTGTTTCTTCAGCGCCTTCAGGTGTTCCAGCGCGGCGTCAACGCTGACATCAAGTCCTGACAGGTACAGCCTGAAGCCGCGGATGGTCTCGATGCGCTCGTCCGCAGTTTCATGGGTCAGGGCCAGGCTGCGAATGCCCTCGTAGAGTTCGGTTTCCTCCGCATAGCGGGAAATAAGGTCTGCCACTGAGCCTTTGAAGCGCTCCAGCTGTGCCAATGTTTCCCCCAGCTTGCGGAGCTTTTTGGCCGCCATGGGGGCCAGTGCGTCAAAGTCCATGGCCAGCAGCCGTTCATGCCAGCCCTCGCCGAATCCAGCCAGGAAGCGAGCCAGTTGTTCGAGTTCGGGTTCCTTGAGGCCAACATGGGGGAAGCGCAGTAATTGCCGGGCAAACTCAAGCCTGTCGTCGTCCGGCAGGTTGCGAATCCGTCCCGATACCACCATCAACAGGCTGGTGATGGCCTGAACCTCGCGGCTGAACAGAGCACCCTTCCCGGCGTCGATGCGGTAGGGCACCTGTCGCGCGAGCAATTTCAATTCGATAGGAACGCTCTGGCTCCACACTCTGAACAGGATCGCTGTGCTGCCCAGGGTCTCCTCGTCCATGGGCTGGAGCAGTTTAAAGACGACGTCGCTGTCGTTTTCATGCTGGTGCAGGGTAATGTCTGTCGCGGGTGTGGTTGGATGGGAATGACAAAGCACATTCTTGCGACCGGTGTTGTGGCAGATCAGATGATTGGCCAGCAGCGCCACCTGGTGGCCATACCGGAAGGTATAGCTCAGGGTTTGCTCCAGTGGGCTCTCGAATTCCTCGCTGAAGCGTTTGAGAATGAAATCGGGCCTGGCGCCCCGGAACTCGTAAATGGTCTGGTCCGGATCGCCCACCACGGTGACCCGTGCACGGTCGCCGGCCACGTATCGCAGCAACAGATGCTGGATTTCGTTGGTGTCCTGATATTCGTCCACCAGTACCAGATCCATCTTGTTCCCGACCAGCCGCTGTAAGGGTGGGTTCTGATGGATGGCCATCACCGGCTCGTAGAGCATGTCGGCGTAGCTGATACGGCTCTGGGATTTGCGCCACTGTTCAAAGCTGTGGAACAGGTCGATCAGGTAGCGGTGCTTGTCGGAATAGCCCAGTTCCTCGAAGACAATATCCACCGGAGACAGGGTGGTTTTTACCAGATCGATGAAGTTGACGGCGGTTTCGACAAAGTCTTTCTTGTTACGGCGGATCTCGTCAGCCAGGTCCTCGGGCGCCAATCGCCGCGTAAGCTGCCAGGCCTGGTAGCTGATTTCCTGGTCGGTGAGGATCTTGTCTGAGAATCCCGGAAGGAAGCCTTCCCGCACGAACCGTTTGTACAGCCGCAGCCCCATGGCGTGGTAGGTGCGAATTTCGGGAGTGGCAAGTGTCAGGTGACGGGTTACTTCCTGCAATTTGTGCTCGAAGTCCACCCGCGCGGCGCGGTTAAACATCAACACCAGCATGCGGGCCGGGTCGTGCCCCTGTTGCAGCAGGTAGCGAATGCGCCAGGCCAGTGTTGATGTCTTGCCACTGCCTGCCACAGCGGTGATCACCGCATGTTCAAAGCCAGCAGTGATGATGGCTCGCTGCTCGTCGGTAAGGTAATCCGGCAGCGTGGTCGTTTCGAGGTTTTGGGGTGGGCGTCGCATGGCGTGTATTGTACCGGGCTGCTGGTAGTGCTGATACCAGTCCGACATAATTGCGAGCCAATGATAGTTTGTTGGACGATAACTCATAGGTGAGATCGTGGG
>NZ_ABCP01000044.1 GCF_000170835.1 Marinobacter algicola DG893
ACTGTACGGAGCCATGGATGGCGGAGTCCAAGCGTCACATGGATGTGCCGAAGGAGCGTGTTTTGGGCAGCCCACCCGCAGAGCCACCTCCCGCAAACCAACAGGCTAGTCAGCAGGCAGCAGGCAACGGACAGCAAGCCGGCACCAAACTAAACATCCCGCCGCAAATCCGAAGGAATCGGAAACTTCGGCATCTGGGGCTTCTCGCCCCGTCCCTTGCGGAACTGACGAAGCTGGAACACATAGGCAAGCACCTGGGCGATGGCCATGTACAGCCCATCCGGAATCTCACCACCGATATCAGTGTTGTGGTAAACCGCCCGCGCCAAAGGTGGCGTGCGGAGAATCTCCACCTTGTTCTCGCGGGCAATTTCCATAATCTTGAAGGCCGTTTCGTCCGACCCCTTCGCTACCACAATCGGCGCCGCCATATTTTTCTGATCGTACTTCAAAGCCACCGCATAATGCGTCGGGTTAGTGATCACCACATCCGCGCCTGGCACATCCTGCATCATCCGACGCTGGGCCATCTCGCGCTGCAACTGACGGATCTTGCCCTTCACCTCCGGCTTGCCTTCCGTATCCTTGTATTCGTCTTTCACCTCCTGCTTGGTCATGCGCAGTTTTTTCTGGTGATCAAAGATCTGGAACGGCACGTCGATCGCGGCAATGACGATGGTGGCACAGGCAAGGATGAAAAAACTCCAGGCCATGGTCCACACAACATGCTCCATGGCCGATCTCGCAGGCTCTTCAGCGATGCTAAGCAGGTCATCAGTGCGGAGGTTCAATATCAGGATCGCTACAGCCATCACCAGGCCAACTTTCAGGATGGCTTTAACCAGTTCAATCAGCGAACGCATGGAAAACATGCGCTTGAGACCTTTGAGGGGGTCCATCCGATTGAGCTTGGGAGCGATGGCTTTGCCGCTGACCAGCAGGCCACCAATCCCGATTGAGCCTGCGACTGCAGCAACGAGCAAGAGAATCAGCAAGGGCGCCAGAGACAGGGCAGCCTCTTTGGCGGAGGCCATCAACTGAACGCTCATATGCCGGGTGTCGAAGATGGCTGAACGCTCCAACACAAAGCTGTCCCGCATGATACTTTCCAGGGAGGCACCCATCGACGCGCCAAACATCAGCAGGCCGCCAGCACCAGCCAACAGAACGGCCATGGTCGCCAGCTCCTTGGAACGCGCAGTCTGGCCGTCCTCCCGGGCTTTCTCAAGCCTTCGGGGGGTGGCCTCTTCGGTTTTTTCCTGGCTGTTGTCGTTTTCTTCGGCCATGGTTTTCCGTCGCTACTAAGGCTGCCCTTGCAGGTTCCGCATGAAGTCAAACGTCTCCCGGGTGTACTGCTCGAAATGTGGCAGAAAATTGGCGTGCAGTACCCATATGGCAAACAATCCAAAAATCAGGCCAATCGGAAAGCCCAGGGCAAAAATGTTCATCTGGGGAGCAGCACGAGTCATAACACCGAAGGAAATATTCACGATAAACACGGCGGTGACAGCAGGTAGGGCCAGCAATACAGCGGACACAAATATCCAGCTTATGCGATGGGCAAGCTGCCACACGCCAGCCTGCCCCAAACCTTCCAAACCAATGGGCATAGTGCGGAAGCTCTCAATAAAGACTTCGAACGCCACCAGGTGCCCGTTCATGGCCAGATACAACAGGGTAATGGTGATGGTGTAGATCTGCGCCAGCACCGGCACACTCACGCCGTTGGCCGGATCGACCATGGAGGCAAAACCAAGGCCCATTTGCATGGCGATCATCTGGCCGGCAACAACGAACAGCTGGAACAGGGCCGTTAGGGCAAAGCCCATGCCCACGCCAATGAGGATCTGCTGCAAGGTGATCACAACCCCGTCAGCACTGAATGCGTCCACCTGAGGCACCGGCGGGATCATGGGCACCACCAGAATGGTGATGATCAGCGCAAGCCCCAATCGGACCCGGGCGGGAACAAGCTGGGTGCCGATAAAGGGAATGACCATCATAAAGCTGACCAGCCGGAACAGCGGCCACAGGTGTTGACCTACCCACTGGTTGATCAGGTCGGCTGATATCTCCGTGGGCATTCGCGGTCAGCCGATCAGGTAAGGAATGCTGGTGATCAGCCGGTTCGCATGATCAAGAAGCTGGGTCAGCATCCACGGACCGGCAACGATAATGGTGATCAACGTCACCAATAGCCGAGGCAGGAAACTGAGGGTCTGTTCGTTGATCTGGGTGGCGGCCTGGAAGGTACTGACCACAAGACCAATCACCAGGCCGGGCCCAATAATCAGGCTCGCTAACAGCACGATCATCCACAGAGCTTCACGCAGAATATCGATAACGGTTTCAGGTGTCATGGTTAGCGCTCCCCTATATCCCGTAACTGGCGGCCAGCGTACCCATGATCAGGGCCCAGCCATCCACCAGCACAAACAACATGATTTTGAACGGCAACGAAATGATGATCGGTGACAACATCATCATACCCATCGCCATCAATACACTGGCGACCACCATGTCGATAATCAGAAATGGAATGAACAGGATGAACCCGATCTGGAACGCAGTTTTTAGCTCACTGGTCACAAACGCCGGTAAAAGCACCCAGAAGGAAACGTCCTCTGCGGTGTCGTATTGCTCGTCCGCGATGCGCATGAACAGGCCCAGGTCACTCTCCCGGGTCTGTGCCAGCATAAACTTCCGAAACGGCTGGCTCGCCTGCTCAACCGCCTCCAACGAGCTGAGTTCTTCCTGCATATAGGGCTGCAGCGCCACTTCGTTCACCTCTTCCAGTACCGGCTTCATAATGAAAATCGTCAGAAACAGGGTCAGACCGAGAAGAATCTGGTTGGAAGGCGTGGACTGCAAACCAAGAGCCTGGCGCAGAATCGCAAACACCACGATGATTCGGGTGAACGACGTCATCATCATCAGCATGGCAGGCAGGAAGGTCAGCGCCGTCATCAGCGCCAGGATCTGCAGGGATACGGAGTATTCCTGAACGCCCTCTTCCTCGCCCGGGGTTACCGTAAAGGCAGGAATACCGGGTATATCCGCCAGCGCGGCGGGTGCCCAGGCCGTAAAGATGAGAAGGGCCAGTGTAGCCAGCGCGCGCCCGGACACATTCACGACCATGTCAGGAACCTTCCTTCGGTGAAGAACCGGAGCCCCAGGATTTTCCGATCATGCCTTGTAGCTTACGGGCGAAGTCACTGGACACAGGCTCACCGGCGCTGACCACCGGTTCATCAAACACATGCAGCGTACGAATGGCCGAAGGCGTAACTCCAATCAGAATCTGTTTGTCACCAACTTCGACCAGGGCAATCCGCTCACGCGTGCCCATGGGCATCACCGAGACCACCTTGATAGCCCGGGTATTGCCACCCGTCATCCCACTCATGCGCCTTACAATCCAGGCGCAACCAAAGATAATGGCAATCACCGCCAGCAGGCCCACACCCAACGTCAGCATGGTGGCCAACGTGTCCGGTGCGGTGGCCGCCGCTTCCCGAGCCGGCCCCTCCTGCTCTTGAGCATACGTCTGGGCCGGTATAAACACCGCCAGTAAAGCGCCCGGAATGCCACTACGGGCAGCAGAAAGATGCATCCGCGCCATACTATTTCTGCAACCGCTTGATGCGTTCACCGGGGCTGATGACGTCCGTCAGGCGGATGCCGAACTTCTCGTTCACCATGACCACTTCGCCGTGGGCAATCAGGGTGCCATTCACCAGCACGTCCAGCGGTTCACCCGCCAGCCGGTCCAGTTCGATGACCGAGCCCTGATTCAACTGCAACAGGTTGCGAATCGGAATCTGGGTGTTACCCACTTCCATGGAAATGGTTACCGGTATATCGAGAATGACATCCAGGTCCGGCGCGGGGCCAGTGCCCTGGCTGAAGTTCGATCCTTCCGGAAACTCTTCCATGGGTGCCGCCCGGACGTTGTCTTTGGCATCATCGCTGCCGTCATCGCCGTCGTCGGTTTCTCCGGCCTCTGCCATGGCCGCAGCCCACTCATCATCGCGACCCTCTTCGTCGGCATCCCCCGACTCTTCCATGGCGGATTCCCACTCGGCGGCAAGCTTCTCGTCTTCACTGAGTTCCTGCTCGTCTTTCTTATCGTCGTCAGCCATTGCGTCCCACCTTCAGTTGTTTTTTCACTTTGGGCACCGTCGCCCGGTCATGAATCCTTAGCGCAAGCTTGCCATCACGGGTTCCCATCGTGGCTTTGTAGACCGGAATGCCATTAGCCGTCAGGGTCAGTAACTCGGGGATTTCCACGGGGATGATGTCGCCTTCCTTCAGCTTGGCGATGTCGCGAAGAGAAATGCGTCGGCGGCAAACCGTGGTATTAATGGGAACGTTCACGTCTTTGATGTCTTCCTGAAGCGCGCTGACCCAGCGCTCATCAACATCGTCAATGTCGCTCTGGACGCCCGCGTCCAGCACATCCCTTATGGGTTCAATCATGGAATACGGCAGCGCCATGTGCAGCTCGCCGCCGCCACCATCAAGTTCAATGTGGAAGGTGCTCACAACCACTACCTCACTGGGGCTGACGATGTTGGCCATGGCCGGGTTGACTTCGGAACTGAGGTACTCGAAATCGACCTTTAACACTGCATGCCAGGCTTCCCGCATGTCATGAAACACCTGGTCAAGCACCATCTGTACGATACGGGTTTCCGTCGGGGTAAATTCGCGACCTTCAATTTTGGCGTGTCGGCCTTCCCCACCGAAAAAGTTGTCCACCAGTTTGAAGACCAGCTTGGCGTCCAACACAAACAGCGAAGTCCCCCGAAGCGGGCGGACCTTGCAGAGGTTGAGGCTTGTGGGCACGTATAGGGTGTGGATGTACTCGCCGAACTTCATGATCTGAACACCACCGGTGGACACATCGGCGTTGCGGCGCAGCAAATTGAACAGGCTGATCCGGGTATAGCGGGCGAAACGCTCGTTGATCATTTCCAGCGTGGGCATCCTGCCACGGACAATGCGGTCCTGGCTGGCAAGGTCGTAGGACTTGATACCGGCTTCGTCGGTTTCATCATAGGTATCAATGTCACCGTCGTCCACACCATGGAGGAGCGCGTCAATTTCGTCCTGTGACAGTAAATCCTGCATACGTTTCTCTGCCTGTGATGTCCGCCCTACCGGGCGCTGTTGCATTCTTTAGCTTGCCCTAGATTGTCTCTAGTACATTGCTAATGCATTTCTAACGCATTCTCTACTGAACGACAAAGTTCCTGAACAGCACGGCCAGCAAGGGTGGCTCCCCTTCCTGTTCTAGCGCGTTGTTAACGGTCGCCAGCATATCATCGGCCAGCGCCTTCCGACCTTCCGGCGTCTGTAACTCATTAAAGTCCCTGCCGCCGAGTACGCCAATCAGTTTGCTGCGAAGCAACGGCATATGCTGGTTGGCCGCGGCCAGTGCTGCCGGGTCCTGAGCCTCGAAAGCCAGATATACCTGGGCATAGCGTTGCCGCCCTTCGGCCTGCACTGTCGTGACCAGGGCCTTCTCCAGCACCGTGTAGGTGCTGGGCACAAATACTTCAACCTGCTCCGAGCTGTCTTCCTGTTCCGCATCGCCCATGCCCGGGATGCCGCCGCCCAGGAACCACATGGTACCTACGACTGACAACCCGACCGCCAGAACAATCACCACGGTCAGCATCAGTATCAGTTTGAGCTTGCCTTTCTTTGCTGGCGCCTCAGGAGGCGCATTGTTTTCAGCCATAACGTAGATCTGCCAGAAATCCGTCAACCGGACCGGTTATAAAGAGGTTTAAGCAAAGGACGGGCCAGATAACCCCATCCTCCCTATCAGAACAGCAGTTTAGCGTTGCTGGGGAGGATGGGCAAAGGGAGAGTGATAGGGCGTGATTGAGAACCATCAGGTGATGGGTCGCCAAGGTCAGGCGAAGATATCAACTTCGCCTTTCCAGGTTAGATCAAGGGATTCAGGCGGAAGATCCTGTTCGTCCGGTCCGCCATCGGCAAGCGCTGCCCCGCCGTCCCTGCTGCCCTCCCCGGCATTGTCCTCGCCGGCTTGCTGCTGCGATGAATCACTGACGTCAAACTGGTCCAGTGACAGCCCCTGCTCACTCAGCATGTCCCTGAGACGGTGGCTGTGCAGTTCAAGCTGGTCCCGCACGGCCGGGTTGGCGGAATGAACGGTAATATGTGCCTGTTCCTGCTGAACCTGAACCCTGACTTCCATGGGCCCCATATCAGGCGGGGTGAGATGTATTTCTGCGACCGACATGTTCCTGGCGGTCAGCCAGGTCAGTTTGCCAACGAGTTTGTCGCCCCATTCCGCATGATTCACCGGCACATCAATGGAGGTGGTATACCCTCGCAAGTTGGCGACCTCAGCTGGCAGCTTTGCCGTATTAGGATTGGCCAACTGCTGGTTAGCCAATTCTACAGCGCCTTGAAAACGCACGGCACCTTGCAGCGATGGGGTTTCCTGAGGGCGCGATGCGTCTGCTGCCACACCCGACAACAAAGCATCAGTCAATGCCAGTCCCGATGCACCGTTTGACCCGGTTCCCTGCACTGTCGACAAAGCCTGTTTGCCTGCGGTATTACCCGGCAGCCCGGCAATCATACCAGCAAAAGCCTGCACACCTGGCAGTGTGCCATTGCCCGTAGCCGGATTACCGCCTGCCGCTGCTGCGGTGTTCCCCCCTGCCGGCATCACCAAAGCCTGAAGTTCAGCAAATGTCAGGGGAACAATCTTCTCCAGCGCTTCCTGCTCCGCTAACGACGGAGAGACAGAATCCTCAGCTGGGACGGCCTCCTCCGTTTCTGCAGTCGATTTTTTCGGAGCCCCTTCCTGGCCATGAGTCTCCGAGTTGCCAGCCTGGGTATGGGTTCGTGGTTCCTCAGGGTCATCGCCAGCTGTGCTTTGGCTTCTACCCTGACCGGTCTGGTCAGCATGGGTAGCATCCTCGGCCCGAGCCTGGTCGCGCTTTTCAGCCTGTTTCCGGTCTATTCGTTGCTGCTCCGCCCGGGAAACAGAGTCGAACGGACTGTCGCCGTCTTTTTCCCGGTTGCCTGAGACGCTTTTCGAACCGTTATCGGCCTGTGGGCCCTGTGGGGGAGCCTGGGGAAGAACCATCTGGGACATGGCAACCTCTTGCCGCTTTTACTGAATGACGGTGGAATCTGTACGCTGAAGACCCCTTTCCAGTGCACTTTTTCTGCTTTTCAGCGCACCTGAACAGTAACAAAGCAAAAGCGATGCCATTCGTTACGTCACGCAATAAAACGCTTGAGCGTGCCCTCGACCTGTCGGAATTCGGTCTCGATGTCATCAAGCATTGCTTCGGCCCGTGACAACTGATTGTCGCGGCCCGCCTTTTCCGCCTCGAAACAAAGTTCGCCCAGTCGAGGGGCGCCAATATTGATGCAACTGCCCTTAAAGCTGTGGGCGGATTTTGCGAACGCATCAGCGTCCGATTGCTCCAGTGCCGCCTTCAGATGTGCGATACGGTCAGAGGAATCATGGAGATACGTATTGATCAGAATGTCGAACTCATTCTCCATAACTTCCTGCAACTCGGCCAACGCTTCTTCATCAAGGTGTGGTTTGTCTGTCATGACCAACCCCCTAGTTGTTGGGTGGTACTGCCCTCACGGCCAGCAACCTCAGAAAAATACCAATCATATACAATTTCAGCCTTGGTGCCATGTTCCCGATAGCTCAGGGAACGCCCAATTTTCTGTAACAAAAGCAAACCTCTGCCCGAATAGCGGCGCCCATCTTCCGCCTCCGGGCGTACACTGCTGAAATCAAAGCCACTGCCGCTGTCTTCGCAGACAATCACCAGCTGCCCGCCCCTGTCTGTCATGGCATGGGTCAACGTAAAGCGTATAAAGTGGCCCGCCACATCAGCCAGCCTCCGCTCACGTTCGGCGTAGTAATGTCCGAATCCGTCGGGCGTTGCCTTCCAGTCCGAGCATAAGCCGAGCACACCATGCTCCAGGGCGTTGCTGTACAGCTCAGACAGAAGCGTATAGATCTCGCCACTTTTCCGGCGTAGCCCCGGCACTTCCATGCAGATATGCAGCAGCAAAGGCAGGGGGCTGAACTGCCCCAGGGTTCGGTCCTGAACCTCGTAGACACAGCGCCACTCCGACGGCCCCTCCAGTGCAGACTGCGGCAGTCGATCAGAGATAACGGCCAGTTCCGCATCTTCCACCATTCGCAGGGTGATCAGGGTCAGATCGTCCTGTTCAGGCTGATTTCCGGTAAAGGTACGAATACCGGCCATAATGGTTTCAAAGGGTGAACCCTGTCGGCTCATCTGATCAAGCGATCGGACAAGACGCTGCTCTCCATACATCTCACCCTGATGGTTCTCAGCCTCCATCACGCCATCAGTCATCATCAGCAAGGTGTCACCCGGCTCGGTATGGAACACGTCCATACCCGCGTCAAAACGTGCGCTGCCGAGTACGCCCAAGGGCAGGTGCCGTGAAACAATGCTTTCACGCATTCCGTCCTTTCTCAGTAGCACTCCGTCAGGAAGCCCTCCATTCCAGATCTGCAACTGGTTCAGGTGAAAATCCGCCTGGATCATGGCGGCACAACAGAACATTCCAGTAGGCAGTATCCGACCCAGTTTCTGGTTAATCTCCCTGAGTACATCACTGCCGCTGAACCCCTTGCTCGTCATGCCGTAGAATATTTCCGCCACGGGCATGGCGCCGATGGCCGCTGGCAGCCCATGACCGGTGAAATCCCCGATCAGTATCTGCATGCCGCCGGCCGGACGCGGACAGGCGAACAGCACATCGCCATTGAAAATTGACATCGGCGAGGCGTGAAAGCGGATATTGGGCGCGTCCAGACAACCGGTGTGGGCAACGTTGTCGAACACTCGCTTGGCTATCTTCTGCTCTTCCAAAAGCTGGCTATTGCGTTCGCGGATCAGATCCCGGTGATGACTCAGGGTGCGATGCATCAGCCGCATGCGATTGAAGGCGTTAATCTTGGCTTCAATGATGATGCGATTGTAAGGCTTGGTCAGAAAATCATCACCGCCTGCCTCCAGGCAGCGAGCCAGGGCGCCGGCGTCCGACAGTGATGTCAGGAAAATCAGGGGAACCAACTGCTCTCCCGCCAGCACCTTGATCTGGCGAGCGGCCTCCATCCCATCCATAACCGGCATCAATGCATCCAGCAGGACGATGTCTGGCGCGGACTTGCGGAAAATATTGACGGCTTCCAGTCCGTTTTCAGCGTCTTCAACCTCGTGACCAAGGCGGCGCAACAGGGTTTTAAGTATCAGACGATCACTGTCGCTGTCATCGGCAATGAGAATCCGGAGTGGCCGGTTTTCTGGGAGTGGATCGTCCACATCGGGCCTCCGTGACATCTTCGTCGGGTGGGTCAACGAATCGCAAACAGTTGTTCAAAGTTGGAAATTGACAGAATGCGACGCACATCGCTGTTGCAGTTTTCAATGCGTATCCGGGCACGATCTCCCCCCGCGTAGTCACGCAGCAACAGCAGCATGCCAAGGGCGGAACTATCGAGATAGGTGGTGTCTGAAAGGTCGACGATAAAGCTGTTTACCTTTTCGTCGCCATGTTCGTACGCATCGCGAAACGCCTGATGGGTGCTGAAATCGAAGCGCCCTTCAATTTTTATGGTCAGGGTCTGACCATCGTCACTGCGAAGCGTGTGAATCGGCATTCCGGAGCCTCCATGGTATGCGTACCGAGTAACGGGGAATGACAGGCGTGCCCAAGGCACCCTGAACTAAAGGATAGCTTACAACACCGAATTTGCATCCGCCGTTTGCTATTTAGCAACCCACTCAGCGCCGTCTCGCCAGTATCCGCCCGGCGGCTTCGTCCATCTGCTTCTGATCCCTGACATCCTGCTCCCGCTGCTCATGCTGGCGACAGGTCTCAATGTACTTTTCCATTCCCCGGCGCCGCTCCCAGGCCCTCTGCCATTCTTCCCGGCATGCCTGGAGCCGCTCTTCCGCCTGTGTCAGCAGTTTCTGCTGCTGCACGATCACCTGATCCAGCTGGGCTATAAACGCCTGCCAGCCCTGAAGTCGGGCAACAGACACCACACCTTTCTGGCTGCTGCGGATCTGTTCCCGGTATTCCTGCTGATACCGCTCAAGGTTTTCTATCTGCTGGCGCTGGGCCTCATGATGCTGCTGTGCTTCCGCCATTTTTTCCAGGGCGGCCTTTTCTTTGCGTTCTTCCAGAGTAAGCACGACCGAAAGACGCTGGGACCTGAGCATTACCTACCACCTCCATCGGCCTGCGGCGGAGTCTTGGGGCGGTCAGGCGAGCGCCTTTCCGGCACCACCGCCAGCAACTGCTGGATACTGTCCTGCAACGGTGCGCTTTCGTTTAACCCCTGCTGCAGGAACTGCCCCATGTTGCCGATATGGGTGATGGCAAAATCGGTTTCAGGGTCTGAACCTTTTACGTAGGCCCCGACACTGATCAGGTCCCTGGCCTGCTGATAGCGGGAATAGACCTGCTTGAAGCGCTGGGCGCGGGCAAAATGTTCGGTCTCGGTAACCTGAGGCATTACCCGGCTAATGGAGGCTTCCACGTCAATGGCCGGGTAATGGCCTTCTTCCGCCAATCGCCGGGACAGCACAATGTGGCCATCCAGGATCGCCCGCGCGGCGTCCGCGATCGGATCCTGCTGGTCATCGCCTTCCGTCAGTACGGTATAGAACGCAGTAATAGAGCCACCACCAGGCCTACCATTGCCGGTACGCTCCACCAATTGCGGCAATTTGGCGAAGACCGAAGGCGGATAGCCCTTGGTGGCTGGAGGCTCGCCCACGGCCAGGGCAATTTCCCGCTGGGCCTGTGCATAGCGGGTCAATGAATCCATCAACAGCAATACCCGCTTGCCTTGGTCCCGGTAGTATTCGGCAATTCGGGTAGTCAGCATGGCGGCACGCAACCGCATCAGTGGTGAGTCATCGGCGGGGGACGCCACCACAACCGAGCGGGCAAGTCCCTCGTCGCCAAGGATATCCTCAATGAACTCCTTCACCTCACGGCCACGCTCGCCGATCAGGCCAACCACCGTGATATCCGCGTTGGTGAAGCGGGTCATCATGCCCAACAGAACACTCTTGCCGACGCCACTGCCGGCAAACAGGCCCAGGCGCTGCCCCTGGCCGACGGTCATCAGTGAATTGATAGCCCGGATACCTACGTCCATGGACTGACGCACCGGCGCACGGTCCAGCGGATTGATGATATCGCCACTGAGAGACACGCGGGCTTCCGCCTGCAGCGGGCCCTTGCCGTCCAGTGGCTCGCCGTTGCCGTTGACCACCCGCCCCAGCAACTCAGGGCCGACCGGCACCCGGCTGGCAACCGACAACGGCACCACCCTGGCGCCAGGGCGCAACCCTTCTATCGCTGTAAGCGGCATCAAATAGACACGGTCATCCTCAAAACCCACCACTTCCGCTTCTACGGTGCCGGCACCCTGCCCGGTAATAACGCAACGATCCCCAACCACCATGGGGCATCCCACACACTCAAGGGTAAGGCCTACCATGCGCGTTAGACGGCCGGATAGCTCCGGCTGGGATTCATCGCTGAAATAGTCCTGTAGTCTTGTCAGGCGTTCAGCCAGGTGTGCTGTCATGGCCTTCATCCTCGTCGGAGTCAAGCACATCGTGCCGGAAGTCGGTCAGGTCGCCCATCATGGCATCGAGCTCTTCCCCCTCACCGGCGGTTTCGGTGTCCAGTTGTCGGTCCAGCATGCCCTGAACGGCCTTCTGGAAGCGTTTTTCCACCGTGAAGTCGACGAGGCTATGGCGGGTTTCCAGCTTGCAACCTCCCCGGAGAACAGACGCATCTTCGACAATGGATGTCGCCGCCTCGAACCTGTCGGCCACCTCACTGACCCATTGATAGTCATCCGGATGAATATGTATGCGCACGTTTTCCGTTGTCGATGGCAGCGCAGTCATCGCCTTACGGACCACGTCGGTAATGTGGGAAGAATCCAGCGACAGCTCCCGGAACACCACGGAGCGAGCAAGAACGGTCGTCAGATTGACCAGGGCGGTTTCCACCTCGTCTTCATGTCGCTTGATCGGTTCCAGTAATTCGCCCAGCAAATGCTCCAGCCGGTCCAGTTTGGCATCCACCTCCGTGCGGGTGTCCGCCAGGGCCTCTTCGGCGCCCTTCTCGCGGCCCTCGGCAAGTCCCGCTTCAAATCCTTCCCGGTGTCCCTGTTCACGGCCTTCACTCAACCCCGCCTGATACCCCGCGTCACGGCCTTCCGCATGGCCGTCTTCACGGGCCGCCTGGCGGATCTCCTCGATATCAGCGGCGGTCAGCGGCTTTACATCACGGTCTTCTTCCTGCGCGATTTCATTCCCGCGCGCATCCAATAACGGAAGCTCCCAACGCTCGTAAGCCGTCAGGTTTTCCTTGGGAATGCGATCGAGGTTGCGACGGGGATCTTTCATCACATCATTTCTTCGCCAGCACCGCCAAGGGTAATTTCACCAGCTTCAGCCATACGACGGGCAATGGTGATGATGTCCTTCTGGGCGGACTCCACTTCACTGACCCGCACCGGCCCCTTGGCCTCCAGATCATCCTGCAGAAGCTCTGCGGCGCGCTTGGACATGTTCTTGAAGATTTTCTCCTGAACGGCGTCATCGGCGCCCTTGAGCGCAACGACCAGCACTTCGGACGACACCTCCCGCAGCAACGCCTGGATACCACGGTCGTCAATGTCCTTGAGGTTATCGAAGACAAACATCAAATCTTCGATAGTCGAGGCCAGGTCCGGGTCCATGTCCTTGATGGAATCCATCAGGCCGCCTTCAACGCTGCGGTCCATGAAGTTCATGATGTCAGCCGCCCGTTTGACCCCGCCGATGCGACTGGTCTGGGCCGCTGAGCCACCGGAGAACTGCTTCTCGAGGATATCGTTGAGTTCCTGCAGTGCCTGAGGCTGGATACTTTCCAGAGAGGCGACCCGCATCATCACGTCCAGTCGCACCTTGTCGTCCAGCGTGCCGAGGATCTCCGCAGCCTGGTCAGGGTCAAGGTAGGAAATGACAATGGCCTGAATCTGGGGGTGCTCGTAGCGGATAATGTCGCCCACCGCACGGGGTTCCATCCACTTCAGGGTATCCAGGCCGGTGGTGTTGCCACCGATGAGGATACGGTCGATCAGACTGGAGGCCTTGTCGTCCCCCAGGGCCTGGGTGAGCATGGTGCGAATGTAATCATCGTTGCCAACCCCCAGACCGGTCTGGCCGCCAACGGCCTCGACAAACTGGTTCAGGACATAGGTAACGTCGTCCTTGCTGACGTCTTTCATCTGGGCCATGGCCACGCCAACCCGCTGGACCTCTTTCGGCCCCATGTGCTTAAGCACTTCGGCAGCGTCGTTTTCGCCCAGTGACATCAGCAGGATTGCCGCCTGCTCCACCCGCGGAATCTTGCGCTGGGGCTTTTGCGGCGCATCAGGCTGGCGGTTGTTCTCATCAGTCATCGACATTCACCCACTGGCGCATCACCTGGGAGACCCGCGCGGGGTCTTCCGCGATCAGGCCTTTCAGTGCATTCAATTGCCTATCATAGCTGTCTGTCGCGCCGGGCAAAAGCAGATCGTCCTGTGAATGCATGGCCTCCCGCAGGGCATCTCCACCCTCAATGCCATCAAGCCCGCCATAGCCGTCGTCGGAGTCGCCCCTGCGTTCGCTGCGGCCACCGCCAGACAGGCTTTTCAGGGTGGGTCGCAACAGGCCCAGAACCAGAACCAGAATGACCAGGCCTGCGAGTACCTGCTTCATCAGGTCCCAGAACCACGGCTGCTCCCAGAACGCCGGTGCTTCGAACTCAATCTGCTCCTCGGCGGCGAACGCGGTGTTCATCACCGTAACACTGTCACCCCGGGCCGCCGAATACCCCACGGCATCGCGCACCAGCATGGTCAGGCGCTGCAGTTCCTGTTCCGGCCAGGGTTCATAGCTGACTTCGCCGGTCTGTGGGTCCACCACTTTCATGTCATCAACCGCCAGGGCCACCGACAAACGTTTTATGCGGCCAAGCTCCTGGCGGATATAACTGACGGTGCGGTCCATTTCATAGTTTCGCGTCGACTCTTCACGCACGTTCACAGGCGGCGCCTGAACGTTGCCCTCGTCATCTGCTGTTGCCTGCTCCGGAACCGTCGGCTGGGCTGGTGGCTGGTTCGACAGGGCGCCGGGGATTCCGCTGGCACCGCCACCGGCACGCCGCTCGGACATTTGGCGCTCGCTGCGCACGGCCTGCTGTTCGGGATTGAACAGCTCTTCAGCCTGTTCCACCGAGGAGAAATCGAGATCCGCCGTCACTTCCGCGCGGAAACGACCATCGCCCACCACCGGCCTGACCATGGAGGCAACCCGGCGGGCCAAGCGATCCTCTACGCGGGAGGTGTAGTCGTACTGGTCTTCAATCTGCTGACTGTCACCGCCGTCCTCACGACCGGTGAGCAGGTTTCCACTCTGGTCGACCACGGTCACATTGTCCTTGCTCATTTCCGGAATGCTGCCGGCAACCAGGTTCACGATCGAGGCAATCTGTTCCTGCTCCAGGCGACGACCTGCAATTACTTCAAGAAACACCGATGCTGTCGGCGTGCGCGCATCGCGGACAAACACCGAGCGCTCCGGAATCGCCAGATGAACCCGGGCAGCGCGAACCGTACGCATGCTGCCAATCGTTCGTGCCAGCTCACCTTCCAGGCCACGGCGGAAACTGATGGTTTCCATAAACTGGGAGGTTCCAAGGCCACGGTCCTGGTCCAGTAGCTCGTAGCCCATGGTCTGTTCGTCCGTCACGCCTTCGGCGGCGAGCTTCAGGCGGGCGTTGTAGACCTCATCGGAGGGCACCAGCAACGCACCCGTGCGCGGGTCCATACGGTAGTCGATACTGTTGGCGTCAAGAATGGTTGTGACGTCCTGTGGATTGTAGCCGGACATATCCCCCACCACAGGCTGGTAATTGGGCTCCTGGGCCCACAGAACCACGGCAACGCCAAGGGCAACACTGGCGGCAAGCCCCACCATCAGGCCCACCTGTCGCAGCAGGTTCAGCCGGTTGAAGCCGAAAATCAGGTCGCTACGGCTTTCGCCGGCATCGTCTCCCCGCGCCGCGGGCATGTTCGAGGATGAGGTTTCAGCAGGTACGCTGGCCATGGGTCCGCTCCGCTATCAAACCGGCATATTCATGATGTCTTCGTAGGCCTTCACCACCCGGTTACGGACCTGGGTCAATGCCTCGAAGGAGATGGATGCTTTTTCAGACGCAATCATGACGCGGGAGATATCCATGTTCGGATCACCCATTTCATAAGCCGTCTTCATTTCACCTGATGTCTGCTGGAGTTCATTCACAGAGCCCACAGCCTGGCTGAGCATGTCACTGAATTTGGGAGTGTCGGAGGTTTCCTGGACCTTGGAAGGTCCGTCCATCCGCCCCCGGATGTTATTGTCCTGCTCAACCCGCTGATTCTCCATCATCTGCGAGCGCATGTTGCGGATTTCTGAAAGGACACTGTTGATGTCAGCACGCTGAACCATGATTCACTCTCCCGGCTCGCCGTATAAATGGGCAAGCCATTGAACTGGACATATCTGGACAGGTCAAAGCAAACCACAGGCCAACATATTTTATTTCTTAATTTTCATAGTGTTAATTAACAATCGGAGAGAAAGGCGAAAGACAGCGACGGTCTTTTGACGTGGGCAAAAAAAACGGCACCCTTGGGTGCCGAACGAAGGAGCCTGTTGGCTGTGGTCAGGCGGCGGCCAGCTCAGCATCCAGATCGATGCCGGCATCGCGCATCTGGGCCAGCTTGTATCGGAGCGTGCGCGGGCTGATACCCAACTGCTCCGCCGCCCGGTTGCGTCGACCACGCTCTTTTTTCAACGTTTGGATGATAATCCGGAATTCACGCTGCCGAACTTCGTCACCCAGTGACGTGGAAGATAGCGCTCCGAGACCCGACAGGCTTTCCTCGGCATAGGTATCCTGAGCGTCCCGATAAGGTGACTCAGCCCCGGATTCGGAAACGACTGGGTGTGGCGAGGCCGAAGATGTCGTGCCGGCGGGGCCACTTTCCATACGCCCGGTAATTCCGAGTTCCAGGCAAAGGTCACCAGCATGGATGACATTCCCCTGGTGCAAGACCAGCGCCCGCTGTATCGCGTTGTCCAGCTCGCGAACGTTGCCCGGCCACTGATGACCCATCAGCGCATCTCTAGCGTCGGGCGCGAAGGTCACGCCGGTCAATTTCATCTTGCGGCAATGATTTTTCAGCAATGCATTCGCCAGCGGCATGATATCCAGTGTACGTTCGCGCAGTGGCTGCCAGTGCATGGGGAAAACTGTCAGCCGATAGTACAGGTCTTCGCGGAACTTGTTTTCCCGCACGTAATCGGACAAGTCACGGTTGGTGGTGGCGATAACCCGTACATCCAGGGCGATGGTCTTGCGACCACCGACGCGCTCAACCTCCCGCTCCTGCAACACCCGCAACAACTTGGATTGCAGGCCGAGATCCATTTCCGAGATCTCATCCAGCAGTATGGTGCCACCATTGGCCTGCTCGAACTTGCCCGGGGAGGATGCAACCGCTCCGGTAAAAGCGCCCTTCTCGTGGCCGAACAGGATAGCCTCCAGCATATTCTCGGGAATGGCCGCACAGTTGATCGCCACGAACGCCTGGTCGGATCTGGGAGACTGCTGGTGAATATAGCGCGCCAACACCTCTTTACCGGTTCCGCTTTCCCCGGAAATCATCACCGTCGAGTCACTGGCCGCCACTTTCGCCGCCAGCTGGAACATCCGCTTGCTGATCGGATCTTCCGCAACGGGCTGGTCGACATTTTTCTGGCGGCCGCCGCCGACCACTCTGGTCACCGCATCCACAAGCACTGATGGTTCGAACGGTTTGACCAGGTAGTCGATGGCACCGGACTGCATCGCGGACACCGCATGACTGATCTGACCATAGGCGGTGATCAGCATGGTAGGCAGGCCGGGATACCGTCTTTGTATTTCATGCAGCAAATCGTGGCCGGACATGCCAGGCATATTCACATCACTGACAACCATATCCACCGGTGACTCGGCCAGCTGCGCCAGCGCCTGCTCCGCATCGGCGGCTTCGCGCACGCGAAACTTTGCCAGCTCAAGGGTGGTAACCAGCGCTTCTCGAAGGTCCTGGTCATCCTCAACAATCAGAATTTGGGCTTTGGCCATAATAGCCTCCGATCAGTCATTCTTTGATGGCTGCTGCCGACGGTCACCCGTCGACAACGAACGCACCAATGGCAGGGAAATGATGGCAACAGCACCTCCGGCGGCAGGCGCATCAATCGCAAAGCGACCCTGGTGCGCCTTCACCACCGCCTGGACCACGGCAAGGCCCAGGCCGGTGCCGTGGGATTTGGTGGTGTAGAACGCCTCCAACAATTGGCTTGCCTGCTCCCTGGTAAACCCGGGTCCGTTATCGCTCACACGCACCACCAGTTCCTCGTCGACGGACACAACAGCAACCTCAACCTTCGTCGCCCCGGCCTCCACGCTGTTGTTTACAAGATTGGTACAGGCACCGACCAGAGCATCGCGATTGCACATCAGCGCCGCGCTATTGACCTGATCACTCAGTTCCACCGACACACCGGCAGGAAGTTTCAATCCTTCCAACGCAGAAGCCAGCGCCTGGACCAGGGTGTCGGCAGACAACTCCTCTGCCAGCCGCGTTTCGCCTCGGGCAAAAATAAGCATGTCACGCACCTGTTGTTCCAAATGCGTCAAACGGGACATCAGCCGTGAGGCACAGCGCTGACGCATTTCCTCATCCAGATCTTCCTGGCTGAGGTGCCCGCCATACAGAATGGCAGCCGACAGCGGTGTGCGAATCTGATGAGCCAGGGAAGCCACCATCTTGCCCATGGCGGAAAGGCGCTGTGCATGGGCCAACTGAGACTGCAGGTGACGGGTTTCTGTCAGATCGGTCAGCAGGATCAACTGCCCCGGCTGGTTTTCCATGGTACGAATTTCAATACTGACACGACGGCCATCCTTGAGTGACACTTCATGGCCATCGTCACGGCGGGGCGCAAAACAGCGACGAATAACATCCACCCAGCGCTCGCCATCAAGCGGCTCCCCCAACAAAGTGATTGCCGCCGGATTGGTCTGCGTCACCACCCCCTGGCTGTCGAGCACCACAACCCCGGCCGGCAGCGCGTGCAGAAGCGTCGAGAGCCGGTCTGCCAGCTCCTCTTTCTGTTCCAGCTCCGCCTGGCGCTGCTGCGATTCCGCAGACAGTTCCCCGGACAACTGATTTACGCGGGACTCAAGGGTCCGGTAGGAGTCAGTAATCTGTCGGGACATCTGATTAAACAGCTCCAACGCCGTACCCACAGCCTCATCATCCTGCTCCGGGAACAACGCCGTCACCTTGTCATTGACATCCGCGGCCGCATTGGCCGAGGCCTTAGCCGACGACAACCCCACAAACTGTAACTGACTCATAAACTCGCCCTCTGACCGGACTAACCCCCGGCCCGTACCAATCGAATGGATTGTTTGGGTGAGACTAAGCCAGCATTATGCCAACTTTAATTTTTGTTTATTTTTCAAAGGGAAGGATGTAGCAGAAAACGGCCAATGACGGATTTTCGTCGCCCTGAAACAACGATGGCGCCGAAGGTTACAAACCTTTGACGCCATCAGAAGCCTGTTCTTTGGGGGAATCGATCAGCTCTCTTCGGATTCCTCATCCCGAAGACCATACTTCCGGACCTTCTCAACCAGCGTCGTCCGACGAATCCGAAGCTTCTCGGCTGCCCGGGCCACCACGCCCCCGGCTTCATCCAGCGCCTGTTGAATCAACTGCCTTTCAAGGTTGGACAGGTAATCCTTCAGGTCGATGCCGTTTACCGGCAGCAGAGCCGGCGCATCCAGCCCCACCAGCCCGGGAATACCAGAGGGCATTCCGGAGTCTTCCACTGGCCGGTTCTCGTCGTAATCGTCCACGTAACGGAACTTCTTGGGCAACTCCTGGACCCCGATAACACCGTAGGGGTGCATGATCGCCAACCGCTCCACCAGATTCGCGAGTTCGCGAACATTCCCGGGCCAGTCGTGGCGGCATAGACTCATTATCGCCGCCGAGTTCATTCTGAGGGACCCGCGCTTTTCCTTTTCCATCCGCGAAATCAGTTCATTGATCAGCAGCGGGATGTCCTCCACCCGATCACGTAAAGCGGGCATTTCGATAGGGAAAACGTTCAGGCGGTAATAGAGGTCTTCACGGAAATCGCCCGTTTCAATCATGTCTTCGAGGTGTTTATGAGTCGCGGCAATGACCCTGACATCGGCTGACAGGGTTCGATTACTGCCAACACGCTCGTAAGTGCGTTCCTGCAAAACCCGCAGAATCTTGACCTGCATGTTCAACGGCATGTCGCCGATCTCGTCCAGAAAAAGGGTGCCCCCCTCGGCCATTTCAAACCGACCTACCCGTGACGTGATCGCGCCGGTGAAGGCGCCTTTCTCGTGCCCGAACAATTCACTCTCCAGCAATTCCGCTGGGATGGCACCGCAGTTGACCGGCACGAAGGGCTTGTCACGACGGGAGGAATGGTAATGGAGGTTTCGCGCCACCACTTCCTTACCCGTCCCAGACTCGCCAGTAATCAGCACACTCACATCCTTGTCGGCCACCTGCTCCATCAATTGGCGTACCGATTGCACTTTTCGACTCGTGCCCACAAGGCTACGAAAAAGCTGCAGACCACGTTGCTGTCCCCGTTCACGGGAACGTGCAAACTGATCCCGGTAGATCTGTGCACGGTATAGCGAGTCCACAAACTTGGTGTAGTTGAGCGGCCATTCCATGCGGGCAATCACCCGCCCGGTCTCGTCGTCGGACAGGCCTGCCAGATCAGGGTCGCCAACCAACAGCAAGGGCACGCCCTTCGCAGCCTCGCACACCTTTGAAATCGCTGTGGCCGCGCCATCGTCCTCGCCATTAACAACGGCAACGGAAATCGACTCCAGATCCTCAGCGTCACCGCCGCTCAGCAGTGAATAGGCATCAGATCCAACGACAATGCCCTCTTCGCCGATAAACTCAAGAATGGTGGAAATGTCACGTCTTTTCGCATCGTCCTCGCTGAGCACCAGCACCTTATTATTCTTCGACATCCAAACGAATCTCTTGCGGGGATTTGTGCGGTATTTAAGACTGTAAGTGGGCTCGAGTCAATTTTATGACGCTATTTTGGCCGATTTAACGAGACGTTTTGATAGGCTTTTGCCGCGCTGCGATTCTGATTCACCCCTTTAAGTGCTTTCTGGGCTTCCGCCTTGGCTTCATTTGCCGAAATATTGGCACGATCACAGAATGTCTGCAGGGCTGCCAATCTTTCCCTGACTGGCTCAGGGCTCAGTTCTCCGGCCTCAAGGGCCGCCATAACCGGCTCGATCGTTGGTTTGACCAGCTCATTCAGGCGGGACAGCTCATCCCAGTTTTTCTCCGCAAGCGCCGTCTTCAGGTACTCAACCAGGGTATCCACTGCCTCAAGCTGTTCCGGTACCGACATATTTGCATCTCCTTGAAAACGCTCTGGTAGTGCCCCGCGCCTCAACCGGCCCGGGGCGGCCAGACATCAGCGGCGGGCAGCTCTCCGGGCTGCCGAGGCAGAGAACTGATTGCCGCGAAAGCCAGGTTCGAAATCATAGGCGGGGAAGCCGTTGTCCAGACCATCGATGTAATAGCGCTGAGCGTTCAGATCGTAAGTCATCTCCATGGTAGTCCAGAATACCGGCTCGCTGTAGTAGCTGATGTTGTGAGCTTCGGACACACGCCAGAGCTCATCATTGCCGTCGTATTCCTCCGTAGCGAGAATTTGCCAGCTATCCTCGTCGACGTAGAACACACGGCGGGAATAGATATGGCTGATCCCGGTCCTCAATTTCGCTTCGACAACCCACACCCGATGCAGTTCATATCGGGCCAATTCCTGGTTGATGTGCTGGGGCCGAATGACATCGTCCGGCTGGACATCCGCGTCGTGAAGCTTGTAGGCATTGTAGGGTACGAAGATTTCCCGCTTGCCTTTCAGCTCCCAGTCGTACTGGTTAGGAGCGCCATTGTACATGTCTTTCTGATCAACCGAGCGTAGGGATGACGAGTTCGGCAGATCGGTTTCATAGGCCAGGTTTGGTGACCGGCGCAGACGCCTTGAGCCGGCATCGTATCGCCATGCGAGCCGGGGCGAGCGAATCTGGTCCAGGGTTTCATGAACCAGAGTGATGGTGCCCGCGAGACTGGATGGCGCAATGGTGTCCGTTTTCAGGTAAAAAATCTTGTTATCAATATCGGCAAGGTTCGCGCCACGGCGGCTGTAGGCAAAGAAATAGTCGTACTGGTTAACAACCTGGTTATAGGAACCATTCACCTGGGGCGTCGCGGATGCACTACGGAACGACAGCTCCTCTCCACGGTAGCGCAGAATGTGGTTCCAGATCACCTCCAGGCCATTCTTCGGAATCGGAAAGGGGCTGGTCATGATGGTGTCACGCACACCGTTACCATTAGCCAGAAGTTCCGCGCTGCGGGCATTCTCCCGGGACTTTTCGTACACATCTTCCGGGAAGGCCGCGGTACGGCGGGTTTGGTACACCGGCATCACAAACTCCGGGCCATATTGCTCAAGCATACGGATGTGCCCGTCGGTCAGCTTGTCGCGGTAAAGTTCCACATTGTCGCCGGTGATAACAAACAATGGCTCATCCTCGGGAAACGGATTGGTCTCCACCTGCCCCGGTTTCCAATCGGCGGGCGGTTTGGTTAGCCCGCCTGTCCACACTGGAATGCTGCCAGAGACATTGCCCTGTCGCTCGGCGCCAACCGGCGTGAGCTCGTTACCCAACCGCTGAGCTTCGGATTCACCGACCTTTGCCAGCGCAACGCCAGACAACCCAAACAATGCCACTGTAAAACCTGCGACCCATTGGTTCCGCATTCCCTTCTACCTCCAAGGTAACCGATCAACCCATGTGTCATTCGCGGTTTGGCATGCCTAAGCCGGAAACAACAACAGGCGATCAAATGTTATTCAATCGGGGCGCCTTTTTGCCAAATTCAAACGACCGTTTCAAGTGAATCTTTGTAGTTTCTTGTCAAAACCACCAAACCAACAGCGGGAGGAGAAATTCACAATGAAAAATGTTATAGTTAGCGATTAATTCATCGCACAGCAGTGAAACCACCCTCAGGTACTACCATGGCGTCACAGTGGCACTCATTGGTTTCCCAGAAAATTTTCCTGGCTCGCAACCTGTTGGGGCAATTGGAGCACAGCGACAGCGTTCCAACGAAAGAAGCGATGTTGCAAGGCGCCATAGAGCTGGGGCTGAGGGCTCGAAAACTGACCCTGGTGATGGTCGCCAGGGTGTATCAGCACAAGCATAGTCAGCCCGATGACCTTGAGGCATTGAGCGTGCTGATCGGAACCCACAGCCCGGAGATGACAGAACTGGAGCAACTGGCCAGTAACGGGCGGAGTTGGTGGAGTCATCTCGAACAACTTGAGCGGCATCAGGACAATCCACCGGTGACCCGAAAAATGGTCAGCAATGAGAACGTGATTGCCGTTGCGGCTGACATCGGCCCGGATCGCTCAAAACAGGCCCTGGAAACCACTCTGGGCGCGATGAAACACTTTATCAATATCCTCGAGGATCGGCACAGCGAATGGTAATAAACCACGTTGCTGCCGGCCCCAACGGGAATGAACTGAAAGGCTAGCTTAATGTCACCATCGTTTTTCGAGATCGTACAACTGAGCAACGGAGACTATGCGCTTCGCCGTATCGACGACGACAGTGCACCACTGGTTCAGATATCATTTTCGACGGAAGCCAGGGAAATGATGGAGGACCGGGATATGAACGTGGCCAAGGCCATGATTGCAGCCGGTATTGAGGCCGTCGGTAACGTTGCCCATGATATCGACTGGGAAGACGAAGAGCCGGACACTCAGGATATCCGGCCCTCCTACACACTTCACTGACAATCAGCGCTGGCGCAGCACCACACCATGACTGTTACCCCGAGCCGAGGCCTGTTCCAGTGACGCGAGCGCTTCGCGCCCGAGTTTATGGGTCCACATGACCACGGCGTGACAGGTGCCTGCGCTCAGTGCTCGCTCGGCAAGTTCCCCGGCTGGATAATCCGGAGTGGACCTCAACACCAACAGTTCGCCCGCAACGATGCCACGCATGGTCTGCCACTTACTGACAAGGCTTTGGGGCGGATCAATCCAGGCCAGCCAACGCTTTTCCTGATTCAACTGCGTGAGCATAGGTAATAAGAGCTGGAAGTTTTCAACCTGCCCTTCGGGCAAAATAATTTCAGTGACGTTGCCTGACGGTTTGGCTGGACGACGCGTGACAGTGGGTGCCCTGACGGTATCACGGCCGCTCATACCGGCAACCTCTGAACCGACAAACCTGCCGCCTCCGTGAGCATAAGCCAGATTCTGATTAAAGCTGAGTTGTTCCATGATAAGCCTCACCTGCCGTTAAGCTGCGCCCGCGGTGTTCAACACTCAACGAAGCACAGCCGGATATATCCGGACACCCTGGGGGCGTCAGTGAAGGTCTGAGCGCCGTATGACCCCGACGCCGAGCCCCTCAATGAAGAGTTCCTGTTCAGTCAGATCCACTTCGATGGGGTCGAATTCCTCATTCTCGGCGATCAAATACACTTTCGAGCCTTCCTTGCGGAACCGCTTGACCGTGACGTCCTCACCCACCCTGGCCACAACCACCTGGCCGTTGTGTACATCTTGGGTGCGGTGCACCGCTAGCAGGTCGCCGTCCAGAATGCCAATGTCCTTCATGCTCATGCCGCGCACCCTGAGCAAATAATCCGCCGAGGGCGAGAAAAATTCAGGCTGCAGGGTACAATGATCTTCGATATGCTCCTGGGCCAGAATGGGGCTGCCGGCCGCTACCTGACCGACCACCGGCAAACCAAGGTCAGCCTCCACATCGGGAAGACGTATCCCCCGACTGGCTCCAGGCACCATCTCGATCGCGCCTTTTCGGGCCAGTGCCCGCAGGTGTTCTTCTGCAGCATTGGCAGAACGAAATCCAAGCTCTGCCGCAATTTCTGCACGGGTCGGCGGATACCCGGTCTCGTCAAGGTAGCGACGGATAATATCCAGTACCTGTGTCTGCCTAGCTGTCAGCTTCATTTAGGTTGCCCCGGTTAGCCCTGTTTTTATATACAGTGATTTGACTATATACAGTGTTTTATCCAGTGTAAACCCTGCGCACGCAATTTTTCTATGAGTCGGGCTGGTTGGCGGTCCACCACGCCCGGACGTGTGACTGTGTTAAAGTGTTTACAACCAAAAAAGGGAGTCGCCTGAATGAGTAACAGATGTAGGTTACCGGACATCCTCAAGACGGATGACGGCAAGGAACGCAGAGTTGGCGTTGAAATTGAGTTGTCTGGTCTTGGTTACGAGGATCTCGTTTCATTGTCCGCAAAACTTCTGGGCGGTACCGGAAAGTCAGTTGCGCGTTATGTCTCCGAGGTTGAAACGGAACTCGGTGACTTTACCATCGAACTGGATTCGGACCCGATAAAGGATCTCGATCTGGCCGACGAGCGTCTTCCCGAATCGGTCAGGGAACTTGGCGGTCATGCCATGAGCGTGATCGACGCAGCCGCCGAGAAAATCGTGCCCCTAGAAATTGTCAGTCCTCCACTGCCTTTCAGTAAGCTGGAGCGCATAGAGACACTCTGCGATGAACTGCGCAAAGCAGGCGCACTCGGCAGCCGGGAGGCGCTCTATTACGCCTTCGGTTTGCAATTGAATCCGGAACTGCCGGATCTCAGAGCGACAACGCTGGTTCGCTACCTGCAGGCCTTCGCTGCCCTTTATGAGTGGCTGAAAGCACGCCACCAGATCGATATCAGCCGAAAGCTGACCAGCTACATTGAGCCCTGGAGCAGCACCTACATCGACCTTCTGATTTCAGAGGATTATGCGCCGGACATGGAGCAATTAATGCGGGACTACCTGCATTACAATCCAACCCGCAACAAGGCTCTGGACCTGCTCCCGCTGTTCGCACACCTGAACAGCGGTTTGCTGGCGGAATACGTTGAGGATGAACGCATCAAAAGCCGGCCAACACTGCATTACCGGCTACCGGACTGCGACATCGATAACCCTGACTGGCATTTTTCCACGGTGTGGAATGACTGGATTGTACTGGAACAACTGGTGGCCAACGCTGAAGACCTATCAACACTGGTCAAGGAATTCCGCAACAGCCGCAAACTGAGCCTCCACAACCTGACCCACAGCTGGATAGACACGTCTGACCAGTGGCTTCGGTCCGGGAACTATGTCTGAAAGCCCGGTAGAGAAGCCTGAGCATCCGGGCCTTACGATTGGCATCAGCGGCCCGGCACGCCGCAGTCTCGCCCACCGGCTGATCACCCTCGCGCTGCGCCTCCATGGTGCCCGTACCCATTTTATCCGCCCGGGCTCGAAGGTGGATGTCTCGTTGCTCGACGGCCTTGTGCTGTCAGGCGGTACCCACGTGCACCCTTCGCGGTACGGTCAGACTCCCCAGGTAACCGCCCGGTATGACCCGCGTCGCGACGAAACCGATGTTCGTCTGCTGTCCCGTGCCGAAGAATTGAACATCCCGGTACTGGGTATCTGCCGGGGCGCCCAGTTTATCAATATTTTCCGCGGCGGATCTTTGTGCCAGAACGTCACGCCCCTGCGGGTGAACACCCGCCACCGCCCATTATTGTTGCCGCTACAGACTGTTCGGGTCGTCAGTGACAGCCGCCTCGGAGAGGTGATGCGCAGCCCGGTCATTGGCGCGAACCGCATCCACAGCCAGAGCATAAAGAAACTGGGCACGCACCTGCGCGTTGTCGCCGTGGACAACGACTCGTTTGTGCAAGCGATAGAAAACACACGTGGGCAATGGCTGATGGGCATCCAGTGGCACCCGGAATACCTGTTGTATCACAGCGGTCACCGGCGGATTTTCAGCCATTTCGTGCAGGCTGCGGAGGACAGGAAGCTGATTCGGCTGGATGAACCTGTCGACGCCGCCGGAGAAGATAATGGGAATGCCGCTCAGAATGGCAGGTAACGCTGCAACACGGCCTTGATTTCACGAATTTCCCGAGCGTCGTCGGGTAAAGCCGTCAAATAACGGGCCGCCCACTCTTTCAGTTGCTCGCGGGTGGTCACATAATGGGGGTCGCTCCCGGTCAGCCTGAACAGGATATCACGCTCCCGGGGCGTCAACCTGACCTGATTCTCGTGCAATAACATGGAGATCCAACTATGTTCCACAACGTCCATCGATACCTGCTGGCCTCCACGGCCCTGATTCTTTTTCCCCTGGGCGCGTCAGCAGCAGAAGTCAGCCTGAGCGGTCAGGCCTCGGTAAAGTATACGCCAGACAGCGCACGGCTGCAGTTCACCGCCCGCGCCGAGCACAAACTCCCCGAGACAGCCACTGAGGAAGTCAACGAGCAGATGGAGAAGTGGCGGGAGAGCATTGAGGACTTCCGCGATCGCCTCAAATCCTACAGTGACGCCTCGTTGAACCTATACAGTCGTTCGATTCCATCACCAGAGCGTGACGAGGAACCCCGTCGAGTGGCTGTTGCTTCGCAAACAGTCAGCTTCACCATCGATGACCTCTCGCTGCTCAACCCAATTCTTGCGCAGGCGCAATCACTGGGTATGGACTACAACGTCGGTCCCCACCAGTTTTTTCATTCCGATGAAGTCGGTTTGCGTAAACAGGCCCTGGCGGGCGCCATTGCGGATGCGAAATCACGCTGCGAATTTGTTGCCCGGGAACTGGACAAACAGTGCGGCGAGGTGATGACCATCAACGTTGATGGTGGTCATCAATCCCCGATGCCAATGATGGCGGAAATGCGAGGCGCCTCGGACGCCGTCTCCGAGGTCGGCTCCCGTGAACTGGAGGCCCGGGTAAGCGCGACTTTTGAGCTGGAGTAGATCATCCGCTCAGAAGTCCCGCGTATAGAATATATCCAGGGAGG
>NZ_ABCP01000043.1 GCF_000170835.1 Marinobacter algicola DG893
AAACGCCCGTGAATACGTCCCTGTAGGGCTCGGTCGCGCCATCCATGGCGCTCCACGTTTTCGGAAGCTGCCTCCCACCGTCCGCCTAGATCAGGCTTCTGTTATTTGCGGCTGAAGTACAAAACAAGACGGTCGCCTGCCATTTGAAGCAGTTGTACAAAAATAACCAATAGTGCAACGGTAATGACCATCACATCGGTCTGGAATCGTTGATAACCGAAGCGGATGGCGAGATCACCCAGGCCGCCACCACCGACTACACCGGACATCGCTGCATACGAGACCAGCGTAATAGCGGTCACGGTAATACCGGCGATGATTCCGGGCAACGCCTCTGGCAGAAGGGCTCCGAACACTATCTGTTTTACCGTGGCGCCCATCGCCTGAGTCGCTTCAATAATCCCACGATCAACCTCGCGTAGTGAGGTTTCCACCAGGCGCGCGAAGAAAGGAGCACCACCGGCCACCAGTGGCGGAATCGCACCAGCCACGCCAAGAGACGTACCGATCAACATCACCGTGAACGGGATCATCACGATCAGCAGGATGATAAACGGCACGGACCTCAGCACGTTCACTACGAAGGACAGCACCGCATAGGCAATAGGCTGCTCGAGCAGTTGGCGCTTGCCGAACAGGAACAGCAGCACACCCACTGGCAGGCCAATCAGTACGCTGAACAGCAGTGACATGCCCACCATCACCAGGGTGTCCCAACTGGCCCAGCCGATTTCGGTCCAGTCCACGTTGCTCAACAGGTCTCCCATCAAGGCTTCCATCAGCGCAGCACCTCCACGTGAACGTCCGCCGCCTCAAAGGCCTGCATGGCGGTATCGAGATTGCCGCCCACCAGTGAGAGGGTCAACTGGCCGTAGGGCGTGTCCTTGATGTGGTCAATGCGGCCGGAGAGGATACTGAAATCCACGCCGGATTCCCGCGCCACACTGCCCAACAGTGGCGTGTAGGTGGATTCACCACGGAAGGTCAGGCGCAGGATGCGACCCTTGGCGTGTTGCAGGTCCTGCTGCATTTCCTCGTGGTCGATGCTTTCGCTCTCGAAGACGAAGTCCCGGGTGGTGGGGTGCTTCGGGTGCAGGAACACATCACTGACCGCCCCCATTTCAACGACCTCGCCGGCATCCATCACCGCCACCCGGTCACAGACACGGCGCACCACGTCCATTTCGTGGGTGATCAGTACGATGGTCAGGCCGAGCTCGCGGTTGATGTCTGCCAGCAGCTTCAGCACCGACTGGGTGGTTTGCGGATCAAGGGCGCTGGTGGCTTCATCGCATAACAGGATCGTCGGGCGGCAGGCCAGGGCGCGGGCGATCCCCACACGCTGCTTCTGTCCACCCGAAAGCTGCGACGGGTACTTATTGGCCTGATCCACCAGGCTGACCCGTTTCAGTAACTCGTCCACCCGGTCACGAATCTCGGTGCGGGAATAAATGCCGGCCAGCTTCATGGGAAAGGCAATGTTGTCCGCCACGGTTTTCGAGGACAGCAGATTGAAGTGCTGGAATATCATGCCCACCTTGCGGCGGAACGCCCGTAACTCGCTGGCGTTGTAGCCGGTGATGTTTTCATCGTCAATCAGGATGCGGCCACCGGTGGGCGGTTCCAGCAGATTGATCAGGCGCACGAGGGTGGACTTGCCCGCGCCGGAGTGGCCGACGATGCCAAACACCTCGCCGGTGTCGATGGTCATACTGGTGGGGTGTAACGCGGGGATCGCCCGCCCACCTACCTGGTAGGACTTCTGTACCTGGTCAAATACAATCACAACGTTGCCTTGTGAACGCTTTGTCAGCGCCTTGTGGGTGCAGAGGTAAAACGCGCGATTATAAACCAAACCGATGGCAAACCCGAATCCGCCGCCTTGGTAAATCCCCTTACACCATTTGCCACCTGACACAGCAGCCACGACTGAACTAGACTGATTCATTACAAGAACATCATTAACACTCCCGAGGCGCGCGCAATTTTGACAACAAAAACCGAGACACCGCCCTCAAGGATGAATTCGACCCAGGCATGGGTCACCTATCTGAGCAAAGTGGAGCTGCCGGTACTGGCAAACACTCTCCGCAGAATTGATGAACTGACCGACAGCAGTAACAGCACCGTCAACGAACTGGCTAATGTCATTCTCAATGACGCCCAGCTCACCTCTCAGGTGCTTCGGCTCTCCAACACGGTGTTCTACAACCAGACCCGCACCCAGGTAAGCACCGTCAGCCGCGCCATCACCCTGATCGGCTTCGACGCCGTGAAGTCCATGGCCATCTCGTCCCTGATCGTGGACTCCCTGCTCAAACGCAACGACCGCCCACACCTGCTTCGCTGCCTGGCAAGGGCCATTCACGCCGCCGTCCAGGCCCGTTGCCTGCTGCCAAAGCGCAACGAGCACGCCCTGGAGGAAGTGTTCATCGGGGCCCTGCTGATGAACATTGGCGAGTTGGCTTTCTGGTCCTGCGAGACCGAGCAGGCCAGTGAACTGGAATCCCGGCTGCGTGAGGGGGAGCCGACACTGGAGGCCCAGAAAGCCGCGCTCCACACCACCTTTACCGAAATTACCCGTGGCCTGGTGGACGCCTGGTCACTCGGCCCCTTTATTCGCGAGGTGGTTGCGCCCGGGCAGGCCAATTCGAAGGCCGCCAGCCTGGTGCGCCACTCCGTTGAGATGGCAAGACTGTCCGAGAATGGCTGGCGCGGCGACGACATGGAAAAGGTCATGGAAGCCCTGGGGCAGGACATCGGAGAGAACCCTGCAGCCGTTCGGGACCAGCTCAAGGTGAATGCCGGAGAAGCCGCGCGGGTCGCGGTGTCGCTGGGCATTCCCCAGGTGACCGCGCTGATGCCTGGCAGCCAGGGCAGCTCCGGCGAGGAGGCGGTGCGCGCACCAGAGGTGGACCCCAACCTGCAGTTACAGATTCTCCGCGATCTTACCCACAGCCTTACCGACAAACCGGACATCAACGAAGTCTGTCAGCTGGTCATCGAGGGTATTCACCGGGCAATCGGCATGCAGCGGGTTGTGTTGCTGATGAGCGACCGCAGCGGGCTTGAACTGGTGCCTCGCAAGCTGGGTGGCAGGGGTACCGAAGCCTGGAAGGACAACTTTACGGTCCGCAAGGATGGCACCGGCCCTCTCGGTGCGCTCTTGCCCCACGCGGATTGCTGCGTCTATCTGCCAAAATCGAAAATCGAAGGTGTTGCCTACGATCGCTGGCTGGGGAACGTGCCGGCACTGATCGGCCCCCTGAAAGCCAAGGGGCGACTGGTCGGCCTGTTTTACGCGGACAACGCAGCGGCGGACTATGTGCCCTCCGAAGAGCAACTGACGGCGTTCGGACACTTTATCCAGAACGCCCAGCTGTGCATCACGCTGCTATCAAGTCACTAGTCTGCCGAGCTATTAATCCGCACTCATCGGTCAGAGTTCATACAGTTTCGCAACGTGCAGGATCGGCCCGGTCGGCTGGCCAGTGGGGGAGCCTCCCACTGGCTCCAGGCTAATCGCCAGTGTTCGACTGTTGCTGAGAAGCGCACGTGTCTCATCGTCCAGGGTTACCTGGTAGGTTCCGCCTACCGGAATAACCCCGAGAGACAGAGGCTGACCATCCGCAGGCACGATCCACAATTCATAATCCTTGCCCTGCTGGGCTGCGGTCGCGGCAACGGGGCGTAGTTTCAGTTGTCTGTCGAGCGATGACTCACTGACCAACCATAGCGGATCGCTCACGTCCGCCTGTACGATGGCCCCCGACAGACGGTCATCCATCTCGGGCTCCGGCTGTTGCACCAGGACAACAGCCAGCACCAACGCTGCAGCCGTTGCCAGCATGCTCCAGCCGGGCCAGAACCAGCGGCCGGACGCGTCGTTCGCTGCTTCTGCGGACACAGCGTTACCCGTCTGAGGCCAAAGCCGACGTTCGATTCCAGCCCAGACCGACGCCGGAGGCTGTTCTTCTTCAATGCGTGCGCCCAGGTGCCCCAGTTTCTCTTCCCAGAACCAGACTTCCTGGCGGACTCGAACGGACTCCATCATCCAGCGCTCGAAACGCCGGCGGGCCGCCCCATGAAGGGAGCCAAGCACGTATTCCGCGGCCAATGCCTCTATTCTTTCCGGTGTCTTTTTCATCGTTCCAGACACCTCTTCAGAGCCATTAGTCCGCGCCGAATCCAGCTTTTTACGGTTCCAATGGGAGAACTCAAGGCTTCGGAGAGTTCATCGTGGGTAAACCCCCGGTAATAGGACAACAGGATACTATCCCGCTGTGTCTCCGAGAGTTCATCCAGGCACCCGCGAAGCTCGGCGGTACCCGCTACCCGAAGTGATTCGTCCAGCGGGCCGTCACGTTCATCGGCAACACGCTCAAGATGGGCGTCGCCGGACGTCGGCCTCGATTTCCTGTTCCTCATTAGATCGAGTGTGCGATAGCGTGCGATCGTCAGCATCCAGCTCAGGGGAGCACCACGCTCACTGTGATATTCACCGGCGTGGTGCCATATCTGCACAAAGGCATCCTGGACGGCCTCTTCTGCCAGATCCCGCTGACTGGCCAGTTTCAGGCAAAGCCCGAACATCCTGCCGGAAATTTTTTCATACAGTCGCTGAAAGGCCAGTCGGTCTTCCCGGGACACTGCAATCAGCAGTCCCATCAGATCATCCTGCTCAGAGTTGCTGGTTACCATCGATACGATCCCTTGTCTGGTTCTACAGGTATTAGTCGACCTTACGTTCCGAATGCCCACCAGGATGCATGCAGGTCATCAGATCGGGCTCAAACACACCGCTTTGGTCAAAGTCGTCCAGCGCTGTTTCCCACTTGGTTAACTCCAGGCCTTGGCTGGCAAGCCATGTGGGATTGAAATAGGTATCGGTGTATCGGTCGCCACCATCGCACAGAAGCGTGACAACCGAACCGCCCTCTCCGGCGTTTTGCATCTCGCTGGCAAGGCTCAGTGTGGCAATCAGGTTGGTACCTGTCGAGCCGCCACAGCGCCGGCCAAGATGACGTTCCAGATATCGGAGCGCGGCAAAACTCGCAGCATCAGGTACGCGAACCATACGCTCAATCACTGTCGGGCTGAAAGAGGGCTCAACCCTGGGGCGGCCAATACCCTCAATGCGCGAACCGCACTGCCCGACAATATCAGACCGCCCACTGGCGAAGGCGTCATAGAAAACCGAGTGTTCCGGATCCGCCACACACAGTTCACAGCCCTGGGCGAGATGGCCACCGTAGCGGATGTAGCGCCCGATGGTTGACGACGTGCCACCGGTGCCCGCGCTGACAACAATCCAGCGCGGTATGGGGTGCGGTTCCCGTCGCAACTGTTCGAAAATGCTCTCGGCAATGTTGTTGTTACCCCGCCAGTCTGTCGCCCTTTCAGCGTAGGTGAACTGGTCCATGTAGTGACCACCGAGCTCACGGGCCAGGCGCTGAGATTCCGCGTAGATCTCACTGCCGTTTTCCACCAGGTGACATTCGCCCCCATAGAACTCAATTTTGGCAATTTTCTGTGCCGACGTCGTTCGGGGCATGACCGCGATAAACCGCAGCCCGAGGAGTCTGGCAAAATAGGCCTCGGAGACCGCTGTCGATCCACTCGAAGCCTCGATGATCGGGGTGCCTGGCGTAATCCAGCCATTGCAGAGCCCGAACAGAAACAGTGAACGTGCCAGCCGATGTTTCAGACTGCCGGTAGGGTGGGTCGACTCATCCTTCAGATAGATATCGACGTCCCGCAGGCCCGGCAGATCCAGCTTGATCAGATGGGTGTCTGCAGAACGATTGAAATCCGCATCAATGCGGGCAATGGCGTCGGCTACCCATTGGGTGCGATGGAGCATGTTGTTGGTCCTGAAATCAAACAGTCACTATGGAGCATAGTCGTTCCGGCTCGACTTGAAGAGTAACGCTTTGAAAACCAGGGCCGATACGCCAACCGACACTCGGCTCGCACGTTTTGGCTGAACGTGGTGCACTCATACTCATAATATGTCAGCCCGTTTCCGGAGAGGACGCTTTCAAATTCTTTTTGTGAGAACTGCATCCTTTTCTGTTATCGCTCCGTACCCTCCTTTGCAACACCAACAATAGAAGAGGAAAACGGAATGAATACATTACTAAAACGCTCCGGCCTCGCCATTGCGGTTGCCGGACTCTGTATCAGCGCCGGCGCAGCAAACGCCTCAAGCCACCGCGAAGCACCCTTTATCACCGAAGTACCCAAGGTGGACGGGACCGATTTCTACATGTTCCGCAGTTATGAGGCGGGACGTGCGGATTTCGTCACCCTGATCGCGAATTACCTGCCGCTGCAGGATGCGTATGGCGGTCCCAACTACTTCGATCTGGATGAAGACGCGGTTTATGAAATCCATATCGACAACAGTGGCAACGCACAGGAAAACCTCACGTTCCGCTTTCAGTTCTCGGATAACCTAGAGGATAAACAGTTGCCGGTCGGCCCCGACGGCGACCAAAAAATGGTGTCCGTACCGCTCAAAAACATCGGTGATGCCAGCGACGAAGCGAACGTACAGTTCAGCCAAGACTATACTGTATCGGTTATTCGGGGCGACCGTCGTACCGGTACTGTCGAGACCGCGACCAACGTCACGGATGGCACCGCCACCTTCGACAAGCCACTGGACAACATCGGCGAAAAATCGTTTCCCGGTGGATACCAAGCTTACGCCAACCAGCACATCTTCGAGATTGGCATTCCAGGCTGCGCCACCAACGGGCAGGTATTCGTGGGACAACGCAAGGAAGCCTTCGCAGTTAACCTCGGTGAGATCTTCGATCTGGTCAACACCAACCCGCTCGGCCCACGTGACGGCGAGGGTGCCGGTGATCTTGCAGACAAGAACGTGACCTCCTTCGCCCTGGAAGTTCCGACCGAGTGCCTGACCGGCACCGCAGTCACAGGAATGGATCAGCCCGTCATCGGCGGCTGGACCACCGCCAGCGTTCGCCAGGCCCGAGTCATCAATCCGCAACCGACCGTTGATGGCAAAGGTGCAACCGTTGAGGGCGGCGCATGGACCCAGGTATCACGCCTCGGTATGCCGCTGGTAAACGAAGTCGTGATCGGCCTGAAAGACAAGGACCGGTTCAACGCCAGCGAGCCCATGAACGATGGCCAGTTCGCTACCTACGTGACTCATCCGACCCTGCCCGAACTGCTGGAAATACTGTTCGGCGGCGCAGGCGCTGAGGCACCGAATAACTTCCCGCGCACCGATCTGGTAACAGCGTTCCTGACCGGCGTACCCGATGTAAACATGCCGGTAGGCGTGCAAACGTCAGAAATGCTGCGACTGAACCCGGAAATCGCGGCCACGCCTGCAGCCTCGCAAAATGACCTGGGTGTTCTCGGTGGTGACAACGCCGGCTTCCCGAATGGCCGTCGCCCGGTGGATGACACCGTGGATATCGCCCTGCGAGTGGTCATGGGCGCATTAACCACTGATGCCCCGAACAAGGACACCCCGTTTACCGACGGTGTGCAACTTGACCCAGCTGAGCTCCAGGAAGTGTTCCCATATCTGGCAACTCCGCTGGCCGGCTCACCCAACTCATAAGGAGTGAATCATGAAACTCACTATGAAGTTAGCCGGAACGGGCCTGATAGCCCTGGCACTGACAGGGTGTTTCGACGGTTCCAGCAGCAGTAGCCGAGATTCCAATCCGGACCCGGCTGTGGACTTTACAACCTTTGTGAAGACACAGATCGACAACACGGACGATACTCGTGAAGCCGTTCAGATCAACGACCAGGAGTTCAGCTTCAATGACCAGAATAATGAACAGGCCTTCGACGATCTGTTCATCCAATAGGACCCCTTGCCGGCCTTCAGTACGCCTGAAGCCGGCAAGCACATTCCCTGCCCTTCGGGGCGGGGCTTTTTGTGTCGGGCTGTGGTTGATGGCCGCTTTACCAAACGTCGCAATCGCCGCACCCGGACCTATTGAGAAGGATTTCGCCGATACCGACATTCTTGTTGAACTGCCAGAGCCGGCACTGACCACGTCCGAACTACCGGATTCGCCCGAGCAACTGGCAAACACCGTACAAAATCAGATCTCCCGTGCCAGAAGCACCGGAGACCCCCGTTTCCTGGGCTACGCCGACGGGATGTTGCAGCGATGGCCCGGAGAAATGACCGACCGGCTGCTTACCCTCAGGGCAACGCTGGACCAGAGCCTCCACCGTTTTGACAGCGCCAGGAAAGACCTGGAAACCGTCATTGCCCGATCCAGCGCCACACTCCAGAAAAACCAGGCTCGCCTGCTGCTGGCCAACCTGGAAATCGTTCAGGGCAATTACGAAGACGCACAAAAGCACTGCGGACAGTTGCAACAAACCTACCCCGGACTGATTGCCGACAGCTGCACGGCTCAGGTTGATGCCCGCACGGGCAGCCCGCAAGCAGCCTATCAGACGCTCCAACGCCGGACAGACGCAACCAATGCCGATGTCACCAGCCAGCTTTGGGCGGAGGGAACCCTGGGGGATATCGCCGCGCAGATGGGCAGCCCCGCTGCGGAGGATCACTGGCAAACGGTGCTCAGCATCGCCCCCGACGATCTCTATACCCGCACCCAACTGGCAGACTGGTATCTGGGCCGAAACCAGAACGACAAGGTACTGGCCCTGACCGACGGCTATGAACAGGTGGATTCGCTGGCCGTCATTCGGGCTATTGCCATGGCTGAGTCAGACCACCCGAATGCCGAAGCGTTGGCGGAAAGCCTCAGGGAGCGCTTCGCAGAGGCTCGTTGGCGCGGAAACCTGCTGCATCAGCGGGACATGGCGCGCTTTCAGCTTGATGTGGAAGACGACGCCGAGACCGCATTGACCTTTGCGGCGGACAACTGGCGCAGCCAACGCGAGCCCCTCGACACCCGGCTGCTGCTGCGTGCCGCCGATGCAGCGGGTGACAACGAGCCAGCCCGGAAGGTGAGATCCTGGCTGAAAGAACAGGGGCAAACCGATGCCCGCTACCCGGAGGCTGAATCATGAGGGTTATGAAACAATGGGGTAGCCTTGTGGTATCGATGGTTCTGCTGGCCCTGATCTCCGGAACGGCATGGGCCCACAAGGCCAGCGACAGCTTTATCTACCTGAACCAGGACCGGGCCGAGATACGGATCGATGTGGCACTCCGGGACGTGGCGGTGGCCTTGCCGCTGGACCGGAACGGGGATCGCCAGCTCAGTGGTGCGGAGCTCCGTGCTGGCCGGGACCAGATTACCCGATGGGTAGAGCAGGGCGTAACCTTATCCAGCGCCCAGGCCGATTGCCGCCTGACCGGCCAGCAATGGGGCCTTTCCAGCCATAGCGACGGCCCCTATGCCGCCGGTCTCTACACCATTAGCTGCCCCGATGGCGCCACGCCCGACACCCTGACATACAACCTTCTGTTCTCACAGGACCCGTTGCATCGCGGCCTGATAAGCCTGGAAAGCGACGGGGCCAGCACACTCGGGGTAGTAGGCCCTGACAGCCGCCAACTGGCGCTTTCCGCCGGAGAAGCACCAGGAAGCCTGCAGCTGTTCGGAACCTTCCTGTACGAGGGTGTCATCCATCTGCTCATCGGCCTTGACCACATACTGTTTCTGTTAGTGCTGATGCTGCCAGCTACACTGAGAAAGAATGATGGCAGTACGCCTGTGGGGTTAAATCAGCGACTGTGGGAACTTACGGGGATCGTGACCGCATTCACGGCGGCTCATTCCGTCACCCTGGCTCTGGCAGCCCTTGGCATTGTTCGCTTGCCCATTGCCTGGGTGGAGACCATTATCGCCCTGTCCATAGCAGTGGCAGCCATGAACGTGATGTGGCCGATACTGGGCAGGAAAACCTGGAAACTGGCCTTCGGATTCGGGCTGATACACGGGTTCGGTTTTGCCAGCGTACTGGGGGACCTCACCAGTGGCGTGTCCCAGACTGTACTTGCCCTTGCCGGATTCAATATTGGCGTAGAGCTCGGGCAGCTGGGTCTGCTGGTTATTGCCTTCCCGCTGCTTTACATGTGGGGTAAAACACACCTTTACGGCAGGGCAGTCGTTCCGCTCACACTGGTAGCGGTGGGTGCGATCAGCCTGTACTGGGTGGCCGAGAGGGCAATGGCCATCTGAGCCTGGCCCCGGTGCCTTTCGACACCGGGGCTCCCAATGGCAGATAAATCAGTGCAGGGCACGGAGTTGACGTGGATACAAGGCCGCGCTGACCTCTGGTTCATCCAGCAGATCCGCCAGTTCCATATCCACCTCGGTTTCCTCGCCTTCGTCAGGCAGCGGCTCAAACAGGGTGTTCAGCCAGGAGGTTACAGACGGTGCTTCGTCACGACCATACTCCGTGGACAGGGCCTTGATCCGTCGAAAGCCAATAATGCGCTGGTGCTTGGGATCACGGATCTGCTCAAAGCCACGCCAGTAGATGCGGTCGCGGGTGTGCAACTGCACAAACAGTGTGTCGATGGGCTCTGCCGGATCTTCACCCCGAGCGGGTTCAACTTCACCGTCCTCCACTGCTCGGGTGTCCTCTGACCCTGCCTCGGCCTCGGCTTTCGCCGGTTTCTTGCTGCGGATGGTGGTCCACGCCGGGTACAGCACGGCAACCGCATCGGCTTCCACATGCTCTCGGGCCGCGCGTAGGATGAGTCCCCAGCGGGCCTTGTCGGCATCGGTTTCAAGAGAGTTAATGGGCAAGTCGTAGCTTTGTTCGCTGGACAGTACGATCGCCATCATCGGGGCATCAAGCTCCCCCATGGCTTCGGCCTGTGCTACAGACACCAGTTCGTCGATTGCCATCGGTTGGTTCATAATACGCTCGCCTCCTCGATGCCATCAGGGTCGTTCAGGAAGAATGGGCTCTTCCTGACTCACAGCATAGCCTGTTCCTGCCATAAAGATAAACGTGGATACGTTGATCCCGGATCACAATGCGTTATTTATTGTTTCAGTGCGTGGCGTCAGATCATTGCTTCCAGCAGTTCGTAGCGTCCAAACCAGGGGTTGGCCTCTTCCAGTTGCGCCGCTAGCTGAAGTAGCGTGCCTTCGTCCCCATGCGGAGCGCCAAACTGTACACCCACAGGTAATCCGGCGGCCGTCCAGGTGAGCGGGACAGACATCGCAGGTGTGCCTGTGAGGTTGGCCAGTTGGGTGAAGGGCGTGCGGGCGAGACTTTCCATCGCCATCTGATCCACTTGACCGCTGCGGTGTACCAACTTGCCGGCTTTCAGCAGCAACATCAGCCGGGCAGCCACCTGCAGATGGGATGGGGTATCCAACTCGCCTATCTTCGCCGGTAGCTGGCCAGCCGTCGGGCACAGGTACATATCGTAGCCTTCAAAGAAGGCCCCCAGGGCGCGAGCAAAATCGTTCCACTGCTGGCGACGGCGCACGTAGTCCGGTAGTGGCATGGTCCGCCCCAACATACCGATCAGACGGGTATCCAGTTCAAAGTCATCATCGCGGGCACCAAACTCGGCTTTCGCCCGCTCGATCAGGGTGGACACTTCCCCGAAATACAGCCCCAGATAACAGCGGGCAAGGGCCATGCCGTCGAATTCCGGGCGTGCATACTCCACCCGATGCCCGAGGTTTTCCAGAGTGCGCGCGGTCTCCTCAACGGCATCCACACACTCCCTGGCCACGTCGGTTTCGTAGGGCGACGAGGTAAAGACACCAATCTTGAGACGGCGTGGCGCCCGCTGCATCAACTCGGCATAGGGAGCGGCCGGTGGTGCGATAGCAAAGGGATCCCCCACCGCAGGGCCAGCCAGTACGTCCAGCATGGCGGCGCTGTCTCGAACCGTACGGGTGACCACGTGATCGGTCGAGGCGCCCGTCCATGCTTCACCCACCGAGGGGCCGGAGGAGATGCGACCGCGCGACGGTTTCAGCCCGAACAGCCCGTTGTAGGCCGCCGGAATACGAATCGAGCCGCCACCATCATTGGCTCCCGCCATGGGTACGATGCCCGCCGCCACCGCAGCGCCGGAGCCGCCACTGGAACCACCCGGTGTCCGATCCGTATCCCATGGATTACGACAGGCACCCCAGAGTTTCGATTCGGTGACCGCCTTCAGCCCGAACTCCGGCGTTGCAGTGCGACCCAGGAATATCAGGCCCGCAGCCCGTGCGCGGCGTACAAACTCCGAATCCCGGGACGCGATGTTTTTCTTCAATCCCCGGCTGCCGTAGGTACAGGGCTGGCCCTGTTGTTCCTGGGCCAGATCTTTAAGCAGCATAGGAACGCCCGAGAAGGTACTATCCGGTGTAGGCGCCTGGCTCAACGCATCAGAGAACTGGGGGTGGCAGATGGCGTTGAGCTTGCCATTCACCGTGGCCGCACGCTCAATGGCGGCCTCACAGATTTCGCTGGCCGCGACTTCTCCGCGGCGAATCAGGTCGGCAAGCGCTACCGCGTCGTATCGGAGGTATTCGGATTGCTTCATGATCGATTCCGTTTGTTATTCTGTTTTCGGGAGATTGGGGAAACCGGTATTTATGAACATGAGCTCTAAGCGTCACTTACTTGCTGTCGTTATAATAGTCACATCTGTTATCGCGTCCACTTCCCAAGCGAGTAAAAAGCCCCCGGAACCTGCCGAGAACTGGACCAGCGTTGTTCGCAGTTCACCCTACTGGTCAAGCCAGGGGGTTTACCAGAACATCACAACCATTCGTCGCTGGGTATTGAAAGAATCCGGTTACTGCACTGACCCCGACAGGCACATCCTGTTCGATATGCGCGGTAAGTTCATTGGTTACATTGACGATGGCTCCGATCGGGAGGCCACCCAGACTCGCCTGAATGATACAAGAGCCTCGCTGGCAGCCACTGGCCGCGCTGACAACTGGGCTCCGGGCAGTCCCGACAAGACCGGCTATCCCTTCGCGCTGTCCTGCCGGCAGCCGCACGTCAACCTGGACGAAGCCATGGCACGCTACCTGGGCACCCTACCTTCGGAATTGATATGGGGTGCCTGGGACGACCTGTCGTTCGCCTCGCAGGAAGCACCGCAGCCCCTCCATGAGGCACTGATGTATGTGTATGGTCTACGTGAGCAGCAGCAACGGCTCAATCTGCCGGCAACCCTGCCAAAATATCTCGGCGGCCAGGTATTGATCGAAAGCAGCGGCCAACAACGGGCGCACTCCGCCGCCAATGCCAAAGGCATACTTCAGCTTTCGCCCTCGGCCCTCAACGACTGCCGCATCAAACCCGCCAACCACTGGCACCGGTTGGCACAGATTGATTGCGCCCTCAAACTGATGAATCAGAATGCCCGCAACCTCAGGCCGCCCTTCGAGGCGCGCTTCGGTCACCTGCCCGACGACAAAAGGGATCAGCTTTTTACACTGCTGCTGGTTCAGGCTTATCACGGCGGTGCCAGCCGCGTTCAGTCTTTGCTGGAGGACGAGACGCTGTCAAAGCCTGCGGTTTACTTTGCCCAGGAACATGAGCGATTCAGCGCGGGAGATATAGCTTTCGGTATGGTGTTCCACAATCTGGGGCGGGATCGCTTCGGGCTGGCCTCGCTGTATTACGTGGCCGATGTACAACTCGTTACCGAGGCGCTGTGCAAAACCGCACGCCTCGCTGATACCCGCTTCTGCCAATAACCCCGGAGCCCACCTTGGAACTGACGCTCATCCCGGAAGGCCTGAACACCGCAACGGCCGTTTTTCTGCTACTGAGTTCTGTCGTTACGTCGATGATTACCGCCAGCCTTGGCGCCGGGGGCGGTGTTCTGCTGCTGGTATTGATGGCGTTCTGGATACCCCCGGCGGCGATCATACCGGTTCACGGGATGATCCAGTTAGGCTCCAATGCCGGGCGGGCCACACTGACCTGGCGGCATACCGACTGGAAAGCCATCGCAGCCTTCGTGCCGGGGGTACTGGTCGGAGCGGGACTTGGCGCCTGGTTGTTGATCGACCTGCCACCCTATCTGTGGCAACTGACCATTGGCGCTTTCGTGCTTTATCTATGCTGGGGGCCCGCCCTGCCACGAGGTGCCTTCGGCAGTGTGGGGATTTTTCTTGCCTCTGCGTTGACCAGTTTCATTTCCCTGTTTGTGGGTGCAACCGGCCCACTGGTGGCATCCTTTATCAAGCAGATGCACACAGAGCGCTTCACCACCGTTGCGACGTTCGCCACGGCGATGACGCTCCAGCACGCGCCCAAAGCGCTGGTTTTCGGACTCGCCGGTTTCGTTTTCCGCGACTGGCTGATGTTCATATTGGCCATGATCAGCTTCGGTTTTGCCGGCACCTGGCTGGGGCTTCACGTGCTCAAATCCCTGAGCAATCGGCATTTCAGCCGTATGTTCAACCTTCTTCTGACCCTGCTCGCACTGCGCCTACTGTGGCAGGCGGGTGGCTCTGCGGGATGGTGGTGATCAATCCAGCTTCTGCGCTGACGGCAGGGGAACCGCCACTACGCGGTTTCGCCCCTGGGCCTTGGCGGCGTATGTGCCTTCGTCCGCACGTGCAACAACTTCCCGGGGCCCTGTATCCGCGTCACTCATCTCAGTCAGGCCGATGCTGGCAGTCACTCCAAACGTCTTGCCATCCTGCTCTATGCGCATGGCCTCAATGCCGGCTCGGATTTTCTCGGCAAGTTCGACCGCGCGCTGCTGACCACAGGCGGGCAGGATAATGCCGAATTCATCGCCACCGAGGCGTGCCACCGTATCCGACTGGCGCACGGACTGCGTGAGCAGGTCCGATAGCCGCCCGAGCAAATCGTCTCCCAGCAAGTGCCCGCCTTCATCGTTGACCGGTTTGAAATAGTCCAGGTCGATCAGCATCATAACGCTGGCCGCTGTTTTTTTGTTGGCATCCGCCAGACATTTGACCAGCGACGAATTGAAGGCGCGACGATTGAGCAAGCCTGTCAGGCTGTCGTGGGTCGCTTCCCAGGACAGCCGCTCTTCTTCGCGACGGCGGGCGCTGTCATCCCGGATGACGAACACCATGCGGTGATTGTGACTTTCCCGGCGAAGGTGAAGCATTGCCAGGTCTATATCGAAGAGTTGGCCTGTCCTGTTTCGCAGGGTGGCGTACAAGCTATCGACATCAGCACTGCGCAGAAAATCGTCCGCTTCCCAGCAACGGTTCTCGTCTTCAATCGATACCAGTGCGAAAAAATTCTGCTGCTCAACACTGTCGGCCAATCCCAGGAACCCATAGGCGGCTTCGTTGGAGTATCGGATAATGCCATCGACATCCACCATCAATACGCCTTCCTGCAGTACGCCCAGAATGCTGTCTGCACGTTTTTGTTCCTCGACCAATTCCGCTTCAATTTCCAGTTCGTGAGTGATATCCCTGACCACGGTGATGGTACCCAGGGAACGCTCTTCCGTCTCAATCACCGACGTCATGACATCGGCCCACACCAGCTCAATACCCTTGCGACTTTTCAAGCGAAAACGACCTCGGAACACCGTTTTGCTGCGCAAAGCCTCCCGCCACGCTTCAACCGTTCCAGCCCGGTCTTCTTCATAAACACCTTCGATCAGAGGGGTATGCTGCAGGTCATTGGTGCTGACCCCGATGATCCGCTCAAACGCCGGGTTCACGAACTCAATCCTACCTAGAACATCAGTCTGGATAATGCCGATCGGCGCACTCTGGGTGAGCGAGCGGAAAAACGCCTCACGCTCGGCCAGGGAGGACAGCACTTCGTCACGCTCTTCCATCACGGTGTTGAAAGTTTCCGCAACCTGTCGGATTTCCGAGCCACCCAGAACGTCCACCGGCTCGGTCCGTATCCCCAGATGGCGCTCACTGATCTGGACCCCCAGATTTCGCATGGGCGCCATTAACCGACGAAACACCACGAGCGCCAAGGGCGCCACGATCAGAATCACGATCAGGAGAGTCTGTGCGAAACTGTCCGTCAACCGGCTGAGCGGCGCATAGGCCTCTTTCACCGGCCACACCGCGGCCACAAACCAGGGCACCTGTGACATTTGCCGCACCGAGGTGATGGCTTCGGTGCCTTCCTGGTCAAGCGTCTGCAATGTGCCTTCGAAACCCGCCATGGCCTTCTTGTGGGCCTCGTTTTCAAGCCTGAGCGGCACCATGGTTTCACCGGTACGGCCGTGGCCCAGGGTTACCCCCGAACGAGTGGCAATGCTGACATAACCGGTTTTGCCGATGCTCACACCGCTGGTGTCTTCCATGAAGTTGTCGCCGTCGAGAAAAACCGCTCCTCCCAGCACGCCAATAAACCGTTGGCGATGATCAAAAATAGGCGCCGTCATCATAACGGCGGGCCGCTCCCGATAGTTCGACACATAAGGGTCACTGATGATGGAGGTAAGCTGGCTTGAGGTCTGCTGAAAATACTCGCGGCCGCTGATATCCAGCCCCGTCTGCCGGAAGCTTTGCGGATACTCGGCAATGACCTTGCCACCGGCATCGAACACGTAGATTCCATCGAACATATGTTGCAGCGCAATCTCGCGGCGGATGAGAAGGCGGGAACGGGAGCGCAGCACCAACTCCTCCATGGTGAACCCTTCCGCGACATGAGTCAGGGTATCCCGGCGCTGGGCCAGGCGGGCATCAAGATCGCTGGCAACCAGTTCCGCGATGGTTTCTACCTGTTCCCTTGTCTGCCCCGCCAGCTCCGAGCGTCCCACCAGAGAGCTGACCACGGCCACGGCCAGAGCCGCCAGCACGATGGCCAGTATGACAAAGGCAACGGCACGGTTGACCAGGCTTGCAAGCCAACGTCTTATCATCACAGCGGCGTGACTCCGGCTTCACGAACGCAGGACAGGTCCGGGCTGATGCCCCTTAGTGATAAATATCTGTTTTTCACTGGATAACGTGTCGATTACTGGAGAATTTAATATTGGTAAGTCTAACAGAGACTCGGCTTTCAACAGGTTACAGAACTTGCAATTTCAATGATAATCGTTATTATTTAGACCTATTTTCTTAACTGAGGTTTTCCCAATGTCCGAGTCCCTGCTCGCCGACACCACCGGAATCAGCGCCGGCCCGGTCAGTCAGCTGCTGGAAATGGGCGGCCCCGTCATGATCGTGTTGCTGGCCATTGCTCTGGCGGGTGTTGTTACCTTCCTTTACCTCATGTTATTCGGCACTTTTTTTGCGCCCAGGTTTACCTCCAAACTTAAAAAAGCCATTACAGAATGGCAACAAAAGCCTGACGGCAACGTGTCTGAGCACCTGCAACGGTCCGCTGGCCGATACGCCCAACTGAATCCGCTGCACCACTTGATCGTCAACACCATGAACGCCCGCAATGCTGGAACCGATCCCCAGCAGATTCGGGAGTCTGTGGCCAGGGATGCCCATGAGGCCCTTGAACCGTTCGAGGCACCGCTGAAGATCATTGAAGTCATTGCCGCGCTGGCACCGTTGCTGGGTCTATTAGGCACCGTTCTGGGCATGATGGAGGCGTTTGGAGCCATGGCCGCTACCGAAGGGCGCGCCAATGCCTCCCAATTGAGCGGCGGCATCTATGAAGCACTCACCACAACCGCCGCCGGCCTGGTTATCGCCATCCCGTTTGCCGCTCTGTCCGCCTGGATTGAATTCCGCCTGCGGCGTATCCAGAAAACCATTAATAGCGCACTGGTTACCCTCCTTTCGGTCCCCGTCGCCACCACAGAAAGCGAACCGGAGATGGAGGCCCACGATAAGCCGGCCCCTGCCGCCGGCACCAGAACCGGACGTGTCGTGGAGTATTCCGGGGACGAGCATCAGGGTCGCCTGGCCAATGCAACTGGTTGAACCACGCCCGGCACGCCCAATCCCGATCCGCATCACCCCACTGATCGATGTGGTCTTCATTCTGCTGGTGTTCTTCATGCTCACCAGCCGTTTGCTGCCGGTCAGTTTCATGGAACTGAGTAACAGCACAGGCGACACCCGTTCAGTAACTGGAGAGCCAATCCCCGAAGTGGTCATCCAACGCGACGGCCAAGCCCGCTGGCAGGGAGAGACCTACAGGGTGGATGGGCTGATCAAGCAACTCCGGGCCGGCGGCGTCAGCGAAATCAACCTCGCCACAGAGTCTGCCACCCAACTGACCCACTTTACCCAGGCCTACAGCCAACTCACAGACAGTGGCGTTACCACCCACTGGAAGCGCACACCTGGCGCTGCGGAGCAGCCATGACGGATCTGGTACCACCGCCCGTCACCTCGGGAAAGTCCTTGATGGAGCGTCTCGAGGACGCTCTCCTGCCGCTCATCAATCTGGTGTTCCTGCTGCTGATGTTCTTTATCGTGGCGGGGCAGCTGTCTGACACCCCGTTGCCGAAGCTGCCTGGTACCGGGCAACAAGCCGGCAATGAGCAACCCTATGCGGACCTCACCGTTACCGCAAACGGCGAGTGGCAAGTCGACGGACGCACCGTAACGACGGATGGTCTGTCCAAGGCATTGCCAGCACCGGATGAAGAATCCCCGTTAAAAATTGCCGCTGAACGCGAGATTGCCATGTCGGATCTGGAGTCTCTGCTTCGCGTGCTGGAGGAAAGCGGCTACCGAGAAGTCATCCTGCTGACGGAGCCCGCCAGTTGATGGGTGCCAGCAAGACCGTTCGTTGCCTGCTTCTACTCGTTTCCATTGCTATCACAGCAATTGTGGTGATGATCGCCGCGCCCGAGCGAATTCCCGAGCTGAAACCGCTCGGAAACGCCGCCGTTAACTCCGCGCCTGCCATCAAGATTTCCCTGGCCGGCAAATCCGACCCCGAAACGCCCGAACCCCAGCCCCCCGTTAAACCGGAAACGCCCCCCGAACCAACCCCGAAGCCAGAGCCAGAGCCAGAGCCAGAGCCAGAGCCAGAGCCAGAGCCAGAGCCAGAGCCAGAGCCAGAGCCAGAGCCAGAGCCAGAGCCAGAGCCAGAGCCAGAGCCAGAGCCAGAGCCAGAAATTGTGCCGGAGCCTGAGCCCGAACCGCAACCGGAACCTGAACCGACGCCGCAACCCGAAGTAACAGAACCTGAGCCCCAGGTTGATGCGACTGAAAGCGACACGAGCACGGAGCAGGTATCCGAAAACACGGCTGAAGAAGAAAGCCTCAACCAGCAGGTTGAACTCACGGCCGGACAGTCCTCCGATGTGGACCGCTACCTCACGGAACTGAGCCAGCATCTGGGACGCTACTACGAATACCCACGTCGTGCCCGTCGTCTTGGCCAGGAAGGCGCACCAGTTGTGGTCTTCGAGTTCAGTCGGGATGGCACCCTGGTGCACCACTCTTTGCGCGCCTCCTCGAACCACGCCTTACTTGATGATGCTGCGCTGGACATGCTCAAGGACGCCGAACCACTACCGGAAGTACCCGACTTTATGAAAGGGCAGACCTTCACCTATGCCCTGCCCGTGCGCTTCAGACTACGTTGAGCAATTTTTTGCCCGCTCAGCAAGATCTCGCCCCGAAGCCAGCAACTGATTGCCTGCACCGCCTCAAACTAACGACCTAAAAATCGTTACTTACTGTTATTAAAGACATTTATTTTTCTGGCACGGCCTTTGTTATGTGTTAAGTGTCCAGGGAGATCCCGAGGACACTTACTCATTCACACGTCATGGAGCAGACTATGCCAACTCCTTGTTATATCAGCATCGAAGGCCAAACTCAGGGCAACATTACCGCTGGCGCATTCACCTCCGACTCCGTAGGCAACATCTACGTTGAAGGTCACGAAGACGAAGTGCTGGTTCAGGAATTCAGCCACGTTGTTACCGTTCCGACCGATCCGCAGTCTGGCCAGCCGTCCGGTCAGCGCGTTCACAAGCCGTTCAAGTTCACCTCTGCGCTGAACAAAGCAACCCCACTTATGTACAACGCCCTGGCGTCTGGCGAAATGCTGCCGAAGGTTGAGCTGAAGTGGTACCGCACCTCTGTTGAAGGCAAGCAGGAGCACTTTTTCTCCACCATCCTGGAAGATGCCACCATTATCGACATCCAGTGCAACATGCCGCATTGCCAGGACGCCGCCAGCGCTGACTTCACCCAGCTGGTCACCGCGTCCCTGTCCTACCGTAAAGTGACCTGGGAACACGCTGTTGCCGGTACTTCCGGTGCGGACGACTGGCGTTCGCCGATCGAAGGCTAAGCCTCCGGTCCACGCAGTCACAACGGCCAGCCTTTGCTGGCCGTTGTTGTTTTTACGGCAAGCCCGACACCCGGTATGATCAGGGCATGAGTGTTTCCCGCCACTTCCACATGTGTCTGATCGATGACTATTGAAGCACCCACGGCTCGCAGTATCGGCCAGCTAATGTGCGATACAACGCACGCCATACTATGGACGCCCGCCCGACAATGGGTTCGCGACCAACTACCCGCCACGACTCTGCTTTGCCGTGTCGGCTCGGGACAGGCCACCTACCATCGTTTTGATCCGCGCCTGAAACAGCACCAGATTACCTACGGCAAACGCATGATCATGGACAAGCACCAGCCCGATGCAGTTAGCGGTTGGCTTTCCGGAAGGGAGATCCGCCAGAGAGAGTATTTCGGGGGGACCGTCACCACTTTGAACCTGCTGGCGCACACCTGTTGCCACGAATTTGCGCACCTGCTTCAACATGTGTCGGGCAAGCGCTATCGCGGCTCCGTTCACAATCAGCATTTCTACCGGATACTGGACGAGCTCCACACCAGCGGCGGCGCTGAGGCAGCCAGGCGCCATCTCGCCGCCCAGGCCGAAAAAGCAGGGCTTTCCGTGCCCGACGTTCCTATCCACGCGCCGGACTGCCGTCAGCTCGTGGCCAACTGGGCCGTGGGAGATGCCGTGGCGTTTGGCGCCGGCAAACGAGAGCTCGAAGGCAGGATCATCCGGGTAAACCGGAAAACCTGCACCGTGGAGGGCACCGGGCGCTGCCGCGGTTTGCGATACCGGGTCCCCCTGGTTCTGCTACGCGCTCTCGCGGACTGATGCCGCAAGCAGATCGCGCAGCTCCGGAATACAGGAGCCGCAATTTGTGCCGCATTTCAGGTTATTACCCAGGGCTTCTACCGACTTCGCCCCGTTGGCGATGGCACCAGCGATCTGGTTTTCCCCTACCTGAAAGCAACTGCAGATCATGGCGCCCGGATCTTCCACATCTACGTCCCGCGCAGCCAACAGCGCCCGACGACTGGCGTCGCAGAGTTCTGCTTCGGCAAAACAGCCGTCCAACCAACTGGCGTCCGGTATTAACACAGGGTCGCTGTCGACCATCAACACCGCCTCCAGTTGCCCGTTGACCAGCCGGGCAGCGCGAAACCGCCCCTGCGCCGCATCGGCCATGACCAGATGCGCTTTTCCGCCCAGCCACTCAGTCATCGACGCAGGCCAATCAACCGACTGTCGCCCGGCCAGCCACCAACTGTCGCTGTGATGCAACGGCACCTGGCACCAGTAGTCAGCCTGCCAGCGCCGGGGCCGATTGCGCCTGACCAGCAATCGTGCATGCCAGCGGGCGCGAAACGGCGTTATGTCGGCTCGCCCGTGTTTGGCCTCCGGCTGACCCGAGACAGGGTCTGTCACTGATTCGGTAAGCAGCGTGGCAACCCCACTGGACGCAAACTGCCGGTTCCAGTGGATGGGTATAAACACCTCGCCCCGCCGCTGTTCGGGGCTCTTGCGGACTCGCCCCACGTAACAGCCGTCACCACGTCTCAACCGGGCCAGATGCCCCTCCATAAGCTGATGCGTGACCATGTCGTCGGGATGCATGTCCACATAGGGCTCCGAGCGGTGGGTCAGTAGCCTTGGGGTGTTGGCGGTTCGGGTCATGGTGTGCCACTGGTCCCGTATACGGCCGGTATTGACCACCAAAGGGTAGTCGTCGCTGGTTTGTTGGGCGGCCAATCGAGTTTCGATGGCGACAAATCGGGCGCGCTGATTGTCAGTGACAAAACGGCCATCAGAAAACAGTCTCGTCGAGCCTTCAGTTTCCGCTCCAGCGCCCTTCAGAACCGGCCATTGCACTGGGGTCAGCGCCTCATAGCCGGCATCCGAAAGGTTGGCCAGCCCGGCAAGGTTAAACAGGCGCTCGCCATTGTTCTTGTGAGCGGACAGGGCCGCGTGTTCACGAAAGATATCCGCGGGCCGCTTATAGCCAAATGCTTCGCCGAACCCCAGTTTTTTGGCCACGGCACTCATGATCCACCAATCCGGCTTTACCTCAGCCGGGAGGGGCAGGAAGCGGCGCTGCCGGGAAATTCGCCGTTCCGAATTGGTGACGGTGCCGTCCTTCTCACCCCAGCCAGCGGCAGGGAGAAGAATGTCAGCGAGGTCTGTGGTGTCGGTGTGAGCAACACAGTCTGAAACAATCACAGTGGGACAACGTGCCAGGGCTTCCCGGACCCGAGCCGAATCCGGCAGGCTGACCGCCGGGTTGGTCCCCATGATCCAGATCACCCGGATATCGCCACGGTGAACGGCCTCAAACATATCCACCGCCTTCAGGCCCGGGCCATCGGCCACCGCACCGGTGCCCCAGAAATCCGCCACGCGTGATCGGGCACCCGGGCTGTCGTAATCCATGTGAGCCGCCAGGGTATTTGCAAGCCCGCCCACTTCCCGTCCACCCATGGCATTGGGCTGGCCGGTCAGGGAGAAGGGTCCCGCACCAGGCTTGCCAACCCGGCCCGTCGCCAGATGGCTGTTGATAATGGCATTGCCCTTATCGGTGCCAGCAATCGACTGGTTTATCCCCTGGGAAAAACCGGTGACCGTTCGCGGCGTCTGAGCAAACCAGGTATAGAAGGTTTCGACATCCTCCGGCGCAAGATCACACTGCTCTGCCACCGACTCGACGCTTGGGGCAGCCGCTTGTGCACTTGCCAATGCGTTATCGAAATCCTGGCAATGCGCATCAATGTAGGCCTGGTCCAGGCCACCGTGATCGGCGAGCCAACTCAGCAAACCGTTGAACAACACCGTATCCGTGCCTGGCCGCAACGCCAGGTGAAGGTCCGCCAGTTCACTGGTGGCGGTGCGGCGCGGATCAATCACAACCACTCGACGCCCATCCCGCGCACTGGCCTTCATACGCTGGTAAAGCACCGGATGCGCCCACGCGGCGTTACTGCCCGCCAGCACCAGCAGATCCGCCAGTTCAAGGTCTTCGTAGCAACCGGGGACCACATCCGCCCCAAAGGCCCGTTTGTGAGCAGCCACAGCGGACGACATACACAGCCGGGAGTTGGTATCCACATGGGGTGTGCGAATGAAGCCTTTGGCCAGCTTGTTGGCGACGTAGTAGTCCTCGGTCAATAGCTGGCCGGACAGGTAAAAGGCCACCGACTGTGGTCCGTGAGTCTTGACGCTGTCCTGTATCGCGTGCGCCACCTCATCCAGCGCCTGCGCCCATTCAGTGCGACGCCCTCTGACAACCGGGAACAGCAACCGTCCGTCTTCCTGGCCGGTGGTTTCGTGAAGACTCGCACCTTTTACACACAAGCGCCCCTTGTTCGCAGGGTGGTCTTTGTCCCCGGCCACCGCTGTGCCGCTGTCGGAATAGGCCATCACACCACAACCCACCCCGCAATAGGGGCAGGTGGTCTGAACCGGGTCCTGGCCAGTCGTGTTGAGTAAGTCCACGGTGTCTCCTGAGTGTTGCACGCACAAAAAAACCGCAATGTCCGGAGCCCCCTGAGTAAACGGGAACCGGGCATGCGGGCTTCGTTGCCAGCATTCAGTACCGGGATCAGGTGACCCCGGGCCTGGCTGTTTATGGTTGGCGTGTCAGCTATCGCTATAAATGTTTCCCATAGCCTGTGCAAATCCGGGGCCACTCCCCGCGAAAACCGGCCAGCGGGTGTTTCAGCGAACCCTGATACCGCTCAACACCCGTCGCCAGGAGTCATAACAGTGCAAAACGCTTAAAAACGCCCAATCAGAGCGCACGATTGACGAATGAAAACACCCACCCATGACCTTGAGAAACGGCCACTCCACCGCTCGCCAGGCACTTCCCGCGACCCTGGCAAATTTATTGCAGCAACGCTGATGGAACCGTTTTTCTGACAGGCTTAAATAGAAAGGCACCCAATGCCTTTATATCGAGGAAACCATCATGAATTCGCCAGAACCCCTTCGCATCCTTCTGATCGACAAGGACCCCGAACGGGCAAGCCAGGTCTGCCAGGCACTCAGACATGAGGGCCATGAAGTCATTCGCCAGCGCCCGGATGCCACCGGCCTGACCGCAGCGGTTGCCCGCGACCAGCCGGACATGGTGATTATTGATATGGACTCGCCAGACCGGGACACCCTGGAGAACATGAGCACCCTCAACACTCACGCGCCCAGGCCCATCGTATTCTTCGCCGACCAGCCCGGTGACCGCGCCACCATCCACGCTGCAGTGAAGGCGGGCGTCAGTGCCTACGTTGTCGACGGCATTCAGCCGGAACGGGTTCGCTCGATCATCGACTCGGCCGTGGCGCAGTTCGAATCCTTTCAGGCACTGAGAGCCGAGCTGGAGGAAACCCGTTCGGCACTGGAAGACCGTAAAGTTATTGAGAAAGCCAAAGGGCTGATCATGCGGCATGAGAACTGCGACGAGGAAACGGCCTATCGTATGTTACGCAGCTCAGCCATGGAGCACAGTGAACGCCTGGCGGTGATGGCGGGACGTGTCATCAACCTGTTAGAGAGACATAGCCGGGGCTCAGCCGGTGCCATCCAGCAAGCATCCTGATCAGCGTTGTTAGGGAGTATCCATGGTTCGCCCAACCCCGCTTCACAAACGTCCCGGATTCAATGTCCGCCTCGGTTTTGTACCACTGCTGGATAGTGCACCACTGATTGTTGCGCGGGAGCTGGGGCTGTTTGATGCCGAAGGGCTGGACGTGGAACTGGTGCGCGAAGGCTCCTGGGCGTCATTGCGTGACAAGGTCAGCTTTGGCCTGCTGGACGGCGGCCATATGCTGGCGCCGATGCCTCTGAGTATGTCCCTGGCGAGCGACCGCCCCAAAGTGCCCATTGTGGTCGGCATGGTACTGAGCCGCAACGGCAACGGAATTACCCTCAGCGCTCGGCTGCACCACGAACTGATCCGTTCAGCCACGGACCTGGAGAATCCCATCGCCACCGCGCGCGCGCTGATACGCGTGGCCAGGGACAGGGGCGAGCCAATACGACTGGCCTCCGTGGCGCCCTGGTCCAGCCATGATCTTCAGCTCCGGGACTGGCTGGCCTCTGCCGGGCCAGACGCGGAACAGCACGTGCAGATCATCCCGGTATCCCCTATACAGATGGTGGACGCGTTTCGATCAAACTCCATCGAAGGCTGCTGCGTCGGTGAGCCCTGGAACAGCTTGCTGGAGTACGAGGAGTTGGGGCATATTCTCCATTCCGGCCACCAGATCTGGCAGAACGCCCCGGAAAAAGTTCTGGGTATGCGAGCCGACTGGACGGAGCAGCACGACGTGATGCACCGGCACCTGTTGCGGGCACTGCTTGCAGCCTGTCAGTGGCTGGATAACCCTCACAACCACGGCCTGCTGCGGGACATCCTGGCCAGGCCCGAGTACCTGGGTGAACAAATCAACGTGCTGGACAACCACCCGTACAGTCTGTTCCATCCACGATTGCACCAACACTTTTTTCGCCAATCCGCCAATTTCCCCTGGCTGTCACAGGCCCATTGGCTCGCGACTCGCCTGACCCTCCGCGGGCAACTCGGCCCGGTGGACGACACCATGGTGCGCCGGGTGATAAGGCCCGACCTGTTCCGTGACGCTGCCGCCTCCATGGGCATTGACGCACCGGTTATCGACAGCAAAACCGAGGGCCGGCACCAACTCCCCTTTACCCTGTCGGGGCGCTACGGCCCCGTGGATGTTGCCAGCGACCGCCTGCTGGGAGAGCACCTTCACGACTGGCTGGCCGACAACCCCATGGCCACGCCCAATAAAGAAGCGTCACGCACTAAAACAGCCACGAAAAACCGCCCTCAATAACGCCCCTCTTTACAAAAACTCAGATATTTTTATATCTATCAACAAATTACAAAGATGGCACGCAGACTGCTTAGTCAACATAGACGATCTTGCATTCACTGCGCGGGTAAACGGCAGTGACGAAAACTGACAGAACATCAGGCATTGAGGCCTGCGTCCCGGAAACGGGGGGCAGGCTTTTTTTTGTCTGAATAATACTCCGGGAGAGCACCATGCATCTGAGAACACTGGCAGCGACATTCTTGATCTTGACGGCGGCGTGCTCTGCACACGCCGACATCGGCCCGGCCGAAAAGCCAGACCTGAAACTCGGCTTCATCAAACTGACCGATATGGCGCCATTGGCCATTGCCTGGGAACAGGGGTTTTTCCTGGATGAGGGCCTGTTTGTTGAACTGGAAGCCCAGGCCAACTGGAAAGTCCTGCTGGATGGCGTCGTGACCGGCACCCTGGATGGCGCCCACATGCTGGCGGGCCAGCCATTGGGGGCCACTATCGGCTACGGCACCCAGGCGGACATTATCACTGCCTTCAGCATGGACCTGAATGGTAACGGTATCACCGTATCCAACGACGTCTGGGAGCAAATGCGCCCACACATCGACGATGGCAGCGACGGCAACCCCGCTCATCCCATCAATGCCGCTGCCCTGAAGCCGGTCATCGAACAGTACCGTGACAAGGGCGAGCGATTTCGCATGGGCATGGTTTTTCCCGTGTCCACCCACAACTACGAACTTCGTTACTGGCTCGCTGCAGGCGGCCTGAACCCGGGCTTTTATGCGCCCCAGCGCGGTGACACCAGCGGCAACATCGACGCCGACGTTCACCTGTCAGTCACCCCGCCACCGCAGATGCCCGCCACCATGGAAGCCGGCACCATTCAGGGCTATTGCGTGGGTGAGCCCTGGAACCAGCAAGCGGTGTTCAAAGGCATCGGCGTGCCGGTCATCACTGACTACGAAATCTGGCCCAACAACCCCGAAAAAGTGTTTGGTGTGACCGAAGCCTGGGCAGAACAGTATCCCAACACCCATCTCCGGCTGCTTCGTGCGCTGATCCGTGCCGCCCACTGGCTGGACGAGAACGACAATGCCAATCGTGAAGAGGCGGTCAAAATCCTGTCCCGCTCAAGCTACGTGGGCGCAGACGAGGAAGTGATCGCCAACTCCATGACCGGCACCTTCGAGTATGAGAAAGGCGACGTGCGTATAGTGCCGGACTTCAACGTGTTCTTTCGCTACTACGCCACCTACCCGTATCCCTCCGATGCCATCTGGTACCTGAGCCAGATGCGTCGCTGGGGCCAGATTCCCGAGCCGAAATCCGACGACTGGTATATGGAAACCGCAGCCAAGGTTTATCGCGCGGATATCTACAAGGAAGCAGCCCGAACCCTGATCGAGGACGGCACGCTCAAAGCGGAGGATTTCCCGGACCTGGATGCAGAAAACTTTGCGCGCCCGCACCAGGGCGAGCTGATCGACGGCGTGGCCTTCACTCCGAGGGAACCGAACGCCTACATCGACAGCTTTGAGATTGGCCTGAAAGGCTCGCAAACCCCTTAAGACTTGAGTGTCAGGAGACATCACATGACCACGCTCAGCCAGACCGACTCGTTATCATCAGGCCAACGCTGGCTCCGTGCGCTGATGGAAAAACTGTCCGGCCAGAATCTGGCCGAAACCGGCCGCCAGTTGTTGCTGCCAGCCATCGGTATCGCGCTGTTCCTGGGCTTCTGGCACTTGGCCGCGCCTCAGGTGCAAACATCGCTGGGCGCCTTCCCGGGCCCGGCCGATGTGTTGGAGCAGTCTGGGCAATTGTGGCAGGAACACAGCAACCAGCGGGACCGGGCGGCGCAGTTTGTCACTATGCAGGAGGAGCGAAACGAGCGCATCCTGGCGGAGAACCCGGACGCGGAAGTGAAAATCCGCGACTATCCCGGCGCACCCACGTTCGTCGACCAGATCTTCACCAGCCTCGGCACCGTGCTGGCCGGTTTCGTGCTGGCCACCATCATCGCCGTGCCGCTGGGTATCATCATCGGCCTGAACCGTCACTTCTCGGCGGCCATCAATCCTCTGATCCAGATCTTCAAACCGGTATCGCCACTGGCCTGGCTGCCGCTGGTCACGATGGTGGTCTCCGCCACGTATGTCAGTGATGACCCGATGTTCGAGAAGTCGTTCCTGACATCGATGATCACGGTCACCCTGTGCAGCCTGTGGCCGACGCTGATCAACACCAGTGTGGGGGTGTCAGCGGTAAATCCCGATCTTTTAAACGTTTCAAAAGTGCTGCAACTGTCATTCTGGACTCACGTTCGCAAGGTCGTGTTGCCGTCATCTGTTCCGATGATCTTCACCGGTCTGAGAGTGTCCCTGGGCATCGCCTGGATGGTCCTCATTGCCGCCGAAATGCTGGCCCAGAGCCCCGGCCTCGGAAAATTTGTCTGGGACGAATTCCAGAACGGCAGCAGTGAATCCCTGAGCCGAATAATGGTGGCGGTACTGGCCATCGGTTTTATTGGCTTCCTTCTTGATCGAATCATGCTACTGATTCAGAAAAAAGTAGCCTGGAACGAATAGAACTCA
>NZ_ABCP01000042.1 GCF_000170835.1 Marinobacter algicola DG893
CTCAGGCAGCGACCAAAGCTTCAGGCAACTCAAACAAGCCTGCGGCACCCATGCCAGTGCCTACGCACATGGTAACCACGACGTATTTTACGCCCCGGCGCTTGCCTTCGATCAGCGCGTGGCCGACCAGGCGGGAGCCGGTGGTGCCGTAGGGATGGCCTACTGCAATGGCGCCGCCGTTGACGTTCAGGCGGTCCATCGGGATGCCGAGTTTGCGCTGGCAGTAGAGAACCTGCACGGCGAAGGCTTCGTTGAGTTCCCATAGGCCGATGTCGTCTACCGTCAGGCCGGCACGCTTCAACAGCTTGGGTACCGCGAAAACCGGGCCGATGCCCATTTCGTCGGGTTCGCAGCCGGCCACCGCGAAACCGCGGAAGATACCCAGCGGGGTAGCGCCGCGCTGTTCGGCGATTTTGCTGTCCATCAGTACGCAGGCAGAGGCGCCGTCGGAGAACTGGCTGGCATTGCCGGCGGTGACTACGCCGCCTTCCATGGCCGAGCGGATCTTGCTCACGCCTTCCAGGTTGGTGCCCGGGCGGATGCCTTCGTCCTGGCTGACGGTCACTTCCTGGCTGCTGAGCTGGCCGGTGGCTTTGTCCGCGACGCCCATGGTGGTGGTGATGGGCACGATTTCGTCGTCGAATTTGCCGTCTTCACGGGCCTGGGTGGCCAGGTTCTGACTGCGGACGCCGTATTCGTCCATGTCTTCTTTCTTGATGTCGTAGCGCTTGGCCACCGTTTCAGCGGTGTCCAGCATGGACCAGTAGAGCTCCGGCTTGTGCTTCGCCAGCCAGGGTTCCATGAAGTAGTTCTGGTTCACGTTGGCCTGCACGGTGGAAATCGATTCCACGCCGCCAGCGACCATCACCGGCACTTTATCGACCGCAATGTGCTGAGCGGCCATGGCAATGGCTTGCAGGCCGGACGAGCAGAAGCGGTTAATGGTGGCGCCGCCTACAGTGACGGGTAGTCCGGCGCGGATCGCGCCCATGCGGGCGACGTCGTTGCCGGTGGAGCCTTCGGGCAGGGCGCAGCCCATCAGTACGTCTTCAATTTCGTTCGGGTCGACTTTGGAGCGCTCGACCGCGTGCTGGATGGCGTGACCGGCCAGCGTGGCGCCGTGGGTCATGTTCAGGCCGCCGCGCCAGGATTTGGCCAGGGGCGTGCGGGCGGTGGATACGATGACAACATCATTGGACATAACAATTCTCCTCAGCTCGGAGCGGCGGTCTTTTGATAAGGGATGCGCCGCCCCGGATCAATTCGTGGACCGGTTACTTGGCGTCAAAACCCTTGCCTTCTTCGGCGCGCTTGGCCAGCAGGGCGGCCGGCTCCCAGAAACCAGGCTGGGTGTGCCGGTCTTCGGTGAAGGCCTGCATGGCGCGAACCACGTTCGGCAGCCCGACTTCCTCGGCGTAATGCATGGGGCCGCCGCGGAACACGGGGAAGCCGTAACCGGTCAGGTACACCATGTCGATGTCGGAGGCGCGCTGGGCAATGCCTTCATCGAGAATCTGGGCGCCTTCGTTCACCAGCGCGTACACGCAGCGTTCAACGATTTCCTGGTTGCTGATCTTGCGTGGTTTGATGCCCAGTTCAGCGCGGACTTCGTCCACCACCTTGTCAACTTCCGGATCGTGCAGGGCGTTGCGGTTGCCCGGCTCGTAGCGGTAGAAGCCGGCGCCGGTTTTCTGGCCGTAGCGGCCCATTTCGCAGATGCGGTCGGCGAGGACCATCTTCACCATGTCCGGGTTTTCCTGGTACTGACGCTTGCGGATGGCCCAGCCGATGTCGCCGCCGGCCAGGTCGGCCATGCGCAGCGGGCCCATGGCAAAGCCGAACTTCTCGATGGCCTTGTCGATTTGCTGCACGCTGGCGCCTTCTTCCAGCATCAGCAGGGCTTCACGCTGGTATTGGTTGATCATGCGGTTGCCGATGAAGCCATCACACACGCCAGACACCACGGCGGTTTTCTTGATGGTTTTGGCCAGTTTCATGGCGGTGGCCAGCACGTCTTTGGCGGTTTTCTCGCCACGCACCACTTCCAGCAGCTTCATGATGTTGGCCGGGCTGAAGAAGTGCAGGCCGATGACGTCTTCCGGACGCTTGGTGAAGCTGGCGATCTTGTCGAGATCCAGGGTGGAGGTGTTGGAGGCCAGAATGGCGCCTTGCTTACAGACCTCGTCCAGCTTCTCGAACACGGACTGTTTCACGCCCATTTCCTCGAACACCGCCTCGATCACCAGGTCCACGTTGCTCAGGTCGTCATAGGTCAGAGACGGTGTCAGCAGTGCCATCTTCGCCTTGGCATCGTCCTCGCTCATCCGGCCTTTCTTGACCCGGCCTTCATAGACTTTCTGGATGGCGGCGACACCCCGGTCCAGGCCTTCCTGCTTCATTTCCACCAGGGTGACCGGGATACCGGCGTTCAGGAAGTTGATGCTGATGCCCGTGCCCATGGTGCCACCACCGATCACGCCCACAGACTGGATGTCGCGAACCGGGGTGTCTGACGGTACATCGGCGATCTTGCTGGTCAGGCGCTCGGAGAAAAACGCATGGCGCAGAGCGCGGGATTCCGGCGTCTGCATCAGATTGACGAAGGCTTCCCGTTCCACTTCCATGCCCTTGTCGAACGGCATGGTGACAGCCGCTTTTACAGCTTCAACACACTTCAGCGGCGCCGGGTAGTTCTTCGCCATGGCACCCACGGTGTTGCGGGTGAACATGAAGAAACCTTCCGGGTTCGGGTGTTTGGCTTTCAGATCCCGGACTTTTTTCAGCGGCAGACCTTCGCTCACCACCTTGGTGGCGTAAGCGACTGCGGCGTCGAACAGTTCGCCGTCGATGATCTCGTCAAACAGCGGGCTGCCCTTGAACTGCTTGGCAGGAACCACGCTGCCGGAGACGATCATGTTCACTGCGTGCTCGGCGCCTATCAGGCGCGGCAAACGCTGTGTGCCGCCGGCGCCCGGCAACAGGCCTAGTTTGACTTCCGGCAGGGCAATCTGGGCGTCTGGCTTGGCAATGCGGTAGTGACAACCCAGGGCCAGTTCAAGACCGCCGCCCATGCAGGCGCCGCTGATGGCGGCGATGACTGGCTTGCGGCTGCTTTCCACGTAGTTGACTACCGTGTTCAGGTTGGGTTCGGCAAAGGCTTTGGGAGAGCCGAACTCGCTGATGTCGGCGCCGCCGGAGAAGGCACGGTCGGAGCCAATCAGTACCACGGCTTTCACTGCATTATCGGCTTCTGCCTGCTGGATACCGTTAACAATACCCCGGCGGAGTTCAAGGCCCAGGCCATTGACGGGCGGGTTGTCGAGTCGGATGACGGCGATGTTGCCGTTCACATCGTAATGGGCAGTACTCATGTAGCAGCTCCCTGTGGATAGTAGGCGGTGTACGGAAGACCTGTTGAATTATCCATACACTGGTGTATTGTTTGTCCATACACTAATGTATGTTTTGGGCGGGGTCAACGCTTTCAAACATGGCTCCGCTGTTGATGTAGAATTCACACCCAACAGCCAGTAGCAGGACCAGATTCCACCATGACGGATGCCAAACCTCAGAAACGCCGCAGCCGCAAGACGCCGGAAAAAGCGCAGTTGACCCGCGACGACTGGCTGGATGCGGCCGCCGGCGAGGTTGCAGCCGGTGGTTTCAGCAACCTGAGGGTGCTGACCCTGGCAAAAAAGCTCGGTGTGACCCGTGGCAGTTTTTACTGGCACTTCAAGGACCACGAAGACCTGGTGGTGCGTTTCCTGAACCGCTGGCGGGACCGGCGTCTGCACGAGCTTCAGTACTGGAAACCCAAGGGCGGGGATGTCGAAACCGAATTGCGGCAAATTCTAGAACTGTTGCTTACCGATGCGTCCCGTAATATCCGTCGCCTGCAGGTGGAGCTGGCGGTGCGGGATTTTGCCCGCAGAAATGACTACGCGGCTGATCTGGTCACGCAGGTGGACGAAGCGCGCATCAATCAGAATTGCGAGTTGTATGAACGGCTGAGCAGTGATCCCCAGCGCATTCGCGATCTGTCGCTGCTGATGTATGTGGCCACCATCGGCTCCCAGGTGGTGCTTACCGGGAAAAAGGGCGATGCTGAAACCATTCGCCGGGTGGAAGATCTGATGGCGCGTGTGGCATTGGGGCAGCGTGATGAAGGCTAGATGGCCGGCCCTGGTCCTGCTTGGTTTCTGTGCCGGTGCCCTCCATGCCGCTGGAGATGAATGTATGGACGGCGCCACAACCGAACTGGAACAGATGTATTGCCGCGTAGTGAGCGAAGGGCTCGGCGGGGGCTTGCCATCACCCACGGATTTCAAGCGCAACGATCCGCAAGTACAGGCGTTGCTTCTGCGGCGCCCTGCCGGGCGGCTGGGCCTGGAAGTGCCTGAGCCGGGTACTCCTGCGAAAGCCGACTCCATCCCCGGATCGTCTGGCGCGGAACCGGAACCCGTTCGCACCGGGCCTGAAGAAGACCCGCCGCAAAGCGGGTTGCTTTCGGATTGCCAACTGGAAGGTCAGCGCATTGCCTGTCCCCAGCAGCGCTATGATCTGGTCTCAAACCAGCCCAACAGCCAGCTGGCGGAAGGGGTCCTGGCGGAGGATAACCGCCTTGGCCTGCGGCCGTTCGAGGGCAATCGCGATGATTCAGAGGCCGTGCGCCGATACCTCTCCAAGGCGTACGACCGCTACATCCCCAAGATGGTGGACATCGGCCTGGGCGCCAACACCATGAGCTTCACGGCGTTCCACAACGCCTTTCACACGATTGAGGATGGCGGCGTCGACTTTGCCCAGCGCATGGAACAGACGTTCACCCTGCTCAAGCAGGACAAGAAGAGTCTGGCGGTCAAGGCCCGTTACCACGACGAGCTTCCGCAGGACCTTTCCTTGTGCACGGTGATCAACCGCGAAATCGTGGTGTGCGACAACGTCGGTACCAACTGGGTCTACGTCAGCCCATCCAGGTAACGGCTCAGGCTGTGTCCAGGAAATCGTTGAGATACCCGGCAACGGCTTCGGGTTGCTCTTCCTGCAGGAAGTGGCCTGCTTCCACCTCTTCCACTCTCAGGTCTGCGAAGCATTCCTCAATATGATTGAGGTACTCCGGAATGATCACCTTGTCCTTGTTGCCGTAGATATACAGGGCGGGCATGAGCCAGGTATGGCCTGCCGTGGTGGCCCAGCGTTTGGCATCTTCGTGGAAGGTGCGGTAGTAATTGGAGCTGGTGCCCGGTGTTCCCGGAATCCGGAAGGTGCGCACATATTCGTCGAATGCGTCCCGTGGAAACGGTTCGCGATTCCAGGTGCGCAGGAAATGCCCCAGCCAGGTCTCTTCAGCGCCCGGAATCATCGCTTCAGGCAGGCCAGGCGTCTGCATGAAGTGCTGATACCAGTAGGTAGCACCACTGCCGGCACGGACCTTCTCGATCACTTCCTGATTGCCCTTGAGATTGTTGATAATGGCGATGTTCATGATCACCAACCTTTGCACCCGATCGGGGATGGCCAGTGCAACTTCCTGGGCGACGATGCCGCCCCAGTCGTGCCCCACCAGCTGGAACTCATCAATACCAAGCTGGTCCAGAAGGCTGATCACATCCTGTGCCATTTCCTGCTTGCGGTAGTGTTCTATGTCCGGGCTGCGTTCACTGTCCCCCAGCCCGCGCAGGTCGGGAGCGATGATGCGAAAGCCCGCCTTCAGATACGCCGCTACGTGCTCCCAACAGTAGGAGCTCTCCGGCCAGCCGTGGATCATTACCAGTGCCTTGCCACCGGGCGCGCCGCCTTCTCGCCAGGCAAAGCGTCCCCGGGGCGTTTGTAGCTGTTTCGGTTCAGACAGTTGCATGGCTGGACTCCGTATATGCGAATGGTACTGCTGCCAGACCATAAACGGACCGACGTAATCGCGCAATCAGAGGGTGTCCACTGGCCTGCCCAGGTCCCGAAGCACAGAGTCCAGAACCATGGGGCTCCAAAGCAGGCGGTGGTGGCCCAGGCCTCGGGTGCGCAGCACGTTGGCGTTTTCCCAGTTGCTGAAAACCCGTTCGCTTTCGTCTGGCGAGATGGAGGTGTCATCGTCATCGATGACCATCAGCCCCCGCTGGGTAAGAGTCCGCGACAAGGCTTCCAGGTCCAGTTGCTCCCAGACGGATTTGCCGAAACGTTCCTCCATCAGTTGCAGATGAACCGCCAGAACGTCCTGGCTCAGGCCCAGTTGACGGCCCAGGTTATCCATCACCGCCGAGAGACTGACGGGGGGCGCCAGCATAACCAGATAGTTGGGCTGAAGGCCGTCCGCGATCGCGCGGGCAATGGCGATGCAGCCCATGGAATGGGCCAGCACACCATGGATCCGGCCGACACTGGCGGTCACCTTGGCAATGACTTCGGCCATTTCAAACAGGTCGGTGCTTTCTCCCTGGGCACGGCCGTGCGCGGGGGCATCGAACAGCACCACGCGATAGCCGGCTTCCACCAGCGGGTTGATCCAGGCCCCGAACTGGATACCGGCACCGGCCCAGCCGTGAACGCCCAGAATCACAGGCCCCTGGCCCCAGGAATACACCGGAATGGTGCGGCTGCCGTGCTGGAGTTGGGTATAGCTGTCGGCGTTGTCCAGCAGGTATTCATAGCGGGACGGCATGGGCAGGCGTGAGGGCCTGAACGCCATGCGGTTAACCAGCCGGCCGGCTTTCTCTGGGGACATTCGACCGTAGAGTTGAAGTGCCAGACGGATGGGCGAAAACCCCTTCGGGCCTTCAACCTTGTGAGTTGTCGGCCGCTCGAAGATCACTGATTGAGTGTTCAGTTGTGAGGTCATGGTGAAAGTCCTTCTTCCAGTGGTAGTGGATGACAGGTTCAGGTTAGGACTTGCGGGTTGCCAGCAGGAGTGTCATATTTGACATATAAAGTGCTGAAAGGGCCATTTTCATGTTCAACGTTGCCATTGTTGCCTTTCCCAACTGCCATGCCTCCGGAGTGCACGGCATCATGGATTTCTTCACCGTTGCCAATTTCTGCGGCCGCGCACCGGCAGGCCACAGCGAACCGCTGTTCAACTGCCAGGTGGTGACGGTGGACGACCAGCCGGTTCGTGGGTACAGCGGTGCGGTGGTGACGCCAACCTGTAAGCGTGGGGATTTCGAGCCGGACCTGATCGTGGTGGGTTCTTCGGTGGAAGCTGCCGTGGGCGCGGAACGCCTGGAGAAGACTCTCGCACCCTCAAGACCACTGTACGGATGGTTGCGGGAAGGGTTGGAGAGGGGCGCCGTGCTGGCAAGCGTCTGCACCGGCAGTTTCGTACTGGCGGAGGCGGGTTTGCTGGACGACCAGGTGGCCACCACCCACTGGCGGGCAGCGCCGTTGTTCCGTGCCCGCTATCCGCACCTGCGCCTGGAGGAAGACCAGTTGCTGGTGGATAACGGCCGCATCATCTGTGCCGGCGGTGCCACAGCGTTTGTGGACCTGTGCAGTTACCTGGTGGAGCGTTTCGCCTCACCGGCTGTTGCCCTGGCCTGCAGCAAGATGCTGGTGCTGGACGGTCGCCGGGAGGAGCAAACGCCCTATATGGCCTTCTACAGCCAGAAAGCCCACCAGGATGACGCCATCCGCAAGGCACAGTCTTGGCTTGAACAGCACTATGCCGATGCATTGACCATCGACGAAGTGGCCGCCGTGGCTGGCCTTGGCACTCGCACGTTCAAGCGCCGTTTCAAGGAAGCCACCGGGGAGACGCCCATCGGCTACCTGCAGCACCTGCGAATTGAGGCAGCCAAGCACCTGCTGGAATCCAGCCGCGAACAGACTGCACGCATCATCTGGAGTGTGGGTTACGAGGACGCCAGTTCGTTTCGGAGGCTGTTTAAACGCACGGTAGGCTGTACCATGGAGCAATACCGCAAGCGTTTCAGCTATGTATCTCCAAAAGCGGCCTGATACCTCGACGATCCCCGACCGAAGACAGGACTCCCATGCCCGGTAAAAACTCCACCCGCCTCAACAAATACATCAGCGAGAGTGGCATGTGTTCCCGGCGGGAGGCTGACCGCTATATCGAGAACGGCAACGTTGCCATTAACGGCAAGGCCGCCCAGGTGGGCGATCAGGTGTTGCCCGGTGACAAGGTCACGGTGAATGGTCAGTTGATCGAGCCGCGAGACGAAGAGGACCTGATCTTTATCGCCCTTAACAAGCCCGTGGGTGTGGTCAGCACCACGGACCCGGCTGAGCGCCGAAACATCGTCAACCATGTGGGTCACGGTGAGCGGATCTTCCCCATTGGCCGACTGGACAAGGACTCCCAGGGGCTGATATTCCTCACCAGCAACGGTGATCTGGTGAATAAGATTTTGCGGGCCGGCAACAACCACGAGAAAGAATACCTGGTCACCGTCAACAAGCCGGTGACCACAGAATTCGTGCAGGGTATGAGCGCCGGGGTACCGATACTGGGTACGGTCACCAAACGTTGCAAGGTCGAAAAGGTGTCCCGTTTTGTGTTCCGCATTACGTTGGTTCAGGGCCTGAACCGCCAGATCCGCCGCATGTGCGAGTTCTTTGGTTACGAGGTAACAAAGCTCGAGCGTGTGCGCATCATGAATATCAGCCTCAAAGGGCTATCAGTCGGAGAGTGGCGGGATTTGGGGCCAAAGGAGCTGGCGGGGTTGTTTGACATGATCCGCGATTCGTCCTCGGAAGTGAGCCCCGATAACCGTAGCGAAACGAAAAAGCCGGCGGTCAAGCGGCCGAGCAAAAAGCCCGGGGCATCGCCATCGGGACCGCGTGGAAAGGGGGCAAAGACAGGGCAGCCCGGTAGGCCGGGAAAGCCCACTGGAAAACACGGCAAACCCTCGCGCCCGGGAAAACCCAGTAAGCGGGGAAAGCCCGGAAAGCTACGCAAGCCCAGACAAAGCAGCGTTAAGCGCTAGGATACGTTCACTTCCGTACGGCACGAAGGTGCCACTGTCGCTATGCTATACCGTTTTTACTCCTGGCCGGATGTTCCGAATGTTTGAAGCGTTTATCAGTACCTACATCAGCAGCACGATCCGTTTTCTGTTCCTGCTGGCACCGTTCTTCGTGGTGACCATGTTCCTGGCGCTCACCCGGGGCCTGCCAGCAGCAGAAAAGAGTTCGATCATCCGCCGTTCCACGGTGTCCGCGTTGATCCTCGGACTGGTGCTGTTCTTTGCCGGGCCACTGCTGTTCAGCGCCATTGGTATTACCCTGAACTCCTTCCGGATTGGTGCCGGCAGTCTGCTGTTCCTGACCGCCATCAGCCTGGTCACCAGCGGTACCCGCAATCATGCCACCGGGCTGCCGGATGAAGACCGTGACGACATTGCCGTGGTGCCACTGGCGATTCCTGTGATGATAGGCCCTGCAACCATCGGTGCCATCCTGGTATACGGCGCCGAGCTGAACGCCGTGCCGGAAGTGGCCGGAGGGCTTCTGGGGCTGGTGTCGGGGCTGGTTATCCTGGCGGTTTTACTGCACTTGTCCGGATATCTGGAAAAGGCACTGGGTAAGACCGGGCTGAACATACTCTCCAAGATCAGCGGCCTGATTCTGTCTGCCATGGCGGCGGAAATCGTGCTAACGGGCATCGCTGGGTTTATTGCTTCCACGTCGGCCACCTGATGTCTTTCGATACCGTAGCGCACAATCGCAGTCGCCAGCAGTTTGACGGAGTCTCCTCCGTGTGGCTGTTCGGCTATGGCTCGCTGATTTACAAGGTGGACTTTCCATTCCTTGAGCAGCGGCCGGCGACGATTGAAGGCTGGGCCCGGCGTTTCTGGCAGGGCTCCCATGACCATCGTGGTACACCGGACGCTCCCGGCCGGGTGGTAACATTAATCAGCCAGCCTGGTGCGCAGTGTAAGGGCATGGCCTATCGGGTATCGCCGGAGGTTTTCGAACATCTGGATGTGCGCGAGAAAAACGGCTATCTGCGTTTCACGACCGCCATGACATTTGACGACGGCGGCCGTGCAGAAGGCCTGGTATACATAGCCACTGAAGACAATGCCGCATTTTTGGGGCCGGCTTCATCCTTCGATATTGCCAGCCAGATCGCGCGTTCCTCCGGGCCGAGTGGTCCCAACAGGGAGTATCTGCTGAAGTTGGCGGAGGCTCTGAGAACCCTCGGTGATGACGACCCCCACGTGTTTGAGCTGGAATCCCATCTGCTTTGATTCTGTCGTGACGGTCAGCCAGCCACGGCAACTGTAAAGACTGCCCACGCCTACGTAAAAGAAGTGCAAAGCCGCCGCCGATCACCTGACTTTTCCCGGCAATTCCGTACTCTGAAACCAGGGAGCAGCCACAGAGTGTTCGTGGATGCTAATCCGGGATCTGAAAAGATCGGGAGAAGAGCGATGAAAGCATTTCTGATTGGCAGTTGTCTTGTTGGCCTGATAATGGCGACCAGCCCGGCTGTGGCAGACTCTGACAGGCGGGAGGACCACAAGGTAGGTTTCTACCAGAAAGTGGACCACGACAGGGGCATTCCCCACCACAAGAAGTTTCTGTCATCCCGGCACCGCGACGCCGATGCACGTCACGGCCACCGGGATCGCAAGCATGGCTGGAAGAACAAGGCGCACAACGGACACAAACACGGTTGGAAGCATAAGAAATACCACCAGAAAAGGCATGGCTACCATGGCCACAAACGCCATTGGAACAAGCACCGCCACCACTACCGGGATGACCGTGGCAGTCGTTTCCGGTTCTATTACAACAACAGCACCTACCCCATGGAGTATCAGGTGCTGCCGGGCGCTCAGCTACTGATTGATGTAACTCGTTGATTGTCCGGGTTGAAGCCTCTCGCCGGCGCCTGTGAACGGCGCCGGCTCTTCAGTCCAATCATGATCAGCGGCACGACGATCATGGTACTGCCAGCCAGGAACCAGAGATCCGGCACTTCGGAGAACCAGACCCAGCCAATGCCGACTGCCCAGATCAGACCGGTGTATTCGGCGCTGGTGACCTGGTTGGCATCCACCTGCTGGTAAGCCAGCAAGACGGTGATGTTGTAGCCCAGGATAAAGAGCGCTGAACCCAGGGCACTGATGAGTATGGAGCTGTCCCAGGCAGCGCCTTCCCATAGTGCCAGTGCGCCGGCAGCCGGGATGATCAACGCGTAATTGAGGAATAACTTGTGAACGGTGGACTGCTGCTTCGGCAGTTTACGCACCATTACGGCGTTGATGGCCAGTGCAAAGGCGGAGGCCAGTGCGGCGATGGCAGCCCAGTTGAATTCCACTGGCCGCAGTATGACGACGATGCCGCCGAATCCGCTGAAGACGGCAAAGACGCTGAGTGGAGTCAGCTTTTCCCGGAACAGGATGACGGACAGCACCATGACCAGGATGGGGGCGGCGTAGAACACGGCGTTGGCGGTGGCCAGCGGCAGGTTGCCGAGGGCAACGACCATGCACAGGATGCCTGCCAGGTGTATGTGGGCTCGCACGGCGTGGATTTTGAAGCCGGAGAACAGGTGTTTGCGGTTGAGCTGTCCGCACAGGGGCAGTAACAGCAACAGGGTGATAACGCAGCGCAGGAAGGCAAACTGGAACACGGGGGCGCCGGGTTCGAGCAGCTTGATGAAGACGTCGCTGATCAATGCCATGGCGTTGCCGATCACCAGCAGAAGGATTGCACTGTTTACGGTTTTGCCTGACATGATTTCGGCTCCTCTTGGTTTTGCTCCGAGATCGGAGTTGTCGCCCCACACACCACCCTTTCCAAAACACGCTCCTTCGGCACATCCATGTGACGCTTGGACTCCGCCATCCATGGCTCCGTACAGTTTTGGAAAGGGTGGTGTGCAGGGCTCCCTGGATCTTGTGATGGTGAGTCTACTGGTGTATTACTATCCGATAAAATGATCTTTAATCACTTATCATTAGAAATTTAGATAATGAAGCTTCCACCTCTCAAAGCCCTACCTGTATTCGAAGCCGTTGCCCGGCTGAACAGTTTTTCGCTGGCGGCGGAGGAGCTGGCGGTCAGTCAGAGTGCGGTCAGTCATCAGATCAAGCAGTTGGAAACCTATCTCGGCGAGAAGCTGTTCTGGCGAAGTGGCCGGACGCTGGCGCTGACAGACGAAGGCCGGCAGTATCTGGATGGCGTGGGGTCGGCGTTGTTGCAGATTGAACGGGTGAGTGAGCAGTTGCTGGGCCATGAGGAGTCGCGGTTGCGGCTGTCGGTGTTCAGTTCATTTGCGGTGCGCTGGCTGGTGCCGCGGTTGCCGGATTTGCAGCGTGAGTATCCGCAACTGGACCTGTCTCTGGAGATGAGCAGTGAGAACCCGGTGCTGTCCGACCGGGTGGCGGACTGTTTTATCACCATCAAGCCGTCGTCTGCGGCATTCAGTTATGAGTTGCTGTATACCGAGCGGCTGTTTCCGGTGTGCAGCCAGGATTACTGGCAGCGCATCCGTCGGGAACTGGGGCGGGATTCAGAGGTTGAGGGAAGGGATGAGCCAGAGTTGTCGTCGGAGGAGGTGAGTCGTTTCCCACTGTTGTCCACTCACAGCATTTTCGACAAGGCCGCCGGTGACTGGGAGGCCTGGTATCGGGCGGTGGATCAGAAAATTCCTGGTACGGCGCGGATACAGCACTTTAGCCACATGTTGCTGGCTCTGGAGGCGGCCCGTTTTCATCAGGGCATCGCGTTGACCAACGATTACATGCTGAGCACACGGCAGGACTCCGGCGATTTTGTCCGTTTGCCCTGTCACTCGGTGATGACGGGTGACAAGTTCTATTTCGCCTGGAAAACCAGCCGTCGGCGCGAGCGTGGGTTGCAGGTGTTGCGTCGCTGGCTGGTGGATGAGGCCATCCGTGGCGGCTTGCGGGGCGAGTAACGAGCTCCGGCGGCCTATTTATCCGCTTTTTTCTTCAGCAGCCGATGCTGTATTTCACCGACGATACCGCGGCGGAATACCATCACGCAGACGACGAACACGGTCCCCAGGATCACTTGCACCCAGGAGCCGAATGCCGACAGCTCGTGGCTCAGCGCGCCGACGGTAATCGCGCCCAGTACCGGCCCGAAAATGGTGCCAAGGCCTCCCACCAGTGTCATCAGGATGACTTCCCCGGAGGTCTGCCAGTGAGCATTGGTCAGTGCCGCAAACTGGAATATCACCGCTTTTGTGGCACCGGCCGTTCCGGCGAGTGTGGCGGAAATGATAAACGCCAGTAGCTTGAAATGGTCGACGTCGTAACCGAGCGAGAGTGCTCTGGATTCGTTTTCCCGGATGGCCTGGAGGACCTCGCCAAAGGGGGAGTTGATGGTTCGGTGGATGATGGCGAAACCAATCATGAACACCGCAAACACAAAGTAGTACATGGCGATTTCGTTGTTGAGGCTGATGAAGCCGAAAAGCTCACCACGGGGAATGCCCTGCAGGCCGTTTTCGCCGCCGGTGAACGGCATCTGCAGCGCCAGGAAGTATATGATCTGCGCCAGTGCCAGAGTCACCATGGCAAAGTAGATGCCCTGCCGGCGGATGGCGAGGAAGCCGAATATCGTGCCGAGGATCAACGCAAACCCGGTGCCGGCAAGAATGCCGAAAATCGGTCCGAATCCCCATTCTTTGGTAACGTAACCGGTAATGTACGCCGCTCCGCCAAAGAAGGCGGCGTGGCCAAAGGACAGCAGGCCGGCGTAGCCGAGCAGCAGGTTAAAGGCGCAGGCGAAGAGCGCAAAGCACAGCAGGTCCATCACGAAGACCGGATAGGCATAGAAGGGAGCGCCAAGGCCGGCGACCAGCATGATGATAAACAGAACGCGGTTGATCATGGCCTTACTTCTCCTTACCGAATAAGCCCGCAGGACGGAACAACAGCACCAGCACCATCAGGAAGAAGATCACGGTGCTGGCTGCGGGCGGGTAAAACACTTTGGTAAGGCCTTCAATCAGGCCCAGCGCAAGCCCGGATAGAATGGCGCCCATAATTGAGCCCATGCCACCGATCACCACCACGGCAAACACGACGATGATCAGGTCTGCGCCCATTAGCGGGCTGACCGAGTAGATCGGGGCCGCGAGTACGCCCGCCAGGCCGGCAAGACCGGCTCCGAAGGCAAAGGTGAGGGTGATCATCAGTGGCACATTCAGGCCAAACGCCTGGGTCAGGTCCGGATTCTCGACACCGGCGCGCAGTCGTGAACCCAGTTTGGTGTGTTCGATGACATACCAGGTGGCAAAACAGACCACCAGGGAGAAAATGATGGCAAACAGCCGGTAGGTCGGGAAGTACATGAAGCCGAGGTTGACCACGCCGCTGAGGCTCTCCGGTTGCCCGGGATAGGGGGTGCCGGAGACGTTGAAGTAGTTGGCAAACAGTCCCTGCAGGATCAGCGTGATACCGAACGTCAGCAGCAGGCCATAGATATGGTCGAGGTCATAAAGACGCTTGAGCATGAAGCGTTCAATGGTCACACCCAGAATGCCGACGATCAGGGGCGCCACCAGCAGCGACGCCCAGAATCCGATCTGGAGGCTGATTCCGAACCACTGCTCCAGCAGAGAGTAGCCAATGAGTGCGATGAAGGCACCCAGCATGTACATGGCACCGTGGGCAAAGTTGATGATATTCAGCAGCCCGAATATCACCGCGAGCCCGAGACTCAACATGGCGTAAAACACACCCACATTCAGCCCAAGCAGCGCCTGGGCCAGTATGACCTGCATCGACACGTTGGCTATCTCCCCTGAAGCAGTGGTTAATCGGTGTGGTTAGTTAACCAGCGGACACTTGGAGTCTTCCAGCGAGATGTAGGCTTGGTCAGCCGGGATCTTCGAGACCACCCGCAGCAGGTCCCATTCCTCGCTGGCTTCGTCCGGTTTCTTCACTTCCACCAGGTACATGTCGTGGAGCATGGAGCCGTTGGGCAGAATCTTGCCCCCTTTCACGAACATGTCGTTGAGGGTCATCTCGCCCAGCTTCGCCCGCACGGTGTCGCTGTCATCAGAGCCGGTAGCCTTGACCGCTTCGAGGTAGTTGGTGACGGCCGAGTAAACGCCGGCATGAACCATGGTGGGCATGGCGTTGTGGCGCTCATAGAAACGACGGGACCAGGCTTCGGTCTCGTCGTTCTGGTTCCATACGAAGGCCGTGGTGAACTGCAGGCCCTGGGCGATATCCAGCCCCATGCTGTGGACGTCGGTGATGAACACCAGCATGCCGGCCAGTTTCTGTCCGCCCTGCACGATGCGGAACTGGTTGGCCTGTTTGATGGCGTTCACCGTGTCCTGGCCGGCATTGGCCAGGCCAATGACGTCGGCCCCGGAAGATTGGGCCTGTAGCAGGTAGGAAGAGAAGTCGTTGGTGGACAGTGGCGCATTGACGTTGCCAACTACCTCGCCACCGAGACTTTCCACCACGGCGCCGGTGTTATCCCTCAGAGAGTGCCCGAAGGCGTAATCAGCGGTAATGAAGAACCAGCTTTCACCGCCGTTCTTGACCATTGCCGTTGCGGTACCAACAGGTAACGCGTGGGTGTCGTAGACGTAGTGAATGCCGTAAGGCGTGCACTGTTCTTCTGTCAGTGCGGTGGTGCCTGCGCCGGTGTTCATGGTGATGATTTTCTTGTCGTTGGCCAGCCCCTGAACGGATAAGGCAACGGAGGAGTTGTCGAGCGCGGTGATCATGTCGACCTCGTCCGCATCGATCCATTCCCGGGCTGTGCTGGCGCCGATATCGGGCTTGTTCTGGTGATCCGCTGAAATGATCTCAATGGGCTTGCCCATCACCGAGCCGCCAAAATCCTCGACCGCCATTTTGGCGGCGGTGACCGCGCCTGGGCCTTCAAGGGCTTTGTAAACGCCGGACATGTCACTGAGGACACCGATTTTTACCTTGCCGTCGGTCAGTTCGGCCGCTGCCGTCAGCGGCATTGCCAGAGTGGCCGCTGCCACGGCGCCTGCCAGTCCTGATTTCCAGTGCTTGAACATGGTGAGATTCCTTTTGTTATTAGATTCGGGTTCAGACACTCAGGTGCCTGTTCAACTGCTCTTTCTTGGCCTCGAGATCGGCCGCTTCTATCTGCTCAACCACTCGTCCGTGCTCAATCACATAATGTCGGTCGGCCAGCGGAGCGGCAAAGCGGAAGTTCTGCTCAACCAGAATGATGGTGAATCCCCGGTCACGCAGTTTGCGGATGACATCATCCAGGGATTTGAGGATAACCGGCGCAAGCCCTTCGGTGATCTCGTCCAGCAACAGGAGGTTGGCGCCAGTGCGAAGAATGCGGGCAATGGCCAGCATCTGTTGCTCGCCCCCGGAGAGCTTGGAGCCCTGGCTTTTGCGGCGCTCTTCAAGGTTCGGGAACATTTTGTAGATCTCGTCCACGGACATCCCGCCATCGGCCACCACCGGGGGAAGCTCCAGGTTCTCGTCCACGTTAAGAGACGCAAAGATCCCCCGTTCCTCAGGGCAATAACCCAGCTTGCCAACGTGCGCAATGCGATGGGTGGGCATGTTGATGATTTCGGTGCCGTGGATCTTGATGGAGCCGGTGCGTTTACTGACCAGCCCCAGAATCGACTTGAGTGTGGTCGTGCGCCCGGACCCGTTGCGGCCAAGCAGGGTGATCACCTCGCCTTCCCGCAGAGTCAGATCGAGGCCATGGAGAATGTGGGATTCGCCGTACCAGGCGTGAAGATTCTCGATTTTGAGCATTTCCGGGCGTTGATCAGGCTGCATCGGTGGTTCCCATGTAGGCTTCCATGACGGCGGGGTTGGTTGATACCGTGTCGTAGTTGCCTTCGGCCAATACCTCACCGCGGTTCAGAACGGTAATGGTGTCGGCCAGCGTGGAAACCACATTGAGGTTGTGCTCAACCATCACGATGGTTCTGCCATCCACCACCTTGCGAATCAGCTCGGTAACCGTGCCTACGTCTTCCGAGCTCATGCCCTGGGTTGGTTCATCAAGCAACATGAGCCGGGGTTTTAGGGCAATGGTGGTGGCGATTTCCAGTGCCCGCTTTTGGCCGTAGGCGAGTTCCACCGCCTTGGTGTCGGCAAACGGACCGAGTCCGACCTGTTCCAGGGTGGCCTGCGCCTCTTCATTCAGTTGATCAAGAATCCGTACCGGCCGCCAGAAGTGATAGGAAATGCCCAACTTGCGTTGCAGGGCGACCCGCACGTTTTCGCGGGCAGACAGGTGGGGAAATACCGCCGAAATCTGAAAAGAGCGAATCAATCCCTGCTGGGCGATGCCGGCGGGGCGCGCGTTGGTAATGTCTTTGCCAGCGTAGATGATCTGCCCGGCACTGGGCTTGAGAAATTTGGTCAGCAGGTTGAAGAACGTCGTTTTCCCGGCCCCGTTCGGGCCTATCAAGGCATGTATGGAGCCTGTCTTGACGTTGATGCTGACATCACTGATGGCGGTAAAGCCTTTGAAATCCTTGGTCAGGTTCCTGGTTTCAAGGATGGTTGAGGATGGTTGTGTCTGCTCGCCTACAGCCTGTTCTTCCACGGAAAGACACCCCTTTCAATTCACGTGAGCGGCGCTGATGCCGCGTGTTTTTATTCATTGTTATGACAGCGGGTTCTCTGAAAGGTCGCAAATACAGCTATTTGAACCGACATTCAGTAATAGTTGGCGAATGTGGATTCTGTCAAGAATGGGAGAGGGGAATAGTCGGGGGCGACACGCCCGGCTAAGGGCGTGTCTTTAGCGGTTATTCTTCTTCGCGGGGTGGGCGTTCGACCACCTTACGTTTGCCCTTGGCACAACGGGACAGGGCTTTCAGCCCGTCGGCTTCGAAGGCATCCACACGGATGACGTCGTAGAGTGCTTCCAGTGCCTCCAGGAGTTTGTCGCACTCGTCTTTCTGAACAACGCCCTGTTCACAGGCCCAGTCCACCAGTTCTTTACGCTGGTGCCCCATCAGCAGGTCGATACCGCCCAGCTCGTCTTCATCACGATTGCGCAGGGCCTCATGGAGGCGATCGCGCATGTCCTTGGTTTCATTGGCCAGCCGGTACGCGTTCAGTACACGACCCAAAGGATCGTCCGGATCGGTATTGATATAGCTGCCGCGGCTGATGCGCTGGCGCAGCGGCGTATCGTTCACAATGCTGGCGGCCACCTCTGTGCCCAGAGCGTCGTCCGGGCCGTTGAGGCCGGTGGCACCCAGAGGGAATACCAGCACTCGCAGCGGCCAGCGCAACAGCGGCACAGGGAAGTTGATGATCAGCTCGCGCATGGATGTCTTGAGGTCGCGCAGGCTGGTCTGAAGGCACCATTCCACCAATGGACGCTGGTCCTCCGGATAGCCCTCCTCGTGCCATTGCTTGATCACCGCCGTAGCGTAGTACAGATGTACAAGGCAGTCCGCCATTCGGCCGGACAGGCGCTGACGTGCCTTAAGGCCGCCACCAACCGTGAGCAGAGTGACGTCAGTCATCAGGGCGAACGCGGCTGAGAACCGGGCAAGCTGGCGATAGCTGGACTGGATTTTGCCCTGGCGGGGCACGGTTTCCAGCAGGCCGCCGCTCAGTGCCAGTACTAACGAGCGTAACGCGTTGCGGGTGGTGTGGGCGATATGGCGGTAGAAAATGCCGTCGAACTTCTCGACCGCCGCCTTTTTATCATCCATCCCGGCGGCTTCAATTTCTTCAACAATAAACGGATGGCAGCGGATGGCGCCCTGGCCGAACACCATCAGGCTGCGTGTCAGGATGTTGGCACCTTCCACCGTGATGCCGATGGGCACCGCCTGGTACGCCCTGGCCAGGAAGTTGCGGGGGCCGGTAATAACACCGCGGCCGGCAACCACGTCCATGGCATGGTTGATCACCGTGCGCATCAGGTCGGTATTGCGGTACTTGAGCACCGCTGACGGCACGGAGGGGCGCACGCCCCGGTCCAGCATGCCGGATGTCAGTAATCGGGCGGCATCCATCATGTAGGTGTAGCCGGCGATGGGCTCCAGCGCCTCCTGGACCCCTTCAAACTGGCTGATGGACCGGCCGAACTGCTCCCGAACCAGCGAATAGGAACCGGTCGCCATGCTGGCCACTTTGCCTGCGCCGGTACCCAATGCCGGGAGGGAGATGGAACGGCCAATGGAAAGACACTCCAGCAGCATCTTCCAGCCTTTGCCGAGCATGTCCTGGCCGCCAATCACCTGATCCATGGGAATAAAGACGTCATTGCCCCAGGTCGGGCCATTCATGAACACGGTATTCATCGGCAGGTGGCGGGCGCCGGAGTGAACCCCTTCCAGGTCCTGGGGAACCATCACGCAGGTAACGCCGATGTCGTCGGAGTCGCCCAGCAGCTTGTCCGGATCGTACACCTTGATGGCCAGGCCGATTAGCGTCGCCACCGGTGCCAGGGTGATGTAGCGTTTGTTCCAGGTAACTTTCAGTCCCAGCACTTCCTTGCCATTCCACTGGCCCTTGCAGACGATGCCTTTGTCCGGGATGGCACCGGCGTCGGAACCGGCCACCGGGGAGGTGAGTGCGAAACAGGGGATTTCCTCACCGCCGGCCAGTCGTGGCAGATAATGCTCTTTCTGGGCATCCGTGCCGTACTCCATCAGCAGCTCGCCCGGGCCAAGCGAATTCGGCACCATCACGGTGACGGCGGCGGATACGCTGCGGGTGGAAATCTTCATCACGATTTCAGAGTGAGCGGTGTGAGAAAAGCCCTTGCCGCCCTGCTCCTTGGGAATCATCAACCCGAAGAAGCCATTCTCGCGAATGAACTTCCAGACCTTGTTGGGCAGGTCGTACTCTTCGTGGGTGATTTTCCAGTCATCCAGCATGCCGCAAAGCTTTTCGACCGGTCCGTCGAGGAACGCCTGTTCTTCGCTGGAGAGGTGAGCCGGTTTGGCATCGAGCAGCTTCGACCACTTCGGTTGCCCGGAGAAAAGCTCGCCGTCCCAGTCTACGGTGCCTGAGCGCAGGGCCTCGGCCTCGGTATCCGAGAGTTTTGGAAGCCGGCCACGCACCCAGTTCAACAGCGGAGCGCTGAGCTTCTCCCGCCGCAGGTCACCTGGCAACACCAGTACCAGGCTGAGGGCAAGCAGCCCGCCACCAAACAGTATACTGAGGATATGCCAGCCATCCTGAAACAGCCCGACGACCGTCGCAATCACAAGCACGGCGGCGGCAGTGGTACCGCCTATGCCAAGGTAGATCAGTACCAGCGCACCGATCAGAAGAAGCAGAACACTCATGGGCGGACCTCCATATCGAAATGAAATTCAACCTGAATCGTTCTTACCTTCGGCCAAAGCCAGAGAGGTTGCAAGCGCTTGCGTTGGTGATCGTGATACGCCGAACCCGATTCCGGCATTATTCGTTATCTGAAAACGTTCATACGTAGCCCGCGGTAAAGACCAGGCCCAGCACAATCGGCATCACTACAAGGCTTCCGAGGTTACTCATAAGCACCAGCGACGCCACTTTATGAGGTTCCTGTTGATACTGCTCCGCCAGCATGTAGTTCAATACAGCAGAGGGCATGGCGGCGAAGACCCACAAAGCAGCTACCTGCAGGCCCGGTAGATCCAGAATCGCTATCATTGGCCAGGCAAGAATCAACCCGGAGGCGGGCGCGGAAATGGCGCCCAGAACACCGAGTTTCCAGTCGCTGAAATCCACGTCCAGCATGCGAACACCGAGAGTAAAGAGCATGAGCGGGATACACACACCGCCCAGCATATTCAGGGTTTCCAGCAGCCACTGCGGCATGGGCACGCCACCGAAGTTGACGGTAAGGCCGGCGATACTTGCAGCAATAACCGGTATACGGAGCCGTCTGATGATCGACGTGTGCGGGTCCAGCATGTAGATGCCCACGGTAAAGTGCAGCAGCATTTCCACCACGAATAGAACAACGGCCGCTGGCAGGGCCGCATCGCCAAAGGCGAATACCAGAATTGGAATACCCATGTTGCCGGAGTTGTTGAACATCATTGGCGGCAGAAAGGTTTTAAGGTTCAGGTTCAGAACCCTGGCCAGCGGATAGAGGACGATGCCGGAACCCAGAACGACCACCGTTGCCGCCAGGGCCAGGCTGGTGTATTCCTGTAGAGGCGCTTTTTGGTCGGCCAGAACCGCAAACACCAGCATGGGTACGAACAGCTCCATATTCAGGGTGTTCAAGCCTTTGATGTCTGGTGTGCGATATCGGCCGTAAAGGGCTCCACAACCGGCGATCAGGAACACCGGCAACATCGTGGACAGGATCTGGGTTAGCATTCAGAGGCTCCGAGAATCGATCAGGGTTAGCAAATAACTCGTTAGGTTCGCAATTATACTGCGTTCCGGGCAAGTAAAACCTGTGCCCTTGCGACCAAAGATGAATCCCCCAGAAGCCTGCAGAATGTGGCCTGGCTTGCACGGATTGCAACGACTGCCACAGAATATCCTTGCCCAACCCACCATCCTAGCGGAGAGCCACGCGTGCCCAAGACCTTTGACCAGCCTGTCCAGCGGGAAAACACTTGTTCCGTGAAGTTTGACGCCCGCAACGCGGTATTCGGCAGAGATGACGTTATTCCCCTGTGGGTGGCGGATATGGACTTTCCTGCGCCGGAAGCGGTGACCAAAGCGCTTGAAGAACGGGCAAGGCATCCGGTCTACGGCTATACACTGTTTCCAGAGAGCCTGTACCAGTCGGTTATCGACTGGTTTGAACATCGGCATGGCTGGGCCATTGAGCGGGACTGGCTAATGATGGCTCCGGGTGTAGTGCCTTCGCTGCACGCAGCGGCACTGGCGTTTGCCGGCGACGGCGAAGGGGTGATTATACAGCCGCCGGTTTACCCGCCTTTCTTCAGCGCCATTCGGAAAACCGGTCGTGCGGTGATTGAAAACCCGCTGGAACAGGTGGATGGCCGTTATCAGATGAATCTCGATCACTTGGAAGCCTGTGCAGCAAGGGACGACGCCAGGGTGTTGCTACTGTGCTCACCCCACAACCCGGTGGGGAGGGTGTGGAGCGAAAGTGAGCTCAGGGCGATATTGGCCATCGCCAGGCGCCACAACCTGGTGGTGCTGTCGGATGAGATTCATTGTGACCTCACCTACCCGGACAAACCTTCCCATCATGTGCTGGCGAAGCTGGCCGATGAAGAACATGCCCTGATCACAACCGTAGCGCCCAGCAAATCCTTCAATATGCCCGGTCTGGGTCTGTCGGCGCTGGTGGTGAGGAATGCGGAGCATCGCAAGTTATTGAAAGACGTCTTTGACGCCATGCACATGAACCAGTGCAATCCGTTCAGTATCGCCGGCTTCGAGGCAGGGTATCGCCATGGTGGCCCGTGGCTGGAAGAACTCATGATCTACCTGCAAGGCAATCGTGACAGGGTGATGGATTATATCCGCCAACATCTGCCGGCTATTCGGGTAACAGAGCCGGAGGGCACTTATTTATTGTGGCTGGACTGCCGGGCATTGGGCATGAGAGACGCGGAACTGAAACGATTCTTTGTTCAGGAAGCGGGTATTGGCATGAACCCGGGCATCACCTTTGGTGAGCCCGGCAGCGGGTTCATGCGTATGAACATCGGTTGCCCGCGCCGGGTTCTGGAAACGGCCCTGGAGCAGATCCGGCAGGCGCTGAATCATTAACCGGATCAGTTGGCGGTTTCAGCGCCGTTCATGCAGGGATCGTCCACCGGCTTCCAGTGAGGCGGCTGGCTCATGCCCGGCATCTGGCCGTTGCTGGGGCGGATGGCGCGGTAGGTCTGCCCTTCATGCACGGCCATCTGGCCCACGGTATAGCTGCCACCAAAGCTCCATTGTTTGGAGTCTTCACAGGTCTGTCGGCGTTCGTTGGACGCTTTTACGGGCGATTGGCCAGAGTCGGTCGGTGACTGCGGCTGACGGTTCACCCTACCTTCCGATTTGCGCTCACCGACGTTGCTGTCTGCACGAGCGACGTTGCAATCCGGCACTGACGCGAGTCTTTTCCATTCGAAATCCGTACCCGGTGTTTTGCCTTCGTGGAGTTCGCGGGACTGGTACCAGTTACTCTGGTGAAACACCGTCTGTCCCGGTGGGTAATAGCGGCTCGGTATCCAGGTATTTTCCTCAGGATCACAAGGGGCGGCGAATGCTGGGGTGTTGAAAACCACCAATATCAGTACGCCGGCCCATTTGAAGAGCCTTGTCATGCCATTGACCATGAATGCTTGCCTTGTCGATATTTGTTGTGAGGTGCTCAACGGTATTTGCGGCGAAGTTCGGTCGTTCGAGTGGCCAGGAACAGTCCGGCCAGAATCAGGAGACCACCAATGACATGGAACAGGCCCAGGCGTTCCCCGAGGAAGATGCCCGCCATCACCGACGCAAATACCGGAGTGAGGTACATGAAGATGGCCGCTTTTGCAGGACCAATCCGGTGCACCCCATGATTCCAGAACGCGTAAGCCAGAATACCGGGGAAAATCGCAAAATACATCATGGGTAGGGCGGTTGATGTATTCAGTTCGAATCCACCCGAGAAAAACAGCAGGTCCACCAGGAAAAACGGCAAGATCACCATGGTACCGCAGGCGATCTGGACAGTCAGAAAGGTCAGTGGTGGCAACGGCACCGCCTGGCGGCGAAGCAGCACTGAGAACAGGCCCCAACTGGATACCGCCAATACCATGATCAGATCACCGGGTTGTGCCCGTAAACCGGTCAGTACCGAGAGGTCACCCCTTGCCACAACCGCCAGGATACCGAGTACCGCCAGCCCGATTCCGAGCGCCTGAATGGGACGTGTGCGGTCACCCAACAGTAACCAGGCGAGTAACGCCACCATGATAGGTATGGTCGCATTAATCAGCGCGATATTGGTGGCCGTAGTGGTCACTGCGGCGAAATAAAGCAGTGAGTTGAACGCCGCCACACTGAACGTGGCCAGGGCCAGGATCGACAGCGAATGTTCACGGATGACCCGGCGCTGGCGCCACACCCCCGGTAGTCCGAAGGGCAGGAGTATTGTCAGGGCGATCACCCAGCGCCAGAAGGACATGGAAAGTGGAGGAATCTCGCCAACTACACTTTTGGCCATCACGGCGTTGCCGGCCCAAAATAACGGGGTCAGGACCAGGCCGGTGTAGGCCAGCCATAGCGGTTTTGACGTTTCTGAAGGCACACCGGCTCCTGTCTGAATGATAACGACCAGAAGGTATCAAAGCTCGACAGGATACTACGCAAAAGCGTCGAAGTCGTCGGTTTCAGTGTCAGGATTTCTTACATTTCCGGTTTGCGGGGGAGTCGTTGATTGAACATAGATTCATGTTTTTTTGAGACAATTTCATTTGTGGTATGACAGATGCTGGATTCCGCGGGCAGTAAACTATATGAAACAGGGGAAACCCAGGGAGCAACTATGCGTCACCTCAAACTTACCATTGCACTACTGATTTCAATGTGTCTGCCGGCAATGGCAAGCGCGGCACTGATTTCCGCCAGCTACAATGTCAACCTGAATGATTCAGACCCCGGACTGGTTGTTGATTCTGCAGACTATGCAGACAACCCGTTTTCTTTTGATCTGAATGCCGGTGAAAGTACGACCTTTAATCTGTTCAAAATCTGGACGACTGAAGGCACGGTCAACAGCGATGACAAAGTCGCCAAACCAATTTCCGTCGATTTCAACTTCACAGCACCAGAACTGATGAGTGGCTCGGTCAACGGAAGCACCTCTGGAGATTCTGTACTCTTTGGCCTTTACCAGGAAGGTGTGCTGTCCTGGAACGGCTCGCTTGACTTGGTGTTTGGCGCACTGGGCGATGGTCTGCTTCGTGTATCTCTCTTCGACACTACGTTTAACGAAGGCTTCTTTGGGCTGGGCAGCTACGGCTCCAAGGTTAAGGCGAAGGTCGAACTGATCTCGGAAGCCAGCGAAGTACCAGAGCCAGGTACCCTGGCTATCCTGAGCCTTGGTCTTCTTGGCATGGGGCTGCGTGCCCGCCGCCGTTCAGCCTGAACGGTTGCGTTTAGTATCCTGACAGTTGAGCGATCAAAGGGGGCGGAGTTTGCTCCGCCCCCCTTTCTATTCCCCAGGCACTTCCGCTTCGGTACCAACGTGGTAGGCGGCAAAGCCGGCCATGACCACCTGATCCACCGCCATGCCAATAATCCGGCCATCGCTACTGGCGCGAATGGGATGTTGTGCGTTGGTGATGGGGTCGGAGACGTACCCCAGGATTTCACCCTCGCTCACCTTGGCCCCGAGCTTGGTTTCACTAAACAGAATGCCGCCATGCTCGGCCCGTATCCACTCGGAATCGTAGTAGACGGGTTCCGGGTCGCCCCAGACAAACATCCGCGAAATCATGCCTTCCTTGTCCATCAGGCTGGTGAGACTGTTCACCCCGGCCTTGATCTGGTGTTCCTGGATTCGCAGTGATTCGCCGGCCTCCATGGTGACAGACCGGATACCGGCTTCGACGGCGGCATGACGAAGCATACCGGTGGTGCCGGTACTGTGGACGACTGCCATACGATCAAATCCACGGGTGAGCTCCGCCACTTCCGGGTTATTCATGTCCGCTCTCAGTTGGGGCAGGTTGGTGCGCTTGAGAGACCCAGTGTGGATATCCACCAACATGTCGCAATGACGGATCACATTCTCGAACAGGGAATGGGCAATCCGGTCCGCCAGGCTGCCATCGGTGCTGCCTGGGAAGTGACGATTGAGGTCACGACGGTCGGGCAGGTAGCGGCTACCTTGCTGGAAACCCGGCAGATTGACGATGGGAATGCCAATCACCCGGCCGGAGAGCTTGTCTGGCTCCAGGTCGTACATGGTGCGGCGAATGATTTCGATGCCGTTGAGCTCATCACCATGAACGGCCCCGGTCAGGCATAGGTTAGGGCCGGGTTTGGAGCCATTGACCACCAGAACCGGTGTTGGTTGCGAAAGGCCGGCAATCTGGATAGCGGGCGACCAGGCCAGGCGCGTGGAGGTTCCGGGCAGAACCTCGGCACCCAGCATTTTCAGGCTGGTGGCCTTTTGGGGTTCCGTCACCTCAGCAGGCTCTTCCACGCCGCTTTCATCGGTTGCGGCGTCGGCTTCCTGGGCAGTAGGTTTGCTCTGGTCAGCCGTTTCTTTGGGCTCCGAAGGTTCTGACTCCGCGGGTTCGGCGGGCTTTGGAGGCGGCGCCACCTCCTTTAAATCAACATTGGGTGCCACTTCTTCCACGGCCGGTTCGGCGGTGGAATCCGGTGTTTTATCCTGTGAGGCTGACTTCTCATCGGATGTCTGCGCGGTGTCCATTTTACCGCTGTCATTTTTTGGTTCAGACGAACGCAAGGGTTCCGAATGCTCAACATCCTCAACGCTCTCGTCCTCGGCAAGCTCCGCGACGAGCATCTCCGTGTTGTCTGAGCCATCAGACTTGTTTGCGTAGACAGCAGGGATCGAGACCAGGCTGCCAGTCAGGGTGAAAATCAGGCCAGCGCGAAACAGATGTGTCAGCCAGCGATACAGCATAATTCCTCTCGGGTTTTCAGCCAGTGTGGGGCTTGTTGTCCGGTCTATGAAAGCGGTACAAGGATAGAGCCCCTGTTGTTTCATGAATACGGCTGTGACAAAGGTTTAATGCCACTTTCATGAACTCGTTGTGTATTTCCGCAAAATGACCTATTCAAAGAGGTTACAGGATGCGGATTGTCGTTCTGTACCCGTTATACGTCTGATGGAGAATTAACTGTATGGATCTTTTGCGAGTTCTGGTTGCGATTTTGTTACCGCCGTTGGGCGTCTTTTTACAAGTGGGGATTGGCAAACACTTCTGGATCAATATCCTGCTGACGATTCTTGGTTATATACCGGGCATCGTCCATGCGGTCTGGATCATTGCCAAGAAATAGACCGTCCTCTGAACAGAGGCATTGGAAACACCTCGGCGAGGCTCAGGTCTGTGACGTGGCGTGCCAGGTATCATCTTCCCGAGTAGCCCTGCCATCCGCTTCCAGTTTTAGCAGGTGAGCCAGGGCGGACCGGGCCGCAACACCATGGATGGCGGCCGGAACATCGTCGTAGGCCTTTGCGGTCAAGTCTTTCAGACTGGCCGGGGCGATATTTTTCAGCACCCTGACAACCTTGTGCTCACGCGCCAGACGATGCGTGATGAGGTAGTCGATCACGGATTCGGGGCGCGCCATCAGGAAACCGTGGGCAGGGGCTATGTAACGCACGGATTCCGCCAGCAGGTTGTACAACGACTCCAGGTAGGCTTTCATATCGCCGTCTGGTGGATTAATGACCACGGTGGAGCCCTGCATGATGTGGTCGCCGGAGAATAGCAGTTCCTGCTCCAGGAGCAGATAACAAAGATGGTTGGAGGCATGTCCGGGGGTATGCAGAGCTTTTAACGTGCCGGCTTCCGTAGTAATCAGGTCGCCATCGACCGGTTCCTCGTCCGGTGCAAACGTCTGATCCTGAGCAGGCCCAGCGGGCGCGGGCTGGCCGTAAACCCGGCACCCGGTTCTGGCTTTCAACGCCACCGTGGCAGGAGAGTGGTCCTGGTGGGTATGGGTTACCACAATCTGATCAATCGCCCCTCCCGTGATTTCCAGAATCCGCTCAATGTGCGTTGTGTCGGCCGGCCCTGGATCTAGCACCGTAAAGCGTTTGTGGCCGAGCACGTAGGTATTGGTGCCCGGGCCGGTCATCATCCCGGGGTTCGGCGCCGTCAGCCTCACCACACCTGCCGCCACCTCGACAGGCTCACCGGGAACGATGTCTGCGTGTGTTGTTCCTTCCCCTTCCGGGTCCAGTTTGACGGCCTCGTCATAGGCTGGCGCTCCCGGTTCCAACATTTTGACCTTGCCTTTCTTTACGGCGGGCCAGGGTTGGTTGGGATAGGGCTCTGGTGGGTTGGCGTGAACATAACGCATCAGCGCTTCGGTGGTATCGAAATCCGCCAGTATCCGCAGCGTTCCTATGGTTGGTAACCCTAGCAGGCGACGACCACTGCGGTGATCTTCCAAGGCTTCCGCCGGGCTGAGCCAGACATGGTCGATCGTCTCGACTCCGTCGTGGCTTGCCCGCTGCCCTTCCGGTGCCGCTGCAATGAAAAAGCGGGTATCGAAGCGCCGGGGTGGTCCTGGCGGCGTCACCCAGTGCCCGAGGTAGCCGAGACGGTCCAGGGGAATGGTGAGGTTGTAGCGATGGCAAAGCTCCGCCAGCGTCAACTCGCCTTTGAACAGCGCGTCGCGATCACCGTGAACCGGGTGATCCTGTGTCAGCTCAGCCCCGTTCTGGTCCAGCGCGAGAAGAACCCCCGCTTCCTCAAAACACTCCCGAACCGCAGCCAACATGAAATCCGCACCGCCCTCGTCCATGGTCATTGTTTGGCTGATTTCGGTATCAGCCCGCCCGATAACGTGGGCCCGCCCGCTATTTTCCTGATCGTCGACGGCACCTCCGGGAAACACAAAATAGCCCGGCATGAATACCGCGTCCCACGTTCGTTGAAGCAGCAGTATCTTCGGGCCTTCGTCGGTGTCTTTGGTCAGGACCAGTGTGGCAGCAGGGCGAATATCCATAGAGTGTCCGTATCTTGTTGTTCAGACTTTTGGTACTGGAAAGAG
>NZ_ABCP01000041.1 GCF_000170835.1 Marinobacter algicola DG893
CCCTACCCGATAGCCTCAGCCAGACACCTTCAGTGATTCCGACACTCAATTCGCAAGAAGGATTCCGACAAATGGCCCAATCAGCCAATCTACCCCATTTGAATTTAGTCACCTTTGGGCAGGTGGCCGCCTGAAACCGATAAAACTAGCCCTCAAAGCAAAGGCTTGACAGAAATTTCTCCCGCTAGAGCAAAACAACTCTCAAAAATAGTTACGTTTAGCCCTACACCCTCGAATTATAGGGTCCGAAAGTTAACTTTTTCAGCCCTCTCATCAAATGAGAAAAGGCAGCCAACTGGTGTTGCGACGATCGTTTGAGCGCTTTGGCGAAACCATGGTGTCACAGGTCAACAGAATCGGCCGCTCTTTGATAAAAGCGGACCTTTCGGACTGCGTATTTCTGGTAGGTAAGGTGCGCTGCGGTCGCAAAGCGGACATTCAGATTCGGGATAACGCCTGGCCCACGCACCGTTTTGGAGCCCCAAAGTGATGGTGACTCGGAAGCTATGTAGCCGATTGTTGGCGTTGAGGCTGTAGAAAACTGCAAAAAATCAGCGTTTGGTTTTGATAGAACTCAGAAAACGAATCATCGGACGGTCGGCATGCCCTGCTTCAAGTACTACAAATATGGTCAGGACGTCACGGTAGTGATCACTAGCCGGAACAGCTTCAGCCCGGCACCTTTGAACACGCGGTGAACTACCTGATCGCACACAAGCTGGACCTGTAGGTGTTTTACCCCACTATCCCAACTAAGACACCGGCCAGCTGGGCGGACACCGCCGGCTGCTAGACGTTAAAGCGCACGGCCGCCGTGGTGAAGTTGCGGTCGGCAAGCAGATCATTCAGTGAAACAAGTAGGTTCAGATCCATTCAACGGCATCTCATAGGGACGCGGGTTGGTTCTGCCCATTATTTATTATCGTAGTTCAGTTTTTCCAGCCGATAGGCGATCTGAGCCCTGCTTAACCCCAGCAGGCGGGCCGCCTGTGAGACATTCCCATCTGCCTTGAGCATGGCCGTAAGGATCAGCCGCCTCTCGAACTCCCCGAACTCGAAGCCCTGCTCAAGCATGGACTCGCACACGGGATCCGGTTTGTTTAGGCCGTGCCTGAACGACTTCTGAAGATGCCCGCCCTTAGCAATCTCGATATCCGATTCCAGTTTCTCTAGTGCCGGACACAAAGCATCAAGATCAATCAACTGGTTGTTCTCGGTCAGGATGATGCCGCGTTCAACCATGTTTTCGAGTTCTCGGATATTACCGGGCCAGTTGTATTCCATTAGGGCCTGGCGTGCTTTGTCTGAAATACCCGGAATCTTCTTTCGGTACTGTATCTGAAACTTCCTCAGGAAGTGGTCAACCAGCAGGGGGATGTCATCACGGCGTTCCCGGAGCGCCGGAATATGGACTGGATAAATGTTAAGGCGATAGAACAGATCGGCCCGGAATTTTCCGTTAGTTACGGCCTCTTCAAGATTTTCGTTCGTCGCCACTACCAGGCGCACATCAATTTTCCGGGTTTCTGCGCCGCCTACACGCTCCAGTTCGCCTTCCTGTAGGACACGGAGAAGGGTTGCCTGAGCTCTCGGTGAGAGTTCGACCACTTCGTCTAGGAACAGGGTGCCGCTGTTGGCGCGCTCGAACTTGCCGGGCCTGCTGGTGTGTGCCCCGGTGAAGGCTCCTTTTTCTACTCCGAAAAGCTCAGATTCGATCAGGTCCGGTGGAATGCAGGCACAGTTGACGGCCACGAAGGGTTGTTCGGCTCTCGGGGAGTTGAGGTGGAGACTACGAGCAAAGATTTCCTTACCAACACCTGTTTCGCCTTGAAGTAACACGCTGACGTCGTTGGCAGCGGCTTTTTGAAGCAGTCTCCATGCGTCTCGAAAACGGCGTGAATTGCCGACTGAATTGGCTGCTAACTCGTCCTGATCGTAGAGGTCGTGTTGGCTGGTTTGGAGCTCGCTCAGTTGGCTTTGCAGTGACAGCAGCTCCTCAGCCAATGCATCTGGCTGCAGGATCCGACTGAGCTCCTCCGGATCGTCCCATTCATCGGCTGGCCTGCCAACAATCCGGCATTTATGATTGCCCCGGGCCTGACATTCCACCTCCCGAAACAGTACTTGTCGACCCATGTAGAAGGTGGTGAAGCCGCTGGCATAGCCCGTCAGTATCCAGCACACAGGGGTGTCACTGCGGTCACCGAAGGCTAACTGTAGGTCAGCCTCGAATGCGCCGTCCCAGAGAAACTCTCCATAGAAACTTCCCTCCTCCAGGTCAAAGTCCATTCGTACCGGAGTCACATTCACCATGCCCTTGATCATCGCCAGCTGTGGACCAGCTGCGAAGGCGTTGGCGGTGCTCAGTTCGGGCCGCAGTTTGCGTGCGAGTTCGGCATCGCGCCACCCGGAATGGAAGCCAAGGCGCATTAGTAAGCCGCGGGTGCGTTGTTCTCCAATGGTTGTAATCAACTCATTTCGCAGATTTTGAAACAGGCTGCTGTGTACGAGCAGCATTCGCTGCTCATGCATCCACACCTTGCCAAGTCCGGTATCAAACCGGATTTGGCTGACCAAATCCTGGCTGGTTGGAAACTTCGGGTCTGTTGCTGTTGGCATCGTATTGAATCCTGATTTTGTCGTTGTTTTAATTTTGTTGTTACCGAATCTTTTTCTGACCTATATCATGGTAGCGCAAGAGGTTCAGCAGGAATCGTGCCCGTTAATTTCTGGCGCGGAGTTGGTGATTGCGCTGGTTGGAGGGCTTTTCTTGGAAAGGGAGTTCAGGAAATCAGGAATCATTTGATCAATTGATCAATTGGTTTCTCAAGCAAAAAAGCCCGGCACCAGAGAGGGTGCCGGGAAAAGGGAGCAATTACTCCCCAGGCAGAGAGGTTACGATGCAACGGCCTCCCTTTGAACGTCAGCACTTCCCAATATGAACCCGTCATAGCCATTTCTGGCGGCCTCGTCACACTCTTGTTTATAGGCAGCGCCGCCGCCCAGATACACCATGAATGAGCGTGGCTTGCCCGGAATGTTGGAGCCTGTGTACCAGGTGTTGGTTTTCGGCATCAGGGTAGAGTTGGCAATACCCTCAACCATTTCACGCCAATCGTCTTCCTTGGCTTTTTCGGGTTCAATGCTTTCGAGTCCATTGTCTTCCATGTAACGAATTACATCGGCGATCCACTCGACGTGTTGTTCAATACCCAGCGGCATATTGAAAAGCACTGAAGGGCTTTGAGGGCCTGTGATCATGAAGAAATTCGGGAAGCCGTGGGACATGATGCCCAAGTTAGTGCGTGGACCCTCGCTCCAATGTTCTCGCAGGCTGACGCCTTTACGCCCTTTCAGATTCAGGTTGAACAGTGGTCCTGTGAACGCATCAAAGCCGGTGGAGTAAATAAGACAATCGAACACGTAACCATCACCGTTGTCCAGCTCAAGACCTCGCTCAGTGATTCGGCGAATCGGATTGGACTTTATATCCACCAAGGATACATTGTCCCGGTTGTAAGTTTCGAAGTAATTGGTTTCACAGGGCTGGCGCTTGGTGCCATAAAGGTAGTCCGGGCACAGCAGGTCAGCGGTCCTCGGATCCTTGACGCGCGCGCGTATCTTCTTGCGAACGAACTCTGCTGCGACTTTGTTGGCCTTTTCGTCAAAAAGGATGTCGCCATAACTGCCCAGCCACAATGAAAAACCGCCTTCTTCCCAGCAGCTTTCCAAGTGTTTTTCGACCTCTTCAGGACTTTCCTTAAGAATGGACTCCCGCATTTTCGGGAAAGGTACTCCGGCCAGAGCGGCCCGGGCTTCTCTCCGGAATTCGCCATAGTTTGCCTTGATTGCATGTGCTTCCTGTTCGTCCATCGGGCCGTTCTGCAGGGGAGTAGCGTAATTCGGTGTGCGCTGAAACACTGTAAGGTGTTTTGCTTCCTGTGCAATCAAAGGAATGGCCTGGATAGCCGATGCGCCCGTCCCCACAATACCCACGGTTTTGCCTGTGAAGTCGACACCGTGGTGCGGCCAACTGGAGGTGGAATAAACCTCGCCCTTGAACGAGTCCTTACCCTCAAACTCTGGATTGGCAGCGTAGGACAGCGTGCCGACACCAGAGATGTAGTATTTGCAGATCACCGTGTGTCCCTTGTTTGTCTTGATGGTCCAGCGCTGGCTGGCCTCATCGTAGTCCGAAGAGATCACGCGGGTTTCGAAATTGATGTCCTGACGCAGGTTCAGTCGGTCGGCGACAAAGCCAAGGTACGCCAGGATTTCCGGTTGAGCGGCGTATTTCTCGGACCAACTCCACTCTTGTTGGATTTCTTCTGAGAATGAAAAGGAGTAATGGTAGCTGGAGATGTCGCAGCGGGCGCCTGGGTAGCGGTTCCAGTACCAAGTACCTCCAACATCATCAGCCGCTTCGAATACCGCTGCTTCCAAGTCGAGCTTGTCGCGTAACGTGTGCAACATATACAGACCGGCGAATCCGGCACCGACAACCACGGCATCTACGTGGGAAACAGTATTGGCGTTGATAGTCATAGCAAAACCTCTTGTTGTTGTTCGCATGTGCGTGGCCAGCTTTTTTGTTCCAGCCTCGTTTTATGTGTTTCAAGGTATGTGCCAAGCCGATCAAAATAGTAAAAAAACAATACATATCAATGTGATAAAAAGTTCATGCTTGTTTTTTTTATGGTGCTTTTATCGGCGCTCTTTAAGAATTTCATGCAATCTTTAGGATCCGATTTGCCAATTTCATGAACCATTTGAGTGGCCGGTACCGGACCATAAAAAAACCGCAACCAAGCGGGTTGCGGTTATCCGAAAGGGAAGGGTAGGTCGGGCTCAGGTTACAGAGGCATTGCAAACTGGAACCAGAGCGAGCTGCCCTCGGTGCCATACTCCACATTGGTTTCGTGCAGGTACTTGAAAACAACCGCAGTGGCTGGCCCAAATGCATAAAACACCTGGGGACCAACAGCGAATTTCTTGAGTCGGAAGCCGTCGCCGACCTTGTAGCCGTTCAGCTTGTCGTCAGTGAACTGTTTGGTGTAATGGCCAGCTACACCAACCTGCCACTGCGGAGCTGTGGAGGGTCGATAACCGGCGAAATAGTCTAGGTTAAACAGATCGCCTGATTCATAGTTAGTATCATCGTTTTTGGCGTTGAATGTGATTGTTGGAGACATGGAAATTTCCCATTCCTGGCTGGGAAACCAGGTAAAGTCGAATTCCTGAACGTAGGACTCGTAATTGCTGGTGGTATTGACCAGTGCATTTGCGTTGTAGTCACCGAGGGGAACGAACCCGCTGAACCCCGTAGAGAGATGCAGTGACTCGGAGGGCGACCAGTTGACGTACAGGGGGGTCAGATAGATCTGGTTGAGACCGGTTTCGGTATCATCTAGGCCGGAGACCTCCAGATCGTACTTTCCGCCAGAGAGAATGGCGCCACTGGTAAAGGTGACTCCGGAATCAGTTTTATAGTCCCAAGTGTGATTCACCCGAAAGGCCTGAGCATACACGTCTAGGCCGAACCCAGGGATCAGTTCGTCACCATTGCCATCGACGAATTTGTCGGCCGAGTAGTAAATGGTGTAGCCATAAAACTGGGTCGCGCCCTGTGGCGGCATCATGGCCGGAAGCACGGTATTGACGCCATTCGGCCAGTTAGTTACGCCGTTCTCGACGGCTTGTGCCGAAGTGGCAAACCCTGAGAAGGTGGCAGCGATCAGGAGACCTGCGGAAATGTTGCGACTATTAAATGTGATCATTCTTAATTCCTCTTATTAGTTTTGTTGGTCTGGCGGCTTTCAAGGGTTTTAAACGGATGTTTTTGCAATGACTCGACGTATTTCGTCCACTACAAACTGCCGCGCCGTCTTACTTTCCGGCAGGGCATTTAGAATGCTGAAAAAGCCGTGGATTTGGCCGTGAAACCGACGGAGAGTTACCGGTACGCCGAACGATTTCAGATGCTCGGCGTAGGCGGCACCCTCATCGCTCAACACGTCATGCTCGGCAATAAGAACAGTGGCGGGCGCAAGCCCTTTCAGATCCTCTGCAAGTAGGGGCGACGCGTCGGGTTCCCTACGTTTCGTGGAGTCTGGGATGTAATGGTTCCAGAAATAGATCATGTCCTCCCTGCTTAGAAGACCCTGATTCTCTGGGGCGAGATAGCCGGCTGTGCTGAAATTCGGTTGGGTGACCGGATAGATCAAAATCTGTTTGGCAAGCTCCGGCCTGCCGCTAGCGCCGGCCTTTCTGGCCACTACAGCTGCCAGGTTGCCACCGGCACTGTCACCAGCTACGAACAGTGGAAGTCCAATTCCTGACTCTCCAGCGATGAGGGAGCGATTGCTGGCCACCCACTGCAGAGCCGCCCAGGCATCTTCGACCGCTGCCGGATAGGGATACTCAGGCGCGAGACGGTAATCCACCATTGCTACCACGCAGTTACTCTCGGCGGCCATGAACCGGGCAAGGGTGTCGTAATCATCCAGTGCTCCAACGACCCAGCCACCGCCGTGAAGATAGACAATGATCCCCTCGGGTTTGTCGGATGGCACCAGTGTTCGAACAGTAATCGTGGCATCGTTGGAGACGATTGGGTGTTCGCCAACGCGGTTCATGTCGGGACCCTCTCCTATGATTTCCCGTAGGCCGGCGAAAAAGGCCCTTGCATCAGTCGGAGTCATGCTATGAAAGGGAGGAGTACCCTGATCGGCGAGTTGTTGCAGAAATTGAGTGCTGGCGGTATCGAGTGCCATGTTTTTTCCTCTTGTTTGTTGTTCTAAGAGGAACGGTGGCAACTGCTATGCCAATCTCGAATATCAATAAAATAATATTTTAAAACAATATGTTAAATGCACTCTGATGCACTCAGATCAAAGTGTTGGCCGGGAAGCTGCGGGTTAGTTTCATGATATTCGCAAGCCGGTTTCAGGAAATCCTTGAACACTTTGTTGCGCAAATGGACTTTCCCCGTCCCAGTGTACACGCGGTTTATCCTTGCACGTTTCTGAAAGTTAAATACAGAATTCCAAAATTTCCATCATTAAATCAGCCACCTACACAGCGCGCCTGTGAAAAGCGTGCATGGCTTTGCAAATTAAACCGCAAGAAATTTGCGGGGCCGTGAACGTTCGCTTTTGTTTAGCTGAGGTCTTTGAGTGGCCTTGGTCGCAAAGCGAACATTCGAATTCGGGGCAAGCCCATTTGTTCTAACCAAACGCCTACGAACGGAAGAGGAAAGGCAGCAACATTGAGAGCCGCGGGCCTTTTCTACTGTTTAATCAAGCAAAATCACAGAAATCACGCTCACGCTTTTTCGTGTTCTAATAAATCGCCGGGCTGACAATCCAAGGCCTCACAAATCGCTGAAAGCGTCTCAAATCTCACACCTCTCACCTTGCCGGACTTGAGCAATGAAAGATTCTGCTCAGAGATACCTATTTTCTGCGCAAGCTCTCTCGAAGTCATTTTTCGACGCGCTAGCATCACGTCGAGTCGAACGATGATCGCCATTCAAACAATTTCCTTGTGGTCTTGCCAAAGCTCCGCGCCCAAACGGATCAACCTCGAATAAAAGCCTATTATCAGTGCGACAAAAAGCATGGCGAAGTGTAACCAGTCCAACTCGACGGCAAGGATTCTCTCACCGACAGGGTAATGCCAAGTTGCGATCACTGAAAATGGCATTTGAGCTAATACTGACCACGCGAGGCCGACCCAAAGGTACTTTGCTGCGCGTGCTGCCGAGTTTGCTGCCTCTGCTGCTCTATCGGAAGCAATTTGAGCGAAGCTCATCCTGGTAGAGTTTACAGCAACCCCCCAGAGCAAAAGTTGAGAAAGCGTCAACACCATGAGCACGGAAAGCTGCAACGCGCTTAACTCAGCTCCTTCGTAGACCGTTTTTCCGATCAAGAGCTCTTCAATTGTGTTCGGACTTTCAATTGCGACCACAATAGCTGCAATTCCCACCCCCAAAAGCAGAAAAAGAAGTGCCTGTAGAAGCCCTGCCGAGGACTTCGCTGATCGCACTATCGATTCGATATCCGGTTTTTTAGACATGGCAGTTGTTATCATCCTGCATTTATAGTTTAATGTTTTACGTTAAACATAGAATGTTAAACATTTAGGGGAAAGTCATGGCTAGGATCATAGCATTGTTGGTGTTGGCTGTCGCGGTAACCGGCTGTTCTAGCTGGAATCTATCGACTGCCATCACAGGAATTCGCTTAGCGCCCTTAGAGCTCGATCCTGCGGGTCTCGAGTTCTTTTTCGCTGTTCCAGACAACGTAGATCTGAGCTCTGGAGACGCAAAAATCTTGTTGGCCTACGCCCCCCTGAAGGGAGAAGAGGCTGATGTAGTGAAAAGCGAGATTGGGCTGGCTGTGCATAGATTTGAGCCGAGTGGAGAGTTCAATACTGATTTCAGTTCCAATCTATACCGAGCGCGGATACCAGAAAGCCAGCTTAGCGATTTCAGAAACACTCAAGCCGAGATCAGCAATATGAAAAGCAATGAAATCAACGGCGTGGGCACCTTCGCTGTGCGAATTCACAGTGCATGCTATTACGGCCAATCGCCCGAGCCATTTTTCATGACGGCCTGGATTCGCACAGAACCAGGAGGAGCGATTATGCCCCTCGCGAGAAAAGTCGACCTCTGGACCGTGTTGAGCGCTTGGGCGGCGACCGACCTCAGAGAACGTGTCCGAGAATGCACGTGAATTCTCGATTCCCGATATCCAGCAAATCAACTTCCGGAAACACGCGCGGCTTGCTTCTCACTGGGGCCAAGCATCTGAACGATTGAGATTTAAGGGCTCAAAATGAAAATCTATATTGGAATGGCTCTGGTTGTTACCGCAGCTTTTCTGGCTGGCTGTAAAGCCGAATTTCGGGCAAAGAACGACAACAGCTCGGAGGACGGGGGCATTTATGAGGGGCTGGTCGATACGGGCAGGGAGATCAGTTTCTGGACAAAGCCCGACGGTGATTTTCACATCCTGTTGGGACAATTAGATGCCGGACAGTTCAGGCTTTCGGGAGTCATTCTTGGAGAGGAGAGCTGGCGAGACGGAGACATTTACACTGAAAATGCTTCGCGACTGCTTTTTGATCGTGATCGAGTGGAAAGCCTTACCGTCGACGCAAACATCAAATCCGGTCAATCAATCACGGGACTCATAGGGGGAACGAGCCTGGGGTTTGAAGGTTTCACGGCCAGATACGATTCCGTTTCTGACGAAAAAATGGCTTTGCCGGAGAGCCAACAGAAGTTTCGGGGGAACTACACGGGCTACTCCAGACTTCGGAGAGAGATTCAGGAAACCATTATTACCTTTCAGAGCGCCGGCCGTTTTTCAGGTCAAGCAGTTGATAATGCCGGTTGCCGCTTTAACGGAAAAATGGATGTGGACGATCAATCCCCCTTTTTCTCTATGAGGGTAACGTTTGTCGAACCAGACTGCGTCTTTTCCTCTAGAGAGCTCGAAGGTTCCGCGCTCTACAGCAAAGGAGAAGGCAGGCTAGTTATTGTTTTACCGTTAAAGGATCGAAGCGGGGGAGCGTTCTTCCATGGCTTTTCTGTTCAATGATCATGAGTTTTATAGAAATTTTCACATTAATACTCTAACGATCAGCAGAATTAATTTTCACTTCGAACCCATCACCCCTTCCGAGAAAGACAAGAACATGAACAGCACAGAAGAGAAACTCTCTATTTTGTGGGTTTGCGTCTTATTCAATATGATTTTCGCAGACATCGTTGGCTTTATGACGCCAGGCTTCCTTGAATCTGTAATCAAGGGAGAAACAGGCTTTGAGGTGACTCAAGAATTATTGCTGTTTTTCTCGATTTTGTTAGAGATTCCGATCGCTATGGTTGTTCTGTCGAGAATTCTGCCCTATCGCTGGAATCGATGGACTAACATGATTGCGGCAACAATCACTGTGATTTTCATAATACTCGGAGGCAGTAACAATCTATCTTATGTTTTCTTTGCCTCCATCGAGATTGCCTGCCTGATGGCAATAATTTTTCTTGTTTGGCGATGGAAGCATATTCCGGCAGCAACACTACCCTAAAATTTCGTCCCATTTAAAACCGGTGAATCCGGCTGATGAGCGCAGCAAATCTAACCACGACTGAGCGCGGCAGGACCAACATTGATTGGCCGGTGTACAAACTGAAGCCACGGTCGCAAAGCGAACGTTCAGATTTGGGGATAACGCCCGGCTCACGCGCTGGAGTTATCCCGATACGCGTGACACACCTCAGTCTCTTTTTGGGAATGTCCGCTTTAATGGGGTAGAACCCCAACAAACTCACCAGACTGCTGAGTATTCTGGACCGGCACAATGAGCGAGTGCTTGGGGATTTAGATAGGATCTTGCGGATCAACAGGGTACCTTAAGAAAGTGCGAGGTTAACCCCAGTGTGAGCAGCCCGGAAATCAAGGCCCAATTTCCGGGCTGGATTCCTCAGAACTTTTCTCTGATGGTTTTTTCTTGGCCTCCACCAACTCATCAAACCTTGCCAGTTGGAGGTTCATCAGCCGACTTGGCAGTGTTAGAGAAAGACAGAAGGCGAAAGTCGCCATAGCCAAGTATAGCCGCTCGATCCACTGAACGGTGGAATGATCCGGAAACCTCTTGGTAATTAGGGTAGTTACGAAGATCAACCCCAGCACCATGAGATAGAGTACAAAAAGCCACTTATGCCTGACCAGCCGCCGGTAGACGTTACTGCGCTTTACGGCTTCAGAGCGCCACGTAGCGCCCCGGAAAAGCATTGGTTCGCCGAGCAGAGTCATAATGGTCACTAGGAAACCAGCCAGAATCGAGAACACGTTGACGATCACGCCAACGGCTTCTTGGTTGCCGTGCACCAGTGGCTGTCCTGCCCATCCCGCGAGAGCAGACAAGGATGTGAAGACCAATAGAAGCCTGATCCGCTTCCAGTCAGGTTCGAATGTCATTGCTCAAGTAGTCCCTGTTTCTTGAGGTCACTGAAATAAACCTCCATCTTCGACCACATATCGTTGTGCTCTACTGAACGTTCCTGCTTCTGAACCTTCACACGCGTCTGGAGCCTGATATCGGATGAACTGATCGCCTCATTATCCCTAGTGATAATTTTGAATTCACTAAGCGGCGCCTCAGGGTCTTCCAGAAGCCATTCGGCCAAGTGTTCCATGGAATTCTTCGCGCCCTGAGATGCATAGGAATTGCCGTCCAAACGAACTTCGACATTGACCAAAAGATCCTCTCTGTACTTCTGGTCTTCCATGGATTCATCCTTCGCGATCACTGCTTCGATCTCACTCCACGCTGTCGACATTGCGCCCGTAAACCAGTTTTTCTGTTCGTGCTTGGGCATGCTCAGGTCGAAAGCTGACGCACCCAGCTCCATGGATCTAACACCATGTTTCTTGATCAACTTCAGTTTGTCGAGTTTTGCCGCCGGGTTTAAGTCAAAATAGGCGACCTTTTCCTCGAACCCCGCTTGTACGAAAAACTTCTGTAGGTAAAGGTTGGATTTTGCCTTCGATATTCCATGGCTACAGAAGATCACATCGTGCTGGCTGACCAGGAAAAAGCTATCCCCATCCTTGAATTCTTTTCCAGGCGGTGGCGCCTGCGACTCCTCCGCGTCGTTTGCTGAATCGGCATGAGGTTGCAAAGTGGGGGCCTTCTCACCGGGTACAAACCGAGTCAGCTGAACCAGAATGGCGCCACCCTTTATATTTCTCGACCTTTCAATACGGACTATATCGCCTCCGCCAAATTCAATTTCTCGGCTCCCTGGGGTATTAAGCTCAATACAGGAAGCAATCATAAGTGTTCCTAAATCAAAAGGGTTTCCATCATAAACAGCTCGCAAGTAGTGAAGTGTTTTCCCTGTTGTGTTTCTGGCCATTCCGTTACGTCTCCAGCATCATTGACTTTATTAGCACATGTTGCAGAGCGTAGCAGACCTGTACGAACGGCGGGTGATGCAAAGTATTATGAAACGTGATTCCTTACCAAAGAAATGGCGTAGGGTTGCGCTTTGGCTGCAATTCCCCCACTTCCAAACCCGCATCACTTAGGGGCTTCAAGCCCTGAACGTCACATGGGTTCTATCCCGATTCCGCGCACGGTTGTAAAACAGCTTTAAGCTTACCCTAGGCGTTAAATTGAACAATGTGCTTGTTGAACGGCTACTCAGGCTCTCTCCTCAGCCCATCTTGGCGCGGCGAATGTTCACTTTTGTTTGAGGAGGTCGGCACAGCTCTTTAATAGAAGCCCAGGTCAACAGCAGTTTTTGCCTAACCCTATTCCTGCGCAAACGCCTTGGCGTGCCGGCCATTGTTCTCAACTATGAACAGCACAGCCAAACGGGGCTTCGAATCAGTTGCATGCGCCAAAGGTCCCAGTGAAGCCAGGAAGGACGCCAGCACAGAATTGTAATTTCTCGAACCATCAGTATGTCTCCAGAAAAGCAAACAAGGGGACGTGGTATACAGGACTCATTGGTTTGCTCTACTCCGAACACCCACTGGCCCTGGTTATGGGCGACAAGTATTCAAAAAGTCACGGAACCACGCAGCTTCGGTCGGTGTGGATTGCAGCCCATACTGTTTCACTATCCGAGAGAAACGGGCGACATACTGACACTGACCCGACGGCGGCAGCCACTCGTCCGGACCCTTGGCGCCCTTACTCCGGTTCAGGCTCGCCTCGACTGGCCACAAGTTCACAGGGTCATTAGCAAAGCGCTCCCGTTTTTCATCACTCCAATCGTCGGCACCACGCGCCCAAGACCAGGCCAGCGGTACCACATGATCGATATCGATCTCACCGCTATTCTGAATCACTTTTCCCGTGAAGGGACTGATCCAGCGGCCCGTGGTTACCCGGCACCGATCGCCGTCGGCAAATCGGACCGTGGTTGTTGAAGCTGCGATTAGCGCTTCGGCCCGGCTGTCCTGACAATCCCCATCGGCGTCGCCCCAGCCATGACCGAAGGCAGACCGAGTATATTCTTTCCGGCCACCAGAGCGCGTCTGGCGCTCGCTAAGCGACGCCAATTTAAGTCCGTGGGGCAGTCGCCCGTCCGCCTCCAGGCACGCCTCAACAGAGTCGTAGGCGGTATAGTTCTCGGTACGCTCATACCAGCTGCTTTCTGGCGGGTGACAAATGCCTGACGACGTTTTCTTGATGGTTTCCGCCGCCACAGGCACGACCCCGATGACCCACGACGAAGCCAGAACCAAACACTGGAAATACCGCACTGACCGCTCCTTTCATCCGTAACTGTCTGAATTCATTGGGCATGGCAAAGCCTGTAGCGGAGCGTGTCTCGCTGTAGGAAATGTCTTATCGGATTTACAGAGATCTCGGATTACCCCGGGCGCCCCAATAACAGATACTCGACGCGAGTCGTTTAGTCAGGACGACCGGGGCTCGGCGCCGGCACGGATGCCAGGCAAACGCGACACCTGCCTAGTGGTGTGACGCGCCAGGGAGAGGCCTGGCACCATCACTTCAATGCCCATTCACCAAAACCCCAGATTATGCGCAGTTGGCCCTTGCTGTCAGATAAAGTTTTTTCACAGAGTCCTCAGGAAGGCAACCAACGATTCTAACTCTTCACTTGAAGTGACATCGATGTATTGCAGCAGCTCCGATCGACTTCCCAGAATCTTGCCATAAGTAAGCTTTTCCCGTGTCGAGTTCCAGCCCTTCTCGGCAAAGAATGGAATCGGATTCATGTGGAACAGAACGACCTCCTCCAAGCTGCTGAAAGCGCCGCTGTGTCCGTATGGGGGCGTTTCAGAAACTAATAGTAAAGGTGGCGTTCTGAATCGGAAGCGGTCATCTTTGTCATAAGTTACACCTGCCCGACCTATATCTTGGCCATGAATATGGGTCCCAAGATCGCCTTGCGGTGCAGCGATCGAATGAAACTGAAAATCGCTAAAACGGCTACCAGAATGGCACGCAGCGCAACGACCTTTACCGAAGAAAACTATCGCTCCCCGCTTTTCTTCCGTGCTAAGAGCGTCGACATGTCCGTCTAAATACCGTTCCCAATCAGTTTTTGGGCAGTTACTGACTTTTTCTGCGATGAAGCTCGCTAAAGCATTTCCAACAAATGGCAGCGTCACTTGGGCTGCAGAAAACCCATTCTCTTCTAATACCTCCAAGAGCTGACCCACAAGTTGATTATTAGTGTCCGCAAGAATCAACTGGAGCACTTCATTGGCAGCATCCACCTTTTCGCCATAGTAGGATGAATCTATGAGGTCAAGATGGGCGGTCGATTCTATGAATGACTGCTTTCCAAGGAATTCATCACGAGCGAGTAGAGGTAAAATTGCCGCTAGGGCCAAAGGCGACCTAAAGCCCAAGTCCTTTCCTTCCCCGATCGGCGAAAAGATTTTTCCATCTTGAGCCAGCACCTTTCCGTCCCAGAAGAAAACCTCATACTCAGAAGATGCCCGACCAAAAAGCGTGAAAGCGTTCCTCGGGACTACAACTCCATCACCAGAAAGCCTCTCTTCCCCTTCACCCTCCGCGCCAACACCAACAGCCATGGGGAGTCCGTCCGTAAGTGCTCGCTGATCAAGGTGGCAAGTCGCACAAGAAGTATCTTGATAGCCGCTAAGGACGGGCGTCGAAAAGAGTACCTCACCGACCGAGGCCATTTCTGGGTCTTTTAATCCTTGATCGATGTCGCATAGCGCTGGAGAAAGCCGATATACATCTATAATCATGTCGAGCTGCTGATCAAGCGTCAGGGCAGCTGCTCGACCGCTAGCTAAAAAAAAGAGGAGCGCAGTTACAACGCTTAACCTACCGTATGAACTCATCTTTCCCGAAACCTGTGCTGTTCTACAAGGCGACTTACAGGTTGTTGTTCAGTCTCCAAAGCCTTTAACCCTAGGTACGCGAGAACGTTCTCAGACAGCCCCATCACTAACATCACTTTCCGCGTTTTATCGTACTCATGACAGACCATCAGGTGGACTTCCGCAGATTGCTTAAGCTCATCCGAGCCTTCTTGCTCTGCAAACCATGTTTCGTCCATGGCATTGGCACACTGAGATGCGAGGCGCTTATAGTCACCCTGAAAGTAAAAATATGCCGCGGCGGGTGCGACTATGTTCTTTCCAACCCAGGTAATGCAGAAAACAATCACTACAACCTGAAACACGGTTTTTATCATTGCGCTGCGATACCCAGTGAGTTCAGAAGCTCAGAGTCAATGAGGTTCCCGGCGGATAGATTCTTCTCATCACGATAATCTTGTATCGCCATCCGAGTTTTAGGCCCCATCATTCCGTCGATTTCCCCGTCATAAAACCCCCCAAGCATTAAACCGAGCTGTACTCGCATGATTACCTTCATTCGGTCGCTATAGTCTTTTTTTGTAGTTTTCGGAGCAGTGAACGCAGGCGTCGATGGCTGCCCTAAAGGATCTGCCGTACTCGGCCAGGAGGGACTCGGAGATGGGCTAGATCTTTTAGGGGTTGGTTTAGGCGCAGGAGTGGAAGGGTATGATTTATAACCGCTGCTGCCCGACGATGACCGATGAGAACTGTGGCTGCGATGAGAGCTATGGCTACGATGCGCTGCAATATAAAGCGGTGTATGAACGTTCAACGGCGCGATCTCGATCCCTTGTAACGCGTCAAAGACGACATCTTCAGTATTAGGTGCTTCCTCAATCGCATTTGTTCCCTCTGAGATTGCGAGGAACCCCGGCAGAAGCGCGGCCAGACTATTTTTTTTCTTCATACTATCTTCCTTGGTGACTCGTGGAATTTCCCTTGAGACGAACTGAAATAGCCCGAGCAACTTTGCTTGAGCACACAATCGTCACATTCTTCTGGATAGAAATTCTTCCAATCGGAGATGGACTTTACAGCGGCATCTCGGAGCTCTTCCGGTAAGTGGCATAAGGGGTAATTGAACAGGAGGACAGGCAGTCCTGCATCGCGAACCATTCTCACGCCTCGCTTGAGATCTCGGGCATAAATACTGGGATCGCAATAAAGGTTTGACCAGTTTTTGCGAGCCCAACCCGTTGGCTCCAAATTCATGATAGAAATCTGAATGACGTTGGATAAGCACCGGAGAACAAACTCGATGGTCGGGACTATTTCATCTAGATTCATTTGTGTTGGAATGAAGCGCAGTTCGATGGGGATCCCAGCATTACCGGCATTTATGAGGCCTTTCACAGTATCTGAAAAAGCACCTGGTGCTCCAACCAGCTCATCATGAACTTCTCCCAAGCTCGCATAGAGCGGTATCCCAAACGTGATATTAGAGCTTGCTCTAGCCCCAATTTTTTTTGCGAAAGAGCTGTCTGAGAATGCTCGTCCATTGGAAAGGACATGCAAATCAGTTTTAGGAGAACTCTTCTGGACAAAATCCAGAAATTTCACAAAAGCGTCCCCGTAGAGAAGAGGCTCACCTCCGCTTATTCCGACAGTCTCTTCACTACCAAAAGCGGCCAGAGCCATAGCGGCCTGACTAAGAAGCCAATCATCATTGTTCTGCTTGGGAGGTTGAGAGCAAAACGAACATCGGTTGTCGCATCTCTCAGTCACCAATAGGGTATTGTGATTCGCCCTACGAGAGAGAATTACTCGAACGTTCCCTCTACCTGTGAACATTCCGACGTCACCATCTTCGATCGAATCGTAGAGCTCCGTTGAAACTATAAAAGACCTAGAACTGGGCCCGGACTCCGGAAGTTCAATCGCTGAATCTTCACGAAGAACCAGAACTTCATCCAATAAACCATCTGAGCTGAGGGTCGTGTTACCGGCTTTCCTCAGAAGTCGACAACCGGGGTCAAGTTCAATGTCCGACGGGACTGAAAAGATGTCCTTTCTCACAGCATTAACCATGGTGCCAGGTCTCCAGCAGTTCTCTTGCATCATGATCGCTGTAGTACCGGTCTACCAAATATCGAAACATTGATTTGTGATAGTTACAAAATGTCGAAATGGATTTATCCCCAATAGGTTCTCCTTGCTCGCTTATCGACTGACAGGGGTCCGTCCCACAAAAAGGTTGATATGCACACTGCTCACACCCCGGATGAATGGAGTTCATTGAGTCCGTCAGAACCTTTGTATAAAGCGGGTTTGACTCCGCATCAAAATTCTCCAGAGACCCACAGGAAAAATCCACGTTTCCTAATACTCGTTGAAGCATCCTTGCCTCGTCACTCCCAAAAATCTGCCCGTCATAATTAAACATCACGCAATCTAACAGGAACCCACTGGGCGACTTGAGGTCTGCGTAACTATTGAATCCGGGATTGAAAACGCGCTTTAAATGAATGGCGCCTGAGTGCTCGAGTAACGGATGACCCTCGCGATTTCTTTCTACGAGGATGGAAAGCAGCCGATCGTAAAAGTCCATGTATTCTTCAAATGAGTAGCCCGCTTCCCCGCGTTTATTTGCAAACCCATAGGGGCTAATCGGGCGCACAAACATCTCATTCAAACCAAGCTCTAAGTGAGCCCTGACAAGAGACTCGGGATCTTTTAGAAGGGCTTTGGTCACAGTTGTAACTGTTGCGACGCGTCCGGGACCAAGAACGTTGTTTATTGCCTCTACGCCCCTGACAACAAGCGCATGGGAATTATTTCCCGGCAGAATTCGGTTCTTGTTGTGAACAACTTCGGACCCATCAAGGGAAGTCGAGAAACCGACTTTTCTCGGTTTAGCCCAGTTCAACACAGCCTCGTCGATCAGGGAGAGACTGGTCGTGATTATCATCTCGAAGTAATCCTCTCCCAGCGCTTCAACCGCTTTGGCATAGACGTCCTTCACAAGATCGAACCTTACCAAAGGCTCCCCGCCTTGGATCTCTATCTTGTACGGCGGCTGTCCCAGCTTCTTAACTAGCGCCATTATCTGAGGTATTTTTGAGGGGGCCAAGTCATACTCATGGGCTTTCAGCGAGGCCCTACTTACCTGACAATAATTGCAGGAATGGTCGCACCGAAGCGTGGGGACTATCATGAAAGTAGGATTGAAACGCAGACCTTCTAAAAGCCGCTTGGACTGAGCGCTAGCCAAAGACGCGAGCGAGACCTGAAGGTCTGATTGGGAGGTCAAAAAAAGCTTACGTCGAAGACTGTCGCTTACGTCTTTATCTACACAACTTTCGTCGAGTCTAACAAGCTTCTCAAAGCTCTCAGCACCAACGATCGAATGGAACCCCGCACCGTTGCTGATAAAGAAATCACCACTTGAAAGACGATCAAAATTTAGCGGCATTAACATTCTTCGGACAACCTTGCATTGACTGCTTTAAGCACTTCCCCAGCTATTGATTCTCTGACGTGCTGGGTTTTGGCCATTATCTGCTCACGCAATATATAGTCATTCAGTAACCGGTTTAACTCCGCAGATACCTCAAAGGAATTGATCTCTAACTGAACCAGCCAAGCGTCCTTTTCCTCCTCCAAAATCCAAGAGGAAGTTGGAGAAAGCCAATACAGTGCGTTCCGAACCACCCATTCGGAATAATCTGCTTTTTTTAGTCGCATGAGCATTGAATCTGCACACCTTTAGAGAAAACTTAGGATATTTTTGGCTCTTTGAATCCGAATACCTACGCCCCAGCACGCCCTTGCCCTCCGAATCTGGCTTTCGTTGGTGCATTTTTAAAAAGCAAATATGCAGTTGGGTCCCACGCCCGAGGGCTAAGAGGCGGTCCAAACTAATCACATCATTTGTCGAGAATTAGGGGATAAGACTTGCCTCCATGCAAGAAGAGAGAATGGGCAACAACCATCAAGATAGCCGCGATCAACTCGTGGATCAAAAATCCACTCGGAAATCGGAAATCCGTGATTTATGCTTTTCTAGAATCTAGACAACCAAAACGTCTCCGTTCCGGAGCATACGGAGACACGGCGGCAACCCAAGTCTCTTTAGTTGAGATCCGGTGAGCTTTTCCTGGAAGATCTGTTCAGCCCCGTCTATCTCCAGAGCATCTACCTGGAGTTCTAGCTTCTAGTCAATCGTGCTTGCCCTTGCATAACCTATGATAATCAAACGTACCTTTTCTGGACGTAGATTGTTGCAGGGGATTCCTGGACACTAAACAAGGCAAATCTGGCAACTATGATCGGCCGAAGATAGCGTCCAACAAACGACCGTTTTCTGATGAAAGCATAGCGCAGCCAAGGATGTGGCCTTAAATAAGGATGCGAGAGATACCAAAACACTGGGTACTAGACACTCGAACTTTTTGACTGGTCACCCTCAAGAGAGAAAAATACTGAGAAGGTGGAGTGCGAAATCGAAAAAGGGCGAGGTAAACTGGACACTGATGCAGTTTTCGGTTTGTGTGACTCTCGGATCAAAACCGAGGCTGGGCCGGTAACGCAAATTATTCCCGTCACCTCAGGAGGACTTTGAAATGGCTACTACCGCAGATAAGCTTCGCGAGATGCGCCGCAATGCCGGTAAAAACCACGACAAGACTATTCGCACTTACTACGACGAGGTGAATGCCCAAAAGCGCGGAATACCACTGCCCTACGCCATCAACGATGACGTGTACATTGCTCAATCTGACGGTCGCATGGAGAAGATTGATTTAAACTAGCTTTCTACTTTCTATCGAGAACTCTGTGGATGACGTTGCGATGAAGCTAGAACACCAATTTGTTCAGTCCTCGCACTTAAACATTTCTTCTTTTGGCAAAGGCTTGAAGGTAAACCTTGTTTTTGTCGACACCTCCCAGAGGTAGCACGTTGATCGATTTATCGGATTCTACGCTGCTGCTATTGGCTCTTATGCCAATAGCTTTGATTGGTTTGGCACGTCTCTCAGCTCTGGTTAAGCCTAGTCTTGCCTGGATTTTGTTACTCTCTTGTCTAGGTATGATTACTTTGACTCTCCTAGCCATACCGATTTTTTTCCACCTTGAGGCATCAGGTATCGTCTATGTTACACCCCACCAAGCGGTAAGTTGGGGGCTTTGGGCTCTGGCTTCAGTCACTATGTCAATTCTGTGGGTCGTCATGATTATTATCCTCCGACAACGTTCAAATGCCTGATTCCGGTTAATCCGCTTCAGCACCCTCCAGTTGCTTCTGTTTTCTTCATCAAACCGCATGTTTTCTGGCGCAATCAGAGGGGAGGGATGCGCCTGCGATTTTCCGAACCATCCATCGAAATTCAAGCCTTTGGCTCCGCATTCCGGATAACTCAGAGCGCAAATATGACCGGTTGACGCGCGGTCGACTTTGCCAAATTATAGTTGCCTCTGCTTTTCGGGGGGATTACCGATGCCGTTGCAAGGTCGCCGATACCGGCGCGGAACTGAGCGATTCGGCACAACGATTCTCCTTGGTTGCACCTTGACATCTGGGCTTTGAGTTGCGCCCTATGGATATTGAGGGGCAAAAAAATGCAGGTCAATACAGGGCAACTCTCTTAATCGGCATCCGGAAAACCTCGCCTTCGACCTCATTGCTAGCATGATTGGTTGGAGAAAGTGCCAGAAATAGGGTTCATTTCTCTGTTTGTGTTGGCTGGCGCCCTGACATTCGGGCTCTGAGTTCCACTCTCAGGATATCGAGGGGCCAAAAAATGATAGGTCAAGACAGGACTCTTCTCTTGGTCGGCATCCGGAAATGGTGGGCGAAGGGCGGAGAAGAGAGAGGTCGATTTCGCCGTTGTGATTGTACGGCCGACGATTTATGTTTTTTTTTGACCACTATGCCGGGCCACACTCCGCAATGAGAGGATCACTGATAGTCAAAAAGCCAAGTCGCCGGCCATCGAGCACCGCGCCCTACAAAAAGTCCATCTCCTAGATGTAATTGGGCGTCACCACTCGATCCGATGGGCGTCCGATAAATAGGAAGAATTGTGAAACCAGAGGCCATTTACTCTCGATGCGGTTGGAATCGCGGACTGGCGAGGGTGAAAAATCGACTTACCCCGGTCCACTAGACACTCCTGACCTATGATTCGAGCATAGGAGGCCCTGTCATGAGCAGTCGACCCTGAGGAGACCTCAGATCCACTTTCGAATTGGCGAGTTCCTAGCCCTTTTTTTAAGGGTGTCAGGGCGTTCTCGGATAATCGAAGGTAAAAAAATTGCCAGTTGGCTGCCTTGTCGCTTTCGTTTTGAACGAGAAACGTTCAGATTTTAAGTAGAGACACGGTTTCCAGTGGGCGCCCGATAAATCCGATGGGCGCCCGAAAAAATAAGAAGAATGTAAAACTAACGGCGTTTTTCAATAACGATCGAAAGATCGGACTGGCGAGGATACTTAAATTGCACCTTTGCACCACAATTCTTAGAGCATTTTGCCGAGGGACACTCGGGCCTACACCCCATTTCGCGAATTCCTAGCTTTTTTACCGGGTATCAGGGCGTTCTCGGATAATCGAAGGCAAAAAAATTGCGAGTGGGCTGCCTTGTTACTTCTGCTTTGAACAAATTGTTCAGGTTTAGGGTAGAGACAAGGTTTCCGATGGGCGTCCGATAACTGGATACACTTCCCATCATACTAATTCCTCGCCACAAGAAATTTGACGAATTTAGGGGCTAAAGTAGGCGTTTTCCAGCATGCTCCAGACCGGATCTTGAAGCACAAAATATACTCGCGTCCTCGCTTGAGCGAAGCTGCGAGAGATTAAGTCTTTTTTTGAAGCTGGTAGACCGGCCGCTCTAGCTCTGATTGCGAAAGCCCGTGCATGTCAGCGTTCGCCTGCCAAATGAGGAAACGCGCATGCATATCTCGGACGGCTGCCAATAACTTCTGATTCTTCGCGGTCAGTTCCTCAATGCGCTGGTTGGCCGCCTGAATATCTTTGATCCAGCCAGGCTTGAGGTTCTGAACCTTCAATGCCGCCTTACGATTTTTCATCGCCAAATCAACGGCAGGTAGCTTCATCAGAGACTGGCGAGCACGACTAATCCCTAATTCCTCTTTGCAGGCCTCCACAAGCAACGGCCAGGTCAACTTCGGCTCTGACCACTCTTCAATCAGCTTGATGATTCGTTGCTCGTCTTTAGGCGTTAGATGGCCCATCGCTAACCCTCAATCTCATTCAACAAAGCCGAAACATCATCCAACGATGGCAACGCATCCTGCGTTCGGCTCTCGTCGATGAAATTGACGTCCATCTGCCTCGACATGATGACGGCATTCTTGGTTAGCGTCCAACCGTTATCGGCGTTCCACACAACGGCACCGTTCTCAAGTTCAGGGTTTTCCAATGTTTCGATTAGCGCTTCGCACTTGTAGAGTTTTTTCTCTAGTCTTTTGACCCACTCGCAGGCTCCACAAACACCGCGTGACATGGCACCCAGGGCTTTATCGAGGCGGAGTTTAATGTCGTCGCGTTCTTCCTTGAGGTTGACCAGCTTGACATCATCCCCTTTGACGCACCCGAGCCGTCCGCAGTCCAAACAGGCTCCCATTTTTGGACAGGGCTCAGAGGCAAAGTCATGCACACAGACGCCGATGTGAGTTTGATGGATAATTCGGTCCTGCTCACCTTCGAGCAGATCTTTCACATCCCCCAGGCTCAGCGGCTGATTGGTTTTGACCTTATCCAGAGTCTGACTCGCGTTGCTGCTCTTGATTTTGGGGTGGTAAGTCGCAACTCTTTGGGCCCTTTCCTCGATGGTTTCATGGTTGTAAACCGATCCCATCGTCGTGCGCCCGGAGAAGGCGTCTATCAGCAATTGGGACAAGCCAGCCCGATGCATTTCTGTGTTGAGTTCGTGCCGAAACGCGTGCGTGTTTACCCTAAGACTGTGGTAACCATGGTACTCGAACAGATTTTTCACAGCCGGGTTTTTCCAATTGCCCAATCGCGCCGACATTCGGTTGGGATCCGCCGCGATCTCTACGCCAAACCCGCGTTTGACACTCGCGGCACCGGAGCCCTCAGCCAATGCTCCCGTGCGTACTGTGAACAACGCATCACGGTACTTCACACGAGCTTTGCCCTCCGTGTACGGCGTGGTGTAGGGAAAGTCCTTCGGGAGATACTTCTCGCGCAACAGAACATTTAGCTTGCGCAGCGTAAGCACGAACCGGTCGTCAAACTCAAATCTCTGGACTCCTGGCTTGCCCTTAAAGCGGATTTGCCTGCCTCGGCTGGTATCCCACCCTTCAAGGATCTCGGCCAAGATCCTACGGGCAGCCGGGCTCAGCGTCTCTGGCCTCTTCAGAGACCCTACGAAATACGATTTAAAAATTGATCGCGGTGAGCTTGTCTCACGAACCTTGATTTGCAGCGCAGCACAAGCTTCGGTATAGGTGAGCGGCTCATCAGGACCTTTGGATGGCAGCCCTTTGTGGCGTGGAAATTCATCGGGATGGTCTTCCAGCCAGGCCGCATAGGCCCGCGCCTCATCGGTAACCAGTTTTAGCAACGCGAGGGCCCGCTCGACGACCGGCTCCATCTCCGGGCTGACAACCGGCTTCAGTATCACCTGATTTTTCTTTTCCGCATACCAGCGCAGGAACATTCGGCGATGGCCACTAGCATTCTCTTTAAACACCAAGCAATCCAACTCAACATCCGCCAATTCTCCCACGCGACTCGGGGCACTCAGCAGCAACGCACAGGCCGAGGTCACAACGATATCGAGAGCACGGGTCATTTCGTTGTTGAATATCTCTCCAAGAGCATAAATTACTTCACGACTGGGTAGTTTTTGTTGCCTATCTACTTTTTGCTGCTCGAGCGTGCGACGCTTCTTATCTGTCAGCGGAGAGGACCACCGGAAATCCGTCCTGAGCAGTTTTTTGGCCCGCATCAGGGCGACAATTTGCATAAGTGTCTTGCTGTGTCGGTATGGGGCGGCGCCCTTTGTCCAGTGACGGTTCATGTGTTCGCACGCCCTATTACAGACAGCGGCGGTCACCCGCGTCACATCCCGCGAGCCAGTCAGGTCGACCAAGGCAGCCTCCAAAGCCTTCATGGCGGAAAGCCAGGGTTGCAACGACTTCATATGAGAATACACCCGCCGATATACCAAGATGGCCTTAGCAAACTCGATGAAGGGGGGCTGCATCGTCCTTGGGGCAGCTATCGTCGATCCAAGCGCCGTGAAACTGCAGCTAGTGAAACCATGCTTATGCCAGCTTAAGTCTTCCCAGAGAATACTTTCGTGCACGCGATCGGGAATACCTTTGGGCAGAGTTTGTTTGGCCCATTGAACAAACGCCTCGAGCTGAGCCTCTGCATCTCGGTGGCTCTTCGGCTTAAAATCAACGATGTGATGTGTTGACTTCGAATCGGAGGATTTTGTCATTGATTAGCGCACTCTGAACCGGTTTGGCGCATTACCTCGCAATCGAGAATGACCTTGCGGCAGGCAAGAATCGCCCGATCCCAGAGCACACCAGTCGTTTTATCTGTGACAATGGTCTGCGCCCTTCGGCGCTCCAATCGCGCCAGGACAGCGCCGTGATCGGCGTCTCGAAATGGCTGGAATTTTCCACATTGGTAACAGGTAAACGGCGCATCAAGATGGCAGGTGGCATCGGCACCACACACCGCCAAATCCTCAATTTGTCGATCGGCTTGATCGCCGTTTTTCGCTGAGGAGCGATCCGTGACGATGCGCCCGGTAAATGCATTCACCACCAACGCCAGATGATCGCTCATCTTCGCGTCGATCAGCGCCATTAACTCCGCCGAAACCTGCCGGTATTTGCGCACTGTCCGAGTAGTTTTGTGCATCAATGCGCTGGCTATCGCCCACTCATCCAGCCCCGCATTGGACAGGTCCGTACCAAGCGTGTGCCTAAACCGATGCCCCCGCGTCACTTTCAGCGGCTGATGCGTGCGAGGCGAAATCGGGAAGCCTTCCTTCCTCTCGACGCGCGCAAGCCAGGCACCGACCGTTGCAGGCCCTGCATGAAAGATCGGCTGCGGCGCGTCTTCGAGGGCTTTTTGGTGGGGGCTATCGAGCAAACCAGGGGGATTTACCCGCTCCCGAAATTTTGCTTCATCACCCAGCTTCCGACGAAAGAGCGGTACATTCTCAATGGCGGCGTCCCAGTCTGCGCGGCCTGGATAAGTTTGCCAAAGCTGCGCCAGAACCAGCGCCTTGTATGCCTGCACGGTGTTAAAGAGGTCTTGATCCAGACTGAACGTTTCGGACTTTGCTCGCCAACCCGCCTCATCGTCTTTTCGTTTTCCCCAATAAATCCTGACCTTGCAGCCGTGGTCAGTTTTCGTGAAATCACCAAAAACCATCATGCGCACCTGAGCACCACGCTGTCCGTAAATCATTACCATGCGCAGGTACAGGTAATGCTCCGGATCTAACTGATCGTGACAAAACTGCTCATGTATCCATTGGTGCAGCGCGTCCTGCTCCACTTGCGTGAACGGGCCATGTTCGGGGTCGAGACTAAGAACCACATCTTTGCTGGACCCTTTTTTTCTCGGCAGCGCCTTGTAGGCGTCGATCAGGGATTGCGACGGGCGCTGTTCGAGGGATTCGCAGTCGTGCCAAAACGTCATGAAAGCAGCAAGAGCACTAAATTCACCACTGTTAAAGCGCTCCCGCAGATCGATAAGGTGTGTCTCATTGAGCGGGTCGCGCCCGGCCTGAAAAGCCCGCGACAACACACTGGCGACGCCAAAAACCGTCATCGCTGCCTGATCGGCCATTCGATAGGCCAGGGCGGCGTGCAGCCAAGGCCGCCAAGCTGGCGAGACGCAGGCAAGGGCTGCTTCCCAGTTGACTGAGTTCTGGACCGATTTATCCGGTTTCCACATCGGATCAGCAGGTGTAAACAACTCCCCACACTTTGCCAAGCGCGGTGTGTTCAGCCATGCATCGAGTGTGTTCTTCGTGGGTGCCTGAAGTGCATCGACGGCAATTTTCACGCTGGATCTCCATCTATCGTGCCGGCCTTAGCCTTCTGACGGTTGGCTTTAAACCGCTCAGCCCGTTTCTGTATCGCTTTGTCTGCCTCTTCCTTCCAGAATTTCTTGCCGTACAGACCGGGCATGTTTGATTCCGGACTCCAACCGAACATCCATGTGAGGGTCTTTTGAACCTGAGTGGTGCGATCCTCCGGTGAGAGTGTGGCCAGTTCCTCACGCATGCTTTCCAGCATGGTGTAGACCGCGTCATGCCTCAGAATATGCGGGTGAACATGCGCCAGCTCCGGAGCTTTTTCTCGGACTGTGGACAGAACGCCATCGACGGCTTTGATGGTTAGAGGGGCCCCCTCATTTCGTTTGTGTGCGACGAGTAGAAATGGATGCTTCTTGGCTAGCGAGGCGCCTCTATGCGGCTTTCTAGAGCGATATCTGGATTCGTACTCACTGATCGCGTCATACAGGTCATCAGTCATTACCAGCATACGCTCGTGGGTTTTGAATTGCGGGGCCATCGATCGCGGATCGAGGCTCTCGTCCTCCAAGTTGACCACCGCTAGTTGACGACTATGCCAGTGAATATCGCTGGTCTTGATCAGCAACATCTCGGAGCGTCGCAGACCCATATCGAGACCTAACAGCAAAATGATGTAGTTACGCTGCCTGATGGCTTCATCTGAAAAGGGGTTATCGGCGCTGTCCGGATGCATGATTTCCAGCAATCGAGTTCGCTCCTGACTGGTAAGCCCCTTCATTTCGTCAATTCGTGTTTTTTTCCACGCAGGGCTGGCCGCCTTGATCTTGCGGTTGATACGCCTTTTCACATCGTCAACCGCCTCAAATCGTGTTGAGAGATCACCCAACTTCTCATAGAGGAAAACCAGATAGTCGCGTACCGCTTCGATTCGCTGCCGCGCATGGACTTTGCCAACGGATTTGTATGTAGTCGGATGCAAGCGCGTCCCCGCATACTTCAAAGCCAAGGTTTTCTTGCTAAACCCCGCGTCCGACACAAAGCTAGAAAGTTCACTGTCTGTCAGGTATTGGCTTTTAGGGCGCTGTTCGAGGCGAGAAATGAGGTCAATGGAGGAAAAGGCCAGAAACTCTTCAAACACAGCCAGATGCTCCAGATACTTCTTGGTAGTTTCGAGGGCTCTGCCAGAGAGTTCGAGGGTGATGTATAAATTGGGGTAATAGACCGGAATCAGGTCTTGCACCAGCAGCTTTCTTCGAGCAGCATTCACCACTTGTTCTATGACTTGGAAACCCACATCGCCCCTTCCTGAAAATTAACTTTTTTAAGTATAGTCAGGAACAGAACTTAGGCAATGCAAAACCTAACTTTTTATTTTTCGACTTTGAGCGCGCATCACCACCCTCAAAGCGGCTCAGAAACAATACTATAGGTGAGTTGAACCATGTCAAAAGGTGACAAAACAGGAAAAACAGGCTCTTACGTATACACCATGAACCGCGTGGGCAAGGTGGTTCCGCCCAAGCGTGAAATCCTTAAAGACATTTCCCTGAGCTTTTTCCCGGGCGCCAAGATCGGCGTACTGGGCTTGAACGGTGCCGGTAAGTCTACGTTGCTACGTATTATGGCTGGTATCGATCAGGATTACATTGGCGAGGCCCGCCCCCAGCCCGGCATCAACGTTGGATACCTGCCCCAGGAACCGGAGCTGGACGACGCCAAGACCGTCAAGGAAATCGTCGATGAGGCGGTCTCGGGCGTCCATGACGCGTTGGCGGAGCTGGACCAGGTCTATGCCGCCTATGCCGAGCCGGATGCCGACTTTGATGCCCTCGCCAAGAAACAGGGCGAGCTGGAAGCCTTCATACAGGCGTCTGACGGTCACGATATTGAGCGCAAGATGGAAGTGGCAGCTGATGCCCTTCGTCTGCCGGCCTGGGACGCCATGGTGAAGAACCTATCCGGTGGTGAGCGACGCCGCGTGGCACTTTGCCGCCTGCTGCTGTCCAGCCCGGACATGCTGTTGCTGGACGAGCCTACCAACCACCTGGATGCGGAGTCTGTAGCCTGGCTGGAACGCTTCCTTCACGACTATACCGGCACAGTGGTCGCCATCACCCACGACCGCTACTTCCTCGACAACGTCGCCGGCTGGATTCTGGAACTGGACCGTGGCCAGGGCATTCCGTTTGAGGGCAACTACAGCCAGTGGCTGGAGAACAAGGAAAAACGCCTGGAAGTTGAAGCCAAACAGGAAGCGTCGCGCCAGAAGACCATCAAACACGAGCTGGAGTGGGTCCGCAGTAACGCCAAGGGCCGACAGTCCAAGAGCAAGGCCCGCCTGGCCCGTTTTGAGGAAATGAGTTCCCAGGAATTCCAGAAGCGCAACGAGACCAATGAGCTGTATATTCCACCTGGCCCTCGCCTGGGCGACAAGGTGATTGAGATTGATGGCATCAGCAAGTCCTTTGATGACCGCCTGCTTTACGAAGACGTGTCACTCAGCGTCCCCCCGGGTGCGATTGTCGGCATCATCGGCGGCAACGGTGCGGGCAAGTCCACGCTGTTCCGGATGATTGGCGACTACGACAAACCGAACTCCGGCACCATCACCGTGGGTGAAACCGTCAGGCTGGCCTATGTGGACCAGATGCGGGATCTGAACGGAGACAATACTGTCTGGGAAGAGCTCAGCGACGGCAACGACATCATCAAGATCGGTAATTACGAGACGCCGTCACGGGCCTACGTGGGCCGCTTCAACTTCAAGGGTTCGGATCAGCAGAAACGGGTCGCCGATCTGTCCGGCGGTGAGCGCAACCGACTGCACCTGGCGAAATTGCTGAAGGAAGGCGGCAACGTCTTGCTGCTGGACGAACCCACCAACGATCTGGACGTTGAAACTTTGCGCGCCCTGGAGGAAGCCTTGCTCAACTTCCCCGGCTCCGCTTTGGTGATCTCGCACGACCGCTGGTTCCTCGACCGTGTGGCCACTCATATCCTGGCGTTTGAGGACGATGGCGAGGTGGTCTATTTCGAGGGCAACTTCAGTGATTACGATGAAGATCATAAGAAGCGCAAAGGGGATTCCGCCATGGTGCCCCAGCGCATGAAGTACAAGAAGCTGGCCTGATGGCAAAAGCGAAAACCGCCTACGTCTGCACCGAGTGCGGTGCAGACTATTCCAAGTGGCAGGGGCAATGCACTGCCTGCCAGGCCTGGAACACGATTAGCGAAGTTCGAGGGGTCAGCGGCGGTAACGCCAGGGGTGCCCGCGGGAGCCGCTTCGAGGGCTTTGCAGGCAGCCTGTCGGAAGTGAAAAGCCTGGACGACGTCAGTCTTGCTGAACAGCCCCGTATCAGCTCCGGCATGCAGGAGTTCGACCGCGTGCTGGGAGGCGGTCTGGTGGAGGGTTCCGCCATCCTGATGGGCGGCCATCCTGGCGCCGGCAAGAGCACCCTGTTGCTTCAGGCCGTCTGCCACCTGGCGTCGAGCGTTCCCGCCCTGTACGTCACAGGCGAGGAATCGCTACAGCAGGTCGCCATGCGCGCCAAGCGCCTGGGGCTGCCCACCAAAGACCTGAAGATGCTCTCGGAAACGAGCGTTGAACGGGTCATGCAGGTTGCAGAGGCGGAAAAACCCCGCATCCTGGTGGTGGACAGTATCCAGGTGATGCACGTGGCCGAGTCGGAATCGGCACCAGGCAGCGTCTCCCAGGTCCGCGAAAGCGCAGCTTATCTGACCCGTTTCGCCAAACAGACTGGCACCATCCTGTTTCTGGTAGGCCACGTTACCAAAGACGGCAGCCTTGCGGGGCCAAAGGTGCTGGAGCATATGATCGATTGCTCCATCCTTCTGGAAGGCTCCAGCGATAGCCGTTACCGCACCCTGAGGGGCATCAAGAACCGCTTTGGCGCGGTTAACGAACTGGGCGTGTTTGCGATGCTGGAACAGGGCCTGAAGGAAGTGAAGAACCCCAGTGCCATCTTCCTGAACCGCGGCGAGGAAGCGGCTCCCGGCAGCGTAGTGATGGTGGTCTGGGAAGGCACTCGTCCTATGCTGGTGGAGATTCAGGCGCTGGTGGATATGGCCCAGGGGGGATACCCGAGACGCGTTGCCGTGGGGCTTGATCAGAACCGGCTGGCGATGCTGTTAGCGGTGCTGCATCGCCATGGTGGTATGCATGTGTCGGATCAGGATGTGTTTGTGAATGTGGTGGGCGGCGTGAAGGTCAACGAGACCAGTGCGGATCTGGCGCTGCTTGCGGCGATTGTGTCGTCTTTCCGCGACCGTGCCCTGCCTCAGGATCTGGTGATTTTCGGCGAGGTCGGCCTTTCCGGCGAGATTCGGCCGGTGCCCAGTGGTCAGGAACGCATTTACGAGGCTGCCAAGCATGGGTTTACGCGCGCGCTGGTGCCTAAGTCTAATGCACCTCGTAAGGCGATTGAGGGGATGAAAGTGATTCCCGTGACCAAGCTTAGTGATGCGTTGTCGGCTTTGGAGGAGCTTTGAGATCTGACTTCTAGCCTGGTTGGTGCCGGGCA
>NZ_ABCP01000040.1 GCF_000170835.1 Marinobacter algicola DG893
CCTTTCATTTCTGGCCCGCCTCAGTGGCGTTCCCCTCGAAAGAGATGCGCATTCTACAGAGCCCTGAGAATGTGTCAACGAGGTTAATCAATTATTTTCAGCCTGTCTCGGTTAGCCCTTATAAAGCTGCTCAAATCGCAAGCAGAAAGCTCACTTCTAGACCAAAACTACGAGGATTCACCTGCCGAACGGCGCGATTTTCTAAACAAGGCAAAAACCGGCCCCGACAACGCATAAACAAGGAACCCGCTAAACAGGACCGTTGCCGGATCAAGCGCGACAACCACAAACATCAGCACCACCAGGAGTATTGCAGCGAACGGCACCCGCCCCCGCATGTCCAGATCCTTGAAACTCTTATAGAGAATGTTGCTGACCATCAGTACACCACAACCGCCAACGACGACAATCGTCATGAGGGTTAGCCAACTGGCCGGCTCCATCGCATGAAAACACCACACCAATCCGGCAACACACGCTGCGGCTGCAGGACTGGGCAGCCCCACGAAAAACTTCTTGTCCATGGAGCCGATCTGGGTGTTGAATCGCGCCAACCGCAAAGCAGCACCCGCAACATAGATAAAGGTAATGGCCCAACCAACCTGACCAAGACTGTTCAGTGACCAGAAGAACGCCACCATCCCCGGAGCCACACCAAAGGCGACCATATCCGCGAGACTGTCGTATTCCTCGCCGAACTTACTCTGGGTATTGGTCAACCTGGCAACCCGACCATCAAGCCCATCCAGGATCATGGATACGAAGATTGCGATCGCGGCATTGTCGAACACGCCGTTTGCAGCGGAAACGATCGCGTAGAAGCCAGAAAACAGGGAAGCCGTTGTCAGCGCATTAGGCAGCAGGTATATCCCCTTGCGACGAACCGGAGCACCTTCTACCAACTCTTCCTCGACAACCTCGCCGGACTCAATATCATGCTCATGACCAGAGGCGCCTGACCGCCCCCGAACATCTTTCTTTTCAGCCTGTGTTTCGGCCTGCTTCTTTTCATCAGTCATTCCAATCACTCCGGAAAGCATTTAGGCGGAGTATATACGAAAAACGCGGCCACCCGGGCCGCGTTTTCCAAACCAGTCCGAAGTATCGGATCAGTTTTTGTCTTTGTCCACGATCTTGTTCGCGGAGATCCAGGGCATCATGGAACGCAGCTTTTCACCAACGGTCTCGATCTGATGCTCGGCATTGATGCGGCGACGGGCCGTCATAGATGGGTAGTTGCTGCTGCCTTCCTGAATGAACATCTTGGCATATTCACCGGTCTGGATGCGCTTCAAGGCATTGCGCATGGCTTCGCGGGATTGCTCGTTGATGATCTCAGGACCGGTCACGTACTCACCATACTCCGCGTTGTTGGAGATGGAGTAGTTCATGTTGGCGATACCGCCCTCGTACATCAGGTCAACAATCAACTTCAGCTCGTGCAGACACTCGAAGTACGCCATTTCAGGCTCGTAACCGGCATCCACGAGTGTTTCGAAGGCCGCCTTTACCAGCTCAACAGTACCACCACAAAGAACAGCCTGCTCACCAAACAGATCGGTTTCAGTCTCATCCTTGAAGGTGGTTTCGATGATGCCAGTGCGGCCGCCACCGATACCGCTGGCGTATGAGAGCGCCAGGTTCTTGGCGTTGCCGGAAGCATCCTGGAAGATGGCAATCAGATCGGGGATACCGCCGCCACGGGTAAATTCGGTGCGTACAGTGTGGCCCGGCGCTTTCGGGGCAATCATGATCACGTCCAGATCCTTACGCGGCACGATCTGGTTGTAATGGATCGCAAAACCGTGGGCAAATGCCAGAGTGGCGCCCTGCTTCAGGTTCGGCTCAATTTCTGCGTTGTACAGCTGCGCCTGGAACTCGTCCGGTGTCAGGACCATAACCACATCAGCCGCGGCAACCGCTGCTGGCACGTCACTGGTTTTCAGACCATAAGCTTCTGCTTTAGCAATTGAAGATGAGCCGGGACGCAGACCAACCGTTACATCCACACCGGACTCTTTCAGGTTGCATGCATGCGCGTGCCCCTGTGAGCCAAAACCGATGATGGCAACTTTCTTGCCCTGAATGATGGAAAGATCACAATCCTTATCGTAATAAACCTGCATGGAAAACCTCTATAATATTGTATTGGCCTTTTAGGGGCCGTCATTGTACAGAATGATGTCAGTGCCTGTTACAGGCTTAATACTTTTTCACCACGGGCGATGCCCGAAACCCCGCTGCGAACAACCTCCAGCACACCCGAAGTACCCACCGCCTGAATAAAGCCGTCCAGCTTCTCACTGGCACCGGCCAACTGAACGGTATAGACCGAACTGGTAACATCCACGATCTGACCACGGAAGATATCAACCGTGCGTTTGATCTCGGCACGCTGGGACCCGGTCGCCTTGAGCTTGACCAACATAAGCTCGCGCTCAATGTGGGAGCCCTCGGTCAGATCCACCAGCTTGACCACTTCAATCAGCTTGTTGAGCTGCTTTGTGATCTGTTCGATGACCTTGTCCGAGCCGGTGGTTGTGACCGTCAGGCGCGACAGGGTTTCGTCTTCAGTAGGCGCTACCGTCAGGGTTTCAATGTTGTAGTTTCGCTGCGAGAACAGACCAACAACACGGGACAATGCACCGGGCTCGTTTTCCAGCAACACAGAAATGATTCGACGCATGATCAGACCCTCTCCGTCTTGCTGAGCCACATGTCCTTCATTGAACCACGGGCCACCTGCATTGGGTAAACGTGCTCAAAACGATCCACGTAGATATCAACGAAAACCAGCTTGTCTTTCATCGCCAGCACTTCTTTAAGTTTTGGCACCAGATCTTCCTTCCGGTCGATGCGGACACCAACATGGCCATAAGCCTCAGCCAGTTTTATAAAGTCCGGCAGGGACTCCATGTAGGACTGGGAGTGACGGGACTCGTAATTCATGTCCTGCCACTGCTTGACCATACCCAGGGCCTGGTTGTTCAAATTGATGATCTTTACCGGAATATCGTACTGACTACAGGTCGACAGCTCCTGGATATTCATCTGGATACTGCCTTCACCGGTAATGCAAAGCACCTCGTCATCAGGGAAGTTCAACTTGACTCCCATGGCCGCCGGCAGGCCGAAGCCCATAGTGCCGAGGCCGCCGGAGTTGATCCAGCGATTGGGTTTATCAAATTTGTAGTACTGGGCAGCAAACATCTGGTGCTGACCTACGTCGGAGGTCACAAAGGCTTCACCATTGGTAAGCTTCCAGAGCGCCTCTACCACTTCCTGCGGTTTGATGACATCCGGGCTGGTTTCGTAACGCATACCATGGAATGCCCGCCACTCTTCAATCTGCTTCCACCACGCGGCGATTGCGTCCGCGTCGGGCTTTTCCTTGCTCTCTTTGACGAGAGTGATCATTTCCTTGAGCACCGCATCCACAGGACCAACAATGGGAACATCCGCATCAATGGTTTTGGAGATGGAGGCCGGATCGATATCGATATGGACAATGCGGGCACCAGGACAGAACTTCTCTGTCGCATTGGTCACCCGATCATCGAAGCGCGCACCCACACAAAGGATCAGATCCGAATGATGCATGGCCATGTTGGATTCGTAGGTACCGTGCATGCCCAGCCAGCCGATGTGTTGCGTATCGGAAGCGGGATAACAGCCAATGCCCATCAGAGTATTGGTAATCGGGTACCCCAACATTCTGACCAACTCAGTCAGCTGATCCGTTGCTTTGCCAAGGATGACACCGCCGCCCGCGTAAATGATGGGACGTTTGGCTGCCATGAGCATATCAACGGCTTTCTTGATCTGCCCAGCGTGGCCACGAATGGCCGGATTGTACGAACGGAGCTTGACCTTCTTGGGGAAGACATACTCGTAGCGTTCGTTTGGCGTTGTCATATCTTTCGGGATATCAACAACAACTGGTCCGGGACGACCGGTTGAGGCAATGTAATAGGCCTTGCGGACGATCTCGGGAATTTCTTCCGGATGACGGACACTCAGGTTGTGTTTCACAACGGGCCGGGAGACACCGATCATATCGGTTTCCTGGAATGCATCTTCACCGATCAGCGTAGATGCAACCTGACCGCACAGAACCACCATGGGAATGGAATCCATGAAGGCAGTGGCAATGCCAGTGATGGTGTTGGTGGCGCCAGGACCCGAGGTCACCAGAACGGTGCCCGGTAATCCGGTGGCACGGGCGTAACCGTCGGCCATGTGGACCGCAGCCTGCTCGTGACGCACCAGAATGTGCTTAACCTTGTCCTGCCTGAACAGCGCGTCATAAATATGCAGCGCTGCACCACCCGGATAGCCATATATGTATTCGATCCCCTCATCTTGCAGGGACCGGATCAGCATATCGGCGCCAGACAATAACTCCACGATATTCTACCCTCTTTTACGAGTGAATGAGCCGGGAAACGTCCCGGTTGCCTGGATGTCCGGACATCATGCTTCTTGTGAAAGCTGAACCGGATACTCCGCCACACCAGCTATTAAGAGGTTGTCTCCTGGCCAGCCGCCCTCCTGAGGGTTGCGGAGAACGGCCAATCAACGGGTTGCACGTAAGCAACAACCAGTCCGCGACCTGCGCGGGGCATTCAGTGTGGTAATTAACGGGGGATACTCGCTCGGGATTGCCTGCCGTATTGACCCCAGTCTTCAGGCAATCGGTAATTTTGACAGCGCCAAACTCCCTGTCAATAGCGGCGGACGTTTTCTCTGCCCGCACCCGCCGAAGGTCTGCCATACTTTGTGCAACTATTTGAACCAGACTAAAGAAAGTTGCCTTTACAAATGGCAAGATAAACATAGGCTAACATAGAGACGGTGCCGCCACGGGCGGTACTTCGACAAGGCTAACGCGGAATGAGCAACGGCATGAACAGAAAAACCCTCACCCTGGCAGTACTTCTGGCTGCGACACCAGCAATGGCTTTCGCGGCTTCCGTGTACAAATGGACCGACGAAGACGGGGTTACGCACTTTGGCGATCGGCAGCCAGCCGGACAGCAGGCGGAGTCCGTCAATGTCCGCACCGGCAAATCCTCAGGGGGTAACCGGATGAGCCCGCAGGAACAATTGGAACAACTTGAAACCCGGGAAGCCAAAGAAAGCGAGGAACGCCAGGAAAGCGCCGTAGAAGAAGCCCGACGCAAACAACGGGAAGCCAACTGCGAAACCGCACGCACCAATCTTAAGCTAATTCAGCAGAACAGCCGGATCCGTATAGAAGAGAAAGGGGAACTGCGGTATCTGACCCCCGAAGAAATCGAGGAACAGAAACAACAGTTTGAAAAAATCGCGGAGGAAAACTGCGGCGGACCTGCCGAAGGTTAGAACAAGAGATGCTGCTGACTGACCCGGAAGAGGCGGAGCACAATGCTCCGCCTCTTCGCTGCTGGCATTATGCCTTTAAAAACTCCAAACCATGATCTTTCACCGAGCCACGAATGGTATCACCGGGCAGGAAGTCTCCTTGCAGTAACCTCTGGGCCAGCGGGTTCTCAATCATTCGCTGAATGGCTCGCTTCAATGGCCGAGCACCGTAAACGGGATCATAGCCAACTTCCGCCAGCAGCTCCATCGCCGCGTCATCCAGCACCAACGACATATCCTGCTCTTTCAGGCGCTTGCCCAGAGCATCAACCTGAATCCGGGCAATGCCCTGAATCTGGCTTTCAGCCAGCGGATGGAACACCACCACTTCATCCACCCGGTTGATGAACTCTGGCCTGAAGTGAGTACCCACTACGGCCATAACATCGCTTTTCATAGCTTCGTAGTTTTCCTCACCTGCCTTCTGCTGAATGATGTCCGAGCCAAGGTTTGAGGTCATCACGATGACGGTATTGCGAAAATCCACCGTTCTGCCCTGACCATCTGTAAGGCGCCCATCCTCCAGCACCTGCAACAGGATGTTAAATACGTCCGGGTGCGCCTTCTCAACTTCATCCAAAAGTAACACTGAGTATGGCCGGCGGCGGACCGCTTCAGTCAGGTAGCCGCCCTCCTCGTAACCAACGTATCCGGGAGGTGCACCAATCAGTCGAGCGACGGAATGTTTCTCCATGAACTCAGACATGTCGATTCGAACCATGGCCTCCTCGGTGTCGAACAGGAACGATGCCAGAGCCTTACAGAGCTCGGTTTTACCCACACCGGTCGGCCCCAGAAACAGGAAAGAACCATTCGGGCGGTGAGGGTCTGACAACCCTGCACGAGACCGACGAACCGCATTGGAAACGGCCTCGACCGCTTCGTCCTGGCCGATGACACGGCCATGGAGGGCTTCCTCCATTCGCATCAGTTTGTCGCGCTCGCCTTCCAGCATTTTCGAAACCGGAATACCTGTCCACTTGGACACCACTTCGGCGATTTCCTCATCGGTCACGCGGTTACGCAGCAGCTTCATCTCCATCATTTCCGCCTGGCTTGCCATGTCCAGTTGGCGCTCCAGCTCCGGAATCTGGCCGTATTGCAACTCAGACATGCGGCCGAGATCACCGGCACGGCGGGCATTTTCCAGGTCTATCCGAGCCTGTTCCAGTTGACTCTTGATCTTCTGGGAACCATGCAGTGCCGCTTTTTCGGTATTCCAGACCTCCTCCAGATCCGCATACTCACGCTCGATACCGGAGATGACTTCCGAGAGTTCGGAGAGCCGCTTCTTGGACGCCGCATCGGTTTCCTTTTTCAACGCCTCCCGTTCAATTTTCAACTGGATCAGACGCCGCTCAAGGCGATCCAGCGCTTCGGGTTTGGAGTCCATCTCCATGCGGATCTGGCTTGCCGCTTCGTCCACCAGATCAATGGCCTTGTCGGGCAACTGACGGTCGGCGATGTAACGATGAGACAACCTGGCCGCTGCGATGATGGCACCGTCTGTGACTTCCACACCGTGATGAACTTCGTAGCGTTCCTTCAGGCCACGGAGGATCGCGATGGTGTCCTCCTCGGTGGGTTCGGAAACCAAAACCTTCTGGAACCGACGCTCGAGGGCAGCATCTTTTTCAATATTCTCGCGGTATTCATCAAGAGTGGTAGCACCTACGCAATGCAATTCCCCGCGCGACAAAGCGGGCTTGAGCATGTTGCCGGCATCCATGGAGCCTTCCGCTTTACCCGCACCAACCATGGTGTGAATTTCGTCAATAAACAGGATGATCTGTCCTTCCTGCTTGGCCAACTCATTCAGCACGGATTTGAGGCGCTCTTCAAACTCACCCCGGAACTTGGCGCCCGCAATCAGCGAGCCCATATCCAATGACAGCACACGCTTATTCTTGAGCCCTTCCGGCACCTCGCCGTTGACAATCCGCTGGGCAAGTCCTTCTACAATCGCGGTCTTACCCACGCCGGGCTCACCAATAAGCACTGGATTGTTCTTGCGACGACGCTGCAGCACCTGAATGGTCCGACGGATCTCATCATCGCGGCCAATCACCGGGTCCAACTTGCCAGCCTCGGCACGTTCGGTCAGATCAATGGCATATTTAGAGAGCGCCTGACGATTCTCTTCCGCAGACGCATCGTCAACCGACTCACCACCTCTAATCTCATCGATGGCGCGCTCCAATGCGGATTTGTCGACACCCTGCTCCCGCAGAACCCGTCCAAGGCTGCCCCGATCCTCAAGTGCCGCCAGCAGCAGCAATTCGCTGGAAATGAACTGGTCACCCCGTTTCTGCGCCAGCTTATCGGCAATATTGAACAGCCGTCCCATATCGTTTGACATAGAGACATCGCCGGCAGAGCCCTGCACTTCCGGCAGGTTTTCAATCTCCCGGGCCACAGCCTGGCGTATCCGGGAAGGCTCAGCGCCCGACTGTTTCAACAGCGGCTTGATGGAGCTGCCTTCCTGATCCATCAGCGCCTGCATCAGGTGCACGGGTTCTATAAAATTGTGATCCCTGCCTACCGCCAGGGACTGGGCGTCGGCCAGTGCGGTCTGGAGTTTGCTAGTCAGTTTGTCGATTCTCATAATCCGTCTTCCCAAATCTCTGTCACTTAACCGATTGGAGACACCCATCGGCGACATTGCGTCTGCTTTGACAGTTAATGTAGGGGCGATTGGTGGGAGTTCAAGCAGACCGGACTGGAAAGTGTCAGAAAATTGACGAACATCATGAGATGAATATCAGGCTTGCCATTCTCCCGGTTTGCCCGTCTCGACGATAGGAGAAGAACCGCTCACTATCGGTTACCGTGCAGAATTCACCACCGTAGACCTGAAGCACACCTGCCATTGCCAGCCTCTGCCGGGCAAGCTCATAGATATCCGCAAGATAATGCGTTGGATTTCGGGGATTGGAAATGAATGCATCACCCGATTGGGAATCGTTCATCAGGAAAGCCTCCCTGACCTCGGGGCCAACCTCAAACTGCTCAGGACCAATGGCCGGTCCCAACCACGCCAGGACGGCCGCGGGGTTGCCCAGATGCTCAATCGTTCGCTCCAGAACACCACCACACAAGCCGCGCCAGCCAGCATGGGCAGCGGCCACCTGGCCACTGACAGGGTTGCAGAAAAGCACCGGAAGACAGTCCGCTGTCATCGCCACACATGCCACCCCAGGCTGGGAGGTCACACTGGCATCCGCGGTGACCGAACCCGACTGCGGCAATTCAGCGACGTCGGTACCGTGAACCTGATTAAGCCAACCGAATGACTGCAAGCCGGGCCCAGCCCACTGCCCAAGCAGGGACCGATTTTTCGCCACATCATCGGGATGATCTCCCACATGCGTGCCGAGGTTCAGGGACTGCCACGGCGCCTGACTGACCCCGCCCATTCTCGTCGTGCATGCGGCATGAACCCAGGCCGGAGCCGGCCAGTCAGGGACAATCACCGGCAGTTCAGACGTCATGGCTCTCCAGCTCCTTAACGTGCTTGCGAAGCGCGGCCAGCAGACCTTCGATGTCATCAGGCAGCGGCACCTCCCAAGTCAGTATCTCACCGGTTTGCGGGTGTTCCAAAGTCAATTGGCGTGCATGGAGCGCCTGCCTCTGGAAACTGGCAAGCACCTCCCTCAACTCGTCCGTTGTGCCTTTCGGCAAGCGTAGCCGACCACCGTATTGGGGGTCGCCCACCAATGGATGTTTCACGTGGGCCATATGAACCCTTATTTGGTGGGTACGACCGCTCTCCAGCTTGCAGCGAACGTGGGTGTGCGCTGCAAAGCGCTCCACCAGGCGATAATGCGTTACCGCTGGCTTGCCCGTGGGCACGACCGCCATCTTCTTGCGCTCACGGGGATGGCGACCAATCGGCGCGTCCACCGTCGAGCCTCCTGTAAGGGTCCCGACAACAATGGCTTCGTACTCCCGCCCCATGGTCCGGGTCTGCAACTGGTCGACCAGCGATGTGTGAGCAATCAGGCTACGTGCTACCACCATGATACCGGACGTGTCTTTGTCGAGACGATGCACAATACCCGCTCTGGGCAGGTTCTCCACTTCCGGGGCATGGTTGAGAAGGGCATTGACCAGGGTACCATCAGCGTGGCCTGCCGCCGGGTGGACCACAAGGCCTGCAGGCTTGTTGATGACCAACAGGTGCTCATCCTCGTACACAATATCCAGGTCTATCGATTCCGCTTCCCAGCTAACCTGCGCCTCCGGCTCCGCATCCAGTTCGAGCCGGTCGCCCAGCATCACCTTGTCCCGGGGTTTACAGGACTTTCCATTGACCGTCAGCGCGCCGCTCTTGATCCAGCCCTGCAGTCGGGAACGCGAGTGCTCTGGCATCAATTCGGCTGCAGCCTGATCCAGGCGGCGGTCGCTGTGCTCCGGTGGAACGGAGAAGCTGGCGATAATACGGTTTTCAGATGACATTGAGCCCCCGGGGCCGGTATGAGTGTTACGTTTGAGTCAGAATTTCTGAATCCACGGCGCGTGCCACTGCACATGTGAACGGATCCCCGTTACAATGGCCGTCATTTCGAATTTTGCCATTATACGGGATTCCGGCATGAGATCAGTTGTCCGATTACTGCTAGTCACCACCGCAGCACTATTCATCAGTGCCTGCGCATCGAACGATAAGCAGGAAGAAGTACTGCCGGAGCAAACCTATTACGAAAATGCCCGCGATGCGATGAACTCGGGCAACTTCAACGAAGCCGAGCAGAACCTCGACTATCTGGAAACCTACTACCCATTTGGCCGCTATGCGGAACAGGCCCAATTGGACCTCATTTATGCCCGCTACCAGAACCTTGACCTGGAAGGGGCTCGCGCGGCGGCAGACCGTTTTCTTCGACTGAACCCACAGAGCGATCACGCCGACTATGCGCTCTATATGCGCGGCCTGGCATCCTATAATCTGGATATTGGCCTGGCCGCCCGCTACTTCCCGGTGGACGTTTCGGCAAGAGACCCCGGCGAACAGCGCCAGGCGTTCCAGGACTTTTCCGAACTGCTGAACCGTTACCCCTCCAGCGAATACGCTCCAGATGCTCGCCAGCGTATGATCGCAATCCGCAACCGTCTGGCTGAACTGGAACTTTACGCGGCACGATACTACATCAGTCGGGAAGCCTACATTGCCGCGAACAACCGGGCTCGCTATATTATCGAAAACTATTCAACGACGCCGTCCGTCGAAGAGGCTTTGATTATCCTGGCGGAAACGTTCCGTTTCATGGATCTGAAAAAAGGTGCAACGGATGCCGTAGCGATGCTGAAAGAGAACTTCCCGGACAGCACGGCCTTCAATGAGAGCGGAGAGTTCCAGCCAGACATCCTCAAACGCGAGGACCGCTCCCTGTCTAGCGTGGTCACCTTCGGCCTGATGGGCGACGAATAAGGTTTTCCAGGGCTGCCCGAGCAATCAGGCAGCCCACAGACAACCTACTTTCCGCTTTTCCAGCCATTGGTAATCGGATAACGCCGGTCCTTACCAAAACCCCGTTCGGTAATTCTCACGCCTATCGGCGCCTGCCTGCGCTTGTATTCGTTGATATCCACCAGCCGCACCACGCGATCGACATCCGCCCTGTCGAATCCCTGAGCCACAATGGCATCGGCACTGAGATCCCGCTCCACATAGAGATTGAGGATCTGATCGAGAACGTCGTATCCCGGCAGGCTATCCTCGTCTTTTTGATCCGGTGCCAGTTCCGCCGACGGCGGACGGGTAATGACCCGTTCCGGAATCACCTGCGAAACACTGTTGCGGTACCAGGCGAGGCGAAAAACCAGGGTTTTGGGGACATCCTTGAGCACGTCAAACCCTCCGGCCATATCTCCGTAAAGGGTTGAGTAGCCCACCGCCATTTCACTTTTGTTGCCCGTTGTCAGGACCAGCGAACCGAACTTGTTGGATAGAGACATCAGCAGGACGCCCCGCAGCCGTGCCTGCAGGTTCTCCTCGGTGGTATCTGGCTTCGTACCCTCAAACGGGGCCGCCAATGTTTCCATAAAGGCATCGTACATAGGCTCAATGGAGAACACGTCGTACTGAACGCCCAGGGCCACAGCCTCGGCTTCTGCGTCCTCAATACTCATCCCCGAGGTATAGCGAAAAGGCATCATCACTGCGCGTACCCGGTCGGCCCCAAGAGCATCCGCCGCAATAGCCAGGGTTACCGCTGAATCGATACCGCCGGAGAGCCCCAGGACTACGGATTTAAAGCCATTCTTGTTAACGTAGTCCCGCACCCCCAAGACAAGGGCTTTGTAGACATTTTCCTCCAGCGAAGGCTCCGCAATGGCAGGCTGCGGGATTGGCTGGCAATGATGTTCACAGACGAAGTCCACCGGATAGAGCCCTTCGCTGAACTGTGGTGCTTCGGCTGCGAGCACCCCGGAATGGTCGTAAACCACAGAGCCACCATCAAAGACCAGTTCGTCCTGCCCGCCGATCAGATTGACGTAGACAATACTGACCCGATTCTCAAAAGCCTTGCGCTCTACCAGAGCCTTTCGGCGCACCTGCTTGTCAATATCGTAAGGTGACGCATTGAGGTTGACGACCAGCCTGGCGCCTGCCGCGGCAGCGTCTTCCACCGGCCCTTCGCTCCAAATGTCCTCACATATGGTAATACCCACTGGCACCCCTTTGATATCCATGACCAGGGTATCCACACCATTCGCAAAATAGCGCTTCTCGTCGAAAACCTGGTAATTGGGGGGAAACCGCTTGAAGTAGCGCCCGGTTATATTTCCTTGCTCGATGGCGACCGCAGCATTGTAAAGCAGAGCGCCCTCCCGTATAGGAGCCCCCACGATGATGGCAGGGCCCAGATGTTCCCCACGCAAGGTTTCCAGCGCATCTGCAACACGCACATCCATACTGGGACGTAACAAAAGGTCTTCCGGTGGATAACCCGTAAGACACAGTTCCGGGAAAACAACCAGGTCCGCCTGATGCTCCTGCTCCGCGCGTCGGGTCGCCTCAATCACCTTTTGGGTATTGCCAGGGATATCGCCCACCAGAAAATCGAGTTGGGCCATCACTACCCGAAGTTTTCCGGGCTCCTGGCCATCCTTTTGCACGGACATAACGCAGCTCCTGTAACTCATTGCCATTAAAAGGCTATTATAACCCCGCAAGACATCAGAATTCTCGCGGGATATCCACTGGACGATGGCGCAACCAATCACTCCTGATCAGCAACCCATGACCGATACACCACCGTCAAACCAGCGGGGCCGGCTGTTTCGGATCTATAACCACTACCGCGTCGTCGTCAGCGTTATACTGGTGGCGTTGCTGTTTGTGGACCCCATAAACTTCGACTCCCGCTTCCGATCGATGGATTATTACCAGGCCGGGGTGGTCTGCTATCTCGCCATCAATGGCTTCATCGCACTGATAATGCTGGCAGGTTTTCAGCCCAGAAGCCGCCATATCACTGTATCCATATTGATGGACATCCTGCTCCTGCATGGACTCCTGATTACCAGCACCGGCATTACCAACGGGCTGGCCAATCTGGTTATTGTTTCTGTTGCTGCAGGTAACATCCTTACCCCTACCAGGATCGGCACCTTCTACGCGGCGTTGGGTGCTATCTGTTCTCTGGGTATCTCGACCTGGTCCGTGCTGGTGTTTGGCGACTCAGCCGATGAAATTGTTCGTGCTGGCTCCCTCGGTATTCTCTATTTTGCCGCTGCGTTCATCCTTCAATATATATCGCGGCGCATGCTGCGCAGCGAAGCACTTGCCAGTTCCCGCGCCCGCAGCATTGCCGAACTGGAGCAGATCAATCGTCAGATTATCCAACGTATGAGAACCGGCATTCTTGTGCTCGACCGGTTTGGGCGCATCCGTCTGGCCAATGCTGCTGCGGAAGAATTGCTGTTTGGCACGACCACCGAGGACACGAAACTACCCAGCCGGGGACGAAATCTGCCGCGACCGCTCCGAAGAGGCCTAGACGCCTGGCTGAAAGACCCTGCCCGCAGAACAGAACCTTTCCAGGCCACACAAACCTCGCCCGTGGTACAAGCCAATTTCACTCAGCTCGATCAGCAACGAGGCGACCAGATTCTGGTATTTATCGATGACATGAGCAGGGTGACGCAACAAGCCCAGCAAATGAAGTTGGCTTCCCTGGGGCGACTAACCGCAGGTATTGCCCATGAAATTCGTAATCCCCTGGGCGCTATCAGCCACGCGTCCCAGTTGATGAACGAATCTCCCAACCTGGATGAGGGGGATCGCAAAATGCTGGACATTATCGAACGACACTCCCGCCGGGTGAATGGCATCATTGAAAACGTGCTTGACCTGTCGCGACGACGCGCTGCCGACACCGACCTGATTGACGTCGGCCAATGGTTATCCGCCTTCCGTGACGATTACCTGCAAACCCAGAGTAATGAACACCAGAAGTCCGACGACATTCTGCTTCGCACAGAACGCGAACTGCCCCTGGCGCGCTTTGATATCAGCCAGATTGAGCAGGTGATGGTAAACCTCTGCGACAATGGCCTCCGGTATAGTAAGCAGGCAACGGGCGAACGCCGCATCGAACTGTATGCGGGCGTTACCGGCGATGGTGAGCGCGCCTATGTAGATGTTCGCGATTTCGGCCCGGGCATCGCTCCAGAGCACCGCGTATCTGTTTTTGAACCTTTTTTCACAACCGACAAGAGTGGGACAGGGCTCGGCCTTTATCTGGCACGAGAACTGTGCGAGGCTAATCAGGCTCACCTGTCCCTGGTAGAAGGCAACCAGCCCGGCTGTTGTTTCCGCATTACATTCGCCCACCATGGACGGATGATCTAACAAACCCGGAAGCCCGGTAGTCTGAATAACGACATGGAACCGATAACAATCCAATGACCACTCATACCGCCCTGATCGTAGACGACGAACCCGATATCCGGGACCTTCTGGAAATCACACTCAGCCGAATGGGAATAACAACCCTGACCGCGCCAGACATCACCTGCGCGAAAAAGCTTCTGGGTGAACACAAACCACAACTCTGCCTGACAGACATGAACCTGCCCGATGGCAATGGTATCGAGCTGGTGCAGTGGATACAGCAGAATACGCCTAGCACCCCGGTGGCCGTCATTACTGCCTACGGCAACATGGATACGGCCATTGAGTCCCTGAAGGCCGGAGCATTCGATTTCGTGTCCAAGCCGGTCGAGCTTCCGCGACTTAGAGAGTTGGTGAATAGTGCTCTAAAACTTTCGGAACCAGCGCCAGAATCCGAATCAGGCCCTGATGAGCCGGGCCTTCTACTGGGGCAGTCCTCGGAAATCAAGCGCCTGAGAAACCAGGTGCGAAAACTGGCCAGAAGCCAGGCCCCCGTGTTCATAAGCGGCGAATCCGGCAGCGGCAAGGAACTGGTGGCTCGAATGATCCACATCCAGGGCCCTCGCCGGGACAAGCCATTTATCGCGGTTAACTGCGGTGCAATCCCATCGGAGTTGATGGAAAGCGAGTTTTTCGGCCACAAGAAAGGAAGTTTTACAGGCGCTGTGGACAACAAGGACGGCCTGTTTCGCTCCGCCGATGGCGGCACCCTGTTCCTGGATGAGGTTGCCGACCTACCTCTCGCCATGCAGGTAAAGCTGTTGCGTGCTATTCAGGAAAAAGCCGTTCGGCCAGTAGGTGACACCAAAGAGGTACCGGTGGATATTCGCGTGCTAAGCGCCACCCACAAGGACCTACCCAACCTGGTACAAGAAGGCGAGTTTCGACAGGATCTGTTTTACCGGATCAACGTTATCGAGTTAGCGGTGCCGGCGCTGAGAGACCGACCAGATGATATCAACCTCCTCTCAGGACACATTCTCGAGCGTATCGCCCGGGAATACGAGTGCGAGCCAGCATCACTGACCCGAGAAGCGATCGAGAGGCTAAAAGGCTATGAGTTTCCAGGCAATGTGCGAGAACTGGAGAACATCCTGGAACGGGCTTTTACGCTCTGCGATGCAGACCTGATTGGCCCCGAAGACCTTCATCTGGGTAACTGCCCGGCACCATCCGGACTCGCACCCGCCGGTAGCACGGCGTTCTCCGCTGAGCATGAAGCACTGGCCGCACCTGAGGGAGAAATTGATCTGGAAAACTACCTGGAAACCATAGAGCGGCAAGCCATCGAGAAAGCCCTTGAGGCAACCCGGTGGAACAAGACGGCGGCTGCCAAAAGGCTGGGGATCAGTTTCAGGGCGTTGAGATATCGGTTGAAGAAGTTGGGGATGGAGTGACACTTATTGTAGAATTTTGACGCCGGTCGAGTGTCCGGCGCCTCGTGAAAACTACTAAACATTGTTCCAGGAAGGAACATAAGCGGAGAATCAAGGATGACCCTTTATCGTTCTGCCTCAGGCTTTACCCTTATAGAGCTTCTGACCGTACTTGTTTTTATTGCCGTCGCCGGTAGCTACACCCTCAGCAATTGGGGTGGCTGGGTTGATACATCCAGACATCGCAACCTGATCCTTTCCTATCAGGACCACTTCGCTTATGCCCGATGGGAAGCGGTCACCAGCGGCAAAGTGGTTACAATCTGCCCATTGTCTGCAGCAAGCACCTGTATTGATGATTGGAACAGCGAAGTGTCGGTTTTCCATGACAGCAATCATGACGGAAAACCGGATGGGGACGAAGTATTGCGCGTTATTTCCAGGCCGGACAGTTTCAGCGTCAGGTCACGAACCGGCGGCAAGGGCTATCTGCGTTTCTCACCAAATGGAACCACTCATGGAATGACGGGCAGCCTCATAGTCTGCTCAAGTCATGCCCGAAAAAAACTGATGAGTTACCTTGCCCTCAATAAGGGTGGACGGTTGAGAATACAGCATGACGACGATCACGACAGCCTGATTATGCTGCCGTGGGGCACCGAGTTGAGATGCTGACCTGACTGTTGAGAGTAGCGGGCCTGACCGGCCCGCTAGAGCATATGATTTACTTGCTCCATGTATTCTCAGCGGTAGCAAATGTCCCGTTGTTGTCCTTATCCCAGCGTTTTACACCTGTGGACGTGAGCTCCATGATGCCATCACCCGCCTGGCCGTTCTTCGGAGTCGCACGCAAAACATAGGAAGAATCATTGGCAGACTGAATCGTCAAATCATAGAATTTGGTCGACCCATCTAGTGGCGCCTCATTGGGATAAATACCGGGGCTCCCTGTATCACCGCTTTCAGCGGCATTTTTGTAACTGCTGTTCGTCGTGTAATGACGTTCCATCGCATTGGCCAACCCCGAAAGTGCGCCCTGAGCATCTGAACGACGAGTGCTCTCAACGTGCTCGAGATAGCTTGGGTAGGCAACCGCCGCCAATATACCGACGATTGCCACCACGATCATCAACTCTATTAACGTGAAACCTTTTTTAGTCTTCATGGCAAACAAAGGCTTACTCCTCAAACCAGTAGGTTTCAACAACGCCGACGACTGAATCCACCGTCCGACACTCAGCACCAACGCATACGATATCTGTGTCGTCAACACGCATCCTTTGAGGATTAGGGGGCAAGCCGATTGTATTCAATTCCACGAATCGGTCTGCGACAGTGAGGTCATCACTGGTTCCATCAGCACCGTCTGACTCGTCGTAGTTCACGACTGCACGACTATCCAGTGCAGATACATGGTAGAGCCTCGATGTGCCTGCCGCCGGCACACACGGATTGGTGCTAGGAGTAGGTTCGTACGTTGTGAAAAAGATTTCGTTATTGATGGTTTGGCTTGTAGACAACACCTTCTCGCCGGTATTGTTCAGACTGATATACCATCCTTTTGAATTACCCAGAGCTTCAGCTGCTGCTGCACGATCCGCTTCAGTTACGCCATCCTGAATGAGATTATCAGTAGCGTTATAAAGCGATGCTTCCGTCAAAGCGGTATAATCAACGTTGCCGTCCGCATCAACGGGAGGAGATGTAACATCCGGCATCCTTAGCATGTAGAACCGGTCATTGATAGCCTCATCCAGAGGATGAGCCTGATACCCCGAGCCAATGGCGAGCCCTAGATACCTGGCGCCACCGATCTTGATGCCAAAAATATCCGGTGCGTGATAAAAACGCCGTGCATCCGAAGCGCCTGTACCAGCAAGGTCCGCTATTCTTCCCCCCGTCACAAGAGTACTAGCACTGTTGCCATTCGTGATATCGAACCGGAAAATCTGCCCGCCCATATCGCCAATGTAGATCTGGTTAGCGCGGCCGTCACCTGTCACATCAATCACCTTCGGCGCAGACGGAATACTATATTCGAGGGTCGCCAGCTCAAGATCAGCACCACTGCCCGTCGGCCCAGCCCACCAGAGACGATCACCGGTCTCTGCGTCCACTATATAGATAGCGCGGCCAACACTGTCAGGTGTCCGAACATCGACGTTGTCCTGATTGGTGTCATAACCGCCACCGAAAATCAAAACCTCATACTGCTTGTTGGAAATTTTCACTTTGGTTTTGGTCGGGGTCGACCAGGTCTGACCAAGCTCTTCGAAAGACCCTCCGGTTACGCCGCCTTCAATTTGCCAGAGGAAACTTGGAGAGCCCGGATCGGTAACATCCAGGCCATAATAGCTTGAGCCACCCCTTCGCATGCCTGAGTATATATAAGCGTGGTCATCACCGTCATTTATCTGGCCATCGAAGTCGTCATCAAATACCCAACTGACGATAGTGCCATCCATTCCGTAGGTTCGGGCTTCGCCCTCTTTGTTGGTCTTCAGGCTGGCCTGATTCGGAAACAGTTCTTCAGGAATAAACGAGAAATGGGTATTGCCCGACTCCCCGCTGATTCCATGAATAAAGCCTTGATTATCACCAAAGAAGACAGCTGTCGTGGGACTATCAGCCGTTCCTCCATATACAATTAGGTGAGGCACCGAGTGAAGAGGGTCCGCGATGAACTTGCGGGAATCTTCCGTATTGCCATCATTATCCGAGTCATCCAGATCCTGTCCGCGAATCCAGTCTATCAGCGCAGAACGGTCCGTATTGCTCATCGATGGATCACCCAGCATCGCAGCTGTAATGTTGCTGTTGGTTGCTACGACTTTGTTTTGGACGGCAGTAAGGCTAGTCTTGTTTGAAGAAGCAACATACGTATAAACGTTACGATTACTGTTAGGATCTTCGTGTTGTGAAGCCGCACCACCCGCACCAACTTCCTTGCCATCCGCAGCAGGGCTCCACCAACTTCGAGCCACATCAGAGAAAAAACCCGTAGTTGGATCGACCGCTTCATTACCGTCTGCGTCCAGAATCACCGCTTCTTTCTCACCGGTCGTATCATTAGTCACGACACCAAGCCGATACCTTTTAAGATTCCCATCCCACAAGGGAACCGTATCAGGCTGAAAAACCGCGAAGTACAACGAATCGAGGTGATTCAGGCGATCGAAGGTATTAACAGCGATGCCGGGAGCTGCAAAGGTTGTAGAGCGAGCCAGTACATCAGTAAACAGATCATCAAAAGCCGACTTCAAGGACGCTGCGTTCTCAGCCTTAAAGTATGTTCCGTTACCCTTTGCCGCCGCATCGCCGAGCAATTTTTGATCGGTCTTGAAGCCCACAGTATATGTTGAAATACGCTGGTCGCCCCGAAAATCATCATCAGGGTCGTTAGATGGAGGGATCATATCGTTCTCCCACATATATCCAGCGATTTCGTCCAAGCAGTTATCTACGCAGGCTCCTGATCCCAAGACTGCCTCAAAGTCACCCTCGTGGTTGGTATCCTCCGTGGGTTCGCCATCAGTTAGGAGAACAACACTGTTTGGCTGGCATTCGTATTCGATAGGGCTCTTGTACTTACCATCTTCAGTAACACCTGGTGGTACGTCAGCAACCCAGTTGCCATTAGCATCCTGATAGGGCTCGTCCCAATACCGGATGAAATAATCTTCACCCTGAAAGTAACGCATACTCTGGAACAGGGTCTCGGAAAGCGGTGTATTACCTCCGTCACTTAGATCTTCGATACTGTCAATCAATGCGGCCCTCTTGTTTTCAATAGGGCTGACAGCAGACTTAAAATATCCCCCTTCATTACCACCAAACACCATCAAACCAACATTGACGTCTTCCATATCAGCGAAAAGATCTTTGGTAACGTCCTTCATTACTCGAAGGCGGGTTTTGCCGCCAACATCTGCCGTTCCCATACTTCCCGAAACATCAAGAATAAACATGATGTTGGGCTTTACCACACCATCTGCATCGGTGAAAAAGATCTCGGTATCGTCTGCAATCGCCGCAGTACCAGCCATCGTAAAGTAAGCAGCCGACAATACAGTTGTAAGGATATTGCTGAAGTATTTCATCTCACCTCTCCTTCACCGAGCGGCGTCCAGAAGTTAACTTCAAACACCATTTTATTTCTATCATCAAACATAATGGTGCCTGAGCGACCACTTACCTTCGGATAGTTCTCTGCTGACAGATCCTTCGCCCCCTCACTGATAACAATATCCTGGGCCGGCAGGTAAGAATGCTGCGTACAGAGTTCACACTCTACTACTCGCAACCCCAGCACATTATTTCGAGAGTCGAGAGTAAGATGAATTTCACTTGCCTCATACCCCTGAATCGTACTTTCAGAATCGCTCTGCGCAGAGGCGCTCGAAACTGCAATCATGGTCGTTATTACCACCAACCATAGACTCTGAAACATTCTGAATCTTGTCATATCGCCCCCTTCGAGCTCATTACGCTCAGTAGTATTCAATGCCTTTATAAATCGTTGCTCCTGCACCGGAGCCCGCCATTGTCGCAGTGCCTTTCAGTTCGTAACGGTATCCCTTGAGCGTTGGGGAGCTCTCGTTGGCATCCATGGAACTCCCGCTGGTAATAATCACCTCGCCAAGGTATCTAGCCTGGTGTGTGCCGGAGATGCCTTTCGCGGAATCAAGCGTGTAACTGACAACATTGCTTTTCTCATCGGCGGACTTCATCGAATCCCGCAGTAAGGAGAGATCGTTGTCATAAAGCTGTTCCAATAGCGCCCAGACACTGCTCTCCGCGCCCTGGAACGCCCGATTCGAATTTTGCGCGTTTGCAGCCATTCTCTCCTGCATGGTGGAACTGTTCATGCCAGCAACCCCCATCAAAGTAAGCACCAGCAAAAGCACAAGGCTGATAACCAGCACCGCCCCCTTTTGTCCCTTCTTGATGTTAAAGTCTTTCATAACGATAACCCGCTCTTTACTGAATATAAGCTGTTGGTTAATCCCGGTTTCTCAGTGTGACCGTCGTAATAAAACTTCGACGTAATCGGCGGTCCTCAGGATGCTTCACTGCGCCGGAGCCGGAGGCTGCAGTAATCAATTCTCCTGGCAGGTCGTAACTGGCCTGATCATTGTCATCCCTGACTCTTTCCGAATCACTGACCAGCAAACCGATACGAGCAGCCACCACCCGGGTCATATCGAGGCTTCCGTCATCGGCAGTAGCGTAGCGAAAACTATTGCTGGGCAACTGCTCACCAAGCTCTATCTGAAGGCTCTCCACACCTTCCACCAGCTCATCGATCTGAAATGTTGGGGTTGCGGCGTTTAGCAGGTTATCTCTAGCGCGGTACAAGGCATAAATGTCTTCACCCAAGCTGTCATCGCGCCCGGTGTCAGCGACGTAATAGATTGTTGATGAGAATCTCATTACTCGAGAGTCCTCATTGTATGCCTGGCTGAGTTTGCTACTTGAGTTCACATTGCTGGCATGGGCCCAGGTACCACTACTCGGAGTACTGGAAATACGAAACAGATCCGCGCTCTCACAGTCGGAAATCAAGACCATATCGTTCTGCGAAAACTGGTTCACATCAGCACCAGCAACCTGAACATTGGCGTTGACCGATGTTACGTTCCCTGTAAGTTCGACATTCGCGATTTCCCCTCGCTGTACGGCGATCACATCACTGCCGACGCGAGCATTGCTCTCAATCGACAGATCGTCGAACTCGGTGCCAGCTGCCCAATTTGGCCCTGTCACCTCCCAGGCCCGAAGGGTGGTCGCAAAAAAGTCACTTGTAGGGGGATTGTCTGCAATCACATTCATGGTCACGTCATCAGGATCAGCGCAGCCCTGAAAACCAACCATTCGAAGATCCCGGGCAATAATATCAACACCTATACGGGCCGACTCCTGAATTCTCGCCAGAGAGGTGCTCAGGCGAGAAGTCTGACTGGAATCCATATACACCGTGAAAATGCCCAATATCAGAGTGGCGCTGAGTGCCAAGGCGACCAGAAGCTCAATCAGTGACAAGCCTTTCTGGGCTGCGATCGCCCTGCTATCGAATGAAATTGGCGTAAACCCCATAACAGTCCTCACAGCGAAAAGCTCAGTTCAAATACATTGTCGTCCGTAACGCTCTCACCCGTATCACCAGCGCGCTTCGTTTCATCCCAGGAAATGCGAATGGTAAAAATGTCGTTAGCTGCGTCATGAGCTATGGTCCCCACGCCACCCGGCAGCAAAGTCATTCCCGAGCCAGCACCCTGGATTTGCCGGGTCCACTGCACCTTGTCAACCGTTGCCTGCTGTTCTGGCGTGCAGCCACTAGCTGCGGAGGCGCAGGCATTTATGGTTGTCGAGGCGTTAGTCGTTGAAAACCCGGCATATTCACCCCCATTCTCGGCCTCTTCACGATTTGCGCGCATCCTGTCAGCCATGTCGTATGCGAGGATGCTGGCCTGGGTGCGAAGATATGCCCCCTGATTGTTTCGCATGCCATCAACCATCAGGCCTGCAAGCCCCAAGAGCCCCACCGCAAGGATAAAAAGCGTTACGAGAATCTCTATAAGCGTAAAGCCTCGTGAGCGACTGGCCGGGCTAGCCTTTGATTTGGCTGTATCTGGAATGCGATTTGTTTTCATCTTTTTATTCCCAAGCAAAACTGAGACGTAACCGAACTGGACTCACGGGCATGAAACGTTGGCGCCGCCATGGTCATTGAGCACACCGTCATTATCGCTATCGCGGGCGAGACGAGTTTGCCCGGATACGCTCACAACGACGGCCTTAGCTTCGTCAGCCCCCCTGGAATCGCAAATACTGAGAGTGCCGACAGCTGAAGCGCCCAGACTCTCCGGAACCGGATAGCCGTTACCGGCAAACTGGATATAGGTGCCACCGGAGCTGGAAAGCCCCGAAACCCTTAGAGTGTTCCCCCCAGCCAGACCCTGGAAGACTCTCAGAATTTCATCACCGTCACCGGCATCCAGTGTCCGATCGCCATCAGCATCCCGCATAACTATCCAGCCGCCTTCCCAGGCTGCGGAATTAACACAGGAACTGCCGTCGGTGGACGGGCAAACTGTGAGAGTTGCATCCGGCAGTTTCGAGGCTTCACTGCGGGCGTAGCTGATCAAGCTTGTGATTTCGTTGACCTGCGAGGTGATCCGGTTATTCATTATCAATGCCTGAAACGACGGCACCGCAAGACCTACCACTATGGCCAGAACGATAACCGTCAGCATTAATTCGACCAGTGTGAAACCTCGGTTACTTCGCGCCAAAGTCATAAAATATTCCTGTTTTTGTACACACTGACATTACTGCAGCGTCATTTTGACATCCACAGCATCGCGACAAGCGGTTTTTTGGAAAAGATAAACGGTAGGAAAAGACGGTTTTGTGTGAGATCCGTCTCAATAGGCAGGGCCAAAGTAAGCGAGAATGCGGCCTGCTAACCAAGCAACACTCTCGCTATGACACCTCCACCACATCAATCCGCAACTCCCGCGGCATAGAGAATACGATATTCTCCTCACGGCCGGAAACTTCCTCCGGCGTATCACCGCCAAGGGCCCTTAACCGGGAAATTACATCGTTCACTAACACCTCCGGCGCGGATGCGCCTGCCGTTACGCCAATGGAGGTTTTACCATCAAGCCACTGCGGATCGATTTGCGCCGCTTCGTCGATAAGATAAGCCGGAGTTCCCATACGCTCCGCCAACTCCCGCAAACGATTGGAGTTGGAGCTGTTCGGCGACCCCACTACCAGCATCAGGTCACAGTCACCGGCCAACTGCTTCACAGCATCCTGACGGTTCTGCGTGGCGTAGCAGATATCGTTCTTGCGAGGGCCCTGGATTTCCGGAAACTTTTCTCGTAAAGCGTCGATAACTCGGGCAGTGTCGTCCATGGATAGCGTGGTTTGGGTAACGTAGGACAGCTTGGAAGGGTCTTTCACCAAAAGCTCGGCCACGTCTTTCTCGTCTTCCACAAGATAGATATCGCCACCGTTGCCATGGTCATACTGCCCCATGGTGCCTTCCACCTCTGGATGACCATGGTGGCCGATGAGGATGCATTCACGCCCATCGCGACTGTACTTCATCACTTCGAGGTGAACCTTGGTCACCAGCGGACAGGTTGCGTCGAACACCTTCAACCCCCGGCGCGCGGCTTCATTTTGCACCGCCTGGGACACACCGTGGGCGCTGAAGATCACCAGTTTATCGTCCGGCACCTCTTCCAGCTCGTCCACAAAGATGGCGCCGCGATTGCGCAGGTTGTCCACCACAAACTTGTTATGCACGACTTCATGGCGCACGTAAATCGGCGCACCGAACACATCCAGGGCACGGTTCACGATTTCGATGGCACGGTCGACACCGGCACAAAAGCCACGAGGGTTAGCGAGTCGGATTTGCATAGAATTGCCCTGAGATATCAAACAAGTTTGCGGAAGCCTGTAGGAAGACCGAAATGCGGTTAATGGGCCCGGCCAACAGGCTCCACGTCAATAATTTCCACTTCGAACGTCAGTGTACGCCCCGCCAGAGGGTGATTAAAGTCCACCTCGACCTGATCTCCTTCCACACGGCTAACCATGCCAGGCAACTCACTCTGCCGCGCATCCGCGAAAGAAATCATAACGCCCTTCTCAAGCACCATGTCCGCGCTGAACTCACTCCGCTTGAAGGTTTGCACATTGCTCGGATTATGTTGCCCAAAGGCCTTTTCAGGCGGCACTTCGAAGCTATTTCGCTCGCCCGCTGTCATACCCATCAGATACGCTTCAAAATTCTCCGGCAGGTTCTCGTCACCGATTTCCAGCGTTGCCGGGTCTTTCTCGAAGGTGGAATCAATGATCTCGCCATCACTGAACTTCAACGCAAAATGAAGCGTGACGCGTGTGCCCTGATCTATGGGAAGTTCTTTCATCAGCGATTGTCGCTCCTGTTGTCCGCATCCGGTTCCCGGGGTTTGCGGAAAATATCCAGAATCATCATGCCGGCACCAATGGTGATGGCCGTATCGGCGATGTTAAAGGCGGGGAAGTGGTAGTCATTCCAGTAAAAATGCAGGAAATCGACCACGTAACCATGAACAACGCGATCGTACACATTACCCAGCGCTCCACCGAGGATTAATACGATGGCAATCGCCGACCAGGTTTCATCGCGCCGCAGGGATTTCAGCCATACAACCAGCACCACGCTGACGACCAGCGCCAGGGAGACGAAAAACCAGCGTTGCCAGCCTGCGGCGCCGGCCAGAAAGCTAAACGCCGCGCCGGTGTTGTGCAGCAAGGTCAGATTGAACAGTGGCATTACCGGTACCGGATTGCCATAGGTCAGCATGGCCGTCGCCAGGGCCTTGCTCCCAAGGTCCAGCAAGATAACGAGCACCGCCAGCCAAAGCCAGCGGAGCTTGGAGCCGGTTTCTTCCGTATTGTTCATTACGCTTTCCACAAGGCAACTTCCATCAGGCAAACGAGCGGGACTCGCCCTGCCCTTCTACATTGGTCACACAACGACCACACAGATCGCTGTACTGTTCGCTCTGACCGACATCGGCCCGATGATGCCAGCAGCGCTCACACTTGGCGTGTCCGGCTGGGTTTACTTTCACCAGTAACCCCTCGTGGGATGTCGATTCCGCCCCATTGGCATCAGAGATCGGTGCTACTGTAGCTTCAGAGGTAATCAGCACAAAGCGCAACTCTTCACCAAGGTACTGCAAATCCCTGGCAAGGTCGCCTTCGCAGTAGAGCGTCACTTCCGCACTCAGGGAACCCTTTATCTCTCCCCGGCCACGAACCTCCTCCAGGCACTTATTTACCGCTTCTTTAACGCTGAAAATGCGGCTCCAGTAGTCACGGCCCAGTTCGGCGTTGTCTGGCAGCGCCGTCAGGCCTTCATACCAGGTTTCGTAGAACACAGTATCGCCACGCTTACCGGGCAGGTGCTGCCAGATCTCATCAGCAGTGAAGCTCAAAATCGGCGCAATCCAACGCACCAGGGCTTCGACCACATGGAACAGGGCTGTCTGGCAGGAGCGACGCTCGCGGCTGTCAGCCTGGGTGGTGTATTGCCGATCCTTGATAATATCCAGATAGAACCCGCCCAGCGTGGCTTCGCAGAAGTTGTACACCTTCTGGTAGATGCGCAGGAACGCGTAATTCTGGTAATCCTCATGCAGTTCCTTCTGCAACTGCAGGGCCTTGTCGACCATCCAGCGGTCCAGGGCTATCATATCCTCCGGTGCTACGGCGTGCTGCTCAGGATCGAATCCGGTGAGGTTGCTGAGCAGGAAACGGGCGGTATTCCGGATACGACGGTAACCGTCCGCGGTCTGCTTGAGGATGTCCTTGGAGACCGTCATCTCACCGCTGTAGTCGGTGGCGGACACCCAGAGACGCAGGATATCGGCACCCAGCTCGTTCATCACTTCCTGGGGCGCAATTACGTTGCCCAGGGACTTGGACATCTTGCGGCCCTTACCATCGACGGTGAAACCATGGGTCAGCACCTGCTTATACGGTGCCACGCCGTTCATCGCGATGGAGGTTTTCAGGGACGACTGGAACCAGCCACGGTGCTGGTCAGAGCCTTCCAGGTACATATCCGCCGGAAACTGACCCAATTCGGTGCGAGGACGCAGTACGGATTCGTGGGTTACTCCGGAATCAAACCAGACGTCCAGGGTGTCCATCACCTTTTCATACTGATCCGCATCACGACCCAGCAGCTCGCTGGTATCGATGTCGTACCAGGCGTCAATGCCACCCTTTTCGATTTCCTTCGCTACCGCCTCAATCAAATTCTGGGTATCCGGATGCAGTTCCTGTGTTTCCTTGTGGATAAACAAGGTGATCGGCACGCCCCATGTGCGCTGTCGTGAGATACACCAGTCCGGGGATTGTTTGAACATTGCCTCGATACGGTTCTGCCCCCAGGCAGGCACCCAGCGCACGCCCTTGATGGCTTCCAGGGCGTCGTCACGGAGACTTTCCTTGTCCATGCTGATAAACCACTGAGGGGTGGCTCGGTAGATCAACGGTGTTTTCGTCCGCCAGCAGTGGGGATAGCTGTGGCTGAACTTCTCCGCCCGAACCAGCTTGCCCTCGCGCTCCAAAGCGGAACACACAGGGTCGTCCGCCTTATAGACATGAACGCCTGCAAACTCACCCGCCGCCTGCGTATAGGTGCCATCGGCCTTGACCAGGCTGATTGTATCAATGCCGTAGGCCTTGCCCACTTCAAAGTCTTCCATCCCATGATCCGGGGCCGTATGGACGGCGCCGGTACCAGCATCAGTGGACACATGGTCGCCCAGAATCAACGGCACCTGCTTGTCATACACCGGATGATGCAGATCCAGCTTTTCCAACGTGGCGCCCGGTAAAGTCGCCAGCACCTCATAGCTCTCAACACCCCAACGCGACATGATGCCATCCACCATGTCCGCTGCGAGGATCATCCGCTCCGGCCCATGTCCGGTATCGGACTGTACCAAAGCGTATTCCAGTTCAGCGTGCAGCGAAACAGCCTGGTTTGCCGGAATGGTCCAAGGCGTGGTGGTCCAGATAACAACCGACACATCACCCGCACCTTTGTCGGTGCCAAACAGGTCGAGCACCCGCGCCTGATCGACGACCGTGAATCGCACATCGATCTGCACCGACGTCTTGTCCTGGTATTCAACTTCGGCTTCCGCCAGCGCAGACTGACCGACCACGCTCCAATACACCGGTTTGAACCCGCGCACCAGATGGCCTTTGGCAACTATTTTGCCCAACGCACGCACGATGCCCGCCTCGACCTTCGGATCCATGGTCAGGTACGGCTTTTCCCATTCTCCCATCACCCCAAGGCGGATGAAATCGGCCTTCTGGCCGGCGATCTGCTTGGTAGCGTAATCACGACAGGCCTGACGGAAGGTCTTGTAATCCACCTTCACACCGGCCTTGCCAATCTCCTGCTCCACCTTGTGCTCAATCGGTAAGCCATGGCAGTCCCAGCCCGGCACATAAGGCGCGTCGTAACCCATGAAGCTGCGGGATTTGACGATCATATCCTTGAGAATTTTATTGACCGCATGACCGATATGAATGCTGCCATTGGCGTAGGGAGGGCCATCATGGAGGATGAACTTTTCCCGTCCCTCGCGCTGCTTGCGCAGATTGCCGTATACGTCCAGATCCTGCCAGCGCTGGAGCATGTCCGGCTCGCGCTTGGCCAGGTTACCGCGCATGGGAAAGGCAGTTTCAGGCAGATTCAGGGTGTGCTTGTAGTCGCTCATGGTAAAGGTGCGTAGCTCAGGTTGTTAAATGTCGGTCAATGTCCGGTGGCTAAGGAGCCATGGCCTGCAATCCACGCCCGCGCATCGTCGAAGTCACGGGCAATCTGCTCCTTGAGGTCCTCCACCGAGTCGAATTTCACTTCGTCCCGCAGGGCATGGCGGAAAACCACATCAAGACGCTGGCCGTAAAGTGTGCCAGCAAAGTCAAACAGGTGCACTTCCAGGGACGGCTGCTTACCGTCTACTGTTGGGCGCAGACCAATGTTGGCTACACCGTCCAGAACACGGCCATTCTCGAGGGTCGCGCTTACCACGTAGACCCCTTTCAGCGCAGGCATATGAGGCAACAGAATGTTCGCCGTTGGTGCGCCAATCTGCCGCCCCAACTGGCGACCATAGACGATTCGCCCTCGAATGCGGTAAGGGTGCCCCAATAAATCCTCGGCGTCGTTGATCCGGTTCTCCGAAAGCACACCTCGAATTCGGGTGCTGCTGACACGCTCGCCATGCACCGTCACTGTACGGGTGTTCTCCACCGTGAAGCCGCGTTGCTCGCCTACTTCCCGCAACAGCGAAAAATCGCCGGCCCTGTCGCAACCGAAACGAAAATCGTCTCCTACGACAAGATGGCGAACACCAAGGCCATCCATCAAAACGTCTTCAATAAAGCCCATACCAGAGTAACTCCGGAAGCGCTCGTTAAAACGCAGGCACAGGACAACGTCGATGCCAGACGCCAACAGCGATTCGAATTTCTGCCGGAACGGCATCAACCTTGGTGGTGCTTCACGGCCCTGGAAAAACTCACGGGGTTGGGGCTCAAAGACCATCACCACGGAAGGCACGCCGAGCTCCAGTGCTTTTTCATGGACCTGGTCAATGATGGTCTGGTGCCCGAGGTGCACCCCGTCAAAATTCCCGATGGTGGCGACACACCCGTCCGCGAGCGGAGCTTCGTCCTGCTGCGAAAGGCTTTTCAGGTTGGTCAGGCCCCGGATCAGACGCATGTAAAGCGAACCCTTGTTTGCCAGCGGTGTATGGTTTCACTGGTGAGAAAACGCGCGATTATAACCTACCTGTGGCGAAAATGTCTTATCCGAACCCCGGTCAATGCCAACACAATAAAGTACACCGCGACGCCCGAGACTACGAGAATACCCATATCCGTGGCCCGCTGGAGACCGCCTGCCATCAGCCACTGACCCACTGGCGGCTGTAGCCAGAGGATGACCGCAGCCAGGGCTGCATTGGCAAGTCCGATCTGAACCAGGAATCGGGTCCACCCCGGCTGCCATTTCCAGGCACCTTCACGGATAAGGCCACGCCACAGGAGCGCCGTGTTCAACCACGCAGACAGCGAAGTTGCCAACGCCAGTCCCGCATGTGCCAGGGGAAATATCAGCGCCAGGTTAAAAGCCATGTTGGCCACCATCGCGATAATGCCGATTTTAACCGGCGTCTTGGTGTCTTGGCGTGCGAAATACCCCGGCGCCAGCACCTTGATCAACATGAAGGCCAGCAACCCGGCGGAGTATGCTCGCAGGCTTTGCGCCGCCATGGTGACGTCGCGATCGGTAACTTCTCCGTAGTGGAACAGCGTGGCAATCAATGGTTCAGCCAGAAGGGCCAGGGCCAGCGCGGCAGGCAAACCTATAAGCAGCACCGCCCGTACAGCCCAATCCAGAGTTGCGGCAAACTGGTCCGCCGATTCCGCTGCGTGTTTGCGGGACAGGCTGGGAAGAATCACCGTGGCAATGGCGATACCGAATACGCCCAGGGGTAACTCCGACAGGCGATCCGAGTAGTAAAGCCAGGACACACTGCCGGTCTGCAAAAACGACGCGAGAACCGTGTCCAGAAGCAGGTTGATCTGGCTGACGGAGACCCCGAATAGCGCAGGCACCATCAACTTCATGATGCGACGGACCCCTTCGTGCTTGTAATCCACTCTTGGCCGAGGCATCAACCCCAACTGCATCAGAAAGGGCAACTGGAAGAACAATTGCAACGCTCCGGCGATAAACACCCCCCAAGCCAAAGCGATGACGGGCGTTTCCATCAGGGGCGAGAGAAATATGGCCGCGCTGATCATCGCCAGATTGAGCAACACTGGCGTAAACGCGGGAACGGCAAAGCGGTCGTAGCTATTGAGAATACTACCTGCAAACGCCGTCAAGGAGACCAGTAACAAATACGGGAAGGTAATACGCAGCATATCGCTGGCCAGGCCGAACTTCAGGTCATCATCCAGAAAGCCCGGAGCAAACACCGCAGTCAGCAGCGGCGCCCCCAGCATGGCAACTGCCGTCACGCCCAACAGCACCAACCCAAGGACGCCCGCAACCGCGTTGACCAAACGCCGGACTTCGGTGACCGATTCCTGCTGCCGATACGAGGAAAGCACCGGCACGAAGGCCTGAGCGAACGCACCCTCGGCAAACAGGCGGCGGAGAAAGTTAGGGATTTTAAAGGCGACGAAGAACGCGTCGGCGCCGGCACCGGCACCAAAATAACGCGCAATCACCATATCCCGGACCAAACCGAGTACTCGCGACAGCATTGTCATTGAGCCAACGACTCCAGATGACCTCAACAGCCCCGGCGGTTTGGGCAAAGCCTTTGGTGCTTCTGTCTGCTCAGGTTCGGACGACATTCTTGGCCTGGACAATGGTTCAGTATTTTCTGGATGCACCCGGGATGTAGCAGGCCATATTTCGGTAATTCCTTAGGGCCTTCACGGGACTCTCCGGCGATGAGCGGCGAGTTTACCACAGGGGCCGGAGATACCGGGATGAAATAGCGTTGAGCCTTGACATTTTAGGGCGTTGGCGGCATAGTTCCGCGTCATTTATTTCGACGCGCTGGTTTTGGCGCGCCCGCGATTTTTACGAATCGTTTCACACGAATTTCGGATTTCACAGATCTCAGGAGTTATACGGTGGCAAATACCCCGCAAGCCAAGAAGCGCGCACGTCAGAACGAGAAGAACCGCAAGCACAATGCCAGCCTGCGTTCCATGGCGCGTACTTATATCAAGAAGGTCCAGGCCAACATTGAGGCCGGCAAGCCAGAAGAAGCACAAGCTGCTCTCCAGAAGGCTCAGCCGATTATGGACAGCATGGTTAACAAGGGCGTGTTCGCCAAGAACAAGATTGCTCGCCAGAAGAGCCGTCTGAGCGCCCGCATCAAGGCTCTGAAGAGCGCGTAACGCTTCTTCGGAACTTGAGAATGAAGAAACCGGCCAATCTGGCCGGTTTTTTTTGTGCCTTATTATTGGACGACCTGCTTGTTT
>NZ_ABCP01000039.1 GCF_000170835.1 Marinobacter algicola DG893
CCCGGCCGTTGCTGCACATAGTCTGCCTATTGTGGATGAATCACGTATGATGTTACAGCAATCACCATTTCCCAGCAGGAATTAACCGACCCACGATATGGCAAAACGTCGACTCAACAAGCAACAGCAGTGGCGCATCAAAAAAATTCAGCAGGAACGGGCTGCACGGGCGGCGAAGAAAGAAGAATCCATCAGTGAAAAGCTGGATGCTGGCGATCTCGGCCCGGAGCAACAGGGACTTGTTATCGCTCACTACGGCCAACAACTCGACGTGGAAGCCCTGGAGGGGGAAGACACTGGCAAGGTGCTGCGCTGCTTCGTGAGAGCGAACATCGACAGCCTGGTCACGGGCGACAAGGTGATCTGGCGCCCAGGCAGCGACAATACCGGCGTCATCGTGGCGCGATGCGACCGCCACACCCTGCTACAGCGGCCCGACAATTTCGGCGCACTCAAACCCGTCGCCGCCAATATCGATTACATCATCCTCGTGATCGCGCCCGAGCCCGAGCCCCATGACAACCTGATTGACCGCTACCTGGTGGCGGCAGAGAGCACGGATATTCCGGTCATCATCCTGCTTAACAAGACCGATCTGGTAACCGACCAGAATCGCGACGCGATCGACCGTCTGCTGGCTCGTTACGAAAAGCTCGGATATCGAATAGAACGCACCTCCGCCAAAACCCTCGAAGGCGAGCAGGCGGTCAGGGTGGAAGACCTGGTAAAAGGACAGACCAGCGTATTCGTAGGTCAATCGGGAGTTGGCAAGTCGTCCATCATCCAGACGTTATTGCCGGAAGCGTCAATCCGGGTAGGCGCAGTCTCGGAAAGCACAGGAAAAGGGGTTCACACCACCACGACCGCCAAGCTTTTCCACCTCAACTGCGGAGGTGATCTCATCGATTCACCCGGTATCCGGGAGTTCGGGCTGTGGCACATGACTCCACAAGAGATCGAATACGGCTTCCGTGAGATACGCGACCTGATCGGTCACTGCAAGTTCCGCAACTGTAGCCATATGGGGGACCCCGGCTGCGCCATTGCGCAGGCTGCCGAGGATGGCCGAATCAGCACGGAGCGACTAAAAAGCTTCAACCGGATTTTGCAGGACATGGCAGAACAGCAGTCACGGGGACTGAAAGCCGACTGAACCGGCTTACCAATTCAACTCCCCGGGCTTGGGTTCCTCTTTTTCTTTCGCCCAACTACCTTCCTCCAGCCGTTTCATCGCTTCCTGCTGCTCTTCTTCGGAAGGCGCAGTCAGGTCGATAAGGGGCACATCCGACCGGCCGGCGTTGCTTTGTATGCCTTGTGCGGTTTTCTTGTTCATAACAATGATTGAGATACGGCGATTGACCGGCGCCTGCGGGTCATCCTGGTCAAACAGCACCGAATCGCTCAATCCGACCACACGACCGATCTGATTCTGCCTCACACCTCCGGCGACCAGAGCCCTGCGAGCCGTATTGGCCCTATCCGCCGACAACTCCCAGTTGGTATAGCCGGGGCGACCGCTAAACGGTGTGGAATCAGTATGGCCGGTAATACTCAGCTTGTTGTTGACGGTACCGAGCGTCTTGGCAAGCTCAAACAGAATGTCTTGGGAATAATACTTGAGTTCGGCCCGGCCACTGTCGAACATCGGGCGTTGAGAGCGGTCCACAATCTGGATACGTAACCCTTCACTGGTAATATCAATCAGCAACTGGTCTTTGAATTCCTGAAGGGTTTCGTTCTGCTCGATTCTCTCCTTGAGATCCTGGAACAACTCTTCCATCTGCTGCTGTTCCAGAGTCTGCGCCAACTCCTCAACGACCTGATCCTCGATCTGGATATCACTGCGCTCAATGTCTTCACTGCTTTCGTTGATTACCGAAGCGCTGCCCTCCAGATCCACCGGGTTGGGAGACCCACCCTCAGTAAACCCGACCGGGTCTTTGAAGTACCCTTCCACAGCGCGAATCTGTTCAGGAGACGCCGTCGCCGTCAGCCAGAGCACGAGAAAAAACGCCATCATGGCGGTCGCAAAGTCGGCGAAAGCCACTTTCCAGGACCCGCCGTGGTGCCCAGCCGCAACCTTCTTTTTTCTCTTTACAATAATTGGCTGTTCTTCCAAGAAACTGCTCCTGACGGCTCTTGCTCAGCCTATTTTGAACGCACGTGATCGTTGAGTTCCTGGAACCCTGGCCGCTTGTCAGACGGCAGAGCCTTGCGACCGAATTCGATAGCCATCTGCGGCGCCTGGCCCGACACGGTGGCAACGATCGCGGATTTGGCGCACTCGTAGGCCTTGATCTCGTACTTGGCGGTGTGTTCCATGGCAATGGAGGTGGGGCCAACGAAACCATACCCCATCCATATACCGAGGAACGTTCCCACCAGGGCCGCCGCCACGCTGAGACCAATTCTTTCAGGCCCCTCACTCAGGAAGTTCATGGTGATAACAATACCGAGCACCGCCGCAACGATACCCAGGCCCGGCAGGGCGTCCGCTATCTTGTTAACAGCGTGAGCAGGCTCTTCAAGTTCGTGCTGACGACTCTCGATCTCATTTTCCATCATGCCTTCTAGCTCGTGGGTTGCCATATTTCCAGAGCTGATAATTCTGAGGTAGTCGGTGATGAAGGCCAGCAGGTACTTCGACTTGATAATGGCGGGATAACGGCTGAAGATCTGACTTGACTCCGGATTATCGATGTCTTCCTCGATGGCCATCACACCCTGCTTTCTGGACTTGTCGAAAATCTCGTACATCAGGCTGAGCAAATCCATGTAAAAGGACTTGTTGTAGGGAGACCCCGTCAATTGGTTGAGGACGCCCTTCGCCACTTCCTTGATGGTGTGCAGGGGATTGGCAATGATGAATGATCCCACCGCGGCGCCGCCGATAATGAGTATTTCCGTGGGCTGCCATAACACCAGAAGATTACCACCATGGAGAACATAGCCCCCGAGGACGCTGGCAATGACAATGACTGCACCAATTATGAGTAGCATGGATTGAGAACACACCTTCTGTGATTTCTGTCAGGCTAGGCGCCTGAAGCGGAGCCACCTGGCCGGCCTGCACAGATAATAGCAAGCAGCGGACCGAACCGCGAAGATATGAAACAATTTCTATACATACCCCGCGATTTGTTAAACTTCGCGCCTCTGAGCGCCAAGGACCACTATCCAATGTTCGACAAGCTGTTTGTAATGAGCCAGTACATAACGCCGCAACTTTTGGTTTCACGCCTTGCGGGCCGACTTGCGGACAATGAAAGCATGCCTGGACTCAAGGATCGTGTGGTGAAGTGGTTCATCGGCCGCTATGGCGTCAATATGAACGAAGCGCTGGAACCGGAGCCGGCGGCCTATCCAAGCTTCAACGCCTTTTTCACCCGCGCCCTGAAACCCGGCCTGCGGCCCGTGGATGAACGCGAAAGCGCCCTTGTCAGCCCCGTTGACGGCGCCATCAGCCAACTGGGTCAAGTCAGCAATGATCGGATTTTTCAGGCCAAGGGCCAGTCCTTCAGCCTCAACGAACTGCTCGGGGGCGATGAGGCCAGGGCGGCAAGCTTTGCCGATGGCGAATTTGCCACCATCTACCTCTCCCCCAAGGACTATCACCGCATTCATATGCCGCTGGCGGGCACGCTCCGGGAAATGGTGTACGTTCCCGGCAAGCTGTTTTCCGTTAACCCAACCACCGCTGAGAACGTGCCCAACCTGTTCGCACGGAACGAGCGGGTCGCCTGTATATTTGATACCCCCGCAGGCCCAATGGCCCTGGTGCTGGTCGGCGCGATGATCGTAGGCAGTGTCGAGACGACCTGGGCTGGCGTCGTCGCCCCCGGCGGAGGTGAGGTGTCCGAGAGCCGCTATGACAGCCTCAAAACGCCCATCCAGTTTGAAAAAGGCGAGGAAATGGGACGGTTCCGCCTGGGCTCAACAGTGATCATGGTTATGCCCAAGGGCGCCGTGAATTGGAACGCAAGTCAGGTAGCGGGCGGTACGGTGCGCATGGGTGAAGCTTTCGGCGACATCAACACCGGTCAGCCGGAAACGCAATAACGCCGGCCAACTCATCAAGCCCTAACTTCAGCATCAACAGGCGGTCAAGGCCTAACGCCACTCCGGAACAATCGGGCACTCCCGAATCCAGCGCAGCCATGAACGCTTGATCGATCGGCATCTCGAGCTTTCCCACTCTGCGACGAGCCTGGTTGTCCGCCTCAAACCGACGCCTCTGCTCGTCAGGATCGGTCAGTTCCCAGTAGCCGTTGCACAGTTCCACACCGCCCACGTAGAGCTCGAAACGATGGGCCTGACGCACCCCGGACTGTTCCGACACACGGGCCAGTGCTGCCTGGGACTCCGGATATCCGGTCACAAATACCGGCCCTACGTCCGCCAGTGCTGGCTCCACCTGATAGCTCATCAGCAGATCCAGATAATCGTCGCGAGAGAACCCATCCAACTGGGACGACTCCATCCACTGTTCGCAACGCTCTGACAACTCATCCTTGCCCGCCAAAAACGGATCAATACCCGCGAACCGGAGAAACGCGTCACGATAATCCATGGTGCGTGGCGGTTCACAACCCAGCCAGCCACATACCAACTCGGACACCTCTTCCATCAGATCGACGTCCGTAAACCCGGGCCGGTACCATTCAAGCAGGGAGAACTCAGGATTGTGGCGTCGCCCGAACTCACCGTCGCGAAACACCCGGGCGATCTGATAAATCGGGCCGGAGCCAGCTGCCAGCATCCGTTTCATGTGATATTCCGGCGACGTCTGTAACCACCCGCCCGCTGGATGGGCTCCGATCGAGGCGGGGTTCGCGGAGACACTGTCGATATTGATATCAGTCACACCGTGCCGGCCAAGCACGGGCGTCTCAACTTCCATTACATTACGTTGCGCAAAAAAACCGCGCACCCAGGCAAGCTGTTGTGCGCGGCTTTTAAGGACTGCCTGTGAAGTCGAAGGCCGCCACTGAAGGGAGTCAATCACAGGGGGCTCCAATCAGCTGTTTTTAACCCGATTGACGTATTCACCGGACCGGGTGTCCACCTTCAGCACTTCACCAATGGTAATAAACAGCGGCACGTTGACAACGGCACCTGTGGAAAGGGTCGCCGGCTTGGTGCCACCCTGGGCGGTGTCGCCTTTCATACCCGGATCCGTGTCCACCACTTCCAACTCGACAAAGTTGGGCGGGGAGACGGTCAGGGGCGCGCCGTTATAGAGCGTCACCGTGTAGACATCCTGCTCTTTCAGCCATTTAAGGGCATCACCAACCGCCTTGGCATCCGCCGGGAATTGCTCGAAAGACCCATCGGTTTTCATGAAGTGCCAGAATTCGCCATCGGTGTACAGGTACTCCATTTCCTGATCGATCACGTCAGCAGCTTCCAGGCTCTCTCCAGACTTGAAAGTGCGCTCCCATTGACGGTTGGTCATCAGGTTACGCAGTTTTACCCGGTTGAATGCCTGCCCTTTACCGGGCTTTACGAATTCGTTCTCGAGAATGATGCAGGGGTCGCCATCCAGCAAAACCTTAAGACCGCCACGGAATTCGTTGGTAGAATATGAAGCCATGAAATTATCACCTGAAACGATGCTTTTGGAAATTCGAAGCTGGCTATGATACAGCGAACCGCCACCCGTATAGAAGCCCGCCCCGTCGATCACGCTGATCACAGTTGGCAGCAACTGCTCTCAGAGTCCGTCACGACACCAGAAGCCCTGCTGCGCCGGCTCAACCTCGACTCGGCGACTTGGTTCCACGGCGCCGATGAAGGCCACCGATTGTTCCCCATAAGGGTGCCCGAACCCTATCTGAGTCGAATTAAAAGGGGCGATCCCGACGATCCCCTGCTACGTCAGGTGCTGCCTTTATCATCCGAAGCAGTCACCCATCCCGGATTCGTCTCCGACCCACTTCAGGAAGCTGGCTCCATGCCAGCGACCGGGTTGATTCGCAAGTACGATAGCCGCGCCCTGTTGATGGTGACCGGGCAATGCGCTATCAACTGTCGATACTGCTTCCGCCGCCACTTTCCCTACGAGGACCATCGACTGTCTCCGGAGGACCGGACACAGGCCATCAAGACACTTTCCGAGGACACTCGCTTAAACGAAGTGATTTTCAGCGGGGGTGATCCGCTGGTGGCTAACGATCGGCTGCTGTCGGCCTGGGCCGAGGCATTGGCAGCCATCCCACACATCCGCAGGCTGAGAGTCCATACCCGACTGCCCGTTGTCATACCCCAAAGAGTGACTGATTCTCTGATCAAATGGCTCTCTGGCTCCCGCCTGCAGGCTGTCGTCGTTATTCACGTCAATCATCCCGCCGAACTGGATGCCGACACGCAACGGGCCCTCGAACGCCTGAAAGCCGCAGGCATCACATTGCTGAACCAAAGCGTGGTATTGAAAGGAGTGAATGACAACGCCAGAGTGCTGGCGGAACTCAGCGAGCGACTGTTCGAGTGTGGCGTACTGCCTTATTACCTCCATGCCTTCGATCCAGTCGCCGGCGCTCACCACTTCGAAGTCAGTGACAACAAGGCCAGGGACCTGGTACGGCAGCTGATTACATTACTACCAGGTTTTTTGGTACCCAGGCTTGTCAGGGAGATTCCCGGCCAGTCCGGAAAAACACCATTGGACCTGTTTGCGTGACCCGTTTGGCAATGTTGGCCCAAATTTACTTGTTAAACATTGTCAACTCGTGCTTTTCTCGCTTTTTGTTGTGCGTTTGCTATTTTACAGTGCAGAAAGCGATAACAATAAAAACCGATATTCGCGGCGTTTTCCGATTAAAACACGCAGGCGTCACCAAGATACGCTTGCAGTTAGTGGTACAACCCGGAGTACCTACCGTGGTCCAGACAAATGGCGTGAAAGCATGGAAGGCATGATTCTGAAGCCCGATCTCCGCGTTCCTGAACAGAAGACGGCAAGTCTCTCTTTTTGCCAGACTTCCCCCAAAGCCTTCAGGGACTGGGTGAACCAGTTACCAATGGCGAATATTGGTGAGGCTTCCCGGCAGCTCTATCACGCCATCATTGAACTCAACCATCTGTTCATCGCGCCACAGCAACGGCTGCAACTGCTGGAGCTGATTCGCCCGAAAATACATTTCGTCTGTTCAGAACTGTCCCGGCACTACCTTGGCCTGGCGGTCGCGCTACCGGAAAAACAGCGAAAGATTGCCAACCTGTCCCAAGCCCTCCAGCTCCATGCCGCCAGCGGTTACAAACTGTGCGTACTTGAGTTCCTGGACAACGGTGGCCTGGACAAGAATCGTAAAGCAGTCTCGACGGCCGTTCACCGCGCCATCTCGGAACTGGCGGCCACCATCGTGCGTGCCCATCAACTCTACTGCCCCAGCCCTGCTCAAAGTTGGCTGGAATGTCATCGACTTTTCCGATTCGCCCATCGCAACAAAATCCACGGGCTATCCGTCGACGACGATACACTAACCCATCGCCGCGGAAGCTCCGTGGAAGACAGCTACAAACGCATTCTGCTGCTAGGCTGCGCCCGCCCCAACCAACTCCGGCAAGGCGAACTGGCACAAGTTTACGAGCTGTTTGAAAACTGGACCCACCTGGTTTCCTGCGGACCGGAAACCGACAACGACAGTCTGTTCGTGGTAAACATGGAGCGAGACACCTCACCGGTCTACCGCAGCCTGCTGGAACAAAAGCCAGGCAACGACTGCTACAACTTCGACACCCGAGACTTATCAGAACAAATCACGGACGCCCTGCACGCCCGCAACAAACGGGATGGCGGGGCCAGCGAACTTGAGCTTCCCTCCCGCATTGGCGATACGCTGCTGACTCACCTGAGCCAGGCGCTGGGCATCCTTGCCAAGCGCAACTTCAATCGCATTGCCAGCCAGGGCACGCTTGAAATATGCGTAGGCCTGACAGCAACCCATTACTACGTGGCCGGTGCAAAAACGTTCAACGAGTTTGTCAGCGGTAACGACGACAAAACTGGCGGCGACAACATGTTCCTGCGCTCGTCCCGCCAGAAACAGGACGCCTGGGCCGGCGCTCATGACGCCGGGCCCAACGACGAGCCGCTGCAGTCGGCGGATACGCCAATCAACTTCCGCAACAGTATTGGCGCCACACCAGACAGTGAAAGTGATCGAAGAAAACCCAAGCGTCACCACGCGCTTCTGGTGAACACCAGCCCCGGCGGATACTGCGCCGCATGGGAGACCAACGTGCCCTCCTCCCTTCAGGCGGGTGAGATCCTCGGCGTCCGTGAGCAATCAAGCCACCCCTGGAGCGTGGCGGTTGTGCGCTGGATAAGACAGGTTCGCAACCAGGGCACCCAGGTTGGCATTGAGCTGTTGGCCCCCAGTGCGGCGCCATGCGGCGTGAGACTGATCCAGAAAATTGGCAACAGCAGCGAGTACCTGCGGGGCCTCCTGCTACCGGAAATCAGCGTGGTCAACCAGGCCGCGACACTCATCACACCGCGACTTCCGTTCCAGTCCGGCAGCCGGATTTCATTGCTTCATGACGGTCGGGAAGATCAGGGCACCCTGTCCCGCAAGATTTCAGCAACCGGCAGCGTCAGTCAGTTTGAACTCAAGCTTCAGAACGCGGGTGTAACGACGGCCGGCGGTAATCCGCCGGAGGCCGGCACCAGTGAAGACGAGTTCGACTCGCTATGGCCCTCGCTATAGTGCACCGTTACTGTGACCGGACGCTTATGAACCCGCCCGAAGGGTTGTTATTAACCGGTAACCCCTGCATCATTCAGCGTTAGTGAAAGCCGGCCCCGTGCTCTGAGTTATACAATAGGTGTCGGCACAGCCAACGTGTATCACGAGACATCTGACGAAATGCAGAAAAAGAACGCAACCGTACACCTGCTCATCCTTGATCCGTCTCAGAACGACGCCGAGACCCTGGTCAGCCTGCTCCGAAACTCGGGCAAAGCCACGCGAGCCCATCGCATCACGTCCGAGGAAGACCTTGAAGAAACCCTGAAAACGGGCAACTGGGACCTGCTGTTGGCTCGCGACGATGTTGAACAGGAGTTCGGCGCGGATGGCGCCCTGGCGATGATTCGGCGCATGGACAAGGACATCCCGTTCATTCTCCTGACCCGCGAGTTCAATCGCGAGCGCACAGTCTCCGTTATGAAAGCCGGTGGACAGGACACGGTTCCGTTCGAGAATACGGATCAGCTGGTGCTGGTGGTTAACCGGGAACTGGGCGCCCTGGAGGATCGCCGGCGGCGCAGGATTCTCGAATCCCACCTCCGGGAAGCTGAACAGCGCTGCCAGCTACTGCTGGAAAGTTCCAAAGATGCCATTGCCTACATTAACGATGGTATGCACATCTACGCCAACCAATCGTACATGGAGTTCCTGGGCTACGACGACATCGACGACCTGATCTGCATCCCGGTGCTCGACACCCTGACGCCGGAAAGCCAGGAAAAGTACAAGGAATTCATGAAATCCTTCGCTGATAGTGGCGAGGATGGCATGACCATGAACTGCGTCGCCCGCCGCAGTGACGACCAGGAACTCAGCGTCACCATGTCGGTCTCCGCTGCGACGTACGATGGCGAAACCTGCACCCAGATTGTGATTCAGCCAGAGCACAGTGACGCGGAGCTGGAAGAGAAGATTCGTCAGATCAGCAGCCAGGACCTGCTAACCGGCCTGTTCAACCGTCAATACCTGATGGATGCCCTTGGCCAAACGATTGCGACGGCCGGCAAGGACAACAAGACTGGTGCTCTGGCCTACATCGCCCTGGACAATTTCATGGCCCTGAAAGGTCAGGTGGGCATTGCCGGCGCCGACCTGATGCTTGGCGACCTGGCCACCCTGCTGAAGGAGCAGGCGCCGGAGGATATGGTCCTCGCCCGCCTCAGCGACGACGCCTTCTGCCTGCTTTGCCAGCCGTGCGAAGAGAAGGTTATGGCGGAGCGATGTGAAGCCATTTGCAAGAAGGTCGAAGACCATCTGTTCGATATCAACGGTCGCACGGTACAACTGACCCTCAGCATCGGCGTTGCCGCGATTACGGAAAACGCACCCAAGGCACCGGACCTGATGGGCCGGGCCCACACCGCCTCATCGGAACTGAAGAAAAAGCCGGGCCATGAACAGGGCAACGGCGTTCTGGTGTACAACCCGGCGGATTACGAGGCCATGGATGAAAGCAACTCGGTCGATGCCATCCAGAAAGCCCTGGATGACAACCGCTTCAAGCTGCTTTTCCAGCCCATTATCAATCTACGCGGCGAGGGTGAAGAACACTACGAGGCCTTCGTCAGGATGCTGAACAAGGACAACGAGGAAGTCTCACCGTACGACTTCCTGCCGCCCGTCGGCCCCTCTGAGATGGCCATCAAGATTGACCGCTGGGTGATCCTGCAAACCATCAAGCAGCTTTCCAGCCATCGATCACGCGGGCACGATACCCGCCTGTTCCTGAACATAACGGCAGAGACACTGGAAGACAAAACCTTTACCCCCTGGCTGAGTGTCGCTCTGAAGGCGGCTCGCCTGCCGGGCGACTCACTGATCTTCCAGATCCGTGAAGGTGATGCCAACAACTACATGAAACAGGCCAAGGATTTTGCCAAAGCGGTTCACGAACTGCATTGCAAGGTCTCGATCTGCCAGTTCGGGTGCGCCCTGAATCCGTTCAATACGCTGAAGCATATCGACGTGGACTACGTGAAGATCGACGGTTCGTTCACCGAAGAGCTGCAGAAAAAAGACGACGCCAAGGAAGAGGTCAAGGAAATGGTCAAGAGCCTGCAGAGTGCCGGCAAGCTGACCATCGTACCTCTGGTAGAAAACGCAGGTGTGCTGGCAACCCTGTGGCAGGCCGGTGTGAACTACATCCAGGGTTATTACCTGCAGGCACCGGTTCCGGAAATGAACTACGACTTCGGCGACCACTGAAGAATCGCACGGCATGGTCGGCCCATGCCGTGCACCACACTACCTTTCCCGGGCCTGCAGACTGTCGCTTTCCCTGAACCCAATCAGGTACAGGATTGCATCCAGCCCCAGAGTCGAAATCGAATGGCGCGCGGACTCCTTGACCAATGGCTTGGCCCGGAAGGCTACTCCAAGTCCTGCCTGGCTCAGCATGGGCAGATCATTGGCACCGTCACCCACCGCAATCACCTGCTCCCGCGAAATATGCTCGCGTTCAGCGATTTCCTGAAGCAATTCCGCCTTGCGTTTGCCATCAACAATCTGGCCCGACACCTTGCCCGTCACCTTGCCGTTCTCAATTTCCAGCTCGTTGGCGTAGACGTAGTCAATCCCGAGCTTTTTCTGCAGATGACGGGCAAAATAGGTGAAGCCACCGGACAGTATCGCCGTTCGATAGCCCAGGGATTTCAGGCTGAGTATCAGGTGTTCCGCGCCTTCGGTCAGGTTCAGGCGGGCGGCGATGCCCTCGAGCACTGATTCATCCAGCCCCTTGAGCAACGCCAGGCGCTCCGCAAAGCTCTGCCCGAAATCCAGTTCGCCCTGCATGGCTCGCTCGGTAATCTCCGCCACCTGTGCGCCAACGCCCGCTTCCAATGCCAATTCGTCGATTACTTCGGCGTCGATCAGGGTGGAATCCATATCGAACACCACCAGACGTCGGTTACGGCGGAAGATGGAGTCTTCCTGGAAAGCGATATCCACGTTCATCTCACCGGCGATATGCAGGAAATCGGAACGCAGCTGCTCCAGATCAGATGGTGTGCCACGGACAGAGAATTCCACGCAGGCAATGCGGTTTTCGGAGGAGTTCAGCGACGGCCGGGCAGAAAGCCGGCTGATGTTATCGATGTTCAGGCCATGGCGCGCGGTAATGGCGGATACCCGCGCAATCTGCTCGGCCTTGATATCCCGCGACAGCAGCGTGACGATGTAGCAGGCACGGTTACGCCCCTCCGCCCACTGCTGATACTCCTCGATCGTAATTGGCGCAAACCGCACTTGCAGATCCAGCGCATGCAGCCGGAACAGCAGGTCGCGTATTACCGGCGAGGATTTAGACTCATCGGGAATCTCAATCAGGATACCCCAGGTCAGGTGGTCGTGGATCACCGCCTGGCCGATATCCAGAATACGCACATCGTACTGCCCCATGATGCCGGTTATCTCCGACGTCAGGCCTGGCTTGTCGCGCCCCGAAACGTTGATCAGAACCAGCTCACTCACTGTCAGGCTGCTCCTCTGCATTGGCAACGGTGTCTGCATCGGAAACGCCTGCAGCATTGCTGGCTGACTGAATCACATCTATGGCGTCCACTCTCTGAAGTCCGCGAGGCAGTTTGTGGCCACGGCGGCCACGCTCACCCAGGTAGTGTTCCAGGTCGCTGAACTGAAGCCCCATCTTGCGCTTGCCGGCACGAATCTCCAGTTGATCGTCCTCTGCGAAAACGGCGACAGCAACCACATACTCTTCCCGGTTCTGCACCCGCGCCGAGGGAATGCTGATAATCTTGTTGCCCTTGCCTTTTGCGAGCTCTGGCAGCTCGCTCAGCGGGAACACCAGCATCCGGCCTTCATTGGAAATGGCACCAAGATACAGTGGCTTGTCCGAGTTGGGCACCACCACGGGTGACATGATTTTCGCCCCTTTCGGTACCGACACCACGGCCTTGCCGTTGCGGTTTTTGCTGATCATGTCATCGAGCGAGGTCACAAACCCGTAGCCGCCATCGGTGACCAACAACACCCTCCGCGCCGGGTCGCCCATCAGCAGTCCGGAGAAAGTTGCACCCGACGGTGGATTGATGCGGCCGCTCAGGGGCTCGCCCTGCCCCCGTGCCGACGGAAATGTGTGGGCAACCAGGGAGTAGGCGCGCCCGGTGGAATCCAGGAATACCGCCTGCTGATTGTTACGCCCCTTCGCGGCCATGGCAAACGCATCGCCTGCTTTATAGCTAAGGCCCTCGGGCTCAATATCATGGCCCTTGGCCGCTCTCACCCAACCTTTCTCCGACAGAACAACCGTCACCGGATCGTTGGAAACCAGTTCGGTTTCGCTGAAGGCCTTGGCTTCCCGGCGTTCGACAATCGGTGAACGACGATCATCGCCATAGGTTTCTGCATCCGCCAGCAATTCATCCTTGATCAGCTCGCGCAGGCGGTCCTCGGAGCCGAGAATCGACTGCAGCTCATCCCGCTCAGCCGACAGCTCGTCCTGTTCGCCACGGATCTTCATTTCCTCAAGCTTGGCCAGGTGGCGCAACTTCAACTCAAGAATGGCTTCAGCCTGCTCCCCAGACAGTCCAAAGCGCGACATCAATTCAGCCTTGGGTTTATCTTCGTAGCGGATAATCGCGATAACTTCGTCGATGTTCAGATAGGCCACCAACAGGCCTTCAAGAATATGCAGGCGCGCCAGGACCTTATCCAGCCTGTGTTGCAGGCGCCGGGTGACAGTGGTGCGACGGAAGCTGAGCCACTCCGTCAGCATTTCGCGCAGGCCCTTCACGCCCGGGCGGCCGTCATTGCCGATGACGTTGATATTCACCCGATAGGTCTTTTCCAGATCAGTGCTGGCAAAGAGGTGGGCCATCAGCCCTTCCTGATCCACACGATTGGAGCGCGGAACAATCACCAGACGGGTCGGGTTTTCGTGGTCGGATTCGTCGCGCAGATCCGCGACCATCGGCAACTTCTTGGTCTGCATCTGCTGGGCGATCTGCTCCAGCACCCGGTTCCCGGAAACCTGATGAGGCAGATCCGTCACCACGATTTCTCCGCTCTCATTGATCCAGCGCGCACGCATTCTCAGCGAACCCCGACCGGTCTCGTACATCTGACGGATGTCCTTGCGAGGCGTAATAATCTCCGCGTACGTGGGAAAGTCCGGCCCCTGGACATGCTCACACAGGTCATCGGTGGTGGCCTCCGGCTGGTCGAGCAGCCTCACACAGGCAGCTGCCACCTCCCGGACATTATGGGGCGGGATGTCGGTTGCCATACCCACGGCAATACCGGTGGTGCCGTTCAAAAGTACGTGAGGCAGCCTCGCGGGCAACACCGAAGGCTCGTCCATGGTGCCATCAAAGTTTGGCACCCAGTCCACAGTGCCTTGCCCGAGCTCACTGAGAAGGACATCCGCGAATTTCGCGAGTCGGGATTCGGTATAACGCATGGCCGCGAACGATTTAGGGTCATCAGGCGCGCCCCAGTTGCCCTGGCCATCAACCAGTGGGTAACGATAGGAAAACGGCTGGGCCATCAATACCATGGCTTCGTAACACGCACTGTCGCCGTGGGGGTGAAATTTACCCAGGACATCGCCCACCGTACGGGCGGACTTCTTGTATTTTGAGGTAGATTTCAGACCAAGCTCGGACATGGCGTAGATAATGCGCCGCTGCACCGGCTTCAATCCGTCTCCGACATTGGGCAACGCCCTGTCCAGGATGACGTACATGGAGTAGTCGAGGTAGGCCTTTTCGGTATAGTCCCTCAGTGAGACCCGCTCAAAGCCTTCATCCGTGGTCTGAAACTCTGGCATGGATGCCCCTTTATTATTGCCTGATATGAATTCCGCTGGTTATTCCGGCCAACGGCCGGGACTGCACATTATATGGAGGCGGGAACAGATACACCAACACCCCATCAAATTTCCAATAGCGGAATTCCCGCATGGAGAGAGTGTAACCCTCACCGTATGCTCGCCATCAGTAAACGATGATCAGTTTCACGACATCCACGAGTGGAGAACTATGAGACCCAACCTGAAAGCCTGCGGGCAGGCGCTGATCACGGCCATGGTGAACGCTGTTCTTGCTCTCACCCTAATGCTCCTGGTGGAGTTTGCCATAACCGGCACTTTTCAACTGGCAGGCCCCTATCTGTGGGCAGGATTACTCATCGGGCTGGTTATATTCTTCGCTCAGTTCTGGCGCCAGCGCCATCTCTGTCGGAACGGACAATCGACTCAGGAGTCCCCGGATACGCTTTGAAGGTATTTCTGCTCACCACGACGCAGGGGCAGCTTCAGATAGAGAGAAGAGAGATTCGCGCCACCTCTGGTTAAACACCAAAGGTGGCCCTATACGCAATCGTTACTGGCGAATGCCTTCCACAGAAATAATCATCTCAACGGTTTCAGACGCCTTGCCCAGATCCATCGGAATACCGAAGTCCGTCAGCTTGAATTCGGTTTCAGCTTCAAACCCCATGCGATAGCCACCCCACGGATCGTCACCGTGCCCGAGCATTTCCACGTCCAGGGTGATCTCTTTCGTCACACCACGCAGGGTCAGGTCCCCGACGATATCGGCCTCGCCGTCATCGTCTACAACCACTTTTTTGCTCTTGAAGGTGGCTTCCGGGAACTCGCTGACATACAGGAAGTCTTCGGAGCGAAGATGCTTGTCACGCTCCGCATGATTGGAGTCAACACTGGATGTGTCCACGGCAACCTCAACTGAGCTGTTCGCCGGGTTTTCCGCATCGTAAACAAACTCACCATCGAAATCGTTGAACCGGCCATACAGCCAGCTATAGCCCAGATGGGAAATCTTGAAGGTAATAAACTGGTGGGAACCCTTGGTATCAAAAGCATAGGTTCCACTATGCTCGGACGCCTGGGCTCCGCCAGACACCGTGAGTGCAACCGCAGATGCAAGCAGCAGTTTTTTCATGTTCATCTCCTTGTTGAAACAGCCCGTAGGCACGATTGAATCGATAGTCTGAATTACGATTGGCGGCGACCTGAACCCAACATACGCCGAAGGGTGTCGTCCCGGTCAATCAGGTGATGCTTGATTGCTGCCAGGGCGTGTACCCCGGCAAGTACAACGAGTGCCCAGGTCGACCAGTAATGAACAAGCCCGGCAGTGTCTTCCATCCCCTTAATCTGGCCGGTCACCGAAGGTACATCAAACCAGTTGAACACACTGATCGAGGACCCATCCGCCGTCGAAATGAGATACCCACTGGCCATGGCTACAAAAATCAGCACATAGAGAAGAGAGTGTGCGCCATGAGCCGCCAACACTTCCAGTCGGCTATGGCTCGGAAGTGCACGCGGCAGCGGATTGAACAACCGCCACACCAGACGAAACAGCATGACCAACAGCAGCAATATACCGACACTTCTATGAATATCCGGGCCGGTGCGATACCAGTCGTCGTAATAGGAGAGATCGACCATCCAAAAACCCAGCCCAAAGAGGCCAAACACAGCTACGGCCACCAGCCAGTGAATGGCCACGGATACCACACCAAAGTTACTGCTCGAATTGCGTACCTGCATGACGCTTAACGCCCCGCTCCCTGAAACCAGACAAGATCGATCACACCAGTTTAGGAAGAGCCCAGTGCAAAACCAATCAAAATGTTTTGGATACAAAGATCAGGATTTCTGATGAAGAAGCCCATACGCACGATCCCTTATACCTTTGGTCTGATACGGGTTTTACGGATTGTGGAAAACAATGGCTGCGATAGACTTTTTGCATACTTTATTTACCCGGTTCGGGTCACTCAGTGAACGAGAGGAATAAACATGGAACTTGAATTCGACGAATCCGTCGCAGTACCCAGCAACAACTGATTTCCTGCAGCTCCCCCGGAGCTGCCGGACACCGCCCCTGCAGCCTACCCTGTGCATCGCCACCTGGCGTCGCCTGTTTTTACATGAAATAGTGGTAATAACCCGCTGTTTTTGGCACTCTTCTGTCTAGCTAAACCATCCTGTTCATTCTGACTGCATTACTCATCGATAATCAGTGGAATGCGACATGGATCAACAGATCGGGCTGCTGCAGGGCTTTCCCGATGCTTTCGTTTATCCGGACCAGAAAAGGCCTATGTCGCGAACCCTCCCAGAGCAGATGACCGCACCGGAAGTTGATGTGCTGTCGCCTATGTTAACCAGGGAGGGAGAATCATGGACAGCCGACTACCAGGGCCTGACTTTACGAACGGCGCTTCAGCCAATTTTCAGTATTTCCCACAAACGCGTTGTCGGCTACGAAGCACTGATTCGTGCCTTTGATCCTGACAATGCTGCTGTATTGCCTCTCCACCTGTTCGAACTACCGAGCTCTGATGCCGAGAACCTGTTGCTCGATCGCCTGTGCCGATACCTGCATATCAGCAACTATTCCGGATTCCAGGACCAGTTGAACTGGCTGTTCCTGAACGTATCTCCCCGTGTGGTATCGGCCGGCAACCGTGCCGACAGTTTTTTTGGTGAACTGCTGAAGAAAACAGGCCTGCCTCCCCATCGCATCGTGATGGAGATCGTGGAACAGCCAACGGACGATGCAGAACGGCTGCGTGAAACCGTCGCCTACTACCAACAGTTGGGCTGCCTGACCGCTATCGATGATTTTGGTGCCGGCCATTCCAACTTCGAACGCATCTGGAACCTGTCACCGGATATTGTGAAGCTGGACCGCAAGCTTCTGACTCGGGCCACCGACGACCACAAGGCCAGACAAATACTCAACGGTATCGTCTCTCTGCTGCATCAATCCGGCTGCCTGGTGCTCCTCGAAGGCGTGGAGACTCACGATCAGGCAATGATCGCCATCGATGCTGGTGTTGATTTTGTCCAGGGATTCTATTTCAGCAGGCCAAGTACTGCCCTGGCGGACATTCCCCACAAGGTGACGGATCTGGACGGATTACTGCGAGACTATAAGATCAAAAACCGGATAACGAGAGACCCGACACAACAGCTGATTTCCTATTTCGAGGATTTCTTCCGGGGTGCTGTGGAAAAACTCTCGCAAGGCATGCCGATGAACGAGGCCTGCAGTTTCCTGCTGAATCACCCTGCAGTGTCGAGGTGTTATCTGGTCGATGCCAACGGCGTACAAATTGATGACACCATGGTGTCAGACGCCACGGCACGTAGCCTGGACCCTCGATTCCGGCCGCTGGAGAGCACCACCAGTGCCGACTGGTATCGCCAGCAGTATCTACGCCAGGCCATCGCCCAGCCCGGCCAGGTTCATATAACCACGCCTTACCTCTGCATCACGGGCGCCTACATGTGCGTCACCCTGTCCCTCGGTTACTATCACAAAGGCGAGCTAAGGGTCCTTTGCTGCGATATTCTCGCCAATCCCACCGAAACCACCCTCAGGAAAGGCTGATCCCGTAGACCAGGGAGATCACGCCGACGGTTACCATCCCGATAAACAGGTTCATCGGTAAGCCGACTTTCACGAAATCCATAAACCGGTATCCTCCCGGGCCAAACACCATCATATTGGTCTGGTAACCCAACGGCGTGGCAAAACTGGCGGATGCCGCCATCATCACAGCAATCACATAGGGCTCTGACGCGATGCCCAGAGCCGTTGTCATCGACAGCACTATAGGCAGCACCAGCACAGCGGCCGCGTTGTTGGTAATGACCTCGGTCAGCACCGACACCGCGAAGTACACCAGCAGGATGGTCAGCAACGGGTGGCCACTGCTTACGTCCAGGATGCCTGTCGCAACATAACCCGCAGCTCCGGTTTCCTGAAGCGCAGCCCCCAATGCAAACGATGCCGCAATGGTGAGCATCACCGGCACATCCACCGCTTTCTGCGCCTGACCTACGGAACAGCAACCGCTAAGCACCATCAGGGCCGCTCCCATCAGCGCCGCGTTTAGCATGCTCAGCACCCCAAACGCGGCTGCGCCCACGAGCACCAGCAGAATGCCCCACGACAGGTAGGCACGGTCATGACGGGGTGTTTCTGTTTCCAGATCATTAATCAGAAGGAAGTCTTTGGCGTATCGCTGACGACTGACAAAGGCGGGACGCGCTTCCAGCAGGAGAACATCGCCGGTTTTCAGCCGAATATTGCCCAGATTACCGGATACCCGCTCGCCACCCCGTGCGACGGCCAATACCACCGCCCCGTAGCGATCCCGGAATCGGGCATCCCGGATTGTCAGACCCAGCACTTCCGACTGCGGAGACAACGCCGCCTCTACCAGTCGGCGTTCTGCCCGGTCTTTACTCAGGCTGGGTTCATCATCGTGTACCGAAGGGACAATACCGTTGATCCGCAGCAGATCGGAAATCGCCTGGGTGTCGCCGGCGAAGACCAATCGGTCACCTCCTCGCAGCCGCTCTTCCGAGGGCACCGCCGTCACCACGCTGCCATCCCTCTCGATCTCGACAAGGTACAACCTCTCCAGTTCTCGCAGCCCGGCTTCTCCAACACTCTTGCCCACCAACGGCCCATCAAAGGCAACCGCTACCTCCAGGGTGAACTCGCGCATGGAACCGAACTTCTGCTGGTCCTTACGATCCGGGAGTGCCCTTGGCAACACCAGAAGCATCACAGCCACGCCAATTACTGCAACCGGCAACCCGACAGCAGTAATGGAAAAAATCGAGAAGCCGCCCTCTCCGGTCAATTGTTGGTACTGCCCGTTGACCACCAGATTGGTACTGGTGCCAATCAGTGTCAGGGTGCCACCCAAAATGGCGGAGTAGCTCAGGGGGATCATCAGTTTCGAGGGTGATATGCCAATCTTGCGGGACCAGGCGTGGACCGCCGGAATCATAGTGGCCACCACCGGGGTGTTGTTGAGGAAACCACTGAGCAAAGCGACAGGGAACGCGATCCGGGCCTGGGCCGAGCGAACCGTCCGGGGCGACCTGAGGAGGTGGTGGACAACCAGATCCACACCACCGGAATGGTGTATGCCTGCTGCCACCACAAACATGGCAACCACCGTGATCAATCCGCTGTTACTGAATCCGGCAAGGGCCTGGTCGGCACTGATAATGCCGCTGGCACTGAGAACAATGAGTACACCCAGCATGACGAGATGCGGGCCGAACCGCCCGACACTCATCAATAACAACGCCACACCCGTAAGGCTTAATGCAAACCAGCCCTGCCAATCCATCTGGTGGTCCTTCAGATAAAAGGGGCAGGATAACGAGTTTGCGGAAGACTTAGAAAGAATAAAGGATACTGTTTAAAGCACCAGAAGAAATATGAAGCATGTCAGACTTCGATATCCGCCATATTTCCGTAGGTCTCCAGCCAGGTACGGCGGTCCGACGCTCGCTTTTTACCCAGCAGCATGTCCATGCGGCTATCGGTATCATCGCCGTCTTCAATGGTCAGCATCACCAGCCGGCGGGTATCCGGCGCCATGGTCGTCTCGCGCAGCTGGAGCGGATTCATCTCGCCAAGGCCCTTGAAACGGGTGACGGAAATCTTGCCGCGACGGTTCTCGGCCGCCAACCGATCAATAATGCCCTGCTTCTCATGCTCGTCGAGGGCATAGAAGGTTTCCTTACCCAAATCGACACGATACAGCGGGGGCATAGCAACGAACACGTGGCCCGCGGCGACCACCGGCCGGAAATGTTTCACGAACAGCGCGCATAACAGGGTGGCGATGTGCAGACCATCAGAGTCAGCGTCAGCCAGGATGCAGATCTTGTTGTAACGCAGGCCTTCCAGTTTGTCGGAGCCCGGGTCCACCCCAATAGCAACCGCGATATCATGAACCTCCTGGGAAGCCAGGATTTCACTGGAGTCCACCTCCCAGGTATTGAGGATCTTGCCCCGCAAGGGCATCACCGCCTGGAACTCGCGGTCACGGGCCTGTTTGGCGGAACCGCCAGCGGAGTCACCCTCTACCAGAAAGAGTTCCGAGCGGTTGGTGTCGCTACCGGAACAATCCGCCAGCTTTCCAGGCAGAGCCGGGCCGGATGTGACCTTCTTACGGGCCACCTTCTTACTGGCCCGGAGACGGCGCTGGGCGTTGCTGATGAAGAGTTCCGCAAGCGCTTCGGCGATGTCCGTGTGTTGATTCAGCCACAAGCTGAACGCATCCTTCACCACACCGGAAATAAATGCGGCGGCTTCGCGGGAGGACAATCGTTCCTTGGTCTGGCCTGAAAACTGGGGTTCCTGCATTTTGAAGGACAACACGTAGGCGCAGCGTTCCCAGATGTCTTCAGGGGACAGCTTGACGCCACGGGGCAAGAGGTTGCGGAATTCACAGAATTCTCTCATTGCCTCCAGCAGACCGGTACGCAAGCCGTTCACGTGGGTGCCGCCCTGGGCGGTCGGGATCAGGTTAACGTAGCTCTCCATGACCGCCTCGCCGCCTTCCGGCAGCCATTGGAATGCCCAGTCCACCGCTTCCTTGTTGCCGGAAAAACTGCCCGTGAACGGTTCAAGCGGTACGGCTTCGATGTCGGCAAGCTCGGTGCGCAGGTAATCCCGCAAACCGCCCTCGTAGCACCATTCATCTTTATCGCCGGTGTGCTCCTGCAGAAAGGTCACGTTCAGGCCGGGACAGAGAACGGCCTTGGCACGCAGGTTGTGACGTAAACGGCTGACGGAAAATTTTGGACTGTCGAAATAGCTTGGGTCTGGTGTGAATTTCAAGCGGGTACCGGTGTTTCGCTTGCCCACAGAATCGACAACCGTAAGGTCGGTCTCCTTGTGGCCGTTGGCGAAGGTCATCTGGTGCAATTGCCCGTCACGCTTGATGGAGACCTCAAGGTGAGTCGACAGGGCATTAACCACCGAAACACCTACCCCGTGCAAGCCACCGGAAAAGTTGTAGTTGCCTTGGGAGAACTTACCACCGGCGTGCAGGCGGGTCAGAATCAGCTCAACACCGGGGACACCATGCTCCTTGTGCATGTCTACGGGCATGCCGCGTCCGTCATCTTCCACACTCAGAGAACCATCGCTGTGCAGGATGACATCGATCCGGCGGGCGTGACCCGCCAGGGCTTCGTCAACACTGTTATCAATGACTTCCTGGGCCAGATGGTTGGGCCGACTGGTATCGGTGTACATGCCTGGGCGTTTACGGACGGGGTCCAGACCACTCAGAACTTCAATGGCATCGGCGTTGTACTGTTTCTGGCTCATGGGAAGGAAGCGACTCCACGGGTTTGTTATAAAACTGGCCCATAGCTTAGGGATTCGCGGGGAAAGATCAACGGTTGTTTTGTGCCGGTGTGGACCAGCACCACCCCGGCGCGTTTAACGCTGTCGCGAGAAACGCCCGAGGCCCTCGCCGGACACTTGCAACTGCTCCCATTCTTCGGGGCTGATGGCGATAACCGCACAGGGCGTGGTCAACGCCTGGGTCACCATGGCGTCTGCCGCAGGCCGCCTCACTTTGACGATCAATTCCAGAACGTCGTCGACGATCTCGGACGACTGCAGTGTCAGGCCGTAGCCGCCAGTGTTTTTTTGCCCCAGCCCCACGAGCAACAAGTGCTCCCGCTCGAAGTCAATCTCCCTGAGCTGTTTCAGGGCCAGCTTGCCGGAAGGCAACTTAGAAAGTTGGCTCAGTTCCTCGGCATTGGACACGTAGACCAGCCCTGGCGCCGCCAACCCACAATGGTCAGACTCTGTGACCTGACGCGCTAACGGTGCGCCTTCGGCGGTTGCCGAGCGGTTAACGGCGCAGCCTGCAACCGAAGCTACGATAAGGATCAAGGCTGTCATGTGCATAAAACGCATAATCAACGTTCGCTCTCAATGCGGCGATTCGGTATGTCGCCCTGTTCTGTCCCATCATCGGACTTCAGGCGATAGCCTTCAAATCCAACCCTTGGAAAGCCCATCTGAGAGATGGTGGGCCGACGGAAACTGGTACTGAACCTTAGCGACTCAAGAGGTGTATCAGTGACGCTTATTGCCTGCGGCAACCCGTTTACAGGATATTCTGCGCAAGCTTCTCCGTTTTCACAAATGGAGCCATTGTTATCCACGTCGGTTCCAGCAACAAGGAAATAATCCCCCGGTTCCACGTTGGCAAATGAGAAGTTGTATTGGCCGCCGCTGGCAGACACCACGGTCTGGTAGGCAGTCGCCCCATTCCCGTTCGCGGAGATGAGCAGCACATAATGCCGGCCGGCGTTACGGGGGTCATTAGGATCAATAAGACGGACGTTTACAGGCACGGTCAAGGTCCGATGCGTACCGTCCCCGTCATATTCGATTTGTAAGTCGGTGGCGAAGCTATTGTTCTGATCGAGCAACGCCGTATTTATACCGACGGTAACCGTGGCCGGAGGAGCCTCTCCCGTCTTCAGTTCCGGACCTGTCTCAAGCCAATCCACGCCGGTATTGATGGACGTTATCGTAATATTGGCGGTTGACGGGTAAGTGTTCAAAGTCAGTTGCGCTTCGGTATTGCTCTGATCGAAGGTCAACACTGATGGCGACCCCGCCATTACAACGGGAATGTTCCCACTGAGCGCCGCGTCCATGGATTTGACTGCGTTAATCAGACCCGCACCATATTCAAATTGCTCACTGCTCTCCACACCTTCCGTCAGGTCTCCGGCAATGAGGAACCTCTTGAAGTCACTCGACGTCAGAGTCTGGTTCTCTGCCTTCATCAGAGCGTAGACTCCGGACACATGGGGAGCCGCCATGGAGGTACCCTGCAACCCGGCGTAACCGGGCTCGAACGCACCGTTATCATCAGAACCCCAGGCGCTCACCACCACGTCTGCGCTGTTGTCGAGATTGGCGTCCCGACTGGCATCACCGCCCGGGGCCACCAGATCCACAGAGGGGCCGATGTTGGAATAGGATGCCCGCACACCGCCACCGTCCACGGCACCCACCCCCACCACATTCATGAAGGCGGCGGGAAAAGTTAGTTCATCTGTGCCCTGGTTGCCGGCCGCTGCCACCACTAATTTCCCGGCATTGTGGGCATCGTTGATTGCATCCTCCAGCGCCTGACTATCTCCCACCCCGCCAAGACTAAGATTGATAACATCGATGTCCGGCTGGGTGGATGCCCACTCAATAGCAGCGATCAGGTCACCGAGCGATCCGGTGCCCGCCTCACCCAACACTCGGACCGGAACCAAGTTCGCCTGGTTGGCCACGCCTACCACGCCCTGGTTGTTGTCCACTGCGGCGACGATTCCGGCGACATGAGTGCCGTGAAAGTTGCTGCTGCGGGGCTGGCCATCGCCGGGATCGGCGGGGTTCTGGTCCCGACCCTGCTGATTATCCAGGTCGGCTTCTCCAGTGACGAAGTCCATGTTCACCGAATTACCAAAAATCAGCACATTTGCCAGCAGGTCTGGATGCCAATTGTCCAGAGTATCGGGGGCGGAGCTGAACAGTCCGGTATCCAGCACGGCAACACCCACTCCCTCGCCTGCCCGGGCAGCGGCCTGCCAGGCGACCGGCAGGCCGATTAGCGGATAATGCCACTGGCGATCATACAGTGGATTACTGTCTGGCGTAGTCGTCAGGGCCTTGTAGAGATAATTGGGAGACGCGGAGGCAATGTCTGGCTGGCTCTGCAGGTCACGCACCCAGCGGATGGTTTCCGCCCTGGCCTGGCCACTGTCGGTCGCGGCCATTGCCTGAACGCCTGAGCGACGCAAATGCCACACGCCTGGCCGCAGTTCCCTGGCTGAGTCTACCGACAGCGAACTTGCCATGGCGCTCGAAGTGGCACCGGATGGGTAACCGGATTCAAACGACATCACCGCTTCCCCCGGAACGAAGTCTGCCTCGCCATAGGCAGTGTTCATCATGCTGCTGGCGTTACCATCAGCGGCGATTACCACATAGCGGAATGGCCCGCCGGAAGCCGCACTGACTCGTATCACATGGTCACCGGCGTCCGATTCGATAACATACAGGTACGGCACGGATCCAGAGCCATCGGCGCTGTCAAAAACCAACCGGTCGTTCTGGTTAAAGATCTGCATACGGGGCTGAGGGGCCGCCACTCGCGGGTCGCTGAAAACCTGCAGGGACACCCGATCACCAGGTTGAAGGTCTGCGGTGTAGTAATCCTGGTTGTCCGCTTCAAAGGTGAACTGGAAGTCCTCGCCCTGTCGAACAGGGTAGCCTCCCGAAACTGGGCTGAGATACCCACCGGAAACACCGGTTACCGGAAGCGACTGGGCTTCGTCATCACAGTTATTGCTAGTTGCCTGACTGAGCCGGAGATCATCTGCCGTGTCGGAATCAACGTGAGTTTGACTTTCAATCTCGATAACGCCACTGACCCCGACAGACTCAGCCCCAACAGAACCGATCGCTGACCCTCCGTTTTCCCCCAGGCAGCCAGCGTCCGCGCCACTACTGCTACTTCCACCGCAACCGACGATCACGGCAGTCACCAGCAGAGCACCACACATTCCCATCAAGCTTTTCGTCATCTTTTCACCCGAAGCCATAAACAGCCGTTCCGTCCAAGTCACAAGCACATAATATAAACGTGCCAAGGCACCGACTGGTTCACCACGGTATCCGTTACCCATTTGCAGCAGACACAAAAAACCGCCTGTGAACAGAGCCATAGACGGTTTCATAGTGCTCAAACCTTTTCGTTACAATGCGTAAAACAGCAGTGGCACGAAAGCCGCCGTCAGCAATGTCGGCCCCATCACCACCAGCGGCAACAACAGTCTCTCATAGCGATGCCAGAAAGAACCCGTGCGCTCAGCTGCCAACACCTCGGTTTCACCCACCACCTGTCGTGTCAGCAGGTGGTTCAGTGCCACCGGCGGGCTCAGATACCCTAACTCAAACGCCACCAGACACACGATCCAGAAGTGCAGTGGGTCGATGCCCAACTGGATGGCCGGCTGAGCAATCGTGGCTGACACCAGGATAACCGCGCCGAATGGGTCCATCACCATGCCGATAACGGTGAGCATCACGACGATCACCAACATGGCGATCCAGGGACTGGTCAGATTCTCGGGGAACAAAGCGTGCACCACATCGGAACGTTCCAGAATGCCGCCCAGGCAGATGGAAAAGCCGATCAGCGCCAGCAGTGCGCCGATGTGTACGGCAGAGTCACTGGCGGCCGCCGTTGTGCGCGTACAAAAAGCACGAAGCCGGGATTGGCCCTGTTCGCTGGGGTCTTTGCCGGAGTCGAGATAGACAAGCGCCAGCATCACCAGCGGCAGGATCATCGGAGCGCTGTACTCGTTGAATCCCAAACCGAGAATGATCCAGATCGCCAGGATAACCAACGCGGTAACCGCAGCATAAGGCGCCAGGGGCCGAAGCTGTGCCAGTGATTTGCGAAAGGCCCCCGGAGCCGGTCGAGGCTTCCAGTTGCCCTGGGTTTTGCAGACAACCACGGAGAACAGGGTGGCCGACATAATAAACACCCAGAAACCCCAACCGTACATTTCGGAGGTGGTCACTTCCTTGTTCAGCGCCGCTACAACCACGATCAGCAAACAGGGATTGAGAACCACCCCCAAACTGCCGGACATGGCCGTGGTAGCCAGCGATAGCTGTCGCCCTGCCCCGCTCTTGCGCATTTCATCGTAGACGACACCACCCACGGCCAGAATGAAAATCCCCGAGGCGCCAGTGAAGGCAGTTGGAAAAGCCGTCGCGAAAATCATCACCGAGGCCAGCATGGGCGCGGGCAGATGATAAGGCTTGATGACGTTCAGCAGCAGGTCCGGAATGCGAGTCTGCTTCAACGCCATGCCCACCAGCACGTAGAGCCCGATGTTGATAAACATCGAAGACAGGTTCGTCATCATACCGAAATAGATGGCCAGGCCAGACGAGTATCCATCCACGAAGAAGAAATAACTCATCGCGATCAGGCCCATTGCGCAGTACAGCGGTAGCACCAGGCCGGAGGACGCCGCCAAGGACCCCGGCCTCATTCGAGCCGGCACCGACATAAACCGCGTCAGGTTGATCACCATGAACAAACCGAAGACGGCCGCCCAGGCGTATTGCAGCAATGCAGTGCCTTCTGAACCCGGCGAAGAGGCCAACCTGCCCACATAGGAAAACAGGGAATACACCATCAGGCCGTTAACCACGAACTGCATGCCCTGGCTTAACCGCCACTCTGATCGATTGCGCGGCAATCGCAGGGCTATGTGATCGGCATCAAAGGCCGAAATCGCCGCAGCCATGGCAAACATGGCGATAAACAGGAACTTGGTGAGCTCGATGTTATCCAGCAGGAAATCCGCAAAGCCCTGCTCAACCGCCTTGTAAACAGCCAGCGCCTCGGTGGCGTGCTTCTGGTTTTCTTCGTAGAGGCGATGTTTCTGCTGGCAAAGTGCCAGATTTTTTTCCAGGGACTTGCGGATGGCATCTGGATCCGGCGGCGAGCTGAACAGGTCGTCCGGATCTGGCTCGTAGGCCTCGACGCGTTTTCTGACCTCGGCGTCCACATCCATGGACAGCGTGCAGGTCGGTTCCGTGGCATTCGGGTCCAGCAGATAGTAATTCGGCCAGGTCTGCTCCCCCACCCACAGCATGCGCGAGTGGAGTGAGTTGCCCATACCCAGAAGAAGCGTAAAGATAAGGAGCAGCAGGAGAATAACCCCGTGCAACCGATGCACGGGGTACAGCGTTTTCGGGCCTGCCGCTGATAATGCTCGCCAGTTCATGGAGGGTCAGCCTTTACTATTCGCGGTCAGACGCTGTGCACTCGGAGGCCCCGGGATTGCTGGAGCAACGGATTTTGCTGAGCAGACTCATCATTTTCGGGTGATAGACCTTATTGGCGCCATCAGTGCCATCCCGAAGCTGCAGACGATTTTCCCGGAACATCTCCTGGTAACCCTCGATGTCGCCGTCCGGAATTCGAATCCACTTCTCGTCCGGAATGGCAGACTCCTGGCGCTGGATCAGGTCCATGGCCTGACCGTACATACCCCAGGCAACCTCACGCGATTTCTGGGCCGTGTCATCGTCCAGTACGGCATCACGGGCAATGATCTGGATCGTCAGCTGCGCCAGCGGGTAATCAACAATACCGCCGTCCTGTCCCAAGCCCTTGTAGAGTTCCAGCGCTTCATAGGCAAATGCCGGTGCATAGGCTGTATCCACAGAACCATTGTTAAACTTACCCGCGAAGTTGGTGATATCAGAAGGCACAACGGTCGCTTTTACGTGGTTGACCATATGGATGGCGTCCTTCTGGTAGTCCAGCGTTGCCATACGCTTGCCCGCTAGCTCTCCCGCAGTATCAATACTCCGATCATTGACGAAGAGATAACCTGCCCCCGCAGGCACAATACCGAGGACCTCATAATCGCCCTGCTTCATCAACGGCGCTGCCTTGGCCTGCGCAAGCGTGGCGAGGGTTGTTTTCAGGTCGTCATAGGTCGGGATCGCGCCAACGGCGCTGATGCTGCCGGTAAACCGGTTGAACGGACGCGTTCGAAGATCCGTGGCGGCGACGGCGTCGCATTGTCCGGAGTTGAAGTCGCCCACAGCGACACCTTCGTCGGTGTAAGGACGTAGTTCGAAATCAACACCGTGCGCTTTCATCTCCAGCGCATAATCTTTAACCATGTTGTACATGTCACCGTTGGCGCCGATCACATCGAATACGCACATGGTCACGGACTGTGCGGCTGCCATCGGGGCAACAGCGGCAAAAGACAGGGCAGCAAGGGATTTACGGATCATGAATGACCTCCGGGTCTTTCTTGTGTTTGTAGGTTGTTACAACGAGTCGGACGCCTGCTTACAGCAGGTCGTCCAGATCCATGGTCTCAGGCTCTTCCAGCCGTTCCGGGCTCAGCCTGCCAAAGTAGGTGCGAGGCGTGCGGTAGCCATAATTGGCTGTCCAGTGCTTGTCTGAGGAAAACTGGATAACATCTCGGGCAATTTCGTCCACCAGACGATATTCGTCCCAGACATTGATCGTGCCATCCGCCTCGGCAAATCGTGCAATGACATCTTTGAGCACTTCTGGGCGACCAAAGGTCTCGGCAGCCACCGCCTCCAGTGCCATCGATGCTCGAATACCCGACTCAACACCCAGCCGGGAGCTATCTTCAAGCACTACCCACGGGTCCGGTGACAAGCTGGGCCGAGTGTCCGGCAACAACAGCCATACCATGGCGCGGATGGCATTCGGCAAACCGCCCCACTTTTCGTTATCCAGGCATTCAGCGGCACGCTCCGCCCGTGGCGCAATGTTACGGGGAACTCCTGCCATGGCGCCGGAATTGGCGTCGTTCACGATGGCCTGCATGCCGGTCAGCAGACCCAGCAGGAAGGTCAGTTCCTCCTGGTCATCGAACAGGAACGGACACTCGAATTCCTTTGCAGCAGGGTCAAAATCATAGGCCGCCATGGCGCGCTGATAGGCGACATAGCGACGTTTGGCAGTTCGGGCATTCAGCCGTTTTGCCTGCTCCCGCGCGTCTTTTGCGGCGGGGACGTCGCCAGCGAAGTCAGCGCGCAGATATTCCAGCTCCGCTTCCCAGGCCTTGTATTCAGAGCAGTTTGCGGCCAGCAGCATCAACAGGGAACCGGTGCTTTCAGGTGCGTCCGTTACCCGTGAGAAGGAATACAGCAGCGGATCAACGCCCTCGCCCAATGCACAGGCCATCTGCGGATCGGACATCTGCATGACATAGGGGGTTGCTTCTCCCTCTGAGTAATTGGAGAGCACCACACCCGTTGTGGTGTAGATGGGATTGGCCGAGCAACCGGCCAGAAACGTCACCACAAGAAGAAGCAGGTAACGGCTGCGAACGTTGAGGGCATGCCCAAAGGAATTCACCAGTGAGGAGTTCATAGTTCGTCCTGTATACATTGTTTTTATAGGTCGGGGGTGATCACCATCACTGCCCCGTTCATCTTTGACGAGGGCAAGAATGCGTTGAATCTTGTCAGACAAAAATGGCTGGATTGCCGATTTGGTCATGCCGATCAGGCCAATGGCCTACATAGACGGGTGAAAAAGAATTTTATTCTTGTTTTAAAACAAAGAGTTCAGAAAAAAATTACAATTGAGACATTCGTACCACCACTGGCACTTAACGCCAGGTTATCTGGTTCAGAGCGACGTTAAACCCATCATTGCGACTACCTGCGCAGTCAAATCATCCAGGGTCAGGCCACCGTCAGGCCGGTACCAGGTCACTGTCCAACTCAGGGCGCCCGTGAGCATTCGGCGAACCACAAAAGGGTCTGCCGCCAGCACGCCGTCCTGACGCAAGGTCTCCAGCACATCCAACCACAACTGCTCATAGATATCCCGGAGCTCAAGCACATAAACCTGGGATTCTTCGGAAAGACTGCGCCACTCGAACACCAGCACCGCCATGGCCTCCCCGGTCTGCCCGTTGATGGACTCCAGCTCGGCGCGAATCAGCGCCTGTAACTTCTCACGGTGAGTGCTGGCTGCATCCACCGCAGCCTGCATCAGGGCCGTGTTGAGACGAATGGTCTCCACCATGACGGCCTTCAGGATCTCTTCCTTGGTGCGGAAGTGGTGGAACAGGCTACCGGACTGAATGCCAACAGCGGCGGCGAGATCCCTGACGGTGGTCCGCTCATAACCCTTGTCACGGAACAGTTTTGCAGCCTCATGGAGAAGCCGGCCACGGGCTCCGGCGGGGTCGGAAACCAGGTTGTCGGCAACCAGTGAGCGCAGGATAGAGTCTTGATTCACAGTGTTTTCCAGCCAGGGAACATAAAGAGCACATATTCTATCCCGAATTTGCCTGTTTACAAACCAAGCGCTTGCTTGGTATTGTCAATTGCATCGCTGATAATCTCCGCAGACAGTGGGGCACCGACGGCCCTCCTGAACGCACTTTTCGGCTTCTGCTAACAAGGTGAATACATGCCAGATTCCGACACCCCAAGCCCACAAACCGTCCGTATTGGCTGTTCTGCCGCCTTCTGGGGCGACACCGAAACCGCCGCCGCCCAGTTGGTCCGCAAGGGCAATATTGATTACCTGGTAGCGGACTACCTGGCGGAAATCACCATGTCCATCATGGCGGGACAGAAGATGAAGGACCCGAGCCAGGGTTACGCCCGCGACTTCGTGCAAACGGTGATGGGCCCCTTGCTGAGTGAGATCAAACAGAAGGGCATCCGGGTATTGGCGAACGCCGGTGGCGTCAACCCCGTCGCCTGCCGCGATGCCCTTCAGGCTCTATGCGAAAAGGCTGGCGTGGATATGAAGATCGCCCTGGTGCTGGGCGATGATCTTATGCCACAAAAGAAACAATTAGCCAGCGCGGGCATCACCGAGATGACCACCGGGCAGCCGATGCCACCCATGCTTGTCAGCCTGAACGCCTACCTGGGCGCTCCGGGATTAGTCGCAGCGCTGGAACAGGGCGCAGACATTGTTATTACCGGCAGGGTTGCCGACAGCGCCTTGGTGCTGGCGCCTCTGGTGCATGAATTTGGCTGGAGTTGGAGCGATTACGACAGACTTGCCCAGGGCAGCCTGGCCGGGCATCTACTGGAATGCGGTGCGCAATCCACGGGCGGTAACTTTACCGACTGGGAAGACGTAGCCGAGGGCTATGCCGATATGGGCTTTCCGATTGCAGAAGTCTCCGCCACCGGGGATTTCATCATAACCAAGCCGCAAGGTACCGGGGGCAAAGTGTCCCGGGGCACGGTGGCTGAACAGTTGGTCTACGAAATCGGTGACCCGAGGGCTTACCTGCTGCCGGATGTGACCTGTGATTTTACCGGGGTCTCCCTTGAGGAAGTGACAACGGACGAGGTTCGGGTTTCTGGTGCCAAAGGGCTTTCCCCCACGGACAGCTATAAGGCGTCCGGCACCTGGCCGGACGGTTTCAAGTGCACGGTAACCTTCCTGTTGGCCGGCATGGATGCGAAGACCAAGGCGCAGAAAGTCGCCGAGGCGATCCTGGCAAAAACCTCTCGCATGTTCAGCGAGCGTGGGCTTCCGGATTACACGGAAACCAGCATTGAACTGCTGGGCACCGAGGCCACGTACGGCGCTCAGGGACGCATGGGAGAGTGTCGGGAGGTGGTGGTGAAGATCAGCACGGCCCATCTCAAGAAGGAAGCGCTGGTGCTGTTTTCGCGGGAAATCGCCCAGGCGGCGACGGGGATGGCACCGGGAATTACGGGCATTGTGGGTGGACGGCCGACGGTGTGGCCGAAGATTCGGTTGTATTCGTGCCTGGTTCCGAAAACGGAGGTGTCCGTTGCCGTGGATGTTGATGGCAGCCAGCAGGTGGTGAATGTGGCTGCTGACGGCGGGTTCGAGCCGGGCCAGCTGGTTGAACAGTCTGCCACTACGGCCTCTCCGGCCACGGATACCACGGTGCCTTTGATTCAACTCGCCTGGGCGCGTAGTGGTGACAAGGGGGATCACACCAATATCGGGGTGATTGCCCGCAAGGCGGAGTTTGTGCCGTTTATTGAGGCAGCGTTGACTGAACTGGCGGTGGCGGAATGGATGGCCCATACGCTGCATCCGGAGCATGGTCGGGTGACCCGTTGGGCGCTGCCGGGGTTCCAGGCCTTTAATTTCCTGTTGGAGCACAGCCTTGGTGGCGGGGGCGTTGCCAGTTTGCGGATTGATCCGCAGGGGAAGGCGTTTGCCCAGCAACTGCTGGAGTTTCCTGTGCCGGTTCGTGCTGAACTGCTTGATTGATTTTACATTGGTGCATGCACTCTGGAGGGAAGACATGTCCGGGACACGCGGTGAATACGTCCCTGTACGCTCGGCAAAAA
>NZ_ABCP01000038.1 GCF_000170835.1 Marinobacter algicola DG893
AGGGAAAACAGGTTATCAGGGCCTAAAAGAAGGACCAGCCACCGTCGTCATCTTCCTCTATATCATCTTCTTGCGCCTGCTCTGCTGGCTCGTCCGTTTCCGGCTCCGCGGCCGCACTCGAAGTGCCTGAACCCTGTGACGCTCCGGCGTTGCCGGACGACCCTGCAGCCGCAACCTGAACGTGAACCATACCCAGCGCTTTCTTGGTGGCGTCATCAAGCACACCAGAGGCGTTCAAACCCTGATCCTTTTGAAACGCGGTCAACGCGGAGCGGGTGGAGTCATCCATCTGCGGACTGACATTGTTAATGTCATAACCCGCCGCATAAAGGGCATTTTTTAGCGCTACGGTATCGTTTGCCAACGCCGCTGGGGCCACCGCCAGGGCCATTGCCCCCGCGAGGATAGCAGCCAATATACGGACGTGAGTGAATATTTGCCTAGCCATGATCTACTCCAGTTACCTGTCGTTTTTTATTGTGTTGCCAGTCCCTACAGGATGGACACTACGACCAAAGACTAACATATTTTAAGCACTGCCGGACCGATCCGATTGTTGTGATTCTGTAGCGGGGGCAGACACATTTACTGACGGAGCCTGTTCCGACTCCCCAAACTCGCGTATGAAAATACCCCAGAACGCCATGAACAGGGCCGCGACCAATGGGCCCATCACAAATCCGTTAATACCGAACATCACTATCCCGCCCAAAGTGGAGAGCAAAACAATGTAGTCGGGCAGCTTGGTATCCCGGCCAACGAAAACCGGTCGAAGCAGATTGTCCGCGAGCCCGATCACAATCACTCCGAACGCCGTTAACACAATTGCCGACACCATTTCTCCTGTCGCGGCCAGATAGAGCGCCGCAGGTACCCAGACCAGCGCCGCGCCAACGGCAGGAAGCAGTGACACAATCGCCATCACCACCCCCCAGAGAAGCGCACCCTGAATGCCCAGAATCCAGAAAATACCGCCGCCAAGAGCTCCCTGGATAACGGCAATCAGCAAGTTACCCTTGACCGTGGCCCGGGTGACCTCCGCAAACTTGGCAAACAACAGACGCTCACGCTCGTCACCCAGTGGCAGCGCACGAATCAACAGATCCACCAGTTTGCTGCCATCACGGAGCAGGAAAAACGCCAGGTAGATCATCAGCGCCAGCCCCAAAAAGAACTGGAAGGTATTCTGACCAAAACCGAGCGCCTGTTTTGCCAGAAACTGACTGCCCCCCACAAAGCCGCTGACCACGCGATCCCTCACTTCTGCGAAGTCCAAACCAAACTGGGCGAAAAACGACTCAATGGCCGGAAACGACTGGATAACCCTGTCGATGTAGTCGCCGGGGCGTAGCTGCCCCTCCTGGATTCGCTGATAGAGGGACAACCCCTCTGCCACCAGCGACGTCACCAACCCCAGCACCGGTATGACAACAATCACCATGCAGATCAGTAGTGTTAGCAGGGCAATGGTATTGGGACGGTCTCCCAACCGCCGAGCCAGATACTCGCGAACCGGATGAAAAATCAGCGCAATGGCCACGGCCCAGAAAATAGGGCCAAAAAAAGGCTTCATCAGCAGAATGAACGCCAGGGAAACCCCAACCAGCATGGCCAGAAAGGTCCGTGTCTCGAGTTTTCCGTACATAGTGAAATTACCTGAACCTGAGTGTCGTCGTCTCACAGTAGGTGGGCTGCGGATCTGAATGGGCCTAGACTACCACGCCATCGTGGCCAGTCTAGCGACTTTCAGGTTATAGTGGACGGTTATTGGTCATTCGTTAAACAGGTCGCGACGTTGGATAACGAAGAGTTTGATATTGAAACGGCACTGGATGCGGTCGCCGCCCTCAATCGCGTGCTGGCAGCCAGAACGCACCGCCGCAAAGTGATGGGCCAGGAAGTACTGATACCGGGCCAGCTGGGCGAAGCCCTGCAGCTTCCGCAGATCATCCGTCGCCTGCAGAGTAAACAGGCACGACAACGGGAGCAGGGCCTGGAAGACTTTCAGGAACTGTGGCCAACGCTGTCGCCTGCCACACGGGAGAAGGTCCTCGACAAAATCGGCTGGTACGACCCGAAGTCCCTGGACTGGGAAGACAAACGCTCGAATCGTCGCCCGGTTGTTGACCCGGATCATTGAAGCCGCACTGATGTATGAGCCCTTTCGGGCGCACTTTCGTAGTTCTTGCCTTACTTCTCGTGCAACTGACTTTGAATTGTCACAGTTCGCCCTTACGTTGGAGGCAATGGAGGTTTATTTATGCAAAAGACAGAACATTACAACGCCATCGCTTCGGAAAGCAGTGCCGTTCCCACGTTACTGTGCGGGCATTGTCGCTCCACCCTGTCCCGTAGCCGCATTTTCCGCAACGAAGAAATGCGGCCCCAAAGCGGCCACTGTCAGACCCTTGCCTTGTGCTCGGCCGACGACTGTGGCGCTCTGAATTGCTGTGATGCAGCATTGGCGCGGCTTGATGACCCAGACGAGCTCTTCAGCAAAGCGTCCTGATTCAAACAGTCAACGCACTGTTACGTAAACCAAACACACAAAATTCCCATCTGATTTATCCTGATTCCTGAAGGCTGCAGTAACACCAGCCACGCAACCACTCAGTCAGGACAGTCGATGGCATGCGTATTCTGAGAACCGATGAAGCCCGCTTCGCAGGTCTTCCGGATTACCCTTTTACCCCTCATTATCTGGACGTAGAGCCAGGCCTGAGAATGCACTATGTAGACGAAGGCCCGAGCGACGCGTCGCCCGTGCTCATGCTGCATGGAGAGCCGTCCTGGTCGTACCTTTACCGCCACATGATTCCACTGGTGGCAGATGCGGGCCATCGGGTATTGGCTCCCGACCTGATCGGGTTCGGTAAATCCGACAAGCCAGCCGACGTGGGCGATTACAGTTATGAGCGCCACATGGCGTGGCTGTCCGCGTGGCTTAAAGCCCAGGGCCTGAAGAACATCACACTGGTTTGTCAGAACTGGGGTTCGCTTCTGGGCCTGCGACTGGCGGCCGAACACCCTCAACTCTTCCGACGGATCATTGTCGGTAATGGCATGCTGCCGACCGGAGAGACGCCGGTGCCTGCTGTTTTCTCGCTATGGAAAACCTTTGCAGCACACAGCCCCTGGTTTCCAGTCGGACGGATTGTTCAGCTTGGAACGGAAAGGGCCCTGAGCAAAGCCGAAATTGCAGCCTATGAAGCACCATTCCCATCTGCAGAATTCAAGGCAGGTGCCCGTGCATTTCCGAAACTGGTCCCCGTTTCCGGCGAAGACCCGTCAAGCGACGCTAACAAGGCGGCCTGGCGCATTCTGGAAACCTGGAAAAAGCCGTTTATTACATGCTTCAGTAGCGGTGACCCCATTACCCGGGGCGGAGACAGATACATGCAACGCCGCATTCCCGGCGCCCATGGCCAACCGCACATCACCTTACGCGGCGGGCACTTCCTGCAGGAAGACTCTCCCGACGATTTTGCACGCATCATTATTGATGCATGCAAGTCTGAAATGGCGGCCTAAGGCCGCCAATCGTCAAGACTGATGCTTGGGCTGGAAATCGCCAGCGTCGACCCTGGGCCGATCACTGTCCGCCTCGGTTAGTGGTGGACACTCCTGGAGGCTCGCATGACATCGCATCGTAAGCCGCCTGTATTCCTCCGTGCCCTTGGCTTTCCACGCCACCTCATTATCACTTAACGTCCGAATGACCCGTGCTGGCGCCCCAACAACCAAAGACGCCGGCTCACACTGAAAACCGGCCTTAACCAAAGCACAGGCGCCAACGATGGACCGGGGAGCAATCACTGCCTCATCCATGACTACGGCATTCATACCCACCATTGCATCCTCCCCGACAACGCAGCCGTGGAGTATCGCGCCATGCCCCACATGGCCACTTTTCTCAACCACCGTATCCATGCCAGGAAACGCATGCATGACGCAATTGTCCTGGACATTCGAACCTTCCCTGAGCACAACACGCCCGAAATCACCACGCAGGGAAGCGGCCGGCCCCACGTAACAATCAGGCCCGACCCACACGTCTCCGATCAAGATCGCGGTTGGGTGTACGTAAGCCGTTGGATGAACGACAGGTTGAACGCCTTCAATACTGTAACTCGGCATGCATCTCTCCTTTCTCCGAATCTTAAAGCCGTCCAAAATTCTGATTCATTTTCTCAAACTTACCAAGCACTTTCCGACATTATACTGAAGAAATATAGACAAAAATTCAGCCAAACACCCTCTAAACCTCATAGGATAAAACCGAAAAACGAATTTTTTTACTTTATTATCATAAATTTAAAACATGAAAGCCGATATCGATTGATATGATACAAAACATCCATTCACAAAACCTTGACCGGTATCAATTAATAGATATACTAATTTAGCAATTGGTCATTGCGCAGGCGGAGCGTCACATTATCGGAATACTGGCCTGCTCGTTTCGTCCAGACAAAAACAAAGCCACATCGGATTCTTTATGCCACACAACCTGCTTGTTGATGCGCCCGAACAAGGCGTCCAGGTCCTTACTCTCAACCGCCCTGATGTTCTAAACGCCCTGAACACGGACCTGCTCAACAACCTGTCCAAAGCCCTGGATGACGCAGAAGCCGACCCTGAGGTTCGCGCGATAGTCATCACCGGGAATCAGAAAGCATTTGCAGCCGGCGCTGACATCAATGAAATGGCCGCTCGTGACCTGGTGGGAATACTTGAGGACCCACGAGTCGCTCACTGGGAGCGAATCGCTCGCTTTACCAAACCGATCATTGCCGCCGTTAACGGTTTTGCACTCGGCGGCGGCTGTGAGTTGGCAATGCACGCCGACATTCTGATCGCTGGAGAGAACGCCCGTTTCGGTCAGCCGGAGATTAATCTGGGAATCATGCCCGGCGCTGGGGGCACCCAGCGTCTAACACGTAAGGTCGGTGAAGCCCTTGCCATGCACATGGCGCTCACCGGTGAACAGATCAATGCCACGCGAGCGCTCCAGGCCGGCCTCGTCAGCGAGATTAGCCAGCCCGAACTGACCGTTGAAAGAGCCATCGAGATTGGCCAAACCATTGCCCGGAAGGCGCCGATTGCCGTCCGCCTCACCAAAGAATCGGTTCGCAAAGCCGACGACATGAGTCTTAGCGACGGCCTTCGGTTTGAAAGACACGCCTTCACCTTACTCGCTGGCACGGCAGACCGACAGGAAGGCCTCGATGCGTTTCGAGAGAAACGCTCGCCCCGTTTCAACGGCCAATAAGCGTTATTGATAACCACTCATCACTCCACCTATAGGACACCGCCATGACTCAGCCGAGCATTCTTCTGGAAATCGATCAGGGTGTGGCCCAGCTTACCCTTAACCGCCCAGACAACCTGAACAGCTTCAACGTTGAGATGCACGAGCAGATGCGAAAGGCCATCAGCCAGGTGCGTAAAGACAGCTCTGTTCGTGTCTTGGTCATTACCGGCGCCGGCCGGGGCTTCTGTGCGGGCCAGGACCTGTCTGACCGCAGTGTGGCACCGGATCAGGACGCTCCTGACCTGGGCGAGTCCCTGGAAAAGTACTACAACCCCATGATGCGAAGCCTGAGAGACCTGCCCATGCCGGTCCTTTGTGCCGTGAACGGGGTTGCCGCCGGCGCTGGCGCCAACATTGCTCTGGCCTGCGACATCACACTGGCCGCTCGTTCAGCGAGCTTCGTGCAAGCCTTCTGCAAACTGGGCCTGATACCCGATTCCGGTGGTACCTGGACACTGCCTCGGATTGCAGGGATGGCTCGCGCCAAAGGCATGGCTTTGCTTGGTGACAAGATCCGTGCTGAGCAGGCCGAAAACTGGGGCATGATCTGGCGCTGCGTTGATGACGAAACGCTGATGGAAGAGACCATGAAACTGGCACGGCACTTTGCCACTCAGCCCACCAAAGGCCTTGCGCTTATCAAACGGGCCTTGCACGCCAGCTCCAGCAACACTTTTGAAGAGCAGCTCAACCTCGAGCGTGACCTCCAGCGCATGGCCGGCCGCTCCGAGGATTACCGCGAAGGCGTTGCCGCCTTTATGGAAAAACGCACGCCGACCTTCAAGGGGAAATAATCAATGCAGGCACTTGATACCCAGACCACGATTGCCGTCATCGGTGCCGGTGCCATGGGTTCCGGCATCGCCCAGGTCGCCGCCCAGGCGGGTCACAGGGTCTACCTTCACGACCAACGCGATGGCGCTGCCACCGCCGGCCGGGATGGTATCGCAAAACAACTGCAGCGCCGGGTGGACAAAGGCAAGATGGAACAACAGGCCGTCGATGCCATTGTCAGTCGCATTCATCCGGTCAACGCCCTTTCGGAAGTCGCCGACAGCAGAATGGTCATTGAGGCCATTATTGAAGATCTTGAGATCAAACACTCGTTGCTGACAGACCTCGAAGAGCTGTGTAGCAAGGACACCATTCTGGCCACCAACACCTCGTCCATTTCGGTGACCGCCCTTGGCGCCAAACTCCGCCACCCCGAACGACTGGTCGGCATGCATTTCTTTAACCCGGCCCCTCTAATGGCGTTGGTGGAAGTCGTCAAAGGTCTGGCTACGGACAATGCTATAGCAGAGATTGTCCACGCTACCGCGGCCAACTGGGGCAAGAAGCCCGTATTCGCCACCTCAACGCCCGGCTTCATCGTTAACCGGGTAGCACGGCCCTTTTATGCCGAAAGCCTTCGACTGCTACAGGAAGGCGCTGCCGACCCGGCGACGCTGGACGCCATCATCCGGGAAGCCGGAAACTTCCGGATGGGCCCGTTTGAGCTAACCGACCTGATCGGCCATGACGTCAACTACGCGGTAACCAATTCGGTCTTCAAAGCCTACTATCAGGACGCCCGTTTTCTCCCCTCCCTTATCCAGAAGGAGCTGGTGGAGGCCGGCCGCCTGGGCCGCAAGAGTGGGCAGGGTTTCTACAGCTATACCGATGGCAGTGAACGCCCGGCACCAGACACCGAACCAGCCCGACAGAGTGACGACACAACACTGATCGTTGAAGGCGACCTGGGGCCAGCCTCCGCGCTGATCAACCGCTTCCGCGACGCCGGCCTGGAAATCGTCGAGCGTGATGGCCCTGGGCAGATTCGATTCGGGGATGCGGTATTGGCACTCACTGACGGCCGGATGGCAACCGAGCGCGCCCAAGCGGAAGGCACCCCAGATCTGACGTTGTTTGATCTGGCATTCGACTTTGGGAAAGCCACCAGATTGGCTCTTTGCTTCTCAGATCAGGCTTCCGAAAAGGCACGTCACGATGCCGTTGCCCTGCTTCAAATGACAAATATCGCCGTAAGCGCTGTTAAGGACCGACCCGGCCTGGTGGTCATGCGCACCGTAGCCACACTGGCGAACGAAGCCGCCGATGCGGAACTGCACGGCGTTGCGACCAAAGAAGACATCGACCTCGCCATGAAAGCAGGCCTGAACTACCCCGAAGGTCCGCTGAGCTGGAGCGATCGACTGGGCAATGGCCGGGTGCTCCAGGTTCTGACCAATATTCAGAACAGCTATGGCGAGGACCGCTACCGGCCAGCACTGCTGCTCCGGAAGAATCACCACGCCGGAAAAGGATTCTACAAATGAGCGAAAGCACCCCACAAGAACTCGCCGAAAATTGCGCCAAAGCCATGTTTGCCCGTGACCGGGCGAGCCAGAAACTTGGCATGAAAATCGAGTCGATCGCTCCAGGCCGGGCCGTCCTGAGCATGGCGGTCACAGAAGACATGATCCAGGGGCATGGCTCCTGCCATGGCGGTTACCTGTTTACCCTGGCCGACTCCGCCTTTGCTTTTAGCTGCAACACCTATGACAAAGCAACCGTCGCCTCCGGGTGCAGCATCGACTACATGTATGGCGCCAAGGCTGGCGACATACTGACTGCCGCCGCCGAGGAGCAATCCCGTGGTGGCCGAACCGGCGTGTACGACATCACTATAACCAATCAGGATGGCCGCACCGTTGCCCTCTTCCGGGGAAAATCCTACCAGGTCCGCGGCGCTGTCATTAATTCGGAGCCAAAGTCATGACCACTAGCAATCTCTTGCAAGACGCCTACATCGTTGACGCCATACGCACCCCCATCGGTCGTTACGGTGGCGCCCTTGCATCCGTTCGGGCCGATGATCTCGGGGCCATCCCGATGAAAGCCCTGATGGAACGCAACCCGGGCGTGGACTGGTCGAAGATTGATGACGTTCTTTATGGCTGCGCTAACCAGGCGGGGGAAGACAATCGTGACGTTGCCCGGATGTCACTGCTGTTAGCCGGCATTCCCATCGACGTGCCCGGCAGCACCATTAACCGCCTCTGCGGCTCAGGTATGGACGCAATCGGAAGCGCTGCGCGGGCAATCCGCACCGGCGAAGCCAGCCTGATGCTCGCAGGCGGCGTCGAATCCATGTCCCGTGCGCCTTTTGTGATGGGCAAATCCGAAAGCCCTTTCAGTCGGAAAGCGGAAATTTTCGATACCACGATTGGCTGGCGCTTTGTCAATCCAGTGCTGAAAAAACAGTACGGAATCGACTCTATGCCTGAAACCGCCGAGAACGTTGCAGAGCAGTTTGATATTTCCCGGGAAGATCAGGATGCATTCGCCGCACGAAGCCAACAGCGTACAGCCGAAGCCCAGTCCGCCGGCCGGCTTGCAACCGAGATCACGCCGGTCAGCGTTCCACGCCGCAAGCAGGACCCGCTGGTGGTTGACACCGATGAACACCCCCGGGAAACCAGCGTAGAGAAGCTGGCATCACTACCAACTCCATTCCGCGAAAACGGCTCCGTGACAGCGGGCAACGCGTCTGGCGTCAACGATGGTGCGTGTGCACTCCTGCTCGCTAATGCCGATGCCATAAAGCAGTACACGCTGAAACCACGGGCCCGAGTCGTCGCCATGGCGACAGTGGGTGTTGAGCCACGCATTATGGGCTTCGGCCCTGCCCCGGCGACCCGAAAGGTGCTGAAAACGGCTGGGCTGGAGCTTGCTGACATGGACGTTATCGAATTAAACGAGGCCTTCGCCGCTCAGGCGCTTGCCGTCACACGCGATCTCGGCTTGCCCGACGACGCTGAACACGTCAACCCGAATGGCGGGGCCATCGCCCTGGGCCACCCCCTTGGGATGAGTGGCGCACGCCTGGTGACGACCGCCGTGAATGAACTCGAGCGCCGCCACAAGCAGGGGCAGAAAGCCCGCTTTGCACTCTGCACCATGTGCATCGGCGTTGGGCAAGGCATCGCTTTGATTATTGAGAGGGTGGAGAACGTTGCCTGAATATTCAGGTACAGCGCCCGCTAAGTACAAACGTTAAGCACAATAAGCGCAGGACGAACCTATGAGCCTACCATCACAAAAACTCGGCAACCTCGACCGAATGGAAACCGCCAGCATTGACGAGCTTCGCCACGAGCAGCTCCAGCGCCTGCGCTGGAGCGTGGCCCATGCCTACACCAATGTCCCCTTCTATCGCAAAGCGTTTGATGAAATCGGCCTCAAGCCAATGGACATCAAATCGCTGGACGACCTGGCCAAAATTCCGTTCACCAACAAGTCAGATCTTCGGGACAATTACCCATTTGGCATGTTCGCCACCCCAATGGATGAAGTCGTTCGCGTTCACGCCTCAAGCGGCACAACGGGAAAGCCCACTGTGGTCGGCTACACCCAGGGCGACATCGACACCTGGGCCGACATTGTTGCCCGCTGCATTCGGGCCGGTGGTGGTTCCCGCGGCGACAAGGTCCACGTTGCCTACGGTTACGGCCTGTTCACGGGTGGCCTGGGCGCCCATTACGGCGCCGAACGCCTGGGCTGCACCGTCATTCCCATGTCCGGAGGGCAGACGGAGAAGCAGGTTCAGCTGATCACCGATTTTCAGCCTGACATCATCATGGTGACACCGTCCTACATACTCAACATCGCCGACGAAATGGAGCGGCAAGGCGTTGACCCGCACAAACTGCGCTTGCGCCTTGGCATCTTCGGTGCTGAACCCTGGACCAACGCCATGCGCAACGAAATAGAGGAACGCCTGGGCATTCAGGCGCTGGATATTTACGGCTTGTCCGAAGTTATGGGGCCTGGCGTGGGTATGGAGTGCCTTGAAACCAAGGATGGCCCCACCATCTGGGAGGACCACTTCTATCCCGAGATCATCGACCCGGTGACCGGAGACGTTCTGCCGGACGGCGAGTATGGCGAACTTGTATTTACGTCCCTGACCAAGGTGGCACTGCCGATCATGCGCTACCGTACCCGTGATCTCACCCGCCTGCTGCCGGGGACTGCACGCCCGATGCGCCGTATCGACAAGATCACCGGCCGCAGCGATGACATGCTGATCATCCGTGGCGTCAACGTGTTCCCGAGCCAGATTGAAGAGCAGGTTCTGAAGTGCAGCGCATTAGCACCACACTATGAAATTGAGGTCTATAAAGAGGGCAACCTGGACTGCGTTGACATACGCACGGAATTGAAACCTGGCACGTCTGACAGTTCAGAGATCCGCGCTGCGGCCGCCAAAGAACTGGCTCATCACATCAAGTCGTACATCGGCATCAGTACCCGCATCCATGTGGTTGAGGCAAACAGCATCGCGCGTTCCGAAGGCAAGGCCAAACGGGTTTTCGACCGCCGCAATCCGTAAGCTCCTGTCGCACCAGAGCGTGACCGGGTCGTAGTCCGATCACGCTCTTCTCGGCCAACTGATTTCTTATATTTTTTATTCTTATTATTTCCAGTGATTTTAAAAATCACCTTGGTTTTAAGTTTTTCCTTTTACAACAGCAAATTAGACAAAATAACGCTTATCAAAAAACAAAACATGACACACAAAGATGATTCTTGATTTTTATTCAGTGTCATATATTATGAGGGTAACGCTCTGAAACGACCGACGGGCCGCATGCGCCCGGAAGCAGCAGAACGATAAGCCCGATTCGGAGGTAAAATATGTACGCCCAGCTCGTTGAAACAGGCAGCAAGCGCCTTAAAACGAAAGAAGAGATGTCGCCCCAGGAGCGCGAATTTCAGGAAAAGGTCGACGCCGAGATCAAGATCGAAGCCAAGAACTGGATGCCTGAAGGCTATCGCAAAACCCTGGTTCGCCAGATCTCCCAGCACGCCCACTCTGAAGTCGTCGGCATGCTGCCGGAAGGCAACTGGGTCACCCGCGCGCCCACCCTTAAACGCAAGCTTCAACTGATGGCCAAGATCCAGGACGAGGCAGGGCATGGCCTGTACCTATACAGCGCCATGGAAACCCTCGGTGCTGATCGAGATGAAGAGATCGAAAAGCTGCACCAGGGAAAGGCCAAGTACTCCAGCATCTTTAACTACCCAACCCTGAACTGGGCTGACATGGGCGCCGTTGGCTGGCTGGTTGATGGCGCTGCCATCGTCAACCAGGTGGTGCTTCAGCGCACTTCCTACGGCCCCTACTCCCGCGCCATGGTTCGCATTTGTAAAGAAGAGAGCTTCCACCAGCGCCAGGGCTATCAGATTCTGTTGGACCTGATGCGTGAAGGTACAGACGAACAGAAGGCCATGGTGCAGGACGCAATCAACCGCCTGTGGTGGCCGTCCCTGATGATGTTCGGCCCGCACGACGATGAGTCCCCGAACTCACAGCAATCCCTGGCCTGGAAGATCAAGCGCAAGGGCAACGACGAACTTCGCCAGATGTTCATTGACCAGACCGTTCCCCAGCTCGAGTTCCTCGGGTGCACCGCACCGGATCCAGACCTGAAGTGGAACGAAGAAACCGGCCATTACGATTTTGGCGAGATCAACTGGCAGGAGTTCTACGACGTTCTCAAGGGCAACGGCCCTTGCAACCGCGAGCGCATCAACACTCGCAAAAAAGCAATTGACGAGGGCCGATGGGTTCGCGAAGCGGCCGTCGCCTATGCCAAAAAACAAAAACAGCGCACTCAAGCCGCTTGATACCGGAGGAATACACATGTCTGAATGGCGCCTTTACGAAGTTTTTGTACGGTCCAAGCACGGCCTGAACCACAAGCACGTGGGCAGCGTTCATGCCTCTGACAACGAGATGGCCATGGAAAACGCCCGCGACCTCTACACACGCCGCAGCGAAGGCGTGAGCATCTGGGTTGTTCCCTCGGACACCATTACAGCCTCCGCATCCGACGAGAAAGAAGTACTTTTCGACCCGTCGGAAGACAAGATTTATCGGCACGCTTCTTTCTACGAGCTGCCCGATGAAGTCGGACACATGTAAGGAGCTGTTCCAATGACACAAGCAGAAGCATTACAGGAATACCTGTTGCGCCTGGCAGATTCCGACATGATCCTGGGCCAGCGATTATGCGAGCTGTGCGGTAAGGCCCCGGCGCTGGAGGAAGAACTGGCGCTGATGAACGTTGCCCTTGACCTCGTTGGCCAGGCCCGCAACTGGTACGAATACGCCGCAGAGTTGATTGATGACGGTGGCGATGCCGACAAACTGGCGTTCCGCCGCGATGCCCATAATTACCGCAATCTGCTGCTGACTGAGCAGCCCAATGAGGATTATGCCGTCACCATGGGCCGTCAGTTCTTCTTTGATGCATGGCATTACTTGACGCTCAACAGCTTGGTCGACTCCAGCAATGAACGCGTTGCCGGCATTGCTGCGAAGGCATTAAAGGAAGCCACCTATCACCTGCGCCGGTCTTCCGAGTGGATCAAGCGTCTGGGCGATGGTACCGAGGAAAGCCATCGCCGCATGCAGGACGCCGTGGATATCCTCTGGCGTTTCACGGGCGAACTGATTACCCCGAACGATACCGATCACATCATGGCCGAGGCGGGCATTGGCCCAGAGCCAGACCAGCTTGCCAGCAACTGGCGCGAAATGGTCAATGAAGTGCTCACCCAGGCAACGCTGACACCGGGTGCCGATGACGCCTGGATGTACATGGGCGGCAAGCACGGCGAGCACACCGAGCACCTTGGATTTATTCTGGCAGAAATGCAGTTCCTGCAAAGGGCCTATCCCGATGCCACAACCTGGTAACCCAGACAGCCGGTCAGCCGTCGACATTCTGATTGCCAGCGATCGGGTGCCGGCAAACGCCCGTCCCGATCTGCTGACCGAGGATGACATCTGGGCACTTCTCGAAGAGGTAAAGGATCCTGAGGTGCCGGCGGTAAGCGTCGTGGAACTCGGGATTGTCCGTGCCGTGAGATGGGATGGCAAAGAACTGTCCATTGATGTCACGCCTACCTACTCCGGCTGCCCGGCTACCGAGTTGATCGAAGAACTGATCATCGAAGCCATGCGCGCCGCAGGCTTCCGGGCCCCGAACATTAACCAGGTGCTGACCCCGGCCTGGACCACCGACTGGATCACAGCCGAAGGCAAAGAAAAGCTTCGGGCGTTCGGAATCGCTCCCCCCGAAGGCAGTTCCAGCAAACTGAGCCTGCTGGGAGAGCCGGACATCATTGCCTGCCCCCACTGTGGCAGCACGGATACGGAACAGGTCAGTGAGTTTGGATCAACCGCCTGCAAAGCCCTTTATCGCTGCACGGAATGCCTCGAGCCCTTCGACTATTTCAAATGCATCTAGAGCCGATACGATCATGAATAAATTTTACTCACTGACCCTCAAAGAGGTCAGACCTGAAACAAGAAACGCCGTATCACTTGCTTTTGATCTGCCTAAGGATCTGGCAGACACGTTCAGCTACAAGCAGGGCCAGCACCTGATTGTCAGAACGCAGCTGGATGGAGAGGAAGTGCGCCGCTCCTATTCGATCTGCCGCAGTGTTAACGACCAGGAGCTTCGTATTGCGGTCAAACAGGTTCCGGGCGGCCGCTTCTCCACGTTTGCCAATGAACAGCTGAAACCCGGAGAAACGCTGGAAGTCATGCCCCCCCAGGGCCACTTCTCCATTGATCTGGACCCCGAGCGGGAAGGCAACTACCTGGCGGTAGCCGCTGGCAGCGGCATTACTCCGATCCTGTCGATCGTCAAGACGACGCTGGAAACCGAGCCCAAAAGCGAGGTCACCCTGTTCTACGGCAACAAGGCCACGAGCAGCACCATGTTCAGGGACGAGCTACAGGATCTCAAGAATGAGTTCATGGCACGGCTGAACCTGGTTTACATCTTCACCCGAGAAGAGCAGGACATTGACCTGTACAACGGGCGAATTGACCACGACAAATGCGACGCGCTGTTTGATCACTGGATAAACGCCAAGGAGCTCACCGCAGCCTTCATTTGCGGCCCCCAGCTAATGACGGAAGACGTGCGGGACTCGCTGCTTCGCCACGGCATGGACAAGAGCAGGATTCACTTCGAGCTGTTCACGCCGGCCGGTGGTGCGCCCCAAGCCCGCAAGGACAGAGCCCCATCCCAGGTAGATCCGAAGTCGGTGAGCGAAGTCACCGTGATTGCCGATGGCCGCACCCTGACGTTCCCACTGGTTCGAGACACCAAAAGCATTCTGGATGCCGGTAACGAAGAAGGCGCGGATCTGCCCTACTCCTGTAAAGCCGGCGTTTGCTCCACTTGCCGCGCAAAGGTTTTAGAAGGCGAAGTGGAAATGGACCAGAACTTTGCTCTGGAAGACTACGAAGTGGAAGCCGGCTATGTGCTCTCCTGCCAGTGCTACCCGATCAGCGACAAGGTGATTCTGGATTACGACGAGATGTAGTTTCCAGAAGACGTACAAGCAAAACACGAGCAAGGCAAGTTCCACGCAAGCGGGGCTTGCCTTGGCAGTTCAGAAACGAACGGAGTTCCCCATGTCAGTCCTGAAAAGTTTCATTGCCGGCCAGTGGGTCGGTGACACGGCCGCCAAGGCCCTGCCTAGCGCCATCAACGGCCAGACCGTGGCGCACACCCACGACGATACCCTCGATTTCAAGAAAACCGTGGAATACGGCCGCACCGTTGGCGGCAAGAACCTGATGGCCATGGACTTCCAGGAGCGCGCTCTGGCACTCAAGGCCATGGCGCAATACCTTCAGGAACACAAAAAAGAACTCTACGCACTGTCAATGCACACCGGCTCGACCAAGGGTGACAACGGCATCGATATTGATGGCGGCTTCGGCACGCTGTTTTCCTACGCCAGCATGGGGCGGCGTGAGCTTCCTTCCGGCAACGTGGTGCACGAAGGCCCGGTAACACCACTCGGCAAAAATAACCACTTTGCCGGCACACACATCCTGGTGCCCCGGGGCGGTGTGGCCGTTCACATTGATGCCTACAACTTTCCGGTGTGGGGCATGCTGGAGAAATTCGCGCCTACGTTCCTGGCGGGCATGCCCTCCATCGTAAAACCGGCTACATCCACCTGCTACGTGACCGAACTGGCGGTTCGCCTGATGCAGGAATCCGGTGCCCTGCCGGAGGGCAGCCTGCAACTGATCATCGGCAGCACTGGCGACCTGTTCGAGCACCTCGAAGAACAGGATGTGGTCACCTTCACCGGATCCGCCGCCACCGCACGTAAGCTTAGAAACCACCCGAACATCATTAACCGCTCGATCCCGTTCAATGCGGAAGCCGACTCATTGAACAGCGCAATCCTCGCGCCAGACGTGACTCCCGAGCACGAAGAATTCGACATTTTTGTCAAAGAAGTGGGCCGCGAGATGACCGCCAAAGCCGGTCAGAAATGTACCGCGATCCGTCGCGTTCTGGTGCCCAAAGATCAAGTCGATGCTGTCTGCGACAAGCTGAAAGAGCGACTGTCAAAAATCACCGTTGGCGATCCTTCCGTGGAAGGCGTGCGGATGGGGGCACTGGCCTCCATCGATCAGATGGAAGATGTAAAAGCCAATATCCAGGAACTGCTCAAAACCAGTGAACTGGTGGTCGGCGGCGAGGGCAACTTCAAGCCCACCGGCGAGGGTACCGAGAACGGCGCCTTCATTGAGCCTCATCTGCTGCTGTGCCGAAACCCGGAAAACGGCTGCGGAGCCCATGATATTGAAGCGTTCGGGCCGGTCGCCACCGTGGTTCCTTACGACTCCATTGAGGATGCTGTCGATCTTTGTTCGAAAGGCCGAGGGTCTCTGGTCACCACTCTGACCACCCGAGATCCCGCTATTGCCGGCAAAATCGCACCACTGCTTGCCGCCTTCCACGGCCGGCTACATCTGCTGGACGCAGAAGCAGCGAAAGAATCTACGGGCCACGGCTCCCCCCTGCCGATGCTCAAGCATGGCGGCCCTGGCCGTGCTGGCGGAGGCGAAGAACTGGGTGGCATTCGCGCGGTACACCACTATCTGCAACGCACGGCAATCCAGGGTTCTCCCAGTATGCTGGCAGCGGTCACCCGCGAGTATGTGCGTGGCGCTGATGTTATCGAAACTGAGATTCATCCGTTCCGCCGCCATTTTGAGGATCTCCAGATCAACGAGTCCTTGCTGACTCACCGCCGTACCGTTACCGAAGCGGACATCGTCAACTTCGGTTGCCTCTCCGGCGACCATTTCTACATGCACTTCGATGAGCTTGCAGCGCGGGAATCCCAGTTCGGCAAGCGCATTGCCCACGGCTACTTCGTACTGTCCGCAGCGGCAGGCCTGTTCGTGTCTCCGGGAGAAGGTCCGGTTCTGGCGAATTACGGCCTGGACACCCTGCGGTTTATCGAACCCGTAGCCCCAGGGGATACGATCAGGGCGCGGCTAACCTGCAAGCGCAAGATTGATCAGGGCCGGACGTCGCCAGACGGACACCCTCAGGGTGTGGTGGTCTGGGATGTGCAGGTTCACAACCAGAACGACGAACTGGTTGCGAGCTACGACATTCTGACATTGGTTGCAAAAAAGCCCGAATAACCTCGGGCTCCCGGGCTTTTTCCCCAACCCTTCAGGCACCTGCCCGGGTTCTGCTTCAATAACCTCACACCAGACCATCCACCGGGATGGTCTCGGTGTTCTTGATCTCCCGCAATGCGAAGTTTGAATGCACCTGGGCAATGCCCTGCAAGGTAAAGATCTTGCTGTTCAGGAATCGATCGTAACTGGCCATGTCTGGTACCACGACCCGCAGGACAAAATCAGCACTCCCCGTTACGGCAAAGCACTGAAGCACCTCTGGGTAGCTGCTAACCTGCTGCTCGATCTCCGCCGTGCTGTCGAGGTTGTGCCTCTGCAATGACAGGTTTACCAGTACGCAGAGCCCCTGCCCGACGCTTTCAGGATCCAGCCTGGCACTGTATCCCAGGATCACGCCATTTTCCTCCAGGGTCCGGACCCGCCGCCAGCAGGCGGCTGGCGATAACCCCACCTGTTCCGCCAGTAGCTGGTTACTGATACGACCATCCTGCTGGAGCACCGACAGGATTCTCTGGTCCAGCTTATCGAGATCAACCTGTTTCATTTAGTAACACCTTATTTTCGTGCAATATCCTTTCTAAGCATTGTGTCCAACAAAATAATCTTTCGCAAACCATCCAGACTGCTGCCTAATTCGCAAGCACCTTTTGCGAACTTCTCTCTAGAATTTTGGTCATAATATCGACTAAAAGGAGGACTCCATGTCCGCCGATTCCCCTCAGCTTGACCAGTACAAACTCGAAGACCGCTACTTGCGGACGTCAGGTCGGGTTTTTCTGACAGGAACACAGGCCTTGGTCCGCATACCCCTGATGCAGGCAGCTCTGGATCGGAAACAGGGATTAAACACGGCGGGGTTGGTCAGTGGTTACCGCGGCTCCCCTCTCGGCGCGTATGACCAGGCGCTCTGGCAGGCCCAATCCCTGCTGGACGACAACTGCATCGACTTCGTCCCGGCTATTAACGAAGACCTGGCCGCCACCATCATGCTTGGCACCCAGCAGGTGGAAACCGACGATGACCGGCAGGTGGATGGTGTGTTTGGCCTCTGGTACGGCAAGGGGCCTGGCGTGGATCGCGCAGGCGATGCACTGAAGCACGGCACCACCTACGGCTCATCCCCTCATGGTGGTGTTCTGGTGGTCGCCGGTGATGACCATGGCTGCGTGTCATCCTCCATGCCCCACCAATCCGACGTGGCGTTCATGAGTTTTTTCATGCCCACCATCAACCCGGCTAACATCGCCGAGTATCTGGAATTCGGCCTTTGGGGCTACGCTTTGTCCCGTTACAGTGGCTGCTGGGTGGGTTTCAAGGCGATCTCCGAGACGGTGGAAAGCGCCGCTTCCGTCGACCTGCCACCCGAACCGGAGTTTGTAACCCCCGACGACTTCACGGCCCCCGAAAGCGGTCTTCACTATCGCTGGCCGGACCTGCCTGGCCCGCAGCTGGAAACCCGGATCGAACATAAACTGGCGGCCGTGCAGGCCTTTGCCAGAGCAAACCCGATTGACCGCTGCCTGTACAACAATCAACAAGCCCGTTTCGGTATTGTGACCACCGGTAAGGGCCACCTGGACCTGCTGGAAGCTCTCGATCTCCTCGGAATCGATGAAGATAAAGCCCGGGACCTGGGACTGGATATCTATAAAATCGGCATGGTCTGGCCTCTGGAGCGCCGCGGCATTCTCAGTTTCGTTCATGACAAGGAAGAAGTCCTGGTCATAGAAGAGAAGCGGGGCATCATCGAAAGCCAGATCAAAGAGTACATGTCCGAGCCGGATCGCCCCGGCGAGGTACTGATTACCGGCAAGCAGGATGAGTTGGGGCGCCCGCTGATTCCCTATGTCGGTGAGCTGAGCCCGAAGCTGGTTGCCGGCTTCCTGGCTGCCAGGCTTGGCCGGTTCTTCTCCCTGGACTTCAGTGAGCGCATGGCAGAGATCAGCGTCATGTCCAATGCTCAGGATCCGGGCGGCGTCAGGCGCCTGCCCTATTTCTGTGCCGGCTGCCCTCACAACACATCTACCAAAGTGCCCGAAGGCAGCAAGGCGCTGGCGGGCATCGGCTGCCACTTCATGGCCTCCTGGATGGGCCGGAACACGGAATCGTTGATTCAGATGGGTGGCGAAGGGGTCAACTGGATCGGCAAGAGCCGTTACACCGGCAACCCCCATGTGTTTCAGAACCTCGGCGAGGGCACTTACTTCCATTCGGGCTCCATGGCTATCCGCCAGGCAGTGGCAGCCGGAATCAACATTACCTACAAAATCCTGTTCAATGACGCCGTCGCCATGACTGGTGGCCAGCCGGTGGATGGCCAGATCACCGTGCCCATGATTGCCCAGCAGGTGGCCTCCGAAGGCGTTCGCCGGGTCGTGGTGCTCAGCGATGAACCCGAAAAGTACGAAGGGCATGAGGGCCAGTTTCCGAATGACGTCACCTTCCACGACCGTTCCGAACTGGATGCGGTCCAACGGGAACTGAGGGACATTCCAGGCTGCACAGTGCTGATCTACGATCAGACCTGTGCAGCTGAAAAGCGCCGGCGTCGCAAACGCAAGCAGTTCCCGGACCCGACAAAACGGGCGTTTATCAATCACCATGTTTGTGAGGGATGTGGCGATTGCTCGGTGCAGTCCAACTGCCTGTCGGTTGTGCCACGTAAAACTGAACTGGGCCGAAAGCGCAAGATTGACCAGTCCTCCTGCAACAAGGACTTCTCATGCGTCAATGGCTTTTGCCCCAGCTTTGTCACCATTGAAGGCGGGCAACTGCGCAAGTCCCGAGGCATGGATACCGGCTCGGTGCTAACCAGCAGGCTGGCAGCTCTCCCAACTCCCGATCTGCCGGAAATGACCGGTTCTTACGACCTCCTCGTTGGTGGTGTTGGCGGTACCGGCGTCGTCACCGTGGGACAACTGATCACCATGGCTGCACACCTGGAATCCCGAGGCGCTTCGGTCCTGGATTTCATGGGCTTTGCCCAGAAAGGTGGCACCGTTCTCAGCTATGTGCGGATGGCACCGTCTCCGGACAAGCTACACCAGGTAAGAATCAGCAACGGTCAGGCCGATGCGGTTATCGCTTGCGATCTGGTGGTCGCTTCCTCCCAGAAAGCCCTCAGTGTACTGAGGCCGAACCACACCCGGATTGTTGCCAACGAAGCCGAACTGCCTACCGCCGATTATGTGCTCTTTCGCGATGCGGACATGAAGGCCGACAAGCGACTCGGCCTGCTCCGGGAGGCGGTGGGGCAGGACCACTTCAACCAACTCGACGCCAATGGGATCGCCGAGAAACTGTTGGGGGACACCGTATTCTCCAACGTCATGATGCTTGGCTTTGCCTGGCAGAAAGGGCTACTGCCCCTGTCTGAAGCAGCCCTGATGAAGGCCATAGAACTCAACGGTGTGGCCGTTGATCGCAACAAGGAAGCCTTCGGCTGGGGCCGCGTGGCGTCTGTTGATCTGAGTGCGGTAACGGACCTGCTGGACACCGGCGGCGCGAACGTTGTGGATGCCAAGTCCGAGCCGACCCTTGATGAGTTGATCGAGACCCGTCACGGGCACTTGGTTAACTATCAGAACCGGCGCTGGGCCGATCAGTACCGGGCCAGTGTTGCCGAAGTCCGGAAAGCCGAGGAAGCCCTGGGGCAGACAAACCTGCTCCTGACCCGTGCCGTGGCACAGCAACTGTATCGAGTGATGGCCTATAAGGACGAGTATGAAGTGGCCCGGCTGTTTGCGGAAACGGACTTCATGCAAGAAGTGCAGGAAACTTTTGAGGGTGACTTCAAGGTCCACTTTCACCTGGCACCGCCCCTGCTCGGCAAAGAAACCGATGCCCAGGGACGCCCAAAAAAGCGCCGGTTCGGCCCCTGGATGTTCCGGGCCTTCCGGCTGCTGGCAAAACTCCGCGGCCTGCGCGGAACCGCGGTGGACCCGTTCAGTTACTCAGCAGACCGGAAACTGGATCGCGCCATGCTGAAAGACTACCAGAACCTGGTCGCCAGGATGGTTCGGGAGCTGGATGCCAGCAACTACGAAACCTTCCTGCAACTGGCCGAGCTGCCCGCCGACGTTCGAGGCTATGGCCCGGTACGCGAGCAGGCGGCCGACGCCATCCGGGACAAACAGACCCAACTGATCAAGGCGCTCGACACCGGCCGCCCAACCCTCATCCGCACCCAGCAGGCCGATAAGGAGGCGAATCATGTTTGAAGCCCTGAATCCCCTGCCGCAGGACCCGATCCTGCAACTGATGCTTCAGTTCCGGGAAGACACCCGGCCGGATAAGGTGGACCTGGGTATTGGCGTTTACAAGGATGACGCCGGCAACACGCCCATCATGGCCGCCGTGACCGAAGCCGAACGGCGCCTGCTGGAGGGAGAGACCACCAAGAGCTATGTCGGGCCCGCAGGCTCTGCTGGCTTCAACAACGCCATGGCAGCGCTGATCCTGGGGGACAACAGTCCGCTGATCAGAGATGGCCGAACCTCCGTTGTCCAGACTCCAGGCGGCTGTGGTGCCCTACGGATGGCGGCTGAGTTTCTGCGCCTGTGTAAAACGGACATCACCGTATGGGTGAGCACTCCAACCTGGGCTAATCACCTCCCACTCCTGGGGGGAGCGGGCCTGACCATCCGCGAATATTCGTACCTCAATCCGAAAACGCTGGAGGTAGACTTCGCCGGCATGCAGGAAACCCTTGAAACCGCCAAGGCGGGTGATGTGGTGCTACTTCATGGTTGCTGCCATAACCCGTCAGGCGCGGATCTGAACCTGGAGCAATGGAAAGAAGTCACCAGCCTGATTCAGCGCAAGGGCCTGCTGCCATTCGTGGACATGGCCTATCAGGGTCTTGGTGAAGGCCTCGAGGCTGACGCGGCAGGTGTGAGGCATTTGGCAGGTGCCGTGCCGGAAATGATCATTGCTGCGTCCTGCTCCAAGAACTTTGGGCTTTATCGCGAGCGCACGGGAGCCCTGGCGCTGATCTCTGGTACGGCATCCGTCAACTCGGCGGCAACGAGTCAGTTGCTTGGCATCATCCGCTCTCATTACTCCATGCCACCGGCCCATGGCGCGGCCATCGTGGAAACCATTCTGGGAGATGAGAAATTGCGAGCCCAATGGCAGGACGAACTGAATGGCATGTGCGAGCGCATACTGCACCTGCGCCATGCCTTTGCCGACACATTAGCCCCGGTGGGAGACTTCCGTTTCATTGCCCGTCAACGAGGTATGTTTTCGTTCCTCGGGATCAGCCCAGAGCACGTCGTCCGGTTACGGAAGGAGCATGGCATCTACCTGCTCGACAGCAGCCGCGTCAATGTAGCAGGGCTTAACGATCGAATCCTGCCACGGGTGGCGGACGCATTGAACAACGTCCTCAAGTAAGCCGCCCGTCCCGACCATCAATCACACCTGCAACGTTAATCCGACAAAAACAAATAACCGGAGACCACAATGAGTCAGAGTACCCAATCACACCAGCAGGCCAACAACCTCTGGTCTTCAAGGATGGCCTTCATCCTGGCAGCTGCCGGTTCGGCCGTTGGCCTCGGAAACATCTGGAAGTTTCCCTACATTACCGGAGAGAACGGCGGCGGCGCGTTCGTTCTTGTCTACCTGGCCTGCATTTTCCTCATTGGAATACCGGTATTGATCGCTGAAACCATGATCGGCCGCCGGGGTGGCCAGAGCCCCGTAGCCACCATGCGCACCCTGACCCAAACCGAGGGAGCGTCCCGGGGCTGGAGAGTGATCGGTTGGAACGGCGTGATTGCCTCGTTCCTGGTGTTATCGTTTTATGCCGTCATTGGTGGGTGGGCTCTGGTTTACATTGGCAAGGCCGCTTCCGGCCTGTTCACCGGCGCAGACGCCGAGACCATTGGTGGTCAGTTCGGCGGACTGCTCGCAAACCCCTGGGAACTGTTGTTGTGGCATTCGGTATTCATGACGATTGTGGTGGTTATCGTTGGCCGCGGTATTCGCTCAGGGCTCGAGAAAGCTGTCAACATGCTGATGCCACTGCTGTTTCTGCTTTTGGTTGTCATGGTGATCTATGCCATGAACAGTGGCAGCTTCGGCCGGGCAGTAAGCTTCTGTTCTTTCCCGATTTCAGCAAGCTGAGCACGGCCGGCTTCTGACCGTCTGGGCATGCCGCGTTTACTCTCAGCATCGGGATGCGTGTTATGGCTATGGCTCCTACCTGCCAAAAGAACGTCAATATTGCCAGAACGGCAATGACCATGCCGTTCTTGATACCAGCGTGGCGCTGCTCGCCGGCCTCGCCATCTTTCCCCTGGTGTTTGCCAATGGCCTCGAACCCGGAACCGGCCCCGGCCTGATCTTCGTGACCCTGCCACTGGCGTTCGGCCAGATGAGCGGCGGTGCGCTTTTTGGCACCATTTTCTTCGCTCTTCTTCTGGTGGCGGCCATTACTTCTGCTATCTCCATGCTGGAGCCGGTGGTGGAATGGCTGGAAGAGCACAAAGGGGTCAGCCGGGCAAAGAGTGCGATTGGTGGCGGGCTGGCGATCTGGTTTATCGGAATCGGTACGGTACTGTCGTTCAACGTATGGGAAGATTTACATCCGCTGAGCTTCATCCCGTTCTTTGAGGGCAAAACGGTGTTTGACCTGCTCGACTTCCTGGTCTCCAATCTGATGATGCCCCTGGGCGGACTCACGATTGCACTGTTCGCAGGTTGGGCCATGAAGCGGCAAGGACTGGCAGCGGATATCGGCCTGCAAGGCGGAGCCTACAAGGCCTTTATGCTGGTGCTCCGGTATCTGACGCCCGCTGGCATCACGGTGGTGTTCCTTTACAATCTCATCTGACGGCCCCACAAAAGGTTCACAGATGGTGAAGCACCAAAGCCCCGCCTCCGTGCGGGGCTTTTTCGCGGCCGTTTTCACAGAGCCGGGAACACATTACATACCCAGGTACGCCTCACGCACCTTCTCGTTGCTGAGCAGTTCCTGGCCGGTTCCCTCAATCACCACCTTTCCGGTCTCCAATACATAGCCACGGTCGGCCAGTGCCAATGCCTGAGACGCATTTTGTTCAACCAGGAAAATGGTAATGCCCTCCTCCTTGAGCTCTTTAACGATGTTGAAAATCTCTTCGATGATCAACGGTGCAAGGCCCATGCTGGGCTCGTCGAGAAGCAGCAGTCTTGGCTTGGCCATCAGTGCCCGCCCCATGGCAAGCATCTGTTGTTGGCCACCGGAAAGCTCACCAGCCAGGTTATGGCGTTTCTGGCGAAGGATGGGGAACTTGGTGTACATGCGCTCCAGGTCGTCCATTATCTCGGGGGTTTTTCCACGGGTATAGGCTCCCAGAAGAAGGTTGTCATGGACACTGAGGTCCTTGAAAACCTGCCGGCCCTCAGGCACCTGCACGATGCCATCAGCCACCCGCTGGTCCGCTGCGATCTTCGCTAGGTCCTTGCCTTCAAAGGAAACTGCGCCCCGATCAGTAGGCTGCAGCCCGGAGATCGTCATCAGGAGGGTTGATTTGCCGGCACCATTGGCACCGACAAGCGATACAATCTCACCACTATTGATGTGGATATCCACATCATGCAGCACTTCGATCTGGCCATAAGATGTTACCAGCCCTCGGATAGACAGCATCTCCTGACTGGCCTGCTCACTGCTTGGCTGGGCAGGCGCCATTTCAGTGTGTTGCTCGCTCATGTGAAATGTCTCCTTGCTCAGCCACCCAGATAGGCGGCAATAACGTCCGGGTTCTGACGGACTTCTTCGGGGGCACCCTCGGCCAGAACGCGACCATAGTTCAGCACCAGCAACCGGTCGGATATCCCCATCACCAGTTTCATATCGTGCTCAACCAACATCACGGTTATGCCCTGGTCAGCAATTTTCCGGATCAACGCCTCCAGCGCCGAGGTTTCCGTGGCATTCAGGCCCGCCGCCGGCTCATCCAGAAGTATGACCTTTGGTTCGGCTGCCAGGGCCCGTGCAATTTCGAGCCGCTTGAGCGCGCCGTAGGACATGGCGGAGGCTTCCGTATCCAGATATTCACCGCAACCAACGTATTCCATAAGATCGGCGGCGCGTTTACGGGCGTCAGTCTCATTGCGACGCAGAGACGGCAACCGGAACAACGTGGTAAACAAGCTACTCCTGAGCTGAAGATGCCGACCCAGCATCACGTTCTCGATGGCGGTCATATTCATGCAGATCTGCATCTGCTGAAAGGTCCGGCACATGCCCCGTTCCGCAAGCTGGTTCGGTTCAAGCTTCGCGGTGCTTTCACCGTTGAGCAGGATCTCACCTTTTGTGGGGGTGTAGAGGCCGGTGATCATATTGAACAGCGTGGTCTTGCCGGCGCCGTTCGGACCAATGACAGAATAGACCTGCCCGGCTTCTACGGCGAAACTGACCCCTTCAACCGCATGCACACCACCAAAGGCCTTATCCAACCCTTTCACTTCAACCAGAGCTGTCATGCCTCACCTCCCGCTTTCTTGCGCATTCTTTTGGAAACAGCAGCGGTCAGGGTCGGAAGTAGCCCCTTGGGCATAAAAATCATGGTCAGCATCAGGATCAGGCCGAACATGACGGTTTCGAGCTCCTGGAAGTCCGCCAGAACCTGGGGCAACAGTTTCAACACCACGGCGCCCAGAATCACGCCGAATGTGGAGCCCATACCGCCAAGGACGACCATGGTGATAAAGAGAATAGAAAATTCGAAGCTGGCTACGGCCGGAGTGATAAAGCCCTGGAAGTGAGCGTAAAGCCCTCCCATCACACTTGCATAGATGGCGGAAATCACAAACACAAGGCTTTTGTACTTTGCTGTATCGACTCCCACCACACTGGCAGCCACTTCCGAGCCGTGCACGGAGCGCAAGGCTCTTCCGATAGGTGATTCAATGAGATTCAGGGCAAACCAGACTGCCGCCAGAAGAACCACGCTGGCCAGGATATACCACGCCTGAACACCAGAAATCTCGATACCAAACAACGAATATCGACCAAACGTACTTAGCTCCCAGCCGAACAGATCCAGGGCAGGAACCGGCATTCCGTCCGGGCCGCCGGTAATGGCACGTTCGTTGTTCAGAATGATGGCTATAATGAAGCCCACTGCGAGAGTTGCCATAGACAGGTAATGCCCTTTCAGGCGCAGGATCGGGCGCCCGACCAGCCAGGCAATAGTGCCGACTACGACAGCCCCTACCACCAGCGCGGGCAATGAAGACCAGCCGTAAGTCCCGGTCGCAATACCCGTGAAGTAAGCACCCAGGCCAAAAAACCCGGCATGACCGAGACTGATCTGGCCGGCAAAGCCCACCAACAGGTTCAGGCCGACAACCGTAGCAGCGATAATGGCCATCTGGATGACAAGTTCATAGTGAAACGGGTTGCCCAGAAAAGCCGGAAGAATAATCAGGATCAGTGCGAGGATTACCAGACCCCGCAGGCGCGACTGCATAAACCGGTTCAACATCAGACGCGCTCCACTACTTTGGCACCGAACAATCCTCTGGGCATAAAGAAAAGCACCAGCAGAATCATGGAAAACGCTACGGCGTCCTTGTAGTCAGACGAGATGTAACCGGCCGCCATGGCTTCAACAATACCGAGCGCAAGGCCACCAACAACTGCACCGACACCGCTGCCGAGACCGCCGATAGCCGCAGCAACAAAGCCTTTCAGGCCGAGAATGATGCCAATGTCATAGGACGTGAAGGTAATCGGGGCAACCACAATGCCAGCCACCGAGCCCAGCAGCGCAGACACCATAAACGCCAGCATGAGCACCATCTGGGTACGGATCCCCACCAGGCGCGCCGCCTCCTTGTTCATGGATGTCGCAAGAATCGCTTTACCGATCAGGGTCTTGGTAAAAAACAGCACCAGGGCCACCACCATGACCGCGCCAATACCAAGAACCCACAGGCTTTGGCTGTTCAGCACTGCGCCAAAGACCTGGATAGGCTGGTCCGTACTGAAATTCTGCATCACGTGGTACTCCTTGCCCCAGACAACCTGAGCAATGCCCCGGATGAAAATGGATGCACCGATGGTGATGATAATCAGAGTTACTACATCGGCCTGTTTGGCCGGTGCGATGGCGAAGCGCTGAAGGGCAATACCCAGCACACCTGCCAGAATGACCGCCAGCACAACTGCAATCACCATGGGCACTCCCATGGCTGTCAGGGAAACGGTCGCCATACCACCAATCATCAAAAACTCGCCCTGGGCAAAATTGATGACGTGGCTGGCGTTATAAATCAGGGTAAAACCGAGGGCTATCAGGGCGTAAGTCGCACCGATAGTAATCCCGGTGAACAGGTACTGTAAGAATTCTGCGAGCATAGCGGTGGTTCCGGTCGAACATCAGCTGGCGACCCGTCCAAAAGGACAGCCGCCAGCCGCGAGACAGGTGAAAAGGGAGTTCAGTCGATCAGTTTCCATTCGCCGTTCTGGACTTCCAAAATGCGGAAGGAGTCGGCATCAAGGCCATTGTGGTCGTCCGGCGACATGTTGAACTCACCGGTCACCCCGACATAACCCTGAATATTTTCCAGAGCACCGCGCACCGCCTCAGGATCGGTAGAGCCTGCCTTTTCAATGGCACGAACGGCCAGCATCAGCCCGTCATAGGCGTAGGCGCCAAAAGTTGAAACCTTGGAGTCCCAACGAGCCTCATATTCAGCCTTGTAGTTCTGAACCACTTCTTTCTGGGGGTCTTCTTGCGGCAATGAGTCCGGAACCAACAGAGGAGACGCCGGCAGGCGAAGACCTTCGGCTGACGAACCCGCCAGCTCAAGGAAGCTGTCAGACGCGACACCGTGAGATTGATAGAACGGAAGCTCCATGCCCAACTGGACATAGTTTCGGGTGACGATAGCGGGCCCCTGACCAAAACCAAAGTTGAGGACGGCTTCCACGCCTTTCGTGTTACGAATATTAGTCAGCTGTGCGGTCATATCCGTATCAGATCCGCTGTAGGTGACATCTGCCACCACATCCATACCCATCTGCTCTGCCACTTCCAGAGTCTGGGTGCGGCCGGAACTACCAAAACCACCTGTGCCGGAAATGAGACCAATCTTGGTAATTCCACGGTCTTTCATATCCGCCAGGATACGTTCTGCCGCCATGCGGTCAGACTGAGGGGTTTTGAATACCCACTTCTTCACAGGCGTGGTAATAACAACCGCACCTGCCAGAGAGATAAAGGGAACCTGTGCCTGTTCAATCAGCGGGACCGCAGCCATGGTGGCGCCGGTGGTACTGCCGCCCACAATGATATCCACTCGATCCGAACGGATCAGACGGCTGGCAAAGTTGCGGGCAGAGGAAGCATTGCCAACGTCGTCGTAGTGGATCAGTTCCAGTTGACGCCCGAGGACACCGCCTTCTTCATTGATTTTTTCGACGTACATCTCGAGCGTTTTCAGCTCGGGGTCGCCAAGGAAGGATGCCGGCCCTGTGACTGACAGGAACGACCCGATTTTGATTGGCTCAGCTGCCTGCGCACTCATCATGAGGCATGCAGCAGCAACCACTGCGCATTGTCCTGCGCGGCGCATCATTGTTTTAAGCATTGTTCTTGTTCTCCCGAATTGTGCAGGGGCTTGAGTGTATTTTTATTTCTTCGCTCTCGATATAATTCGATACCACATGCGAATATTTAATGAACTTATTGTATCATAATGCCAGTGTCAACTGATTTTACGGAGTCTCACCATGCCCACTGAGCCAAAGTCGACGCATATAAAATGCGCCAGCAGCGCATCCAGAGAGACAAACCTTTACCTGACACGCAAGACCCGCATAATACGTCCAACGTGTTTCATTGATTCTATTTTGCGAACCTAAGTCCATGACTGCGAAAAGCCAGCTCGAACTACTTGTCAGCAACTTCCAGAAGAAGCGGCCACTGCGCGCCGGCTCTCTTATCAGCACAATCTACGGCGACGCCATCGTTCCTCGCGGAGGCAACGTCTGGCTTGGCAGCCTGATGAAACTGGTGGAACCCATGGGCATCAGCCAACGGCTGGTTCGAACCTCGGTTTATCGCCTGGTCCAGGAGTCCTGGCTGCAAACGGAGAAAGTCGGGCGCTGCAGTTACTACAGCCTGACAGGCCCCGGGCTGCGCCGATTCGAGCAGGCGTTTCAACACGTCTACAACCTGGAAACAGAGGAATGGAGCGGGAGCTGGTGTCTCGTGTATCTGAACCAGCTATCTCCAGAGCTTCGCCAGAAAGTTCGGGACGAACTGAAGTGGCTCAGCTTTGGCAGCATGGCACCCGGCCTGATGGAGCACCCCAGGTTCACCCGCAGCGAGCTGGTGCCGATGCTTCAGGAGTGGGGCGCCCTGGAGGACACCATCGTCATGCAGACGGTGCCAATGGAGCAAAAGAGCCCGAGAGCGCTGAGACTGCAAGTTCGTGAAAGCTGGAACCTGGAGGAACTCGGCGGTCGGTATCGGCGCTTCCTGAGTCAGTTTCGCCCACTTTGGCGCGAACTGCAGTCCGATGACACCCTCAGCCCCGAGGAATGCCTGACCGTCCGCATTCTGCTCATACACGAATACCGAAAAATTCTGCTTCGGGATCCCATCCTGCCCGATGAACTGCTACCGGGTGATTGGGAAGGCCGCAGCGCCAAGCAACTCTGCCGAAACCTGTATCGCCAGATCTATGTCCGGGCAGAACAGTGGCTGGACGAAACTCTGGAAAACGCTTCCGGCCCTCTGCCGGGGCCCGGGGAGAAGTTTTATCGGCGTTTCGGTGGCCTGAGAGATGTCGCCAGCAAGACCGATTTCACAACGGAACGAGAAATGTCATAGGCACTACCGGCAATGCAGTCACATAGCAATGTCACGTGACAACAGCCACCTAACGCCACTCCCCGAGTTCAGTCCTGCAAACGCAGGGCTAAACTCAGAACCCGAATAGAATACTCCTCTACCCAAATACCGTTACCGTCTGCCGACTCAGCGCCACGAGCTCTCCGCTCGCGGTCCAGATGCCGGCCTGGGTATGGCCGTATCCCGCTTCAGCCTTATCAATCTTCGCCTTGTACAATAACCAGTCCCCAGGCTCCAGAACTGGCCTGGGATGCATGATGTCAAGAGCCCAGCTTAAGGAGCTCGTTTTCACCCGCTGCTTCACATACGGCAAAACGGCGGGCGGCCACGCGTCAACAAGCGCCACAATGTGGGCATCTGAAAACGTTTCTGGCGTTTGACGGAACTGCATCCAGCCGCCAAGCTCTCGACCACCTTTGCCACTAAACGGAAGATTGCCAAACGCCCAGCGCATCTCAATATGCTGAATGAACTCCGGCGTAACACCTTCAATGAAATCCAGGCCGTGGCACTGCTCCACCGGCTTCGCCTCAGGCGCTGGTGCAGCATCGACCGAAACGTCAGACTCCCGATCGCTTCCAAAACTCGCCAGCGCCACCAACTTCGACTCTCCGCCCTGGACAATGCGGCCCAAAACCTGACTGACGGCCTTACCTTCCCGCAGAATTTCAGCCTCGACTGTCGCCGGCTCATCCGGTGTTACTGGCCCCACAAAGGACACCTGCATTGAACGCATGGGGCGGCCGGGGGCGACAACACTGGCCATTCGGTCAAATACCAGGGCTGCAACCACCCCACCAAAAGAGGCACGTCCTTGGCCCCAGCTTGAAGGGACAACCAGATCTTTACCGTTGGCCCCACTCTTCATCAACTCATCAAAATTCATGCGCCCGCCTCGTTAGCATCCTATTCGAAACAACCCGGAGATTGCCGAAGATCTACCCGCAACGCAACCGTCATCGCCGGCAACTACCTACTGCACTACCAGCATTAGCCGTGTTAAAGACACGACAAACCAGTTATAATCCCCGCCATAACACGCATTGCAATGCAATGCCCTACCCTCCGAATTCTGAGTAAATTAATGTCTGAATTGTCTTTTGCCGACCTCGGCCTGGATCCAGCTGTCCTCGAAGCAGTTGCCGCCGTTGGCTATGAAAAGCCTTCTCCCATACAGGCCCAGACGATCCCTGCGCTGTTGGCTGGTAAGCACTTACTGGGTGTCGCCCAGACAGGTACCGGTAAAACCGCCGCCTTTGCGCTGCCGTTACTGAGCCGGATAGACGCGTCTGTGATGGCGCCGCAGATCCTCGTTCTGGCACCCACGCGGGAACTGGCCATCCAGGTGGCCGAGGCGTTCACCACCTATGCCAGCAAGTTCCGCAACTTTCACGTCCTGCCTATCTATGGCGGCCAGGACTTTTTCCCTCAGATCAAGGGCCTGCGCCGCGGCGCCCAGGTGATCGTGGGCACCCCTGGCCGAATGCTGGACCACCTCCGCAAGGGCACGCTTAAACTGGACAGCCTCAAGGCTCTGGTACTGGACGAAGCCGACGAAATGCTGCGCATGGGCTTCATCGACGACGTGGAAGCGATCCTGGCAAAGACCCCGGACAACTGCCAACGCGCGCTGTTCTCCGCGACCATGCCGCCGCAGATCAAGAAGGTCGCCCAGACCTATCTGCGCGACGCTACGGAAGTGAAAATCGAAAGCGAGACCCGCACGGTTGAGCGCATTTCCCAGTTTGTTCTGCCGGTCTATGCCGAACGCAAACTGGATGCCCTGACCCGCATCCTGGAAGTGGAACCGGTAGACGGAACCATCATCTTCGTTCGCACCAAGGCGGAAACCACACTACTGGCGGAAAAACTGTCGGCACGTGGCCATGCGGTAGCGCCACTGAATGGCGACCTGAACCAGCGCCAACGCGAGCAGACAGTGGAAGATCTCAAGCGCGGCAAGAAAGACATCATCGTGGCAACCGACGTTGCGGCCCGCGGCCTTGATGTCCCCCGCATCACTCACGTCATCAACTACGACGTGCCTTACGACACCGAAGCCTACATTCACCGGGTTGGCCGCACCGGCCGTGCCGGTCGTGAAGGCAAGGCGATTCTGCTGGTCACGCCTCGGGAGCGAAGCTGGTTGCGCACGCTTGAGCGCGCCACCAACTCGCCAATGGAATCCTATGAACTGCCCTCGCCCAATGCTCTGAAGAAGATGCGGGAAGAGCAGTTTGAATCACAGCTCCTGGGTTTTGCTGAAGATGGAAAGCTGGGCAAAGCCATGGCGTTGCTCGATGAAATTGCCGAACGCAACGACATGGACATTGCCATGGTTGCCGGTGCGCTGGCTTGCTATCTGGAGGCATCCCAGCCGGGCTCACTGCCCCTGGAACAGCCGGAAGCGCTGCCGGTGGTTTCTGCCACCGCACCGCCACGTCGTGACCGCAAAGGTGGCCGTCCGGGCGGTAAGCCAGGATTCAAACCCGGCTTCAAGAAGGGCCCCAAGGGTCGCGGCGGCCCAGGCCCGAAGGGCAAGCCTCCCGGCAAGGGTGGCAAGCCGTCAGGTAAGCGCCCACCCCGCCAGGGCTGATCTGCTGACTTAGGCGCTCAAGGCTGACTTGGGCGCTGGTAGACGACGAAGCTGTAGTCGTAAGGGTTGTTATCGGACGCGGAGAAATCCTCCCGTCCGAGCTCTTCCCACTCTTCCCAGTTCACTTCCGGAAAAAAGGCATCCCCGTCGACCTCGGCGTGTACCTGGGTGATATAAATCCGATCTACCATCGGCAATACTTCGGCGTAGATCTGGCCACCACCGATGATCATCACTTCGTCCCCGCCTTCAATTTCGGCCTGAGCTTCGGCTTTGACCAATGCGTCTTCCAACGATTCTGCCGCCACCGTTCCAGCGGGCGCTTCCCATTCCGGGTTCCGTGAAATCACCACGTTCATCCGTCCGGGTAACGGCCTGCCGATGGAGTCCCAGGTTTTCCGACCCATGATGATGGGCTTTCCCATGGTGGCCTGTTTGAAGTACCTGAGGTCGCCTGGCAAATACCACGGTAGCTTATTGTTTCGGCCGATGACCCGGTTGCGGGACATGGCTACTATCAGGGCTTTTCTCACCGGTTTTTCCTTTTCGTTCGGAGTTCTCGTTCTGTTGCCTCAGGTTTAGGGGGCTGTGTAAGGGCGGAGATGAGCG
>NZ_ABCP01000037.1 GCF_000170835.1 Marinobacter algicola DG893
TGGGACAAACCCCATGATGACCTCTCCCGCAAACTGGCAAAAGCCATCTCCACCGACAGCCCGGTGCGGGAGAAGCTGCTTGCCGGTGCCTGGACAACGGCTGGCGAAGGCAAGGGGGCCGTTGAGAACCCTATTGCTCAATACAACTACTTGCTGAAGGATCACGACAAAGCCGAACAGCTTTATCGCAAAGTCACCAAGGCGTATGCCAAGGGGCAGTTGCCGATGGACGCGCTGCATCCGGAAGAACGCTTCGAAGCCGCACTGGAAGCGGATATCTTCACCAAGGAAGAGGCCGAGTTCATGCGTGAGTACGAAGCTGTGGTCCTGGAAATGCTGACCGTCGACGACTTTCCGTTCGACGAGTTCGCCCGCAACAAGGACACACTGATCGACCACAACCCGGCCTGATAGAAGGCAACGGGATTTGGATTGAGGGATGCCGGATGGCAACATCCGGCAGGCACCAAACCAAGAGGTAAGTTGGGAATGTGGCTATCAATCCTGGCCGTAAGCGCCGGAGCCGTTATCGGCGCAAACCTGAGATGGGCCCTGGGCCTTTGGCTCAACAGCAGCTACCACGCCATTCCCTACGGCACCCTCGTAGCCAACCTCTCCGGCGGCTGGCTCATCGGCCTGTTTATTGGTTATTTCGTACATGGCACCTCGTTGGCGCCGGAGTGGCGCCTGTTTGCCATTACTGGTCTTTGCGGCGCCCTGACCACCTTCTCCACCTTCTCGCTGGAAATGCTTTCCGCCATCCAGGAAGGCAAATGGAGCATGGCCCTGGCTGGAATTCTCGCCCATGTTGTTGGCTCTATCCTCATGACAGCACTGGGAATTTACACCTTCGGACTGGTTCGGGGATGATGGGTAACACTACGTACGCAATAAATTAAAAATACGCTTGGCAATCCTAAAAACAAAGAGTAGAGTTATTTGCGAAGGAAAGATTCAGTAAAGCTTTCATGAATAAGACGTACCTCCGCAGTTAGTAGTGACCGTCCTGTTTTTGATTCCGCGAATTCTTTTTTCGTAAACGCTGATCAGGCATCACAACGATAGCCTGACGGCAAGATAAAATGATTGATTTCAGGAAGTTTAAGTATGTCTACTACTACCGGCACTGTTAAGTTCTTCAACGAAGCAAAAGGCTTTGGCTTTATCACTCGTGAAGGCGGCCCGGACGTATTCGTTCACTACAGCGCAATTCAGGGCAGCGGCTTCAAGACCCTGGCAGAAGGCCAGCAGGTTGAGTTCACCGTTACCCAGGGCCAGAAAGGTCCTCAGGCGGAAAACGTTACTGCTATCTAACGGATAGTAGGGCACCGCCAGAAAGGCAGCCTCGGCTGCCTTTTTTTGTGAGTGGATTTTGTGATTCCCACCCGAATATGACATCTTTTATTCCCTGCCGTCGGGCGATCGCCCAACCTTAGTTTGCTCAGGGCCTGCTATGCTGAACACCCTCAAAGTTGTCTGGATCCTGTTTTGGGCTGCACTGCTCACGCTGATCCTGTTCCTGCCCATTGTTATCGCCGCACTTGCCGGTCGCAGTGGGAACGCCGCCTTTCACGGCACCCAGGTATACGCCTGGTGCATGCTCAGACTCACCGGAATCCGCCTGAAAGTCAGCGGACGCGAGTACATCGATCCGGCTCAGCGCTACGTTATCCTCAGTAATCACGCGTCCTATTTTGATCCGCCGGCGCTGGTGTTGGCATTGGGCCTGCAATACCGCTGGGTGATCAAGAAAGAGCTGCGTAAGGTGCCCCTATTCGGTCTTGCGCTGGAGACGTCCCGTAACCTTTTCATTGACCGGTCAAAAGGCAGTGATGCGCTGGAGAGCATCAAGCGGGGCGTCGCCCAGTTGCCCGAGGGCACTGGCATCCTGATGTTTCCGGAAGGCACCCGATCCTGGGATGGCAAGCTGCTGCCCTTCAAGAAAGGCGGGTTTGTCATTGCCCGCGACGGCGAGCTGCCCATTCTACCGGTGACGATCCGGGGCTCCCATGACCGACTCCCCAAGGGAACGGCGGTGTTTTCGCCAGGTCTGATCGAGATCATCGTTCATCCGCCGGTGACCACCGCCGGACGTGAGGAGAGGGAAGTCCGGGAGGAAGTGAGGGGCACCATAGAAGGTGCCCTCTGAGGGGTAATGATCAGTCGCTAAAAACGTCTTCGTAGAGCCTCAGAGTGCCCTCCCACGAACGTTTCGCGGCTTGCTCGTCATAGGCGATGGGCATATTGAATTCCTCGGCGACCTTATCCGCTCCCGGGTTGGTGAACGAGTGCATGACGCCGGGAAAGCTGACCAGAGTCAGATCCGCTCCGGCATCCTGCATTTCTTTCACCAGGCTGGACACCTGATCCGATGGCACCATCTTGTCCGCACCGCCGGTGTAGACGTGAATCCGGGGCTGAACCTTGCCGGCTTCGGCTTTGATGGGGCTGCCCAGCGCGCCGTGATAGCTGACGACGGCGTCCAGATCCACACCCAGGCGCGCCATGTTCAGTACCACGGCACCGCCAAAGCAATAACCCTGGGCGGCAATCTTGCTGCCGTCGACACTGTCGTGCTGTGCGAGTAGCTCCTTGGCAGCCATGAAGCGGGCCTTGACCTGATCAATATCTTTGGTCGCCTCCTTCATAAAGGCCTGCGCGTCTTCGGGATGTTCGGCGAGCTTGCCGGAGCCATACATATCCAGCGCAAACGCCGTGTAGCCGGCGGCTGCCAGCTTTTCCGCCTGCTCACGGGCAAACTCATTGTGCCCCCACCATTCGTGAACCACCAGAACACCGGGGCGCTTGCCTTCGGCTTCATCGTCGTACGCCATGTAACCGGTAAACGTTTTGCCGTTTACGGTGTATTCCACGGTTTCTGTCTGCATGTCGGCTGTCACCTGTCCGCTTGCCAGGGTAAGGGCTACTGCGAGTGAGAGCGGCGCTGCCGCCAGGGCGTGCCTGTGTCTGTTCATGGGTTCCTGCTCCGTTTGGGTCGATTGCGTGCATTGCTCCGGGTTTTACGCCGAGGCCCATTAAACCGATGCATTCAATTGCTACTGCCGGTGTCATACCTTTTTACTACACTTTACGGGATGAAACATCGTTTACCCGACGGATTCAAGGGGTCAGGCATGAAGATAGGCGTACCGAAGGAGATCAAGAATCACGAGTACCGGGTGGGAATGACACCGGCGGCGGTCCATGAGCTGTGTGGCCACGGCCACAATGTTTGCGTTGAGACGAATGCGGGTGCTGCCATTGGCTTCACGGACGACGATTATATGAGGGCCGGGGCTGAGATTCTCGACAGCGGAACCGCTGTGTTTGAGGCGGCCGACATGATCGTCAAGGTCAAGGAGCCCCAGGCGGAAGAACGAGCCTTGCTGAAGTCCGACCAGACCCTCTTTACCTACCTGCACCTTGCGCCGGACCAGGCCCAGACCGATGACCTCGTGGCCTCAGGGGCAACCTGTATTGCCTATGAAACGGTCACTGACAACCACGGGCGACTGCCGCTACTGGCCCCTATGTCGGAAGTGGCGGGGCGGATGTCGATTCAGGCTGGTGCCCACTGCCTGGAAAAATCCCTCGGCGGTCGAGGTGTGCTGCTGGGCGGTGTGCCGGGTGTGAGCCCTGCGAGGGTAACCGTGATTGGCGGTGGTGTGGTGGGTCAGAACGCAGTGGCCATGGCCATTGGCCTGGGAGCCCATGTAACGGTCCTCGACCGCAATATGGACGTATTGAGAAATCTCGACCATCTCTATGGCAACCGCATCAGCACGCTGTTCTCAACCGCCGCGACGCTGGAGGAAGCGGTGATCGAGTCGGACCTGGTCATTGGCGGTGTGCTGATTCCCGGAGCGTCCGCACCCAAACTGGTGACCCGTGATATGGTCAGCCGCATGCCCGAAGGCAGTGTTATCGTAGATGTGGCTATTGATCAGGGCGGTTGTACTGAAACTTCGAAACCCACCACGCACGATGCGCCTACCTACGTTGTGGACGGGGTGGTGCACTACTGTGTTGCCAATATGCCGGGCGCGGTGGCAAGAACCTCCACTCTGGCGCTGAATAATGTAACACTGCCGTTTATCGTCGCACTGGCCAACAAGGGACCGGAAAGAGCGATGAAGGACGACCCCCATCTGCGCAACGGCCTCAACGTGTTCCAGGGCAAGGTCACTTTCCGCGAGGTGGCGGAATCCACCGGCTATGAGTTTGCAGATCCTGAAGATCTGCTCTGACATTAACATCATTCAAACAAGGAGATTCCATGAAACTGATCGGTTCCACCACGTCCCCCTATGTTCGCCGTATCAGGCTGCTGTTGGCCGATAGTGACTATGAATTCGTGAACCTCGACATCTATGGTCAGGGCAGGGATGAGCTCCGGCGCAACAACCCGGCGCTGAAGATTCCCATGCTGATCGACGACAATCAGGAGGTGTACGATTCCCGGGTAATTGCCCGCTACCTCAGCGAAAAGCAGGGCATGGTGCCGTTGACCTGGGACCAGGAAAACCAGCTGACGCTGATTGACGCTGCCAACGATTCTGCGGTGATCTTGCTGCTGTCGGCCCGCTCCGGCATCGATACCAACGAAGACCTGATGTTTTTCAACCTCCAGCGTGAACGCATCATGATGACGTTCAGAACCCTGGCGGCCATGGTGGACGACGGTCAGTTTTCTCAGTGGAGCTACCCGGCCATTTGCCTCTACTGTCTGGTGGATTGGATCGATTTCCGGGATCTGGTGGATTTTACCGGTGTTGAGAGTCTGCTTGGTTTCAGGGACCAGCATCGTGATCAGCCGCTTGTCGCTGCTACTGACCCGAGAAAAGCGTAAGGTTTTGTCCGGAAGTGATTGGCAATAAAAGACAAGATGGCTTTAACACTTGCGTTTCTAGTCTATAGTTGAAGGTAGCGTGGCCTGATCTTTTCAGGCCCGTGAGGCGTATCCATTCAACCAATAATAAAATTACCTCAAGGGGGTAAAGCCATGCTCCTGAATCACGCATTTGGTCTGTTCACCCATCCCGATGCCGAGTGGGCCGAGATCCGCAAGGAACACGCACCTCCCCGGCGGCTCTATGTTGCCTATGTGCTGTTGCTTGGCGCGATAGCGCCGATCTGTGCCTACATTTCCACGGCTCACATCGGTTGGACGGTGAGCGGTGAGCGCGTCATAAAGCTCACGGAAGTCAGTGCGATACAGCTAAGCGTTCTGACCTATCTGGCCATGCTGGTGGGGGTGTTTGCCCTGGGGTTCGCCATCAACTGGATGGCTCGGACATATGGCGCCCATGAAGAAGCCGTTCCTTCCAATGGCATTGCGTTGGCGTCTTATTCCTGTACGCCGCTGTTCCTCGCCGGTTTTGCGTTGCTCTATCCGGTGCCCTGGTTCAATGCCCTGGTCTTCCTGGCGGCGGCCTGTTATGGCGCCTGGCTGATGTACGATGGCCTGCCGATTGTCATGGGCATTCCCAAGGACCAGGCGGTGATGTACGCCGGTGCCTTGCTGACGGTGGCGCTGGTCATTCTGGTGTCAACCCGTGTGGGGTCCGTCATCCTCTGGAACTATGGCCTGGGGCCGGTCTTCGTCGAAGGGTAGCGGTTTTGCCCGGCCTGTCGTGATTTGCTATTCAGGATGTCGCCATCCGTCATCCTGTCGTTACACTTTGGCGCTACCTTTTACCTGACCACTAAACCAGGGCAGGGAAAGGTATGAAACGATTGAGCCGCAGGGACTTCCTGAAAGCATCCGCCATGGGCATGGGCGCTGTTGCCGTATCCACAGGACTGGCCGGATGCATACTCGACAGCAGCGACAAACGCGATATCCGCTTCTCCCAGGGCGTTGCCAGTGGCGACCCCCTGCAGGATGGCGTAATCCTCTGGACTCGTGCCGTGCCGGACGACGATTCCGGTCGGGACGTGGACATCGCCTGGGAAGTCTCTACTGACGCTGACTTCCGCGGCATGACTCATTCCGGCCGCTCGCGCGCTGCGGCTCAGCACGATTACACCTTCAAGGTGGATGTCCGGGGCCTGATGCCAGGTCAGCGCTATTACTATCGTTTCCGCACCGCCAGAAGCACTTCCCCGACCGGTATGACGCAGACCCTTCCTGAGGGCACGGTGAGCCAGGTGAGGTTCGCCGTGGTGTCCTGCTCCAACTACCCCGCTGGCTACTTCAACGTGTATCGGGAAATCGCGGGCCTGGACAACCTGGATGCCGTGCTGCATCTGGGGGACTATCTCTATGAGTACGACAGCGACCCGGATAGTTATGGTGCTGCGCAGGCAGACGCCATGGGCCGTACGTTCCCCGCATCGAATAACCGTGAGCTCATCACCCTGGAAGATTACCGCCACCGCTACGCCATCTACCGGGGCGATGATCACTTGAGGGAGTTGCACCGCAAGGTGCCGTTCATCACTGTCTGGGATGACCACGAAGTGGCCAACGACACCTGGAGGAACGGTGCTGAGAACCACAACGCCGACGAGGGTGATTTCAGTGACCGTAAACTCGATGCACTGCGTGCCTACTTTGAATGGATGCCGATCCGGCCGGTCACGGACGGAGACCAGGAGACCATCTCCCGCAGTTTCCGCTTTGGCGACCTGGTGGATTTGCACATGCTGGATACGAGGATCATCGGCCGCGACGAGCAACTGGCCTACACTGACTACCTGACCCAGGATGGCATTGACGCAGCCCGGTTTGCTGCAGATATAGGCGACCCGAACCGCACCATGCTGGGAGCGGAGCAGCGGCTTTGGCTTGAGAACGCCTTGGCAACTTCGACCGCCACCTGGCAGGTACTAGGGCAGCAGGTGTTGATGGGGCGGATGACGCTGCCTGCGGAGCTGCTGGCCGGCATCATCAACCCTGACCCATCTGTGTTGCTGCCCCTGTTCGCGGAGCTGGCCAACCTCAAGGGCCGCTACCTGGCTGGAGATCCCTCGTTAACCGACGAGGAAATCGCCCGAATCGAAACCGTACTGCCCTACAATCTGGATGCCTGGGACGGCTACTACGTGGAACGGGAAGTGATTCTGGAAACGGCGAGGCAACTACAAAAGAACCTCGTGGTACTGGCCGGAGATACCCACAATGCCTGGGCAAGCAACCTGAAAACCGGCAATGGTGACCAGGTGGGTGTCGAGTTCGCCACGCCGGGGGTTTCTTCCCCCGGTCTTGAAGACTATCTCCAGTTGCCGGAAGCGACCATACCCGATGCCGAGGCGGCTATAAAGCTCCTGGTGGACGATCTTGACTACCTGAACGTGAACCAGCGGGGCTATATGCTGGTGACATTTACCCCTGATGAGGCAAGGGCGGACTGGCGCTTCGTCAGCACCGTCAAAGACCGTAACTACGAGATTATCGGTGATCGAAATGCTGCCCGGCAGACCTTGCCGGGGCCGGGCAACCGTTCATTGGTAACGCCCGGTTGACGGGATCTGTAAACCCGCTGCCGAACGATTCAGGCGGCGGGTTCGAATTGCCGTTGCAGCCATAGCCTGATGTCGTCGGATTCGTACAGCCACTGATCCTTGCCGTCATCCTGTCGAATTCGCAGGCAGGGCACCTTGACGTGACCGCCGCCGGCTTCCAGCTCTGAGCGGCGGCCGCTGTCATGCTGCGCATCACGGGTTTCAATGTTGAGGCCCAGGCGCGCGATTTCCTTGCGGACCTTGATGCAGAAGGGGCAGGCCGTGAACTGGTAAAGCGCGAGGTCTTCGCAGGCACTGTCCACCTTTGCCTGTGCGTCAGGCGTGCGTGTGATGCTCTTGGGCGTGCTCAACTTCTCGCTGATCAGCATGACGGGGGTCAGGATCAGCCGAAGGGTACGGAAAAAATAGCGGATGATGATTCTCATGGACTCGATACAGCTCCAGTCGATGGGGTGGATTTCGTTGCAGACCAAACCGGATAGGGAATGCCTGATAGTCTGTTCATACAATAAGCGTGTGCCAGAAGCAGGCAAACACCAGCCATCAGGACGGGCAATTGTGCCGGATCAGGCATCAGGCCGAGTGAAACGATGAGCGCAGTGGCTCCGGCCGGCGGATGCACGACACGGAATAGTACCATCAGGCAGCCGGTTAATCCGAGGGATAAAGCCGAAGCGCCGACCCTTGGCAGATCGACGCCGTGTAAAAATGCGGAGGCCTGATCCTGAAGCCCAAAAATATGAAGGCTGAACAGTCCCATCAATGCACCGATGAGATGGCCGCAAAAGGTATTACGCGGAGAAGCCGGTTCCGCGAGCGGAACGTGGAACAGTATAAACGCCGTCGCGCCCAGCGACGGGAATATGAAAGCTTCCTGTGTGACCAGTGCGATAAACGAAACAAGCGCGATACTCAGCGTGCCGTTGATCAGGCTAAACCCCGCCATCACAGTCCGGCGACTGTATCGGTTCGTCAGCTGTTCAAGATGAAACACCTTTAGCAGACCACTGGCCAGCTGCCAGCGCAGTCGTTCGTTTCTGCGTCCCATTGTTCTGCCGTTAACCTGAGTTGTTTGCACTAAAAAGGTGCGTGATAGTAAGCCCTGATCCTGAACAAGGCAAATCGCTATTTCCGATAACCGTGAGCGACTGGCAAAGGTTTGCGGATGTTTCTGTGCAGAAGGGCGTAAGGTATTGCCTGGGGCGTTGTATTGCTGTCGCCGGGCGTTTCTGACAGTCTTTTGTTAATGACAGAAACAAGGCCGGGCCAACCGGACATTCAGGAGAGCACAGTAATGACAGAAGACAAACGCCGCCGTTATTCCGCGCCCGTGGTCGATGGCCTGGGCAAGTCGGCAAGCCGCGCCATGTTGCGGGCCGTGGGGTTTACCGATGAAGATTTCCGCAAACCCCAGATCGGTATTGCCTCGACCTGGAGCAACCTGACGCCCTGCAATATGCACATCAACCAACTGGCGGAGGAATCGGCCGCGGGTGCCGACGAGGCCGGGGGCAAGAGCCTGACGTTCAATACCATCACCGTTTCCGACGGCATCGCCAACGGCACGGAGGGTATGAAGTACTCCCTGGTGTCGCGGGAAGTCATTGCCGACTCCATTGAAACCGTGGCTGGTTGTGAAGGTTTTGATGGCCTGGTTGCCATTGGCGGCTGCGACAAGAACATGCCCGGCTGCATGATGGGCCTGGCGCGCCTGAACCGGCCGTCGGTATTTGTCTATGGCGGCACCATCATGCCCGGCGAGAATCACACCGACATCATCTCAGTATTTGAGGCGGTGGGTGCCCATGCCCGGGGTGACCTGGACCTGATTGAGGTCAAACAGATCGAGGAAACCGCGATTCCGGGGCCAGGCTCCTGCGGCGGCATGTACACCGCCAACACTATGGCCTCGGCGATTGAAGCCATGGGCATGAGCCTGCCGGGCAGTTCCGCCCAGAACGCTGTTTCCGAGACCAAGGCGGCCGACTGCAGGGCGGCGGGCGCGGCCGTCCTCAACCTGCTGGAGAAAGATCTCAAGCCATCGGACATCATGACCCGGGAGGCGTTCGAGAATGCTATCACCGTGGTAATTGCCCTGGGTGGCTCCACCAACGCGGTGCTGCACCTGATTGCCATGGCCAGCACCGTTGGCGTTGACTTGACGCTGGACGACTTCGTGGAAATCGGCAAACGGGTTCCCGTATTGGCAGATCTGCGCCCCAGCGGTCACTACATGATGTCGGAACTGGTGGCGATCGGCGGCATTCAGCCGTTGATGAAGATGCTGCTCGACCGTGGCATGCTCCATGGCAACTGCATGACCGTCACCGGGCAGACACTGGCGGACAACCTGAAAGACGTGGCTCCGTACCCGGCAAGCCAGGACATCATTCATGCCTTTGATGACCCCATCAAGGCGGATAGCCATCTGCGTATCCTTTACGGCAACCTGGCGCCTACTGGTGCGGTGGCCAAGATCACTGGTAAGGAGGGTACCCATTTCACCGGCCGTGCACGGGTGTTCCAGTCCGAGGAAGAGGCCCAGGAGCGGATCATGGACGGCACCGTTGTGGCCGGAGACGTGTTGGTGATCCGGTTTGAAGGCCCCAAAGGTGGGCCGGGCATGCGGGAGATGCTAACGCCGACTTCTGCCATCATGGGTAAAGGGCTGGGCAGCGATGTGGCGCTGATTACCGACGGGCGTTTTTCCGGTGGCAGCCACGGTTTCGTGGTTGGTCATATTACGCCGGAGGCCGCAGAAGGTGGGCCGATTGCGCTGGTGGAAACTGGCGACACCATCACCATTGATGCAGTGGCCAATCGCATTGAGCTGGATGTTTCGGAGCAGGAAATGGAGCGCCGCCGACAGGCATGGACCGCACCGGCTCCCCGATTTACCCGCGGGGTGCTGGCCAAATACGCGCGCACCGTGAGTTCCGCTTCGGAAGGCGCAGTGACAGACAAGCCGTGAGTGTGTCAGGGGCAGGCCGGTTCAGGCCTGCCCCAGAAAAAGCCCTGCCCATGGAGGTCCGGGAACTGCTGTAACCAGTGCACCACGGCCTCATCTTCAACACCTTCAACCACCACGTCCAGGTCCAGTGCTTCACCCAGTTCCAGGGTCGCGCGGAAGACCCGCTGGCGAGCCGGATGGTCGAGGATGCCTTTCAGGAAACTACGATCTATCTTGAGCTCATCCAGTTCAAAGCTTGCCAACGTGCCCAATGATGAATGGCCAGTCCCGAAATCGTCCATGGCAATTCGGAATCCTTTTCGGTGCAGGGAGTGAATCATACGGCGAGAAGCCTCCGGATCGGTCATCATCGCGGTTTCCGTAATCTCCAGTATCAGGTCTTTCGCCTCCAGTTTGTGACGGGTGATGATGTCGGTTATGTCCTGCTCGAATCCGGCATGGGTCAGGTCCGTGGCGGAAATGTTGACGGCAACGGCCAGCTCGTTGCCGTAGCGGGCAGTCAGGTGGCGGTATTCGCTGCAGGCCCGTTCAATGACCCAAAGCGTCACTGGGTAAATAACCCCTGCCTCTTCAGCCTGGGGAATCCACCGGTCTGGTGATACATACCCGAACTCTGGGTGGTGCCAGCGAATCAGGGCTTCCACCGAGCGAACTTTGGCGTCTCGAATGCGCACCTTGGGCTGGTATTCCAGCCACATACTGTTGCTGGCGAGGCTGTTTTCCACCTCCAGCATTAACCGCTGTTGTTGGTTTTGCCGCTCGGTTATGGCCGGGGCATACACAGATAGTCCCCGGTTGTTGTTTGCTGGTGCGCCCCCTGCGGAAGAGAGCAGGCTGGCGGCTCCGGTGGTCAGGATGACCGAGCCTGCGGCAGCGCCAAGGAAGAACGCGGACTCTGCAAAGCTGGTGCTTGGCGCCCAACCCTTTGTATGTAAGAAAGAAATCACGGTCCCGATCAGTATGGCGAGGATGGCAAGCCCATAATAGCGTGCATGGACATGCTGACGAACCAGGCTCAGAACCACCAGCAGGATAAACCCGCCACCAGCGAGGGCCAGGGCGAGGAAAGATGCTTCGCCAACGCCCGGTATGCTCATCGGCGTTGCCAGTAGATGAAGGAATGCCAGCAGACTGATGACGTGAATGATTCGCCGGGAACGATGGCCCAGCGGCAGGAAGTGTGGCGTGAATTCACACAGTGCGATCAGGCACAGGGGCAGACTGATGTGCAGCAGTGCGTTGTACTGCGGCTGGTCGGGCCAGATAAACCAAAGGCCAAACTGTTCCAGAACCAATTGGCAGTGCAGGACACCGGCCATGAACACGCTGAGCCACGCAAGGCCGGGCCGCCGTAGCATAAACACAACCGCCAGGTTGAACAGCAGTGCAAAGGCCAGAATGCCGCCGATAAATACCTGCCGAACCAATGCCATCAGGTCCTGAGGCAGACCCGTTTCCAGGCCCGCTAACCAGCGGACGCTGCCCAGTGCCTGAGGAGTCTGTGACGCAAGCAGCCATCCGTAAGCAATGGCAAAGAGCAACACGATCAGGGGTAGCCAGTGATAGAAACCATTGGCCGAATCAAAGGGCAGGGGCGTACTGGCGATCTCTTGCGTCGTTTGGGGCCCGGTTGAATCCATTCGCTTGATTATCCTGCTCGTTTCCCGGAGGGTTTGTTACACTGTGGTTACTTTGTGAAATATTAGGTAACAATATGATTTTAATGTAATTTTACGCGATTTTATACGGTTTTGCATTTCATGTTTTAAACGCTTGAATGAATTCTGCTGCCGATTCCGTTAGCGCTTTTACCCTGGCCACCCCGGAGCCAGCGGGCAATTTGGCTGGTATAGTGGGAAGCTGACACCGTAATGACACATAACAAGGTTTGACCAATGATCCGAACGGCCATTGTCCTGGCACTGACAGTCCTGTGTTCGCTCAACGTTTCCCGGGCGATGGCGATCGAGAGGTCCGAGCTGCAACTGGCGTCTGTTAATGCAGCCGTGGCCTATGCCGACGATGAGGGACTGGTGTACGGCAAGAATGCGGATCGGCGGGTGCCCATCGCTTCCATCACCAAATTGATGACCGCGCTGGTAGTGATGGAGTCCGGCGAGCCCCTGACCGAATGGCTGGATTTCCGGGAACGCCATATTCCCGCACCGGCGAATGCCTATACCCGCATTCGTGTGAGCTCCGAGCTCAGACGCTCTGATGTACTGCGTATTGCGCTGATGTCGTCGGAAAATTTTGCGGCCCATACCCTGGCAAGACACCATCCTGGTGGGTACGACGCCTTTATTGAAGCGATGAATGCCAAGGCCGTTGAGCTGGGAATGCTGAAAACAACCTTCGTGGATCCCACCGGTTTGTCGGTTGACAATCGCTCCACCGCGGCGGATCTGGTTCGCCTGGTCAGGGCAGCCAGCCAATACCCGCAGATACGGGAGTATTCCACCACACGCTATTTCACCGCCCAGTTCCGTCAACCCAGATACCGGCTGGCGTTCGGGAATACCAATGTCCTGGTTCATCGTGAAAGCTGGGGCGTGGGGATCAGTAAAACGGGCTATCTGTCCGAAGCCGGTCGTTGCCTGGTGATGCTGTTTGAACTGGATGGCAAGCCGCTGGTAACGGTGCTGCTTGACTCCCTGGGTACCCGTTCACCGATGGGGGATGCGGGCAGGATCAAGCGATGGCTGACCACCGGCGCCGGTGGCAGTGTTGCTGCGGCCGCGCGTGCGTATGAGCGGAAAAAGAACGCAGCCTACGCCGCTTCGGATGGCGCATCCGTGAGTGTGAACTGACCTCTGGCGAATCGGGAGCGCAGCGTATGATTGAGATATTCACCACCGGCGGCACCATCGACAAGGTGTATTTCGATGCCAACAGCGAGTTTGAGATTGGCGATAGCCTGATTGCCGAGCTGTTGGCGGAGTCCAACATCCATGACGGCTATGCCCTGAACGGGTTGCTACGCAAGGACAGCCTGGAAATCACGGACGGCGACCGGGAGATCATCAGAACCGCCGTCAGCCAGTGTAACGCCGAGCGCATACTGATCACCCACGGTACCGATACCATGCCGGAAACCGCCAGAGCGCTGCTGTCGGTGAAAGGGAAAACCATTGTGTTGTTTGGCGCCATGCAGCCGGCACGGATGCGCCGGAGCGACGCGGTGTTCAATATCGGCTACGCATGGGCCGCAGTCCAGCTACTACCTCATGGCGTGTATATTGCCATGAACGGCGAGGTGTTCGAGGCTGGTTCCGTACGTAAGAACCTGAAGGCCCAACGTTTCGAACGCACCTGATCAGCCCACGCTGGTCACTTCCTCAGCGGTCAGTTCGCGGTAATCTCCCGGCGCCAGTGAGTCGTCTAGTATGAGGGGGCCGACGCGCCATCGGTGTAACCCCGTCACATGGTTGCCCACCGCCGCCAGCATTCGTTTGACTTGGTGGTAGCGCCCTTCCGACAACGTCAGATCAATTTCCCCGGCATTGAGTAAATGGACATCGGCAGGTCTGGTTGGCCGCGACTCACCGTGCAGTAATACACCCTGTTGCAGTTGCGTGATGGCGAAGTCATCAATGGGTTCGGCGAGTGTCACGCGGTAGGTTTTATGGCATTTCAGCCGGGGCGATGTGATGCGGTGTGACCATTGGCCGTCGGTGGTCAGCAGCAGGAGCCCGGTGGTGTCGGCGTCCAGCCGCCCGGCGATGTGCAGCCCGTGACGGACGTCTGCGGGCAGCAGGTCCAGCGCCGTGGGCTGCTGGCTGTCGGTGGTGGCACTGATGACTCCAGCAGGCTTGTACAGCATCAGGTACCGCTCTTCTGGCAGTGACAGCGGCTGGTCGTCGAGGGAAACTCGGGTGTCTTTGGCCACCGGGGAAGCTGGTTTGCGACAGGTCTCCCCATCCACCCGGACTCGGCCTGCACTGATGGCTTTTTTCGCATCGCGGCGCGACAGGGTGGTCGCGTTGGCAACGAAATAATCCAGGCGCATGCTCAGGTACACCCCTCTCCCGGCGGTGGCAGTGTCAGGCTGGCAAGGCACAGTACCTCGGCAGAGCCCGTCATTCGCGACCAGAGCACGCCTAGGAGTTCCCCGCCAATTGCAGGACGTTCCAGTCGTGAACTGGGCTTTGGTTCAAGACGGTCTCCATCGTATTTGGCGAGTATGAAGGTGAAGGGATGCGCCCCGGGAATACCGAGGCGGATATCGGTGGCCGTGAGCTGATCGCCCTCCCTGTCGTAATGCAGGAAACCACGGGTAAACCAGGCCAGCCGCTGGCCTTCGGGTAATGACGTGGCAGCGTTTGCAAGGTCAGGTTCACGGGGGAAGTGTTCCACCGTAACGGGGCCCTTGCCATCCAGGAATCCGGTCACGATTTCCACCCGTTTTTCCTCACCCACAACGGTCACTCGCCACAGTACGGTATTGAAAGGCATCGGCTGAACCAGCCGTGGGGCATCTTCCAGGCCTTCTTCTGCCAGCGTGGGGCCAACCCGTTCCTGGATGATCTGTTGCGCTGTTGCACTCCAGCCCAGATAAAGCGTTGAAAGAAGCAGGCCGGCCATGATGGCGCTGGTTTGTGGACCGCGGATCAGGAACGCCATGATGCCGACCAGTAGCGGCAGGGTATAAAGCGGGTCGATAATGAAAATGCTGCTGATGGCCACCGGTGGGCCGATGGGCCAGAACAACTGGGTTCCGTAGGTGGTAAAGGCATCGAGCAGAGGGTGGGTCATAAGCACAAGCGCAGTGAGCGCAAACCAGCGCCGGTATCCGAGATGGGGGCGCCACCGATGGAATGCAAAGGCCAGTAATACGGACAGCGGCAACAGAACGAACAGCGAGTGGCTGAATCCGCGGTGCTGGGTGAAGTTGGCGACAGCGGTGCCGTAATCAATGATGACGTCCAGATCAGGAAGGGTGCCGAGAACGGCACCGACCAGCAGGGCTGAACGGCCCAGGGTTTTTCCGGCAACGGCACCGGCCAGCGAGGCGCCCAGTGCCGCCTGGGTGATCGAATCCATCGGGATGATACCTTGTCAGTGGAGTCCGGCAGGTATTATGCGCGGAATCGGTTTTCGGATCACGCCCAAGATGGCCGGCAGATGGCGGTCAGGTATCACTCCCAGAGGCTTCAGACGTCAGCTTCACTTCCAAAGCATCGAGGACCGTGTCGCCGGGATAGCCGTCGGCAACGAGGCCATTCTTTGACTGGTAGCCGCGAATGGCAGAGCGCGTGTTGGGGCCAAGGATACCGTCCGGTTTCCCGGTATCAAATCCCTGTTCGTTCAGTGCTTTTTGAAGGGTAAGGATATTGTCCCGTGACAACGCTGGCATGTCCTCCGGGGGCGGGTTCTGCAACTTACCGGCACCGGCGATGCGGTCCGCCAGATGTCCAACCGCGATAGCGTAGAATTCAGAGCGGTTCCAGCCCATGATCACATTAAAATTCTTGTAGGCCAGAAACGCAGGCCCTCTGTGTCCTGCAGGAACCACCAGCGCGGCTTCAATGGGCTCGTTCGCCAAGTTGTTGCCGAAGGCATCGGTTACGCCCAGGGCGCGCCATTTTTCCAGAGGTAGCCTGCGGCCGTCCGCCAGGCTGTAATCGAACCCCTGGGGCAGAAGAACCTCTCGCCCCCAGCGGTAGTCGCCGTCCCAACCGAGATCCTGCAGGAAGTGGCCAGCTGACATCATTGCGTCCGGCAAGCTGTTCCACAGGTCGCGTTTACCATCGCCGTCGCCGTCCACCGCATGGCGCAGGAAGACCGTTGGCATGAACTGCACATGCCCCATGGCACCGGCCCAGGAGCCCTCCATCTGCTCGGCGGGTATCGCGCCCTCGTCGATGATTCTCAGGGCTGCAATCAACTGTTCAGTAAAGAACTGACTGCGCCGTTCGTCACACGCCAGGGTGGCAAGAGAACTGGGCACCGACATCTTGCCAAAATAGGCGCCGAAGTTGGTTTCCAGGCCCCAGAAAGCCACAAGGTAGGGGGCGGGCACGCCGGTTTTCCGGGTGACACGGTCAAGCAGTTCCTCGTGTTGGTCCAGCAGCTCCCGCCCGCGGCTTACCCGGTCGGAGTTTACCCGGCGATTGAGATAGTCCGCGAAGGTGGTGGTGAATTCGGGCTGGCGGCGGTCGAGTTCTATCACGCGCTCAAGATATTCAGCGCCGGCCAGCACTTCACCCGCCGTTTGTGATGACACACCGGCCTCAATGGCCTGACTTTCCAGGTGTTCGATGCACTGGGGGAAACGCTTGGCCAGTTCGGCGTCGGCGGCTGCGGGCGCGCTGCTCAGGACAAACAATCCGGTAAGTGAAAGGTGTCGAAGTGTCCGTTGGCCTTTTGATGTCCCTGTGAATATGCTCGGCACGCTAAACCTCGGTCTGGGGTGGATGTTCCTGGCTCATGGTAGCCTGTTTTTGTGGCCCTGAAACACCGTTGTTGCCGGATTCCGGTGACAATTCTTTAACCTGGCGTTTCATACCGCCCCGGATGTGTCGTCTTTTTGTAGTCCCGCTATTCCCCATCATCGGCTTGTTCTATAGTTTGCAGGACGATACGACAACTTTCTGAAAGACAAAAGGTCCGAATCATGGCAACGCTGAAGGCGCTGGTGGTGGATGACGCCAGCTTTGTGAGGGATCTGGTCAAGCGAACGGTGCGTCAGCGTTTTCCAGTGATTGACACCACGGATGCCCAGAACGGTCGCCGGGCGCAATCACTGATGTCGCGCACAACGTTTGATCTCATTCTCTGTGACTGGGAAATGCCGGAGATGTCGGGTCTGGAGCTGTTGCAGTGGATGCGCCAACAGCCACAGTATGAAAAAACGCCCTTTATCATGATCACCAGCCGTGGTGACAAGGATCATGTGGTCGAAGCCGTTAAGGGGGGCGTCTCTGAGTACCTGGGGAAACCCTTCAGCCCCGAGGGCCTGAGCAATAAGATCATCAAGGTAATGGGGCGTCGCCTCAAGGACGCCATGGACCGCGGCGGAAAGTCCATGGGCGGGCCTGCGGAGGCATTTCGCGAGTCTGCCAGCCTGCTGACCCAGAAACGGGAGGCTGCGTCTCCGGCGCCAGCCCGTGCCGGCAAGTCGTCCACGCCTTCTGCCTCAGGCGTGACGGGCAGGCCGCCAATGAGCGTGGCGTCGGTGCGTTTTTCAGACAGCACTCTGCGCTCTGTCATCAAGGACATCACTCTGACGGAAGTGCGTGTGATCGCCAAGCGGGACCAGCAGTTTCCGGGCATCCTTGATCAGGCTGTGGTCGATATCGAGGTGGCCGAAGGGCAGGTGGCACGGCTCAATGGTTACGTTCACCAGTTGCAGGCGGTGGACAAACGCCAGGACACGGATTTCGTGGGTGTGACCATCCGATTTGTGGACGAAGACCCGAAAAAGCTGGAAGACCTGTCCCGCTTTATCGCCCGCTTCCGCAGCGGCGGTTAGCCCCGAAAGGCATCCCGGTCAGGACGCGGTTTCAGGAAGCCTTTCCGCCAACCGTTCCCGGGGAAAGTGGCAGGTGAATTCGCTGCCGTCGCCAATCCGGCTTCGTATTTCCAGATTGCCGTCGTGGTTGAGCAATACGTGCTTGACGATCGCCAGCCCCAGGCCGGTGCCACCGGTTTCCTTGTGCCGGCTGGGGTCGGCGCGATAGAAACGCTCGGTAAGTCGTGGGATATGAACCGGGTCGATACCAATACCGGTATCTTTCACCGACAGATGCCCGCCGTCGCGGTCCGTTTTCCAGATAATGGTGATGAGTCCGCCGGCGGGTGTGTACTTCACTGCGTTGAAAATCAAATTTGAGAAGGCGCTGCGCAGTTGGCTTTCGTCGCCCCTCAGCAGGTGGCGATCGCCAATGCTGACGTTGAATTCATGGCCCTGATCGCCGCTGAGGGCCTTGGCGTCGTGGCAGATCTGCTGGATCATGGCCTGTAAATCCGTGACCGCGTCGTTGATGGTCTGTTCGCCGGTTTCAATTCTGGACAGCAATATCAGGTCGGTAATCAGCGCTTCCATACGCGAGGACTGCTGCGCCATGGTGTTGATGGCGCGCCGCCACTTGGGCGGCAGGTCGTCGGCGTTGTCCACCAGGGTTTCCAGATAGCCGCTGATTACCGTCAGGGGTGTTCTCATTTCGTGCGAAACGTTGCCAACGAAGTCCTGTCGCATCTGTTCAAGCTGGTACAGGCGGGTCACGTCCTTGGCCACAATCAGGCGGTCGTCGTCGCCAAACAGGCTGATCTGGATTTGCAGGTGAATGTGCGGTTTTGCGGGTGAGTTCAGTTCCAATGGTTCCCGGTAGTCACGGGAGTCGAAGTAGGCCTTGAACGCGGGGTTGCGGATCAGGTTGTGAATAAACTGCCCGCGGTCCGAACTGCGACGAAAGCCCAGCAGGTGCTCCGCTGAGCCGTTCCACCACTCCATGGCGCCCCGCGAGTCGGTCATGATCACACCATCCCGCATGGCATTGGTGGACTCCTGAACCCGATTGATCTGGGCGCGAAGTTTGTCCTGGGTGCGCAGGTGGTTCTGGTGAAGTCTGTGGAGGCCGTCGAAAATGTCGCCCCAGAGACCAACACTCTGAGGGGCTTCGTCACCGCCACTGGGATTGCCGAGCCATTGGTACAGACGTTTGGCCTGAGCGAGAGTCCACCACAGGTAAGCCAGCAGCCCTGCCGTCAGCCCATAGAGAGGCTGGCCAAAGAAAAGCCCGACAGCCGTGCAGGCTATCAGGAGCGTGATAATCCATCGCAGGTACTTTGACCAGTTGTGTTGCATTACGGCTGCCCCTGAATCAGTTCCGGGCCCTTTTCGGGGTAAAGGGCGCCGGTTGTGGTTATGCTGCTCTGGTAGAGAACCGGTAGCCGGTGCCACGCACTGTCTGGATCAGGTGATCATATTGGTCGCCAAGGGCTTTGCGCAAACGGCGTATATGGACGTCGACGGTTCGCTCTTCAACATAGACGTTACCACCCCACACCTGGTCAAGCAGTTGGGAGCGAGTATAAACCCGTTCCTGGTGTGTCATGAAGAACTGCAGTAACCGATATTCCGTGGGGCCGATGTTCAGTGCGCCGGTTTCCGTGGTGACCCGGTGGCCGACCGGGTCCAGAGTCAGGCCATCCACTTCGATCGGGGTTTCCACACCGGGCGGCGTGGTGCGGCGCAATACGGCTTTCAGCCTGGCCACCAGCTCCCTCGGCGAGAAGGGCTTGGTGATGTAGTCGTCCGCACCCACTTCCAGGCCCTGGATCTTGTTGTCCTCCTCGACCTTGGCCGTCAGCATGATGATGGGAATCTCAGCCGTGGCCTCTTCTTTTTTCAGGCGCCTGGCCAGTTCCACGCCGCTGGTGCCTGGCAGCATCCAGTCAAGGAGTATCAAGTCGGGCTGTTTATCAACTATCAGGGCATGCGCTTCGCGGGCATCCGCTGCCTCAAGGTAGTCGTAGTCGGCCATTTCGAGGGCCACGGCGATCATCTCGCGGATGGGTGCCTCGTCATCGACGATCAGGACAGTTTTTCCAGTCATGAGCATTAACCTGTGTCATACCGATTATTGTTGCTGCCTCATTACAACCGGATAGTGTTACAAGTATATGACAGTCGCAGGCTGTGACCAGGAATGATCAACTAACTGATGATCCGGTCAACCAACAGACCGGTAAAAACGGCGAAGCCCGCCCAGTTATTGTTGAGAAAGGCCTTGAAGCACCCGTCGCGCTCGCGGAAGCGGGCCAGGTGCTGCTGGAAGACAAACAGGCACGCCATGGCAACGAGCCCAAGATAGTAGAAAACGCCGAGTTCAGCCTGCTGGCCCACGAGTATGAGGATCAGCACCACCAGAGACTGCAGGATTGCTATAACTGCCCGGTCGGCGTCTCCGAACAGGATGGCCGTGGATTTGATGCCAATCCGGATGTCGTCATCACGATCCACCATGGCGTACAGGGTGTCGTAGGCAACGGTCCAGAGCACGTTGGCGGTAAACAGCAGCCATGCCAGTTTTGTAACCTCACCGGCCTCGGCGGCCCAGGCCATGGGAATGGCCCAGGAAAAGGCGGCCCCAAGAAACAGTTGCGGCAGATGGGTGTAACGCTTCATGAACGGGTAGATGAACGCCAGTACTGCACCCCCGAACGACAGATAGAGAGTCAGCGTGTTGGTGAACAGAATCACCATCAGGAAAGCCGTCACGCAGAGGCCTGCGAACAGGGCAATAGCTTCCCAGGCTTCGATGCGACCGGAGGTCAGTGGGCGGTCTTTGGTGCGTTTGACGTGTCGATCTACCTTGCGATCGGCAAAATCATTGATGGCGCAACCAGCAGCTCGCATCATGAATACGCCGAGGGTAAAGACGATAAAGTTGCCAACGCTGGGGAAACCGTCTGCGGCCAGCCAAAGTGCCCAGTAGGTTGGCCATAGCAGGAGCAGGCTGCCGATGGGGCGATCGACTCGCAGCAGTCGGGCGTAGTCTGCAAGGCGGGCCTGGATGTGATCTGGCACGGCATTGGGCAGCATAGGTCTGGTCCGTCCGGGATGATGTTCCTGAAGCTGAGCGGGGATTATAGCCAGCGGTGGGGTTCGGTTAAAAGAGCCGCAGCGTCAGGGGCAGAGCGTGGGCAGGAAATACTCCCCGACAAGGAGGGTATGATGACCGCTGAAAAAACGGGAGCGGCGGGCCGCCATAGGCTGATGGCGATTAACCCGATGACAAAGACCGGTTTCGAACGGCCCCCGCTGCCACTGAGGGTTACTGAACAGATAGGCGCCGAGGGGACGGCGTCCAAGATTGCGCAGGCGGCGACCACGCCCTGACAGGGTTGCCAGCGGGATAATGGTGCGGGCAAGCACCCATGGGGTATTGTCACCGTTCAGGCAGACCTCGCGGATCCACGCATTCTGGCGTACCGGAATGCCGAGGGTATGAGCTTCCTCCACGGTGGGGCGGGCAAAACCCTCCTGGAGGATATCCACGTGAAAGTGCTCACGGCATCGCAGTTGAAGCGCCCGGGTCAGCGAGCCTTCCAGCGTCAGCCAGTGGCTGAGCGGCCCATGGATGGTCGGGTTTTTCAACGCGGCGGCCGAAAAAGAGCGGTACCAGTCCGTAGCGGGGGTGGCGATGGCGTTGTCGTCCTCAAGCACGCTGGGTGCGTACCGGTCAAAGTCCTTTGACGGCATAAATTCCCGGGGCGTTGCGCCAATAACCTTTGTAGTCCATGCCGTAGCCAAACAGGAAACGGTCCTCAACCTCCAGGCCGGTAAAATCTGCCTTCAGGTTTGGCTTTGCCTTGCGATCGTGTTGTTTGTCGACCAATACGGCCGTCAGAACCTCGCTGGCGCCATGGGCGAGGCAGTAATCTGCAATGGCACAGAGCGTCGTGCCTTCGTCGAGAATGTCATCAACGATCAGCACCGTACGGCCATTCATATTGGCTTCCGGTTGCAGTTTCCATTCCAGGATGCCGCCGGTGGTTTCCTGGCGATAGCGGGTGGCGTGAAGGTATTCCGCTTGCACGGGAAATGTCAGTCTTGGCAGTAGGTGGCCGGTGAGGATAAGGCCGCCATTCATCACGCAGAACAACAGCGGATTGGTGTCCTTGAGGCGCCCGGTGATCTCGTCTGCAAGAGACTGGATGGCAGCCTGTACCTGCTGTTCACTTACCAGGCAGTCGGCCTCGGCCATTACCTGATTCAGTTCGGCGACGGTGTCGGTCATAGCACTGGGGTCCTATCGTAAAACGGCCGATTATACCGGAGGAGGCACGCTGAAGGGAGGGGCGTTTCCCGGTTCGCCGGGTGGAAATTCGGTGATTGGCAGAAAACCCGTTGAATAGCCGTCGGCGACGGCATTGGTCAATGCCTCGGCGGTGGGTATGATGGTTTCCCAATGTGAATGATGCCAACTCGGTGCATGAAAGACTTGCGCGCATAATTGTCTGACAATTATCATCGCGCCTCAATGCGTTTCGGAGGAATGACATGAAGAAGTGGCAGTGCGTTGTCTGTGGATTTATTTACGATGAAGCGGAAGGCTGGCCGGAAGACGGTATTGAGCCTGGAACCGCCTGGGAAGATGTCCCGGAAGATTGGGAGTGCCCGGACTGCGGCGTGGGTAAGGAAGACTTCGAGATGATTGAGATCGGCTGACACGCCGCTACCGCTGAACTGGTTTGGAGAGCAGTAATGAACGCAGACGCCCCTATCGTGATTGTGGGTACCGGATTGTCGGGCTATTCGCTGGCGAAGGAAATCCGTAAGCAGGACAAGGACACACCGATCGTCATGGTGACGGCGGACGATGGTTACAGTTACTCCAAGCCTATGCTTTCCACCGGTTTTACCAAGGGTAAAGAGGCCGACGAACTGGCGCAGGCGTCGTCGGATACGATGGTGGAGCAATTGAACCTTCAGCTGCGTACTCACACCACTGTGACCGGCATTGATCCGGACGCCCACGAACTGGTGCTGGGGGATGAACGGCTACCGTACGGCAAACTGGTGTTGGCCTGGGGTGCGGATGTGATTCGCCTGTCCATTGCCGGTGACGGCCACGAGCGTGTCTTTTCCATCAACGACCTGATGGACTACCGAGCCTTTCGCAAAGCCCTGAAGGGCAAGAAGCGGGTAGCCATCATGGGCGCGGGCCTGATCGGTTGTGAGTTTGCCAACGACCTTCGCAACGGCGATGTCGACGTGGATGTGATTGCTCCCTCTGATGCCCTGATGCCGGGGCTGCTGCCACCGGCCGCTGCGGACGCGGTTCGTGATGGGCTGGAGGGATTGGGTGTCCGTTTTCATCTGGAAACCGTCGTGGAACATATTGCCAATAACGGGGATGGCGTTCGTCTGACCTTGTCCAATGGCGAGGAACTGGACTCTGACCTGGTGATTTCCGCGGTCGGGCTGCGTCCACGCACGGAGCTGGCCGCTGCGGCGAGCCTGGAAACCCGGCGTGGCATCGTGGTCAACCGCGCCCTGGAGACTTCAATGCCAGATGTTTATGCACTGGGCGACTGCGCTGAAGTGGACGGTCACGTATTGCTGTACGTGCTGCCGCTGATGGCGTGCTCCCGTGCGTTGGCAAAAACGCTGGTAAGCGAGCGCACTGAAGTGAAGTACGGCACCATGCCGGTCATGGTCAAGACCCCCTGTTGTCCAACGGCGGTGTGTCCGCCACCGGCGAATGCATCGGGCACCTGGGAAGTGGATGCGGACGGCCAGGATGTTCGTGCCCTGTTCAGGAGTGAGTCTGGCGAGGTTCTGGGCTTTGCGGTAACCGGTGCTTATGCGATGGAGAAGCAGGCCCTGTCGAAGGAAGTGCCGCCGATTCATGGCTGAGGGCGATATCAGGATTGCGAAAACCCTCGGCTTGCGGTAGAAACTCATTCGTGAGCTAACGATATTGACAGGAGCTGGCATGCTTGAAGTGACCAGAAAACTGGTGGATCTGCTGGATCTTTCCCCCATCGGTGACGACCATTTCCAGGGGGACAGTGAAGATCTCGGCTTTCCCAATGTGTTTGGTGGCCAGGTTCTGGGGCAGGCGCTGATGGCGGCCAGTCGCACGGTGGAAGGTCGCCTGCCACACTCGCTGCATGCCTACTTCCTGCGCCCTGGAAATCACAGCATGCCCATTGACTACGAGGTCCAGCGGGTTCGGGACGGTGGCAGTTTCTCCGTTCGGCGTGTGATTGCACGTCAGGGTGGCAAGGAGATTCTGACCGGCTCCATGTCGTTCCAGGTGGCCGAGGAAGGCTTCGAACATCAACTCGACATGCCCTCGGCACCGGATCCGGAAGACCTTAAATCCGAGCAGGAGTACGGCGAACTGCTGGCGCCTCATGTCCCTGAGCATCTCCGCGACACCCTGACCCGGGATCGTCCTATCGAAATCCGGCCTGTGGACCCGGTGAATCCATTGAAACCGGAACCGCGCCCGCCCTACAAACAAAGCTGGTTACGTACTCAGGGCCACCTGCCGAACGATCCGGTGCTGCACCGCTGCCTGCTGACATACGCGTCCGACTTTTCCTTTCTGGGGACGTCACTGAATCCCCACGGCGTGTCGTTTATGAACAAGAACATGCAGATCGCAAGCCTGGATCATTCCATCTGGTTTCATCGCGAGTTCCGTATGGACGAGTGGTTGCTCTACGACAAGGATAGCCCCAGCGCCACCGGAGGACGCGGCTTCAATCGCGGTAATTTCTTTGACCGCCAGGGCCGGCTGGTGGCCTCGACCACCCAGGAAGCACTCATCCGTCAGCGGGGTTAGGTCAGCGGAGATGGTCAGCCAAGCTTACGGCCTCGGCCATGATGTTTGTAGTCGCCCAGCCAAACGATGACGTCGTCGAACGGCAGTGGTGGCGTCAGGATATAGCCCTGGATCATGTCGCACCCCATCTTCTCCAACAGTTCCATTGTCTCCGAGCTTTCCACGCCCTCGGCCACTACCGCATAGCCCAGGCTGTGGCACATCTCGATGGTGGTCTGGACAATGACGCGGTCGCCAGCCTGGGACGCCAGATCCGTGATCAGTGAGCGGTCGATCTTGATCTCGCTGGCGGGCAATCGCTTGATATACGAGAGCGAAGAATAGCCGGAACCGAAGTCATCAATGGACAGCGGAATACCTGTGGTGTGTAGGGAGTTGAGGGCACGCAGTGAGTTGACCGGGTCCTGCATCATTGAGGTCTCGGTGACTTCCAGGATAATGGCCCCGCGATGAGTGTGGTGGCTGCTCATCAGGCGCTGGACGTACAGCGGAAAGTCCGGCTCCCGCAGATTGTTGGGGGAGATATTCACCGAGATATTGAGTGGGTAGCCGTTCTCCAGTAATCGCGCTCTCAGTTCCAGTGAGTTCTCCAGTACCCAGCGTGTTAATGGCTTGATCAGTCCGGTCTGCTCGGCCAGGGCAATCAGCTCGTCGGCGGGTATTGGCTTTTTCCGGTCGGGCCAGCGAATCAGCGCTTCCAGGCCGACCACCTCCCTTGTTTTCAGAGACAGTTTTGGTTGCAGGTATAGGGCAAGTTCACCGTGCTGGAGAGCATGTTGCAGCTCGGACACCAGGGTAAGGCGGTCAGCGCTGTAGGAGTCCCGCGAGGGCTGATAGTAGGCCAGCCCTCGGTCTCGGGCGTCGTCGGAGCCCTGCGCAATAAAGGCACGCCGGATCAGGGTATTGGTGTCGGTGGCGTGATCCGGATAGATCGCCGAGCCCGTGTGAGGGTCCAGTGGTAACTGCATGCCCAGGTAGTCCAGCGGTTTACGGATTTCCTCAAGGGCACGAACAATGGCACGAGGTGTTTCCGAAATAACATCCGCTTCCACAATAAACCCGAAGGTAGCCGACTCCAGCGACGCCAGGTAGAAACTCTGCTGATCGGTGGTCTCAACGGTGCAGATTCCGGGCAGTTCACTGACGATGCTGTTGAAGCGTCGGGCGGCAAGTTCGAGCAGCCGGTCGGTATTACGATGCCCCAGGGTTTTGGTGATGGCTGGAAGGTTGCTTAGGTGGATCACCGCGATGGAGAGGCGTTTGTCGGGCTCTCGGTTGATCAGTTCGCTGATGGTCATTTCCAGGCAAGCGCGGTTGGGCAATCCCGTTAGCGGGTTGTGGAGAGCCTGTTCGATCAGTCGAAGCTCTGCTGAGCGCCTTGCCGCCATGGCGGTGATTTCTGCTTCGCGGGCGCGAACTTTGCCTTCACGTTCCTGGTAGAGCCGGGCGGCCAGGGCGATGGTCAACAGGATAGCTTCGAGAGCGGAGCCGATTTCGATGCCGTAGGCCGTCACGAAGCTGTTGGGTACGAAACCGTATTTATTGGCTGCGGTGATGGCGCTGCCCAGGGTAAGCAGGCCCCAGGCTATGGTGTAGTAGCCGGCCTGGGGATTGCCCCGAATCCATTGTATGGGCCCCATGACGGTCAACAGCAGGCAACTGGGAATCGCCAGGGCAACCGTGAGCCTGCTGGCAACGCTGTAGTCGGTAACGAATGTTGTCACTGCCACCGCGACGTTCACCAACACCGTATACCACACAAGTTTGTCCATGCGCGGGCTGGTGACGCGCAGGTTGAGGAAAGCGCGGGAGAATAACAGGGTGAATATCAATGCCACCGGCACGGCCAGCACCATGGCCTGGTTGTGCAACCAGGGCGACTCTGGCCAGAGTAATTGGTAGGTGCTGCCATTCAGACTGCCAATAAACATCAGGTAGCTGAGGGTGGAGAGCACGTACAACAGGTACATGCGCTCCCTCAGGGCCAGGAAGATAAACAGGTTGAAAAAGATCACCATGATCAGGATGCCGTAGTAGATCGCGTGCATCTGATCTTCGATGGACGTGGCTTCGAAGTAGGTTCGCGGGTCCCACAGCCTGACGGGGATCTGCATGGCGCCCTGTGTTCGAATACGCAATAACACCTGGTAATCGCTTTGCGGATCGGTTTCGAAGGAGAACAGAAAGTTGCGGTGCCGAATCTGGCGCTGTGCAAAGGGCAGGTGATCGCCAGTTGATATGCGTTGCCTGACGACACCGTTCTCCATCAGGTAGAAGGTGATATCGTCGAGCTGCGGATAGCGTATCTCCAGCAGCTTGCGGTCACTGGGTATGGTGGATACAGGAACGCGGAGCCACACGGTGTCACGAATGTAGCCGAAGTTGGGGCTTTCGCCTTCCAGTGATTGCCACCGGTCGGAAGTAAGAGCTTCCCTGAGATCCATCTGTTCCGAAGGTGCCACCCGGATGTAGTCCATATCCGGTTCTGCAAAGCCGGGCGAAGCCGCATTTGCCTGGGTTCCGAAAGCCATCATGATCAATGCGCCCGCCAGGGCGAAAAACTGAGCAATATGGCGCACGTAGTACCGATCTTGTTGTGATTGTCCGGCTCAGTATGGCGTTATCTGCCGGGGGGCTCAAGGCCGATATCGCCGGTTTTCGAACGTCACCTGTGTCAGGTGTTATAGCCGTTCAAGCCACTCCCGCACCCAGGGTACGGCTTCCATCTCCGGCTCGGTGGTTTCCAGGGCGTCGATCCTTAAGGTGTCCCCCACTTTCCGGGCTGACGTCTCGTATAAAGCCTCTTCCATCAGCTCACCGGCGCCACAAAAGGTGTCTCCGTAGGAACTGTCACCAAGCACAATGACCCCAAACGGACGTGCCGGTTGCTGGGGCAGTTGCTCCCGCAGTCGCAGGTAAAACGGCAGCAGGTTGGGGGGCAGCTCTCCCTGGCCGGTGGTTGATGTGCACACCAGCAGTGGTTCGTCGTTCCCGGTGATGTCCTCCAGATCGGGGTCCTCAAGGACTGTGATCCGGTGCCCTTCCGGTTCCAGGGTTTTCTTCAGGGTACGTGCCGTCAGCAGGGCGCCACCATAAACGCTGCCGACCAGAATCCGGATTGAAGCCATGAATGGTCCTGTTGATTCGTAACGACAGCCATCCCGTGATGGCTGTCTGCGTTGGGGCCCGATCATAGCCGGTGATGTGCTAGCGCTCAAGATCCGGCTCAGGAGAGGCTGGTTTCCCTGGAGGAGGTTCGTACTCTGGGGGCAACGCGATTGCGCCCGTCTTGCTTGGCGTTGTACAGGTGAACGTCAGCCTGTTTCAGCAATTCATCCACTGAGCTGGTCTTGGCGATAGAGCAGATGCCGGCGCTGATGGTGACGGGCATGGATTGGCCGGCGAAGGAGAATTCGGCGCTGGCGACCTCGGAACGTAACCGCTCAGCGAGCGTGAGAGCTTGTAGCAGTGAGGTGTCCGGCAACAGGATCAGGAACTCCTCTCCGCCCCAGCGTGCGGCCACATCCGTTTGCCGGATAACGGTTTCCATCAGTTGCGAGAAAGCCCGGAGTACGTGGTCGCCGGCGTCGTGTCCGTAGTCGTCGTTGATACGCTTGAAGAGGTCCAGGTCGATCAGAACGATGGAGAAGTGGTGGCCGGAGCGCCGGTACCTTGAATACTCCTCGTTCAGTCGATGCTGCATGTCCCTGCGGTTGGACAGGCCCGTCAGTTCGTCAGTTCGGGCCGCGTGTTGGTGGGTGCGGGCCAACTCCATCAACTCATTGCGTGCCTTCAGGCGACTGGCTTCCAGCACGAAACAGAAGATGGATTCGAACGTCAGCGTGGCGAAGAAGCGGATCTTGAAGTCTGTGCTGTATTCCGCAGTCACCAGCGGCAGTTCAGGGAACTGGAAAACCACAACCGCCAGCAGGCAGCAGAATAACAACACTGCTGTGCCGGTTTTCAGGTCAGTCAGGTAGAACAGCAGCGGCGGAAACACGTAGAACCAGAGAGGGCCGGTGTTGCTCTCACCACCTGTAATGATCAGGTATCCGAACAGCAGGCCGACGATAGAGATCATGCCAACCTTTTGATGGCGGCGGTTGCGAGAGCGGGCAAACGCCAGCATGTTCATCGCCACCAGCCCCGCAAAGAACCAGAGCGAAAAGGCGTGGTGGGTGTGGGTTGCAAACCACGCTTTGGTGCCAATGCCCAGCAGGAAGAGGATGGCCATGGCTGACAGACCTGTCAGCAGGCGGGATACGCGTTCCTCCTCGCCTTCGTCGGCTATTTGTTGGCTGGTATCGGGGAGTCGGGTCATGACACGTCTGTTGTTGTCGATTTGTTGTTAGTGCTTTGCCCAGACTGCGTGAGGCTGGATAGTGATTCAGATTAGTCGAAGCGGGAAATCTGTACAGCGACTTTGGTCATGCAATCCGCATTATGGCCGTTTTGTTTCAATTTCATGGCAAAAAATTTATAGTTGCCGCCGTAAGTAATGTGAAACTGCAGCTTCCCGTATCCTCCCTGTTGCGAGACCTGACGTATTATGGCCGGCAAAAACGGATTCCTCGATACTCTCCTGACCAGCCCATCGACCGAACGTTATCGTGTTGGCTTCAGCTTCCTGTTCCTGCTCTGCATTTTTCTGGCGGTGGGGCAGATCAGTGACGGCATGCCCAACAACATGCTGCTGATGGCAGCCGCGGTCATTGGTGGCTACATGGCCATCAACATTGGTGCAAACGATGTCGCCAATAATGTCGGCCCGGCGGTGGGGTCCGGGGCGCTGTCGTTGGGTGGCGCGGTCCTGATTGCCGCCGTGTTTGAGGCCGGAGGCGCCATCATCGCCGGCGGCGACGTGGTTTCTACCATCAAAGGGGGCATTATTGCCGCTGAAAGGCTCGACGATGTCAGCGCCTTCGTATGGTTGATGACTGCCGCGCTTCTTGCTGGCGCCCTGTGGCTGAACCTGGCCACCTGGATGGGGGCTCCGGTGTCCACTACCCACTCCATTGTCGGGGGTGTGCTTGGGGCCGGAATTGCGGCCGGCGGTTGGGGTATTGCCGACTGGGCCGTCATGGCCAAAATTGTCGCCAGTTGGGTGATTTCCCCCGTCATGGGTGGCGTGCTGGCGGCGCTGTTCCTGTATGCCATCAAAAAGACCGTGCTGTATCGCAAGAACGTGGTGCCGGCGGCAAGAATCTTCGTACCCTGGCTGGTGGCGATCATGGCCTGGGCCTTCGGCACCTATTTGATGGTGAAGGGGGTCAAGAAGGTGGTTGAAGTAGACTTCCTGGGAGCTTCTCTGGTTGGTCTGGGGCTTGCTGCGGTCATTTTCTTCCTGATGCGGGCCCTGGTCGGTCGTCGTGCTGCGACCATGGAAAACAGCTCGGCTGGCGTGAATACCCTGTTTACCTGGCCGCTCATCTTTGCTGCGGCGTTGCTCAGTTTTGCCCACGGGGCGAACGACGTGGCCAATGCCATCGGCCCGCTGGCGGCCATTAACGATGCTCTGTCGGCTGGCGCAGTGGTCACCGCAGCGTCCATTCCTCTGTGGGTAATGCTGGTTGGCGCCCTTGGCCTGGCCGTTGGTCTTATGTTGTTCGGCCCACGCCTGATTAAGACCGTGGGGACTGAGATCACGGAGCTGGATAAAACCCGGGCGTTCTGTATTGCCCTGTCGGCGGCGCTTACCGTTATTATCGCTTCTCAGTTGGGGCTGCCGGTCAGTTCCACCCACATTGCCATCGGTGGTGTGTTTGGCGTTGGTTTCCTGAGGGAGTACCTGAAGTCCAATTACGCCACCCAGCTCCACAACATCATGGACAGCCATGAAGAAGAAGAGCGTGAGCGTCTGCGCCCGTTCCTGGAAGATTTCCGTAACGCCTCGGTTGAGCAGATGGAAAACCTGCTCCAACAGGCCAAGAAAAAGAAACAGGTGCCGCTCTCCAAGAAAGAGCGCAAGCGCCTCAAGAAGATCTATCGCGAGGAGATGGTAAAGCGTTCGCACCTGACTCGTATCGTCGCTGCCTGGATCATTACGGTGCCCGCTTCGGCCTGCATGGCGGCCATCCTGTTCTTCACCCTGCGTGGGTTGTTGCTGTAAGGGATTGTCGCGCTGGTTGTCAGGTGCCTGTTTGGCCCATACTATTCTTCAATACGGGAGGCGTTTGCCTCCCAATACGTTGCCAATATGTCCGGGGATTGATTCATGAGTTCAGCAGAAGAAAGTCGTCAGGCGAAGGTCATTGACGAGCTCAGGGTGTTTATCAAGAAGGTCCTCAGTGATCCGACCATTGCGGTGAAATCGGTGGAAATCGCCCGCAAATATCGCAATCAGCCCAATGCCAATGAGCTGATTGCCCGTGAAATCAGCGCTAACACCACAATCCGTATTCCGGAGAGCTGGAGTCGGGCGGATCACATGTTTCTCGATATTCTGGACGAAGTTCTGGATGACGAAGAGGCGCTTTACTGATTTTCGTCAGGCCCGCCGAACACCAGGCTGATGCTGCTTCAACACCGCATCGGCCATCTGGTCCAGGATGGTGATTTCGTCCTGGATGCCCTCGTCTGATGACAAGTCCCGCTGTTCCTTCAGTATGTCCGCGAGGATTTCCTTCGTGGTCAACGGGTTGGCCAATACCACCCGGAACACGATGCACGGAAAGTGAAAATAGCGCGACGGTTCGAGCCGGGTACGGGAAACGAAGGCCTTGCCCCGTTCACGCTGGGTTTTCTGAATGAATTTGGTAATGCGGTTCAGGCAGGTATTGAGTCGTTCGGCCTGTAGCGAGTCCGCGATTGCCAGTGCCTGCTGCACTTTTTCCGGGCAATAGCGATAGGTCAGAATATTGAGCTCGGGTTTGGTGATGAGCTCGAAATCCGTTTCCGCGTTGATCATTTCCGCAAAGGTTTGTGCCTTGTCGATGCCCTGGTCGATAAGGATCTCGTAGCCTTCCCGCGCCAGGATTCTCAACCCCGACTGGATCAGCATCGACATACCCGGTCGTGAACCTTCCAGAGTGGTGCTGCCCAGATCCCGGGACCCTTTCCGGATAATGTACTGGGCGTGATGCTCGATAGCACTTGCCAAACCTGGGTCACGGAACACCACCAGTCCGGCTCCCATGGGAACATAGAGCTGCTTGTGGGCGTCGAAGGTGACCGAGTCGGCCTTTTCGATGCCTCTGAGCAGGTGCCTGTGAGTGCGGGAAAACAGCGTCGGTCCGCCCCAGGCCGCATCCACGTGGAAGTGGGCGTTGAACTCGCGGGCGATGTCTGCCATGGCGTCCAGTGGGTCGACGTTGCCGGTTTCGGTCGTGCCGGCGATGCCGCAGATGGCCATGACCCGGATTTTCTGGCGGTGCAGCTCCAGGCATTTCTCCCGCAGTGCGTCGGTGTTGATGCGGTTGTCGTCATCGGTGTCGATGGGCACCAGGAAGTCCCGGCCCAGACCAAGGACATCGGCAGCTTTACGCAGCGAGTAATGGCCGCGGCGGGACACCAGAATGGCAGCACCCTCGCATCCGTAATAGCGCAGTGCCCGGAACAGGCCTTCCTGATGGATGCCCCGGAAACTTCCTTCGGCAGGAAAAGCGTTGTTGCGGGCAACCCAGAGTGCGGTCAGGTTCGCCACGGTGCCACCGGAGCACATGGCGCCGAGAGCGTAACTGGGGTCGTGCATCCACTTGCGGTAGAAGGCGCCATCCTGTTCGTACACCAGGCGGTGGATCATGCCCAATACCTGACGCTCCATGGGCGTAAATGCCTTGGAGGTTTCGGTTTTGACCAGGTTCTGGTTGAGGGCAATCATGATCTTGGACAGTGGCAACATGAAGTAGGGCAGTGCCGATGTCATGTGGCCGATAAAGCTCGGAGACGCGGTATGTACCGAGTTTGCGACGAGCTTGTCGAGCAGGAATTGGGCCTGTTCGGAGACGAAGATAGGCTTCTCGGGAATGGCGTAGTCTGAGAAGTCTTTCTCGACTTCGGAAAGATCCCGTTCGACCGCAACGATGTGTTCCTGCAGGAAGCCGGCAAGGTTGCGGGATATGTTCTGGTCAATCCGGCTCAGGGTGGATTCAGGTGCCTCGGGCACGGTGAATACACGGTACATGGCCTCTACCGAGGCCTGGGCCGATTTTTTCTTTCCGGTCATAGGTGCCACACACTATCAGTGGTCATTCACAGAGCCTGTCCCGGCCGTTCTGTTCTCCCTGAGGGGGCGTAGTATACGGTGTCGTGAAACCATACGCTACAGCATGGCCTGTGCCCGGCGGGAGGGTCAAAGTATCTCGCGATGTACATCCAGTATGGCAGCGTCGATGCGTTCCTGTATCGCTTTTTCAATCTGGTCGAGACGCTGGGCGATCTGTTGCGATGAGCCTCCGAGGGCGGCGATGGTCCAGGTGGCGCAATCGAGGGCGTCCTGGTCGGCGGTTTCGGCAACGGCCAGGTCGGGTTCTTTGCCCCATACCGCCTTCAGCGCGGTGAAGACTTTGCGCTTGGCTTTGAGGTCTTCGCAGCCGTAGAGCTGGAAGTGCAGGGTCAGGATGCCCACGTGGGGCGTTATGACTGTTTGCTGGGGCGTGTTGCCCTCTTTTAGCAGCCTTCTTAGAGCTTCAGACATAGGTGTTCCGATTTTGGTGCTGGAACCGGA
>NZ_ABCP01000036.1 GCF_000170835.1 Marinobacter algicola DG893
ACCCGCTCGGACCGATCTGACTTTCCAGGTAACGCCTTTAGGCGTGTGCCTCCTGTCTTTGTTTCGACTCAACTCATGCCAACTGGTGTTCTTCGCCTTCGTAGTACGCCTCTACCCTCGGGTTCATCACCTTTTTCCACAGTGGCGGGATCATGGCCAGGACCACCATGGCGGCGTAGCCGGCGGGGAGCTGGGGTGCTATTTCGTGGTGGCGGAGGACCTGGTAGCGGCGTTTGGCCCAGGCGTGGTGGTCGCTGTGGCGTTGGAGGTGGAACAGGAAGACATTGGTGAGGAAGTAGTTGGAGTTCCAGCTGTGTTCCGGGCCGGTGCGTTCGTAGCGGCCGTTTTCGAGCTTGCGACGGTGGAGGCCGTAGTGTTCGAGGTAGTTGACGATCTCCAGCAGGTTGAGGGCGATGAAGCTCTGGCCGAGGAAGAACGCGGCGCCGAGCCAGCCAAAGGCGACGGTGAAGGCCGTGAAGGCCAGCGCGGTGATGCTGTACCACCAGATGAGTTCGTTGCGCCAGCTGAGGACGCTATGGCCTTTTTTCTCGAGACGTTTGGCTTCCAGTTTCCAGGCGTTGATGAAGTTGCGGGCGTAGGCCTGGGGCAGGAAGTTGTAGAGGGACTGGTTGTAGCGCGAGGACGAGGCGTCTTCCGGGGTGGAGACGTGAACGTGGTGGCCGCGCAGGTGTTCGACTTTGAAGCCGGCGTAGCTGACCAGTGACAGCAGGAAGCCGCCGGCCCAGGTTTCGAGTTTGCCGTCTTTGTGGATGAGTTCGTGGGCAACGTTGATGCCCAGGCCGCCAACGATGCCGACGGAGAAGATCCAGCCGATGCTACCGGCCACATTGAACAGGCCGGACGCCAGTACAAACATGCTCCACACCAGCAACACCGCAAAGGCGGCAACCCAGCCCAGGGTGATGAACTTGTAGAAGCGTTCGGTGTTCATCCGTGGGGTATCGGATTCCTCGTCCGGGTTGAGGGCGTCTTTGCCCAGCAGTAGGTCGAGGATGGGGATGATGCCGAAGACGACCACCGGCACGCCCCAGGCGAACAGGTTGATCCATCCGGTGGCTTGCCCGGCCGCCAACAACAGGGGTGGCAGGGCCAGGGGCAGCATGGCGATCAGGTAGCTGTATTTCTTGAGTGTCAGCAGCACTTTCCGGCGGGCGGACTCGGTGCTCAGGATCAATGGTTTCGTACTCACGTGTTTTCCCTCATCGGCTGTTACTTTCGATCTGGGCGATCGCTTCTTGTTAACTGCATTATTGTCCTACAATATAACAGTCGTCAAGAAAACCGTGGTACTTTTTAATCACTGCATTTATCAATACAGCCCCAATCGCGCTATCTCACTGTGATTGCTCCTCTGTTTCGGGGGCTCCGGCCCCATGCAGTTCCCGGCGGCGGTGCCAGTAATTCATGGCCAGCAGTGCCAGCATCGCGACCACACCGGCGACTTCCACTTGCAGGTCCGGGTAAAAGATTGCGATCACCGCGCCACTCAATGCCAGTCGCATCCAGGGTTTCATGTGAGTGAACAGAAAGCCTTCAAGCGCCGCTGCAAAGGCCGCAAGGGCGAGTATGGCGATGAAGCCGTTCCAGAGAACCAGTGGTAACGGCCCCCCTTCGATGATCACGGGGTTGAACACCATGAACAGCGGAATGAGGTAAAGGCCCTTGGCGAACTTCCAGGCCTGTACGCTGGTTTCCATGGTTTTACTGCCCGCGATCGCCGCCCCCGCGAAGGCGGCCAGCGCCACAGGCGGCGTGACGTTGGAATCCTGGGAGTACCAGAACACCAACAGGTGAGCGACCAACAGCGGGATACCGAACTCGTTGGTCAACGCCGGCCCCACCAGCACGATCAGTACGATGTAGCTGGCAGTCACCGGCAGCCCCAGGCCCAGAATCAGGCTGGCGATGACCACCAGGAACAGCGCCATCAGAATGTTGCCGTCGGCGAACGCGATCATCATTGACGAGAACTTGAGGCCCAGCCCGGTCAGGCCGACCACCGCCACCACAATGCCGGCAATGGCGCAGGCAATGCTGACGGGGACCGCGTTGCGGGCACCCAGTTCGAGGCCCTGCAGCAGTTTTACAACGCCTTCACGCAGCGCATCCGTCAGGGCTTTTCCAAGCTGGTTGTCTGCCCGCCCCTGTTTATAGGCAAGGTACAGGCCGTTCAGCCCGGCGATACCAATGATGCCGACCACGGCATAAAACCCGACCCGCATGGGGGAGATGCCCATCACCAGCAGGTACACCAGCATGATGATCGGCAACAGGAAGTACCAGCCGTAAGCCATCACTTCCCGGAGCTGGGGAAGATCACTGGCAGGCAGGCCTTTCATGCCCTGCTTCACCGCGCAGATATGAACGAGCAGATACACCGTGGCGAAATACAGCAGGGCCGGAAACACACTGACTTTTACGATGTCGAGGTACGGCACACGGGTGTATTCCGCAATCAGGAAGGCGCCGGCGCCCATCAGCGGCGGCATGATCTGGCCACCGGTACTGGCTGCGGCTTCAATGCCGCCCGCCTGGGCCGGACGGAAGCCAAGCTTTTTCATCAACGGAATCGTAAACGCGCCCGTGGTCACCACGTTGGCGATGGCACTGCCGGAGATGGACCCCATGCTGGCCGATGCCAGAACCGCGGCCTTCGCGGGGCCGCCGCGCTGACGGCCGGTGGCCGCAAACGCCAGATCGATGAAGAAGCGGCCTGCGCCGGTCACTTCCAGCATGGCGCCGAACAGTACAAAGATGAACACGAACGTAGCGGCAACGCCCAACGGCAGGCCGAAAATCCCCTCCTGCCCCAGATACAGCTGGGCACCGATACGGTCCAGGGAGTAGCCGCGATGATTGAGAATGCCCGGCAGCCACTCCCCCAGTTCTGACAGCGGCCCACGCTGGCCACTCATCGCGTAGAGAATGGCAATCACACCGATCACTGTCAGCCCGGTACCTACCGCCCGGCGGCTGGCCTCGAGCAAGGTGATGGTGCATACCCAGGCCATGACGATATCGGTCTGGTTCCAGAACCCGGCCCGACCGGTAATCTCATCGAGAAACCAGACCAGATAGAAACCGGATGCTCCCGAGGCGATCAAAAAACCAGTATCAATCAATGCCGTTATAACGCCACGGGGTCGGCCGGGACGGGGCCCAAACAGCAGAAAGCACAGCATCATCACCAACGCCAGGTGAATGCCCCGTTGATAGAACAGTCCCAGAGGTTGAATACCGGCGCTGTACAGCTGAAACAGCGATAGGCCGATACCAATCAGTGCGATCAACCAGAGCAGCGCCCTGGGCCCACTCATTCTGGTTGGCTGCCATTCGCCATTGGTTTTCAGGTAGATGGCCGTTTCTTGACTCATTGAAGCGTTCTTCCTTTATCCCCTGCAGGCCGTACTCGAATCTCAACGAGTTTGTCAGCGGCCAGACGGCTTAGACTCACCACCCGCGAATCCACCTTAATGCGGTGATTCACCGACAAGGCGCCAACGCGCAGCGAGAGACGATTATTGGGTATGGGTACCTGCATATCGACGATGCGATAGCCGTGATCGTCATCCGACGTCAGCGTACCCCGGCCACGGGTATGGCCAAGGCCGGCCGCAAAGTCCGGTGTGTGGCTACTGTCCAGAATCAGCTGGCCCGCTTCCATGCGAAAGCAGTCCGTCACAGGAAACCCCTGCACCGAGTGATTCCAGATCAGGCACCACCGCCCGCCCTCAGGCAGGCCGAGCTGAACCAGCGAGGTTTGGCTGGCATCAGACACCGACAGTTGCCAGACCGCTTTGCTCTGGGCGCTGGCTGCTGTGGGCCATAATCCCCACAGCAGTGACAAGGCCAGGCAACAGACCCGGAAAATCATGGACCCACGAATGACGACGGGTTCCCGATTACTGGCGCAGTGCCTCCGGCACTTCTGCACCTATTTCCTCGTAGTAGCGAATGGCACCCGGGTGGAGAGGAATGGGTGTGGAATCGAGGCTGAACTCCACGGTGGTGTCGTCAGCAGCCGGATGGATCGCCCTCAGAGCCTCAACTTTTTCGAAGAGCAGCTTGGTGATCTTGTAGGCAAGGTCTTCTGACATAGCGCTATTGACGGTAAGGACGTTGGGAATGCCGATCGTTGAAATGTCCGTATCAACACCCTCGTAGGCACCCGCACGCAGCTTGTAGGGGGCAAACACAGGCACTTCCGCTCTGGCGTTGGCGATCTCTTTCTCGGAGAGTGATATCAGTGCAATGTCACGGGTGGTGGCAAGGCTGACAATAGAGCTTGTTGGCGGGCCAACACTCCAGAAACCAGCGTCGATGTCGCCATCGCGAATGGCATCCGCGGACTCATTGAAGTTCAGGCCGCGCTCGTCGAAATCGTCGAAGCTCATGCCGTTGGTTTCCAGCAGCGCCTTGGCGTTCACTTCCGTACCGCTGCCCGGCGCACCGACAGACACACGCTTGCCAGCCAGATCTGCCAGCGACTTAATGCCAGAGTCCGCCAGGGTGACAATCTGAACCGCGTTCGGGTAGAGCGAGGCAATGGCCAGCACGTCCAGCTTGTTGCCGTTGAAACGATCGCCACCGTTGTAGGCCTGATGGACGGTGTCTGCCAGGGCAATCGCCAGATCCGAATCCTGACGATGGACCAGCCCCATATTTTCTACCGAAGCACCGGTAACTTCAGCAACGGCGCTGTACCCCTCAATATGCTGGCTGATCAACTCCGCAAGACCGCCACCGAGAGGGTAATAGGTACCACCGGTGCCGCCCGTGGCAATGGAGAGGTTGGTATCCGCCTGTGCCGGAGAAACACCGATCAGCGCGGTCGCGCCCAGTGCCAGAAATAGCTTTCGCATGTTACTCACCTCGTTCTTGTTGGATTAGCGTCGGGACGTGTGATCCTTTGACGTCTTCATAGGATAGCAGCTTGTATATCAATCTTCGGAGAAGCGTCGATATTGGACATACGGTTAGCTTCGACTTATCCGAAGCCATTGGTACGCTTATGCCTCAGTATAAGCGCGCCTTGATAATCGGCTTCAGAAGATAGCTCAGCAGGGTGCGCTTACCCGTCTGGATATCAACCTGGGCCACCATGCCCGGGCGGATCGGCAAGGTTGTCCCATTGCGCTCCAGATAAGCCTTCTCAGTGCGAATCAGCACCTCGTAGAATGCTTCCTTGCCTCGTGGCGTTTCCTCTTCGATGGTGTCCTCACTGATTTGTTCTACTTCACCTTGGAGGTCACCATAGATGGTGTAGTCATAAGCTGTAATTTTCACGCTGGCAGGCATGCCGGGTGCCACAAAGGCGACATCCTGAGGCCTCACCTTGGCCTCAATCAGCAATTGCCCCTCAATAGGTGTGATTTCCATAATCGGCTCACCGGGCCGAATCACTCCGCCCTCGGTGTTGATCAGAATGTCATTCACTCTGCCTCGCACCGGGGAGTATATGTTCGTACGTTCAAGCTTATCTCGCCTCTGCATCAACTTCTGTTCAAGGGAGCTCACCTCCGCCTGTTTGGCGGACAGTTCGGTGTAGGCATCCTGCACATAGGTGTTGCGCAGTTCTGCCAGCCGCCCGGCCAGGCTGGCAATGGTCTGGCCCAATTTCAGAGACTCCATTTCGCTGACCGAACGTCGCTCGACCAGCGGCTCTACCAGGTCCAGCTGTCGACGCGCCAGACTCATCTCCTTGTTGATTGATCGCTCCGCCTCACGCATCCGCTCACGCCGGGCATGAAATAGCGCTCGTTCTGACTGGACCAGTTCGCCTTCAGGGTCCAGTGTTTCGGGAAAATCAATCTCACTCTTCTCCAGCACTTCGGCTTTCAATCGTGCAATGGATGCGCGCAATACAGCGATCTGACTGGCGATCTCAAGGTAGGCGCTCCGGAACTGCGTATCGTCGAGGCGCACCAGAAGCTGCCCTCGCTCGACACGATCACCACGGCGCACCAGAAGCTCGGCCAGAATACCGCCATCCAGGCTCTGAATGGTCTGCATACGGCTCAGAGGCACAACTTGCCCTTCACCACGAGTCACTTCGTCAACCTCTGCCCAGGCCGACCAGCCGATAAACACCGCAATAACCAACAGGCTGAACCATAGTATCGGATGGCTGGCCCGATAATGGCGGCTAAGGCTCTTGTCGCCCAGCTCACTCAGAATGCGCAATGTTTGAGTATCCCGACTAGCCATCCTGGCGCTCACTTTTCTTCACGGCATCGCGGTTCGGTGCACGCACCAGGTTACCATCAACCACGGCACCCACCGGACCATCCATAACTACCTGTCCATCCCGCAGCACTACAGCGCGCCCGACCAGAGACAGAAGCGCACGCTTATGTGTCGACACCACCAGAGTGCGCCCCACCAGCCAATCCTGCAGGTAATCAATGACGTGCTTTTCGTTGGTCTGGTCGAAGGCTGATGTTGGCTCATCCATCAATACGATACGGGGGTCCTGGAGCAACAGCCGCGCCAGCCCGATCGCCTGCCGCTGGCCACCTGAGACACTGCCACTGCCCTGAATCGGTAGATCCAGGCCCAGCGGATGACTGCGCACGAAAGGCCCCAGGCCTACCGCTTCCAGCTCCGCATGCAAAGTCGCATCATCATGGGCCGCGTTGTCCAGCAGTAGATTTTCACGCAGGGTGCCATAGAACAGCCCGACATCCTGAGGCAGGTATCCGATCGCGCGCCGTCGATCTGCAGGCTCAATCTGGCCCAGATTAACGTCATCCAGAACCACACGCCCTCCATCCGGATCGGTCAGCCCGGCCATCAGGCGCAGTAGCGATGATTTACCAGCGCCGTTTCCGCCCAGCAGGGCCACACGATCACCGGCATGCACCTCCAATGATGAAATGGCCAACGCCGGTGGTGCCTCCTCCGCATAGCGCAAGGTAACCTCTTCCAGTTGATAGTGGCCCTTCAGCGAAGGCTTGTGTGCGAAGGCGCGTCCCGCTGGACGCTCTACCGGCGCGGTCATCAGCTCGTCGAGCCCCTCCATGGCGACTTTAACGTGCTGCCATCTTGTTAGAATGCCGGCCACCTGGGCCATTGGCGCAACCGTGCGCGAAGCAAGAATGGTGCATGCGATCAGCGCACCGATGGTCATATCGCCAGCACCGATCTGGTAAACCCCAACCACTACCACACCAATGTAACAAAGCTGCTGCACCATGATGGCACCGTAGCCAAGCATCGATGAGAGCCGGCGCACCCGCACGCCAACCTCAGCGAGATCCGCTGAGAGGTGCTCCCAAAGCCGGAGGTTGCGCCCCTCGGCCCTGGTCGCTTTGACCGTTTCCAGGTTTTCGATGGACTCCAGCAGCACACCTTGTCGTACGGCGCCCTCGTTCAGATTCTGTCGCGAAAGCTTGGCCAGATACCCCTGAGCCAGAAGCCCCGGCAACACCATCAATATCACGGCGACCAGCGGCACCCAGGCCAACGGGCCACCGATATAGGCAATGACGCCGAGGAACAGGACAACAAAAGGCATGTCGCTGATCGCTCCAATGGTCGAGGACGTGAAGAACTCACGAACCCCCTCAAACTCGCGAATCTGGGAACTGAAGGCCCCCGTGGAGCCAGGCTTAGCCGCCAATTTGAGTTGCATCACTCGATCAAACAGCAGCCCCGAGAGCTGAAGGTCCAGCCCTTTACCTGTCACATCCAGCAGGTGAGCGCGCAAACTTCGCAGCACAAACTCCATCACAATCGCCAACGCCACACCGCTGGCCAGGATCCACAGCGTATCGTATGCGGAAGTCGGCACAACTCGGTCATAGACTTGCATGGCGAAGATTGCCGTCGATATGGCCAGCACATTTGCCATCAATGCCGCGAGGCCAACCTCACCCCATGTGCGCCAACGCTGTTTTAACGGCCCCTTAAGCCAATGTTCGCCCTGCTCCCGAGCGAAGTCGCCTGCTCGCTGGTCGGGCTTATAGGCGTTCCGCGCGACAATGGCACTGCCGGCGTAAGACTGCGCCAGAGAGTCCCGGGTTACTTTTTCTTGGCCACCTCCGCTCTCAGGCACCAGGATTACCGCGTCATCTTCCTGCCACTCCACTACCAACGCAGTACTGCCGTCACGCCGAATCAACAAAGCTGGCAGAAGGCGAGAATCCACCTGTTCGAGAGGCAGCGCCAAAGCGCGCCCTTCGACCCCAACCCGATGCAGCGCCCGCGAGACGAGCGCCAATGGCAGTCGTCCCTGTTCAAGGCCCAGGCCATCACCCAGTTCGGCCACCGTGGCGGTCACACCGAGCTGCCGACAAAGCACCACCAACCCCTCCCTTAAGGGGTCTTCCGGACGTTGCACCTGTTCCTGCTTGCTTGTCATAGCGCTTCGTTTCCGTCATCGACCTTTGAGTTCAATACCTCACCCAATCGGCCCAGCCGAGAAGCGACGCGATATTGAAGACGAACCTTCTGGCTCTCCACTTCACGGATCTGTCGTTCGGTATCAAACATGTCTCGCTGAATAGGGAGCAGATCTTCAATATCCCGAAGCCCGGCCTCGAACTGTTCGTGATACGCCTCAGCAACCTCTTCAGCGCGACGAAGCTGCACCTCAAGGGATTCAAGTCGCCAGCCAAGAACCTCGTGTTGCTCGAACCAGGCGGTAAGTTCCCGACGCAGTTCCCGGCGTGTCGCCCTTTGCTCCCACCTTGCGGCCTCAACCTGACGGCCGGCCGACTCCACGCGACGAAAATTGGAGAGCCCTTGAAACGTGTCTATGCGCAAACGCAGGGCAATCACCGCATCCTCTTCCATACGGCCACCAATCTCGCGACGCATCAATGAGCCCTCCAGATTGAGACGGGGCTTCAGCGCTGCGCGCGACTCTTCACGCCGGGCAATTGCCTCATCCACTTCTTCACGGACCCGCCGGTACTCCGGCGCCTCGGCCACAGCTTTATCCAGTTCTTCGGAGTGCCGCAAAGAGCCAATGATGGCCTTCGGATCAGGTTGGGAAAGATCTTCCGCGGCATAGCCTACAAGTTCGCGAAACTGCGATTGGGCGTCTGCGAGCGCCCCCCGTTCAACGGCCAGTTGTTCCCGGGCACGGGCCAGCTCCAGCTCCGCCCGCCCCGCCTCGGACCGACCAACGTACCCCAGTTCGCTTCGATCATGGCTGAGCTCCGCGAGTTGCCCCAGCCGCGTTATATGACGTCTCACCGCTTCCACTCGTGACTCGTAGAGCAGCACGTCCAGGTAAACCTCGATGATGTCCAGACCTGCCTCGGCACTCGCAATCTTGAGAGCCTCCAGCTTCTGGCGCTCCACCGCTGACGCGCCCTCCACCTTGGAGTTAACTTCTCCCCAGTCGTATAGCGTCTGGCGTGCAGTCACTTCGTAACCGATCTCACCCCACAAGCTATTCTCTGGTCCGGCGCTAGCCTGTACCGTCGGCCAGTAGCCATCAACAGCCATATCAACGTTTATACCTGCAGCTTCAACTTCGGCACGGGCTGCGGCAACGGAAGGGTGGTTAAGCATTCCTCGGTATACCGCCTCTTCCAGACTTATGGCCTCCGAGGGTGATGGCGTCAGCAGGCCGATGCAGGCTACGCCAACGAGCAATGAACCGAAGCTCTTCCCGGGCGTCAAGAGACCTCCACGTTAATACCGTCCTGCACCAGTAACGTGGCGTCATTGAACGAATACTCGGAGTAAGTCACGCCACCACGCACGACCGAAGCACCCACAACCCAACTCTCACTGCCGATATTCAAGGTGTCCTGCTCGTCGCCCTGAACGATCAGCGTGTTGTCTTCGTCCGTCAATTCGATGAGTTCAGCACTATCAAGCGTCAGGGTACTGGAGCCATCACTCTGGCCCAGATCAATCTGCTCAATACCCGTAACAGATCCGGTACCGGGATCGGTCATGTCCAGGTTGATACCCCCATCAAGCATCAGCTCATCGAAGCCGTCGCCACCATCAACCGCCGCGAACTGATCGCTGGTGGTCCAGATAAAGTCATCACCGTTCCCCCCGTTAAAGGTGTCCTGGCCGGCCCCATCTATCAGGGTGTCGCTGCCATCGCCGCCATTCAGCGTGTCATTACCTGAACCTCCCCGGATGAGGTCGTTCCCACCCCCGCCGAAAAGATCGTCATTTCCGTCGTAGCCATACAGGCGCTCGCCTTCTCCTGAGCCAATAAGCGTATCGTTACCGTCGCCGCCCTCGATGATTTCGTCGGAGCCCAGAAGCGTTTTCAGAACATCGACCGAGGTCAACTGGCCAAGCGAGGCAGAGTCGGTGAGGCCGTCGGCATTGGTGGCCGTGATGCTGGTGGCAGCCAGCAAGTCTGCCTGCACATCGATATCGAGACCCAAAAGGGACTGGCCATTCTCGAAGCTTACGGTAGCCAGGAACTCATTAATGGCGAAGTTGTCGATGTCACCATCATCGGCCGCCGTAATGGTCAGCACTGATGAGGGCGCAACCAGGCCCAGCAAGCCTGGGTCGTTTTCCACACGAAACTGCAGTCCAAGTTCATCTGCCAGTTGCGATGATGCCGTCAAACTCTGCTCGTCAAGGTTGACGCTGAGTATTGGTTGGTAGGCCACTTCGACGGAGCGAAGCTTGCCTCCCGCATCCACCGCAGTGAAATCCTGATTGTTGAGATTAAACAGGCCAAGCGCTTCCACGCCAACGACGCCCAGCAACGCGGAGGTGTCAACCTGGACAACAGGCGCAGCCTGACCGGGCGATGGCGCCGGTGGTGTACCACCAGTACTGTCAAATTCCACCTGGGCATCAGCCGTGTCGCCATCGCTGTCCGAAACCCCGGCAGTAACCGTGGTCGTCCCTCCTACCAGGTCGGTATCAGCCGTGGCTTCGTCCACAAGAAGGTTACCCTGGTTGAGCAGAGCGGCAATCACGTCCTGATCAGTGGCAGCGCCCTCGATCAGGTCAACGCCTTCCACCACGATTTCCTGATCAACCTCTGCAGCATTAAAGCCCCCGAGAAACCCTCCGGTACTGCTAATGGAAATCGTGGTATCCGTACCATCAAACGCGAAATGCAGATAATTCGCCAGGTTGCCAGGATTCGATCCAATCCGACCTTCACCCTGCAACAAACCGGTCAAGTCGAGTATGTCGCCATCAGCAGCCACCGAGACGAAGTTGAAGTCGGCCACGGTATCGACCACTGGCGTACCAGCCACCCCTTGATGACCGTCTTCCCAACGGAACACATCACGACCAGAGCCTCCAGTCAGAATATCCGCGCCGGTGCCACCGATCAGAATATCATTACCGTCTCCCCCATCGAGCGTGTCGTCGCCAGCGCCGGCACGCAAGATGTCCGAGCCACCAAGACCGTTGAGACTGTCGTTCCCATCGTAGCCATAAGAACGATCTGAGCCCTCAGTACCAGTCAGTGAGTTATTTCCACCATCCCCTTCGACCAGATAATCCGGCGAATTATCGTTCAGAAGATTGAGCGCCAAAAGATCGCTACTGCTCTCGCTAACCGTATTATTCTGGGAATCAGTCGCTTCGATAGAAAGTGTCGGCGCCACGCCCACGTTGAGAACCGGATTGGTGAAATAAACTGATCCCAGATACTCATTGAGCTGCTGATTATCGAGGGCGCCTCCGTCCGCGGCTGAAATGGTCATAGACGCGGTCAGTCCCAACAACGCCCCGAGATCGTCGGTTTCTATAGAGAAGCCGAACTCTTCGGCCAGGCCCTCCGACCCTCGAAAACCGGAGGGCCCCAAATTAACGCTGAGAACGGTAAAGCTAAGGGTAACTGACTCGATATCATTGTTGTTATCGGTTGCCGCGAACGCTTGTTGCTCGCTGAAATTAACCAGCTCTAGCGCATCTACGCCAACCAACCCCAGGAGGCTATTCGAATCGCCCAAAGACACCTCGGGGCCGACCATTTGTTCAACCGGCAACTGAGAAACGCCTGTGTGCGTGTACTCATAACTGCCATCAAACATATTCACCACCAACGACTCACCTTTGACCGTCCGGACCGTGAGTTCTCCAGTGGTGGGGTTGTAGTTCTCCGAAGAGAACGTCAGGACGCTATCAGTGGTCCCACTCGCCGACACTGTATTAGTCGCGGAGTCGAGTTCAAAGGTATAGCCATCAACCGTTACCGAGGAAATATGCCCACCATCGGCGCCAAACGACTCGACAAACGAACCGTTCTCCGTCGTTGGTGCAGAAGTGATATTGAATAATACCGGGTCTGCCGCCACCGGCATGTCATCCTCGACATTTACGGCCAGCGTGCCATCTTCACTGGTATTGCCTGCGGCATCCGTCATACTGACGCCGAAGTTCAATGTCAGGACATCTTCAACACCTTCGCCGGGGTGGTCCAGCGGCGCCTCCAGCGTAAAACTGTATGCGCCCGCCGTTGTTAACGTCAGGGTAGCAACGGTACCAGCGCTGACGGTAGAACCCGTCAACGTATAGGTGTCTCCCGAGAACGCGCCCTGCCAGGACACGGCCTCCCCACCGGCGGTAACCGGTGGAGGCTCGCTGACCGAGACCTCGGAGATGCCAGTGTCCTCCGTAATAGACAAAGTGCCGCCCACAGTAGCGGAGTTCCCGGTGTCACTGGGCGTGCCGGTATTATCCGGCTCGCCACCCGGCAGGCCCTCTTCCGAAACAGCATTAAGGGCATCGCCGACAACCGGGACCGTGGTGTCCACATTCACCCCGATAAGGCTGCCGTTGCCACTGGTGTTGCCCGACCCATCAGTCTGACGTACCAGCACATTCCCTTCGGCGTACTCGCCGGCCGGAAGCTCAAAGCCGTTCCCCGTACCGTCGTTCCAGGTGGCCCCTCCGTCGGTGGAGTACGACCAGGTGGCTCCGGATTCCAGGCCGCCGACCGTGACCGTACCATCACTGGTCACACCATCGCCGTCTGTGCCCGTGTCGTTCGCCAGAGACAGCGTCGGCGTATCCGGAGCCACCGTGTCCACGGTCAGGTCGAACGCGCTACTGACTGGTGATTCGTTGCCTGCCACATCCGTCGCGGTGGCCGTGAAGTTGTGGCCGCCCTCCGCCAGGGCAGGTGTTTCAAAGCTCCAGTTACCCCCGGTATCCGTCACTGTCGTACCAATCGCGTTACCATCCTGGAACACTGTCACCGTACTGCCCGCTTCCGCAGTACCACTTAAGATCGGAGTGGTCTCATCGGTGCTCGACCCACTCAGTAGACCACCCGTCACATCACCGGTATCGTCAGCGGCGGAATCAATCGTCGGAGCATCCGGGGCATCCAAATCCAGCGTAAACGTGACCTCGTTGGAGGCCAGCGAGGCGTTGCCCGCCTCGTCGGTGATCTCCGCCACGGCGTTCGACAGCCCTTCGGCAAACGGGCCTGTCAGATCCAGAGCCACGTCGCCGGCGATCAGGTCTGCCCCGGTCACCAGGTGCTCGAACGTGTGATCAACCCCGTTGCCATCGGTCAGGGTAACCCTGACGGTGTCCCCTTCCTCGGTGCCGACCGTCAGGCTGACCACCGCCTGGATGCCGTCACCCAGCTCATCGTTGCCGATGAAGCCATTGTCCGCTTCGGGGATCAGCAGTGTGGGCGCATCCGTGCCGTCCGCACCTCCAGGGCTGGTGTTGTCCACGGTCACCCCGATCAGGCTGCCGTTATCGCTGGTGTTACCCGATTCATCCGTCTGGCGTGCCAGTACCTCCCCTTCGGCGTACTCACCCGCCGCAAGCTCGAAGCCGTTCCCGGTACCCTCGTTCCAGGTCGCACCGCCGTCGGTGGAGTACGACCAGGTGGCGCCCGGTTCCAGGCCACCAACCGTGACGGTGCCGTCGATGGTCACGCCATCGCCGTCTGCGCCGGTGTCGTTTGCAAGGTCCAACGTCGGGGCATCCGGAGCTACGGTGTCCACGGTGATCGTGACCGGGTCACTGGTATTTCCAGCTTCATCCGTGGCCGTCACGCTGACGTCGGTGCCATCGGCCAAGGGCGTATCCGGCGTCACCGACCAGAGGCCATCCACATCGGCTTCGAGGGTATAATCCGCCGTACCGTCTCCATCCGTGTCGATGTTCACCGTGCTGCCCGGCTCCGCCGTGCCGGTCAGGTCACCATTCCCGGCCGGATCAACGGTCACCGACGGCGCCGTGGTATCAATCGTCAGCGTGCCGCTGACGCTTCCGACGTTGCCCGACGCACCCGTGGCGGTTACCTCAACGGTGTAATCACCCTCGGCCAGGGACAGCAACTGGTCATCCGCCAGGGTCCAGGTGCCATCGCCATTATTGGTGGCGCTGTAGTCATTACCGTCCACCGTCACGGTGATGTCGGCGGTCGCATTGTCCACCGTTCCGCTCAATGCCGGTGTCGTGTCGTTCGTGGACAACCGGTCGAAGGTCACCGCCGGCACGGAGGTATCCACGGTGAGGGTGCCGGTGTTTGACCCTTCGTTACCCGCCGGGTCAACGGCGGTTGCCGTGACGGTGTAATCCCCGGCACCCAGCGCCGGCACGGTGTCGTCGGCCAGGGTCCAGGTGCCATCGCCATTATTGGTGGCGCTGTAGTCGTTACCGTTCACGGTCACGGTGACGTCGGCACTTGCGTCGTCCACCGTGCCGGTCAGCGCCGGTGTGGTGTCGTTGGTGGTCCGGGGGTTCACGCCCACGGACGGAGCCGTCTGATCCAGCGTGGTGGTACTCACTACCGAGCCACTGTTGCCAGCCTCGTCCGTCACCGTCATGGTCACGGTGAGTTCACCATCAGCCAGTCCGCTCAGATCCTGGCCGGTCACGCTGACGTTGCCGCTGCCATCGACGCTGATCGCGCTGGCAGCAACCGTGACAATGGCGGATACACCGTCGGTGATCTCGATACTGTCAACGGTCGCGCCCGCTTCCACCTGGCCGTTCAGGCTGACGGCGCTCGCGTCGGCGGTTCCCAACAGGCCATCACCACCATCCTCGAAGGCGATGCTGTTAGCGCCCGCCTCCGGAACCGTTGTATCCAGCGTGAAGGTGACCTCGTTGGAGGCCAGCGAGGCGTTGCCCGCTTCGTCGGTAATCACCGCCACGGCGTTCGACAGCCCTTCGGCAAACGGGCCTGTCAGATCCAGAGCCACGTCGCCGGCGATCAGGTCTGCCCCGGTCACCAGGTGCTCGAACGTGTGATCAACCCCGTTGCCATCGGTCAGGGTAACCCTGACGGTGTCCCCTTCCTCGGTGCCGACCGTCAGGCTGACCACCGCCTGGATGCCATCACCCAGCTCATCGTTGCCGATGAAGCCGTTGTCCGCTTCGGGGATCAGCAGCGTGGGCGCATCCGTGCCGTCCGCACCTCCAGGGCTGGTGTTGTCCACGGTCACCCCGATCAGGCTGCCGTTATCGCTGGTGTTACCCGATTCATCCGTCTGGCGCGCCAACACATCGCCTTCGGCGTACTGGCCCGCCGCAAGCTCGAAGCCGTTCCCGGTACCCTCGTTCCAGGTCGCACCGCCGTCGGTGGAATACGACCAGGTGGCGCCCGGTTCCAGGCCACCAACCGTGACGGTGCCGTCGATGGTCACGCCATCGCCGTCTGCGCCGGTGTCGTTTGCAAGGTCCAACGTCGGGGCATCCGGAGCTACGGTGTCCACGGTGATCGTGACCGGGTCACTGGTGTTACCGGCCTCGTCGGTGGCTGTCACGCTGACGTCGGTACCATCGGCCAAGGGCGTATCCGGCGTCACCGACCAGAGGCCATCCACATCGGCTTCGAGGGTATAATCCGCCGCACCGTCTCCATCCGTGTCGATGTTCACCGTGCTGCCCGGCTCCGCCGTGCCGGTCAGGTCACCATTCCCGGCCGGATCAACGGTCACCGACGGCGCCGTGGTATCAATCGTCAGCGTGCCGCTGACGCTTCCGACGTTGCCCGACGCACCCGTGGCGGTTACCTCAACGGTGTAATCACCCTCGGCCAGGGACAGCAACTGGTCATCCGCCAGGGTCCAGGTGCCATCGCCATTATTGGTGGCGCTGTAGTCATTACCGTCCACCGTCACGGTGATGTCGGCGGTCGCATTGTCCACCGTTCCGCTCAATGCCGGTGTCGTGTCGTTCGTGGACAACCGGTCGAAGGTCACCGCCGGCACGGAGGTATCCACGGTGAGGGTGCCGGTGTTTGACCCTTCGTTACCCGCCGGGTCAACGGCGGTTGCCGTGACGGTGTAATCCCCGGCACCCAGCGCCGGCACGGTGTCGTCGGCCAGGGTCCAGGTGCCATCGCCATTATTGGTGGCGCTGTAGTCGTTACCGTTCACGGTCACGGTGACGTCGGCACTTGCGTCGTCCACCGTGCCGGTCAGCGCCGGTGTGGTGTCGTTGGTGGTCCGGGGGTTCACGCCCACGGACGGAGCCGTCTGATCCAGCGTGGTGGTACTCACTACCGAGCCACTGTTGCCAGCCTCGTCCGTCACCGTCATGGTCACGGTGAGTTCACCATCAGCCAGTCCGCTCAGATCCTGGCCGGTCACGCTGACGTTGCCGCTGCCATCGACGCTGATCGCGCTGGCAGCAACCGTGACAATGGCGGATACACCGTCGGTGATCTCGATACTGTCAACGGTCGCGCCCGCTTCCACCTGGCCGTTCAGGCTGACGGCGCTCGCGTCGGCGGTTCCCAACAGGCCATCACCACCATCCTCGAAGGCGATGCTGTTAGCGCCCGCCTCCGGAACCGTTGTATCCAGCGTGAAGGTGACCTCGTTGGAGGCCAGCGAGGCGTTGCCCGCTTCGTCGGTAATCACCGCCACGGCGTTCGACAGCCCTTCGGCAAACGGGCCTGTCAGATCCAGAGCCACGTCGCCGGCGATCAGGTCTGCCCCGGTCACCAGGTGCTCGAACGTGTGATCAACCCCGTTGCCATCGGTCAGGGTAACCCTGACGGTGTCCCCTTCCTCGGTGCCGACCGTCAGGCTGACCACCGCCTGGATGCCATCACCCAGCTCATCGTTGCCGATGAAGCCGTTGTCCGCTTCGGGGATCAGCAGCGTGGGCGCATCCGTGCCGTCCGCACCTCCAGGGCTGGTGTTGTCCACGGTCACCCCGATCAGGCTGCCGTTATCGCTGGTGTTACCCGATTCATCCGTCTGGCGCGCCAACACATCGCCTTCGGCGTACTGGCCCGCCGCAAGCTCGAAGCCAGTGCCGGTACCCTCGTTCCAGGTCGCACCGCCGTCGGTGGAATACGACCAGGTGGCGCCCGGCTCGAGGCCACCGACCGTGACCATGCCGTCGATGGTCACGCCATCGCCGTCTGCGCCGGTGTCGTTTGCAAGCGCCAGCGTCGGCGCATCCGGGGCAACCGTGTCCACGGTCAGGTCGAACGTCGTACTGACGGGTGATTCGTTCCCAGCCCCATCCGTCGCTGTGGCTGTGAAGCTGTGGCCACCTTCGCCCAGGGCCGGCGTTTCAAAACTCCAGTTGCCCCCGGTATCCGCTACCGTCGTACCGATCGCGTTACCATCCAGGAACACTGTCACCGTACTGCCCGCTTCGGCAGTACCACTTAAGACCGGAGTGGTCTCATCGGTGCTCGATCCGCTCGGTAGATCACCCGTCACAACACCGGCATTGTCAGTGGCTGTATCAATCGTCGGAATATGCGGAGCATTTGCACTGGCCGGCGCAGACACGTTGCCCGCCCGATCAGTAACGGTGACCTCAACACTTTCGCCTTTGGTCAACGGTTCATCCAGGCTGATACTGTATTGACCGTCATCGCCAACAGTGGCACTGCCAAGTTCACTACCATTACCATCACTGACAGTGACGACGCTGCCGGGTTCGGCGGTACCACTAATTTCGTCACCGGCGTCATTAAAACTGACGCTCGGGCTATCCGGAACGGTCATGTCAGGCGCGGTAACTGTGGTTTGGGCATACACGTTGCCGGCCCGATCGATGGCAGTAACAACCATCACTTCGCCGTTGGTTAGCGGCTCTTTCAAGGTGACACTGTATCGACCATCGCTACCGACGGCAGCCCTGCCCAGCTCGATACCGCTGATGGCATAGGCGACGACCACGGTGCTACCCGGTTCAGCAATGCCGCTAACCTGGTCACCAGTATCGCTAACGCTGGCCCGGGATACGTCAGGAACGCCATCGTCTATGGGGTCGCCAGATGAAGATCCACCAGAGGACCCAGCAGCTACTGCGCCGGCTACCGCGGCAGCCCCGCCAATCCCGGCCAGCAGCCACCAACCGGATCCATCACCGGCACTCGCAATCGCAATTTCACCAACGTTTATCTCAGCAAAGGAAAACTCAGACCAGGGCGAATCGTACTGCCCCCACCAAAAAATATCGCTGGAGTCTTTGAGAACCAGTTCGTTTCTCTGGTCGTCACCAGGAGCGAAAAACCCCTCGACGACGATCGACTCTCCCGACGTGAGGGTGACCAGCAAGTCATCTGCACGGGCGTCAATGGAGGCAATTTCCTCGGGGCCAACCGAAAGCGTTATGACACTGTTAGTCGGGTTGTCCAAGGCGTTGAGCTCTACTTCTGAGCTCTGACCAGTTTCCTTGCTGGTCACCATCACCGTTGTCAGGTCACTCATGCTCACCCCCAATAACAAACTCGTTAAGCGCTCTGTTAAAGCCTTGGCCGCACTTTCTAACTCTTACACTGCTTAAGAAGATCCGCCGTCGACTCGCCGCAGCCCTCTGCTATCATTGCGGCGTCACCTCCGCAGGTGGCGTGGCGATCAATGTCTGAGCCAAGTTCTCACAAGTGTGTCTGCGCCAGTGGGTCGACGAGACCTCGCCTCCAGGCGTGAAAACAATTTTGTATTGACAGACCAACTGACTGGCGCCGCCCGCGATGGGGAAGTTGACGTTATAGTGCCAGTGGGAAAGATCGCCGTGAGAGGTACGGTCGGAGGGCGGCCCTAACACCGCCTCTACTTGACTGCCAGACATCCCAGAGGAGATATTCCCGAGATTCAGGATGCTGTAATCACGCCCTATGCGTATCGACTTTTCGCCCAGCTCGGTAGGTTGGACGTTTTCGTCGGGGAAAGGTAACTCCGTGGAACTTGCTGAAAACGAGAGAATCGCAAAAAGGCTCGCGATCACTCTAGAAACAGGCATAAATCTCATGGGGCTCATCCGTGCCTCCTTGCTGCCCAGCTTCCCTCAGAAGCACAAACGTCAGCTTACTGATCCATAACGCTTCATTGATTTGCATGACAAGCGTCATGAAACAGACCAATTAACGTTTAAAGATTAAAAACGATTCACTAGAATCAAGCTAGCAGTAAATATCATTTCTACCAAATCAGAAGTTGCATCAACGTAAGCCTGCGCGGTTTAACCCGGTTCTATGATGCGCGGTGCAGAGCCTGTCTCCACATTCCCTGACAAATACTCTCGATACGCTGTATTAAGTCATCCGTCACACCATTAATATAGAAGCCACGTTATACGCCTGAGAGATACAAAGGCCCTCTATATATGGATTTCCAGATCCCCAACACGCTAGCCAAACAGATTGCCAATTACCTTGCCGAACGCATCATGACAGGGCAGATAAAGCCCGGGGAGCGATTACAGGAGGCGACCACCGCAACAGAGCTCAAGGTGAGCCGCGCGTCAGTGAAGGAAGCCCTTTACACCCTGGAACGCTGGCACCTGATTGAAATTACCCCTCGTAGGGGCGCGTCGGCCACCAAACTTGATGCGGCGCATGCCTCAGAGCTCTACGACGTTTATATGCATCTGCTGATCATGCTGGCCCAGCGCCTGTGTGAGCGTTGGCGGGAAGAGGACAAAACAGCCTTATTATCGGCAGTTGGTCACGTCACTGAACAGATGCAGCGCAAGGACGCCAATATCACGGCCATTGTGGAAGCGAGCTTTGAAGTGATGGATGTTTGCTGCCAGGTGGTGGGTAACCCCTACCTCACCGAGGCGCTGACCAACTTCAAACCGGCCGTCAGCCGGGCCTACTATTTAAGCGCGGATCGGTACCGGCAGGATCTCGATCGCACCGGACATTTCTTTACCAACCTGAAGAAGGCCATCCTGGCGCGGGATGCCGGTGAATCCGAAGCACTGGTGGCGGATTTCGGCGCCCATCAAAAAGCGCTTATCCAGCAGGCGCTGGCCTCTTCGGCCTGACCGGGTCTGTGACTCAACTCACAGACACCCTTCCCTATCCCGCCTATCGTAACAGTCTGTAACAAATTCATAAGTCCGCTGCGCTGGTTAGGCTGTCCCCTGCGGCTACACAACGACTGAGACCGGCCTGAAGCCGGCATAACAACAACGATCGGGGCCACCATGACACGTCGAAACGCCTGCAAGCGCCTGGAGAGATTCAAGCCTGCCCTGTGCAGGTTTTTTACCCTGAGCCTGACCGCCAGCCTGTCGTTACCGGTAATGGCTGACTTCCGTCCACTGGATGACAGCAGTCTGGGCAACGTTACCGGCCAGACCGGTGTCACCATCGAAATGGAAACGAAGATTGAGATGGACCGCCTGAGCTGGACCGATGAAGGCTCACTGAACGTCAACGGTATTCGTCTTTCAGGGCACAACGATACAGTGCTGGACAACCTCAAGCTGACGCTGGACATTGCCGGCCAGGATGAGGTGCTTGAATACGGCTTCTCCGAGATCGCTCGCCGCGCCAACGCTGGCCTTCTGGATGTTTCCAATCCGGACGTGGCCGATGCCCTTGCCCGTTACGCCGTGGGTGGGGGTTACGGTAAACAGTTCGACAGCGGTGACCTGGTGATTCACCTGGGGGCCACAGATTACGGCAACCCCGCCAGTCTCGACGATTACCTGCAGGCCGTGGATTTCGAACTGGCCGTAGACAGTATTGAAGCGACGGGCTCCGGTGGTACAGCCAGCCTGTTCTCCAACGTCATGCTACAGGGTTATATCGGCCCAACTGATCTGGTAATTCGCAACCAGGGTAACAACACCCGGACGCTGGCCAATGGCAACGTGGTGTCGGGCTCGGAACTGCAACTGGATACCCATTTCGAGATTACCGACGGTAGCCTGGACTGGGACGCTGCCGACGTGATCCTGCTGTTCAACTTTGCCGCCGTCGGTATTGAAGGACTGCAGATCCACAACCGCCGGGGCGATGACACCCTTGGCCACTTCGGGATGGCGAGCGCCACTGCAAAGCTTTCCCGGGGCACCAGTGCCGCGTCTGGCAAGGAAGGCCTTTCCATCCATGAGGTGGACTTCCGGGCAGACATCGATATGCCGGTGTTCAAAGTCGGTGGCACCAGCATCGGTTCGGTGCAGTTCACGGATTTTGCCATTAAAAACACCACTATGATGGTGTATGGCCACTAGCAGGACACTGGACAAGCCCCCCGCCACCAACAGTAAACTGCCCGTCTCTTAACGGCGGGCAGTCCATGACCAATATCCCGGATCAAGATTATCAGCAGCGCGCGTCCTGGCGCAGGCTTACTGTTTTCAGCCTGATATTTATCGCCATGACCGCCGCCGGACTTTACGCAGTGTACGACCAGTTTGCCGGTCGCAGCGTCACCTTCGATCAACGACTGGTCTCACCCCAGGCGCTTGTTTCCATCTTTGCCTTGCTGGTTGTTTACTTTGCGGCCGACGGACTGCGGCTTCACTTCACCCTTCGGGCACTGGGGCACCGTTTGCCCTTCCCGGCGATTTTCCGCCTGGTGTTCATTAACCTGTTCTTCTCCAACGTGACGCCCATGGCCACCGGGGGCGGCTTCGCGCAGATCTGGTACCTCCAGCGGCACGGGGTCCCCGTGGGCCGCGCCACCGCCGCCACCACCATTCGCACCGTGATTGCGGTGATCTTTATCTTTTCTCTGACTCCCATATTCCTGCTGACGCTGGATGCCCTGGATAACCAGCCCCTGGTCGGCGAACTGGGGCCGGTGCTCGCCGTGTTGATTGCCCTGTATCTCGGTTTTTTCATGGTGGTGCTGTTCCGTACCCGATGGCTGATTGCGCCGTTGGGCCGGCTTTTAAGCACGCTGCACCGGTTTCACCTGATTGGTGAACGCCGTCATCAGCGCTGGCAGTTCAAGGCCAAGCGGGAGATGCTGCGCTTTTCCCACAGCTTCGGAGATTACCTTAACGGCCCGAAGCGGTTCGTCGCGCTATCGGTGCTATTTACCTTCGTGTTCCTACTCAGTCTGTTCAGTTTTCCGGCGCTGCTGATCTCGGCACTGGATTACGAGGTAGACTATCTGGTGAGCACCGGCTTGCTGGTGGTCACCACCTTTGTGATGTACTTTTCACCCACACCCGGTGCATCTGGCATTTCGGAAGGGGTGTTCGGCAGCTTCTTCCGGGACATTCTCACCGCCAACCACCTGGTACTGGTGACCATTAGCTGGCGATTCATCACCATCTATCTCGGCATGTTGGCAGGCCTGGTGATAATGCAGCGGGAACTGGTGAGAAACAGGAAGGTATCCCAATGACACGACGTCACCCGTTAAAAGTGCTGTTCTACATCAGCCTGACGATTGTTGTGTTGCTGATCGGGTACAAGGCCTACCTGAACCTGTTTGAGCCGGATTTCGAGGCCCTGCATACGGAACAGGTTGCCCGTATCAATGACATGCTCTCTGATGACGGCGGTTTCAGTTTTGCGGTTGTGGGCAATATCAACAATTCCGTGGGTGTTTTCGAGGAACGCATGATACCGGCGCTCAACCAGTCCGGCGTGTATTTTATGGTGTCCGCCGGTAACGCGGTGAGTGGCGGCGGGGAAGACAAGTACCGGGCTATCCAGGGCTCGCTGACCCACCTGGACATTCCCTACCTGCTGACCTTCGGTGAAAACGAGTACGAGAACTTTGGCAGTTACCGGTTTTACGACCACTTCGGCCCTCACTTCTTCAGCATCAAGGCCGGCGGCGCCCGGCTGATTTTCCTCGACAGCACCGGCAAGACGCCCTGGCAATGGCAGATCCGCTGGCTGAATGACCTGCTAAGCCAGGAGCCCAACCGGCTGCGCTTTCTCTTCATCGGTCACCCCCTGCTCCACCCGGATCAGGAAGCCCCTTTCGAGCAGGATGATGACTTCCTGCAACCCCCGGAATTTCGAAGCGCCCTGATGGACGCCATCGACCGCCATGATGTGGATATGGTGTTCTCAGCAAACCTGTCGCTGTATGCCGATCAGGTCGAGGGTGATACACGCTTCATCACCACCGGTGGCGCCGGCGGACTGGTTCTCAACAACGACACCAGCTTCTACCACTACGTTCGGGTGGATGTGAGTGACGATGGTCAGATCAGCCATTCCCTGGTGCGGCTTCAGGCCAGGCAACATCCCGTGCTGAGCACCCTGGAATCCCTGTGGTTCTTTATCTACTCGCTGTTCTATGTGGGCTACATCAACTTCATTCTGCTGGTGGCAGTGTTCGTGCTGATCAGCACCAAGCTGTACACCGCCATTTTCGTGGCGAAGGACTACTACCCGGATTATGACCTGGACCCCCAGCCCTGGCTGTCAAAACCCTTGCGGGTCGCCATGTTCACCAACAACTACCTGCCGTTCATTGGCGGCGTGCCCATTTCCATCGCACGCCTGCGCAAAGGCCTGGAGGCCCTGGGCGATATCATCCTGATCGTGAGCCCCCGCTATCGGGACCAGCCACAGGAGGAGACCAACGTGGTGCGGGTGCCGTCTCTGCTAGCCATGGGGGAGAAGCGGGAGTTTCGCCTTGCCAATATCTTCCTGGCGAGAATCCGGAAACAGGTGAGAGCGTTCAAACCCGACATCATCCACCTTCACCACCCCATCTGGCTGGGATCGCTGGGGCTGTTTGTGGCACGACGCCTGAAGGTGCCGGCGGTATACACCTACCATACCCGCCTTGAGCACTACGCCCACTTCGTGCCGCTGCCAGGCAATCTGTTCCGCAACCTGATCTCCCACGAGCTGATCAAGCGCTTCGCGAACAAATGCGACGGCGTGATCGTGCCCACATACTCTACCGAGGAATACCTGCGGATGATCGGCGTGAAAAGCCCCACGTTCGTGCAGCCAACAGGCATTGAGTACCAGAGGTTCCAGGAAGTGGACGACAGCGACGTTCGCAAGTTGCGGGGCTCCCTGGGCATCGGCGATGAAACCGTCTTTGTCAGCGTCTCGCGACTGTCCAATGAGAAGAACATCGATTTCATGATCGATGCCATTGAAGCGCTTCGCCGTCGCACCGACCGCCCTTTCCGGTTCCTGATGATTGGCGAAGGGCACCAGCATGAACGGCTGCAGCAGCGCATTGATGAACTGGGGCTTCAGGATTGCTTTACGCTCGTCGGCTCCATTCCGCCGGACGAAATGGCCACCTGGTATCACCTGGGCGATGCCTTCCTGTTCGCCTCTAAATCGGAAACCCAGGGCATGGTGATCCTGGAAGCCATGGCTGCCGGGTTGCCGGTGGTGGCGGTGCGTTCCAGTGGCATAGAGGATGTGGTTCGTCACGGCTATAACGGCTTCAAGACGCCGGAGAAACAGGACCAGTGGTGCGACCACGTGCAGCAGTTGCTGGAGGACGACGCTCTGCGCCAGGAACTGGCCGACCACGCACTGGCATTCGCGGCGGACTATTCCGTCGAGCAGTTCGCCCGGGATATGCGGGAAATCTACGCCCTGACACTGGCTCGATCCGCGTCCCGCTGAGCGACCCATCGCGCCGCTTTTAACATCGGAGATGATCGGTTTAGACTGGAAAAGCGTACTTTGAAGGACCTTTTTCGATTCGGAGACTGACAGTGACAGGCATTCCCGTTGGCATCAGCACCTGCCTGCTGGGCAAGGAAGTCCGCCACGACGGCGGCCACAAGCATTCCCGCTTCTGCACCCAGGTGCTTTCCCGCCATTTCGAGTTTCGTTCCATCTGCCCCGAGCTGGAAGCAGGCCTTGGTGTACCCCGGCCCGCCATTCACCTGCGGGAATACCACGACGGGCTGAAGCTGATCGAAACCAAAGGCACGGCGGACCATACAGATGCCATGCAGGGATTTATCGACCAGGTTCTACCGACCCTCGGGGATCTGCGGGGCTACATCCTGATGGCCAAATCACCGAGCTGCGGTATGGAGCGCATCAAGGTGCATAATAAAGATGGCAACGTTACGCGCCGCGATGGCCGGGGACTGTTTGCCGAGGCACTGATTCGTCGCTACCCGCTAATGCCGGTGGAAGAAGAGGGCCGCCTGAATGACGACATGCTGCGGGAAAACTTTATAGAGCGGGTATTTGCCTACGATGACTGGATGCAGAACGTGGCTGGCGACAACCTCACCGCCCGTGCACTGATCGAGTTCCACACCCGCCACAAGTTCCAGCTACTGGCTCATTCCGAGAAAATCTATCGGCAGTTGGGGCCGATGCTCGGCGACCTGAAATCAGAACCGTTGCAAGACATTGCTGACCGATACATCGCGTCGTTCATGGAAGCAATGACCCAACGGGTCAGCCGGGGCTCCCATGTTAATGCCATGCAGCACCTGATGGGCTATCTGCGGGATTCCATGGCAGACGAAGACCGACAGGTACTGATGGAGCAGATAGACGCTTACCACCGGGGCGAGGTACCCCTGGTGGTGCCCATGACCCTGCTGCGGATGGCCCAGCGGCGGGAGCCGGTGGACTATCTCAGCAGCCAGAAATACCTGACCCCCTACCCGGATGAGCTGGGCCTCAGGAATCGGGTATAACGCCTGGTCAAAATCCGTAGAGCAGTGACAGTGAAACCTGGGTGTCGGTGTCATCGGCGCCTTCCGGCTCGTCTGACACATGCTGAACCAGATACGCAGCCTTCATGGAGAGGTTACCCACAACGGTTGCCTGTATGGAGGTTTCAGACTCGCTAATGGTGTTGTTCTCCGACAGGCCGATTTCGGTACTCAGCTTCTGACGAAACAGTGCCGTATCCGACAAAGCGTAATCGAACTTGCCTGCCAGCCGGGCGATGGCTTCTTCTTCCTCCTGATTACCGTCTGGTTCCGGTTCCTCCAGCCTGTTAAACCGGTAACCGCCACCGACGGAGAGGTCCAGGAAAGAGCGCTTGCCACGCTGCCAAACGCGGTTACCGTAACCGGTGGTCAGCGAAGACTGAAAGTCGTATCCGGAAAAACGGTCGTCTTCATACGCTCCGCGTACGAACAGGTACTGGCTGCCCTCAAACTTGTAATCAGACTGTACTTCAGCACTGTATTTTTCGGCCGTTGTGGTGTCATCCGTTTCGGAATAGGTTGAACGGAAATCACCGGTATTCCGCCACTCGGCCACCTCGTGTTTCAGCCCGAGACGGCCGTTGACATTGGTTTCCTCCGTGTTGCCGGAGGTAATCAGCACACCGACTTCCCCTTCGCCTTCCCAGTCATCAAACTCTTGGCCGAAGACCATAGGCGATGCCGCCAGTGTGACGACCGCCAGGGTTGCTCTGAACTGCATGGAATCTCCTTGTTTCCTGTCAGGATTTCGCGCGGCGCTCCCCCATGGCACTTTTGCGGGCCTGCTCCTCACGTTCTGCCTTTTTACGGGCCTTACGCTCCGCAATGAGACGCGCCGCCTCACCGCCCACATGGGTTTCACCCCGTTGTTCCGCCAGTCGCATCTGCCGCTCACGCTCGGCAAAACGGGCTTTCTGCGCCTCCGTCAACGAATCGATGCAACGGTGGCAACTCACGCCCTGCTCGTACTCCGGGCGCTGTTTGTCTTCCTCGGTGATCGGCCGGCGGCAGGCGTGGCACTGATCGAATTCGCCCCGCTCCAGCTTGTGGTTCACCGTGACCCGATCATCAAATACAAAACACTCCCCGCGCCAGAGGCTCTGTGATTCCGGGACTTCTTCGAGATACCTGAGAATGCCGCCCTTCAGGTGATACACCTCATCGAAGCCCTGCTCCTTCAAAAACGCCGTGGACTTTTCACAACGAATACCGCCGGTGCAGAACATGGCCACCTTCTTGTGCTTTGAAGGGTCCAGGTTCTCTTTCACATATTCCGGAAACTCACGGAACGTATCCGTGGCCGGGTTCCTGGCATTTTGGAAAGTCCCAATCTCCACCTCGTACTGGTTGCGAGTATCTACCACCAGTACGTCCGGATCGGAGATGAGATCATTCCATTCTTTCGGGTCCACATAGGTGCCGACGATCCGTTTCGGGTCAATGCCCTCCACACCCATGGTGACGATCTCTTTCTTGAGCTTCACCTTGGTTCGCTTGAAGGGCTGAATGTCTACGAACGATTCTTTGTAATCGATGCCTTCGAACCGCTGATCAGCCTCCAACCAGTCGCGAATGGCATCCACACCTTCACGACTGCCGGCTATGGTGCCGTTAATACCCTCGCGGGCCAGCAACAATGTGCCGTGTACTTCTTTCGCCAACATCAGGTCCAGCAATGGCTGACGAAGGGCTTTGTAATCATTCAGAACTGCGAACTTGTAAAGCGCGCAGACAACAACATCCTGGCTCATGAGTCTGGTTTCTCCTGCGGGCCGGATCGTAAATCCGGAGCATGGCTGATGACCACCAAAGGGCGCGAAGCCGCCATTCTAACGAATGCGGGCAAAGGAAAGTATTACGGAGGGTTACGGGGAAGTCATTAACAATGCCCGGCGCCGCAGTGATCGGCGCCGGGTGATCAGGCGGTGCTCAGAACAGAACAGCAAAACCTACGGAGACGCCCGAAATTTCCGCGCCATCCTTATCGATGTACTGCATGTACTCGCCGTTGACCTGAAAATCCTTGTTGATGTTCAGGTTGGCACCCACGCCGTAGGAGATATCGGACTCAGACTCCGAGTCACTGAAAGAGTTGCCAAACCCGCTCGCGGAGGCCGTCAGCTCACCTTTGGTGACACCAACGATAGCGTAGGGGTATACGGGGCTTTCATTGGGAAGGCCCAGAACCATGTAGCCACCCACCAGGTAATCCAGTTCAAGATCCACGGATACACCGTTAAAACTGGTCGAATCGTCCTTGGCGCCGAAACCGGCACGGAATTCGGCTGCCAGGTACGGGTTGATTTGCGCGCCGGCCTTGCCGACGAGGGCGCCCAGGTCAAAATCTTCGGAAATGCCATCTTCTTCGTAGGTCACGAAGGCGTAGTTGAGGCCCACGTAGCCACCTTCCAGGGAATCCTGTGCAGCCACACCCGAGGCAAAAGAAGCCATTACGGCAAAGGCCGAACCCAAAACAATCTTATTCATCATTACTTGCTCCTTGATGCAGGCCTGCCCCAGAGCCTCAACTTCTTGTGATTATCCGTCTATTTTGAGGGCACGTGAATGATAATTCATTTTGTAGGAAATTCCCCGGCCCCAACCAAAAAAACTCCCGCAGCGCGGGAGTTTTCCAGGGAGAAGCTGTCTCCGCATTATTGCTGGGATCCGGCCAGCTCCCGCTCAACCACCGCCGACAACTGCCCCCATCCGGGGCGTGTCAGGCGGATGTTGTCCACCAACACGGTTGGGGTACTGGTAACGCGGAGCTGCATCGCCACTCGACGGCTCTGCTCGATTTCTTCGACGTGAAGATCTGTGGTCATACACCGGCTGAAACGGCGCTCATCGAGCCCCAGATCGTCAGCGTAGCGGCTAAAGGTATCAACCGGGCTGCTGGAACCGCTCCATTCGGTCTGCATGTCGAATAACTTGTCGTGCATGGCCCAATAACCATCCTGGTCACCGGCGCAGCGAGCGGCCTGTGCTGCTGGCATGGCGTTGTCGTGTTGCTGGAGAGGCAGATCAAAGTACACAAACCGCACCTTGCCGGTCTCCACATACTCCTGTTTCAACTGCTGGCTGGCGTCCGAAAAGCGCGCGCAGGCGGGGCACTGGTAGTCTGCGAACTCCCGCACCACCACGGGTGCGTCTTCGTCACCAACGGAGACGCCGAAGCGGTCCAGTTGGGCAGGAAATGGGTCGGCATTGGGGCCGGCAACCGGCAACTCATCCGAGGTTGGGGCCGGGCTCGCCGTCAGGAAGAAGACGCCCACCGCAACAAAGACAAGAACGATGACACTGATGCCGATGTACAACGACTTACGATCTTTCTTCCTGTTGGGCGGCGGTGCGCCGGTCTCTTTTCTTCTTTTTGCCTCGCCCATGGTAAAGCTCCTTATTGTTTATTCATTCGTGGACATTTTCATGCGGTAATGAGCACGCTAAGATCTTTATACATTACATAAGTTCCAACAAAAATTAAGGAATTCTCATGGCCTTACCTGAATCCCTGAAGACATCGCTGAGCCTCCCGCTGGTGGCGGCGCCCATGTTCCTGATCTCCGGCCCGGAGATGGCATTGGCCTGCTGCAAGCAGGGCATTGTTGGTAGCTTCCCGGCCCTGAACCAGCGCACCAGCGAAGGCTTCGAGGAATGGGTGATTCAGATGAACGAAGGTCTGAAAGACTTCCGGGAAACCCATCCGGACCAGACAGCCGCGCCTTACGCCGTGAACCTCATCGTACATCGCACGAACCCGCGCTGGGAGGCCGATCTGGACCTGTGCGTGAAACACCAGGTGCCCATAGTGATCACTTCCCTGGGAGCCGCCACCAAAGTGACCGAAGCGGTGCACAGTTACGGTGGCCTGGTGTTCCACGATGTGACCAACCAGAAACACGCCCGCAAGGCAGCCGAAGCAGGTGTGGATGGCATTATCGCGGTGTCTGCCGGTGCGGGCGGACACGCCGGCATCATTAACCCATTCGTGCTGGTGCACGAAATCCGCGAGGTGTTCGACGGCGTGATCCTGCTTGCCGGCGGGCTTTCCAAAGGCGAAGATATTCTGGCTGCCCAGGCAATGGGCGCGGATCTGTGCTATCTGGGCACGCGGTTTATCAACACCACCGAATCGCGGGCGGAAGCGGCCTATCAGAGCATGATTATCGAGGCGGTATCCGGCGATATCATCCACACACCGGCGGTGTCCGGGATTCCCGCAAACTTCATGCGCCAAAGCCTGGAGGCGGCAGGCTACCCCATGGACAAGCTGAACCAGGCCGGGGAACTGGACTACGGCGAAAAGCTCAAACCGGTGGACGACGAAGCCAAAGCCTGGAAAACCGTCTGGTCTGCCGGCCAGGGCGTCAGCCAGATCACCGACGTTGTCTCGGTCAGCGATCTGGTCGGGCGAATTGGCAAAGAATACCGGGAAGCCCGCGCACGGCTCCGTGAGTAGAGTAACCGGGCGTACTTACACCCGGAACTGGGATGCCTTGCCCTGCAGGGTTTCCAGCAGTTCCCCGATATGCCCGCTGGCCTGATCTGAGCGCTCGATGGCGCCAACGGTTTCACCGGACAGGCGGGCGATGTCAGTCACATTGACGCTGACTTCACCTGCATTCCTGCCCTGTTCTTCCGCAATCGCCGAAATCTCAAGCGCCCGCTTCTGCAGACTACCCAGCAATTGGTTGATCTGGTCGAAGTGCTCATCGGCGCGGCGGAATTCGGCGGAGGATTCCGCCACCTGACCCGAGACTTGATCAATCACGGTCACGGCCTGGCGGCTGCCCTGCTGAAGTCGGTCAATAATGCCCTGGATTTCCGTGGTGGATTCCTGGGTACGACTGGCCAGGGCACGCACTTCGTCGGCAACGACCGCAAAGCCTCGCCCGGATTCGCCCGCCCTCGCCGCTTCAATGGCAGCGTTAAGCGCCAACAGGTTGGTCTGCTCGGCAATGGCTCCGATCACTGACAGCACGGAATCAATTTCCGTACTCTGGCTGTTGAGTTCATTGACCGCCGCGACAGCCTGCTCCACGTTAGCGACAACCTGATCCAGACGCCCCCTCACATCGCGGGATATCGATGCCGTTGCCTCACTCTCCGCGTTCACATTCTGGACGGAACCGGCTATTTCCTGAACGCTGTCAGCCACCTCGGTAATACTGCCGGACATTGCCGACATGGTGTCCGACACATCGGCCACTTCCTGCTGCTGGCGATTGACAGCCGAGACCGCATCACGACTGATCCGACCCTGTTCTCTGGCTCGCTCAGCGGCCGATTCGGCAGAAGACTTCACATCTGACACCAACTCCTGGATGCGGGCGATGAACTGATTCATGCCCCGAGCCATTTCCGTCAGTTCGTCCCGGCCCTTGAGAGACACCCGGCGGGTCAGATCCGCCTCGCCATCGGCAATCCCCCAGATCGCGGAGCTCAACCGCAGCACCCGTGGTAACAGGCCGCCGCCAAGGACGGCCGCAACCAGTATGATCAGGACTACAACGGAGCCAATGACCAGGAATGACAGATTGGAGGACAGACTGTCAGCCTCACGGCCCAGTGCTTCAACGGTGCTATCAATACGCGCCTGTGTGTCTTCACCCATGATGGCAAGCTGTTGCTGCAGGCGCTGGTTAACCTCGCCAGTCTCAGCCTCCAGCGTCTGGCGCAGGGCCTCGATACTACCGGCGATGGTCTCACTGAATTCCTCTTCCAGGGCCGCCAGGTCACGGTTGATCCCTTCCAGTGAGAGCCCCATTTTCAGTTGACCAATCGCCGTGCCCTGGGGTTTGATGTCGGCGGTGATAATGACCACGTTAGGGTCTCGGCTTGCCGCATCCAGGACTTTATTTGCCGCTCCACGGCCTTCCCCCTGCTCCATTAAGGTGCGCACGCGATCATCGGTGCGATCAACATAACGGGTCAGCCTTTCCCCGTACTGATCGTAATAGACCGCAAAAAGAACCGACTCCCGGGCATCCGCCAGCTCAATGAGATCCGTCAACCGCGGCACGTCTCGATCCCAGATCAGCGGCGCGGCAACCGCGGCCAGCACCTCCGCCAGCCCCTGAGCTTCCGACATGACCGCTGATCGAACGTTGTTCGCCACCCGCTCCTGCTGAGCCGTCTGCTGGCGCGTCAATTCACCCGCCAACTCCTCCGTGGTCCTCTGTTGCATGAGCTGCAGGCGATTTCGGACGTCTTCACGGGTGTCACCAAACGACTCACTGACGTCGCGGCTACTGGCCTCAAGAGCGGAACCGGCGGTACCCACCAGGCTATCCACCTGATTGGAGATCAGCCACTGGCTCATGACCACCTGCACGATGCCGGCAACGATCAGAATCAGGAAAACAGGTCTCAGCAAGCGGCTGGTTACCAGCGCCTTCAGAAAACGAGAGGTCATACGGGCTCCGTCAACACGTGTGATTCACACATCCCGGCGGCAGGATTTGGCCTGCCCCGACAAGCTTATGATTGACTATAGAGCAAAAGCCGGACCACGGAGTGGCGTGTTCGTGTACAGATTTTGTAACGACCCGGTGAAATTCTTTGAAATTGGGAATCCGGCAGACGAATCCCATTTGCAACACGGGGACTCGTTTGTGAACTTTCGTGCCCAATTGGCGTAAGCTCCCAGACACATGAATGAAAACGGGTGAAAAAATGCTGGGATTCCTGAAGGGTGATCCAAAGAAGAAACTGCAGAAGGAATACGAAGCCAAGCTTCAGAAGGCGCTGCATGCCCAACGCAATGGTGACTTACGTACCCATGGCACGTTGATGGAGGAAGCGGAGAAGATTTATGCGGAGTTGCAGAAGCTGGACAAGGAGTAGCGTTTTAAGCTTGGCGGATGGGGCGGCTGGCACACCTTGTGACTATGCTTCGCCTAAAAATTGCCTCAGTTGACGATTAAGACGATCGACTTCACGTCGCATCTCCTGGACCTCGTCGAGAAGCTCAAGAGACATGGCCAACCCCGGTAGATTCATCTTCAGATCACGCTGCAAACGCTGGGCCTTTCGCAAGCGGGCGAGGGCCTCCAGATCAAATTGCCACTGGCGCGCTTCCGGGGATTCCTCTACCGGGGCGATCACACCGTAGCTCACCAGTTTAATAACAAACTCGGCATGGCACTCCCCGCGTTCGCAGATTTCCCGCAAGGTGAATGTAGCGGTTGGTTCCACCAGTTCGACGCTTAGGATATGGTCTTTGTCAGTCATCCTTCATCCCCCGCTTACACATGCAGCTTGCTGCGTGGATTGAACCCTTTTTCGGCCTCGGCCAACTGCTTGTATAGTTCCTCGGCTTTTTCGCTGTGCTGCTCAGGCATCACGATCTGCAATACCACTAGCTGGTCGCCAGGATGCTTACCTGGCAGGCCCTTGCCTTTAAGCCGCAGCTTGCGACCGCTGGAAGAGCCCTTAGGCACCTTCACGTTCACCTTCGAGCCCACAGTCGGAACCGTGACCGAAGCGCCAAGAGCCGCCTCCCAGGGTGTGATGGGAACCGTCACCATTATATCCCGCCCTTCGACCGTAAAGTGAGGGTGCGGTGCGTATTCCACCTCGATAAACAGATCACCGTTCTCCGCACCGCCCATGCCGGGAGCGCCCTGGCCTTTCAGGCGGATGTGCTGCCCTTCTTTCATGCCAGCGGGGATCTTCACATTGAGGGTTTTCTGGCGCGGCACTACGCGGCCATTGGCATCGGTATCCTGAACGTTGAACGACACCTGCTTTTCGCAGCCATGGAAGGCTTCCTCCAGGAACAGCGCGATCCGGGCATGAACGTCTTCACCCCGCATGCGCATGGTGTGGCGCTGGCCACCAAAGCCTGCACCAAAACCAGCACTCGTGCGACGGCCACCCCCGAAGATTTCCTCAAAGAAGTCGCTGAACTGGGCCGCATCGGCTTCGGTGTAGCCACCACCCCCAAAGCCGGACGCACTCCGCCATCCGGGAGGCGGCTGGAACGATCCATCTTTCCGGGCGCCGTACTTCTTCAGCTCGTCGTATTCGGCCCGCTTCTCAGGATCTTTCAGTACTTCGTAGGCCTCGCCGATGTCCTTGAACTTGTCAGAGGCATTCTCCTCCTTACTGACGTCCGGATGGTATTTCCGGGCCAGTTTGCGGTAGGCCTTCTTGATTTCCTCGGGGGAGGCGGACTCGCTCACACCGAGCACGGCGTAATAGTCTTTGAAGTCCATGCTTTCCCTCACACCTGCTTAGATGGCTGGGCATTTTTCGCCCGATTATTAACTCTATATTTGATGAGTGAGGGGAAATTACAAGGTGGGGGCGTATCAGAATTGATGCGTATCAGTTGTTGGCTATGGGTCTGGGGGGGTTAATCCGGATATCTAGCCTGTGGGTGTTGCGGGTAGCGCAAA
>NZ_ABCP01000035.1 GCF_000170835.1 Marinobacter algicola DG893
CGCGCAATGGCAAAGCACGAAATCACAGGCTACAAACGAAAAAAACCGCCCAAGCCAGAGGCAAAGGCGATTTTTTTCGGGCTCCGGGCGTTAACCCGGAAAACAGATGATTACTGCATACCCTGCTGCATCTGACGCTGCTGTTGCATCTGCTGCTGCATTTGCTGCATGCGCTTGTTCAACTCATCACGCTGCTCCTGAGTGAACACTGCGTCCACCTTGGCCTGCATCAGCGTAGACATGGCTGTCATCTCGCCAGTCACATCACCCAGCTTCTCGGCGTTGTCACGAATTGCATCTTCGTCGTAATCCGGCTTGATCTGAGCCTGGATCTTCTGCTGCAGTTGCTGGGCTTCGCCCTGAAGCTCCTGAATCTCAGCCTGCATCTCTTCGATGATGCCGCGAATTTCTTCCTGCTGGTCTTCACTCAAGCCAACCATCTGAGCCAGCTGATCGACCTGGTCCGGCTGCCCGCCAGATTGCTGCGCCATCGCCGGAGAGGACAGCCCGATAGCAATCAAGGCAATTCCGAACAGTTTCACGAGCTTCATAGAAATCTCCACTAATCGATTATTTAAGTCGCTTTCGGTTTTCGAGCCCTACACCCTAAATCAAAACAACCGGGTATTTCACCCCGAACCCCCTTCTTTTTGTACATACTTCACACCCTCACATGCCTCAGCTCCCACCATGGGCGGGTTGAGAGAAATGTGAAAATTTAGTCATTACCGTCCATAATGGCGCCGTTCAGCCACTTCAGGAGTATCAACCATGGCCATTAACTGGTTTCCAGGGCACATGCACAAGGCCCGCAAGGAAATCAAAAAGGTAATGCCCCAGATGGATCTCATTATCGAGGTCGTGGATGCGCGCCTGCCATTCAGCAGCGAAAACCCGCTGGTTCCTGCCCTGCGCGGTGATACGCCGGTCATCAAAGTGCTCAACAAACGGGATCTGGCTGACCCGGCCATTACCGAACAATGGCTCAGCTGGCTCGAAAAGGAACGTGGCGTGCGGGCCATCACCATGACCCACAACCAACGCGCGGAAGCCCTCGACATCCTGCGGCTGGCTGGTGAAATGACGCCGGATCATGATCGCCAGAAGCGGGCGTTGCGGGTAATGATCCTGGGCATCCCCAATGTCGGCAAGTCCACTCTGATCAACACCATGGCGGGCCGGCCGGCGGCCAAGACCGGGAATGAGCCAGCAGTAACCCGGGCGCAGCAGGCCATCAAGCTGCCCGACAACGTCCTGCTCTATGACACACCGGGGTTTCTTTGGCCCAAGCTGTCCCCGGAGGCCTGCGGATACCGTCTGGCCATTAGTGGCGCCATTCGCAGTGCGGTGATTGAGTTTGAGGACGTGGCGTTATTCGAGGCGGATTATCTGCTGGACGCGTATCCCGAACTGGCAATGGCGCGCTACGGATTCGAAGAAAAGCCTCGGGACGGGCTGGCCCTGATGGACGGCATCGCGGAAAAACGACGATTCCTGGGGAGAGGCGGGGTTCCGGACCTGCACAAGGTGTCGGAAATACTGCTCAACGAATTCCGCTCCGGAAAGCTCGGGCGAATTTCGTTGGAGACGCCTGCCATGGTGGAGCAAGAAGCCCGGGAAGAGGCTGAACGTCAACGCGAAAAAGCAGACAAAGCCTGATCATCGAGACCACAACGGCAGACGTTGAACCATCCTGCCGCCACGTAGCCAGACGGCAGTGCGTCAAACATATCACGTGCCGTGCGAACCAGATGAGGCTGGTCGTAGAATCCGGCCTCAGTCGCCAACCGGGAGACGGATATACCCGGCTCCCAGAACGCCAATGCCCGGTTGATCTTCAGGTGCAGGAGAAAACGGCGCAGCGGCACGCCTGTTTCATGGCGAAACAGATGAGTCAGTCGTGACGAGGACAGCCCGACACTTTGAGCCAGAGAGTTCAGCTCCAGGCGCTCCGGCAGCTCCGCCCTCAGTTTCCCGCAAATGGCCGCTATACGGTCGTCCAGTGCAACGGGCGCGTGCCCACTCTGAGAAACCACCCTTGCCAACGCGCCAGCCATGGCCTCACAGTCTGTCTCCCCGGGGTCAGGCAGGTCCACACCGGCCAATGAAAGATCCGTGGAGGCCATGCCTGCGGCAACGGATTTCAGGGACCGCCAGTAAACGCTGTCGGGATCGAGCTGGACGCTCCAGATTCTGGCCTCCCCGGGCTCCAGTGCCTGAGGAACATCAGGGGCTACGATGGCGGCGCGGGTTTGCCGCCACTCACCGTTCACAGCCAGCCGAAAGGGGCGGTCAAGCCCCACCAGCAAGGAAGCGCTTATGTGTCGGTGGGAGCGGTTGGGCATCAACTGCCCGAGTATCTGCCAGTGATCCTGCCACAAAAACAAGGTGCCCTTGTGGCCCTGATCGCCGGTTGGCGTTTTAAGGGATGGTGCCTGCATGGCGCTACACTCAACTCTGCATTTCCCTGCAAGCATACCTCAAGCGGCCTTGATTCAGTGACTCTGAGGCTGACGCTCACCGCTATGGCCATTTTGGGCATGAGGCACCGGTATTCCCAGCTTTGCCGCAAACTCGATGCTAACGAAGATTGGCCCGATCAGCAGGAACACAAGGTCTTCCACGAACGACGGCTTCTTGCCTTCAATTTTATGGCCGACCACCTGGACCGCCCAGGCAACGATCCAGACCACAAGACTGGTCCAGAACAGGGACAGGCCACTGGCCAGAACACTTTGTATGGCCCACAAAGACAGCACAAACCAGCCGGCCATCAATGCGAATACCCAAAGCGACAGGCGCAGATAGACAGCACCCGACAACCCCGCGAGAATCGTGGCACCGTTGACCCAATAGGCCCCCGAGCCGGAAAGGCCCAGCCAGCCCCCCACCGGTATCAGCCAGAACAATCCCAGCGTTGATATCAGGATTGCCGGAACGCAGGCAATATGGACCCACTGGTTAACGGTGTTCTGATGGCTGTCGCCGTAATCATGCAAAAATTGAGACAGTGAACGCACGGTGAATCTCCCTCGGGTTATTGTTGATAAGCGCCATCTTACCAACGCCCATGATCGCCGCCTTGTACGTAACGGCTATGCCTACCCGCTTTGCCTTTTCCGGCACCTTACCAAGGTCAAATATCGCTACGGCGCCAAAGCGCCTAGACTGATGGTTATAGTCAGAGACAGAGGGGATCGGCCCGGTTCACGGTGCAGGCCCCGCTAAGGAGAAAAGTATGAGACGGGTTGTGGTTACCGGTATGGGCATTGTTTCCTGCCTCGGCAATTCCACGGATGCAGTGCTGGAAAGCCTCAAGGCCGGAAAATCCGGCATCCGGTTCAATGAAACCTATCGTGACATGGGCTTCCGCAGCCAGGTGGCGGGTTCCGTTGATGTGGATACCTCGGTCATTGACCGTAAAACCCGACGCTTCATGGGCCAGTCGGCGATGTACAGCTACCTCGCCATGGAACAGGCCATTGCGTCCGCACGGTTGACGGACGACCTGGTCTCCAACGACCGCACCGGCCTGATTGCCGGCTCCGGCGGCGCGTCCAGCGCCAGTCAGGTGGAGGCTGTGGACATCATGCGTGAAAAGGGCGTCAAACGCATCGGGCCCTACATGGTGCCAAGGATCATGACCAGTACCGTTTCGGCCTGCCTGGCCACCGCCTTCAAAATTCGCGGGGTGAACTACTCAATGTCGTCCGCCTGCGCCACCAGCGCCCATTGTATTGGCCACGCTGCGGAGCAGATCCAGTCCGGCAAGCAGGACATTGTATTCGCCGGCGGTGGCGAAGAAGAGGACTGGAGCCTGACCATGCTCTTCGACGCCATGGGCGCGCTCTCCACCAAGTACAACGATGCTCCGGAAACCGCATCCAGGCCCTTCGACGCCGGCCGTGACGGGTTCGTCATTGCTGGCGGTGGCGGAATGGTGGTGATGGAAGAGCTGGAGCATGCCCTCAAGCGCGGCGCGCCCATCATTGCAGAGCTGACCGGTTATGGCGCCACATCCGACGGACATGACATGGTCGCCCCTTCTGGCGAGGGCGCCATGCGTTGCATGCAACAGGCGCTGGCCACCGTCGAGGCACCGGTGGATTACATCAATGCGCATGGCACCAGCACACCAGTGGGAGACGTCGCGGAAATGAAGGCCGTACGGAACGTCTTCGGTAACAACGTACCGCAAATTTCATCCACCAAGTCCTTGTCCGGCCACTCTTTGGGGGCATCCGGGGTTCATGAAGCCATCTATTCGCTGATCATGCTGCAGAACGGATTTATTGCGGGCACCAAGAACCTGACAAACCTGGATGACACCATTTCCGGCATGCCGGTCGTGGGGCCTGATTCCAAAACGGCGCCACTGAATACAGTGATGTCCAACAGCTTCGGGTTCGGCGGAACCAACGCCTCGCTGGTATTCGGGAAAGTCTGACTCCCTGACGACCCTAGCTCGTGGGTTCGTCAGTGAGTTCCTTGCCGCCGTTCAGGGACAGCAGCTCCAGCTCCTCGGCCAATCCCGAGCGCCACGGGAGCTGCTTTACGCCGAAGGTGTTACGGATCTTGGTGCAGATCATGGTGGCGTTCGCGGGCTCCAGGGTTGCCCACGCGGGCGTTTCATCCACCACCCGGATACCATCGGGGATGCCCCTCAAACCGGTTATTGCAAGCCCCAACTCATAGAGCGAGATATCTTCCGCACCGGCGTACTGATAGGTGCCCCACACCTCAGCACCACAGTCGATCTGCTGGACAATCGCGGTAATTACCCGGGCAAGATCACTGACGGTCACGGGTTGGCCACGGCATTTGCCGGGTAGTTTGATGGTGTCGGACTCTGCGGCAACGGACTGCACCTTGCGAACAAAGCGCCCCAGGCTCCAGCCCGTCCTCAAAATAATGTGCCGCGGCAACAACGTTCTCAGCGCCTGCTCGCATTCCCATTGCCAGTTACCCAGCTCGTTACAGGGCTGACCGGGATTGGAGGCAATGTACGCACTCTGCTTTCGGCCGTCGAACACGTAGGAAGACGACAGCTGCAACAACGCGATGTTGTGCTCACAGGCATGCTCAGCCAGCGCCACGGGCAACGAAAACGACGCCTTGTGGGCCAGTTCGGGGTTCTTTTCCGCACTTTCAGGGTCCGCAAGCCAAAGCGCATTCACGATCAAGTCGGTATCGTCGGGAACCCAGCCTTCCAACGCCGAAAGATCCGCAGTTTCAAGCTCGCTGATCAGCAACGGGCTGACATGGAGCGAGGTGTTCCTCAAACGCTCCAGCAATACCCGCCCCAACGGGCCATAATCATGAACAACAAGAACGTGCACGAGCGCTCACCGCCTCCGATTTCTATCTTCGCAACGGGTAACAGTACCGTTGCCACTTCATCTGTATACTGACGTATGTCTTCACCACACTGTAATCGTTCCCACAGCTTGTTGGAACGCGTACCCGGGATATCACTGATATGACGGGCACCCGATACCGTTAGAGCCAATGGCACGCGAAGTACACCCCATAGAATACGTGTCGGAGTACTGAGCAGACCTGACGAGCATACAACAACAGGACCCTACATGCTGAAACAACAAAGCCATATCGTTGCCCCCATCCCGGATGAGCTCCGCACCCGCGCACTTTATACCGTCAACGAGCTTCGGGAGCGGGGAAAGGCGGACAAGATAGCCATCGACAAACTGTTCGAACTGATTGTCGAGATGACCGACAACGGTCTGGATTTCTTTTTCCTGGAACCCCTGCGCCGGCTGAATGCCAGCAGCATGCTGATGGGCATGGCCAGAATGGGCATCAGCAGCATGCTCAAAGGCAGCAAGATGGTCGTCCACAAAGTCCTGAAAAAACTGGACGACCGCAGCCTGGCCGCAATTCTCGACTTCATCGAGGAAATCATCCACGAGCCGGAACCCGCTTCCTGATCACCTACCCTGCTGCGGTGTTGCCCGAATCCTCGTACAGCCTGGGCACCCGGGCTGTAATACCCGTCAGCAGTTCGTAGCCAATGGTGCCGGCGTGTTGTGCCACTTCATCCACGCTGACATTCCGCCCCCAAAGCTCCACCAAGTCGCCGGGACAGGCCTCAGGGGCGCCCGTCAGGTCCACAGCCAGCATGTCCATGGACACCCTGCCAATCAGGCGTATGCGGTTACCGCCGACCCACGCCGGAGTGTCTGTACCAGCATGGCGAGGATAGCCATCACCATAGCCAATGGCCACAATCCCCATTCGTGTTTCCTGAATCGCGGTCCAGCTGTAGCCATAGCCCACGGACTCTCCCGGTTTTAGGGTTCGCACGGCGGTCAAAGGGGCTTCCAGTGTCATCACCGCTTCCAGGCCCAGCTCCGGACCTGTCTTGCCCAAGGTCGGGGAGGCGCCATAAAGCATGATGCCGGGACGGGTCCAGTCGAACGACGGCTGGGCAGGAAGAAAATGGGCGGCGGAATTGGACGCACTTTTCTCAAGTTTAGGCCAATCCACCACTGCTTCACTGAATACCCGCGTCTGCTGGTCAGTGTCATCGCGGGAAATGTCGTCCGCGCAGGCAAAGTGCGTGACGAAACCCGCTACCGTCTCTCCCGCACCAATGGTATCCAGGCGCGCCATGACATCGGCCAGTACGCTCGGCGCGAAGCCAAGCCGATTCATGCCGGTATTCACTTTGACCCAGACCGTTGGCCTCTCATCGGCTTGATCCAGCCAGTCCAACTGGTAGCCACTGTGGACCACCACTTCAAAACCTTCGCAAACACACGTCGCGACATCCCCGGCACTGTGCATGCCCTGCAACAACACCACAGGATGATCAACACCGGCCTCACGGATCGCCAGGGCCTCTTCCAGGCAGGCAACGGCAAACTTGGGGGCATCGCTCGCCAGGGCCCGTGCGACTTCACGGATGCCATGACCATAGCCATCAGCCTTGATAACGGCCATCGCCCGGGCCGGGCTGGCCAGCCGGCAGGCGAGGCGATAATTGTGGCGGAGTGCACGGGTATCAATACGGGCAACGGTCTTCCGTGGCATTAATAATCCCCGCCGTAATCGCCGTGGGCCAGATCCTCGAACTTGGTGTACTTGCCGATGAAGGCCAGTCGCACAGTGCCAATGGGGCCGTTACGTTGCTTGCCGATGATGATTTCGGCAATGCCCTTGTCGGAGGTGTCCTCGTTGTAGACCTCATCCCGATAGACAAACATGATGACGTCCGCGTCCTGCTCGATGGCGCCGGATTCCCGCAGGTCCGAGTTGACCGGGCGTTTGTTCGGCCGTTGCTCCAGGCTCCGGTTCAGCTGAGAAAGCGCCACGACCGGGCAACTGAGTTCCTTGGCGATCCCTTTCAGGGAACGGGAGATCTCGGAAATCTCGGCGGTCCGGCCCTCGGTGTTGCCGGGCACCCGCATCAACTGGAGGTAATCCACCATGATCAGGCCAAGCTTGCCTTCGTTCTCCCGGGCAATACGACGAGCCCGGGAACGCATTTCGGTTGGGCTCAGGCCAGGTGTGTCGTCGATATAGAGCGGCTTGTCTTTCAGCAGACTCACCGCGGATGTCAGTCTGGGCCAATCGTCTTCTTCCAGCTTACCGCTACGAATCCGGCTCTGATCAATACGCCCCAGGGACGACAGCATACGCATGACCAGCGCATCCGCCGGCATCTCCATACTGAACACCAGAATCGGCGCGCCGGTGCTTATCAGTGCGTTCTCGACGATGTTCATGGCAAAGGTGGTCTTACCCATGGACGGTCGCCCCGCCACGATCAACAGATCCGCGGGCTGCATCCCCGACGTCCACTCGTCCAGGTCCTTGAACCCCGTTGTCAGCCCCGTTGTGGTCTCGCCAGACTCGAACAGCTCCTCAATACGACTGAGGGCCTTGGTGAGAATCGGATTGATGGCCTGCGGGCCGGAGCCCTCCTTGACCCGTGACTCGGCGATCTGGAAGACATTACGCTCGGCTTCGTCCAGGATCTCGTTGCTGTTCCGGCCCTGGGGATTAAACGCCGAATCGGATATCTGGCCGGACACCTGCACCAGTTGTCGCAGGATAGAGCGCTCCCGCACAATCTCGGCATAGGCGCGAATATTGGCCGCACCGGGGGTCTTCTCAGCCAGCTCCGCCAGATAGGAAAGCCCACCCGCGTCTTCGATATCACCGGCACGCTCCAGGAATTCGGTCAGCGTGACAACGTCGAGCGGTTCGCTTTCGCCCGCCAGTCGCTCGGCAGCACCAAAAATGAGGCGGTGATCCTGGCGGTAAAAGTCGCCAGCGGAAATGATCTCCGAGATTTCATCAAATCGGCGGTTGTCCAGCATCAAGCCACCAAGCACCGCCTGTTCGGCCTCCACGGAATGAGGTGGGACCTTGATTCGGCTGGTCTCAGGATCGCTGTTTACCGGTTTGAAATTCGGGTTGGCCATGGAAACGTCTTCGTCTGGGCATCACATCCGTGACAGTTTACGGGGATTGTCGATGCGATGGGAGAGCTACGGAAAACACAAATCATACACCAGAAAGCAACAGGCCCGGAATCCACCTGAGTGGATTCCGGGCCTGTATGGCTGCACCGGGTAATAACCCGATGTTCAGACTAAACCGTCAATTTACTCGGCCACAACAGCCAGGTTAATTTGAACGGTTACGTCAGAGTGCAGCTGAAGCTCGATTTCGTACTCGCCAACCACGCGGAGCGGGCCTTCGGGCAGACGAACTTCACTTTTCTCAACTTCGGTACCGGTGGCGGTAATCGCATCTGCGATGTCACGCACGCCGATGGAGCCGAACAGCTTGCCTTCTTCACCAGCCTTGGAAGTGATGGTGACCGAAGCACCTTCCAGAGCCTCACCACGGGCCTGGGCGGCAGCCAGCTTCTCAGCAGCTGCTTTTTCCAGTTCCGCGCGACGCTCTTCGAAAGCCTTCAGGTTGTCGGCGGTTGCCGCAACGGCCTTGCCATAAGGCAGCAGAAAATTACGACCGTAACCGGCCTTTACCTTGACCTTGTCACCGAGTGAACCAAGGTTTGCTACTTTTTCGAGCAGAATAACTTCCATCTCGTTAACCTCTTCGTGCTTTATTCAGCCGGGCCAGAGGGCTTCATTCGCCTCCGGATATCCAGCCAGCTATCCACAAAAGCCAGAACTACCAACAGAATCATCAGGCTTGGACCAAGCAGCACCAGTGCCAGGTAGAACAGCACCAACCACTGACCGCTCAGATTTTTACGACCGATAACGCCATGAACCAGGGCCAGACCCGCCACAAACAGCGGCAAACCTCCAACCCAGCCCAGCAGCATGGAATTCAGCCCGAGAACGGGCCCCGCCACCATGGTAATCACACAGATAACCGCGATTGCCGGTGACAGCCGGAGTGAGTGAAACTCGGTCCGGAATCCGCCGGGGTTATACAACCCGGCCTGCCAGGATCTCGCCAGCATGGTCATGCACACCCCGAGTACCAGGTAGGTGCCCGCCATACTTGCGTTCATGGTTTGCCGAATGACTGTTTCCAGCTCATTGCCAAGACTGCTGGCGATTTCGGCGTTGTACTCTTCGTAAAACCTGACCCCGGCCTGCACCAGATCGTTCAACAGATCCGGGTAAACCAAGGGCAACATCAAGCCTGTCACAATCCCCAGGAAACTGCCTGCGAGCAGCGCTTTCTCCCAGGACAGGGTTATTCTCAGGATGGACGCCATTAACATTGCCTGAAGCAACACCACCAGTGCTGTCGGGTCCTGCCCGAACCAGCTCCAGCCGAGTGCCGGAAGCAATGCCCAGAGGCCGATACTAAGCCCCTGGCTGATACCCAGTCTGAGAATGACCAGGCCAATAACCGCCGCACCTATCCAGAACAACAGGGGTATTGCAGTGGTAACTGCTGCCACCCCGCCTGCCTGCAGAGGACCGCGCATTACAAACTGTGCCAGTGCACGCATGGTCCCGGGTCCTGTCTATTCTGTTACTTAGTTATCGTGGCTGTCCGAATACGGCAGCAGTGCCAGGTAGCGGGCACGCTTGATAGCGGTAGCCAGCTGACGCTGATAGCGTGCCTTGGTGCCGGTAATACGGCTGGGCACGATTTTGCCGGTTTCAGTGATGTAACCTTTCAGGGTGTCCAGATCCTTGTAATCGATCTCTTTAACACCTTCTGCCGTGAAGCGGCAGAATTTACGACGTCTGAAAAAACGAGCCATAACTTAACTCCTCAACTCCGGTGATGGTTTTACTCTTCTTCGTCCTGGGTTTCAGCCTGCTGACGTGGCTCGTCAGATTCGGCTGAACGACGCGGACGATCATCGCCGCCACGACGGTCTTCACGGGACTCGGAAGCTTTCATCGGGGACAGATCGACGTCAGCACCATCGCGGCGCAGGATCATGTCGCGGATGATGGCATCGTTGAAACGGAAGTTGTGAGTCAGCTCGTCCATCGCTGCCTGTGAACATTCAATGTTCATCAGAACGTAGTGAGCCTTGTGGATTTTATTGATCGGGTAAGCCAGGTGACGACGGCCCCAATCTTCCAGGCGATGCACCTTACCGCCATCTTCGGTGATGACGCCGGTATAGCGCTCGATCATCGCGGGCACCTGCTCGCTCTGATCCGGGTGTACCATAAATACGATTTCGTAGTGACGCATGAGTTCTCCCTACGGTTTAAACAGCCTCCAGCACAGGCACCGGTTTCAACAAACAGGGCAAATGCAAGAAGCAAGGAGGTGGCAGGCAAAGCTGCCGGCTTCTTTTTGCTTTTATCAACAAGACATTACGCATAAAGCCTGTTCAAAAAGCCGATACTGATCACCAGGATTTCAGGCAATACAATACCGCCCCCTGAAAAGGGAGTCACGTATTCTAGGCGTGTGGCTGATACTATGCAAGCCGTTGACGCAAGGCTTCGTAAAGGCAGACGCCGGTAGCCACCGACACATTGAGACTGTCCACGTGGCCAAGCATGGGGATATTAATCAACAGGTCGCAGTGTTCCCTGGTCAGGCGACGCATACCCTTGCCCTCGGCACCCATCACCAGGGCAACCGGGCCGGTAAAATCCGCCTGATGCAGGGTACTGTCCGCTTCGCCGGCGGTGCCAATGAGCCAGACACCGTCGTCCCTGATCGTACGCATGAACCGCGCAAGATTAGTGACGCGTACCAGGGGCACGGTTTCAGCCGCACCACAAGCCACCTTCCTGACGGTTGGCGACAAAGACGCGGATTTATCCTTGGGCACGACCACAGCCTGGACGCCCACGGCATCAGCGGTTCGCAGGCAAGCGCCCAGGTTGTGGGGATCGGTCACACCATCGAGGATCAACAGAAACGGTGGCTTTTCGGATCCGGAAAGCATGGCCAGGAGATCATCTTCACTCCATTCACGGCTTTCGGAAACCGCCGCCACAACGCCCTGATGCACGCCGGCTACGCGCTGATCCAGTTCCTTGCGATGAACCACCTGCCAACGGACCCCAAGCTCACTCAGAGTATCAGTTACCGTCTTGACACGTCGGTCTTCGCGGCCAGTCTGTATCCACACCTGCTGCAAACGTTCAGGCTCGCGTTTGAGGACGGCCTCAACCGCATGCCAGCCAAAAATGTACTCTTCAGACACGGCCTATTTTCCTGACTTGCGGGGCTTTCGTTTCTTGTCAGCGCCGGCGGTTTTAGCCGGCGCCTTCTTGCTCTTGCCCTTACCCAGTGCAAGTTTGGCCGCTTCAGCCACCAGCTTGTCACGGGCCGACATCTCGCCATCATCATCGAACGTTGGCGTGACCGCGTCGGACGCGGCCGATTTGCCAGAGGGCTTTGAGCCAGTCGCTTTCCTGCGGCGGGGTTTGGCGGCCGCATCACCACCTTTGTCCCGGTCAACTCTGGGGGTACGGCCGGCGCTGGATTTGCCCCCCTTACCTCGCCCCTTACCTTTGCCCTTGCCCTTATCCCGCGGCTCTCGTTTGGTGACCTCCAGCGCATCCCTGTCGGCTTGGCGATGCTGCGGCTCGCTCACCAGCTCCAGGTCGACCTTGCGGTCTTCCATACCCACACGCATCACCTTCACGCGGACCTCATCGCCCAACCGGAAGCTCATAGCGGTGCGCTCGCCGATCAGCCGATGCTTGGCGGCATCGTGATGGAAGTAGTCACCATTGAGGGTAGACACATGCACCAACCCCTCAATATAGACGCCGGAAAGCTCCACAAAGAACCCGAAAGGCACAACGGCTGCAATCACGCCGTCGTACTCCTCGCCAACATGATCCTTGAGGTATTCGCATTTGAGCCAGGCCATGACGTCCCGCGTTGCGTCGTCCGCGCGGCGCTCCGTCATTGAGCAGTGCTCGCCCAATTGATGCATTCTGGGCAGGTCATAAGGGTAATCTGCCAGTTCCGGGTCACGCTTAGGCGGCACAGACACGTCTTTGCTGCCGTCCTCGCCGTGAATCACGGACTTGATACCGCGATGCACGATCAGGTCCGGATAACGGCGGATCGGCGAGGTAAAGTGGGCATAACTGGCAAACCCCAGGCCGAAATGGCCGCCCTCATCCGGGCTATAGACGGCCTGACTGAGAGAGCGCAGCATCACCGTCTGGATGACATTCGCATCGGAACGATCTGCAATACTGGACAACAACGCCTGATAATCAGCGGAGGTTGGCTTGTCACCGCCCCCCAGCTGCAACCCCAACTCGCCCAGGAAGAGCCGCACCGCATTGAGACGCTCCTCGGATGGGCCGTCGTGCACCCGGTAAAGTGATGGCACCTTGTGCTTCTTGAGGAATCGCGCCGTTGCCACGTTAGCGGCGAGCATGCATTCCTCTACGATCTTGTGGGCGTCGTTACGCTTGACCGGAACGATTTCCTCGATTTTGCGATTGGCGTCAAATATGACCCGTGTTTCCGTGGTCTCAAAATCGATGGCACCGCGCTCCGTCCGGGCTTTTCGCAGCAATTTGTACAGGTTGTAGAGATTGTGCAGGTGCGGCAGCACATGAGCGTATTGCTCAGATAACCGGTAACCCGGCTCGGAATCCGGCCGCTCCAGCATGTCACTGACCTTGTTGTAGGTCAGTCGCGCGTGGCTGTGCATCACCGCCTGATAGAAGGTATAGCCGCTGACGCTGCCGTTGGCGCTGATGGTCATATCCGCCACCATGCACAGCCGATCCACACCCGGGTTCAGGGAGCACAAACCGTTGGACAGTTTTTCCGGCAGCATCGGCACCACGTGATCCGGAAAATACACGGAGTTGCCACGGTTAATCGCCTCTTCGTCCAGCGGTGAGCCAGGACGCACGTAATGGGATACATCGGCAATCGCTACCAGCAAGCGGTAGCCACCGCGCGGGCGCGGCTCACAATAGATCGCGTCGTCAAAATCCCGGGCAGTTTCATCGTCGATAGTCACCAGACGCAGGTTGCGGATATCCACCCGATTCTGCTTGTCGTTTTCGGTAACTTCATCGGCAATGCCGGCAATCTGCTCGCCCACGGCCGGCGGCCAACTGTGAGGGATATCGTAGGACCGGATGGCCACATCGATTTCCATACCCGGCGCCATGTGCTCGCCAAGTACTTCCACCACCTTGCCTGTTGGCTGGGTACGCACCGTAGGCTGGCGCAGGATGTCGACCACGACGTATTGGCCGTGCCGCGCTTCATTAATATGCTCTGCGGGGATCAATACTTCGTGGTTGATCCGGGCATTTTCCGGAACCACAAAGGAGATGCCGCTTTCCTGGAATAGCCGGCCAACGGTTTGATGGGTGCGATACTCCAGTACTTCTACAATCACACCTTCGCGCCGACCACGATCGTCCACCCGGTCCACACGGGCGGCAACCCGGTCACCGTGAAAGACCTGGCGCATCTGGCGAGCCGTCAGAAACAGATCCGATCCGCCGTCATCCGGGATCAGAAAACCAAATCCATCCTTATGGCCAGTGACACGGCCAGTGACCAGATCCGCTTCTTCAATAGGCAGGTAGGCTCCCCGACGATTGCAGATCAATTGTCCGTCCCGGCACATGGCGATCAACCGACGGCGCAGAGCTTCTATGCCCTCTTCGGACTGCTGCCCCAGTTCACCACACAGTGTCTCATGAGTGGCCGGCGCCCCCCGTTCTTTCAGATGGTCGAGAATGAACTCCCGGCTCTGAATCGGGTTGTCGTATTTGCTGGCCTCACGCTGCGCATGTGGGTCTTTGTCCGTCTTCTTTCTGGAAACCATTCGTATCCTTAGTCTGACTTCCCTGCTGGAAATCAATCGTTATATTGCGTTTGCAAAGGAGTATAACGCTGCCAGCACCTGCCTGCCTAACCGACCGCCTAAAATAGGCATAAAAGCCGGCCCTGGCGGGACAAAAAATATTTGACAGGCTTTTTCCGAATGATTAAAGTACGCGCCATCGGTTGACGGCAATACCCGCAGCTGCGGCAGAAAACCCGGAAATTCAACGAAGTAAAACGTTTGAATGCCCACCGGGAAGACTGCAAATCACCTGCCGAGGTGGTGAAATTGGTAGACACGCTAGCTTCAGGTGCTAGTGGGGGCAACCCCGTGGAGGTTCAAGTCCTCTCCTCGGCACCACTTCCTTCCTCAGGAAGTGTTACGAATCCAACGCCTTTATAAGCACATGTCACAACAAACCTGCGCTTGCAAACGCATGGCTATCCACACGTTCGCGAAGAGCCACCCCGCGCCCTTGCCTTATTCCACCAGTCCCGACAAGTATTCCGAAAGCCGTTGATAGGTATAGTTCACCCGGGCATAGGCCGCAGACGGCGCTCTTTCGAACTCCCGTCCACAGGCCCGGCTGCCGCCATGGCGATTCAGGTAGGCGATATTGATCAGGTTGGGTTGGTCCGCCACAAACTCGCTGGAGTTGTCGAACGGGTAGTAAAACGCCCAGTCAAACCCTTCTGTATTGCTGACCCCGGGTGTGGAGCTCATTTCTTCATCCAGGAAGCCAAACCGTAGCGGCCGGAAACGATCATTGCGAGTATCGAACTCCAGCGCCGGCGAGGTGAACTCGTCCGGTAGCGTGATACTGCCGGTGACCGTGAATGGCTGCCGGGCAGACACCACTTGCGCCGCATCGAGATCCTCCGGATCGATATCCCCCTCACAGGGTTGGACGCTGCTCGTGAGCGCCACAATTTCCTCGTCGACGCCATCGACGGAACGCGTGAAGCCGAAAAAGGCATCGTTGGCGAACTGATAATCGGGGCGCAGAACTTCCGTCTTGCTATCGGAAGTTGCTGTCAGGGACTCGACCCGGGCATCCACCATGGTCCACTCGTAACGGATCGCCGGCGGGCCACCCAATGCCGAGGACGCCGCAAGCCCCGGATGGCAGGTGGTGGTGGTTTCGAACGTCGCGGTACGGTCCTGCCAGTTGAATGTCAGCCGCTCATCGGCCCCTTCAACCTCATGGTAGCTGGCACTCTCCTGGGACAGTGATATCGAAGGCATCCATTGCACATCGGTATCGGCGATTTTGCCACGGGCATTGATCAAGCGGGCCATTTCCCGCATTGACGGCATCATGCACCCGTTTGCCGTCACGGCCGTCAAACGGCCATCTTCCGAGTAGTCGAATTCCAGTTCGGCGGACACGCTGAGGTTGGACATCGTGGCCGGCAACTCGCTCCCCTCGCCCCTGGCGAGAACGGTCTGGCGTTCGAGGATAACCGGATCGTCCAGTTCAATCGGCACTTCCGGCAATGCCAGTTCATCAATATTGATGTTCTCGTAATTTCCCTGGGACGCTGCAGCGTCAACCACCTGGACCACCTCCAGGGCATTGCGGGCAAAGGAGACGCCCATCAGGTAAACCGCCTCTTCACTCAGGTAGCGTTCGCGTCCGTCGCCATTGCGTAGGAGATTGGCATACTCCGGCGGAAACTGGCTGGCCATGAAGCGGGCGAAGGCGCGGGCGTATGCGTGGGCACGATGATCACCGGAGCGGATATAGTTACTGACCAGGTTGACGTTGCCAAGTGCATCGGACAGATCGGTACTGATGACCGAAAGATCCTGCAAGCCAATCAGGCGGCGCTGCCGCACCAGGTGGCTCAATGGTGTGACATTACGTACGCCAGGTGGCGCACTAAGCAGGTAGGCGTCTTCCAGCACCACTTCCCCGATGCGGGTCTGCTCCGTGGTCTGGCCAGGCAGTACCACGGCAAACAGCGGAAAGTTCCTGGGATCAATATCCGGGGATATGGACGGGTCCTGCACCAGTTCCGCGGTATCGAGCGAGAAGACGCCACCCTCTCCCGTTAACGCGGTGGGTTCTCCATCCAGCAGGGTTATTTCCGTACCGGCGCTGTTTTCAAAGGTCATCGGGCCCGGCGTGTACTGGCTGTCACCATCCATGTCCAGCCACACCCTGGCATTGCGCAGGTAGCCGTCAATCACTCGGCCTGTGTAGGGCTCGGGCTCGCTGTAACCCTCGGCGTCGAAGTCACGGCCATCAACCGGTGACTTGTCGGATTCCTCGCCGCAACCGGCGAGGGCCAGCGTAAACAGGGCAACTGAAAGGGGGAGCAGACGTTTCATCGCGGCAACCATTGTCCTTGTTAGAGGTTGTGCCGCTACTGTAGGGGATGTTGCCGGGGGGAACCTTGATAGGTTTGGCAATTTGTAAACTTAGGTAACGAAAACGCGCCGCGGGAGCTGTCCCTGCGGCGCGCTAACGGGCACGAGCGCCTACTAGAACGAGCGCGCAACAATCTCTTTCATGATCTCATTGGTGCCGGCGTAAATACGCTGTACCCGTGAGTCCGCCCAGGCGCGAGCGATGGGATACTCCCACATGTAGCCGTAGCCACCGTGAAGCTGCACGCACTCGTCCATGACTTTGCACTGCAGGTCGGTGGTGTGCTGTTTCAGCATGGCCGCCGTAGGAATATCCAGCTTCTTTTCCAGATGCAGTTCCAGACAACGGTCACAGAAAACTCGGGCGGCGGTGATTTCCGCCTTCATCTCCGCCATTTTGAAGCGGGTGTTCTGGAACGCTATCACCGGTTTGCCGAACGCCTTGCGCTCCTTCACGTAATCCAGCGTCCACTCCCAGGCGGCTTCCGCAGCAGCGACGGCGGTCAGGCCCACCTGCAGGCGCTCCGCCGGCAACTCCGCCATCAACTGGAAAAATCCCTGGCCTTCCATCGAGCCCAAAAGCTTATCCGCCGGGACCTTCACGTCCTGGAAGAACAGCTCGGACGTATCCTGGGCCTTCATGCCCACTTTATTCAGGTTCTGCCCCTTCTCAAAGCCTTCCCAGGCGCTCTCCACCAGCAGCAGGCTGGTGCCCTTGGCACCTTCTTTCGGGTCGGTCTTGGCCACCACAATTACCAGGTCCGCCAACTGTCCATTGGTAATGAATGTCTTGGAGCCGTTAAGCACATAGTGATCGCCAGACGCGTTTTTAACCGCCGTGGTTTTTACACCCTGCAGGTCGGAGCCAGCGCCTGGCTCGGTCATGGCGATGGCACCGATCATTTCACCGGTTGCCAGTTTCGGCAGGTAATACTGTTTCTGTTCTTCGGAGCCGTAATTGAGGATATAGGGGGCAACGATGTCGGAGTGCAGAGTCCAGCCGATGCCGGACAGGCCCGCTCTGGATACCTCTTCCATGATGACTGCACTGTAGCGGAAGTCCGCGCCCACGCCGCCGTATTCCTCCGGCATGGTCGGGCATAGGAAACCCAGTTCGCCGGCCTTCTTCCAGAGCTCCCGGCTGACCTGGCCATCTTTCTCCCACTGTTCATGGTAGGGCGCCGCTTCCTGTTGCAGAAACTTGCGGACGGAATCCCGGAAGCCGTCAAGGTCGGCGTCAAAGACTGTGCGTGGAATCATGGTGTACCTCGGTGAATGACTGTGTTGTGGTTGTCGTTCACCAAGTCTCGGGGGCGCGGCGTTTTCGCTCAATGATGAAAAGCATCAATCGGGCTGACCAAAACCATCGCCCATCGGTTCAGTCGGGCTGTTTCGCCTTCGCCCTCTCCTCGCCCCAGCGCGGCATCAAATCCTGGGGCAGGCCCAGGTGATCCAATAGTCGGGCAACGATGAAATCCACCAAATCATTCACGGACTTCGGCCGGTGGTAGAACCCCGGACTGGCCGGCATGATGACCGCCCCCATGCGGGTCAGGCGCAGCATGTTTTCCAGGTGCACTTCCGAAAAGGGCGCTTCCCGAGGCACCAGGATCAATTGCCGCCGCTCTTTAAGGGCCACGTCTCCGGCGCGCTCGATCAGATTATTACTGGCGCCGGTGGCCAAGGCCGACAAGGTGCCGGTACTACAGGGACAAATCACCAACGGGGCTTTTTCACCCGAACCAGAAGCCGGCGGGGAGAACCAGTCTTCCCGGCCAAACACCAACACCTGCCCCGGACGGGCGCCGGCATAGCTGGCAAGCGCTTCCTGCATGGCAGTGGTGTTGCCCGGTAGTTTGAGATCGGTTTCCGTGGCAATCACCACCTGCGCTGCCTTGCTGATCATCACGTGCACCCGGCAGTTCGCCGCCACCAGGCTCTGCAGCAGGCGTAGGCCGTACTGGGCGCCGGAGGCACCAGTAAAGGCCAGATTGATCACCTGCTGTTTTTCGGACGCTGCCGTCATACTGAAGTTTCCTGATTGGATAGCGGAGGCAGGATGCCCCGTCAGCCGGATTTACGTTCCAGTTCGGCAATCAGCTTCTGGTGAATACCGCCAAAACCGCCGTTGCTCATGATGACAATATGGCAGGGACCGGATACCTGATCCAGAACCTGGCCGATCAGTTCCTCAACGCTGGCCCCGACACGATGACGACCTGGTGTTTCCGCCCCGGGACTACTGCCCTCAACTAATGCTGGCAACCAGTCCATGCCATTGAGGTTAGCCCAGAATACCTGATTCGCCGCTGCAGCACTGGGCAGCAGACTTTCCTGGTGAAAACCTTGCTGCATAGTGTTAGAGCGTGGCTCGATCAGCGCAAGGATAGTCTCATCGCCCACCTTGTGGCGCAGCCCCTCCAGCGTGGTCGCGATGGCCGTCGGGTGATGGGCGAAGTCGTCATAGACACGGACCCCACCAACATCCGCAAGCAGCTCCATCCGGCGCTTTACACCCGAAAAGTGGCATAGCGCCGCCACGGCATGGTCCGGAGTGACACCCACATGGCGGGCTGCCGCAATGGCCGCGAGGGCGTTGCGCACGTTATGCAGGCCGGTTTGAGACCAACTGACCGAAGCCACCGGTTGTTCGCGGTGTAATACCATGAATCGACTGCCGTCCTCAGCCAACAGCTCCGCCCGCCAGTCGGCCATATAGGGCACTTCGCTGCTCACCGAGGCAGCCTGCACGCTGCTCCAACAGCCAAGTTCCAACGCCCGGTCAAGATGGGTATCCAGGGCCGGACGCACGATCAACCCACGGGACGGCACCGTTCTGACCAGGTGATGGAACTGACGCTCGATGGCTTCAACGTTGTCAAAAATATCCGCGTGATCAAACTCAAGATTGTTGAGGATCAGGGTATGGGGGCGGTAGTGGACAAACTTGGAGCGCTTATCGAAGAAGGCGCTGTCGTATTCATCGGCCTCAATAACGAAAAAGTCGCTGTTACCCAACCGAGCCGAAACCGGGAAATCATTGGGGACCCCGCCTATCAGATAGCCCGGCTCCAGCCCGGCCTGTTCCAGGATCCACAACAACATGGCCGTTGTGGTGGTTTTACCATGGGTCCCGGCGACCGCCAGCACCCAACGGTGACGCAGAACTTCCCGCGCCAGCCATTCCGGGCCAGACATATAGTCGATATTCTGATTAAGAACCGCTTCCACCTCCGGATTGCCCCGGGACATGGCGTTGCCAATCAGAACCAGATCCGGCTCGGGCTTGAGGTTGTCAGGATCGTAACCTTCCATTAACCCGATTCCCTGGGCCTCCAACTGGGTACTCATGGGCGGATAAACCCCTTGATCGGAGCCCGTCACGGTGTGCCCGAGTTCCCTCGCCAGTACGGCCAGACTGCCCATGAAAGTGCCACAGATTCCCAGGATATGGATGTGCATTCGGTTATCGACCTCTTGAATGAAACCTGCAAAGCGTCCCGTATAGAATGCGGGTCGTCAAGCGTTCCTTATGACGTTTGATGTCATGAAAAAAAAAAGCGATTGGCGTATCATCTGCCGCACTCGATGAAACTGCAGGAGGCACCAGCCGGAAATGGCCACCAGAAACGCATTCTATGCCCAATCAGGCGGTGTGACCGCCGTCATTAACGCCAGTGCCTGCGGGGTTATCCAGACCGCCCGCAAGCATCCCGATCAGATCGGTAAGTTGTACGCCGGGCGCAACGGGATCATCGGCGCCCTCAAAGAGGAACTGATTGATACCAGCCTCGAAAGCGATGAGGATATCCAGGCGCTGATCCACACTCCGGGCGGTGCGTTTGGGTCCTGCCGTCACAAGCTGAAGAACTTTTCCGAGAATAAACGCGAGTACGAGCGCCTGATCGAGGTGTTCCGTGCCCATGACATCGGGTATTTCTTCTACAACGGTGGCGGCGATTCCCAGGATACTGCGTACAAGGTGTCCCAGCTTGCTGACAAAATGGGCTACCCGATTACCTGCATCGGCGTGCCCAAAACAGTGGATAACGACTTGCCCTTCACCGACTGCTGCCCGGGTTTTGGGTCCGTAGCCAAGTACATCGCCACTTCCACCCTTGAGGCCAGCCTGGACATTCGCTCAATGTGCGACACCTCCACCAAGGTGTTCATCCTGGAAGTGATGGGTCGCCACGCCGGCTGGATAGCCGCATCTGGTGGCCTTGCCGGACAAGGAGAAGGCGACCCGCCTCACGTTATCCTGTTCCCGGAAGTGCCCTTCGAACGTGAGCGTTTCCTTGAGCGCGTGGATTTCTGCGTTAAGGAATACGGCTACTGCGTGGTCGTCGCGTCCGAAGGTGCCCAGTATGAAGACGGCCGTTTCCTGGCCGACGCTGGCGCCAAGGATGCCTTCGGTCATACCCAGCTCGGCGGCGTTGCGCCGGCCCTCGCCAACATGGTCCGCCAGGCCCTCGGCCACAAATACCACTGGGCGGTGGCGGATTACCTGCAGCGCAGCGCCCGCCACATTGCCTCCGCCACGGACGTGGAGCAGGCTTACTCCGTAGGCAAGGTGGCTGTGGAAATGGCGCTGGCAGGTAAACAGGCGCTGATGCCGACGATTGTGCGCGAACAGTCACGCCCGTATCGCTGGCACATTGGTGAAGCGCCCCTGAGCGAGGTCGCCAATCAGGAAAAGAAAATGCCGATCCATTACATTACCGATGACGGCTATGGCATCACGCAAGATTGCCGCGACTACCTGGAGCCACTGATTCACGGCGAGAGCTTCCCGCCGTTCGATGATGGTCTTCCGAGGGTCGCGAAGCTCAAGAATCAGCTGGTCGAGAAAAAACTGAAGGCCGACTTCCAGTTCTGAGCCGATTGCCCACAAAAAAGGCGCCACCGGAACATCCGCTGGCGCCTTTTTTAGTTGTAACGTTTCTTATCTGGAGGCCGACTCAAACTGCTGCACGTAGCGCGAGAAGTGGTCGAACCCGCCAACGTGCTCGTCGCCCACAAAGATCTGGGGCACCGTGTGCACGGGCTTACCAGTGGTTTTCTCCAGGTCTGCCTTGCTGATACCTTCCTCGATCATGTCCACGTAGCGGTAGGGAATGTCCCTGATCTCGCAAAGTTGCCGGGCGCGCATACAAAAACCGCAGGACGCACGACCGTAGATAGTGACATGATCCATAAACTCACTCCTGTTCGAAACAATGGGCGACACTGCGTGCCGCAGCCGTCGACAACCTACAGTGTATGGTGGCACGCCCAAATAAAAAATAAAATTAATGAACTGAATGGCACCGATAGCCTGGGCCGATGTATCCAGCGCTATCGGGTCTTTCCCCTGCCATGTACTCAGGTTTTCAGGCGGCTCAGTTCCGTCTCCAACACTTTCACTTGCTCATCCAGTGTCTGGCCACTGCCACTGACCCGTTGCGCCAATGCCCGAAGATCGTTGGCGGCATCACCAATACGGGTGAGGTTGCGGTTGATCTCTTCACTGACGGAACTTTGCTCTTCAGCCGCCGTGGCCACGTGGGTGACGTGTTCCACAATAGTTGCTATGCGCTCAACCACTGAAGCCAGAGAATGGTCCGCCTCACGGGTTCCCTCCACCGCCCTGGTGGCGCGATCAACGCCACCCTTGATCACGGTGACGGCGCCGCCCACATCGCTTTGAAGACCGTCAATCATCTGACTGATCTCATCGGTGGACTCACGGGTTCGTGAAGCAAGCGTTCTGACTTCGTCAGCCACCACCGCGAAGCCTCTCCCCTGCTCACCGGCCCGCGCCGCTTCAATGGCAGCGTTCAGTGCCAGAAGGTTGGTTTGTTCCGCGATTCCCCGGATCACTTCGATAATGCGGTTAATGTCTTCACTGCGAGTGGCAACCTGTCCGATAGCGGTGCTGGCCTCATCCATATCGCCCGCCAATGCGCCCACGCCGTCCAGGGCGGACGTCAGCGTATTCTGGGTAAAGCGGATGCCATCCTGGGCCATCTGCGCGTTTTCAGCTGCCTCACCCGCGAAACCTGCCACTTCACTGGCAGCGGCGGACATTTCGTTCATGGCGGTAACCACACTTTCAATGTCCTGATGCTGGCTCTCGGTTTGCTCATCCGTCTCCTTGGCGATCACATCCACATCTGCCGCCTGCTGGCTAACCTTGGCGTTGACGTCTTTCAGATCGTTGATCATTTCCCGTAACCGGCCCAGGAACTGATTGAACCCGCCAGCCAGCTCGATCAGCTCCGAATGGGTATCGATGTTCAACTCACTGGTCAGATCCCCTTCGGCACTGGCCAGGTTCTTCATCCGGTCGCGGATTTCGTTCAGTGGCTTGGTTACCGAGCGAACCAGTACCACCAGGATCAGGATTGCAACGACCGACACCAACACACCCACCATGGTCTGGCGCCCGGCGGTGGTGTCTACCTCGCTGGAGAGCAGGCTGGTGATTTCGGCTACGTCAGCCAACGCGGTCTGCCGTGGTAATTCAATCAACAATGACCACTGAGCATCTGGCAGATCAATCTCGATAGGGTAAGACACGGCCAAGGTGTCGCCATCGTCGTAGGTACCACCGTCATTGTGCAGGGAAGCGTATGTGTCGGCCTGCTCAGGCAATGCTTCTGACAATGGCCTGCCGAGATGATCGCTGTAGTGGCTGGACGCGGCAATCAGCCCCTTGCTGCTCAGCAGGGTCACCCTTGAGGCGCCATCGTAAAGGTTGTCGCTGACATTCTGGATCGCTTGCTGGAGCGTTGACAGGTTGAGGTCTACGCCAGCCACGCCCGCAAATTCGGTCCCGTTCACAATGGGCACGACCAGGCTGGTCATCAGTTCGGTGTAGCCTTCTTCAATTTCGTATTCGTAGGGCTCCATGATGCAAGGGGACAGGGTATCCATGGAACACAGGTACCATTCCGCCTCGCGAATACCGAACTCATTCCGGTTGTCCAGATACTTGGTGGCCGGATCCTCTGTACGACTGAAGACCACGTCGCCCTCGGGAGAGCGGTAGTAATAGATTTCCAGGGTGCCTTCATCGCTGCTGTGCTCTTCAACGCCACCGGTAAAGTAGCGGTCCTGGCCATCGTAGGCGTCCGGTTCGAACTGGGCATAGATCGAGCTCAGCCCATCCTGCTCTTCCAGTACCGCGCCCACCGTCTCCTGGAGGGCCACGCGGCTGATGCGGCCGGAGCTGTCCGCCTGTATATTCCGGCTGATGACGTTGCGGACGACTTCCGGTGTCCGATACGCTGTGGCAAACATGCCGCTGACGACCTCGCCGTATTTCCCGGCGGTTGCGCTCAACCGGTCGATGGCAAGGCTGCGCACCGTGTCACGGGTTTCGGAGGTGATTCGCTGCTCCATCTGTCCCAGGGAAAGCTGGGCGGTCACCACAATACTGATTCCCATAACCAGCAGCAGCGTAATGACCAGGGCATAGAGTTTGAAACGTAGTGACCGTTTTTTCATTGGTACAGCAACCTGTCTCAGATAGGAATTCATTATCAGCTTAGTGCCCTGAAGGCACGGCTGCCATTAGAGCCTGACCGGCATTCATCTCACCAGGAGCGTCCATTGGCTTATCTCACCTTGTTCATGACCGCACTGGCCGCAGCAACAATACTGCCGGCCTATTCGGAAATTCTCCTGGGCGGCATGGTGACTCAAGGCTATTCGCTCTGGTGGATATGGTTCTGGGCAACGGCGGGCAACACCGCGGGCTCGGTTATTAATGGGGTTATCGGCCGGCAGGTGGATCGCTTTAAGCACAAACGCTGGTTTCCGATTTCCGAATCCCAGCTCGAAAAGGCCCGTACCCGCTTTAACCGTTACGGGCAATGGTCACTGCTTCTAGGCTGGCTGCCATTGGGCGGCGACGCACTCACCCTGGTTGGCGGGATCATGCGAGTGCCCTGGCTCAACTTCGTGGTTCTGGTGGCCATTGGCAAGGGATTGCGCTACGGCTTGGTCATCTGGCTGGTGCTGGAAGCATCGGGGGTGCCGGGATCACCGTAGAGGTATTCCCGGAGCAGATCCTCACCGTTGAACTCCGCATTCAGCACCGCGATAAACGTATAGACACCAATCAGCTTCCGGTTCAGGAACACGAATTCCTTCGGCGGCACCTTGAAATAGCGACTGATGGCTGATCGCGCGGCCTGGCGCGCCACCCGCGACGGCAGGTCACTCTGTTTCCAACGATACTGGCCGCGGTCGTTCACGGCCTCATCGGGCCAGTTGCTGCGATCCCTGGACAGGGGCTCCAATACCGACATGCAAACCTTTCCGAACGTGTCCAGAACGTCATCAGGCCAATCCTGGCTCATGAAACGCAACCGGATACCGCCATCAATCACCCCCGGCAGGTCGCCCTCGTAGGAAGCCCGGATCATCTGGATGACCGGGTCCAGGAAGCTTGCTGAGTAGGCCTGTACCGCCCCGAAATCCAGTAGCACTATCTGGTCGGTTTTACTGTTTGCGCCTTCCTCGCCAGCGATACGGACCCGATAGTTGCCGAAATTGGGATCCGTCTGGATTTCACCCCAGATGAACAGCTCACGGAAGAACAGCTCCAACGCGGCGCGGCCCAACTCGCTGCGACGATCAAGGGCCAGCTCCCGAACCGCCACTGAACTCACTGAATGGCCCGGCTCGTACGTGGAGGCGATGACATGGGCCGTGCAGTACTCGTCCAGGACACGGGGCACCACAAAACGGGGATCGTCCAGCAGCATCTGCCGGAATTTTTCGGTGGTGCGGGCTTCGAGGCGATAATCCACCTCCCGGTGCATCATGTCCCGCACCTCTTCCAGCCAGTCGTTGAACTCAGGGCCGAAGGAGACCAGGCGGGCAATCTTGAGCAGATGCGCCACTGCGTTCAGGTCGCTGTCGACCGCCTCGTCAACGCCGGGATACTGAACCTTGAGCACCAGTTCCAACCCGTCGCTACGCCTGCGCGCTCGATGAACCTGCCCCAGTGACGCTGCGCCAATCGGGTCGGGATCCACCTCCAGCTCCGCTAAACGGTCAGCACCCAGTTCAGCCTTAAGCACACGCTCGATCGACGGCCATTCCAGCCAGGTGGTCTGGTCTTCCAGGGTATGGAGCGCTTCGGTCACTTCCTCAGGCAGGAAGTGCTCGCCGTAAAGAGCCATCACCTGCCCGATCTTGACGACACTGCCCTTGAGCTTGCCCAACTCGTCCACCAGGAACTCTGCCTGACTGGATAGCATGGCCCGGTGCCGGGCCTCCCGCTTGTCCTTGCTGCTGAACCAGTTAGTAGCCATATGGGAGGCCATCCGGGTGCCTGCGAAAAGCCCCGCCCTGGTGAGGGTAAGCCGGCGCTCAAAACTGCCGGTCTTGATACGTGCAACAGATGTGCTTTTGGGTCTGGATGCCATCAAAAACCTGCTCGGTTCTGTAAGTGTTGGCGATATCAGCCTTTATGACCATTATACGGATACCCTGGCCCTCAAACCTAACCGGGGTGCCGTCAATTCATTGCCCTTGGGGCCAATGCAAACCGCCTCGTCTGTGTTTACTTCTGTGGTTGGCGAATAGTTTTACGTTTTTACACAGACCCCACGTCCAAAGCGGTTTAGTATAAAAATGTGGTCGATGACCTGGCCACTGATACCCAAAAACAACAAGACAGCAACAATGACTCAGACCACCAGCAGCCCCTCAGACACCAAACTGTCACAGTTCCGGGTGAAGGGTGAAATTCCGGTTCCAATGCTGATCGGCTGGCTTACTCTGGCAGCGGTCCCCATCCTGCTGTTTTTCGCATGGCGATCCCTGGATCGCGGAATTCCCGGCTCCGCCACAGCCTTGATCGTCTTTGCCGTACTGCTCAGTGTCAATGGTATTGTTTATCTCTTCAGTCACAACAGTACCCTGCAACGCCGCGGTTTTATTACCGCAATTACGATCCTGTTCACCTATCTGGCAGTCAATGCGGTGGAGGACGGCTCTGCCATTATCTGGCTATTTGCCTATCCACCCATCATTTTCTACATCAGCGAATCGAAAGTGGGCGTGCTTGCCTGTTCCGGTGGCCTTGCAGGGGTTACCTTGCTATTCAGTCCACTCGGGGACCTGGCATTCGATTCTCCGTACAGCACCAGTTTCCGACTCACAATGCTTGCGGTACTGGGGTTTGAGATGTCCACCTGCTACGTCCTGGACCAAAGCCGGCGGCGCAGTAAACTGGGACTGCTGAAACTGGCTGCCGAGTTTGAATATGCGGCGAAACACGATGCGTTAACGGGACTCGCCAATCGACGTGAAGCACACGAGCAACTGGAAACCGAATATCAGCGCTACTTGCGCAATTCGCGCGTTTTTTCAGTGTTGTTAATGGATATAGATCTGTTCAAATCTGTCAACGACAACCATGGTCATCAGGTGGGTGATGAAACCATTGTGATGGTAGCCAGGACACTGCAGGAACACAGCCGAAAGGTCGATACACTCGCGCGCTGGGGCGGAGAGGAATACCTGGTATTACTTCCCGAGACTGACACTTTCGAGGCCGTCCAGACGGCCAATCGCATACGCCAGACCATTGCATCAACGCCCATAGAAACCCAGGGCGGCAGCATCAACGCCACCATCAGTGTCGGAGTAGCCACTATCCAGGGCGCGGAGTCCGTGGACCGACTGCTACAGCGCGCCGACGAAGCGCTTTACCGAGCAAAGACCCTTGGGCGAAACATGGTGTGTGATTTCGAGGGGACCCACGGCTAGCACGCAAGGTAACCGCCTCAATCGGCACCTGGGCAGAGCACTACCAGCCTGCTACCCGTTGAACAGAACCACCCGCCAGACCACTAATCAGCTCATCCGACAGAATAGGGGCAAGATCGGCAACAGTTACCTCGGGCACGAAATCACTGACCTGGCACATGGCCATGCCAGCATAGCCACAGGGGTTGATCCGACGGAACGGTTCCATGTCCATAGCCACGTTCAGAGCCAGGCCATGGAAAGAACACCCTCGCCTTACACGCAACCCTAGCGACGCAATCTTCGCCTGTTCCACATAGACACCCGGCGCATCCGGACGCGGCGCTGCCGCCACCCCCAACCCTGCAAGAGTCCGGACAATAGCCTGCTCAATGACATCAACCAGTGAGCGAATGCCCAGATGGTGACGGGTCAGGTCGATCATCAGGTAGACCACAAGTTGGCCGGGACCGTGATAGGTGACCTGGCCACCGCGATCCACCTGTATGACCGGGATATCACCAGGTGCCAGTATGTGCTCGGCTTTGCCAGCCTGCCCCTGGGTATAGATCCTTGGGTGTTCCAGCAACCAGAGTTCGTCGGGCGTGGCGGCGTCCCGCGAGGCCGTGAACGATTTCATCGCTTCCCAGGTTTCCAGGTAGGGCTGTTCACCCAGGTCACGAACGATCAGCTCGGCCATCAGGTTACAGCACCATATGAACCCGGCCGCTGGCCTTGAGTTCCTCAAACAGGGCCTTCAACTGCGGCTCGCCCGTGGCAAGAATTTTAAGGTTTACCGATGCAAACCGACCGCCACGACTGTCTTTCACCGTAACGTCGTCGTTCGAAATGCCAGGTGCATGCCGCTCCACAACGCCCACCACAAACTCCACAAAGTCTGGCGCGGCGTCCCCGATGACCTTGATCACGTAATCACAGGGAAACTCGATTTTGGGTGCCTTCGGTTCGCTCATCCCGGTTTATCTCCTACAGGCCACTCGCGCCCTTACTCAAAAAGCTGAACAAAGAATAGTTTGATGGCGTCCCAAATCCGCTTGAAGAAGCCGCCTTCCGGGATATCGCTGAGCGCCAGCACCGGCTGATCCACGACCACATCATCGCCAAGCTTGACGGTCACCCGGCCCAATTCATCGCCCATGGAAATGGGGGCCTTGATCACGGAATCAAGTTCAACGGTGGATTCCAGGGAATCCCTTGAGCCTCGAGGAATCGTAACGTACACATCGTCTGTCAGCCCCACCGACAGGCTGTCGCTTGCCCCGCCCCAGACGCGTGCCTCCAGCAATTCCTGGCCGGTGCGGAACAGACGCTCGCTCTGGTAGTAACGGAAGCCGTAGTTCAGCATTTTCTGGACTTCCTGGGCGCGGGACGAGGTACTGTCTGTTCCCATCACCACGGCAATCAGGCGGGTGTCGTTGCGCTTGGCTGACGCCACCAGGCAGTAACCGGCTTCCTCGGTATGGCCGGTCTTGAGTCCATCAACACTGTCGTCACGCCACAAAAGGCTGTTCCGGTTAGGCTGACGGATGTTGTTGTAAGTGAAGTGTTTCTGGGCATACAGCGGGTAGTTTTCCGGGTAGTCGTTAATAATCGCCTTTGCCAAAAGGGCCAGATCGTAGGCAGTGGAGAAATGATCCGGAGCCGGCAACCCGGTGGCATTGGCAAAACTGGACTCGTTCATCCCCAGTATCTGTGCCTGCTGGTTCATGATGTCGACGAACGCCCCTTCACTGCCGGCAATATATTCGGCCAGCGCCACGGAGGCATCGTTCCCGGACTGAATGATGACGCCCTTTAGCAGGTTCTCGACCGACACTTCCGTCCCTTCTTTCACGAAGGTGCGTGAACCCTCGGTTCGCCAGGCGTTGACGCTGATGGGCACCATGTCGGACAGGGAAATCCGACCCTCGTCCAGCTCTCGCTCCACGATATAGGCCGTCATCATTTTGGTCAGGCTGGCCGGGGGCAGACGCTCATGGCTGTTCTCTTCCATGATGACCCGCCCGGAAAGCGGATCCATCAGGATATAGGAACTCGCCGCGATCTGCGGTGATGACGGAATCAGAACAGCCTGGGCCGCAACCGGCATTGCCGGAAGCAGGATCAGGAGCAGAACAGCAGTGAAGGCTCGGAACGCTTTATTTAGTGCCATGGGTCCATTCAGTTTCAAGTAAGTGACTGGTTCAATGAGTGTCGGTCAGAAGTATTGACTGACCAAATCCGTGAGTTTCAAGCAGGCTCTGGGCTCTCAGGGCTTCGTCCTCATCCCTGAACGGCCCGACCTGAACGCGGTGAAAGCGGCCGGAAGCCGTATCCACTTCCCTCACCCGCATTGGGTTTTCGACGGCACGCCGCGCCTTGTCGAGAAGGGCCACGGCCGGGTTACGCTGGCTAAACGACCCCAATTGCACGAACAGGGCTTCGCTGCCCGCCCCGGGATCCTTCAGGCGCTCTGCATCCACAGGTGCTCCCGATTCCGGGAACGGCTTGCCGGCAAGCATCATCGAGCCGTCACGATTCACCGTGATGGCGGCCACCTCTACCCTGGCCGTACCCCTGCCCTGATAACCCAGCTTTTTCGCCGCAGCGTAGGAAAGGTCAATCAGGCGATCCCCGTGGAAGGGGCCACGGTCATTGACCCTCACCACCACCGAGCGACCGTTATCGAGGTTAGTCACCCGGGCGTATCCTGGAATTCTCAGGCTCTTGTGCGCCGCTGACATCTCGTACATGTCAAAAACCTCTCCATTCGAGGTTTTGTGTCCATGGAACTTCTCACCATACCAGCTCGCGGTGCCGCGCTGAACATAGCCATCGTTATTGCCCAGGACATGATATTCCTTGCCCCAGACCTGGTAGGGAGATTTGTTTCCAGCGCGGCGCGGCTCCTCAAATCGAGGCGTGGCGTCGGCAAGCCCGGATGCATCGAAGTTGCCTGAAGGCGCACGGTCCTGGCTCAGGGTGTAGCGGGAGGAATGGTCAGGTTCGGGCGATGATGCACACCCTGCCAGCGCCAGTACCCCGAAAACCAGTAGTAAAACATGGCGTTTCATCACGAGCTGTTACTTTCCCCATTGTTTTCATTTGCCAGCGGCCGCATCCGCTCTTCGAGCGCACCTGCCAACTGGTGTACCGCCATGGCGTATAGATGACTGTGATTGTAGCGGGTTATCACGTAAAAGTTATGGTAGGTCAGCCATAGTTCAGAGCCCTCTTCGCCGAGGAGGCGGATCGCTCTGGCTTTGGCATCACCGGGTACATCCGTTTTCGGGATGATACCCACCTGCCGATAGTCGTTGACCGTCAGCGTCGGCTTCAGTTCCCCTGTCAGCAATGGTGAGTTCTTTGGCAGGCTGTCACTGACCTGCTCTGCCACAGGTCCACCGTTTTGCCAACGATGGGCGTGAAAGTAATTGGCGACACTGCCGATGGCATCCACGGGATTGGTCAGGATGTCGGCAACGTCATCGCCGTCAAAATCAAGTGCATAATGCCGGTAGCTACTGGAGATAAACTGACCGTACCCCATCGCCCCCGCATAGGAACCCGTCAATGCCATAGGGTCAAAACCCTGTTCACGGGTCATCAGCAAATACTGGGCAAGCTCGCTGCGAAAAAAGCGACTCCGGGGCGGATAGTCGAATGCCAGCGTGGCGAGGGCGTCGAGCACCCGATACTTCCCTTTATAGGTGCCATACCACGTTTCGACGCCGATAATCGCCGCAACGATTGACGCCGGCACACCGTACTCTCGTTCGGCGCGCTCAAAGGCTTTCTGATGCTTCCTGATGAAACTGACGCCCTGCTCTACGCGCTCCTCACGCATAAAGATCCGACGGTATTCGTACCACTCAAGGGTTTTCTCAGCCGGTCGGCTGATGGCTTCCAATATCGAGTCACGGCGCTGCGCATCGGCCAGTATTGTGGACACACGTTCGGCTTCAAACCCGTAGCGTTCCGACATTTCACGCACAAAGTCACGGCTCTCAGGTGTCTCATTGTAGGGACCGGCGTGAGAAGGGGAGGCAAAGCACGCCATTACCCATCCGACACCTAACCAATACCTGACAGCTTTCATGAATCCCCTTGACTGACTTAGACTCGAGAACCTTATCAATACAACGTCACCACAGCTGCGGCCCGTTATCGCGGCCAAGATTACCATGGCTGCGGACCCGGCAACCATTACTCCCTGTCCATGGTCGGCGCCCGGTCATCACGCACTGATCATCCGTCTGTGGGTATGAACCGACATCAACACCCCAAACGCCGCCATCAGCGTTACCCCTGAGGTTCCGCCATAGCTGACCAATGGCAGCGGCACGCCCACCACCGGCAGTAGGCCACTGACCATACCCACATTGACGAACACGTAGATAAAGAACGTCATCGTCAGCGCGCCCGCCAGCAGCCGGCTGAACGAATCCTGTGCCGTCGCCGCAATGTACAGGCACCGGAGGACAATCAGGAGGTAGAGCACCAGAAGAACCAGCATGCCCACAAAGCCAAACTCCTCCGCCAGAACTGCCACGATGAAGTCGGTATGACTCTCCGGAAGAAATTCAAGATGAGACTGTGTGCCCTGGAGCCACCCCTTGCCATCCATGCCCCCCGAGCCAATAGCGGTCTTGGATTGGATAATATTCCAGCCGGCGCCAAGCGGATCGCTCTGAGGGTCCAATAAGGTCAGCACGCGCTGCTTCTGATACTCCCGCATAACGAAGAACCACATCAGTGGCGCAGCCACTGACACCATGGCAAGAAAGGCACCGATCAGGCGCCAGCCCATACCGGCAAAAAACACCACGAAAATCCCAGCCGCGCCGACCAGCAACGAGGTGCCCAGGTCTGGCTGCAGGATGATCATTGCCATGGGCGCCAACACAATAAGCAACGCCACCGCCACATGGCGGAGCCTGGGAGGCAGGTAATGGCGCGAAAGGTACCAGGCGGCCATCATCGGCACCACCAGCTTCATCAGCTCCGAAGGCTGGAAACGGGGCAACCCGGGAATCGCCAACCAGCGCTGCGCGCCCTTGGCACCAACGCCAACCAGCAACACCGCAGCCAGCCCTATCAGGCCGGCAGTAAACAGCCAGGGCGCCCAACGCCGGAACACAGCCGGGTCGAGCTGGGCGAACACGAACATCACCACCAGGGCCACTCCCATCCGGATGCCCTGTGCTTTCACAACCTCCAGGTTACGGTCTGCCCCGCTGTACAAAACAAACAACCCCCCCGCAATAAGGGTCAGCAACAGGAACAGTAGAATCGGGTCAATATGCAATGCCGACCAGATCCCCCTTGGGCTCGACAGTGGGTGACGTGCTGACTGATTAAACAGGCTACCGGCTGGCATCAGTTACTCCCCTCCGCGGACGAGCCGGCCACGAGTTCACTGCCTGCCTCGGAGAAGTCCAGCAACCAGGCGTCAAACATCGCCCGTGCAACAGGCGCAGCCGTTCCGCTGCCGCTACCACCGTTCTCAACGATAACGGCAACAGCGATCTTTGGATCTTCCACCGGCGCAAAGCCGACAAACAGGGCGTGATCCCGCAGTCGCTCACGGATTTCCTCTTCGTCGTACTCTTCATCCTCAGCCAGGCTAAACACCTGCGCAGTACCGGTTTTGCCAGCCATTCGATAGGGCGCTCCCCTTGCGGCTCCCCGAGCCGTGCCTTTGCTTCCGTGCATCACTTCGGCCATGGACTCTACAACGAACTCCCAGTCATCCGGATTTTCAAGTTCGATGGACTGGTGCGTCCCCGTCGGTAGCACCTCGTCAATCGATTGATCACCCTTGATGTCTTTCAGCAGCCTTGGCTCGGCCCAGTGACCACGGTTAGCAATCACGGAGGTAGCGGTCGCCAGTTGTAACGGCGTCGCCAACATGAACCCCTGCCCGATACCAAGGTTTACCGAGTCCCCGGGATACCATGGCTCGCTATGAATAGCACGCTTCCAGTCACTTGAGGGCAGCAGGCCGCTGAGGGCTCCGGCTACGTCCAGAGTGGCGTCTTCTCCGAACCCAAAGTCGGAAAGATACTGGTGCATGGTATCAACGCCCATGGTCACAGCCGCTTCGTAAAAATAGATGTCACAGGACTGCGCCACCGCTGATTTCAGATCCACCCATCCGTGGCCGCCACGCTTCCAGTCACGCCAGCGGCGACCGCCGGAATTCAACTGGTAGTAGCCAGGGTCCCAGATGGTCTTGTCCCGGGTAACAGCATTGCTGTCGAGCGCGGCAATGGCGAGCATGGGTTTGAGGGTCGAGCCTGGCGGGTATTGACCCCGCAGGGCACGATTAAAGAGGGGCTTGTCCACGCTGCTGCTAAGCGACCGGTAGGCTTCGACACCGATGCCGGTCACGAACAGGTTGGCGTCAAAGCCGGGCACGCTGGCAAGGGCAAGGATGCCCCCGGTGGAGGGCTCAATGGCAATGATGGCACCACGCCGGCCATCCAGCAGGTCATGGGCCAGCCGCTGCAACCGCAAATCCATATGCAACTGGATATCTTCCCCGGGCACCGGGTTTTCACGCTCCAGTACGCGCAAGGTTCGACCTCGCGCATTGGTTTCCACGTGCTGATAGCCGACCTGGCCGTGCAGGAGTTCTTCGTAGAAACGTTCCACCCCGGACTTGCCAATATAGTTAGTGCCCGCATAGTTCACCGGATCAATTCGCTGCAATTCCTGACGGTTGATACGCCCCACGTAGCCAAGGGCGTGGGCAGTCAGTGTACTGTGCGGGTAGTACCGAACCAGTTCCGCGGATACCTCAACCCCAGGCAACTCATGGCGGTGAACCGCCAGGCGCGCGATTTCCTGTTCGTCCAGATCGTAGCGCAGGGGCAACTCCTGGAACGGACGACGGGGCTCAAGCAGCCGACGCTGGAAGCGCTCCATATCCTCCTCGGAAATACTCAGCATGCCCCGGAGCTTTGAGAGGGTTTGCTCCATGTCGCCAACACGCTCGGGTACCAGCGTCACACTGAAAACCGGGCGGTTCTCCGCCAGCAGAACATCGTTACGGTCATAGACCAGCCCGCGGGGAGGCGCCACGGATTGCACTTGAACACGGTTCTTGTCGGAAAGCGTGGTGTAGATGTCGTGCTCTACAACCTGCAGATGATACATCCGGGCGATCAACACGCCCAGCAATACAAAGACCAGCAACAGCATGACGAAAGCACGACGCTGGAACAGACGCCGTTCAGCTGCGATGTCTTTGAACTCTCCCCAGGGCATATTGGCTTGGCTTCCTAGGCCCGGTGATAAGGGTGGTTACGTGTGACGGACCAGGCGCGGTAGAGCTGCTCGGCTAGAAGTATCCGCACCAACGGATGCGGCAGAGTCAGGGCAGACAGCGACCACAGCTGATCCGCCCTGTCCCGGCAGATGTTGGCAAGACCATCCGGCCCGCCGACAAGAAAGCTGACGTCGCGACCGTCCAACTGCCAGTTCTCAAGCTGGCCGGCCAACTTTTCCGTGGACCAGTTGCGACCGCCAACTTCCAGGGCAATCACCCGGTCACGGGGACCGAGTGCCGACAGGATTGCGTCTCCCTCACGCTGCATCAGCCTGGGGATATCCGGGTTCTTGCCGCGATGAGCCAGTGGAATTTCCACCAGATCAAGGGACAATTCCGGCGGCATCCGGCGGGCATACTCGTTATACCCCTGGCTGACCCACTCGGGCATTTTCTGCCCTACACAGACCAGGCGTAACCGCATGATTATTCGCTACCCGCAACACCCAGATCGGGAGCGTCCCGCCAGAGGCGTTCGAGGTCGTAGAATTCGCGCGTTGCCGGCATCATGACGTGAACCACCACATCGCCGAGATCAACCAGAATCCAGTCACTCGCATTGGCGCCCTCCACATTGCTGGCACGAACCCCCTGCTCCTTCGCTTCGGACAACACCGAATCCGCCAGGGATTTCACATGCCGATTGGAGGTGCCGCACGCAAGGACCATGTAGTCCGTGACGCTGGTTCTCCCCCTGACATCAATGATGCTTACGTCCTGCGCTTTGACGTCCTCAAGCGCACCTACGACCAGTTCTTTCAGTTGCTCTGCCTGCATAATCACCCTGTTGGACGGGCAGCGGCGAAGGCAGCCACCCGAAAAGTCATATTCAGACGGGAT
>NZ_ABCP01000034.1 GCF_000170835.1 Marinobacter algicola DG893
ACGAGAGCGGAGCGTACAGGGATGTATTCACAGCGTGTTTTGGAAAGCCGAACCACAGGGTACGCGGTCGGCGAACAACCTACACAGGGAAGAAAAATAATGGGACGGATGCAGACGGAGTTGCACACCGGCATAGACCTGGCGGTTGAACTGCTCCGGCAGGACAACCTGCCAACCCTGCTAAAAGTCGCCTCACGGCAACTCGAAAACACCTTCGGCCTCACCCGCTGCTGGTCACTGGAACTCGATCTCAGCGGCCGCACACTCCACTGCGCGGCACTGGGCGAGCAAGGCGAATTCGACTGCGGCGACTTCAGCCACCCCTTTGCCCACCTGCTGCAACAGGGCAAACCCAGGGAACTGTCACGGGCCGCCGGTTACCGTCTGGATCATCCAGGGTTCCAGGCCCTGGTCGACGCCAGCAACCGGCCCCGCTCATTCTGGTTGGAGCCCATCAAAGGCGAAGACGGCCGCACCCTCGGCATCCTCGTGCTGTGTAATGAAGAACCCGAATGGGACGGCATCACCGCGCAGCCACTGTACCGTGGTTTGTTGACCCTGCTGTCCCACCAATGGGTCAGCCAGCTCAAGACCAGCGACCAGGTCTGGCAGCGGCGCATGCTCAAACGCTCCCTGGATCACCTTCACGACGCAGAAGCCGTACGCCAGCGCTGTGAGGAACTGGCGACCACCCTGGTAGGCAACTCCAAAGGCATGACCGACCTGCGAGCCCAGATTGTCCGGGCTGCCGGTAGCCAGCTTTCGGTTCTGGTGCAGGGTGAAACCGGCTGCGGTAAAGATCTCGTGGCCCAGGGCATTCACCGTTTTTCGGATCGGGCTGAAGGGCCCTTGGTGGTGGTCAACTGCGCCGCCATCCCGGATGCACTGCTGGAAAGCGAACTCTTCGGCCACACCAAGGGTGCATTCTCCGGCGCCGACCGGGCCAAGGAAGGTCTGCTGGCGCAAGCGGACGGGGGCACCCTGTTCCTGGACGAAATCGGCGACATGCCCATGGCTCTGCAGTCCAAACTGCTGCGGGTACTGGAAAGCCGACGCTTCCGCCCACTCGGTGCTCAGCAGGAACAACACTCCGATTTCCGCCTCGTGGCGGCCACCCATCAACCTTTGAGCGACTGTATCGAAGAAGGCCGGTTTCGCCGTGACCTGTTCTACCGGCTCAGCCAGTTCCCGTTACGGGTCAAGCCGTTGCGGGAACGCCCGGAAGACCTGGAACCCCTGTGCCGGCATTTTATCCGCGAATATACCGCCCGAGAGGGGTCCGGCCCGCTGGGTATCAGCAGTCATGCCCTGGGTATGCTGGCGGGATATAACTTTCCCGGTAATGCCCGGGAACTGAAGAACATTGTCGAGTTTGCCTGCCTGCAAACCCCGGTGGGTGACGATATTCAGCCGGAAGTGCTGCGCCTGGATGATCTGTTTCCAAACCAGGAAACCTGTATTGTCAGCGACTTTCAGGCTACTGCCGTCCCCGGGCTGCCACAGGCGGATGAAGTGGACGACCTCCGGGCCGCGGCCCAGGCGTTCGAGGCGGCCATCATTCGTGAACGCCTGCGTCAGTACGGTGGCAACCGTGCCCAGGCAGCGGAAAGCCTGGGGCTGCCCAAGCGCACCCTGGCCCATAAATGTCTGAAGTATCAGGTGACAGAAGCGTGAACCCAAATATTCGAAGTAACAGCCTCCTTGCCTTTATGCTCTGGGCCCTTGGTACGACGATGTCTTTGGTCGCCAATGCGCAGGGCAATCCCCAGATGGCTGAGGCCATGACGTGTACCGAAGAGAGTCAGCGTCTGGAGCGGCTGGCGTGTTTTGACGAGGTGTTTGGTACCCCGTTTTCAGTGGCGGTTGAAGACGCCATCGTTGGTAACCAGCCTGAGCGCTGGCGCCAGGCCTTCGCCCAGGAGCAGCGCCGCCGCCCGGGTGACGGCCCGCTGTATCGCAACACGTCAGAGCTGGCAGGCCATCTGCTCACGCTCAGCGCCCTTGGGGTCAAGCCGCCGAGGCCGTTGCTGGCGGTGCAGTGTCATAACAACATCACCGAACTGACATTGATGATGCCGGAGGCGGTGAAAGAGGAGCGGGTCACCGTCGATTTTGGCCAGGGCCGTCAGATCTGGCGGGTCCGGGACGACGGTTTCGTGATCAGTGGCGGTCGGGGGCTACCCGCCATCCGAACGGTGCGGAACATGGCGGCTGGGTCCGAAGTGACGGTGGCATCGTCCAGCGGCGTCGTCGACGGGTTGATGTTCGACCTGACCGGGTTTCGGGACACTCTCAAGCCACTGCGGGAAGCGTGTGGCTGGTAATGATCTTTATCAAGAATGTGTAGCGCCATTTGCAAAGACAGGGATTGGACATGCAGGCAGTAGAGCAGCATCCATACGTTGAACAGGTGTTGAACAGCCTTTCCGGTGAGAGCGCCACGGGTGAGAACCTGATGGACGACCCCACCATGGAATACCTCGAAAATGAAATCATGAAAGTGGGATCGCTGGCCCACACCGGTGTTGAATGGGGCAAGGTGGAGAGTGAATCGCTTCGCTTGCTGTCGGACACCAGTAAAGACCTCAAGGTGCTGGGGTTTCTTCTACTGTGCCTGCAACGTGGTGGCAATGGTGAACGGTTTGCGCTGTCGCTGTACCTGTTGCATCGGGTACTGGGCAGTTGGTGGTACGAAGCCTGGCCTTATCCGGGAGACAAGGGCAAACGCGCCCGCAAGATGCTGATGACCCAGATTCTGCAACGGGCTCTCAAGGAAGTGTCGGCACTGAGCTTCGACGGCGGCGTGGGTGATGGCCGGGAATTCTGCCTGACCACGCTCGCCAAGCTGCTGGAACAGGCGAGCACACTGGAGCTGCCGGATGATGGCCTGGTCGACTTGCGTCGGGCCGTGGAAAAACTGCCATCGCCTTCTGATACGCCCAGGCCGTCGGAAGCCACCGATAATACCGAAACCACGGGTACGTCATCGGCCGGCGCCTCTTCGTCGCAAGCCAGCAACACCTCTTCCGCGTCTCTGGGCAGCCTGACCCTGGACCCCGCCAATGAGCGGGCCACCCGCCAGAGCCTGCTTAAAGTGGCGGATATGCTGACCGAAACCACGCCCGCCGATGCATTGGGCTATCAGCTCCGCCGCTACGCCATCTGGCAGACCATCACCTCGGTTCCACCAGCACGCGACGGAATCAAGAGCGATCTGGCGGCGGTAAGCGCCGACAGGGTGGCTGACTATCGCGAGAGCCTGTCCAAAACCCCGGACGGGGCGCTTTGGCAACGTATCGAACAAAGCCTGTCGGTCAGTCCGTTCTGGCTGGAAGGCCACTGGTTAAGCGCACAAGTGGCGTCTGCATTGGGGCATGAGACCTGTGCCGAAGCCATCCGTACGGCGGTCAAAGCCTTCGTTGAGCGATTGCCAGAGTTGGCGGACATGACCTTTAACGACGGCACGCCTTTTCTGCCCAAAGCGGTCGCCGACTGGATGCTCAGCGGCCCGGCGAAAGGTGGCGCCGCAGGCGGCGCGAGTGCCTGGGAACAAGCCTACGAGGATGCCCGGGCAGTCATGGACCAGAAGGGCCTGGCACCGGCCATGAAGCTGCTGGAAGAAGGCCTGGAGTCCGCGCGCGAGCCCCGTGATCGATTCTACTGGCGGCTGATGAGCAGCCAGTTGATGAAAGACAGCGGCATGAAAAGCCTGGCGAAACAGCAGGTGCAGGATCTGCGTGAGCAGACCCGCGGGATGAATCTTGAAGACTGGGAGCCCGGCCTGGTGGCCCGGCTGGACAGACTTGCCTAACAACTGACGGATCAAATTGACAGGAATGGACACCATGTGGAGACAAGCCCTACTCATTGGACGACGGATACTGCCCTTTGTGCGCAGTGCGGCGCCGATTACCCTGGCGCTGGGTGTGGTGGTACTGCTGGCCGCAACCTGGTGGTTGGGCCCGCGCCTGGAAATCGGCGGTGAATACCCGTTGGCGGCCTGGCAGATGCGTGCCCTGGTGACGCTGGTGGTGGTACTGCTGGTGGCCATGGTCTGGGGCATGATGCTGGCGCGCAAGCTGCGCAAAGTGAACGTCGCCAAGGCGGAAGAGCAGAAGGAAGAGGAAGATCCCATCCTGCCGCTGGAACGGCGCCAGCAGCGCCTGCTTGATCGCCGCCTGACGGAACTCAAGAGCAACCTGCCGGGCCGAAAGGGTGTCTATCGTTTGCCCTGGTACCTGGTGATGGGCCTGGAAGATGCTGGTAAAACCAGCCTGATCCAGCGTTCAGGGCAGACATACACCCTCACCAACGTCACCCGCAATCCCCGCACCGAGCGTAACCCGTTCGGTTTTGAATGGTGGGTGGGCGACAACGGTGTACTGATTGACCCGGACGGCGAACTGCTGAGCCAGAATAACGGCGAAGGCGCCAGCAGCGAGATCCAGCAGCGGCTGTGGACCCACTTCATCACCTGGCTGGAAAAGAATCGCCCTCAGCGCCCGTTGAATGGCGTTGTGCTGGCGGTGGATCTTGCCCGCCTGAGCACCGGCAACGAACAGCAGCGCCAGGCCCAGGCCATCCTGCTTCGTACCCGGCTGCGGGAACTGATGGAGCAGTTGGGCTCCCAGTTGCCGGTGTACATCAGCTTTACCAAAATGGACCTGCTCTACGGTTTTGCGCCATTTGCCCGCACACTCTCCAAAGCCGAGCGTGAACAGCCCTTGGGCTTCACCTTCCAGTTGGACGGCCAACTGGATGCCGACGACTGGTTGGGCGAGTTTGACCAAAGCTTCAGCAAACTCGCGGAGCAACTCGGTGAACGGCTTCCGGACGTGCTGTCTGCCACAAGGGATGCCGAAGAGCGTGCCGCTGCTTATTCCTTTACCCGCCAGCTGGCCGGCCTGAAACCGGTGCTCGAACAGTTTCTGGCAGACCTGCTTTCTGCGGATGCTTTTTCAACACCGGCCCTGGTGCGAGGCACCTACTTTACCTCCGTGGTTCAGGAAGGCGTGCCGGAAGATGCGTTCGTCTCTGCCGCCGCTGCGAATTATGGGCTTGCCAGCCCGATACAGCCGGCTCAGCGTGGTGGGCAGTCTTCAAGCCTGTTCACCGAAAAGCTGTTTCCCAGCATTATCTATCGCGAAGCGGGCCTGGCCGGTGACAACCAGAAAGTGGTTGGTAGTCGGCGTCGCCGCATTGCTGTCGCGGCCGTCGTGGCCGTTGCCGCCGGCCTGGGTATGACCGCCGGATGGCAGCACTACTTTATCGAAAATGCACAGGCCGCTACCGCGGTGGAGGAGCGGGTACGCAGTTTTATCGATAACTGGCGCCCCATCGGATACGAACCTGACACCACTGGCCGCAATTTGCTGGAGCCTCTGGACCAGTTGCGAGAGGCCACCCTGGCGTTCGGGGACTACCGGGCAGAGCCAGCCGTAGTGGCGGATATGGGCCTATACAAAGGCCACAAGGTTGGTCCGGAAGTGGAAGAATCCTATCTGGACATGCTGGCGTACCAGTTTATGCCCGCGCTGATGCTGGGCGTGATGGAAGAGATGAGCGATGCCCCGGACACCAGCTCTGAGCGCCTCGACCACTTGCGTGTACTGCGGATGCTCTATGACGCCAGTGGCCGCCGCCGGGACATCGTCCACAGCTACATGAGCGATTATTGGCAGCGGGCCTACCCGGCGCAGCGGGACCTGCAACAACGACTGCTCAGCCACCTCGACTACGCCATGCTGCATACGGACCTGAACCAGCGGGTGGAAGCGGGTGACAAGACCGCCGACATGGCACTGGCCCCCTTTCGCAGCAGTGTCCAGTGGGCCCAGCACGAGCTCGGCCGCATTGCGACTCCGGACCGGGTTTATCGGGATCTGGAGAGAGAAGCGGAGAAGAATTTCCGCTCACCGCTGGATCTTGCCCGGGAGTCTGGGCCGGCCTTCAGCACCGTGTTCGTGCACCTGGATGAATTCGGTGAACCACTTAATGAGGAGAACACTGAACAGGAAGACCCGGTGGTGATTCCATCACTGTTGACCCGCGAAGGCCTGGATTCCTGGTTCCTGCGTAAATCCGGGTCGGTCACGGAACTGGCGTTGGTGGACGCCTGGGTGCTGGGCCGCCGCGATGATGTGAACTTCAGCAAGGCGGATGAAGCGAGGTTGCAGGCGCAACTGCAATCCCTTTACGCGGAAAACTATGTGGCGAGCTGGCGTCGGGCCCTGAGCCGGCTGGATATCCAGAGCTTCAGCGACCTTAACCATGGTGTACGTATTCTGGAAAGCCTGACCAGCGGTCACGAGCCGCTGAACCAGTTGCTGGCACAGGTCACGGCCAATACCCGACTGATTCCTGGAGGCAGCGAAGAAGCCGAGGCGGCTCGCAAGGTGATGGAGCAGTCCGCCCACTTCCAGATGGTTCAGGAGATTGAACGACAGTTTACCGACCTGAATGCATTGATCGAGAAGCAGGGTGATGACCCCAGTGATATGGAGCAGGTGATGGACGTGGTTCAAAACCTGCACACCTATCTGCGTGGTATTCAGGAAGCACCGGATCGTGGCAAGGCGGCACTTTCAGCCGCCCGTGCCCGGATGGGCCTGCAAGGCGCTGACCCGATCTTCACCCTGCAACGGGTGGCCTCGAATCAGCCGGCACCGTTGGACCGGATGCTTGAGAAGCTGGCCTCGGAAAGCTGGCGTGTGGTGCTGGACCAGGCCGTGGCACAGCTGGAACGACAGTGGTACCAGGAAGTCTACCAGCCGTTCCAGCAGAGCCTGGCCAGACATTATCCGTTTAATCCCGGTGCCGGTCGCGACGCCGCACTGCAGGATTTCGAGCGCTTCTTTGCGCCGGATGGTGTGTTGGACCAGTTCTATAAAGAGAACCTGAAACTGTTCCTGGAAGACCATCCGGAGCACATTGCCGGTTCCAAGCGGGCCAGCCTGGTTCGTCGTGATGTCTTGGCCTCGCTTGAGAAAGCCGAAAACATCCGCCGCGCTTTCTTCACCCGAAGCGGATCACTGGATGTTGAGTTCGCAATGGAGCCGTTGCACCTGTCCTCCAACAAACGCCGCAGCGTGATGAACGTGGACGGACAGTTGGTCGAATTCAGCCATGGCCCCAGCCAAAGTATTCCGCTGGTGTGGCCCAATACGTTGCGGGATTCGGTTGAAAGCCGGGTAACTCTGGTGCCCACCGAAGTGAACCGCTCGCCACGCAGCGTTTCAGAAAATGGTCCCTGGGCGTTGTTCCGCCTGCTGGACGAAGCCGACATCACCGGTGTGAGCAGCAGTGCCGTGGATGTTCGGTTTGCGCTGGACGACGGCGAGATGCGTTATCGCCTGCATGCGGGCAGTAATACCAACCCGTTCACACAGCAGTTGCTCGCGGGGTACCAGATACCACGCAGTCTGTATTAGACTACGCACCAGAGCCAATACGGAAACAGGACGTTTTCCGTATTGGCGGTTCAGGATTATACTGCTTCAAGGATCGAAGACATGCCCCAGGCAACCGGACTGCAGTTCACGGCCATCCTTGGCCAACTCCCCAAAGACCTGTTCGTGGTCGCCCGTTTCGAGCTGACCGAGCACCTTTCCAGTCTCTGCTACTGCAAGCTGGAGCTGGCCAGTACCTCGCCCGACATTGCCCCCGAAGACGTGCTCGAACAACCCGTGGACCTGGTGATGTGGCAGGACGGTGTACCGCTGCGGCGCTTCACCGGCGTGGTCAACGAATTCGTCCGGGGCGACTCCGGCCACCGCCGCACCCGTTACGACGTCATTGTCCAGCCCCCGCTGTGGCGCCTCGACCTGATGCACAACAGTCGCATCTTCCAGACCCAGGCCACCGACACCATCGTGCGCACCCTGCTGGAAGAGCGGGGCATCATCGACACCGTCTTTGATTTGAAACGCACCCCTGAAGAACGGGAATACTGCGTCCAGCACCGGGAAAGCGACCTGGCCTTTGTCGAACGCCTGGCCGCCGAAGAGGGCTGGCACTATCGGTTTAACCACGGCGACGTCAATGGCGAAGACCAGCCCGCCCTGATCATCGCCGACCACCACGGCGATGCCCCCAGACTGGACCCGGTGGAATACAACGCCAAGGCCGGCGGCAGCACCCGCCAGAGCGCCGTCTACCAGTTCCGCTATCGGGAACGGGTTCGGGCCGCCTCCGTGGCCATGAAGGACTACACCTTCAAGAACCCTGCCTATGCCCTGATGCACGAACACCAGGCCGACAAACTCGACGGCCAGCGGGAAGACTACCAGCACTACGACTACCCCGGCCGCTTCAAACAGGACGCCAGCGGCCAGCCCTTTACCGAAACCCGGCTGGACGCCCTCAGGAACGACGCCGCCATCGCCGACGGCCAGAGCAACCGCCCCGACTTCACCGTGGGGGCCAAAGTTGAACTCACCGACCACGACAACCCGCGCCTGAACCGGGAATGGCTGTTCACCAGCATCACCCACACCGGCGAACAACCCCAGGCCCTGGAAGAGGACGGCAACAACGGTGCTACCACCTACCACAACGCCTTCAACGCCATCCCCGCGGACCGCACCTGGCGGCCCCGGGTCGAACACCGCCCTTTGATGGACGGCCCCCAGATCGCCCTTGTCACCGGCCCCAAAGGCGAAGAGATCCACTGCGACGAACACGGCCGCGTCAAAGTCCGGTTCCCGTGGGACCGTTACAGTAACAACGACGAGCACAGCAGCGCCTGGCTCAGAGTCAGCCAGGGCTGGGCCGGTGGCCAGTATGGGTTCATGGCGCTGCCGAGAATCGGTAACGAAGTCATCGTCAGCTTCCTGGACGGCGACCCGGACCAGCCCATCATTACCGGCAGAACTTACCACGCCACTAACACCCCGCCGTACGCGCTGCCGGAACATAAAACCAGAACCACCCTCAAGACCCAGACCCACAAGGGCGGGGGCAGTAACGAACTGCGGTTCGAGGACGAAGCGGACAAGGAACAGGTCTACGTCCACGCCCAGAAAGACCTGGCCCTGCTGACGGAAAACAACCGCACCGAAGTCATCAAAAACGACAGCCACCTGACCGTGGACAATCACCGCAAGGCCCACATCAAAGGCAATGACCACACTACCGTGGACGGTGAGAAGCGAGAACAAACCGGCAAGGACCACAGCTTCAACGTCACCGGCACCCTGCACCTGAAAGCCGGCACCGCCTGGCTCAGCGACTCCGGTACCGAACTGCACATCAAGGCCGGCCAGAAAGCCGTCATCGAAGCCGGTGCGGAAATCACCCTAAAGGCAGGCGGTAGCTTCGTGAAGATCGACCCCAGCGGCGTTGCCATGGGTGGTGCTGCCATCAAGCTGAATGCCGGTGGGGCACCGGGTAAGGGCAGTGGGCAGACGGTGCAGGTGCCGGAGATGCCGGGGTTGGTGGAGAAGAATGGTGGGATTGTTGCGCCTGAAGAACTGCCGGAGACACCTCAAAGACCGATGGCCAAGCCCGACCAGATACGCGCCATCAAAAATGCTGCGAACCAGGGTAAGGGTATCTGCCTGGTTTGCTCGCCAGAATCGCAAGGGGCGGTCTGATGGGTAAGCTGGCTGAATTTCCCGACAAGGGCAGAACGTTCATTCTTGTCGATGGTGCAAAAGTGAATGATTTGCCTCAGATTATTTATCGTGAACTAGAAACACCTCATTGCGATGCGCTCTACAGGGAAACTGAGCTTGCTGACCTATTGGAAATTTCACCGTGGCTGGTTGAAACGGGAATGGATAGCTCTTTGGCGACTAAATGTTTCGAAGAGTGGAGACCTCAGGGTGTAGCCATTGCAATGCAGTCTGACCATGACTTTGAAGAGGTCATGGATCACTTGCGTGGATTGCTTAAAGCCAGGTTGGTTACGGGGGATGACGTTGTTTTCCGATTCTATGACCCTGAAGTCGCTCGACATCTGTTGAAGTTGGATTCATCAGGCGAGGATGTGAGGCGATTGATGGGGCCTTGCAGTCTGTTTGCCATTCAGGATCGCCGCACGGGGAAGTGGGACTACTTTCATAATGATCAGCCCAATAGTGTGCGGCCGGCTGAGATGTTCAGCATTCGTGAGGAACACCAGGTTGCGATGGAGAGAGCAGCGGAACAGACAGCCCTCAGGAAGTTCGAGCTTCACGTTGCAAACTACTTTCCCCATTTGCTTCAAAAAACGAATTCAGATAGACACGATTGGGGGGCAGTCTCTGCGCTAGTCGACGGAGCAAAAGCGCGGGGATTGTACAGTACCCGCGATATCGCTCTGTATATCAATACGGTTGGCTGGCTTGGGCACCATGCATTCGAAGGCAGTGAAGTACAGACTCTGTGGAAAGAGAATTCCGCAGCGCCAAGCAGAGCCATAGCGCGAATTGCAGAATTCGCCGAGAAAATGTCAACGGAGGGACTGGTTCATGGGTAGTGCTAACAGCTCAGCGTTCTTACAGGGTGGAGATGACATCGATTCAGCGGCACAGATGTGCCCTCTCCAGCTAAAAGCCGTCGCATTGTACCCGGTTCGTTGGGCGATCAGTCAGGAAGAGGTTACTTTGCCCCCCAACTTTCGCCCACCTTCCGTGGCGCTTGGAACCACTCATTACTGTGTTCGAAAACTGACACCCGGTTGGGTCTACATGTTCTCCGAAGTTTTCGGAACGCTACATGAGTACCGGGTCAATGAGCAGGGTCTGATAACCGAAGTACAGCCCGGTATGAACTCTGTACTGCTTCCAGATGTTGATGCTGAAAGTGCTTTGCCCGCTATACATCACCCGGCTGAAGGAAAGGTGCTTCTGAAATTCGTGCAGCATCGATGGACTGTGCGTTTGCAGGAACTTGTACGAATAGATGCACAGGTCCGTGACGAGCATATGCAGCCGTTTGACTTGAGCGGGCTTCCGGAAAAGCGTGAAGGCGCAAATATCAGTGAAACCGAAGCTATAAACGGAGTGGTTGAAGATTTTCGGACAGAGCCAATGGATTTCGAGTGGAGCCTAACGGATTTAGCGCAGGGAATCAGTGAGTCGGATTTGCAGGGGCAGTGCAAGAAAGAAACTGAGTTTTCATACTGCGTTGCGCTTGACGACGAAATCGGTATCACCTCCGAGCTGGGCCAACTGCATGCCCTTCATGTAAACCTGATCACGAATCACGCGGAGGAGAACGCATACGCCTACACCACCTCCCAGATGGTGGATGCGCTCATTGCCCGTGAAGCCAGCAAGAAGGAATCTGAAGACGACCAGCAAGAAGTGACCGAGGAACTGAAGGAACGCATTCGTTCAGGGGAAAAAGACGCATTCGTTGAAAACTACCACAAACAGATTGAAGAATATGATCAGGCCCGGACATCGGTATTCGATGACTGGAAACAGTGGGTTGACTCCGACCAGTTGGCCAGAAAACTGGAGTTCAACGACTGCTACTGTGCGGAAGGGTTCGAGGCGGTTGAGCAGGAACTGGCAGATATGCTGGATGGCTATGTTGGTGCGGAAAAGGGCAAGGAAGACGCCGAGCAGTGGTTGGAAGCAGACGAAGGCGAAGCCGGCACTGTCGGTAACATGCTAAACACCGTGTTGTTCCTGGCATCGGCCGCAAACGGTATTACCCAGAAACTCAAAGACCTCCCCGGCTTTGACTATGGCAGTCTGAAGATCGTGGACAGTATCTTCGACATGCCGGCACATGTGCGAGTGAGCACTGCCACCGATACTCTGATGCTGGAGTTTGCAGCCCCCGCCGCAAAGATCGGGACCTGGGCAAAAGACCCCCAGACTTGGCCGCAGTGGAAAAAATGGACCAAGGCCATCCAGAAACGCTATGGCATTGATGTCCACCGACAGGGAATAACTCTGAATACCGCGACGGACCTGCTCACGGCGGTCCACCGCAACTCACTGGAAGCCGCTGGCCATAACCTGTCTGAACTTACAATGACGCCGCTGGCTGCCGGCATGGCGGATGCACGGCTCAGGAACTACCTGCGTGGCACCATGATCGACATGTTCCACCTGACACCAGACTTCAAGGACAACCCCTTTGGCTGGCTCCATATCCGGCTGGACCCGGTGGTTGAAAGCATCAAGCAGAACCGGGGCAAATTCATTGGGGCCGTGACCTTCTTTCACGCGATTAACGTAGCAAGCCTGTTTTCCGGCCTGGAAAAAACCCAGCAGGACGTGATGCTGGGCGACCGATCCGTCATCGATCGGTGGGGGTACTTTGTATCCGGCCTGATGAGCATTGGCGAAGGTGTGGTCAACCTCAGCGGACTACTGGTCAAGGAGGAATACGCCAAGGCCTTGGGGGCGAACCTGTCGGCGGCTGGGGCAAGGGTATCGGTGGTTTTTAGCGGGATTAGATTGGGGCAGAACATTTCGACTTTTGCAGCTGGTTTGGCGAGAGTCACCGTAAAAGCCCTTCCCTATGTCGGTGTTTTACTGTCAATAGGTCTGGAAGGGTGGAGGGGCTACAAGGCTCTGGACACGGGCCATTCCTCAATGGTGGCCCTGTCCGGGGCCCAGATCGGGCTGAGCATTGGTATCACCTACCTGGCTTCTCTGGCCGTGGCAGGTGCGGTTACCGGGGCAGGTGTGGCCGTTGTGCTCGTAGTGGGCGGGGTTCTGATTGCGGTATCTTTTGTTATCAGCATGGTACAGCTATACATCGCCCGGTCCCGGATCGAGGATTTCCTGTCACTGTCCTTCTGGGGCAATGCGCCTACGTTGCGTTACTGGGATGAACAGTTCAGGCCATCGAGCGCGGAACTGCTGGAGGAAAGCCGAACCGTTATTTCTCAGGATGAGGGCATCGATGTCAGGCGTTATTTTGAAGCGGAACTGGATGCGTTTTATTACATGCTGTTTTCTCCCATTGTGCGTGTGACTGAGCACATCGGTCGACATTGGGATATAAACCGAGGCGAGCATCAGGTCATGTCGGAAATGACCTCCTTTGTGGTGTATTTGCCGGGTTATAGTGATGGAACCTGCACGTACTCCATCAAGCTGTTCGAGGTGGACACGAATTGGTTTTCAAAAGATGAACCGAGCGATATCACTGACTTGTTTTACAGGATGAAGCATTTAGACGCCTCCGCTGAGGGTGTTCTATATCGGTTTGACCACTACAACCACAATAAGTGTGACCAGCTTGAAATGCTGATTGAGTACGAAAAGGACGGCCGCAAAGTCACGGGTGAAAACGGACTCCGTATTATTCTGAAAGGAAACGATGTAGAGGAACTTGGTGTCGATGAAAGACTCGCCTTTGAAGTGTGATTTTCCGGAAACGGACCTGGAGCAACAGCTGGAAAAGAAGTTGTATCGCACTCACGGTGCGCGGCTTGCCAGCCCGCCAGCTCGGAAAGTGGCGGGGGTGTCCGATTCTTCGGAAAAAATGATGGATGGAGTCGCCCATATCAGCGAGCGGTTCATGGACATTCGGACTGCCTTTTTGACTTTTCGGGCAGGTCAAGTGGTTGTTGTAAATCTGTTCATGGCAGTTGTGCTGGCATTGGGTTGGGTGGTTAGCCTGTTCTTTTCAAAGGCACTGCTGGCAGCAGTGGTCACTTTTGGACCTTTCTGGGTGGCCGTCTACCTGTTTGAGATTTTCTTCCCACTCACTCTACCGGTCCGAATTGACCGGGAAGAGGGATTCGTCTATGTGGGGCACAGGGGTACCTTTTACAGGATTCCGTGGGACGAGCTGGACGTGACCTTTTCCTACAACTGGCAGTATCTGGGTTCCGGTGTTGTGTGGGAGCGGCAGTACTACGCCCACCTGTTCATGAGGGAAAAGCATTACTTTTGCGGAAAGCCCCCCAAGATGCCCCTGCAACGTAAAAAGATCTTTTCCGGGTTTAAGGAGGAGAAGATGTATCGGAAATGGAATTTCATTGTCAGGTACTACAACGAAGGGGTTGTTGAAGAGGATATCGATCATCTCGCTGGGATTAATTTTGACTCACTTCGTAAGGATTTGGCTTCAAGCTCAATTGGGAAGCGTATCCTCGAATATTCTCTTCTAATCCTTTTTATGCCGACCATGATTTGGTGGAAATTTACGCCCTTCAAGTACAAGTGGCCGAAGGAGATTGAAGAGATTTTTGGGGAGATTAACTATTACTGATCCAGTAATCGAGGTTTTCCTGACACTGCGTTCTGCCCTATTGAACTGACGACCGAGTGAGAAGAATAACCTGAAAGTCACGGGTGACAGCAGGCTGCGCATCATCCTTGACGGAAATGATGTAGAGGAGTTGGGAGTGACCTTTCCCCGAATATTAGTGCCATGAACTCCAGCGCTACATGGACGTCAGTCAGCCACTGCCGGATGTCCCTGCCCTTGAGAGGTTCCGCCCACTGGACCCCACCACAGCAGAGTATGATGCGGCGGGTAAGCGCGGACACCCGGCAGACTATTGGGCAACGCTGGACCTGACAGGGTGGGAGGAAGAAGGTTAACCGGCACACCTGAACAAGATCCAGGAATTCCCCTGGTCGACGTTGGAAGATCGGATGGAGAAAAGCGTACCCAATCTTGCTCAGGACGCCATGGTCTAATGCCGGGTGTCACTTTGAATTTCGTTATCTAAATCAAGTGTATCGTTGGAAAGCAATTTCGCTACCTTATGGTGAACCAGATTTCAGTGAGACTAGCCAACGTTTCTGTGTGAATTAGCAAACTTAAAGCGCCGAGAAAACCACATGACAACCACCTTGGAAGGCTCCGGCTACGCTCCAACTGCCTACCGCAGCAACCGGAGAGCTCCGGATCCAAAAGAACCCGGGCAACAAAGCGCCCTGTTCCGCAAAAACTGGACCATGGGGCCACCTTTGCCCAAGGGAAAGTTGTCCAAGCTTATTCCTCCCGGGTTTCTGGAAACCTGGCACCCTCAGCGGGTGCGGGAATATGAAGAAATCGAAGAACGCAAAGGCATAGCTGAACTGGAAGAACGGCATACCTACCATGGTCGCCTGGACGAGGAGTGCCTGCGCTATGCCACCCTACCCAAAGTTAGTTGGATACTGTTATGGATGCAGCACGGGGGGCGGCTGACTGCGTTGTGGCTATTTCCATTTTTCGTATTCGCTTGGTCGGTTTTGTGGTTTATGGAACCTGAGCGGGATTCTTTTCCACAATTCTTTTCAGATGGAATACTCCCGACACTACTATTCTTTTTCCTACCCTTGCTTCTCTGCTGGGGCATTGGCAGATTCCTCGAGATCAAATATCCAAAAGTGGTCTATCAGCAACCCAAGGGCCCTCTGTGGGAACTTGATCGCCGCACTGGCATGGTCACCCTGTTCAAAGACCCGGAGAAGGAAGGTCAGTCCGGCGAAATACGGGGCGAGGCCCCATTCCATGAATGGGACGGCTACCTGCTAAGTTTGCCAGACCATCAGGGCAATATCTGGTATCGGCTGGTACTGGTCCACAAAACGCAGGAGTGGGCGCTGCCCATGAACCAACTGTTGGCCGCCACGACCAATAGGGAAGACGTACTCGCGTACTGGGATCTGGTCCGCCAGTATATGGACGTCACCAAACCATTACCTGATATCCCCTTGTTTGAAGCTTACCGCCACCTCGATCCAACTACTCGTTCTCACGATGAGAAAAAGGGAAGAGATCCTTTATACTGGCGCGATATGAGCGAGCAGGACTACGAAGCGTTCAAACGTAGGAATCGAACGGCTCTGGCCGACTACTCATGGTAGTTGGCAAATCAGGTTTCAGTGAAGAATCGCTAATATCGAAATGGATAGTTACCCATGAAAGGACTCCTAATCCTCCTCTGCCTACTAACCACCCCCATCACCCAGGCCGGTACCTACCGCTGGGTCGATGAAAACGGCCAGACCCATTTTGGGGACCGGCCGCCTGTGAACGCAGCTTCGGATGAGGTAACACTAAAAGCCTCCGCACCGTCATCGGACGCAGCTGCCCGTGCGCGCAAGCAGCGGATGAACGAATTCCTCGAGCAAACCGAGCAGGAGCGGGCAGAGCGCAATGAGGTGAAAGCCAAGCGAGAGGCTCAGGCTGCGAAGCATGAAGCTCAATGCCAGGCCTTGCGGGCGCGCTTGAAGTATTTGAAAAGCGTGTCGGGGATTTACCGGCTGAATAACGACGGTGAGCGGGTGTTTGTCGACGACGAAGAGAACGAGCGCATTCGTCGGGAGTTTCGTGCCAGGGTAAAGCGTGAATGCGGCGCCTGATTCCGTCCTGGTTTGCTTTTGCCCTCTTTACCGCGTTAAACGCCTATGCAGAATCACCGGAACTGTCGCTGGCCGGTGTCTACGAGAAAGGTGTTGCCCTCGAGGATTACTGGGTCAGCGAGAAGCTGGATGGCGTCCGGGCCTATTGGGACGGTGAGCGGTTCTGGTCCCGGGGTGGCAACGAGTATCGGGCGCCGGACTGGTTTACCGAGGGCTTTCCCGATGTGCCTATGGACGGCGAACTCTGGATGGGGCGGGGCCGGTTTGCGGAACTGTCCGGAGCGGTTCGCCGGCTGGAACCGATAAACCGGAGCTGGCGCCAGATTCGGTTTATGGTGTTTGACCTTCCGGCGCTCAATCAGCCGTTTTCCGAGCGTATCCAGGCAATGGAGGGGTTGTTGCAACCATCACCGTCTCCATTTCTGGCGATAGTGGCACAACGCAAGGCCACGGATCATGAGCGTTTGATGTCGGCGCTGGACAAGGTTATGTCCGAAGGTGGCGAGGGTTTGATGCTGCGGCGTGGTGGCAGCCTTCACGCAACTGGCCGTTCAGATGATCTATTGAAGGTGAAGCGATACGACGATGCCGAGGCAGTCGTGGTGGCGCATCTTGCCGGTAGCGGGAAATACGAAGGCATGCTCGGGTCGGTACGGGTAAGGCGGGATGATGGGCGGCAGTTCCGCATTGGCACCGGGTTCAGTGATGAGCAGCGGGAAAATCCGCCGCCGGTCGGCGCAACCATTACCTATAAATATTACGGCTTCACGTCGACGGGCCTTCCACGATTTGCCAGTTTTCTGCGAGTTCGCAATGACGAACCCATGGAGCCGTGAGTCAACGTCGGTGAATTACGATGTCTTCACGTGTCGCCTCGAACCGTATGCTACAGTGAAACTAGCCGTGGTCGTTCTACATCGTTCCATGGTTGCTGAATAGCCGCATTGCAGGGACAGCTCTTCAAGCGATGTTCAGTGAGCAGTATAAATCGTTACCGAAAGCCGAAATAGCAGTATTACTTACTGATAAGGAGGCACCAAATGGAAGCGAAATCCAGTCAGAACGAGTATGAGCAGGTCAGGCAAGACCTGCAGCAACTCCGCGAAGATCTCTCCAAACTCACCAAAGCGGTTGCGGACGGGCAAAAGAGTAATATCAGCAGTCTTCGTGATGAAATTCGCCGGGAAAGCCGGGAGGCTTTTGACCAGGTGCGGCAGCATGGGGATGAAGCCTTCAACCGCGCCCGTGATGCAAGTACTAAGGCGGTGCACGATGTTGAGCACAAAATCGAGGAACGGCCGTTCCTGAGCGTTGTGCTTATGTTCCTCGCCGGGTTGTTGGTTGGCCGGTTGTTGGACCGCTGATTATGCCTGACTCCGCCTGGTTACAGGGTGTCCTGCGCAAGGCAGTCGCAGCCATCATCGGTTTTATGTTGGCTTTTGTGTTGCTGGTCGCCCTGCTGATCACCGGATTTTATATGCTCGTTAATGCCACCACGCTGGCGCTGTCACCCATGCTGGGTGAAGCCGGCGCCATGGCGGTGACGGGCGTCTCCTGTCTGTTGCTGCTGGCGTTGTTTTTCTACCGGATGACACGTCCGGCTACATCCAAAAAAACCGCCAGTGGGGGTGATCGGTCTTCCGCGTCACCAATCGATGCTATCAGGGAGCTCGTCCGTAACAACCCGCTGGAAGCCGCCTTTGCGGCGTTCGCGCTCGGTGTGGTGGAGCAGGGCGACCCTCGCCTGAAGTCACTGTTGTTGCAGGGTGGCATGGTCCTGATGAAGGAAGCGGAAGCCGAGCAGGCCCGAGATAAAGACAAAACGGACTCACGGGAAAGTGGCACGGATGCGCCAGTCACATGATCGTCACCTCAGCGTAACCCCCCGCGCCGACAATAACCGTGGAGTACCATTCATTGCACAGGGAGCTTGTTATGAAGTTACGCACGTTATTGATTATGGCATTACTGATGTCTCTATTCTCTGCCGCCCATGCGGCGCCGGATTGGCATGGCAAGGGGGAGCATTGGACACCGCCGGGCCTTGATAAATGGCACGACAAGTGGCCGGATCTGAAGGACAGGCATCATCGGGGTAAACGCGAGGTCCATCTGGGGCCGCGACCCTTCTGGCTGGTGGACGACATGGATGAGGGGCGCCTGAAAGACCGGCTCCAGTCCTGCCGCGCTGACAAAATCCGGCCCACGGATTTTTCCATTGGCCATCGTGGTGCGCCCTTGCAGTTCCCGGAGCACACGCTTGAATCCTACGTTGCGGCCGCCCGGATGGGCGCAGGCATCCTTGAGTGCGATGTTGCCTTTACCAAAGATCGGGAACTGGTCTGCCGTCATGCCCAGAACGATCTCCATACCACCACCAACATCGTGACGATTCCGGAACTGAACGCCAAGTGCACGCAGCCATTTGTCCCGGCGGACCCGGACAGTGGCACCGAGGCGCAGGCAGAATGCCGGACCAGCGACATTACGCTGGAGGAGTTCAAATCTCTGGAAGGCAAGATGGACGCCTTCAATCCCATGGCAACCACGCCTGAGGAATACCTGGAAGGAACAGCAGACTGGCGTACGGAGCTTTACAGCAGTCGCGGCACCCTGCTGACCCATAAGGAGAGCATCGAACTCTTTAAACGCCTGGGTGTGAAGTTCACGCCGGAACTGAAAACGCCGGTGGTGGAGATGCCCTACGAGGGCGATTACAGCCAGGAAGACTACGCTCGCCAGATGATTCAGGACTACGTTGAGGCCGGCGTGAACCCGAGGGATGTCTGGCCTCAGTCGTTCCTGCTGGATGATGTGCTGTTCTGGATCAATGAAACGCCGCGTTTTGGACGACAGGCGGTGTTTCTGGATCAGGAGCCGCTGACACCGGAGAATTCCTCCCTGGCGTGGATGGAAGGCCTATCGGCGCAAGGAGTGAATATCCTGGCCCCCGCACTGTGGAAGATGTTGACCCTGGATAGCCATCAACAGATCGTGCCGTCGGAATACGCTGAAAATGCCAGGGCAGCAGGGTTGGATATGATCGCCTGGACGGTCGAGCGTAGTGGCCCACTGGCCAATGGCGGTGGTTGGTATCACCAGACCATCACCGACGCCATCAATAACGACGGCGACGTGTTCAACGTGATTGACGTGCTGGCCCGGGATGTTGGGGTCATTGGTGTCTTCTCGGATTGGCCCGCCACCACCACCTTCTATGCCAACTGTATGGGATATGCTGGCAGAGGGCACTGACCGTAGATGCGCGCCTCAGTCATCCGTTTGAGGCGCGCAGATTTCGGATAGTTGGCAGATCTGGCCGCAGGCCTTCCGATGTTTGCAACAGAGCTGTGCCTCGAAAAGTTGTCATCCCGACATTAACTAACATGAAATGAAGGTGAACAGACCGTATTGCGCATTTAACCCACATCCCGCCAATTTGTAGGTAGCCTGAGTTCAGGTAATCGGTATGACGCTTTACCGGTTAATCCAATAGGAAATCAATTGTTTCCGAACTCAGAAGGATGGATGCGATATGAGCTATAAATCCGGTTTTGCCTATGTAACGGTTCTGGCCTCGGCCATGCTGGCCGCCCCAGTCGTATCAGCCCAGGACAACACTGATCGTGACAGCTCCGGTGTGTATCTGAGCGGCAGTTATGGTGGTTACAAATCCCACGGCGGCGAGTTTGATGATGAAAACGACCTGTTTGGCGTAGGGTTGGGCTACCAGTTCAATCAGTTCTTTGCCCTGGAAGCCGAGTACATTGATTTCGGCAACTTTGGCGATGACGATGTTGATGGCAAGCTGAAAGGGACCTCCCTCGGTTTAATGGGGCGGTTGCCATTGACGGATACCTTTGGCGTCTATGCCAAGGCCGGCGCGTTTGCCTCGTCGTTTGATGTGGACGCGTTTGACGAGAGTGAGACCTACGATGAGGTTAATCCGTTCGTTGGTGCTGGTGTCGATTTCCGGGTCACTGAGCAGTTGACCGCGTTTGCGGAATACAACCGCTACAACGTAGATATCGACGAGGACGATTTTAACGGCCAGGTCACCAACGACGGGCCGGATTTCGATACTGGTCGTGTTGGTATGCGCTTCCAGTTCTAACAGAGGCGCGTAATAGGGCCCGGGGCGGGGTTGCCCCGGGCTTTTTTCATCAGGTTCCTTTTTCCGTCTTACTGAACGTTTTCCAACTCGCCAAACCGCTCTGCGAACAGCGCTGACGACAGGTAGCGCTCGGCGGAATCCGGCAGTACCACCACGATATTCTTGCCCTGGAATTCCGGCAGTTTTCCGATCCTGACCGCAGCTACAACCGCTGCACCACAGGAAATGCCACAGAGGATGCCTTCCTCCTGCATCAGCCGGTGCGCCATGTCCATCGCTTCCTGATTGCTGACTTTTTCCACCCGGTCCACCAGGTCCATATCCAGATTGCCCGGAATGAAACCGGCGCCAATGCCCTGGATCTTGTGGGGCGCTGGCGTCTGGTCCTGGCCACTGCGGGCCTGGCTGATGATTGGTGAGTCTTCCGGCTCTACGGCAACGGTGGTAATGGCCTTGCCTTTGGTGTTGCGGATGTAGCGGGTAACGCCGGTAAGGGTGCCGCCCGTTCCAACCCCGGACACGAAGATGTCTATCGCGCCGTCGGTGTCGTTCCAGATTTCGGGGCCAGTGGTGTCTTCGTGGATACGGGGGTTGGCCGGGTTCTCGAACTGCTGTGGCATGAAGCAGTTATCCGGGTCTTCAGCAACGATTTCCTCGGCTTTGGCGATGGCACCTTTCATACCCTTTGCCGGCTCCGTAAGCACCAGTTCCGCCCCCATGGCCTTCAGTACTTTGCGGCGTTCCAGGCTCATGGATGACGGCATGGTCAGTTTCAGTTTGTAGCCTCGCGCGGCGGCCACGAAAGCCAGCGCGATGCCGGTGTTACCGCTGGTGGGCTCCACAATAGTCATGCCGGGCTTGAGAGCACCACGTTTTTCCGCGTCCCAGATCATGGCAGAGCCGATCCGGCATTTTACGGAATAGGCCGGGTTGCGGCCCTCAATCTTGGCCCAGATGGTGGCCCCTTCGTTGACCCGATTAAGCTTGACCAGCGGTGTATTGCCAATCGACAGCGAGTTGTCTTCGTAGATCTTAGCCATGGTGTCGTCTCCTTTGCGTTTTCCCTGTCGCAAAAGGATAGCATCAGCTAGCCCTGCCTGGCTGCCTGATCTTCTGCGGGGCTTTCGATGGTCAGTGCTTCCAGACGGTTGCGGCCGTTTTGCTTGGCGAGATACAGCGCCTTGTCAGCCAGGCGAAGGAATTCCGCTGGCACCGTGTCTTTGCCTGGCGTGCCAGTGGCCAGGCCGATGCTCACGGTAAAGCGAATCTGCTCGTCGTTGCAGCAGGTGGTTTGCCCGGCCAGGCCCTCGCGGAATCCTTCCAGGCGTGAAACCAATTCCTCACGGTCGCTGAAGCTGGTGAACATGACAAACTCCTCACCGCCGAACCGGGTAAGGCGGTCGGTGTCACGCCGAAAGTGGGTGCGCATGGTATCCGCCAGCGCCACCAGACATCGGTCGCCCGCGTCGTGGCCGTAGGTGTCATTGATTTCCTTGAAATGGTCCGCATCCACCATCGCTACTGCAAACCCGGCCCCGTGCCTCTGACACCAGTGGAAGCTCTTGCTGAACTCACGGTCGAAATAGCTGCGATTGCCGATTTGTGTCAAGTCGTCGGTGACGCTAAGATGCGCAAGACGGTCATTTGCCGCAGCCAGTTCCCGATTCAGACGACCGAGTTTTCGATTCCAGTAGCACAACAGCCCCACAAGCACCACGGCACCCACAGTGAGCTGGAACATCAGGGTGTAGTCGACGGTCGGTTCCAGTAAGCCTGCCCATTGCTGTTCAACGCTTTTACGTTCTTCGTCCGTCAGGCTGGACACCAACTTTTGCATGATGTTGAGCAGCTCGGGCTGGTCATTCCGGGTGGCGACTCCCGGGGTCCAGTCTGCGGGAATCCGTCCGAGCACTTTCAGGTCCGCCAGGCCGAGCTCCTGCATGTTGTAGCTGGCTGTGGACAAAGTGCCAAGATACCCTGCCAGCTTCCGTTCCTGAACCATGCGCAGTCCGGTTTTTTCGCTGGGTACTTCCACCAGATTGAGGTGGGGGTTGGTTGTTCTCAGCAGTTCCAGAAAAGCGTAGTCCTTCACTACGCCGACCGGCTGGTCCGATATATCATCCAGTGTATTGATATAGGGGGCTTCCACACGCCCCAATAGCACGCTGGGAATCTGGATATAGGGTTCTGTGAAACTCAGGTATTCCAGCAGCTCCGGTGTTTCCATGGCCATGGACAGTAGATCGCATTGGCGCTCTTTGACGGCCTTGATGGACTCGGCCCAGCTATCTACGGGAAGAGGAGTGAACTTGATATTGGAACGCTCGGTAAACAGGGCGAAGATGTCGGCGGAAATTCCGAGGTGTTTATTGTCCTCGCTGAGTCCCTCCAGAGGAAGCCAGTCAGGATCCACGCAGATGGTCAGCCTTCGGTTGCGATCGGCCAGCCAAGCCTGTTCGGCTTCGGAAAACGTTAACGGATCCGTGCCGGGCGGCTGGTTACGACGGGTAGAGGTGCCGAGCCAGCGATTCTCGATAGTGCGCATTTCCGTTTGGCTGATAGCGCCCAACGCCGCGTCCATAATGAAGGCGAGCGGCTCAAGCGCGGGACGCACCCCAAAGCGCAGGTCTTCTCCCGGCATTCCATCAAGGGTCATTTCACCGGCAATATCCACTCCGGCAATGCGAAGTTCCCTCACCCAATAGTTACCGTTAGGCAGGGCTGCCAACGCAACATCGACGGAGCCCTCTGCCAGGGCCTGGAACATGGCCTGCTGCGCCGTGAAAGAGAACACATTGTCGCCCAATGCCTCACGAAGGGCCCCCTCATAGTAGATGCCTGAGCCAATAGCGACCTTTAGTCCCTGCAAGTCTGCCAGTGAGTTGAATAGCAGGTTCTTGTCCAGCGTGAAGGCGACGTTGGGAATGATGTGGTAGGGACGGGTGAACCGAGTGAACGCCTCACGCTCTTCGGTTTTCGAGATATTGGCCATGATATCGATGTCACGATTCAGAAACCGGGGGTACAGTTCCGACCATTGTCCCGGGACCGGTATAATCTGCAGCCCGGTCAGATCCGATATCCGGTTCAGCACGTCGACGGACAGTCCTTGCAGCGCATCTGCGTCGTGAAAGCTGAAGGGCGCATAGTCACTCATAAAGCCCACCCGTACCGGACCGGCCTCACTGATATAGCGCTGATGGGCATCACTCAGGGTAAACCCCGACGATTCAGCAACACTGGTCCCGCCGTACTCCTGCCATCGGTTGAACAGTTCCTCGATGCGCTCATCGGGTATGGCCGCCAGGCCGCTGCTGACCACGTTAAACAGCTCGTCGTTTTCTTTCAGAACACCAAGTCGAAAGTCTTCTTTCGACCATTCTCCCAATGGTGCGGGGCCCGCAATTTCCAAAAACCGGAAACCGGCCTGGTTGGCGTAGTAGTCCAGGGTCAGTTCCGGACCGATGATGCCGTCCACCCACCCGAAGGCCAGTGCCCGGATCAGACCGGGAATGGAATCGTAGGTGACCAGTGACACGCCCGCCGTTTGAAGGGCGTCGCGGAAATAGACGTCACGGACAACGCCAATACGGTAGTCATTGAGGGATTCCAGGGAATCGATGTTTTTGAGCGGGTTGACCGGGTCATGCATCAAGTGCATCTGGCGAATGTGGTAAGGTTTGGTGAACTGAACGGTCCTGGCGCGGTCATCGTTGTAGGAAATACCTTCAATGATGTCGATTTCGCCGCGCTCGAATGCACCGAACACTTCTGGCCAGGTGCCTGCCCGAAACTCTATGTCCAACCCTGACTGACGGGCCACTTCACGGACAATATCGATCGAAAAGCCGGATGCTGTGCGGCCCACCATAGACGTGTACGGCTTGTTGTCGGCCACAATGCCAACCGAGACGGGTTCGTTTACAGAGGGCCAGGCAAACGTCGACAGGAAGGTGAGCGCCAGTACACCATAAATGCTAGCAAGCAGTGTGATCAGTGATGGCTTTGGCCCGGCAATTACAGCGCTCATCGGGTGATTCACAATTCTGTGGTGATTAGTAAATGAGTGTAGTCGTTGGCGGGTTGTTTGCCCAACAACGAGTTGATGTGTGGCCTGCGATTGCCAGTGCGTGATGGTAGGATGTCGCGACTTCAGTACGTTATGGGAACGACCATGGGCCTTTTGTTTGAACAGATCGACAGCCAACCTTCATCGTTGGGGGAGATCACGCTTCGCCGCCGTCGCATTCCGGCGTTGGGTGACCGGGATATCTACGAGGTAAAGCTGGGTGAAGAGTTCCTCATGTCCAGTATGTTCGTGGACGCGGAAGTGGCCCTGGCCGACCTTGGCCTGAATGCCGTGGAGGGCGAACAGCTAAAGGTGGTGGTAGGCGGCCTTGGGCTGGGTTATACCGCGGAAGCGGCCCTCAAGCACGAACGGGTGAGCGAGCTGCTGGTTGTGGATGCCCTGGACACGGTGATCCACTGGCACCAGCAGGAAAAGGTCCCGTTGGGGAAGGTGTTGAATGCCGACCCGCGCTGCCGCTATGTGTTGGGCAGTTTCTTTGATCTGGCGGTATCGGAATCCGGTTTTGATACCGAAACCTCGGGCAGGGTGTTCGACGCCATCCTGCTGGACATTGACCATTCCCCCAGAGCCCTCCTGAACGAGTCCAATGCCAGCTTCTACAATGCTGAAAGCTTAGGCAGAATGGCGGCCCACCTGCGCCCTGGCGGCGTCTTCGCCATGTGGTCCAACGACCCGCCGGACGAGCCGTTCATGGACGTGTTGCGAACGCTGTTCACGGATGTGGATGCGAAGGTGGTGTCGTTCTATAACCCGTTCCAGAATCGGGAGTCCACCAACACGGTGTTCCTGGCCAGAAAGCCGCTCAGTTGACGGAGCGGCCGGTGTAGCTTGAGAAATCCGGCCGTTGAGGTTGGTGCTGATCGTCCGTCATATAGGCTGATGTCAGGATGAACTCAGCGGTGGCCCGGTTGCAGGCGACGGGAATGTTCCACAACGCAGCGATGCGCAGCAGGGCCTTGATGTCCGGGTCGTGGGGTTGGGGCTCCAGCGGGTCCCAGAAGAACACCAGCAGGTCAATTTCCCCTTCCGCGATCTTGGCGCCAATTTGCTGATCGCCCCCGAGCGGGCCACTGAGCAGGCAATGGATGTCGTCCCGGCCCAGATTTTCCTTGAGCAACCGGCCAGTGGTGCCGGAGGCGTAGAGTCGGAGGGAGGCAAAGCGGGTCTGGTTGTCGGCAACCCAGTCCACCAGTTCTCTCTTCTTGTTATCGTGGGCGACAAGAGCGACGGATTTAACGGCCATTTGCGGTAAAGTCTCCTTTTCGGGGTGTGTCCGGTAATGGGCTCCAGTGTTTCATATTCGTGATAAACGCGGAACAGGAAATAGGTGTTATGTCGACAGATCACGCCATCAACTGGGCAGAGACGCCCGCCGCCGTGTGGCGCCGTCATCGTCAGGGGCTACGGGCCATTCGGCGGCTTGACCCGGTGGGTTGGGGCGACCTGACCGGCATCGAGCGACAGCAGGCGGCCCTGGCCCGCAACACCGAGCGTTTCCTGTCCGGTGAACCCTCGAACAATACGTTACTCTGGGGCGCCCGGGGCACGGGCAAATCATCGCTGATCAAGGCGCTGCTTAACCGCTACCGGCAGCAAGGTCTACGGATGATCGAGGTGGACAAGGACGACCTGGTAAACCTACCGGAAATCGTCGATGACATCGCTGAATTGCCCTGGCGGTTTGTGATCTTCTGCGACGACCTTTCCTTTGAAGTGGGCGAATCTGGTTACAAGGCGTTGAAGAGCGTGCTGGAAGGCTCGCTGGAGCTGCCGCCTGAGAACGTCAGGGTGTATGCCACGTCTAACCGCCGGCACCTGATGCCGGAATTCATGGACGATAACCTGAAAAGCGAGATGCGCGGCGGTGAACTCCATCCGGCCGAGGCGATCGAGGAACAGGTCTCCCTGGCGGACCGGTTTGGGTTGCAGTTGTCGTTCTACGGTTTCCCCCAGGATGTCTACCTGCAGGCCATTGATGCGCTGTTTCCGAAGGTGGGTGATCGTGAGGCGTTGCATCTTGAGGCCATTCGCTTTGCCACCAGCCGGGGTGCCCGTAACGGCCGCACGGCGCAGCAGTTCTATCGCCAGTTTGCCGGCGACCCGGACGCCTTTGGTCAGTAGGCAGCCAGTTACTGTCGCCGCGCCAGCCTGATAAACCGGTGGTGGATCATCCGCACGCCAATGAACACAAGGCCCAGTACAACCGGTATGGCAATGCCCAGAACCAGCGAGGTGTTGACGTCGAATCCGGCGTCATCGGCGGACTCCAGCGCCAGCTTCAGCAGTGCCAGCAGGTAGTAGCTGATGACCACCACGGAAAACCCTTCCACCGTATGCTGCATCATCAACTGGATTTTTGAGCGCCGGTCCATGGAGCTTAACAGCTGTTGGTTCTGGCTCTGGATCGCCAGTTCCACCCGCGTACGCACCATGTCCGAGGCCCGGTCCACTCTGCGTGACAGGTCCTCCAGGCGCCCCTTCACCGATTCGCAGGTTTCCACCGCCGGTGTCAGCCGCCGGGTCATGAACTCGGTGATGGTGAGGTGCCCTGAAAGCTCATCTTCCCGTAACTCTTCCAGGCGGGTCAGTACCAGCTGGTGATAGGCCCTTGTCGCTGAGAAGCGAAAGGTGGCGTGGGCGCGGAAGGCTTCGATGCGGGCCGCGATGTTGGTCAGATCCGCCAATACATCGCGTTCGTCGATATCCTGATTGTCCGCCAGGGACTGGGTAATCACCGCCAGCTGTTGGTCCATGTCGTTCAGCGAAGGCGTCATCTCCCGTGCCAGCGGCAGTGACAGTAGTGACATCAGGCGATAGGTTTCGATTTCCATCAGGCGCTGGGTCAGTCGGCCAAGCTGACTGTCGGACATATCCCGGTTTAGGACCATGAAGCGGCCAAAGCCATCGCTATGGAGCCTGAAGGTGCCCCATACCCGGGCCTTGCCTTCCCAAGGGCTGCTGCCCACAAGCCGTTCTCCCTCGAACCAGTGGCGTATTTGCGCCAGGTCGGTTTCCGGGCCGCTCGAAGCTTGCTGAAGATCAATGTGAAAGGCCGCCACCACGGTACCGGTGAGTGTCTCGAGCCACCCCTTGGGAAGCGATGAGATACCGGTGTCCTGGAACGGCTGATGGTCGTCCTCCGCATCCAGGTTGATAAACGTATAGGAGGCAAACTCCATGTGCATTTCACGCCGGATACGCAGAGAGCCAAAGGTGGCCTCGTAACAGCTGAGGTCTTCCCGCGGCTCGGATTGCCCCAGCATGATATGCAGGTCCTGCCAGTGGCGGAACTGGACGGCCCGTTGCTCCGGGGTCGTCAACAGGGCGATGTGGGTAATCTGCGCCGGGCATGGCAGTACGTGGAACGGCCGGGAATGGAGTTCGTTGTAAAGATCTTCCCGGAGAGGGTGCAGGTCCAGCTGTTTGAGCGGCGGGTTCAAGACATGGTCCTTTGACGGCGATTGAAAGGCCTATACCAGAACGATAAAGGCTCGCGGGCATTTCCGAAAGACGACTTGTGGCTTACGACTCTGGTCGGGGGCGCGATGGCAACACTACCCTGAATCGCACGCCACCGCCCTCATTGCCAGCCATCACCTGGCCGTTGTGGTGCTCGGCAATCAGTCTGACGATCAACAGGCCCTGGCCCAGATGCCCTTCCTGCTGGCCGGTCCGCACGGATACGAAGGGGCTGAAAATATCACTGGCGAGGTTCTCCGGCAGAGAAGAGCCCTCGTTGAAAACACTCAGTTCCAGTTGGCGGGCGTTCTGCGTTAGCCGTACTTCAATGTTTCCCTGTGCTGGCGTGAAATCCCGGGCATTGTCCACCAGTTTGTCCAGGAGCTGCACCAGCAGTTCCGGGGAGCCGTGGCACCGACAACCGTTATCTGGTCCGATGTAGTGAATGCGGTGATCGGGGTCGAGTTCCTGATAGGCGAGGGTGGTTTGGGAGGCGACCTCGGCCAGGTCAAAGGTTTCCTTCTCAGCGTGGTCAAAGCTCTGCTCCAGCCGGGCCGCCTCACTCATACCCTGCAGTATCTGGCTGAGGCGATCCGTGGCGGAGCGGGCTCGCTCGATGTAACTGGTCTGATCAGCCGGGTCTGTGGTTTGTCCCAGATTCTCCAGGGAAGAACGCACCACCGCCACCGGGGTTTTCAGTTCGTGGGACAGGCGCCGGGAGAAGCTTTCCAGATAGTCTGTGTAGCCCTGAAGACGGTCCACCATTTGGCTGAATTGCCGCGACAGGTCGCCCAGTTCGTCCTTCGCTTTTGCCGGTGGCAAGGTGCCCAACACACGGCCATCGTCGTCAACACTGGCACTGACCGCCCGCTGCAGCCGGGTAATGCGCCAGGACAGCCAACTGGCGTAACCCAGCAGAACCAGCATCAGGCCGACAATCAATAACACGCTGCGGGAAATGACCGAGCCAAGGGTGCTACCGGACAGCGCCAGCAACTGGTCCAGCGATTCTTCCAGTACCAGCATCCGGCCGTCGTCCAACGGTTGTTTCACCAGCATGTAGGTGTCGCCGTCCCGGTGACGAACCAGCCCTTGCGATGGCAGTTCCCCGGCGTCCATGCGATAGGTTTCCGCATTCAGGCGTGAAGGCTCAGGTTGGTAAAAACTCACCAGTGCCCGCAGTCCGTTCAGGCTGATGCGTTCCAGGATCTGCAGTGGGCTGAGGCTGTCGAACTCGGGCTCGTCGGTTTCGGAATCCCGTGTCTGACGAGCGATTACCCAGCCGTCCGGCTCCAGAACCCAGGTGCCCTGGCCCGGAGCGATCATGGCCGCAAGTCGGTTTTCGAGTTGTGGCATTCGGGTGACGATCTGGGCTGAGGTAGGGCCGGCAGAGACGCGTTCATCACCGCTGTTTGCAGGCCTCTCCGCAGGCCATGTCACCTGGAAGCCAAGGCGGGACGAGGGGGCCGGTCGCGGCAATCTCAATTCAGCCTGGTAGCCGTTGCTGACCGCCTGCCAGTAGCCGCTGATACGATAGTCGGTCGACCCTTCGCGCTCGGGATCAATGGCGTTGATGGCCCCGGGCGCCTGAGTGCGAATCAGGCGACGGGTTGTCTGTTTCTCGTTGATGACCTGGAGTTGGATCTGGTCATGGGGGTGGCGAGGGTTGCCTGGATTGAAAAAGTCAGCGGTTCGGCCGCTGACACGAATCAGAAGGTAGAGATGGGTTTGATCGACGGCTGCCTGCCAGGATACCTCGGGTCCGTCTTTGTTGGTGGTCCGTTGTGTACCCTGCCACTGTTGCCGGGATTCTTCTTCGTCGTATCCGGGCCAGTCATCGCCGTAACCGTCCAGATTCGGGCTGCGGGACAGGAGGTCGGCGTAGATAACACGGGTGCGCGGCGCAACCGTTGGGGTCCCGGCAAGCTGTTCCGCTGCAAATCCGGCTGTACGTCCGGCCTGACTATGTAACTGACGGGCGGCCTGGTCACGCAGGGCCTGGTCCAGCTCCAGAACGAACTGCAGGCCCGCCCAGGGAATCAACAGCATCAGAAGGCTGGCAATGAAGAGTTGGCGCTTAAGGGTCAAAACTCAGGCCTCATGGGCGTTCCAGCGGTAACCCATGCCGTAGGCGGTGTGAATGCCGTCGAAAGCGTCGTCGATCTGCAGGAACTTGCGGCGTATACGTTTGATATGGGATGTCACTGTATTGTCGTCCAGTACCGTGCTGGCGGCCTCCATCAACTGGTCGCGGCTGCGCACGTGGCCCGGGTGCTGAACCAGGGAATGCAGCATCCAGAACTCGGTCACCGTCAGGTCGATGGGCTGGCCATTCCATTCCGCGGTCATCCGGTCCACATTCAACGCCAGCCGGCCCCGGTGCACCACTTCGTCTGGCTGCTTCAGCGCCTCGGCCCAGGCATCGGCGCGTCGCAGCAGGGCGGTCACCCGCGCCAGCAGGTGATCCATGCTCATGTCCTTGGTGACATAGTCATCGGCGCCCAGCCGCAGGCCGTGAACGGAATCGATGTCACTGTCGCGGGCGGTCAGGAAAATGATCGGCAGGGTTTTGGACAGGCTGCGCAGGTCCTGGCACAGGGTAAAGCCGCCTTCGGGCTCATCGCCCAGTCCCACGTCAATAATGGCCAGGTCCGGCAGGGCGGTGCGTAACACCTGGAAAGCACTGGTGCGGTCACCATAGGCAGACACCCGGTATCCCCGGCGCTCGAAGGCGTCACGGTAGTTTTCCCGGATGGCGGGTTCATCTTCAATCAGCACGATGTGTCGCTTCATAGCCTGCAACCATTCCCCTGTTAATACGGGTTCCTATTTAACCATGGCCTGTGACCAGAACAAGGTAAAGCAGAGGGTTTGCCATAATTCATCATTTTTTCATCGCCGGATCGTCAGATTGTGACACCGGATCGCCGCTTCCATGGGCTGAAATAGTCGCCAGTTGCCACCAGGCGTGCTTTTTCAACCACAGTGATACAAGGAAGCGAAACAATGCTGTTGACCAACCTGGGACCCTATTCACCAACCGCCCCGAATGGTGGGCGGCAGATTACTGGTAGTCTGACAGAGAGTAAGGTCTCTCCCCGGCTTCGACGCTGGCTGGAGGGCATTTCCCTATGGCTGGCAGTGCTGCTTTTCCTGTTTGTGCACCCGGTGTACGCAGAGGCCTCCGAGACCGGACGCGAAGGCGCCGGTGAGTTTCATTTTGTCGATGATGCCGGCCAGCGACTGGGCTCGGCAACCCTGCTGAACACAGACTACAACGTAACCGTCAGCGGTTTGATTGCCGACACCCGCTTGCGTCAGAGCTTCCGTAATACCAGCCAGCAGTGGCGGGAAGGCGTGTTCGTGTTCCCGTTGCCGGACAATGCGAGCGTGTACGGCATGACCATGACCGCCGGCGAGCGGGTGATTGTGGGCGAGATCCACGAAAAACAGGACGCCAAACGCCAGTACGCCAAGGCGAAGGAGGAGGGCCGCAAGGTGGCCCGGGTAGACCAGCAACGGCCCAACCTGTTCACCACCCGTATGGCGAATATTCCCCCCGGTGAAACCATCACCGTTGAACTCAACTACCAGCAGGCGGTGCGTTACCAGTCCGGTGAGTTCGAACTGCGCCTGCCCACTACGCTGACACCGCGCTACATGCCTGGCCAGGCACTGGACAATGAGCCCGCGCAATGGTCCGGCGGTTGGGCCACGCCCACCACGGAAGTGCCGGACGCCGACCAGATCAGCCCTTTTACGGTGCGGCCAGAAGATGTGGGTCCGGATAGCCATCGCGCAACCATTGCCCTGGAAATCAATGCTGGCCTGCCGGTAAGCCGTGTGTCGAGCCCCAGTCATCGTGTGACCAGTACCTGGAATGGCAACACCGTGGAGGTGGCGCCGGAATCCCGGGCCGTGCTGATGGATCGCGACCTGATCGTGCGCTGGGCGCCGGCCCGGGGGATGGAGCCCGCGGCCGCCGTGTTCCAGGAACATTGGCAGGGTAAGGACTACCTGCTGGCGTTGGTGGTGCCCGGCCTCAATGGCAATCGGAGTCTGCCACGGGAGCTGGTGTTCGTGATCGACACCTCCGGCTCCATGGCCGGCGAGTCGATCCGACAGGCCCGGCAGGCGTTGTTGCGAGGGCTGGGCACACTCGATGCCGATGATCGCTTCAACGTTATCCAGTTCAACAGTCAGACCCACTCACTGTTTATGGAATCGGTGCCTGCCAGTGGCAACAACATTGCCCGGGCACGTCGATACGTGAAAGGGTTGAACGCCGATGGTGGTACGGAGATGGCTCCGGCACTGGATGCCGCACTCGAGACGAACGGTGATGGTGGCGAGGCGTCCCGCGCCAGGGTCAGGCAGGTGGTGTTTATTACCGATGGCGCTGTGGGTAATGAAAGCGCGCTCTTCGGGAAAATTCGTGATGGGCTGGGCAGCAGCCGGCTGTTCACCGTGGGCATCGGTTCTGCCCCCAACATGCACTTCATGCGTGAAGCTGCACGCTATGGCCGCGGTACCTACACCGCCATCAGTGACCTGTCGGATGTGGCGCGCCCGCTGGACGAGCTGTTCGGTAAGATGGAGGCGCCGGTGCTGACCGATATTGAAGTGAGTTGGCCGGGCCAGGCCGCTGCAACCGAAGCCTTCCCTGGCCGAATTGGCGATCTGTTCAAGGGAGAGCCCATGGTGCAGGTTGTGCGTGACCTGCCGGCTGAAGGCGCACTCGAGGTTTCCGGGCGTCTTCCGGATGGCAGTCAATGGCAACAGTCGCTAAGCCTCGAACAGGCCGCCAACGGCAAGGGTCTGCACCGTCACTGGGCAAAACAGAAAATCGATAGCCTGATGGACAGTGGGCTGACCGGCCAGATTGATGACGACGCGCGCCAGCATGTGATCCGTCTGGGGCTGGAACATCAGTTGATGACAAAGTACACAAGCTTCCTGGCCCGGGACAAAACCCCGTCCAGGCCGTCGCAGGAGGCCCTGGAAACCGACAGCGTACCCACACTACTGCCCGCCGGGAGCCAGGGCACCATGTTGCGATACCCCCAGACCGCAACCATGTCTCCCCTGCTGATCGCCATTGGCCTGCTTGGGCTGATGTTCGCGGCCGCGATCACGCTCCTGAAGAGGAGGGTGTACCCATGAACCGATTGATTCTGCTGTTGGCGACGACGTTCGCGACTGTCCTCGCGGTTGGCCTGTGGATTCCGTTCAAGGCGCTGGTGGCGCAGGAGCTTCTGGAGCTGGCCTGGGCCGAGAGCCAGGCTCGGCAGCAGGAAACCCGGCCCTGGCCCTGGGCAGACACCTGGCCAGTGGCCCGCTTGATGGTGCCTGAAACAGGACAGTCACTGATCGTACTGGATGGCGTGCACGGCGAAAGCCTGGCTTTCGGGCCGGGGCAGGTGGTGGGGAACGACGGCCGGGCGGGGCCGGTGGTCATTGCCGGCCACCGTGATACGCATTTCCGGGGGCTACAACATCTGGAAACCGGCAGCCGGGTAAAACTGCAGAGTCGCGATGGTGATTGGCGTTCATTCCGGGTGGATCGTATTCGCGTTGTCGATAGCCGGCACGAGCAGATTAATACCGCACAATTGCCCAGGGATTCGCTGTTGCTGGTGACCTGTTATCCCTTTGATGGCCTGCAGAACAATGGTCCGCTACGCTATGTGGTGGAGGCCACAGCCGAGTCACTGGTGACGGCCGATAAAGTCGATAACGCCCTGGCCCGGGAGGCTGTTGCCGGAACCTGATTTTGGCGTACACTTGTGCGCCAAAAAATTGCATCAGGGTTGTCTTCAATGGGAATGCCAAGAAAGCTGCTGGCCTGGCTGATGGTGCCGGTCATCTGTCTGTTCGCGCTGGTTCTGTATGTTGCCCGGCCTTTCAATCCGGACAACAACCGCTTGCTGGCACGAACGATTGCACGTGTCGGTCGTTCGCTCCTGGGTATGGAGCGCCCCCTGGAAGGGGCCGACAACATGCCGCAGGATCGGCCCACGGTCGTTATTGCCAATCACCAGCACAACGATGATCTGTTCGTGATGGGGGACTTGCTACCACCCCGCACGGTCACAGTGGGCAAATCATCGCTGATATGGATCCCGTTTTTTGGCCAGGTGTTCTGGCTCGGAGGCAATGTCATCCTCAACCGGGGGCGCTCCCACAAGGCTGTTGCAGTGATGCAGGCGACCAGCGAGGCGATCAGCCGTGACCGCAAGAGTCTCTGGGTCTTTCCGGAGGGCACCCGCAGCCGCGGCCGGGGCCTGCAATCCTTCAAGAAAGGGGCTTTTCACGCCGCCATTGCCTCCGGTGCCCCCATCACCATGGTCTGCGCCAGTCAGTACTATGATCGTACCTTGGGGTGGTCTGGTCGTCGCGAACCGGTGGCTATTCGGGTGCTTCCGCCTATTGAAACCGCCGGGCTTACGGTTGCGGATATTCCGCAGTTGATGGCTCAATGCCATCAGCAAATGGACGCCGCCATTACTGCCTTCGATCCGACTGCCTGAGAGCGTTTCAGGAGACTGCCCGTGTCATTCGCGGAAGTGCTTGAAGCGTCAGGCAAAACAGGGCAGTCTTTCGGGGACTGTTTCGCTGCTCGGAGATGCATGCAATGAATCTGATTCTGTTCCTGATTATTGGTGGTGTGGCCGGTTGGCTGGCCGGCCTGATCATGAAAGGCCGAGGCTTCGGCGTACTGGCCAACATCGGTATCGGTATTGTCGGGTCCGTTCTGGGCGGTTTCGTTTTCCGTCTGCTGGGCCTGGCTGCACAGGGCGCCATTGGTGAACTGGTTACCGCCACAGTGGGTGCTGTGTTGCTGCTGGCGGTTGTCAGCGCGATCAAGAAGGCCTGATTATGATCGTACCTGTCTCTGCCGTTTTCGCAGCCGTTCTCGGGCTGCTGTTGCTGGTGTTGTCGGGGATGGTTTCCCGTTTCCGCCTGAAATATAAAAAGAGCCTGGGTGTCACCGACGACCGGGACTTCCAGGCGGCCGTCCGTGCCCAGGCGAACCTGGTGGAATACGCCCCCCTGGGGCTGATAATGCTCGCAGTTGCCGAGTTGAACGGTGTTCCCAGTGGGCTGGTGTACTGGACGGGGATGGCCTTTGTGGTGGGGCGCGTATTGCATGCCTTCGGCATGATCAATGGCCGGGGTGGCCCCCATATTGCCCGTATGGCAGGTATTCTGCTGACCTGGGTTGGCATCCTCGCTATTGCCGTATTGCTGCTCTGGAACGTGTTCCAGGTCTACGGCTGAGTCTCCCGCGGGGGCACTCAGCCCCCGGATCTTTGATCTGTAAGGCCGGGCTCCTAGAGCGCCCGTGCCATTTCCATGGTGACGTATTCCAGTTCCAGCCGGCGGTTGGCGGCGTGGTCTTCCGGGCGCGCCAGTGGGCGATCACTGCCCCAACCGCTCACCAGAACCTGGCTTTCCCTGACGCCCTCGCGAATCAGTACTTTGGCCGCGCTGCTGGCCCGCAGGCGGGACAGGAAATGGTTGTATTCACTAACGCCGAAATTATCGGCATGGCCATGGATCCGCACCGTCACGCCCGGGTTGTGCCTCAGGTAGAGCGCGTGCTGGCGCAGGATCGCCAGGTCCTGCTCATCCAGGCGATGTTTGTTGAAGCCGTAGTGAAACCGCAGCCGGTGTGGTTTGCGGGGAGTGCTGTCCGATGCCAGTGAGGGCATGGGCAAGCCTGATTCGATGGCCGCTCTGGCAAGTAGATCCGGATTGTCCAGTATGAGTACAGTCATGGCAGTTTCCTTGGTTGCACGTCCTGTTTTTCTTGTTGTCCCGGCAACTATTGGCTGTGGCCGGGACAACGGCAATTGGCGATTGGTCGAAACCCATACTCCGTGCTCGTTTCGAGCATCGTGCGATTCGCCCCTTTGCGGCTGCCCTGATTGAATGTCATTTGTATGACCATCGTGTGACAACCGCAGAGTAGCCTGTTTGTGGTGCCGCGCACAGTTTGTTTTGCCCGTGGCCGGCTAAACCGCTTCAGGATTCATTACAACGCGAAAAACTGGCCATGCTGTGGTAAAAAGCACCCCTGAAGAGACAAATTATGATGAATTGTGACGGTCCATGCTGATTATCCCCGCCGAAAACACCGTGAACTGGAAGCGCCCGCCCTGGGTTACTCTCGGGCTGATCACGACATGCCTGCTGGTATTCTTCTTTTACCAGGGCGACGACAACCGGCTGATTGAAGAAGCGGTCGAGCAGTATCTGGAGTCGGACCTGAAGTCGCTGGAAGCCCCGGTGTATGAGGACTACCTCGAGCGACAGATCGAGTTTGAAGACAACAAAGATCGGGTCAACGACCTGCAGAATTTCCAGCAATTGCAGGAAGAGGGCGGAGACCTTTGGGTTGCCTATAGCCTGTTGGCGGACCGTGAGTTTTACCAGTACATGCTGCAGAACCGGGACAGGCTTTTGGCGCCGGCCGAGCGCCGCCTCTGGCTGGAGCAGCGTGGGGATATTCAGACCCAACTGATGGATAAACTCAGTGCCAATCAGCTAGGGCTGGTACCGGCGGAATTTTCCCTCTACACGCTGATTACCTACCAGTTCCTCCACGGCGGTTGGGGTCACATTATTGGCAACCTCGTGTTCCTGTTCCTGCTGGGGTTTACCGTCGAGAAGGCTTTGGGGCCAGGGCGTTTTCTGCTGGCATACCTGTTGTGTGGTGCCCTTTCGGGCGTGGTGTTCACCGCGTTTTCCATGGGCAGTCACATCCCGCTGGTGGGTGCATCCGGGTCCATCTCCGGGCTCATGGGCATGTATGTGGCCATCTACGGGCTGCAGAAAATCCGCTTCTTCTATTTCGTGGGTGTGTACTTCAATTATTTTCGCGCCCCGGCGTTGGCGATCCTGCCCGTGTGGTTGGGCAAGGAAATCTACGATTACTGGTTCGCCGGGGCCACCGGCATTGCCTACATGGCTCACGCGGGTGGCTTGGTGGCTGGCGCCGGTATGGTCTGGCTTCTGGGTAAGAGCTGGTTGCAGGTGAAGGAAGAATTTTTCGAGCCAGAGGAAGATGAGCAGGACGAGCGTTTCACCACCGGCTACAGCCAGGCCATGGCCAGCCTCGGGCGGATGGATTTCGACCTGGCCCGGCACCAGTTCGAGGCGCTGAGAGAGCACTATCCGGACCGCACTATCCTGTTGGAGCACTTATATCAGCTGGCGAAACTACGCCCGGACCTGCCGCAATACCGCGAGCGGACGCAGGAATTGATGAACGAGTCCCTTAGCCGTCGCCAGCCCGAGCGGATGGTTGAAATCTGGCAGGAATACCTGAGCAAAGGCGAGGGCCACGCGCCGCTTGATGCCGAGGATCACAACCGGGTGTTGTTCACCTGCCTTCGTAATGACGACCTGAAAGCCGCGGAGAAAGCCTTCGAACGCCTGCGCAGCGCTGGTGACCAGCTCCTGGCTAGCGAAGCCTGCCGTTTGCTGGCAGAAGAGTTCGAAAAGCGCCAGATGACGCCAAAAGCTCGCCACTACAGGCAGTTGTTACAAGAAGGCTAACTCACGGTTTGGCGGCCGAGTGTTGG
>NZ_ABCP01000033.1 GCF_000170835.1 Marinobacter algicola DG893
TCACGATCGACGGCAGTATTCGGGATGAAAAATGATCTTTTGACGTGGCTCTGACTGTTGACGATGACGCTGGCTCGACCGACCTCCGACCCGGTGCTGCGGTCGTCGGTACCGCGATGATGGGGGCGATCCCGTCGGTATTCGCGCGTCTCCACCAGTCACCAATATCCTCGAAATCCCACACTGGCCGGGTCTGACCGGACATGAAGGCCAGCAGTTTGCCCAAGTCCAGCCCTGAGCCGCCGCCGAAGGCGATGACCCCGTCATGGTTGCCGTCGAGGAAGACGTGCCGGCCCGCTTCCATGTTGATTTCCGTGGGATTGGGGTCAACGTCCGAGAACATGGCCCGCCCAAGACCGGCTTGCTCCATTAAATCGAGCGTCCGCTGGGTGATGGGCAGGTTTGCCAGCCCCCTGTCGGTCACCAGCAACGGCCGTTTAATGCCGGCCTCCGCGCAGCATTCACCGAGTTCAGCGATGCGACCGGCGCCAAAGCGGATATCCGTGGGGTAGGACCAGTTTGCGGAGAGTGTCATTGTCAGCCCCTCGTCAGAGAATAGGGTTGTCTGTTGATCCGGATATCAGTTCACCGGTTTTTTCAGGTAATACGATTTCGGGCGCGTCAGGTTATGGTAGCCGATGATCGAAAGCCCACCACCACGACCGGTGTTCTTGCAACCGGTCCAGCACAGCGCCGGGTCCAGGTAATCGCAACGGTTCATGAACACCGTGCCGGTCTCAATCTGATCGGCCACCCGCGTGGCGCGGTCAATATCTTTGGTCCACAGTGACGCGGTCAGGCCGAATTCGCTGTCGTTCATCAACGCGACCGCCTCGGCGTCATCTTTGACTTTCATGATGCCAACCACCGGGCCAAAGGACTCCTCCCGCATGACCCGCATGGAATGATCCACGTCGATCAGGATTTGCGGCATCAGATAGGCCCCGCCCTGTTCAGGGAAAAGCTCGGGGGCGATCAGGGCCCGAGCCCCGCTGGCAACGGCTTCTGCAGTCTGCTCCCGGACATGGTCGGCAAATCGGACATGCGCCATCGGGCCGAGTGTTGTATCCCTGTCCAGCGGATTGCCAAGCCGGTAGGCACTGACGATGGCGACGGATTTCTCAACGAACGCATCGAACAGGTTCTCGGCGACGTAAATACGTTCAATGCCACAGCAACACTGGCCGGCGTTGAACATGGCGCCGTCAATCAGTGTCTCCACGGCGGCATCCAGATCCGCATCGTCCATCACATAACCGGGGTCCTTACCGCCAAGCTCCAGCCCAACGCCGGTAAAAGTGCCGGCAGCGGCTCGTTCGATGGCCTGGCCCCCATTCACCGAACCGGTAAAATTCACGAAACCGAAGGCTTTTTCCGCGATCAGCGCGGAAGTGGTCTCGTGGGACAGAAATACATTCTGGAAGATCTCCCGGGGCACGCCGGCGGCGTGGAACGCCTCAGCCATGTGCTCACCGACCAGGGGCGTTTGTGAGGCATGCTTGAGAAATACGGCGTTACCGGCAATCAGCGCAGGAACAACCGTGTTCACTGCCGTCATGTAGGGATAATTCCATGGCGCGACAACCAGCACCGCGCCATGAGGCTCGCGCCGAATGTAGCGGTGAAAGGCGGCGCTGTTTTCAATCTCGATGGAAGCCAGCCCTTCTTCCGCCAGATCGGCCATCATCCCGGCACGCTCGTCCACGCCCCCGAATTCGCCGCCATAGCGCACGGGCCGCCCCATCTGCCAGGCCAGTTTCTCCACGATGTCGTCATTCATGTCACCCAGCCGGGCGATGCCGTCGCGAACCCGTTGAACCCGTTCCGACAGCGGCAGGGCGGCCCAGTCCGGCTGTGCGTTTTTTGCCCTGGCGAGCGCCTCCCGCGCGGCTTCCAGAGAAAGCGTTGTGCGCTCCACGTACACGGAACCATCGATGGGCGATATGCATTGAATGGTGGTGCTCATAGCTGTTTCCTACGCCTGCTCAAATCCACGTTTGACTTCGTAATCGGTAACAACACGATCAAAATCTTCCTGCTCCCACTCCGCACAACGCACGTAGTGATCAATGACGTCGTTGCCCATGGCTTCCCGCAGCATGTTTGAGCCGCGCAACGAATCGGTGGCTGCTCTCAACGTGGAGGGGATACTGCGGGCAGACTCGGCGCCATACGCATTGCCGGAGAACTCCGGTTCCAGCTCGAGCTTGCCTTCGATGCCGGCGATGGTGGCGGCAATCTGCGACGCCAACGCCAGATACGGATTGAGGTCCGACCCGCCGATCCGACACTCCACCCGCACGGCGTCGGTATTCGGTGCGACAACGCGGTAACCGGCGGTACGGTTGTCGATGGACCAGACCGTACTGGTCGGGGCAAAGGTTCCGGCGGCAAATCGTTTGTACGAATTCACATAAGGCGCGAGGAAGAAGGTGGTGTCGTTGGCGTATTCCAGTAGCCCGGCCAGCGCATGCTCCATGGTTTTAGACATGCCATGGGCGCCACTGGGATCATAGAACACTGATTTTCCGGTACTGTCCGAGAGAGCCTGATGGATATGGCTGGATGACCCGGCGGCGCTGTGACTCCACTTGGCCATGAAGCTAACACTTCGCCCGTGCTGCCATGCAATTTCCTTGACGGCGTTCTTCACCAGAACGTGGGTGTCGGCCATGGTGAGCGGGTCTGAGTAATGAATGTTGATTTCGGCCTGCCCGGCGTCTGCCTCGCCCTTACTGCTCTCAACAGTGATGCCTGCCTGATAAAGCCCGTTGCGGATGGGCCGCATCACGTCTTCCTCACGGGTGGTCTGGAAGATGTGGTAGTCCTCGTTATAGGGGCTGATGGGCGTCATATGGTGATACTGACGCTTCTGCATCTCCTCAAACGTCTCCCGGAAAATGAAAAACTCCAGTTCGGTCGCCGTGGTCATCTGCAGCCCCATAGCCGACAGCCGCTCCAGCTGTTTTTTCAGTACCGCCCTGGGCGAGTGTGGTACGGGCTCATGGGTGGCGTGATCAATCAGGTCACACAGGATGAAGGCGGTACCCTCAAGCCACGGCAGGCGCCGCAGTGTGGTCAGATCCGGCTTCATTACATAGTCGCCGTAACCGGCCGCCCAACTGGTTGAGGCATAGTTCTCCACCGTTGTCATTTCCAGATCGGTGGCCACCAGGTACTTGCAACAGTGACTCTCTTCCCAGGCGGTGTCGATAAAGTACTGGGCCTGGAAGCGTTTACCCATGAGACGCCCCTGCATATCGGGGATCGCGGCCACGACGGTATCAATTGTGCCGTCCTCGACACACGTTTTCAGTTCTTTAAAAGACAGTTGAGCTGCCATCTCACCGCTCCGCAATATCAGTTAGGCTAAAAGACGCCGCGTTCAGTGACGGTTTGATCCAGGAATGATCGCCACTGAACGCAGGGTTGCTCCGCGACCCGCTCAGGTATACCGATAGGGCCGCCCCGCCTTCTCCATTTTCTCGTTGTATTCCTTGAGGATTTTGACCACCCGGGCCTTGGTTTCGGATTCCTGGGCAACCTCGTCCCAGAACACGCGCGCGGCCTTTTCAACTTCTGCCCACTCCTTGTCCGGAATGGTGGTCAACTTCATCTTCGTGCCGTCTGTACGCAGTTTGGCCTCGCCTCCCCAATACCACCACTGGCGGTAATAATGTGAGCTGTCCATGGTCAGCTTGAGCAGCTCCTTGAGGTGATCCGGAAGCTCGTTGTAGCGGTCCATGTTGGCGAAGAAGGATCCCGCCCAGGCACCAGAGATGTTGTTGGTCAGGAAGTAATTCGTTACGTCCGCCCAGCCCACCGTGTAGTCCTCGGTAATGCCGGACCAGGCGATACCGTCCAGCTCACCTGTCTGCACCGCGACTTCGATGTCTTCCCAGGGCAGTTGAACCGGTACCACCCCGAACTGGCTCATGAAACGGCCGGCAGTGGGGAAGGTGAAGACGCGCTTGCCTTTGAGGTCCTCGAGACTGTGAATCGGCTCTTTGGTGGCAAAATGGCAGGGATCCCAGGCACCGGCGGACAGGTGTTTCACGCCCACCTTGGAATACTCTTCGTCCCAGATTTCATTCAGTCCGTATTGATTGAACAGCACGGGCACGTCCAGCGAATAGCGGCTGGCGAACGGGAAGTAGCCACCGAAAACAGTGACCTCGGTGGGCGATGCCATGGAATCGTCATCGGACTGAACCGCGTCAATGGTGCCTTTCTGCATGGCACGGAACAGTTCCCCCGTGGGAACAAGCTGATCGGCAAAATAGAGCTCGATCTGCATCTCTTTGCCGGCAATACGGTTGAAACTGTCGATCGCCGGTTTGACCACATGCTCTGCCAGGGCCGGCCCGGCGTAGGTTTGCAGCCGCCATCGTATTTTTGGCTCCTGGGCGTAAAGTCTGGGCGGCGTGAGGGCGGCGGCCCCGGCCAGTGCTGCTACGGATGCTGATGCGAGAAAGTTACGTCTTGTGGTCATGGCGACCTCCTTGACTGACGCTTGTTATGGAAGCCAACCCGGCTTCCGGGGTGTTACTCGACATTCGTGTTCATCCAAAAACGTTGACGGATCATCGGTTGTAAACGTACTCCGGCAGCCAGAGCGCAATCTGTGGAAAGGCCATGATCAGCGACAGTGCCACCAGCATCACGCAGACAAACGGGAGAATTGAACTGTAGATATCGCGCAGTGAAATTTCCGGCGGCGCCATGGCCCGCATCAGGAACAGGTTGTAACCGAAAGGCGGCGTCATGTAGGCAATCTGGGTGGTAATCGTGTAGAGCACGCCATACCAGATCAGATCAAAGCCAAGAGCTGCGACCAACGGCACGTACAGGGGCGCCACAATCACCAGCATTGCGGTATCGTCCAGGAAGGTACCCATCAACAGAAACGATAACTGCATCATGATCAGGATCATCCAGGGGTTGAGCCCCAGTTGCTCGGTAAACAGATTGTCGATGGCCTTCACCGCGCCCAGCCCGTCAAACACGGCACCGAAACCGAGGGCAGCGAGGATGATCCACATGAACATACAGGAAATGGCCAGCGTCTGGCGCACAGACGCTTCAAACACGGCCCGGTTCATCCGGCGCTTGAGGATCGCCGCGACAAATGCCGCCATGGCACCGATGGCCGAACTTTCCACCAGACTGGTCCAGCCTTTGACGAACGGCACCATCATGGAAGCGAAAATAACCACCGGGAGAACGCCGGCACGTAGCAGGCGTAACTTCTCGCCCAGGCTGACCTGGCGTTCCTCTTTTGGCAGCACAGGCCCGAGTTCCGGCTGAAGGCGACAGCGCACGGCAATGTAGATGATAAACATCATTGCCATGATCAGCCCGGGCACAACGCCCGCCAGCCAGAGCTGCCCCACCGGCTGGCGTGCAATCATGGCGTACAGCACCAGCACCACCGAGGGCGGCACCAGAATGCCCAGCGATGAACCGGCCTGAACCACGCCGGTCACCATACGCTTGTCATACCCCCGCCGGAGTAATTCGGGCAGGGCGATGGTGGCTCCAATGGCCATACCGGCAACCGACAAACCGTTCATGGCCGACACCAGCACCATCAAGCCAATGGTGCCAATAGCGAGCCCGCCATGAATCGGCCCCATCCAGACATGGAACATTCGATAGAGGTCGTCGGCGATTTTTGATTCCGACAGCACGTAGCCCATGAAGATAAACATCGGCAGCGTCAGCAGCGGATACCAGTTCATCAGCTTCATGGCGGATGAGAACGGAATATCGGAGCCTCCTGTTCCCCACAGCGCCAGCGCTGACGCTGCCGCGACGGCACCGATTGCCCCAAACACCCGCTGGCCGGTCATCAGCATCAACATCATCGAGGCGAACATGAAAAAAGCGATGAGATCGTAAGACATCAGATGTCTTCTCCCCGAATGCGGGCGATGTCTTTGAGAAGCTCCGATACCGCTTGCAACAACATGAGTGAGAAGCCGATGCACATCACCACCTTGATCGGCCACATGTAGGGGCGCCACGCGGATGGGCTGCGTTCGCCGTATTGAATCGCATAGCTGGTGCTGTCGTAGGCGCCATAAAGAAGCACGCCCAGAAAGAAAATCAGGAAGAAAATGGTGAAGACATCGAACCAGGCTTTTTTACGGACGGACCAACTGCCGTAAAACAGGTCCATGCGTACATTGGCGTCCAGCTGGATTGAATAGGGACCGCCCAGAATGTAATACGCCACCATGGCAAACTGCGCAGCTTCAAGCGTCCATAACGAGGGCAGGAAGAAGGCTTTGGAAATGGACGACCACAGCAGAATAGCGACCATGACAAAGATGCCGTACATCACCGCTCGACCAACACGGTAATTCACGGCATCCACGAAACGGATGTATCCGTTGACGAAAGGTGGCATCCACAGACCCCACTCAATGCGTTAGTGAGCCAGTCAGACAGCCGAGTGGCCATGGACTGCTGTTTTTCTGTAGCGAACTTTTAAGCTAGCACAGCATTTTTAATCTGTCGCATTAGCAGGGGCGTGGTCAGGGGCCGACCTCGGGTGCCGGGTCCGGGCCGCCTTCGCGGAACTCGCTGGCCGACTTGCCCGTCCATTTGCGGAAGGCCCGGCTGAAGTTGGACAGGTCCGCGTAGCCCAGCTCATAGGCGATCTCACTGACGGACTGGTTGGTGTACCTCAGGAGCTGGATGGCTCGGTCTTTCAGCACCGCTTCCACAATTTCACGGTAGGTGGTGTCCTTTTCCGCCAGCCGCCGCTTCAACGTACGGGACGACACGCAGAAGCGCTCCGCCATGGCCTCCAGGGACGGCAACGGCCCGGGCATCACATGGAGCATGTTGCGGATGGCGTAGGTGATGTCGCCCTGGTCTTTCAAAGCCTTCTGCAGCTCGAATTCACACTGATCCCTTGCCATGCGAGATGCTTCCGCATCCGCCAGTCGCATTCGGGTATCCAACAGGCCCTTGGGAAACACCATGGTCTCCTCCGGTTGGCCGTATTCGAAAGGCACCGGCAACTGGGGCGCGAACTTGCTGTAATAGGCTGGCTCCGGTGAGGTTAGCTGTACTTTCACACCCGGGAGTTTGCCGCTCACCACAGCAAATCCGCGTTTTTCAGCGTCGTCACGGTCGATCAGTTGCTCCGCCAGCATCATCAGGGTGGCACTGACGGTTTCTGCCAGAAAGCGGTACTGGGTGGGCACGTCAAATTCCGTGCGTAAGCGCACCAGCACATGGTCGCCAGTATCCGTCAGGGTCATGGTGAGAAAGGGCACTCGCAGTTGCAGATAGCGCCGCACCGAATCCAGGGCACCGGCCAGGGTAGGGCTGGTCAGGGCAGCGAACCCTAGGGTGCCATGGATGGTGACCCGCAGCTCGCGCGCCAACGTGAAGCTCAGGCCGTCTTTTCCCGCCAGGGTCAAGGCACGTTCCACCATTACGATGGCGTCGGTGACAAACACCCGACTGTCATTGGACTTCAGATCCTGGGGTGTGAACGCCATGTCTTCATACAGAACACGGTCGTTATGGCCCAACTGCCGCACCACATCCGCCAGCACCCGGAGGTAAACACCGGGAACCAGGAACAGTCCCAGCATCTGCCGTTCTTTTTCCGGGCCCGGGTTCGCCATGCAGGTTCCTTTTCGTTGTGTGAGGTTTGTTGTGGGAAGACTCACTGCCACCGATGCTATCAGAAGCCCGGCACAGCCACACTGTGACTGGAGGCACCGACCACCACGTCAGCATAGTCAATTGAGGCCGACCCTGGCCCTTCCTCCACGATGGCCGTCCCCTTTTCGCATTCAAAGCCCGCGTTGACTCACACACACTGGTCCCATCCCATCAGCCATAGCGCCCAAGCGCAGGAGTAATGACATGCTGAGAACGAAAACCACTGAGTCAAAGCCGGTTGCACGCACCCCGGACAACGTTGCCATCAAGCCACAGCGTATGGGGTTTGAATTCGGGGAAAAGGTTCCCCACTACTGGCTGGACAACAGCTACATCCTGAGTCACACCATGAACGCCCTGTCTGTGCTGTTCCCGCAGGGCGAGCAGTTTTTCGTGGATGCGGTGCGTTACTACCAGGACCAGATCAACGATCCCAAGCTGAAAAAAGAAGTCAGGGGCTTTATCGGCCAGGAAGCCATGCATTCGCTGGAACATAAGTCCATGAACCAGCATGTGCGGGATCAGGGCATGCCGGTGGAGGAACTGGAAGAACACCTGGAAGTAGTTCTGGGCATTGCGAAGAAGCTGCCCAAGCGACACCAACTGGCCATCACCTGTGCCCTGGAACACATGACCGCAATGATGGCGGACATGCTGCTGGCGCGCAGCGACGTACGTGAGGATATGCACGAAACCATGCGCCCGTTGTGGGTGTGGCACGCCATTGAGGAAACCGAGCATAAAGCAGTCACTTACGATGTGTTCCAACAGGTGGGTGGCACTTACGCCGAGCGTACGTTCTACCTGGCGTTCAGCACAGCCGCGTTGGGTGTGATGGCCAGTTATTTCACCACACGAATGATGCTGAATGATCCGAAGAGCTTCTCACTGAAGGACTCTGCCCGTGGCTTGTGGCGGATGTGGGGGAAAAACGGAACCTTCTCCAGCCTGATTCCCACATGGCTGGAATACTTCAAGCCCGGATTCCATCCCTGGGACCATGACAACAGCGAGTTGATCGCCCGTTTCAAGGAGCAGATCAACGAGTACATTGCCCCGCAGTATCAGAAGGGAAATCGCCGGACTATTCAGTAACCCTGTATGTCAGTAACCCTGGATGATCACTAAGTCCGTGCTGTCGCAAGCGGGCCTTTGACCGGCGAAAGGCCCGCCCTGGCGACCCTGTTGCGCCCGGCCCGTTTGCTGCTGAACAGGCAGCGGTCGGCAATCCGGAACAACGTCTCGGCTTCGATGGCATGATCGGGATAATGTGCAATTCCGAACGATGCGGTCACCCGGATCAGGGCATCACCATAGGGTAGTTCGCTGTCGGCAATACGCTGACGCAACTCGTCCATCAACTGGAAAGAATCCTCGAGTTTCACATCCCGCAAAATCAACCCGAATTCCTCGCCACCCAATCGCCCCACTGCATCAGTGATGCGCAGACGTTCGGTGAGCTGCTTGCCGATGTTTTGCAGAACATGGTCGCCAGCGTCATGGCCCATGGTGTCATTCACGACCTTGAAGTGGTCGATGTCCATAATAACCAGGGCAAATCCCGAGCCACTGCGGGCGCACTCCGCGAGGGTGCGGTCCAGCGTGCTCTGGAAGTTCGCACGGTTGGCCAGTCCGGTAAGCGCATCGGTCTGTGCAAGGGTGAACAACTTCTGCTCGGCTTCCTCACGACGGGTTTCGTATAGATGGATAAAACCCAGCATCAGGATGGCGCAGAGCACCATGTTTAGCAGATCGATCACGCCGCCGGCATCAGCGACAAACTCCAGGTGAAAGTAGAAGGTGATACAGCCTGCCACCATGAACGGCGCACTGAGCAGAAAACCTTCTCTCTTTCCCAACAGCAAATACGCCAGAACCGGTATCATCAGCACCCACACGAAGGCAGACACCGAGGCTTCGGGTACCAGCATGATCAGCAAGGCGAAGGAAAATCCCGTCACCAGATAACTGTAGATCCACACCTGAAGGCGAGGCGTGCGATTGATTCGGGTGATCCCAAAGAACAGAATCAGGCTCGCAATGAGTTCCCCTGTCGCGAGCCAGATATAGCCGTTCAGAATTTGCAGGCAGCCAAAAACCACCAGTGCAGAACCGGTCACAAGGAACAGCGCTCGCATCAGCGAGCGACGGTGGGTGTCCCGGAGGCCTGAGCGGCTTTGTTCAAGCGACGCACCAAGGTCCGGGTGCTGAGAAGTGTTCATGCTGCCTCTTTCCCTGAAATACAGCGAGATTGGAGTATCGGTGGCTGTATGTAAAATATACAGCGGCAGTCACCGGGCTTCAATCACCCCGGCGAACTGCCGCAGAACCACCGACATACGGCAAGCATGAAACAGGATTCAGACGTAAAGATTTTTCCGTGAAAAACGCTCAACCAGAGGCTGGTAGGCGGACCCCAGAACCCGGTTCAGGGCATCAATGCCCCAGGCATCGGGCCCGACCAGGATTCGGGACTCATCCTTCAAAATACCGCGAACAATGATATTCGCAGCCTTGTCCGGAGTGGTCATGGCGAGCTTGTCGAAGCCCTTACGCTGGGCTTCGGCGTTCTCCGACTTGCCCATGCGCGCCGCATTCGCAATGTTGGTGCGGATGCCACCTGGATGAACGCAACTCACCGCGACCGGCTGCTTTTCCAACTTCATTTCCTGTCGCAGAGATTCAGTAAAGCCACGAACCGCGAATTTAGCCGCGTTATAGGCGCTTTGCTTGGGTACCCCAATCAGTCCGAACACGCTGGAAATATTCACCACGTGACCATCCCCAGAGGCTATCTGGTGCGGCAGGAAAGCCCGAGTGCCATGGGCAACGCCCCAAAAATCGATGTCCATGACCCACTTGAGGTCCTCGTCAGTCATCTCACGCACCGACGCCGACAGGGCAACCCCGGCATTGTTAATCACCAGGTTTACCTGGCCGAACTCCTTGGCGACCTGCTCAGCATGCGCGTAGATGGCATCCCGGTCTGACACATCCAGGGTGTAGGTGCGAACTTCCGCCCCGCTGCAGCCAGCTGCGGTTTCCGCAAGGCCGGTCTCGTTGACATCGGAAAGCGCCAGTCGACAGCCCTTTTCCGCCAGGGCCACAGCCAGTGCCCGGCCTATGCCGGAACCCGCGCCGGCTACCCTGTTGTTCAGATCTTTCATGGTCGATGACCTCTTGTTGTGCGATGTGTTGCTTACTCTAACAGGTGTCGCGCCGCTGGATATGGCAAAAACGCGCCTATGACCGGGGCATTCGGGCCACCCGCGCACAAGGTTCAGCAGCACCACGAAAGTCGTGACTCCTTCCCCACGAATGTGCACAATCCGGGACGACGTTGACCGGGTTTGATAACAATCTCCTGGCCAACCCTTTTTCCTGTCACTAGTGGATATTGCTGTATGGAATGGAGTCTCACGCATTTCTGGCTGATACTCGCGCTCGTGTTGAGTCTCGCAGAACTGACGTCCGGTGTGCTGGTGCTACTGGCACTGGGTATCGCAGCTGCTTTGACGGCGCTGCTGACCGCTCTCGGTGCCCCCTTTGAATGGCAGCTGGTGGGTATGGGCGTGTTTTCGGGGATTCTGGTGCCCATTGCCATTCGCTGGATCAAACCGAGGTTTTCCCCCAAGGGGGTCGCTTACGGGACAACCGGCACCGGCGTCGAGCAGGGCAAACAGTACCGCACGCTGAAGCGCGACTTTGACGGCGCCAGTGGCATCAAGGTCAACGGCGACTTCTATCGCCTGCGTACAAGCGATACCGGCATGACCGAACTGCCCGCAGGCACCGAGGTCATTTTCGAACGTTTTGATGGCACTACGGCCGTTGTTCACACGATCACTCAAAAGGAGCAGTAAACATGGAAAACGTAGTTTCCCCAGGGCTGGTGATCAGCCTTATTCTCGTCGCCATTGGCATTTTCATCATCGCCAAGGGCCTGGTGATTGTGCGCCAGTCCGAAGTGATGGTGATCGAGCGGCTAGGGTCATTCAATCGCATACTGGAGAGTGGTGTTAACATCATCATCCCTTTCATTGAGCGCCCACGCGCCATCACCATGACCCGCTACGTGCGCATCGGCGACGAGTACCACCCAAGCAGCAGCTTCGAAACCCGCATTGACCGCCGCGAAACCGTCATGGATTTCCCCGGTCAGCCGGTGGTGACCACCGACAACGTCACCGTGAACATCAACGGCGCGCTTTACTACCAGATTATCGACCCACGCCGTGCGGTATACGAAGTGGCCAACATGAGCCAGGCGGTCGAGGTTCTGGCCAAAACCACCCTGCGTTCTGTGGTGGGCAAGATGGAGCTGGACAAGCTGTTTGAATCCCGTAGCGAAGTGAACAACGCCATCCAGGCCGAAATGGAAGAAGCGGCATCAAAGTGGGGTGTGAAGCTGACTCGCGTCGAGGTTCAGGACATCAGCATGCCGGAAGAGGTGGAAGAGGCCATGCGCCTGCAGATGGCCGCCGAGCGTAAGCGTCGCGCCACGGTGACCGAAGCCGAAGGTGAGAAGTCTGCCGCCATTGCCATGGCCCAAGGCCAGCGGGAATCCGCCATCCTCAACGCTCAGGGCGACAAGGAATCAGCTATCCTGCGTGCCCAGGGTGAGCAGGAGTCCATCCGTCTGGTCTTGAGTGCCATGGGTGACACCGAAGAGAACAAGCAGACCGTAATCGGCTATCTGTTGGGGCAAAGCTACATCAAGGTGCTGCCGAACATGGCCAAGGAAGGGGAACGGGTCTTCGTGCCCTACGAATCATCCGCCCTGCTGGGTTCCATGGGCATGTTCCGGGAGCTGGCGGGCAGCCCCGAAGACATCGTGCGCCAGAGCGTGAAGCAGGACGGCCTGCGCGGTGGCATGGTGGCGTCAGCCGGCAACAGCTAGAACACCCGGACACTCAGCAGCCTCGACAACCTCTATTCCAAGAGGTTGTCGAGGGGCCGCTGATAACCCGGCGCAAACACTTCCAGGAAATACATCACTTCTGGCAGGGCGTCATCCTCGAGTTTTTTCAGGATATGACCCGCCGCTGGCTCAAACTCCTTGTTACCCGCCTGAATTTCAGCCTGGCATTTCAACAACGCCGAGAGCCGGTCGGCCGCCTTGATCAATTCTTTCTCCTCCTGTTCCCATCTGGATTCGCGAATATAAGGCGCAAAATCCTCCCGCAGATCCGCCGGCAGCAGCGCCAGCAGCTCGGCCTCCGCCTTGTGCTCGATGTCTCCGAACGCTTCCCGCATAACCTGAGAATGGTATTTGACCGGTGTCGGCATATCGCCTGTAATAACCTCTGTGGCATCGTGGTAGAGCGCTGCGGCAGCGATCCGGTCAGCGTTGACCTGCCCGCCAAAATGCCGGTTACGGATAATCGCAAGCGCATGGGCCAGGGTAGCCACCTCCCAGGAATGAGTGGCAACATTTTCCTCAATCGCGTTACGCATCAACCCCCATCGCTTGATCCACCGCAGGCGAGACACATAGGCAAAAAAATGACTGAGAGGGCGTTTCATATTGGGCGCTTCACGTTTTGCATGAGTTTATAGTTGGCCTCTTTTGACTAAGATTAAACAGTGGTAATGTGAATGAACGTTCAAACCTTGATGCCGGGAAGCACTTTACTTTGAAACTCCAACTCCGATTTAAGCGCAGACATCTACGGAAAGTCGCCCTTGTGGTACTGGGCTTAACGTTGACGATCGGTTTTACAACCACTGCTTCGGCCCAAACCGACATCGCCGTCGGTGTCTACAACTTCCCCCCGGTTGCTGGTGTGGACAGTAACAACCAGGTGGAGGGCCTACTCGGTGATGTGCTAAGAGAGCTCGAATCAACCAACGACAACGTCACTTTCCGGATTGTCTACACCTCCCCAAAACGCAGACACATGGACTTCGACGCGGGATTGTACGACGTTATTTTCTTTGAGAACCCGAGCTGGGGCTGGGAAAACCTGCCCGTTAACACCTCCCGACCGATTCTGATGGACGAAGACGTCTATGTCGCCCTCAACAAACCCGACCGTGACCAAAGCTTCTTTGACAACGTCACCGAGCGACACCTCGTTGCCATCTCGGGCTATCACTATGGCTTTGCCGGCCTGTCTACGGATAACGCCGAGCTTGAGAAACGATTCAGTATCGAGTTTTCCCACAGCCACAGCCGTAACCTTGAACTGATCAAGGCGGACCGACCGTCATTGGCCGAAGTGGCCGTGGTCAGTCGCTCCTACCTTCAGAGCCACCTGAACGACAATCCCGAGGACAGTGGCAGGTTCCTGGTGTCCGATACCCCCGATCAGACCTATCTCCTCCATATCATGGCACGGGAAAACGGCCCCATCGACGCAGACACATTGGAGCAACTGCTGTCGCCTCTATTCAAAGACGGGCGGTACCAGCAATTTGTCGATAAACGCGATCTCCAGTTACCGCCAGGCATCCCTGAGCCGGCAACGCCTTGATCCCAGCCGCTGTCACCGCACATCCAGCTCGAAGCTGATGGTTACGGTGCCGGCCTCATCGGCCGTGGCATCGCGCACAGGGTCAAGCAGGTATACCTGATTATCTGATGCTCCATGCTCCTGCAGCATTTGCTCCCGGAGCCATACGCCCCGGGATGTTGCCAGATTGCCCAAGGCCTCTGGCGGCAGTTCGATATCCGCTATCAGCCGCTTCACCAACGCCTGTTCCCATTCCCCAGGTTCTGCATTCCCGCCGGCAACATCGTTTCGGAAAGACTCTACCGACGACACATAATCCGAATCCGCGTATGCCTGCTCAAGCCGAGCGATGCGCGCTGACGCGGCAGCTCCATTCGCGATGCCCAGTTGCTCAAACAATTTCTGCCGCCGCAACGCATCTCCGTCTGTCTCTGGCGCGACCGCTCCACGAACGTTGAGCGCCAGACCAGGGCGTTCACTCAAAGCCTTGCCTAATGCTTCCAGTTTTACGCCTTCCCCCTCGGCAAGCTCGGTGCGCCCCGCCTCAAAACGCACACTGCCCAGTTCTTCTCCCGACAGGCCGGCAAAATCCGCAATCGAACCCAGCATGCTGAATGGCGAAGTGGCGGCTTTGGCCACGAGGTTTACGAATGTCTTCATAACAACCTGGCCGATACTGAAGTCCGGACTTTCCAGGTCTCCGCTGATGGGCAGGTTGATATCGATGACACCCTTCCGGTCGCGCAGCAACGCCAGGCCAAGCTTGACCGGTGCACTGACGGCCTCGTCACTCGGAACGGGGCCCCCAAGCTCCAGCCGGTCCAGGATGACGCTGTTGGCAGCATCCAGGCGGCTGCCGGAAAACTCATAATCCAGATCAAGCTTGAGTTTGCCACTGTCCACGCTGTACCCCAGGTAACGACCAAAATACGGCGACAGCATGGGCAGGGAGACGTTTTCCATGGTTAGCTTCAGATCGCTGGTATCGTCAGTGCCCAGAGCGCCCACGGAACCGTCCAGCGTCATGGTTGCGACATCGCCAACCCGCCCCTGGATCGAGATCTGACCCTGTTGCGGTGCCACGTTGCTAACCCCGGTCACCGATCCGCGCAGCTGGTCGAACCGGGTTGCGAACGTCGGGTCCAGGGTCCGATCGGTGTAGGAGATAACACCTTCTTCCAACATCAGTTGGCCAATACGGAAGATAAAACCGGGTTCGCCGTCGCTACCGGCTGTTTCTCCAACTGGCGCGGGCTTATCCGACGGCGAGGACCTGACGATCCGCTCAACATTATGAACGCCGTTGCTGTCGCGAACCACGTTTATCGCAGGCCCCACCAGGGTAATGGTGCCAATCTGCAGCCGTGCTGGCGCGACGTTGTACTCCAATGGCTCCAGGCGCACACTCTGCCAGCGGATCAGGGGCTGATCACTGTCGCCAAGGCGCATATCCAGAGAGGCCACCTCGCCAGTGCCGCTAAAAGTACCCGTCAGCGGGTCCCGTTGTTGATCCAGGTCCAGATTGCCATCGACAGACAACAGACCATCCCTGACCTCCAGGTTCGCCGCCTGGTTGATATAGGCGCCAAACTGAGAAAGGGCAATTCCGCTGCCAGACAGCCCGGCTTCCAACGTAAAAGGTGCCAACGTGGCCTGGCCATTGATCGACAGTCTCCCACCTCCGTTCAATGCACCACTGGCGTTGTAATTGACCGGTTCCTCCAGACGATGGGACATCTCACCAATAGTGATCGACAGGTCCTCAAGGGCCAGGTCGGCGGGCATTGGCGGCTGCTCGTCCCGCCAATTCACGGCGCTGTTGGCCAGTTCCACGCCGGCCACCGTCCAGCGGAAAGGCGCACCTGTGCCGCCATCGTCACTGCCTGATTCGTCCGCACTATTCTGGAATGGCGCCAACACGTTGAGCTGTCCATTCGAATCCCTGCGCAGGGACAAGCTGACACCATCGATGTTCACAGTGCCGGTGGACAGCTCCTGTTCGTTAAGCCCGAAACGGATATCCCCCACGCTCAAACGGTCCGCGCTCAGCAGCCCATTTTCGGTTTCGGCCTCATCGGTTTCGGCCTCAAGGCCGAGATCGACATCTTCGATCGTGAGCTGGCCCTCAGAGGTGGTCAGATACAGGTTACCGGCAGAACGCAATTCGTACTGCGAGCTGAGTGTCACACTGCCGCTTCGCAGTTGGTAGGGAAGATAGGGTTTGAGGAAATGCTGCAGGGTTTCGTGGGACACGTCACCCAGTTTGAGGAACCCTTTCGAATAGAGAGGGGCAATGCTCAGGTTCCCTTCCCACTCAATGGTCTGGCTGCCGACCGCCGCCAGTAGGTAATAGTTGCTGTCGGCGTCCTCACGGGGCCAGGTTGCCAGGTCGTTCAATGCGATATCCAGGGGCGTAACCCGGAATTCCTCCTGGCCTTGCTGGCTGAAATCCCGGAACAGCAGTTCGCCACCCGAGACCCTGATCCGGTCGAAATAGATTCTGGGCGGCTCTCCGGAATCCGCCGCCTCGGCCGCCGGTTCTTCGCCACCCGGATTGTTGGCCTGCCAGTCCCGGGCAAAGTTAACGCTGTAGTCCTCCAGCAAATCCAGGCGAACGTAGGGTTCTTCCAGTTCGATGTCCTGCAGCGCGATGATTCCGGTGAGCAATCGCCAGACGCCGAGGTTGGCATAAAGGCTGTCAAAGGCAACCACCGGTTCCCCTCCAGCGTCCCTGGCCTCCAGCCCAACGGCTTCAACGCTCATGGTGAAAGGGTTCACCTGGATCTCCTCAATTCCAGCCTGCCACCCCATATGTTGTTCCAGCCGCTCCGGCAGCGTTCGCTCCAGCCACCACGGCAGTAGCGCATACCCGGCAATGGCATAGAGCACCACAAGCACCAGTACCACTATCGAGATATTTCTGGCAGACAATCGTCGTTTGCGGTTCACAGCCACCGGGCTCTCCTTGTTTTTCATTGCTGACAGGCGCGACCTGTCGCCAATCTGTTCATCAAGGATAGCCCGCCAGTCACCGGTTTGTCAGCCGGATGGGTTGATTGGAGGGGATGGAGAGGGTGATAGGGAGGGTGATGATGAGGGGGATGGACTGACATGGAGCGACGAACCCGATATTCTGTTTTCACCGTACCAGGCAACGAAATCCCTCATTCAGGAAACCCGGATGGATATTAGTGATATGCGCCGCGACTTCGAAAGCGAAGGCCTCGAGCGCAATGCCCTTGATGACAATCCCGTCAGACAATTCCAGGCCTGGTTCGAGGATGCCCGTGAGGCCGGCATTCTGGAGCCCAATGCGATGTCACTGGCCACTTCGGGCGGAGACGGTATGCCCGACATACGAACCGTCCTGTTGAAATACTTCGACGACGCGGGCTTCGTGTTCTATACCAACTACGGCAGCCGCAAGGCCCACGAAATGGCCGAAAATCCAAAAGCCGCCCTGCTGTTCCCCTGGATCGGGCTGAACCGCCAGGTGCGGATTCAGGGCCATGTGGAAAAAGTCAGTAAATCCGAATCCTTGAGGTACTTCACCTCACGCCCCAGGGGCAGCCAGATTGGTGCCTGGGTATCGGAACAGAGCAGGGCAATCAACTCCCGCGGTTTGCTGGAACAGAAAGTGGCCGAGATGAAACGACGGTTCAAGGACGGGGCGATCCCGCTACCCGATTTCTGGGGCGGTTACCGCGTGGTGCCGGAACGAATCGAGTTCTGGCAGGGGCGGCCGAGCCGCCTGCATGACCGCTTTGAATACGTCAGACAGGGCGATGGCTGGCACATCGACCGTCTACAGCCGTAACCCGCACGGCTCCACCAACCTCAGGCGAGAAGGCAGGACTATGGATGATCAACAACGCTGTCCCTGGTGTGGCGATGACCCACTCTACGTTCACTACCACGACACCGTATGGGGCCGGCCCGAATACGACGACCTGGCGCTGTTTGAAAAGCTGTGTCTCGACGGCCAGCAGGCGGGCCTGAGCTGGATCACCATACTCAAGAAACAGGACAACTACCGCGCCGCCTACGACCATTTCGAACCTGAACGAATCGTCCGTTATGACAAGGTCAAAGTCGACGCTTTGCTTCAGGACACCGGCATCGTCCGTAACCGCCTGAAAGTTGAGTCCATCATTCGCAACGCCCGAGGCTACCTGGAGCTACGGGATCAGGGCCACTCGTTCAGCGACTTCCTGTGGTCGTTTGTCGGTGGAGAGCCTATCCAGAATCGCTGGCAGCGCTTTACCGACGTACCGGTTTACACACCCGAGGCCGAAGCCATGTCCAAGGCACTGAAAAAACGCGGCTTCAACTTTGTCGGGCCCACCATTGTGTATGCCTTCATGCAGGCTACGGGCATGGTCAATGACCACCTCGTTCAGTGCCCCCAACACGCCGCCTGCCGCGAACTCGCGAATAATGTCTGACGCTTATTGCCGCGGCGTTACACGACTGGAATGATCCCAAACGATCCGTTGCTCGTAAGTCCGTGGGTAGCACATCATCCCCGCGTTTTATGGTGAGAGTCATACGGTGAGAATAACCCTGGAAGAACTCAGGCAGTCGACCAACCCGGCCATTGAGAGGGTGGGCATGGAGCCCACCGCTATCGGACCTATGCGGACTAGGGTTCAGGGGAAACACTCGTGATTGCCGTCGCCAGACTGGCGATTGTCGTCGGCATTGGCGGCCTCCTGCCGTTCCTTGCTGCCATTCTCGGGCTTTTTGCGTTGCCTGAACACAGCGTGGCCATCTCCAGCTACTTCTACCTGTACAGCGCGGGCATTCTGGCCTTTATGGCGGGCATCTATTGGCCATTGGCGATGCAACTTGAGAACCGGTGCTACCCGATTTCTCCCCTGGTAACCATGTTGTTGAGCCAAGTGTTCTTCATCACCGCCGGCATTGGCCTGCTGCTGCCTGTAGCCGCCCAGATTGTTGTTTATACACTGGCCTATGTCGCGCTCTACGTGGTCGACGCCCGCTGGATGAAAGGCTATTGGCCGGACTGGTATCTGAAATTGCGGCTGGCACTGACGGCTGTCGTGCTGGTCTGTCAGGTTGCGGCGGGCGTCTGGTTCGTCATGGCTCAGGGCTAAGCCAGCCGAACCCCGCTCCGGACACTAACCCCGAACCTCCTCATTAGGGTCGACGAATCGGCCCTGCAACTTTTTCAGGGCACTTTTCTCTATCTGCCGCACCCGCTCCCGACTTATTCCCAGATCATCAGAGATGACCTGCAAGGTCTCCGGCTCTGGGAGGTCCAGTCCGTAACGCCTGGCCAAGACATCCTTTTCCCGCGAGCTCAGTTCCGCCAAAAGAGTGGCCAGTGTCCGCTTGCGGTCACGCTGGGCCATGTCGTGGTCCGGCGCGGACTGATCGTCTGCGCTGAGGCTCTCCCCCAGCGTAATATTACCCTCCGTGCTCACCGGTAGATCCACCGACACTTCCATACTGGCCAGCGCCCGCAGTTCACCAATGCGAGACGGCGACACCTCAATTTCCCGCGCCAGTTCGGTCTGCGACGGCGTGCGACCCAACGTCTGGTACAGAGCCAGGGATGTTCTCTGCAACAGGCGGATTTCATCGACCACATTTTCAGGGGTGTGCACAAGCCGGGTTCCGCGCTTCATGCATCGCTTCACCTCTTCGCTGATCCACCAGTAGGCATAGGTCGAAAAACGAAAGCCCTTGGTAGGATCAAACCGCTCCACGGCCTTGATCAGACCCACGTTGGCATCCTGAATGACATCCGACATGGGAATGCCGCGATTGGCATAGCGCCTTGCGATATGCACCGCGAGACGGAGATTGCTGCGAATCAGCCGCTGGCGACTTGAGGTGGCAAGATGGTAAGCACGACGACATCGCGTCGAAAAAGCACAGGCGTCGCCCAGGCTTCCGACCACTTCGCGGAATGTCTGGGGGGTACCTTCTGGCAAGGACAGCTCAGCAGATATGATCCGATAGCAGAAGGTCAGTCGCCGTGAAAGTCGGCGTTCGCTCTCATTGGTAAGCAATTCGTAACGGGACGCATCCCTGAAGTACAGCCCCACCAGGGATTCCGTTTCGCCGGAATGGGCTATGGTCGGAGACGGCCCCGGGCTCTGAACATCAGTCATGGCACAGGTTCCGATCGCAAATTTACAGAGAATACGCGCGGAACAGAGTCATGGATCCCCCGTTGCCGGGGGCACAGACCGTCAGTGCGGCAATTACCGACGCAGAGAAACTCGCAGATTAGGCCGCAACGATCGCGTACTCGTGGTTATGAGGCTCAATCAGCGCACCGTGAAGCGCCACGATGGTCTTCTCATAGGCGTCTTCGTCCACCACGAACTGGATGTCCACCTGCCGCATGCACTGGTGCAGGGCCAGAACGCTGATGTCCTCGTCCGCCAGAGCCTTGACTGATCGAGACAGGATGCCCGACACCTTGATGTCACTGCCAATGGCAGACACGATCGCCACCTTGCGAGTGCTGATTTCGGCGTTGGGAAACTCGTCTTTCAGTGCCCGGACCACTCGTTTGACGTGCTTGAGTGTGCTGTCCACGTAGTGGGTAATGGTGTTGGCGTTGGTGTCCTTCGATACGAAGCGCACCTTGAAGCGACCCAGCACTTCCAGAATGCGACGGTCGGAACCGGGCTCGCCCTGCATGTCCTGATCGAACACTTCAATGGCAAACACGCCTTTGTTACCGGCGATGATCTCTACCTGAGGCTTTTCACTGACATAGTCGCCGGTGATCAGCGTACCGGTGTGCTCCGGCTCGAAGGTGTTCATCACCCGCAGCGGAATTTCGTTCTGACGCATGCCCTTGCCAGCGCGCGGGTGGATAGCTTCCATACCAAGGTTCGCCAACTGGTCGGCAACGTCATAGTTGGTGCGCCCCAGGGGAACGACCTTGTCCGCACCGACAATGTTGGGGTCAGCGGAGCTGAGGTGGTATTCCTTGTGGATGATCGCTTCGCGGGCGTTGGTAATCACCGCGACCCGGCTGAAGGTCATCTCGCTGTAACCGCGGTCAAAGGTGCGCATCAGGCCTTCCTTGCACTGGGCATAGCCTGTCACGATCGGCAACTCACGGCTCAGATCCACCGCATCGAACGCCTGCTTGAGCTTTTCATCCAACGGCAGCAGTTCGTTGTCGCGCCACCCGGTCAGGTCCACAAACCGCGCGTTGATGCCTTCCTGCTGAAGCTTCAAGGCGGTGTTGAAAGCACTGTGGGCCTCACCAATGCCGGCCAGCATTTCACGAACCGTCAGCAGATGTTCCTCAAGCTGGAACTGCCCGTAGGAACACAGCCGCTGCAGATCAATCAGGCAACCGCGAACGCCTTCGATGCGGTCGGTGATGAACTGGTCCGCCTGCTGCTTGAGCATGGGGTCCGGGAACAGCTCGCCATTGATGTCGGTCAGGAACTGGATCAGTTTGGTGAGGTCATCGCCCCAGGCCCAATCCGACTCCGCGTCGGCAAACAGGGCATAAACGCCCGGCTCACCGGTTTTCTTGTGCTCCAGCAGTTCGTCGGTGACACCGCCATAAGCGGAAACCACGAAGATGCGCTGATAGAGATCGTCCTGTTCGCGCCCGCCGAGAATGATGTTGTCGCGCACCGCCTCGTAATTGCTCATGGAGGTGCCGCCAATTTTCTCTACGGTGTGTTGTTCGCTAGTCATAGTGTTACCGTCGTTATCCTGCAGAATGAGTTTTGGGGAATGGCGAGTGTCTCAGGACGCCTTGCTCATTCCTTCCTGCATGATTTCGTCCACGCTTTGACCAAGAAGTTTAGCACCTTTGCGCAGATCATCCTCGCTGGTGGTCAGCGGCATCAGGCATTTGATTACTTCGTCATTGGGGCCGCTGGTTTCAATAATCAGACCCTTCTCAAAAGCCCGACCGGTGATCTTGTCCGTCACTTCGGCGTGGGTGGCTTCAATGCCACGCATCATGCCCCGGCCTTTCATCTTGAACTCGCCCGGGTACTTGTCACAGATTGCCTGCAGCCCTTCAGCCAGTACCTGGGTCTTGGCTTTCACTTCATTGGCAAAGGCATCGTCTTTCCAATAGGTCTCAACCGCAGCGCGGGCGGTTACAAAGGCCATGTTGTTGCCCCGGAAGGTGCCGTTGTGCTCACCCGGCCCCCAGACATCAAGCTCCGGTTTGAACAGCACCAGTGCCATCGGAAGACCGTAGCCGCTCAGCGACTTGGACACCGTCACGATATCCGGCTTGATGCCCGCAAATTCGAAGCTGAAGAACTCGCCGGTACGGCCGTTGCCTGCCTGAATATCATCGACAATCAGCAGAATGTCGTGCTTCTTGCACAACTTCTCCAGGCCCTGCAGCCATTCGGCACGAGCGGCGTTCAATCCGCCTTCGCCCTGCACCGCTTCAACGATGACCGCTGCCGGCAGTTCAAAACCGGAGGAGCCGTCGGACAGCACCTTGTCCATGATTTCCAGGGTATCTACGTTCTCACCCAGGTAGCCGTCGTAGAACATGAAGTCCACATTGCCCAGCGGGGTGCCAACGCCACCACGATGGTGCTTGTTGCCTGTGGCCGCGACCGCGCCCATGGTGACGCCATGGAAACCGTTGGTGAAGGACACGATGCCATTACGGCCTTTCACCTTGCGGGCCAGTTTCAGGGCCGCTTCCACACAGTTGGTGCCGGTAGGGCCGGTAAACTGCATTTTGTAGTCCAGGCCACGGGGGTCCAGGATGTGCTTTTTGTACGACTCGATGAAATCGTGCTTGGCGGTGGTAAACATATCCAGACCCTGGCTGACACCATCGCTTTCAATGTACTCGAGCAGCGCTTTCTTGAGAATGTCGTTGTTGTGGCCATAGTTCAGTGACCCGGCGCCGGCCAGGAAGTCCAGGTATTCCTTGCCATCTTCGGTGTACAGGTGTGCGTTCTTGGCACGGTTAAAAATCACCGGAAAGGCACGGGAGTAAACGCGTACTTCGGATTCGGTCGACTTGAAAAGTTCCATTGTCTTGCCTCTTAGCATGTCAGGTTCGAGGTAACTGTGCGGTAGCACGTTGGTTGAAGCCGTTGTGACAGATTCACCTCAGCAATCTGCCGGCTAGTCCAAACAGGGGTATCGATCGTTCAGGAAGGCTGCTACGCCGACTTTGTGAAAGGCCCGATGCGGAGCAGGAACTCGGAGTCGTGCTTGCCGCCAAAGTGGGTGTCTTTCTCAAAGTGCTCGTGGTAGGTCAGTTCAGCACCCATGTCACGGGCAAAGGACCGGAACAGCGCCCAGGAAGCCTCATTGTCTTCGGTGATGGTGGTTTCCATGTGGGTCACGTCTTTGCACGCATCCCTGGCCACAATCGCCTTCAGCATCCGCTTGGCAAGACCCTGCCCACGACCTTTCTCGTGAACGGCCACCTGCCAGACAAAAACGGTTTCGGGCTGTTGGGGGGGAATATATCCGGAAATAAAGCCGACCAGATCGCCGTCTATCTCCGCGGCCACGCCGGTTTCGGCAAAGTGGCTGCACTGCAGAAGGTTGCAGTAAATTGAGTTGGGGTCCAGCGGGGGGCATTGTGCCACCAACTGATGAAGCCTGTAGCCATCATCCTTGACCGGCGTGCGGAGGGTGATGGCGGTGGTATTCGAGCCTTCTGATGTCATAACGTGATCGATTCGCCTCAAAAAGTTAGCGTTAAATTATATAGACCACAAAATATATTTCAAGTCGGCGCTCCGGGGCCGCCAACCCCGGTGACTACCTCTCACCTTCAGAATAGACATTATTACACCAACCGCCAGTGACAAATTCGTTACCTCATTGAGGACGTCACTGAGGGAAACATAATGTCATCAGCGGTTATCGAAGTCCCTCCAACGATCCGCTCCCGGTATGACACAGAGGCCGCTGAACCCGCCGGCCAGAGCCGGTCAAACTGCTCCAACCAGGCGTCGACATCATAGGCCACGGGTAGCAGTGAGACATTCAGGCCCTGGCGCTCAAAACCGACAACCGGCTCAGCCACGGGGCTCATCAGACCAATCCGGGTAACCAGCCCGCGGGGGTCCTGCCGCAGGTTCCCCATTCCGGCTGCCCCGTTGTTGGCAACCACACAACTTCGCTCACCCACCGTACCCGACCACAGTACTGGCAGGCAGGTGTGGGTGGAGACAATCACATCAGCACCGCTGGCTCGGAACCACTCCGTCAGCTTCGCCTCGTTATCAGCCACAAAGGATTCATGGGCCAACCCCCAACCGGCAAGGGATTCCGGATCTCCGTGAATCACCAAAACCTTTAGGCCTCCAAATAACAGGCAGCGATAACGGGGCAAAAGAGATAACCGCGCCTGAATGTCGGAATGCTCTCCAGCCACCCCCTGCAACCGCTCCATGATGGCATTGGAACGTGCCACGACGCCCTCATCCACGAAGTCCGGATAGGCGCAGCCGCAGCCAGCGCCGTCATTGGGATTGGCCAGCTCATAATCCACGTTGCCCAGGCTGACAATGTGCTCCAGCACCCGATTGTTGATCTCCCGGAACAGCCCGTCGGCGGCGTTAAACCAGTTAAAATCCCCGTTAAACACCAGCGTCACCTGACGGCCCTGGCGCTCCTCCTCCCTCGCCAATCGCTCGATTTCATCCAGGGCATGAGGGTTTCCGTACAGGCCGCCGATAACATACAGCACGTCCCCCGCCACCTGTTGCGGCTCAGAACACAGCGACGCCGGATCGTAGCGATACGCCAGCGGACAACTCCGGCCCTCGGTCACGACACCACCTCCTAAACCTCCCCGGCTGCCAGAGAGCGCCCGGCAAGTCGGCGGACGACCAGCGGCACAAAGAAACCGGCGGTGCAGATCAGGAAGCCGTAGGCGTTTACACCCAGCAGCATGGCGTATTTGCCGTCACCGATGGCCCAGCTGGCGGGAATCAGCCCCGTTGCCAGCAGCACACCCAGGCCCAGGCCGGTCCAGAAACTGAGATGGAAGCTCCAGGGCGACCAGCGGGTAAACCCGTAGAACAGGAACACCGGGGCCAGCCCCATCACCATGGTGCCGGAAATGGTGGTGGCCTTGAGAATGTCGGTGCCGGCGAACATCGGCAGGTTACCCAGCAGTGCGAACACAATCATGATGACCGCGCCCACACGAACGCTCGGCAACCGGTCTTTGGCACGTTTCGCCAGCCGTGGCAGATCCACCGCCAAGGACTTGGCCAGCGAACTGAATGTGGAATCCAGCGTGGAGCCGGCGGAGGTCATCATTACCACACTCATGAAGAAGAGCGCCGCCAACCCAAGCGATTGTCCGACAGCCGCGGGCGCATTACCCATGGCCTCAATGCCATTGAGCCGTGCGTGAACACCAACAAGACTGAAGATAAACACCGCCACAAAGCCCAGCAGCCCTGCCACCACGAAGCTCTTCAGCATGGTTTTTTCCTTGTTCACAAAGCCGCGGTCGGTTAGCACCGGATCGTGGAAGGGGTAGCTGAACATCTGCAACAGCGCGACGAGCAACAGGTCAAAGCCGGCATTGAGCTTGAACTCACCATCGGTGAGCAGGGCACTGGTGTCATTGGCCGGCACAATCAGGAACAGTACCGCGCCGACAAAGAACACAAACACGAACGCCTGAATCACATCCGTGAAGATCGACGACCGCAGGCCACCTTTCAGGCTGTAGGCGAGGGTAAAGACAGTAAACAGCATCGCCGCGGAGTAATACTCCCACTCACCCGGCAGCCCGAAATAGCCGCCCACCACGGCAGTGTTACTCCAGACTTCGTTATACAGACGGATCAGGATGGCCGCCGCAAACGCCAGACTGGCCAGCCGGCCAAAGCGCGACGTGAGGAAATCCTGCAGGCTGCGGGCACCGGTCTGGGTCCGAATCAAATATATGATGTAGCCGGCCACGGGAATCGACAGCCAGTAACTGGCGTACGCCAGACCGCCGGTGACACCATAAGCAGCCCCCAGGTTGGCCGCGTTGGTCACCGACTTGGCAAAGATCCAACTGATGAAAATACTCGCCGTCAGCGACCACTGACTTACCGGGTTACCCTGATCATCCGCACCTTTATAGAACGAATTGGCGTTTTTGCTCTTGGGCGACAACACATACATCACCACCCCATAAACCACCAAAAACCCCCAAAACAGGGTCGCTTCCGTGAAATTCATCGTCTGTCTTTTCCTCGTCCGTACTTTTTTTAGTCCAGCGAATTGCAGTCATTCACCCCCAGACCGCCAACTCCCAGCAACCAGTCCTAAAAAGAATCACCCAGGCGCCGAACAACTAGCCCCAAACCGGTAACACGCAAAACACCGGTGATGCCGAAGCATAATCCGCTCATCCATGCTTTCCGCCAGCGTCCCGCCAAGGTCATACTGCGGATCATCATCCACCAACGTACAGGCATACACCCGCACCCGGTCATCCCGCTTCACCAGCATGCGCGTGTATGTGCACATGAAGTGCGACCGCGCCTCCTTGGTGGGGTATTTCTCCATGCAGGTTTCGGTAATCTCCGGGCTGCCGTCTTCTGAGCCGGGCGCTCCCAGATCAGGGAACGCGGTGAATGCCAGCGTTTCGGGAATGCCCCAGTCACGCAGAATCTCGCGGAAAGCCGTTTCCACATCCGCCGGAATCTCGTCCGGATCGGTCTGGCGAGCAATCGAGACCTGGAAACCCTGGTCCACCAGCCAGCGGATGCCCTCCAATGCCTTGTTGAAACTGCCTTCACCCCGATCCACGTCATGACGGGCCTGGTCAGGAAAGTCCAGGCTGACGCGAAAATGGATCGGGTAGGTGTTATCCAGCAATGGCAGCACCTGATGGCGGCGTTTGAGCAACGGATCCGTGGCATTAGTCAGGACAAAGCAGGGACGGTGCTGGCTGGCGTAATCGAGGATATTGATAAAGTCTTTGATTACAAAAGGCTCACCGCCGGTGAAGGAGAATTGCTCCACACCCATATCCAGGGCTTCGTGGATAAAGGGTTTCACGTCGCTCAACTTCATGCCCGGAATGCGGCCATCGCCGGGGTGTGACCCTTCCAGGCAAAACGGGCAGGCCAGGTTGCAGGCGGTGCCGGTATGAATCCACAGTTCCTTGAGCTTGTCGGAATCAATGTAGCCGCGTGGGTCGCCGTTGCGGGTGTGGGTCCAGCTGTCGCGGGCCCTCGGTTCCAGCACTTCCACGGCGGGAATACGTCTTTCGGCGGTTTGGGTCAGGGGCATAGCTGCTCCGTGTTGACGATGAATCTATGAGTGCCAAAAAAGGTGCAGGCCCTGTAACACCTACACTTTTTCTGTTTTACGTTGTTACTTCCCGGCCGGCCTTGTCGCCGGCCTGTTTGCCACGGCGCCAGCCGTGAAGTTTCTCAAGCAGTTTGAGAATGCCCTGGGGTGCGTGTTCGCGCTTCCACTCTCCAGCGGCATACTTGGCTGATTCGTTCCAGGTCGGGTAAGGGTGGATAGTCCCCAGAATTTTGTTCAGGCCCAGGCCGTGCTTCATGGCCAGGGTGAACTCGGCCAGTATCTCGCCGGCGTGCACACCGACCACGACAGCACCCAGAATCTTGTCCTTCCCTGGCGGCGTGAGCACCTTGATAAACCCGTAATCCTCACTCTCAGCAATGGCGCGATCCAGGTCGTCCAGGCCATAGCGGGTGACTTCGTAAGCCACACCTTTTTCCTTGGCTTCCGCCTCGCTAAGGCCAACCCTGGCCACTTCCGGTGAGGTAAAGGTCACCCAGGGCATCACCCGGTAGTCGACCTGAAAACGCTTGAACTCGCCAAACAGACCGTTCACTGCTGCGTACCAGGCCTGGTGAGCCGCCGCGTGGGTAAACTGATAGGGGCCGGCGACATCGCCACAGGCGAAGACGTTGGGGAAACGCATGCTCATGTCTTCTGCCACTGGCACAGTGCCATTGGGCAGGGTTTCCACCCCAATCTTTTCCAGCCCCAGGCCGTCAGTTCGAGCGGCACGACCAACAGCCACCAGAACCTGGTCAAACACGATCCTCACGCGCTCGCCGTTGAACTCGCAGTAGGCCACCTTTTCTCCGTCCTCGACAGCGAACTCCTTGGCGGCGTGGTTAAGCCGCAGATCAATGCCATCCTGTTCAAACTGTTTCCGGATAACCTCGGAGACATCGGCGTCTTCCTTGGCCAGCAAACGCTCGCCCATTTCTACCTGGATCACCTTGCTGCCAAGCCTTGCAAAGGCATGGGCCAGTTCCGAGCCAATGGGGCCGCCACCAAGTACCAGCAAGCGCTCAGGCTGGGTCTGCAGGGACCATAGATTGTCCGATGTCAGCGGCTCCATGTCCGCCAAACCGGGAATGGGCGGCACTGCCGGCTTACCCCCAGTGGCCACCACAATACTGCGCGCGGTCAGGCGCTCGGTGTGACCGTCGCTATGGACCACTTCCAGCTCCCAGGGCGATACGAAGCTGGCGGTACCGGAGATGCAGTCAACACCCAGTTTGCGGAAGCGCTCAGGTGAGTCGTGGGGTTCCACCTTGGCGATAACCTCTTTCACCCGGGCCATGATATTGGCAAAGGAGCCTTTTACCGGCACCGACTCCAGGCCATAGCGATTGGCGTGGCGCAGGGCGTCGGCCGCCTTGGCACTGCGGATCAGCGCCTTGGATGGCACACAGCCGGTATTGAGGCAGTCCCCGCCCATTTTGTCTTTCTCGATCAGTGCCACCTTGGCTTTAACCGCTGCGGCAATGTACGCCGACACCAGGCCCGCCGAGCCACCGCCAATCACCAGCAGGTTGTAATCAAACGACTCGGGTTTCTGCCAGCCGGCGTACACCCGGCGCTTGCGAATGAAACCGACAACAAACTTGGCAATCAGCGGGAATACCCCCAACAGCGCGAAAGACAACAGAATATTGGCCGACACAATGTCGCTGGTGGTTTCAATCGTCGACAGCTGGGTGCCGGCGTTTACATACACAAAGGTACCCGGCAGCATCGCCGCCCAGCTCACCAAAGCGTAGGTCTTCAGCTTCATGGCGGTCAGGCCCATCGCCAGGTTAATCAGGAAGAACGGAAATACCGGTACCAGGCGCAGAGTGGCAAGATAGAACGCACCGTCTTTCTTGATGCCACGGTCCATCTTTGCGACGGTTTCCGCGTACTTCTCCCGCAAGGTATCCCGCATCAGAAACCTGGCCACCAGGAACGCAAGAGAGGCACCAATGGTCGATGCAATGGATACCGCAACCAGTCCATAGACATTGCCGAAGAAGGCACCGCCGGCCAGAGTCATGATCGCCGCACCGGGCAGCGACAGCGCCGTTACCACCACATACACTCCAGCAAACCCAAGCACCGCCGCCAGCAAATTCTGACTGATCCACTGTTCAATGGCAGACTGGTGTTTCTGCAGGTTTTCCAGCGTGAGTATCTCGTGACCGCCAAAACTGACAAACAGTGCAACCACGACACCGATAACCAGCAGCAAAACGAGCTTTTTGGAGTTCATAGCTAAATCCATAAATTAAAAGTGAAAACGGTTGCTCTGAGAGACACGCCAAAGCGCTGGATGTTACAGCAGCCAGGGTCTAAAATTTTTTTGAGCAGTGACTCATCATTACTGGAACTAATGGCTGCGACTATAGACATACCATTGTCCAGGCCGCTCTGGATGTCCAATAACATGTTTATAACAACGCTCTAACGCGGGTGTCCTGGGGTATACGGAATGGAAACCACAACGCACCAATCTGACGACGACATCCTCATCACCGGCCTGAAGTCGGGGAACCAGGGCGCCTTTCGCGAGGCTGTGCGTTTATACACCCCTGGCATGATGGCCGTCGCCCGCTTTTACCTTGATCACGCCTCGGCAGAGGAAATTGTCCAGGATTGTTGGGTGACGGTTATCGACGCCGTTCAGACATTTGAGGGCCGTTCCGGCCTGAAGACATGGCTGCACCGTATCGTGGCAAACCGGGCCAAGAATCATCTCCGAAAGACGAAGCGGGAAGTGAACGCGGATTTTTCGGAAGCGCTGGACCCGGACCTCGCCGCCCGCTTTGCGCCCAATGGTCGCTGGGCCACACCGCCGAGCCTGAAAACCAATGAGTCCGCCCAGGCACTGATGGAGAACGGTGCACTGAGCGACTGCCTTGATCGACACCTGTCCGCACTGCCGGAAACACAGCGATCAGCATTGATGTTGTACGAAGCGCATCAGCACAAATCCGACGACGTGTGTAACATTCTGGATGTCAGCGCCTCTAACCTGCGCGTGCTCCTGCATCGGGCACGGCAGAAAATCTTTCTGATGGTTGAGACATTTCAGGAGACAGGCGAATGTTAATGTGCCGGGATCTGGCTCGCATCGCCAGTGATTACATTGACGGTGAGTTGGGCACCGGGAAAGTAATGTCTGTGAAAATGCACCTGCTGATGTGCGGTCGATGTCGTAGCTTCATTGGCAGCCTGCGGGCCAGCATAGAGCTTATGAACGCCCACTCGAGCCAGCAGCTGGACGAAGATCTGGTACGCCGGATTGACGAACGTGTCAGTGAGTCGCTCAACGCTCGGCGCTCCGGAAACGACACGTCGGACCCGTGATGCTCTTCGCTTTCGTTTAACGACACCCGCCCCTTCCGGACGTTACACCAGGCTCTGACAGAACCACTCTTTTCGCTTGCCAATGGAACTCCCACACCACCGCTCTGTCTCTGGAACGATCATTCAAAATTCGAAAGGAGATATGGAATGCCCAAGCAGTTACCCCTTGCCCTGCTGTTACTTCGACTTGGTGTTTTCGTTGTTTTTCTGGTCTGGACCCTGGATAAACTGGTTCAGCCCGAGCACGCTATCAAGGTTTTCGATTCATTCTACGGGCTCGATGGCCTTGGCGAGACAGCCGTCTACCTCATTGGCATCGCACAACTTGTGCTGATACTGATGTTTGTTGCTGGCCTTCTGAAAACCTGGACTTACGGCGCACTCCTGATCTTCCACGGTGCTTCCACCCTGTCCTCATTCGCGAAATACCTGCAGCCTTTCGATAACCTCCTGTTCTTTGCGGCCTGGCCCATGCTCGCCGCATGCGCGGCGCTGTATCTGCTTCGTGATTACGATACGCTTACGCTTTCGAGGCAACCGGCTCCCACTGCTGCGTAAAACGGCGCCAGGGCGTTGTAACAGTCAGTCCGGTTGTTTGTCCTTGTTGCTATCAACCTACCGCCAACAACCGGAGTACCGATGCTACTGAACTGGCTGTCACGGCGCCTGACCACCTATCTTTCAAAGCAGGTCACCCAACACTCGGTGCGCACCTCCGCCTGGGAGGCCCTGGAAAAAACTCTTCAGCCCGGCGACGTTTTACTGGTGGAGGGGAATACGCGAATCAGTGTGGCCATCAAGTACCTGACTCAGTCAACCTGGTCGCACGCCGCCCTTTACCTGGGACCGAACGCGGGCCTTGGCGCCGCCGGCAATGGCGAGCCACATGTACTGATCGAGGCGGATCTTGAGGAAGGTATTCGCCCGCTTTCGTTGTCGGCATACCGCAACACCCATACCCGCATCTGTCGCCCGGTCGGACTCACTGACAATGATATCGACAAGCTTGTGGATTACTCGAAAAGCCGGCTCGGCCACCAGTACGACCTGAAAAACGTCTGGGATCTGGCACGCTACCTGTGCCCGACGCCACCGGTACCGTCCCGTTACCGGCGTTCGCTTCTGGCCCTTGGCAGCGGTGATCCGACCCGGGCGATCTGTTCCACATTCATCGCCGAGGGATTCCAGGCCCTCCGCTACCCGATACTGCCCGTAAGCCTATCCGAGCCAGAATCCGATCCGGCTTGCGCCGCGCAAAAGCGCGAGTACTTCCGGATTCGCCACCATTCTCTATTTGCGCCCCGGGATTTCGACGCCTCCCCCTATTTCAACGTCGTTAAACCCACGCTGGAACAGGGGTTTGATTATCGGGGGTTCCGGTGGGCGGAATGACACTGAGAATCGCCATCGTTGTTGTGGTAATGGCTGCCCTGGCAGGTGCCTGGTGGCTGCTGCAGATATTGGGAATACCCGCGGACCTGTCTCCAGATGCCCTTGCACAATGGCTGAAAAGCCAGGGGGCTGCCGGCCCACTGTTGCTGATGCTGCTGATGACGATCGCGGTTGTGATAGGCCCGATTCCCACGCTTCCGGTCAGTGCAACCGCAGGTCTGGCGTTTGGTGTGCTTGAGGGAACCGCCATCGCAGCAACCGGTGCCCTGCTGGGCGCCATGGCGGCGTTCTGGATTGCCCGTTGCCTCGGACGCGAGGTGATCTGCAAACGTTTTCCGGACAACCCTGTGCTTGCACGGGATGGCTCGCAACGCTTTCTCACCATTGCCATCCTGCTGACCCGGCTGATACCCGTTTTCTCGTTCGCCCTGATCAGTTACGCCGCCGGCGTCACTGCCATACGCGCCTGGCGCTTTGCGATTGCCACCTTCGTTGGCATGCTGCCAATGACGGTGGTGTTTGCAGGCCTGGGGAACACGTTCACGTTGAATCCGGTACTTACTGTCGCCGCAGGCGCGATTATCCTGGCAGTGATGGTATGGTTGCCGTGGTCCATCAGCCGACACCCAGGCTCGCAGCTGGCGCGCTGGCTTCAACTTAACCAATAACAACAAAGAGACGACCTTATGCGCCGTCCGGTCAAAGCCGATGTTATGCCCTGGCTCGCCCGTGCCCTTTCCAGTGCGCCCCGATATTCCCTGCAACGATGCCTTCACAACATACGGGCAAAGGCGCGGGGTGAGAGCGATCTTGTCCAGGTGTTCGTAAACCCCCGAGACCCATTTGGGCTGCCCCTGTTGCAGGCGCTTATCCAGCTACGGGAACGTTTTTATGTGCGTTTCCAGCTCCATACTGTCTGGCAACTGGACGACGATATATACCCTGAGCCGGCTCTCTGGCGCACCTGGGCGCAACAGGACGCCACAAGGCTCGCACAACTATACGGCTTCACGCCTCCAGACCGGCCGACGGCGCCCTCCGAGACCGAACTGACGACAGCCACGGCCCGTCTGCTCAATACAGAGAAAACCGGTGAAGGGCTGATAACCGCCGTGCGTGTGCTGGAAAATCTATGGCATTCACATTCTGGCTCGCCACCGGACACAACGCCCGCAAGGTATGACCACGCACAGCTGTCCGAGAATGAACGGTTGCTCCGAAGACTAGGGCACTATCAAGGCAGCATGACGAGGTACCTGGGTGAATGGTTCTGGGGCGTGGACCGCCTGGATCATCTTGAGCGGCGTCTAAACGAACAGGGACTGAACCGGGACGTCCCCGATGCGGTCCTTTTCACGCGCACATGGTCCGATTTGATGAGCAGCGGCCCCAGCCCGGCTGACGGCCATCGAGCGACCACCACCCTTGAGGTCTTCTTTTCCATCCGCAGCCCATACTCCTATCTGGGCCTGGAGCGAGCAGTCCAGTTGGCCAAGGCGTGGAATATTCCTCTTCAATTGAGACCGGTTCTGCCCATGTTGATGCGCGGGCAGTCGGTACCGGATGCCAAAAAGTGGTACATCTTCCACGACACCAAAAGGGAGGCCAACAAACTGGGCATTCCGTATGGTTTCGTCGCCGATCCTTTGGGGCCGGGCGTGGAAAGATGCTATGCCTTGTTCGAATACGCCCGCTCACTCGGTCGCGAGACCGACTACATGCTGGCCTACGCCAGGGCCGTCAATGCCGAAGCATCGCTCGAAACCGATGCCGGTCTGAAAGTATCGTCGAACGAGCCGGCTGGACTGCAGAAAGCCAAGGCTTTATTGAACGATCAAAGCTGGCGTGAGTGGGCGGAGAACAACCGCAAAGCCATGTATGACTGCGGGCTATGGGGCGTTCCCAGCTTCCGTTACGGGGAGGTCAGCTGTTGGGGGCAGGATCGGTTGTGGGTGATCGAAAAGAGCATCGTCGCGGCTACCGCGACTCTCAATAAACGCCAAGGGCGCGTATGATTACTCCATGCTCGTCCCAACTTGGGCGGTGAAGGCGACAAACTCTGGAAGGAGGTTCTATGAAAACACTATTTATTCATTCGTTGATCATCGTATCCATGATGCTAAGTGCTCCGGTTCTTGCCCAAGGAGACCCCTTGAGAGTCGGAATGTCCGGCCAGTATTTCCCATTTACCTTTGTGGAGCAGGATAAGCTCAAGGGGTTTGAAGTTGATGTCATGAACGCTGTTGGCAAGGAAATGGGTCGTGAAATCCAGTACCAGACCGCCAACTTCTCCGGCCTGTTTGGCATGCTGGAATCCGGGCGCATCGACACCGTTGCCAACCAGATCACCATCACCGAGGAGCGCCAGAAGGCCTACATTTTCAGCGAACCGTATGTCTATGACGGCGCTCAGGTAGTGACCAAAGAAGGCAACACCGAGGTCGAGAGTGTGGAAGATCTGAAGGGTAAAACCGTCGCGGTGAACCTGGGCTCCAACTTCGAGGCCCTGTTGCGGGAACTGCCCTATGCAGACGAGATCAACATCAAGACCTATGAGAGCAATCTGGAGCGTGATACCGCTCTGGGGCGCGTGGACGCCTTCGTCATGGACCGGGTCAGTGCCAGCCAGATCATCAAGGAGAAGCCTCTGCCGCTGGAGCTCGCCGGCCCAACGTTCTCCCAGATCACCAACGCCTATCCGTTCCGCAACACCGAGGCCGGACAAGCGCTGCGGGATGAAGTCAACGCAGCCCTGACAATCCTGCGTGATAACGGAACCCTGGCCGCCATTTCAGAAAAGTGGTTCGGCACCGACATCACCCAGCCCTGAGGGGCGCCACCAAGGGCTGACTCGCTATGGACGTGTTGAACGTCGAATACATGCTTGGGCTGGTACCTGTTTTGCTTGGGTACCTGCCCCTCACCCTGCAGCTGGCCGGCGTCGGGATGGTGCTGGCGCTGATCCTTGCCTGTCTGTTCGCCGTCGTCCGGGTGCTGCGCATCCCGGTGCTCAATCAGCTGACCATCGTGTTCATTTCCTTTTTCCGGGGCACGCCGCTGTTGGTTCAGTTGTTCCTGTTCTATTACGGCCTGCCACAACTGGTCAGCGCATTAACGGTCATAGACGGCATTACGGCGACCATCATGGGCCTGACCATGCATTTTTCGGCGTACATGGCGGAATCGATACGTGCCGCCATCGTGGGTGTGGACCGCAGCCAGACCGAAGCCGCCCTGTCGATCGGCATGACCAACGGCCAGCTGATGCGCCGGATAGTGTTGCCCCAGGCCACACGTGTGGCGCTGCCTACGTTGATGAACTACTTCATCGACATGATCAAGGCCACCTCCCTGGCATTTACCCTGGGGGTTACCGAGCTGATGGGTGCCACCCAGAAAGAGGCCGCCGGCAGTTTCCTGTACTTCGAGGCCTTCATTGTTGCCGCCATCATGTACTGGATCGTCGTTGAGATGCTCTCCAAGCTTCAGCACTACCTGGAAATCCGTCTGAACAAGGCCTACAGCCGATGATCAAGCTGGAATCACTGAGCAAACATTTTGGCAAAGCCGTGGTTCTCGACAGCATCGATCTCGCCATCGAAGAAGGTGAGATCGTGGTGATCATCGGTCCCTCAGGGACCGGAAAATCCACCCTGTTGCGCTGCGTCAACTTTCTGGAACAACCCACCAAAGGCACCATGACCGTTGGCGACCTGACTGTAGATGTGAACCGCGCCAGCCGCGCAGACATTCTCTCCATGCGCCGGCGAACCGCGTTTGTGTTCCAGAACTACGCCCTGTTCTCCAACAAGACCGCGTTGCAGAACATCGCCGAAAGGTTACTGGTGGTGGATCGCTGGCCAAAGGAAAAGGCTTACCAACGCGCCCGTGAAATACTCGAACAGATCGGCCTCGCCGACAAGGCAGATGCCTATCCGGCGTCCATGTCCGGCGGTCAGCAACAGCGGGTCGGTATCGGCCGTGCCATGGCGACGGGCGCGACGTCATCTGTTTGACGAGCCCACGTCGTCACTCGACCCCGAGTGGGTGGAGGAAGTGTTGGGGCTGATGAAGAAGCTGGCCTCGGAACGCCAGACCATGATGGTGGTTACCCACGAAATGTCCTTCGCGCGGGACGTGGCCGACCGTGTGATCTTTATCGACGGCGGTCGAATCGTGGAGCAGGGGCCACCCAGTGAGATTTTCCATAATCCCAAGGACCCACGAACCAAGGACTTTCTGAAGAAAATCCTGGCCACCAACCCGGTATAAACGACGGTCGGGCCGGCCAACACCGATTATCGGAGTTCGGGAAAGTTGTCGGGTTTGTTAAGCGCCCAGTCGTAATCGATGTACTCCAAAGCAGACGTTTGCGCGACACGACTCGCCACTGAATCATCCGCCCAGGCCCTGATAAACGCCTTTGGTGTGCCAGACGCTTCTTCGAAATCCGTCGCATACCACTTGAACAGCTCGGTAACATACGCGGTATCAGCATCTATCCTCAGATGCCGATCCGTATTGAACGCACGCCGGGTATTCTCCGCCAACAGGTTTTCCAGATTGTCTGCCGTATAGACAGTCTTTCGCAGTGGCGGACAACCAACGGACGCACAGTTCACCGCGAAATGCACCCGCGCGTCTTTCCACCCTTTTTCTGCGTATTCCTCACCGAGGAGAATATCCTTCTCCATCTGATTCAGGCTGTATTCCTGTCCGCCTATCGCAAACTTTTCCCGGCCAAAAACACTGTCCACAAAGGGATTGACGCGACCGCCGTAGTCCCACACCGAGTCAACGAGTTCGCCGTTCGGTCGCTCAGTCAGGATCTGGTCGATCATGAAGAAATTATAGGCGTTGAGCCAGAAGGCGACAGATTCAGCCTCGCCCTCGAGGGAGCGGATGTCGAAATCTGCCAGGCGGTCACGCTGATCCGCCAACAGGCCGTCGGTCTGTGATGAGGCCAGGGCCGCCTCATAGTCAAATGCGGAAACCAGGCCACCCTCGGCCGTTGTCGATTCTGTCAGGTGCTGCGCTAACAGACGCTGAAACGGGTCAAACGTTGCTTCATCGGCGGCAGCGGTCAGCGGCATGATTGCGACGAGCGTTATCAGGCACATCAATCGTCCAGGTTTGTTCACGTCACTCTCCATAGGTCTACAGGTTTCACGGGTCTACAGCTTTATCGCCTTTGTTCTTTCACCGACACGAAAGGCCGATCATTGTTACAATGCAATTAGTATTGATAATCGATTACATTTAGTTTAGTTTCCGCATCGTGACGAAAAACAACCATCAGGTGCCAAGAACCATGCTCAAACAACCCCACGCACTACGCTATTCCCTGATCCTCGCGCTTGGATGCGCCACAACCGCAACTGCTCAGGAAGGCACCGATCAGGCACCGCAATCCCTTGATACCCTTGAAGTAACCGCCACTCGCGGTCTCGACTCCCTCAACGTTAACCCCGGTGCGGTCACCGTGGTTGACCGTGACGCTATCGACAAACAGTCCTCGTTGGGTGGCAACGTGGGCGATATTCTGGCCAAAACCGTTCCAGGCCTGTCGCCCTCCACCCATGGTTTAACCAGTGTGGCGCAGACGCTGCGTGGCCGAAACCTGTTCGTGCTGATCGACGGCATTCCCCAGACCATCAGTCTGCGCGACGGCCTCCATTCCCTGAATTCCATTGACCCGTCGTCGATTGAACGCATTGAAGTTATCCGGGGTTCTAACGGTGTGTATGGCTTCGGTGGTACCGGCGGCATCATCAACATCATCACCCGCAAGAACGAGAAAGGCGCCCCCCTATACCGCACCGAACTGAATGGTGGTTTCTCCACCGAACACATCAAGGACAGCGAACAATTCGGGCTATCCCAGAGCGTAATCGGTGGTAAAGGCGCCTTTGACTACCAGCTCCGAGGCTCCTATGAACAACGCGCTAATTTCTTCGATGCCGATGGCGACCGTATTCCGCCGGACCCGAACGGCCAGGGTGGCATTGCCGACTCCCGCGAGTTCGACGTGCTGGCAAAGCTCGGCTTCGACCTGGACGCCGACAAGCGCCTGGAACTGACCACCAGCTACTACGACATCAAGCAGGACACCAATTACGTCCTTGAAGCGGGCGTGTACGGCGAGCAGAAAACCCGCGCCGTCAAAGGCGACCCGGGTGGCAAGGATCAGGGCACTGAAAACCTGAACGTGAACCTGACCTACAGCGACCGGCAACTGTTCGGCGATACCTCACTGGGTGCGCAGCTGTATTATCGCGACTACATGACCCGATTCGGGTACTTCGCCACCTTCTATCCCGGCGGTGGACAGTCGCTGACCGAATCGGAGCGCATCGGCTCCCGTCTGGACTTTGAAACGCCGTTTGACGTCATGTCTGGCGCCAAGTTGCTCTGGGGCCTGGACACCCTGATGGAAACCACGGCCCAGCCCCTGGAAGACGGACGGACATTCGTACCTGAAATGGACCAGAACAGTGTGGCTCCGTTCCTGCAGGCGGAACTCCGGCTGGATCCCCAGTGGACCGTGAACGCCGGTGTCCGCTACGAAAAATTCTGGTTCGAGGTGGACGACTACACCACGGTGTATGGCGCGGACGTCGAAGGCGGTGAGCTGGAGTACAGTGAAACGGTCTTCAATACCGGGGCCCGATACCAGGTGAACGATGTCTGGGCAGCAACCGCCAGCTTCTCCCAGGGCTTTACCGTACCGGAGATTGGTCGCACCCTACGCCAGCCCCAGCAGGGCACATCGCTGGATCAGATCCGTCCTGAGCCACAGGTGGTGGACAACTACGAGCTTGGCACCGAGGCAGTCTGGGATCGCGCCGATCTTGCACTGACGCTGTTTTACAGCGAGTCGGAACTGGGAACCAGCCTTGCAGCGGCCAACGCCAATGAGCCCATTCCTGTGCTGCGCAGCCCTGAACGTATCTACGGTTTCGAGGCAGAGCTCAACACCTATCCCACCCGCGACCTGAGCGCCGGCGGCACCTTTACCTGGATGGAAGGCAAAGTCGATTCTGACGATGACGGCAGCTACGACACCTACCTTGCCGGCAACCGGATCTCACCACTCAAGCTCACTGGCTATGTGGAACACGACAGCACTGCGCGCTGGAGCAATCGCCTGCAGGCCATGGTCGTGGGTGATCGCGACCGCTTTAGCGGTAACGGTTTTGGCCAGGGCGAGGTGGAGTCCTTCACGGTTCTGGATCTGACCAGTACCTGGCGGACCGGCAACGGGGATATCACCCTGGCCATCAACAATCTGCTGAACGAAGACTACTTCCCGGTGATCTCACAGATCTACAATTTCAACACCCAGTACACCACCGCACCCGGCCGATCTGTCATGGTCAGTTATGGGGTCGACTGGTAAACGGCAGACTGGCAGGACCACATATAAGGCCGCTCAACGCGGCCTTATATCTTTTACCATCCAGCAAACCGACGCCGTAGGGCCCTCGTCCAGGTCCGCACAGGTGTCGACACGCACGACCTCCATCGTGCCGCA
>NZ_ABCP01000032.1 GCF_000170835.1 Marinobacter algicola DG893
GGCAAGCTTCCGATAGCACCAAACACAAAATGCCTACCCCCTAAACTAGGGGAGTCATCAAAACGGAGCACTTTTGAACGCCAACGATCACAGACAATTCGACCTGCACCCGGTAGACCAGCGCCGGCTAACCACCCTTTGCGGCCAGTTCGATGAGCACCTGAAGCACATTGAGCGGCGTATGAACGTCAAGATTGGCCGTCGTGGCCATCATTTCCGGGTGGAAGGTGAAACTGAACACGTGGCAGCCGCTACTGAAGTTGTCCGGCACCTGTATCGGGAAACCGAAGCCAACGATGATATCTCGCCGGACATGGTTCACCTGTTTATCCGCGAGACCGGATTCGAACGGCTGCCGGATGACGTGCCTTATAAGGGCGCCGTGACCGTTATCAAAACCCCGAAACTGCAGGCCAAGCCCCGAGGCGAGAACCAACAGAAATACGTACACAACATTCGTACCCACGATGTGAATTTCGGCATTGGTCCCGCCGGTACCGGCAAAACCTGGCTGGCAGTGGCCTGCGCGGTTGAGGCACTGAAAGACGAACAGGTAAAGCGCATCCTGCTGGTCCGGCCGGCCGTGGAAGCCGGCGAAAAGCTCGGCTTCCTGCCGGGTGATCTGGCCCAGAAGGTAGACCCTTACCTTCGCCCACTCTATGACGCCCTCTACGAAATGCTGGGCTTTGATCATGTGACACGGCTGATCGAAAAAAGCGTGATTGAGATCGCGCCACTCGCCTTCATGCGCGGCCGCACGCTCAACAATTCGTTTATCATCCTGGATGAGAGCCAGAACACCACCCGCGAACAGATGAAAATGTTCCTCACGCGGATCGGGTTTGGCTCCACCGCCGTGATCACCGGCGACACCACCCAGGTTGATCTCCCTCGCGGGCAGAATTCCGGCCTGATCCATGCGGCCGGAGTGCTAAGCAAGGTGTCCGGTATTGGCTTCACACGGTTCGAGGCCCGGGATGTGGTCCGCCACCCGTTGGTGCAGCGGATTGTCGAGGCATACGATTCCTTTGACGACGGGAGCGCCACAGGCCAGTGAGTGAACTGACAGTGGATTTGCAGCGGGCCGTCGAAGCGCCCGGAGTGCCAGAAGACGTCGAGTTCGAGCGCTGGGCACGGGCCGCGTGGTTGGGTGAGAATCCATCCGAGGTGACGATCCGCATCGTTGCCAGTGATGAGAGCGCCGACCTGAACAGCCAGTATCGCGGGAAATCAGGGCCAACCAATGTACTGTCCTTCCCATTTGAAGCGCCAGCCGGTATAACGGTTCCGTTGGCCGGTGATCTGATCATCTGTGCTCCGGTTGTTGAAAAAGAAGCAACCGAGCAACAAAAAACACTGAAGGAACACTGGGCCCATATGGTGGTGCACGGTATGCTGCACCTTCAGGGCTACGACCACATTGAAGACAATGATGCCGAGGTCATGGAAGCCCTCGAGATCCGGTTGCTTGGGCAACTCGGGTTCAGCAATCCTTACGAGACAGAGGAAACGGAAAAAGACTCATGAACGACGATCAGTCGAGTCGCAGTCAGGGCAGCAACAAGTCCTGGCTGGAGCGTATATCACAGGCCTTCTCCAGCGGGCCTGAGTCCGTCGAGGACGTGCTGGAAATCCTGCGGGACGCCGAGTCCCAGGAAATCATCGATACCGATGCCATGAGCATCATCGAAGGTGCCATGCAGGTGATCGACATGCGGGTGGATGAAATCATGATTCCCCGCTCCCAGATGGTCACCGTCAAGGCATCCCAGGACCCGAAAGAGTTCCTGGGGGAAATCATTTCATCCGCCCACAGCCGCTTCCCGGTCATTGGCGACAGCCAGGACGATGTGATTGGCGTGCTGCTCGCCAAGGATCTGCTCCCCCTGGCCCTGAACAACGACCTCAACTGGGCCCGCATCCGCGAGATTCTTCGCCCTCCCACGTTCGTACCGGAGAGCAAGCGCCTGAACCAGCTATTAAAAGAGTTCAAGGAAACCCGCAACCACATGGCCATTGTGGTGGATGAATACGGCGGTACTGCCGGCCTGATCACCATTGAGGATGTGCTGGAACAGATCGTGGGCGAAATCGAAGACGAACATGACTTCGACGAGGAGACCCACATCAAGGCCCGTGGCGATGGCACCTACGCCGTCAAGGCCGTAACGCCGGTGGACGACTTCAACGAATTCTTTGAAACCGAGCTTGACGAGGAAGAGTTCGACACCATCGGTGGCGTTGTGCTCAAGGAATTCGGCCATCTGCCCAGACGGGGCGAGTCGGTTGAGTTTGGCGGGTTGCAGTTTACTATTGCCAACGCCGATAACCGTGTCATCCGTCTGCTGCAGGTAACGCGTGGTGATGACCAGTAACACGACAGCCCAAACCTCCGTGCTGACATCCGCCCTTTCTGAACATGCCTGGCTGCGAGCGGCGACACTGCTTGTTGCCGGTGCATTGCAAACACTCACTTTTTCACCCTTTAACTGGTGGTGGCTGGGGCCGTTGTCAGTCGCGCTGATACTGTTTTGCTGCCTGCCGCTGGCACCGCAAAAGCTGTTTCGGGCGGGCTGGCTGGTCGGATTGGGGCTGTTCGGTACCGGCGCAAGCTGGGTCTACATCAGTATCAGTGAACACGGCAACACGTCTGTTCCGCTGGCTTTCGTCCTGACGGTTATTTTTGTGGCGGGGCTTGCCCTTTTCCATGGTCTGGCGTTCTGGGCCTGGGGCAAACTGGCCAAAGTCAGCACGGTCAGGCGGCTGCTTCTGTTTCCGGCCATCTGGATACTCGGTGACTGGGTCCGGAGCTGGTTACTCACGGGCTTTCCCTGGCTCTACCTGGGAACGGCTCACGTTGATGGCCCACTGGGTGGATTTGCCCCCCTTATTGGTGTTTACGGTGTTACCTTCTGGGTAACTGTCACCGGTGGTGCCGTCATTGCCTGCTGGTGGCTGGCGAGGACAACCCGCTATGCCAGCGCTGCCCTCGTCGCCGGTGTGGCGTTGCTACCTTGGGTCACCGGCCCGGCCGTCTCGCAAGCACAATGGACGGCCTTGGACTCGGAACCAACCACGTTTGTCGCGATGCAGGGCAACATCCCTCAGCAAATCAAATGGGACCCGGACTTTCTTCGGGACCAGATCGTGGCGTATCTGGAACTGACGGAAGACCACTGGGATACCGATCTGATTCTGTGGCCGGAAACCGCTATTCCAATTCCCCAGGACCAGGCTGGCAAGATTATCGACCATATCAATGCAGAGCTGGGAGAGAACAGCACACTGATTACCGGCATCCCCTGGTATGGCTTCAGTGATCGCATTGAAGACTTTACCTATCACAACAGCATCATGGCGATTGGTAATGGCGGCGGCATCTACCACAAGCAGAAGCTGGTGCCTTTCGGAGAATATGTGCCGCTGCAGCAGTGGCTTCGCGGCCTGATCGGTTTTTTCGACCTGCCCATGTCCAGCTTCAGCCGGGGGCCAGCCAATCAGTCGCCACTTGAGGCCAGTGGCACGAACATTATGCCGTTTATCTGCTACGAAGTGGCCTATCCGGATTTTGTCGCCACCAACGCCCGCAACAGTGACATACTGCTGACCATCAGTAACGATGGCTGGTTTGGCGATTCTATTGGTCCGCTGCAACACCTACAGATCGCCCGTATGCGAGCTCTGGAAACCGGTCGTTATATGCTGCGGGGCACCAACAATGGCGTAACCGCTATTATTGACGAGAAAGGCCAGATCACCGAAACCATCCCTCAGTTTGAACGCGCGGTGATGACTGGCGAGGTCTATGCGGCGGAGGGCAATACGCCCTACATGCAATCCGGGTCCTGGCCGGTGTTGACGCTGGCGGCGATTCTTATCGTGTTTGTTCGGGAGCGGGTGATTCCGCGGAACTGAGTAGCCTGCATTTTGGTGTCCGGCCACGGGGTGGGGGTACCTTTTCTTTGGAAAAAGAACTCGCTGCGCTCGGACACCTTTTTCTGGCAGAAAAAGTACCCCCACCCCATGGCCGTTCTGGCTCTGTGCTGGACTCCCCTAGTCTTCCTATCCCTATTCGGACTTCCGTGGCCAGCGGCTGGTGACGCGTTCGTAGTAGTGGGAGCCGCAGGCGTCACAGGGTTCCAGATGGCTGGTTGCAGTCAGGCAGCGCATGTGGCTGCAGTTGAGGCATTTGAACATGCCGGCGGTGGCCACTTCGCCGCTGATATACTGGCTGGGCTCATGGTTTTCCAGTTTCTGGTTCAGCTCGAGCGTATCCAGTCGGGTCTTGTCCGCCACCGAGAACAGCATATCCGCCAACTGGTGCTCCAGCAGGGAGATGTCCAGTTGCAACCATTCCTTCAGGCCTTCTCCGGTTTCTTCCACGAAATGCAGCAGGTGTTCAAGGTCACGCTGCAGGTACGCGCCAAGCAGGTCCGCTTCTTCGCGGGTCATCTCTGCCAGTTCATACTCGAATTCCACCGCCCGTTCGATTTCCTCTTTCAGGGTATCGCGGGTGGTATTCTCCATATCACTGAGCCGGGCCTGGACCCGCTCCAACATGCGGTCGTAGGCCTCGAGGGCCCTGCCTGAGAGATGATTGCGTTCTGGTTCGGTCATGACTGCTCCCTCATGGTGTACGGTCGGAGTGGCTATGGCTGATCAGGGCACGCTGTGAATACGTCCATGTACGCTTGACAAAAACATCCATGTTTTTTACGAGCCTACAGGGACGTATTCACGGCGTGCCCCAGTCAGCCGCACCTGCCCGCCTTCCCCCCAAGCATGGCACAGTATCGGCAAATTGGCAGACTACCTGTTAAGCCTTGTGTGCGTTAGAATGTCCGGCCGCTTCGCACATCTTTTTTGATACGGTCTGATAAAGGGTAACTTTGGTAATGGCAGGAATGGACCAGCAATACAATCCGCGCGATGTTGAACAACAAGCCCGTACCTATTGGGAAGAGAACAACACGTTCACGGTGAAGGAAGAACCGGGCAAACCCAAATACTACTGCCTGTCCATGTTCCCCTACCCCAGCGGCAAACTGCACATGGGGCACGTGCGCAACTACACCATCGGCGACGTCATTTCCCGCTACCAGCGTATGCAGGGCAAGAACGTCATGCAGCCCATGGGCTGGGATGCGTTCGGCCTGCCCGCTGAAAACGCCGCCATCGCCAACAAGACTGCGCCCGCAAAGTGGACCCACGCCAATATTGCCTACATGAAAAACCAGCTCAAGCAATTGGGCTTCGGTTACGACTGGAACCGCGAGCTGGCCACCTGTAAACCGGACTACTATCGCTGGGAGCAATGGTTCTTCGCCCGCCTTTACGAAAAAGGCCTGGTGTACAAGAAGATGTCCACCGTCAACTGGGACCCCATTGACCAGACGGTGCTGGCCAATGAACAGGTGGTTGATGGCCGTGGCTGGCGCTCCGGCGCGTTGGTCGAACAGAAAAAGATTCCCCAATGGTTTATCCGCATTACCGACTATGCCGAAGAATTGCTGAATGACCTGGACGAGTTGGAAGACTGGCCCGAACAGGTCAAGACCATGCAGCGGAACTGGATTGGCAAATCGGTGGGCACCGAGCTGACCTTTCCCCTCAAAGGCCGCGAGGACGCACTGGACGTCTACACCACCCGCCCGGACACACTCATGGGCGTGACATACATGGCCGTGGCCGCCGAACACCCCATTGCCAAGGCCGCTTCCGAGCGCTATCGCGAAGTTGCTGAATTTGTCGAGCAGTGCCGCAACAGCAAGGTTGCCGAAGCCGACATGGCAACCATGGAAAAGAAAGGCATCGATACCGGTTACAAGGCCATTCATCCACTGACGCAGGAAGAAATTCCTGTTTACGTCGCCAACTTCGTGCTGATGGAGTATGGCACCGGCGCACTTATGGCCGTGCCCGGCCATGACGATCGTGACCACGAGTTCGCGCTCAAGTATCGCCTGCCTATCAAACAGGTTATCGCTGCCACGGACAGCCGCGAAATCGACGTTCAGGAGCGCGCCTTCACCGAAAAAGGCGTTCTGGTATCCTCTGGAAAATACAACGGCATGACCAGCGAAGAAGCCTTCGATGCCATCGCCAACTACCTGGAAGAGAACGGCATCGGCAAGCGCACGGTCAATTACCGCCTGCGTGACTGGGGCGTGTCACGCCAGCGCTATTGGGGCGCACCGATTCCGATGATGACACTGGAAGACGGCACGGAACGTCCGGTGCCAGACGATCAGTTGCCGATCACACTGCCCGAAGACGTGGAGATGGACGGCGTTCAGTCACCCATCAAGGCTGACCCGGAGTGGGCCAAAACCAGTTACGAAGGCCAGCCTGCAACACTGGAAACGGACACCTTCGACACCTTTATGGAGTCGTCCTGGTACTACGCCCGCTTCTGCAGCCCCAACTACGACAAGGGCATGCTGGACCCGGCTGCCGCCAACTACTGGCTGCCGGTGGATCAATATATCGGCGGCATCGAGCACGCCATTCTGCACCTGCTTTATGCGCGCTTCTTCCATAAACTGCTGCGGGATGTGGGGCTGGTCAACAGTTCCGAACCCTTCAACCGCCTGCTGTGTCAGGGCATGGTGCTCGCGGAAACCTACTACCGCGAGGACGACAACGGCGGCAAGATCTGGATCTCGCCGGCAGATGTGGTCACCGAGAAGGACGATAAGGGCCAGGTAACTCGTGCCGTTCATAAAGACGACGGCAAGCCGGTTGTTGCCGGTGGCGTGACCAAAATGTCCAAGTCCAAGAACAACGGGATTGATCCCCAGGCCATTATCGATGAACACGGCGCCGATACCGTGCGCCTGTTCATGATGTTTGCGGCGCCTCCTGAGCAATCCCTGGAATGGTCCGACAGCGGTGTTGAGGGTGCCCATCGTTTCCTCAAACGCCTGTGGCGCATGGTCAGCGAACACACTGAAAGCGGAACGGTTCCTGCTCTGGATACCACCGACCTCGGTGAAGGCCAGCGCAACCTTCGTCGCAAGACCCATGAAACCATTGCCAAGGTGAGCGATGACGTCAGCAGACGGTTGACGTTCAACACCTCCATCGCGGCGGTAATGGAACTGCTCAACGATGTCAGCAAACTGACAGACGATGAGCCCCAGAGCCTGGCGGTTCGCCAGGAAGCACTGGATACCGCGGTACTTGTCCTGTCTCCCATCGTCCCCCACATCTGTCATCAGTTGTGGCACGCACTGGGGCACGAAGAGCCTGTGGTAGACGCGTCCTGGCCCGAGGCAGACAAGGACGCCATGGTCCGCAGCGAGATTCAGGTTGTTCTGCAGGTAAACGGCAAGGTCAGGGCAAAGGCCGACGTTCCAGCAAACATCGAAAAGAGTGCACTGGAAGCCCTGGCCCTCGAGAACGAGAACGTTGTTCGTTTCACCGAGGGCAAGACAGTAAGAAAGGTCATCGTTGTGCCCGGTAAACTGGTGAATGTGGTGGCAAACTGATATGAACCTCCTGGCGAGCCTCCCCAAGGTACTTCCGGCTGGCCTCGCCCTGTCACTTCTGGTGTCAGGATGCGGGTTTCAGCTACGGGGCGCCCCGCCGGTATCATCCGCATTGCAGCCGCTGGCTGTTGATTGCTCCGGCGATGTGCCAGAACAACTGTGTGGCTCGGTGAAGGAACAGCTGTCTCTGGGCAACATCGACCTTCAGCCCTCCGAAAAAGCCGATTATGTGCTCAACATCAGCAATTTCCGCCGGGAACGTCGTGCCAGCGCCATCACCGTGCGCGCCGCGGCTGCCGAGTATACGTTGCGGCAAACGGTCGATATTGAGGTTTTGACCTCCGACAAGGTTCCTCTGATTGCCCCAACCGACTTGAATAGCAGCGAAACCTATCGCTACGACGAATCCAATGTATTGGCCAAGCAACGGGAAGAGGAAGCCCTCCAGGAGCAACTCTATGACCGACTGGCCCAGCAAATTATCTTTCGCCTGGCGCCCCTTGACCGGGATCGCATAGACCGGCTGAAACAGGAAGCGGAACAGACCCGCGATCAAGACAGCGGCCAACCATGAAGACCCAGGCCCACCAGCTACCCCAGCTTCTTCAGAAAGGCCTGTCACCTGTCTACCTGGTGTCAGGCGATGAGCCCCTGCTGGTTCAGGAATGCTGCGACCAGATCCGGAAGATTGCGCGAGAAGCGGGTTATCAGGACCGGGTAACCTTCCACGCCGACCAGCAGCTGGACTGGAACCGCGTGGGCGAAGAGTTTGGTGCGCTGTCGCTGTTTGCCGAGAAGCGCCGTATCGAAATACACCTGCCTACCGGCAAACTGGGTGATGGCCGCGCCGTTCTCGAAAGCGTGCTGCAGAACCCTCCCGACGATATTGTGTTGCTACTGATCAGTGCACGGCTGGACGCCGCCGAAACCCGCCGGAAGTGGTACAAGGAATTGCAGGACAAAGGCGTACACGTACCGGTATGGCCCATTGATACTGATAAATTCCCGGGTTGGCTGCAGCAGCGGGCTCGCAATCACGGCCTCAGCCTTACCCGCGGCGCACTGGACATCCTGGCGGAACGCCTCGAGGGTAACCTCCTGGCGGCAAGCCAGGAACTGGATCGCCTGGCGTTGTTGGGCACCGGTGCCACCATCGATGAAGACACCGTCGAACAGGCTGTCCAGGACAGCTCCCGCTTCAATGGTTTTGAGCTGGTGACGGAACTCCTCGCCGGCCGGGCGGCCCACGCTCGCAAAATCGTTGGAGTACTGCAGCAGGAAGGCGAGAACCCGCTGGGATTGCTAGCGGTACTCACACGGGACCTGAACCTCACCATGGAACTGAATATCGCTGCTGCCAAACGGGAAAATACCGCTGGCTTCCTCAAAAAGCGCGGCGTGTTCCAGCCCCAGCGCGCAAGGGCCGTTGAACAGGCAGCAAGACGCCTGAACCGCCACCAGCTCAATACCGCACTGGAATTATGCAGCACCACTGACAGGGCCGCCAAAGGCTTTGATACGCTCTCCCCCTGGCATTATCTGCATGACCTGATCACCTTGCTCGCAAGGCCCGCCTGACGTAGAGAAATGGCCGTCATCCAGCTTGACAGCTTTCAATATTCGGTAGCATCGTATAGTTGTTAACGGCTAAAGGAGGTGCATGATATGAGCTTCCAGGACGAACTGAAAAAACTGTCCGAAAAGATTAAACAGTACCGTGACGAAGCGCGGGTTCAGATGCATCTGGCCCATGAAGACGTGAAAGACGAGTGGGACGATCTGGAGAAGGACTGGGAACGGTTTCGCAGCAAACTCGACCACATCCTTCACGATGCTGAAGATGCATCAAAAGAGGCTCGCCAGACCGCTCATAAGCTGGGAGAAGATTTGAGAACGGGTTATCAGAATCTACGTAACCGAAAGAAGTGAAGTGTTAACCAGTTAACATAATGCCACAAATAGCCACACAGAGGCTCTCTCCCGGCAGAGCCTCTGTGTCATACTTCTCAATTATAAATGAATAAACCGTCATTTTTCTGACCGGCCGAATCTGTCCACTTCCCATCCTGGCCCGATCAGCAAAGGCGCTATCACGCGCTGAGAGGTATAAATGGCTCATGAAAACTAAAAACGTTGTTTTGGTCGCATTGGCGGCCTTGCTTGTCCCGTCTCTCGTTATCAGCCAGAACACCCGCTTCAGTGATCCGGACACCGTTGTGAACAATGAGTTCTGGGGCAACCTGTATGCCCAGGGCGGCACTTCCTTCTTCTGCGGCACACCCTTCGAGCGCAAAGGCTTTGTCCTTACGGAAGGCTATGTATACCCTCTGGCGGAAGTTCGCAACGCGCTTGGGTGCGGAACCAGCAGCCAATGCGACGATGATGACAGGTACCGGCAGATCGCATCAGATCTTCATAACATGGTTCCCGTGCGCAGTCGCATTGAAATGTCCCGGAGAAACGCGATTTACGAAGAGTTGGGCGACACAAGCAGCCCGGACGAGTGCGGAATTCGCGAGAGCGCGCAGTTTTTCGAGCCCCCGCAAAGGGTAAAAGGCGATATCGCCCGCACGGTGGCCTATATGGTGGACACCTACGACCTGCCCTGGGCAGGTGCTTCCCGGGTGTTCAAGAGCTGGAACCAGATTGACCCACCGGATGACCGGGAGCTTGTCCGCCATCGCCAGGTGGCCGACATCCAGGGTAACGAAAATCCTTTTGTTCTTGATCCAGGCCGGATAGAAAATCTGTAAGCGAGTACATAGCGCAGCATAAAAAAGGCAGGCCCGCGGGCCTGCCTTTTTGCTGACTGCCGACGGTTCAGAACTCCTCAGCCGTCAGCGCCATCATCGAGTCGCTACCGCTGCGAATGCCTTCCGCCAGTGCGACGGTTTTCGGCAGCAATCGATCGAAGTAGAAGCGTGCGCTCTTCACCTTGCCAGTGTAGAAGCCGGAGGTGTCGCTATCAGCCTTCGGTGCCGCCACTTTAACCATCTTGGCCCACATATAGCCGAGGGCCGTCAAGCCAAACAGGTCGAGGTAGTCCACGGAAGCCGCGCCAACAGCATCCGGATTGTCACCAGCTTGCTTGATCACATGCTCGGTCACATCCGACAGGCGCTCAAATGCTGCCGCCAATGGTTCCAGGTAGGGGCGCAAGTTCTCGTCGCTGCTGTTTTCCTCGATGAAGGTAGCCACGTCCTCGGCAAATAGCTCATAAAGCTTGCCTTGGCTGCCAACCACTTTCCGGCCCATCAGGTCCAGCGCCTGGATACCGTTCGTGCCTTCGTAGATCTGGGTTATGCGACAGTCGCGAACCAGTTGTTCCTGGCCCCATTCCCGGATAAAACCGTGGCCACCGAAAACCTGCTGCCCCATGATGCAGGCATCCAGACCGCGATCAGTCAGGAAAGCCTTCGCCACCGGTGTCAGCAGCGCCACCATACCTTCGGCATGCTTGCGGCGCTCGTCATCGTCGGAATATTTGGCGATATCGAGCCACTGAGCGACGTAAGTGGAGAAAGCACGCCCTCCTTCCACATAACCTTTCATGGTCAGCAGCATGCGGCGCACATCAGGGTGGACCAGAATCGGGTCAGCAGCTTTCTCCGGCTGCTGGGCACCCGTGGGCGCTCGGCTCTGGATGCGCTCAAGGGCGTATTCACGAGCGCTCTGCAGTGAGGCTTCAGCAGCGCCAATGCCCTGAATGCCGACGCCCAGGCGCTCATAGTTCATCATTGTGAACATGGCCGCCAGCCCCTTATTCTCTTCGCCAACCAGCCAGCCCTTGGCGCCGTCGAAGTTCATTACGCAAGTAGCGGACCCCTTGATGCCCATCTTCTTCTCGAGGGAACCACAGCTCAGGCTGTTGCGCTCGCCAAGGGAACCGTCTTCGTTTACGTCAAACTTGGGCACCAAAAACAGGGAAATCCCCTTGGGCCCCTTGGGAGCATCCGGCAGCTTCGCCAGCACCAGGTGGATGATGTTCTCCGCCATGTCGTGCTCGCCCCAGGTAATGAAAATCTTGGTGCCCGTTACACTGAAGGAGCCATCGCCATTCGGTTCGGCCTTGGTGCGGATAATCCCCAGATCCGTGCCTGCATGAGGTTCTGTCAGGTCCATCGCGCCTGACCAGGTACCCGCGTACATATTGGGCAGGTATTTTTCCTTGAGCTCCTGACTGCCATGGGCGTCCAGGGCCAGGCAGGCGCCCGCTGTCAGCATCGGGGCGAGGCCAAAAGCCATGTTGGCAGCCTGCATCATTTCCTCAAACTGGGCCACCAGAGTTTTTGGCATGCCCATACCACCAAACTCCGGATTGCCGCCCAGGCCGTTCCAGCCACCCTCAACGATGGTCTGATAGGCCTCGCGAAACCCCTCGGGTGTGGACACCTCACCATCATTCCACTTGCAACCTTGCTCATCACCCTCGCGGTTCAGAGGAGCCAGCACACCACTGGTAATCTTACCGGCCTCTTCCAGAATGGCGTCGGCAGTGTCCGGGTCAACGTTCTCTGCCACTTTGGGCAGAGACGCCCAAAGAGCCGGCGCATCAAATACTTCATTCAGGACAAAGCGCATGTCACGTAAAGGTGCCTGATAATCAGCCATCTCAAAACTCTCCACAATTCAGTCAGTCTGCGAAATGAACAACGTTGGACCTTCGGTCCTGATCACTTCCTCGGCTATGTGTCCGCACAGGTTATTTTTTATGGTGGCCTATTCTACCCTATCAGCGCCCCCAACTCATGGAGCACCGGCGGCCCTGTCATCAAAAAAGCCCGCCTCCTGGGAGAGCGGGCTTTTTGAGTTTCCTGAAACCCGCCTTAGAGGGCGAAGGCTTCTTCCGGCATGTCCATCAGGCTGTCCGAGCCCGCCAGCATGCTTTCCGCATGCCCCCTGGCCCGCGGCAACATGCGCTTGAAGTAGAAGCGCGCTGTCTGGACCTTGGCGTTATAGAACATTTCCTCAGAGGTGCCTTCCACCATTTTGTCCAGCGCCACCTTGGCCATACGGGCCCAAAGATACGCGAAAACAGCGTAACCGGAGTACATCAGGTAGTCCACGGAGGCCGCGCCAACTTCTTCGCGGTTCTTCATGGCGGACATGCCGACCTTGGTGGTCAGTTCGCCCCACTCCTTGTTCATGGCGGCCAACGGCTCAACGAATTCTTTCAACTGCTCGTTGTCGGCGTTTTCCTTACAGAACACGTGAACCTGCTTGGTGAAGCCTTTCAGGGACTCACCTTGGGTCATCAGTACTTTACGACCCAGAAGATCCAGCGCCTGAATACCGGTGGTGCCTTCGTAGATCATGCCGATACGGGCATCACGCACGTTCTGCTCCATACCCCACTCGGAGATAAACCCGTGGCCACCGAAGACCTGCATACCCAGGTTGGCCGCTTCGTAACCGATTTCGGTCAGGAACGCCTTGGCGATCGGGGTGAGGAAACCCAGGGCCTCATCGGCCGCTTTACGATCTTCCTCAGTCTTACCGCTGTGAACGATATCAGCCTGCTGCGCAGTCAGGTAAATCAGAGCACGGGCGCCTTCTGCAACCGCTTTCTGGCTCAGCAGCATGCGACGGACATCCGGGTGAACGATGATCGGGTCAGCGATACCTTCGGGGTTCTTCGGCCCGCTCAGCGAACGCATGGCCAGACGGTCTTTGGCGTAGGCCAGAGAGCCCTGGAAGCCCAGCTCCGCAGCACCCAGACCCTGGATGGCCGTACCGATACGTGCCGTGTTCATGAAGGTGAACATGCAGTTCAGCCCCCGGTTCTCAGGCCCGATCAGCCAGCCTTTGGCGCCGTCGAAATTCATCACGCAAGTGGCGTTGCCGTGAATACCCATCTTATGTTCGATGGAGCCACAGGAAACGGCATTGCGCTCACCGGAAGAGCCGTCGTCATTAGGCAATTGCTTGGGCACGATAAACAGTGAAATGCCCTTGGTACCTTCGGGAGCGCCTGGCAGCCTGGCCAGCACGATGTGCACGATGTTTTCGGCCATGTCATGCTCACCGGCGGAAATGAAGATCTTGGTACCGGTGATGCTGTAGGTGCCGTCTGCGTTTGGCTCGGCCTTTGAACGCAGCGTGCCCAGGTCGGAACCACAGTGAGGCTCGGTCAGGCACATGGTGCCGGTCCACTCACCGCTGATCAGCTTGGTGAGGTAAGTTTGCTTCTGCTCTTCGGTGCCGTGGGCTTCAATGGTGTTGGTCGCACCATGACTCAGGCCGGGATACATGCCCCAGGACCAGTTGGCGGTACCGACCATCTCGCTCATCACCAGGCCAAGGGAGTGCGGCAGGCCCTGGCCGCCATAATTGGGATCAGCCGTCATGGACGGCCAGCCGCCTTCCACGTACTGCTGATAGGCCTCTTTGAAGCCGGTTGGCGTTTTCACGCCATCTTCGCTCCAGGTACAGCCTTCTTTATCGCCCACCTGGTTCAGTGGAGACAGAACCTGCTCACAGAACTTGGCACCTTCCCCGATGATGGCATCGACCATATCCGGAGTTGCATCTTCGGCGCCTTCCAGATTGGCGTAGTGCTGCTCGCTGTCCAGCAGCTCGTTCATTACGAATTTAATGTCACGCAGGGGCGCTTTGTAGTCAGGCATGGAATCCACCTCAGGTTTTCGGTCTCAGCTGCGACACGGTCACAGCACTCAGCCTCGGGATTTACTCATACGCTCAGCAAGGGATGCTGAACGCCAATAAAACACTTGTTTGAAACATACGTTTAGAGGCACAGAATTGTCAATAGGCGCAATCAAAATTTGTGTTGTGTTTTGTCGCGAATGTTTACCGATGATTTCGGCAAACGGGGAGGATTGAGAACAAAAAGCAGCTTGTTTTCAGGCGGTTGCCCGGAAGGAGACAGAGGGGTTGGCGCTTACATCGTTGCTCCCGACGCCGGAGATGACCTGATAGGCATTCGTTGCTTGCCGCGACTGGTTTGCACTGGTTTCGTCACCCGCCTCATCCTCGGACACTCCAGATTGCCCGGGCTCGTCAGTGCGACCCAATTCTGAGGAGAGCTCAGCTTGTGCTTGCAACATCAATTGCATGGCCTCTGCCGCCACCGCGCGGTCCTGCGAGGAAGGCTCTGCTGGTGCCAACGCAGCAGCCCTGACCACACGCATCTTATCGATTGTCGCCTGGGGATCTCCCCGCACGGGCGAGGTGCTGATCGAGACCTCGCCACCGACAGCGTACTGAGCACCGTCGGGGCCTCGCTCATAGACATAGGAAATGGAACCGGCGTATTGGCCACCAACCGCTTGGTGGGCCGCCTCGTGGGCGCGAACCTCACGATCCCTGGCTTTCAGTTCCGTAAGTTGTTTCAGCTCCGCCTCATCCAGTCCCTGAACCTTCTCAACACTGGAACCTTCCGGGCGGGTAGGATCCTCCGCAGCATTGCCGTCGGCAACACGGTCGGTTCCAGAGGTTTCAGGAGAAGTTCGAGATGAAGGAGGTACGTCCGAAGACGGCTGGAGGGCGGCACCCGCGCCACCGGAAGGCGAGGGAAAGACAGAAGTCATTGACGGAAGGGAGCCCGAAATCATCATGTCAGCAGACAAGTTGTCACATCATGAGGGCCTGGATCGCCCTGAGAGGGTTCAGGCCGTAATATCCAGAAGCGTTCCCAGGGTTTCGTCGGCGGTTTTCACTACCTGGGCCGAGGCTTCAACGCTGCGCTCATAGAGTTTTAGATCAATGATTGGTTCCACGAGGCCACCGACACCTTCTGCCGTGCCCTGGGGGCCATCAACACCACCGCGGGCAATCCTGCGGGCGGCATTTTCCATGCCTTGCATGCCGTCCTGGATACCCTGAATACCAATGCCTAATGTATTGCTGATCATAACCGCGCAGCCCAATGACCATATATTGACACCAGTAAGCCATAAACTTGGTCAATTTTCAAACAAAATGGAAAGATCCAATGCTTTAGCCAGCTCCCGCGGATTGGCACGCTCCTGCCATGGCAACACGCCCAGGCATGGTGCGGGCAGGTTCTGAATCAGATAATCAAGGGTTTCCTGCTCACAGGTCATGGCCGTTGGGTCCGGCCGGTTGGCCACCCAACCTGCTATAGACAGGCCATCACGGCGGATAGCTTCAGCGGTTAACAATGCATGGTTGATACAGCCCAGCTTCAGGGGTACCACCATAATGACAGGCATGCCCAGAGCGACGGGCATGGCGGCGTAGGTTTCACGGTCATTGAGCGGCACCCGCCAGCCGCCTGCGCCCTCCACCAACAGCAAATCCGCGGGACGCATCTGCAGCCCGCGGCAGAATCCAACCAAACGTTCCGCCGTGAGGTGCCGCCCCGCCTGGGCAGCTGCCACATGGGGCGCGATGGCGGGCAGCAAGGCTACCGGGTTCACCTGATCGTAAGGCAACGGTTCCGACATCGATTCCATCAGTATCAACGCATCTTCATTGCGCAGACCTTCCGGTGTGTCGTCGCAACCAGACGCCACCGGTTTCATCGCAAGCGTTTTCTTCCCCAGGGTTGCGGCCGCCTCAAGAATCGCAGCAGACACCAGTGTTTTTCCCACGCCTGTGTCGGTCCCCGTCACAAAGTAACTCTTTCTGGCCATAGATCAATGAATCCCCATGTCAGTCCGGCAGACGGCAACCCAGCCATGCCGATGTGTAAGATGCCTGTATTCGGCCTTCCCCGTCTCGAGGGTAATAACGGCACATGGCCCGCAAACGGCCAGGCGCAGTTGCGCTTTGACGCCGCGATACGCCTTTGTACCCGGCGCCGATAGCCTTGAGCTCCGCCAGCAGGGCCAGCGGTGAGGGATAATCCAGTGAAATCGTCTCGATCGTCAGTTGCGGGGCCGGGAGCGTTTCGAGTGCCAGTTCCCGAAAACGCGCTTCCGGTTCAAAACGATTCACGTGCTGATGCCCAGGGTCTGCCCTGTACCAGGCTTCCCGAAGTTCGTCGAGGGTACCCTCCAGCAATGTCGATACCAGTAGCCGACCGCCTGGGCGTAGAACCCGACGGCATTCGGCAAGCACACCGGCCGGGTCACGGCACCACTGAATCATCAAATTGCTGAAGACCACGTCCACACTGTTATCCGGCAACGGCAACGCCTCGGCATCAGCCTCGATCCACCGAATGCCGGTCGGGTTAACCGATCGGGCGTAACGAAGCATGCCTGCAGCAATATCAACGCCTGTCACCTGGCTCCCAGGAATCGACGCCAACTGCCCCGTAAACCACCCGGTGCCGCTACCCAGATCGAGTATCTGGAGTCCATCCGCGCACGGGGCCTGATGAAGCCCTTCTTTCAACTGGTCCAGCAGGACTTGACCCATATAGCGCTGCAGCCGGGCAGCGGGATTGTAGGTGTGGGAAGCTGAGCCGAAATCGCGAGCAATCGTGGATTTCGGAGGCACCCAGTCGTGGGCACTGGTTGTTACAGGGTCCATTGAACCTCCTTGCCGAAAACAAACCGAAGGATTTCGTCTTGGCAACGCGAAAGCGACTGCCCCCGAGGCCAATGCGTCATACCGGGGACCGTAACGACCTTGGCGACTTGAGACGGATCAAACGTGTGCTCCCAGCACTGAACGACCACATCCTCGCTCGCCTGGAGATGAAGTGTCGGCACAGCTAGAGCACTCCACAGAGACCGCTGATCTTCGCTACCCAACCATTCCAGCCCCCGAGCCAGGTTCAAGTCGCTGACTGAAGGCCCTCTTGCGAGCCACGGGCGCAATTCCTGCCGGGCTTGTGAGCCATCGGGGCAGCCGTGAATCAAAAGTTGCTGAAAGCGCCGCCAGGCAAGACCGGCGTTTTGAGACACCTGTCCCCGGAATGCTTCAAAGCTATCCACTGCCATTCCGGCAGGCCACTGCGGCCCGGCTACAAAGCGGGGGAACCCGGCCAAAGTGATTGCCTTGCTGACCTGAGCAAAACTGCGCGAGGCAGCCGCCATAACCACCTGTGCCCCCTGGGACCAACCCGCCCAAACTGACGGGCACGGATAACGCTCCAGCAGATAATCCGCCACCTCAGTGACCGAATCGCATCGGGACATCAGGGCATCGTTCAGTGATATGAGATGAATCTCCCCTGGCCAGCGATCAAACAACGGGAGCAGCATGGCGGCATCGACACCCCAACCACCCACAACCACCAGCGGGATTCGTGATTCCACAGCGTTCATACCACCTCTGCAGAGGGCTTGCTCAGCAGTGAACGGCAGTCCGCCAACGCGGACAGCAACGTTGCCAGGTCTTGCGACGAATGCGCGGCGCTGAAGGTGACCCGCAAACGAGCCTGGCCTTCCGGCACAGTCGGTGGCCTGATCGCGGTAACCATCAGCCCTCTCTCTTCCAGGGCCCGACTCAATGCGAGGGCCGCCCAGTTGTCGCCCACCATGATTGGCTGTATTGGTGTGCGCGATGGCATCAACTCATAGCCCAATGCCGACGCTTCCTGACGGAACTCTGAAACCAGCATCTGCAGGTGACTGCGACGGCTGTCTTCCCGTTCGATCAGGTCAAGGCTGGCACAGGTGGCCAGTGCAATGGCCGGAGGCATGGCGGTGGTGTAGATGTAGGTGCGGGCTTTCTGTACCAGGTAATCCATCAACAGCTGCGGGCCGGCCACAAAAGCGCCACTGGTGCCCACCGCCTTGCCCAGGGTGCCGATCAGTATGGGCACGTCCTCTTCAGACAGCCCCAACTCCATAAGACTGCCACGCCCCTGAGGCCCCAATACGCCCAGCCCATGGGCGTCATCCACCACCAAAAGGGCATCGTGCGCCCGACACAATGCCGCCAACTTCCTCAATGGCGCGATATCCCCGTCCATGCTGAATACGCCGTCTGTCACCACTAACTTGTGGCCATCGGTAGCGGCAAGCATGTCGGCCAGGGCATTCATATCACTATGGCGATAACGACGCAGCCTGGCGCGGCTGAGGATACAGCCATCGACGATGGAGGCATGGTTCAGGCGATCCGAGAAGATGGTATCGCCGCGACCCGCCAGCGCCGAGATCACGCCCATATTGGCCATATAGCCGGTTGAGAAGAACAGTGCCGAACTGCGTCGGGTAAAATCCGCTAGCCGCAGTTCCAGTTGGTGATGGGCATCGTGGTGACCACAAATCAGGTGTGAAGCGGCGCCGCCAAAACCGGTGCTAGGCATGGCGTCGGTGGCGGCCCGAATGATCTCGGGGTGATTTGCCAGCCCCAGGTAATCGTTGCTGCAGAACGACAACAGCGGCACGCCATCGGAAACCAATGCGGGCTGTTGGGGACCGCTGATCTGGCGGCGGGTGCGGTAAAGCCCCGCCTGTTTTCGCTCTTCCAGCTCTGCCGCGAAGTCACGCATGGTCAGTTCTCACAGGCACATTGCCTGCCTAGGCAGACTCACGGGTGGCATCGTAGAACATGTGACGGGTCTGTTCGTATTCGACCGCCTCAACGATGGCCTCTTCCGCTTCCTGTTCGGTGCAGGACTGCTCGCGCTCCTCAGGCCGAATGCCCAGACGCTTGAACAGTTCGCGGTCCGCATCCGCCTCGGGGTTGGCGGTCGTCAGCAGCTTTTCGCCATAGAAAATCGAGTTCGCACCAGCGAGGAAGCACAGGGACTGCATCTGCTCATTCATATTTTCGCGGCCCGCAGACAGTCTCACGTGCGAGGCCGGCATCATGATTCGAGCAACAGCGATGGTGCGGATAAAGTCAAACGGGTCCAGATCTTCCACATCTTCCATCGGCGTTCCTGCCACCTTCACCAGCATGTTCACCGGAACACTCTCGGGGTGGTGGGGCAGATTCGACAACTGAACCAGTAAGCCCACACGATCATCAGGATCTTCGCCCATGCCTACGATGCCGCCGCAACATACTTTCATGCCGGCGTTACGGACATTCTCCAGAGTGTCCAGCCGATCCTGATAGGTGCGAGTGGTAATGATGTGGCTATAGTACTTCTCGGACGTGTCCAGATTGTGGTTGTAGTAATCCAGCCCGGCTTCAGCCAGTTCGTCCGCCTGCTCCTGCTCCAGCATGCCGAGGGTCATACAGGTTTCCAGGCCCAGGGATTTCACCTGGCGCACCATATCCACCACATATTCCATATTTTTCTTAGACGGGCTACGCCATGCCGCTCCCATACAGAAACGGGATGCGCCCTTTGCCTTGGCGGCTTTAGCCTCTGCAACCACCTTCTCAATTTCCAGCAGCTTTTCCTTTTCCAGGCCGGTATTGTAATGACCGCTCTGGGGACAGTATTTGCAGTCCTCCGGGCAGGCACCGGTCTTGATGGACAGTAGCGTGCTGATCTGCACTTCATTGGGATCGAAATGCTCACGATGGACGCTCTGGGCCCGGAACAGCAGGTCGTTGAATGGCAGTTCGAACAACGCACGGGCTTCCTGCATGGTCCAATCGTGGCGCGGTGAACTAGAAGGCGTGGCAGAAGGCGCTATAGAGGGTGCATCAGCGTGTGCGGTGGCAGTCATGACTCAGTCCTGTTAACTTTAGCGGGATTCTGGTTTACGGATTGAACAGATGATAAAGGGACTGAGATCGCTGTCAACCTTGATAACACCAAAGGTTAACAGCACGAAAAGGATTTCGCGCTCTCAAATGAACACCAAAGGCCTATTTCCGCTACACGGTGGGCAATGCGTGGCCTGCCTCGAACCCCATGCCCATTTCGGACTTTGTACTCCCTGCCGGCAAGACTTGCCCGCCAACCACTCGCACTGCCGTTGCTGCGCGCTGCCTATCGCCTACGCTGGCGATGAGCTCATCTGCGGTCAATGCCTGAATGACCCACCGCCCTTCAGCCGTATCGTCGCCCCCTGGCGTTATCGCTTTCCGGTTGATGGCATGATCCAGCGCTACAAATACAACGGCCAGCGCGCTTATGCCCGGCCCCTGATCCATGATTTGAGCGCCCACCTGGTATTGATGCTGGAAAACTATCCAGAACGCACGCCGGACCTGCTTCTGGCCAGCCCGATGCACCCGGCCCGTCGACGGGAACGAGGATTCAATCAAGCAGCGGATATTGCAGAGCACATCAGCCGTCAATCGGGCATTCCCTGGAGCGCCGACCTTGTCGTCAGGAACCGGCGCACCCGACCGCAAAGGGGGCTGAACCGCGAAGAGCGCCTGGCCAACCTGCGGGGGATCTATCAGGTTACTCGTTCACCACCGGCCAGTATTGCCATCGTTGACGATGTGATCACCACCGGAGCGACTGCACGCAGCTTGACTGAAGCGCTGCTTGAGGCCGGCGCCAGGGAGGTTCAGATCTGGGCACTGGCAAGAACCCCTGGATAACGGCACACAAACGCTTCAATCAGCGAGTTGCTCTGCCACTTCATCCGCGATGGCCAAAGCAGCCGTTAATCCCGGTGACTCAATGCCAAACAGGTGCACCAGCCCGGGAACACCGTGCCGACATTCTCCAGCGATACGGAAATCCGAAAACCCACCATCCGGGCCAAGAAGTTTGGGGCGAATGCCGGCATAGGCGGGCTTCAGGCGGGACTCATCCAACGCTGGCCACCACCGGCGAATACTATTGGCGAACGACTTTGCCCGACCGGGGTCAACCGAGAAGTCCTCCCGCTCTATCCATTCGACATCCGGACCGAATCGCGCCTGGCCGGCTAGATCGAGCGTCAGGTGAACACCAAGGCCACCCGATTCAGGAATCGGATACACCAACGATTTGAAAGGGTGGTGGCCGGAATAGCTGAAATAGACACCACGGGCCAGCCACTGACGGGGCACAATATCCGCGGGTACACCCTCCCAGCTCGTCGCCAGTGGCACGGCGCCCAGCCCGGCTGCATTCACCACCCGCTGCGCCCTGAGCTCACAGGGCGCCTGCCCTCCAATCCACAACCGATGTTCTCCGTGGCCGGTTACCGCAAGCTCCACCGGCGCCTGGCATACCAACTGACCGCCATGGCCCTCAAAATCTCCCAGCAACGACAGCATCACCCCATGACTGTCTACAATGCCCGTTTCCGGTGAGTACAACGCCTCCTGGGCAGTAACGTCCGGCAAAGACACCTGCAAGGCCCTGCGGGTTACCCTCTGGAGCGGAACACCGTTGCGAAGGGCCTGGCTGGCGATGGTATCTAGCCGCTCCACCTGGGACACCCCGTTGGCAACGATCCACTTACCAGATCGACGGTGGTTAATACCACGCGTCTGACAATACTCATACAACATCCGACGACCACGAACACACAGCCGGGCCTTGAGGGAGTCCTCGGGATAGTAGATGCCAGCATGGATAACCTCACTATTGCGGGACGACACCCCTTCGCCAAAGTGAGCACCGGATTCCAACACCAGCACCTCCCTGCCCTGCATGGCCAGCGCTCTGGCCACTGCGAGGCCGACAATGCCGGCGCCGATCACCACGGTATCTGCCTGAAATATGTCTCGCCCTGTCATATGACTTGAAGTCACCCGCGTTGTGTTTCGATCGTTTGTCAGCATCACCTGCACGCTCGGTGGCTAAAAAGCCCGAATCGCATTACGGTGTCGCCCCCGAAACGTTATACTTGCCCGTGAATTGAGTGCACGGAGCAGGGAACCGATGTCTGACAGGAAGCAGTTTATTATTGTAATGCTGGTGGCGGCCATATTTGTTGGCTGGCTTGGCTGGAGAGGCTTTGAAGTCATCAGCCTGAACCAGGCACTGAAGGCCGATGAAATGGTGGCCAACTACCCTTATCAGCATCGCGTCCTCAGGGTTGAAGGAGGGACCGCCATCATGAGTTCACTGCGCTCCCATGAAACCTCGACGCACGAAGCACTCACCACCATTTTTCCGAGCATGCGTAACCTGGGAGACAATGATCGTGACTGGCAACGGGCCGAGCGCGAATTGGCCCAAGTCCAGGCCCAGGCTGGCAACATCGTCCTCAGCGCGTCTGGCATTGATCGGGTGCGATGGGAGCTGGACGAAAACTGGTATCACCTTGCCAGCATGAAGTCCCAACAGAATTCGAGATACTAAACCTTATTTATGACCGAAACCTCCAGCCATCCATACGACGCCCTTACCCCCGATACCATCCTTGATGCCCTGGAAGACGCCGGGTTTGTGGTCAGTGGACGTCTGTTTGCCCTCAACAGCTACGAGAACCGTGTTTACCAGATTGGCATTGAAGACCAGCCACCGGTCATCGCCAAGTTTTATCGCCCGGGTCGCTGGAGCGAAGCCCAGATCCGGGAAGAACATCAGTTTACCGTCCAGTTGCTCGACGCAAGTATTCCGGTCGTTGCGCCAATGACTATGCCTTCCGGCGATACGCTGGGCCGCTGCGGGGACTTTCTGTTTGCCGTGTTTCAGCAACGGGGTGGGCAGGCACCCGACACCAGCGTGACAGATACCCTGTATCGTCTCGGCCAATGGCTGGGCCAGCTCCACAATATGGGTGACACGGAGTCTTTCAACCATCGCCCGGTCATGTCGATTCTTTCGGGCATTGAGAACAACAACCGATTCCTTACGGAAAACCGCTGGATTCCAGACGACCTTCGACCAGCATGGGACTCGCTGATTCCCGATCTTGTCGACCACTGCGCCCGTCGGATCGATGACGCTGGCGAGGTGCACTCCCTGAGAATTCATGGTGACTGCCACGCCGGCAACATCCTCTGCCGCGAGGAGCAGATGCTGTTTGTCGACCTGGACGATTGCCGCACCGGGCCGGCGATTCAGGACCTCTGGTTGTTGTTGAACGGTGATGACGTTGAGCGCGGCCAGCAATTCGGTGAACTACTGGAAGGCTATGAAATGTTCCGCGATTTCAATCGTCGCGAGCGGCATCTGATTGAACCCATGCGCTGCTTCCGCCAGATTTCGCACTGCACCTGGCTGGCCAAGCGCTGGGACGACCCGGCCTTCCCACGTTTCTTCCCCTGGTTTGCCCAGCCGCGTTTCTGGTCCGACCAGATCCTGTCACTTCGGGAACAACTGGCAGCGCTACAGGCCCCTTCCATTAATGTACCCGGCCAATACTGAGGCCGCTATTACCGACAGACCGGAGCACGACTGATGAGCCAGAGTGAGGCCCGATTTACCATCCGCAGCCTGATTGCCACTGCCATTACCACCATCATAGTCACCATTGTGGTTTTGGAGGCCAGCGGGCGGATAGATCACGCCGACAACAAAGATCACGTACCAGTGGGCGAGTTCGAGGCCGTTCATATCAAACCCGGTGAGGAGTTTCGCATGTCGCCCAAGTCTTCGGAACTGCATGCGGTCTGCGAGCAGGGTTATCTGGCCATCGCCGCCGATGTGGACCCGGATTTCCGGGGCATCCTCGTGGATTACAAGAACCGGGGTGTACGCTGCAGCCGAGGCCCGGCACCCGCACACGACAGGCCTGTCCATGAGGGCCAGGAGCCAGCAGACAATGGGTGACAGGAACAAAAAGCCGGGCCAGGCGCTGGACCGCCTGTTCGCCAATGAACGGGAAACCGGAGAATTCCGGTTTGACACATCGGTGGCTCGGGTATTTCCGGATATGATTCGGCGCTCAGTGCCGGGTTACACCACGATTATTCCGATGATTGAAGTAATCACCGAACAGTACGCCCGCCCTGGCAGTTACTGCTACGATCTCGGCTGCTCGCTCGGCGCCTCCACTCTGGCCATGCGTCATGGCATTGGGGACCGCGACTGCACCCTCACGGGCGTGGACAACTCGGCTGCCATGATTGAGCGCTGCGAGCACTACATTGCTCTGGATGACCACCCATTGCCGGTTTCACTGCGGTGCGAGGACATCCTCGACACGCCGATTGAGAACGCGTCGGTGACCACCCTGAACTTCACACTGCAGTTCGTGGCGCCAGACCGACGCGCAGAACTGATGGGCCGAATTGCCAGCGCCACTCTGCCTGGCGGAGTACTGATTCTCTCCGAGAAAATTCGCTTTGAATCCGATACCGAGCAATCAACACAGACGCAACTCCATCACGAGTTCAAGCGGGCCAACGGCTATTCCGACCTGGAGATCAGCCAGAAGCGTTCCGCCCTGGAACAGGTGTTGATACCGGAAACCCTGGCCGAACACCGTGAGAGACTGATAAACGCGGGGTTCAGTCAGGTGATGGTTTGGTACCAGTGTTTCAACTTTGTTTCCATGCTCGCCATTAAATCGCACTGAACGGAGCTTTCATGACGACCTTCGACTGGCAGGGATGCTTTGCCCCGCTGCTTGACGATCTTGATAGCCGTGGCCTTGAACGCTGGCGGAAGCAGCTGCAACAGCAGCTACAAAAGCGCTTTGACGACAACCCCCATGGGGATATTGCCCGATGGAAGCGGGCTCTGGACACCCTGCCCCACATTGATGATGTCAATGCGAATCTGAACCAGTCGGCCATTGCCCTCAACACCGGCCAGACCCTCAGCGCGCAAGACCGTGCAAATCTTGAAGACGGACTGCGAGGACTGATGCCATGGCGTAAGGGCCCGTTTGAGTTCTTTGGCACCTATATCGACACCGAGTGGCGTTCTGACTGGAAGTGGGACCGGGTGGCCCCCTACCTGTCTGACCTGAGTGGTCGGCAGATACTGGACGTCGGTTGCGGCTCTGGCTATCACTGTTGGCGTATGCTGGGCGAAGGAGCCGGCCGGGTGATCGGTATCGACCCGGGACTGCTCTTCCTGTTCCAGTTTCTCAGCGTCAAACAGTATGTAGGCCCGGAGCAGCGCATTGACCTGCTGCCGGTGCGCGCGGAAGATCTGCCACCAAAGCTGGAAGCGTTCGATACCACTTTCTCAATGGGCGTGCTCTACCATCGCCGCTCACCACTGGACCACTTACTGGAGTTGAAAGACACACTCCGTCCGGGAGGCGAACTGGTGCTGGAAACGCTGATAGCGGATGGGCCGGAAGGTTACAGTCTGATGCCGGAGGACCGCTACGGCCGGATGCGCAACGTCTGGTTCCTGCCCAGTTGCGACACGCTGTTACGCTGGCTGGATCGTACCGGTTTTCGCAATGCTCGCGTGGTGGATGTGACAGAAACAACGACCGAGGAGCAACGCAGCACTGACTGGATGCAATTCCAGTCGCTGCAGGACTTTCTTGACCCGGACGACCCAACGAAGACCGTGGAAGGTTATCCGGGCCCGAAAAGGGCGACGGTTATCGCGGACAAGCCCTGAAGCTGCCCGCGATAAGCCAGGTGTTACTCGCCGAAGGGGTGGCGCAGAATGACCGTCTCCACCCGGTCAGGACCGGTGGAAATGATATCGATCGGTGCTTCGATCTGCTCTTCCAGAAAACGGATATAGGCCCTGGCGTTCTCCGGCAACTGGTCCAGGCCGGTCAGGCCTACAGTGCTCTCCTGCCACCCCGGAAGCTCCGCGTACACCGGCTCGATGTCCTTGTAGGTGTCGCAACCGATCGGCGGGCGGGTAATCTCGCCATTAGGCGTTTTGTAGCCAATGCACACCTTCACCGTGTCCATGCCATCGAGTACGTCCAGCTTGGTCAGGCAGATACCCGATACGCTGTTAATCTGGATGGCATGACGCAGTGCAACCGCATCAAACCAGCCACAACGGCGTGAACGCCCGGTGGTGGTACCAATCTCGTTGCCCTTGACCGCCAGGTGATGGCCCATATCGTCAAACAGCTCGGTCGGGAACGGACCTGAACCGACACGAGTGGTGTAGGCCTTGGTGATCCCCAGCACGTAATCCAGGAACAGCGGCCCAAAACCAGACCCCGTGGCAGTACCGCCAGCCGTGGTATTTGAGGAAGTGACGTAGGGGTAGGTACCCAGGTCAATGTCCAGCAGCGAGCCCTGCGCACCTTCAAAGAGGATGTGCTCGCCGCGCTTGCGAAGGTCATGGAGAATATCCGTGACGTCAGCAGACATGGGGAGAATTTCCTCGCCCATGGCCATCAGCTCGGAAAAGGCCTGATCAATGTCCTCGGGCTCTTCCTTGAAGTACTCGGTCAACACGAAGTTATGATAGGACATGATTTCCCGGAGCTTCTCTTCGAAGCTTTTCGGATCACACAGGTCCCCAACGCGAACCCCGCGGCGGGAAACCTTATCTTCGTAGGCCGGTCCAATACCGCGGCCGGTGGTGCCGATTTTGTCGACACCTCGCGCGCGCTCGCGCGCCTGATCGATACGGACGTGGGTCTTGAGGATGACCGGGCATGCCAGGCTGATTTTCAGACGCTCCCGCACAGCAACCCCGTTGCCTTCGAGTTCTCGGACTTCCTTCAGCAACGCTTCCGGAGAGAGCACAACGCCGTTGCCGATCAGGCACTGAACGTTCTGGCGAAGAATGCCAGACGGAATCAGATGAAGGGCGGTTTTCTTGCCTTCAATAACCAGGGTATGGCCGGCATTATGGCCGCCCTGAAAGCGTACCACCGCCGCAACCTTATCGGTCAGCAGGTCAACAATCTTGCCTTTTCCTTCATCACCCCATTGGGTGCCCAGCACTACAACGTTTTTACCCATGACTCTCTCTCAATGCGGCCTCGTCAAACGACGAGGGTGCCCGCAGGTTTACCTGTAAATGAGTGGCCCGACCCCGAAGGTCATCAGTCCAGCTGTTCCACGACCCACTGGCCGTCACGCTTCACCAGGGCGCGGTCGCAATTACGCGAGCCCGGATCAACGCCTTCGTCTTCCGGCAGGGCACGGATAACCGTTTCCGTCATCCGCAGGCCGGAAATCACACCAACCAGCGCAGGGTCTTCGGTGGCTGGCGCCCATATTGCCTTACCGGCGCGGCTAGCTCGCTGACCTAGTGAGACCAGCGCGCGGATATCAAGACTGAAGCCCGTCGCCGGACGTGCGCGGCCGAAGTCGCTGCCAATGGCATCGTAGCGGCCACCCTTGGCAACCGCATCGCCGTGCCCCGGCACGTAGGCCGCGAACACCAGCCCGGTGTGATAGTTGTATCCACGAAGCTCACAAAAATCGAACCCAAAGCTTACTTCTGGATAGTTTCCGGCCAGCATATCCGCCACCCGATCCAGCTGATCCAGCGCCTGACGAAGCGGTTCCGGCGCACCCTCAAGTATGCGCTTTGCCTCACGTAGGGCGTCCTTTCCACCACTGACGCGGGCCAACTCCCTGAGCATGCTCCCAGCGGAACCCGGGGGACACCCGCCAAGCAGTTCATCCAGTTCCGGCACCGACTTGCGGGCCATGGCATCAAAGATCGCCGCGCCGGTATCGCGATCAAACCCGGCTTCTCCGACCAACGTCTCGTAGATCGCGACATGGGCAAGATCCAGATGGATTCGGGGTAAACCCGACACTCGCAGTGTTTCGAGCATCAGGCTGATCACTTCCATATCCGCCGATTCGGAAGCACTTCCGAACAGTTCGCAACCAGCCTGGATAGGCGTACGTCCCGTCAGCATATGGCGTGGCCGGGTATGGAGTACATGCCCGGCATAACACAGCCGAGTGATGCCTTCCTGGCCTAGGGTATGGGCATCAATGCGCGCCGCCTGTGGCGTCATGTCGGCACGAAGCCCCATCATCCGACCGGTCAGTTGATCAGTCAGCTTGAAGGTCTGGAGCTCCAGGTCGTGGCCGGTGCCAGTAAAAAGTGATTCGAGGTATTCGATCAACGGTGGGATAACCAGCTGGTAACCCCAACGCTGGCAGGTATCCATTACATCCCGGCGCAGGGATTCAATCTGTCCAGCCAGCGGCGGAAGAATGTCTTCCACACCGTCCGGCAGTAGCCAGCGATCAGATACTGTCATGAGATTCGGTTGTCCGTTCTGTCCCGGGGCGGAAGCTTCTTGCCACGAGAGTGCACAGGATTTAGGGCGATGCTCGGGGAAAGATAAAAACCCGAACCAAAACCGGCAGAATTTTACACTGTTGGCAGGCACAAAAAAACCGGAATACCGAGGTATTCCGGTTTTGTCGTTGCCATCGTCGTGGTTAGCGGTTGCCCTGGGGGTCCTTCAGGAACCTCAGGAAGTCGCTATCAGTGTCGATGACCATGATGTCGTCTTCGTTGGCGAAGGTGTTCTGATAGGCTTCCAGACTGCGATAGAAGCTATAGAACTCGCTATTTGAACCGTACGCATCGGCATAGATCTGAGCGGCCTGCCCATCGCCTTCACCGCGCATTTCCTCTGCTTTGGCAAAGGCTTCCGCCAGGATAACGGTGCGTTGGCGATCAGCATCCGCACGAATACCCTCGGCCAACTCGCGACCGCGAGAGCGGAACTCCTGCGCCAGCTTTTCACGTTCAGTAGCCATGCGGCGATAAACGTTCTGACTTACCTGCCCCGGGAACTCGATGGCTTTAACGCGGATATCCACCACTTCAATGCCAAATTCCTTGAGCGAGGTCTCGTTCACACGGTCCCGCAGGGTGTGCATCAGCTCGTCACGCTGACCGGACACAACCTCAACCATGGTCCGAACACCGAACTCATCCCGTAAGCCATTGTCCACCCGCGACAACAGCAACTCGGAGGCGCGGTACTCGTCACCGCCGGTGGCACGGTAGAACTGGTCCACGTCGCGAATCTTCCAGGCGATGTAGGAGTCCACATCAAGAGGCTTCTTCTCGATCGTCAGGTACTGACGCGACGGAAGGTCGGTGGTCAGCAGGCGGATATCAAACTCCCGCACCTGATCAATCACCGGCACCTTGAAATGAATACCCGCTTTGATGTCTGTTTCGATCAGTTCACCAAACCGAAGCAGCACACCCCGGTGGGTTTCCGGAATGATGTACACACTGGAGAGCGTAACGAGTACGACGATCAGGGCACCAGCAAGGCCTACAATACTTTTGGGTCCCAACATTATCTGCTCCTCCGAACGCCGCTATCCTGCCTGCCTCGCAGCTCTTGAATTACCTGGTCTGACAGGGTCTTGATGTCGATGTCACTGCCGGAGCTTCCGGAACCACCCTGGCCGCCGGTGTTGGCACCGGAACGATTCGTCAGCCTATCCAGAGGCAGATACATCATATTGTCGCTGCTCTGGGTGTCCACCAGCACTTTACTGGTATTTGACAGAACACCTTCAAGCGCCTGGATATACATGCGCTCACGGGTGACTTCCGGTGCGGTCTGGTACACATCAAGAACCGCCAGGAAGCGTGAGGTTTCACCACGGGCACGCTCAATCACCTCCTCCTTGTAGGCCGCGGCCTCTTCAGTCAGGCGCTGTGCCCGGCCACGGGCTTCAGGGACCACTTTATTGCGGTAGGTTTCGGCTTCTTCCTTGACCTGCTGTTCGTCCTCACGGGCGCGCTGAACTTCGCGGAAGGCATCCTGCACCGCATCGGGTGGTTGAGTACTCTCGACGTTGACACGAACAATGGTCAAGCCAGTACCGTATTCTTCCAGAAAGCTCTGCAGGCGCTGCTCCACACGAACAGCCAACTCGGCACGACCTTCCGTCAACACGTCGTCGAGTGTTGAACTGCCAACTTCATGGCGCAAGGCGCTGTCAGTAGCGAAAGCCAATGCCTGATTGGAATCACGGACGTTCAGCACGTAAGACTTGGCATCGCCAACACGATACTGAACCTGAAGGTCAACAGAGACGAGGTTTTCATCCTGCGTCAGCATCTGGCCAGTGGACTCCGCATTCCGGACGTTTGTCACCCGGACCAGATACACGCTATCGATCAACGGAACCTTGAAGCGCAGGCCCGGCGTTTCAGTACGACTGAACTCGCCAAAGCGCAGTACAACCGCGCGCTCCTGCTCGTTCACGGTGTAGAACGACTGAAAGATCACGTATCCGGCAAAAATGATGGCCGCCAGCGCCAGGATGGCCCCAAAACCGCCGGCACCGCCGCCCGAGGACGAACTGCCGCCATTGCCTCCGGACTTGTTGCCCTTGCCACCCAACAAACGGTTGAGCTTGTCGAGACCCTTTTTCAGCGCCTCGTCCAGGTCCGGTGGGCCCTGATCATTTCCGCCACGACCGCCACCGGTGCCCCAAGGGTCATTGTCGTTGCGGTTTCCACCCGGTTCATTCCAGGCCATAGTGTTCTCCGTTCCAAACTAATCGAATGGCTGCAAATACTAGGGATTTATAAGCGCCCCGGCAATAGCACAGCCGGCCTATGTACGTTGTTCGTCAAGCCTTACATCATTTTCGCGCACGCCAGCGCGGCTCAAAAGCTGTAACCAGTCGCGATGCTGAAGACGTACTTCCAGTACCGAATCCCCGCTATCACGGTGATTTTCCGTCACTACCGAGCCCGCTTCGTGCAAAAGCGCCCTTAACTTGCCGTCCGTCGGGCCCAGCAGCACGAATTGGTGGATCACGTCTTCCGCCAATCGCTCGACGATGGTATCAAACAGGTCTTCAAGCCCTTCCCCGGTGACCGCAGAAACCCAGACACGAACGGGAACACCATCTTCGTTGCGCTCAACCCGCGGCTGGAAGTTATCCAGCAAGTCGATCTTGTTGAAAACCTGCAGCACCGGAATCTCGTCGGCGCCAATTTCCGCCAGCACCTCTTCTACCTGCTCCATGTTCTCGTCACGCCGGTGATCGTGGCAGTCAATGATGTGCAGCAAAATAGAAGCTTCTGTGGTTTCTTCAAGGGTGGCACGAAAGGCCTCAACCAATTTATGGGGAAGGTGACGGATAAAGCCAACCGTGTCGGCCATTACGACCGGGCCGATGTCCGGAAGTTCCAGCCGCCTGAGTGTTGGGTCCAGGGTCGCAAACAGCTGATCCGCCGCGTAAACAGTTGATGTCGTTATTCGGTTGAACAGCGTGGACTTGCCCGCGTTGGTGTAACCCACCAGGGAGACGGTTGGGATATCCGCACGCATTCGGGCCCGGCGACCCTGGTTGCGCTGTTTACGGACCTTTTCAAGGCGGCGATGAATGGATTTGATACGCTCCCGAAGCAACCGCCGGTCAGTCTCCAGCTGGGTTTCACCCGGGCCACGCAGTCCGATACCGCCTTTCTGGCGTTCTAGGTGCGTCCAGCCCCGGATAAGGCGGGTCGACATGTGCTCAAGTTGAGCCAGTTCCACCTGGAGCTTACCTTCATGGGTACGGGCACGCTGAGCGAAAATATCCAGGATAACGCCCGTGCGATCGAGCACACGACAACTCAGTTCACGCTCAATGTTTCGTTCCTGGCTGGGGCTGAGCGCGTGATTGAAAAGCACCACATCCGCTTCGTTGGCGGTCACGGCATCACGAATCTCTTCCAGCTTCCCCTCGCCAACAAACAGTCTCGGGCTGGGCTGCTTGCGCGAACCGGTGACAACGCCCACCGGTTCGACACCGGCGGACCAGACCAGTTCGCGGAACTCACCCAGATCCTCGGCTTCTTCGTGTGAGGAAAACTCGATATGAACGAGAATCGCCCGTTCACCAACGTCGGGACGCTCAAACAAGTAGCAACAACTCCAAGTCAGTCAGGCCGCACCTGTCACCAAAACAAACACCCGCGGCCCGAAGAACCTGTTCGGGCCCTTCGGGAGCGCGGGTGACAACACCGGTGTGCCCGGATAAATCAGTCTTCAGATTCTTCTCCGCCCGGGGCCTGTGGCGGAATACGAACGTTCCGCGCGGGCACCACAGTGGAAATGGCGTGCTTGTAGACCATCTGGCTGACAGTGTTTTTCAGCAAAATCACGAACTGGTCAAAAGACTCGATCTGGCCCTGAAGCTTGATACCATTGACCAGAAAGATGGAAACCGGAATGCGTTCCTTGCGTAATGCATTAAGGTAAGGGTCTTGTAGGGAGTGCCCTTTTGACATGTGTTTTCTCCTGTTTATAAGTAAAGGCAGATCGTCAACTTCAATTGTTAAATGTGGTGCGAAACTCAATAATTTTCAAGGCAGTGTCTGATATAAGTTTGTCGCCACTGTCCAGCCAGTCCACATCGGACCACTTTCGCAACCAGGTCAGCTGTCGCTTGGCAAGCTGCCGGGTAGCAGCAACGCCCTTGTCCACCATGGTGTCGTAATCATAATCACCGGCCAGATGAGCCCAGCCCTGGCGATATCCGACACAACGCATGGAGGGCAGGCCAGCGTTCAGATCACCCCTGGCCTTCAGCACCCTGACCTCATCAAGAAAACCCGCATTCAGCATGGCGTTGAAACGCAGGGCTATTCTTTCATGGAGCACCCGCCTCTCGGCGGGAGCCATCGCAAGCTGCACTACAGTATACGGAAGAGACGGCGATTCGTCTGCCTGCCATTGGGTGAAATAGGTGTAATCCTCAATGCCGTCACTGTTCTGACGGCCCTCTGCCTGAACGCTGCTCGCCTTGTCCTGCCATATTGAGGAAATCGGCCGCCCCGTCAGACGAATCACTTCAAGCGCCCGAATGAGTCGCTGCCGGTTATTCTGATGAATGAGCCTGGCCGCCACCGGGTCCTGCCGCTCCAGCTCCTGGTGAAGAGCCCCCCAACCTCGCTCCCTGGCTTCCTGCGCAAGAGACTCACGAACGCCCGGATCGGCAGACGGCAGGTCGGACATACCATGCAGCAATGCCTTGAAGTACATCATGGTGCCACCGACCAACAACGGAATCCGCCCCGCGGACACAATGTCGTCCATTTCACGCAGGGCATCGCGACGAAAGTCTGCTGCCGAGTAGGTTTCAGCAGGGTCACAGATATCGATTAACCGGTGCGGAGCCTGGGAGAGTTCCTCATGCGAGGGCTTGGCGGTTCCAATGTCCATACCCCGGTAAATCATCGCCGAATCAACACTGATGATGTCGCAGGGAAGTCGCTGGCAGAGCTCGATGGCCAGGTCGGTCTTACCCGAAGCCGTCGGCCCCATCAAGCATATGACAAGGGGCTTCGAGTCTTTAGCTGTTGATACCGTCATACCGGTGTTAACGCCCACGCAGGAACAATTTGTCCAGCTCCGAGAGAGTCACCACAGTCCAGGTGGGCCGACCATGGTTGCACTGACCACTGCGTTCAGTGGCCTCCATGTCCCGCAACAGGGTGTTCATTTCCGGAATAGTCAGCTGACGATTGGCACGCACCGAGCCATGACATGCCATGGTGCCAAGCAATTCGTGTATAACTGCCTCGACACGGTCGCTTTCGCCGTTCTCAATCAGGTCAGACAGCACATCCCGAACCAGTTGCTCGGTGTCCGCGCCCCGCAGCAACGCAGGTACCTGTCTCACGGCGAGGGTTTCGGGGCCAATGCGCTCCACCCTCAACCCCAACTGCAAAAGTTCTTCACTATGGGTTTCCGCCAACGCCGCCTCTTTCTGGCTGACAGCCAGGGAAACCGGCACCAGCAGCGGCTGACTCTTCAGGTCCTGCGCCTCCAGGGCACGCTTCATACGCTCATAGGTGATGCGTTCATGAGCCGCATGCATATCCACCACGATCATGCCCTGACGGCTCTGGGCCAGGATATAAATTCCATGCAACTGGGCAATAGCGTAGCCAAGGGGCGGCTCATCACTGCTGTCCTGCGGTGGCGTAGGAGCCGCAACGGCCAAATCACCGGAGTCGGCCATCGCGGGCTGCGCCCCGGTTCCACCGCCCCCATTCAGGGACTGGTAGAACGCCATCTGATCACGGGCCTGCCATTCATGCTGCGAGGGCCTCGGAGCCCCGGAAAAACCTGCATGCGGTGAGCTGCCGCCGGAATCTGCAAACGGTTCGGACGCGGGCTGATGATTGACACCGGGCATGGCAGCCTGAACACCAAAACCACCGGTTGCCGTACCAGCCTCCCGACCGTGGGACTGGGCCACCGCTCCCTTAAGATGATCATCCGGGCGCACATCTGCCAGCGCCTTGTGAAGCGTCCGGAAAATAAAATCGTGAACCAGGCGCCCATCGCGAAAACGCACTTCGTGCTTGGTGGGGTGAACATTCACGTCCACGTTTGCGGGGTCCACTTCCAGATACAGCACGAACGCCGGGTGACGGTTGTTGTAAAGCACATCCCGGTAAGCCTGACGCACGGCATGCGCCACCAGCCGGTCCCTTATCACCCGCCCGTTGACGAAAAAGTACTGCAGATCGGCCTGGCTGCGGGAAAAGGTTGGCAGGGCGACCCAGCCCCAGAGCTTCAACCCCGTGGCCTCAGCATCGATCACCACGGCATTGTCGATAAACTGCTGACCACATAGAGAGCCAATCCGACGCTCCCGGTCCAGCGGATTCTCCGCCGGCCTGAGGCTCTGGACCACACGCTGGTTATGTCGAAGCGTAAACCCGGTATCGAATCGACTCAGGGCCTGGCGACGAATGCATTCTTCAACATGGTTGAACTCGGTCTTCTCAGTACGGAGAAACTTGCGGCGGGCGGGCGTATTAAAGAACAGGTCACGGACTTCCACTGTCGTGCCCACCGGATGGGCCGCCGGGGAAATGCTGGCGTCCATGTCGCGCCCTTCCACTTCCACCCGTGAGGCCGCCTCCTGTCGCTCTGTACGTGAGGTCAGTGCCAGCCTGGACACCGAACTGATACTGGCCAGCGCCTCACCCCGGAAACCAAGGGACGCCACGGCTTCAAGATCTTCGAGATTTTCAATCTTGCTGGTGGCATGGCGGCTGAGCGCGAGGGGCAGGTCCGTCTCGTCAATGCCCATGCCGTCATCGCGCACCCGGATCAGCTTGACGCCCCCCTGCTCCACCTCGATATCGACCCGGCGGGCACCGGCGTCGAGCGCATTTTCTACCAGCTCTTTCACGACCGAAGCCGGGCGCTCAACCACCTCGCCGGCAGCGATCTGGTTGGCCAGGCGGGGCGTCAGTAATCGAATGGAGGGCATGTTACCAGGGGACCTCGTGTCAGGATGCAGGAATACGAATGGTTTGCCCTACCATAACACGGTCATCATTGAGGCCGTTATACTGCATCAGTTCGCTGACGGTTGTCTGGTTCTCACGAGCGACACCCGAGAGCGTATCACCCCGGCGAATCCGGTATTGGCTGACGCTGCCATCGCCACGGCCGTTTTGCTTCTGCCATGCCAGCAACGTGCCTGGCGGGGGCGTTTTCTGGAAATAGTCATCGATACCCCGAAACACCGCCTGCGACAGTTTTTCACGATACCAGGCGCTGGAAAGGTTCTGCTCTTCCTTGGGGTTGGAGATAAATCCCGCCTCAACGAGAACCGATGGAATATCGGGTGATTTCAACACCGCAAACGCAGCCTGCTCGACGCCTTTCTTGTGAAGCTTGGCGACACTGCCAAGCCTGCCGAGGATAGAGTCCCCGACACCGAGACTGGAATTGATACTGGCTGTCATGGACAGATCCAGCAGCACGCCGGCCAGCATGTCATCTCGACCATCGAGGGACACCCCGCCGGCACCCCCGATCAGGTCAGAGCGGTTCTCAGTCTTGGCCAACCAGCGGGCAGTTTCACTGGTCGCACCCCGCTGTGACAGCGCAAACACCGAAGCGCCACGCGGCTGGGGTGTGCGAAAGGCATCGGCATGAACCGATACGAACAGGTCAGCATTGTGTTTCCTGGCCAATAACGTACGGCTGCGCAAATCAATGTAGTAGTCACCGGTACGGGTGAGCCTGGCGGTATAACCCGGCTTGGCGTCAATCAGTTCCGCCAGGGTTTTTGACATCCTCAGCACCACGTCTTTTTCTCGGGTGCCCCGAGGTCCGATGGCTCCCGGGTCCTCACCGCCGTGGCCGGCATCAACCACCACGATAATATCCCGCTTGCCGTTGGCGTTCTCGGTGACGGTCGGCTCCGAAGGCTTTCGAGCCTTCAGTCCACCTTCGTCAATCAGGTCAACGACCAACCGGTGACCGTACTGCTGATTGGGTTCAAGCTGGAAGCTGCGCGGCTTGATGTCACTCTTCAGATCAAGCACTACCCGAAGGTCATTGCCGTTGCGTGGGGCGCTTCGAATACGCTTTACGGGACTGCCGGAGAGATCGAGCTTGTCAAAATCGGCCTTGAGCGTCGTATTCTCAAGATCAATCACCAGACGCGAAGGCCCCGACAGGGCAAACACCTTATGATCAACCTTGTTGGCAACATCCAGCACCAGCCGAGTATGGTCCGGCGCAGGCCAGATCCTCACGCCTTCCACATTAACGCCCGCCGTTGCTGCTATAGGAAACAACAGCGTCAGCATGACACTACCGGCCAGGCACCATCGGGAGAATATTCTTGCCATCATTTTTCTGCCCACCTGCACTGATCACACATAATTAACCTCGATAACTCGACAACGGTATTGCGGCAAGGCTGGCCTGCAACCCCGCACCGACAACCGTTACCGCCGAGACAAGCGCTCTACGCCCATCTCCATTGACGCTCAAACGTATCCAAAGGTCAGGTTCCGGAAGGATTCCCTGCCCCCTTTCAGGCCACTCAATCAAACAAAGGCACTGGCCCTGAAAATAATCACGTATACCCATGTATTCCAGCTCCTCCGGATCACCCAACCTGTAAAGGTCGAAGTGGTAAGCGGGAGGGCTCAGGTGCTCATACGGCTCCACAATGGTGTACGTCGGGCTTTTAACAGCCCCTTCATGGCCAAGGCCACGCATGACTCCACGGCTCAGGGTTGTCTTTCCCGTACCCAGGTTGCCTTCGAGAAACACTGTGGCTCTCTGCCCGGCCTGAACCACAACCGTAGCGAGCCCCCTTCCAAGGTTTTCCGTCGCCACCTCATCTTCCAGGAACAGCGAGAGCTCCTGCGCTGTAACGTTCATCATTCGTCTCCACCGACGCCAGCGGAACGACGACCCGGCTGGCGCTCAGAATCCACCAATACCTGTGACAGGGCCTCAATAACGTCCATCGGCAAAAGCCCCATATAACCGCGGGTTTCAGACGCCAGGTTCGCAGCCGCCAGATGCAATGCGGCCCCTGCCGACGTTGCAACACGGGCATCCTTCAGTTGAGCGTACAAACTGCCCAGCACGCCCGAAAGAACATCCCCCATGCCACCCGTTGCCATGCCAGGATTACTCCCGCTGACAACGTCTGGTACTGCGCCTCCGCCTGCGACCACCGTGCCGGCACCCTTAAGCAATACCACTCCGCCAAACATCTGGGAGATTCGCCCGGCAGCGCCTACACGATCCTCTTCAATTTCCGCCACATCACACGCCAGAAGCCGCGCCGCCTCTCCGGGATGCGGGGTAAGGATATGATTGTGTGCCGGCTGCGCCACCCGTGAGGCCATCAGGTTGAGCGCGTCTGCGTCGAGCACCCTTGGCTTACCGCTCGCAACGACTTGCTGAAGCATCTGCTGACCCCAGGCGCCCTGGCCAATGCCGGGGCCACAGACGATGACATCCGCCGCTTCAATCAACGGCGGCAACTCAGAACCATGAATCAGCCCCTGCACCATGATCGATGGGCAGCGAGCGAGCGCCGGTGAGACGTATTCCGGACGCGTGGCCAATGTAACCAGTCCGGCCCCGGTTCTCGCTGCTGATTCAGCTGCCAATAGGCCGGCACCGCCAAAACCCCGGTCCCCGGCCACCACAAGCACATGCCCGAAACGTCCCTTGTGCGCGGCCCTTGATCGCCTGGGGATGACCGCACGAATCGACGGCCAGTCAACCCGACGGGCCAGAGGCTGCTGACCGCTCTCGGAGGCCCAGTCATCGGTATCCAGTGACTCGAACAGGATGTCACCCCCACGCTCGGCCCCCTGCCCCGTAAACAGGCCGCTCTTGAGGCCAATAAAGGTCACTGTTGCGTCAGCCCGTATCGCCTGTCCGGCCACCGCCCCGGTGGTTGCGTTCAGACCGGACGGCAAATCAATCGCCAGAACGGGCGCGGGCGCCTCGTTGCAGGCGTCGATCATAGCCGCAAACGGCTCTCTGGGAGCACCCGTTACGCCGGTTCCCAGCATGGCATCCACGATTAACCCGGCGCCGGCAATGAACCGCTGCGCATCGCCGCTACCCAGGTCAGCAAGTTCCCGAACGTTTACTCCGTCGGCTACGGATTTTTGCCAGGCCTTGCGGGCATCACCGGACAGCTTTCCCGTCGGCGCAACGGCAATACAGTCCACCTCCAAACCATGGCGTACGGCGTTTGCCGCCACCAGATAACCGTCACCGCCATTGTTGCCGGCACCACACAGCACCAGAACCCTACCCGGCTCAGGCCAGTTGCGTACCAGCCTGCGAAACGCACCGGCAGCCGCGGCCTGCATAAGGTCAAATCCGTCAACCCCTTGTTGATCAATCACATAGCGATCAATCTCCCTCACCGCATCGGCGGAGTAGAGGTCTTCTGGTAAACTATGACCACCAGACAGGGGCATGAACGTCGGCTCCCGCTAAAGAATTCGGATTAAGAAAATCGGCCAGATACCTGTAAAGAATAGCAAAACAGTGGAAAAGGTCATAACTTAATCAAATTAAACTTCGTTACCGTTCGGGCCGCCGGGAAAACCGGCCGCCACTCGACTGGCATTCCATGACCGAATCGATCGACCAAAACCTCGAACTTCTGCCGGAACAGATCCAATCCTGGGCCCTGGAGCTCGGCTTTAGTGATGTCGGTATCACCCTCCCGGACACCGGCGCCCATGGAGCACGCCTGAAGGACTGGCTCCGAAAAGGATTTCATGGCGAGATGTCGTACATGGAAGATCATGGTGACAAACGCTATACCCCCACCTCACTGGTGGAAGGGACACAAAGGGTCATTTCCGTGCGGCTGGACTACCTGCCTGCGCCCGATAATCCGGGGCGAATACTCACTAACCCCGAGAAGGCCTACGTTACCCGTTATGCCACCGGGCGTGACTATCACAAGCTGATGCGAAAACGACTGGCAACTCTGGCAAAGCGCATTGACGAGGCGGTATCCGGATACGATTACAGGGCCTTTGTTGACAGCGCCCCCGTTCTGGAACGGGCCCTTGCCCAGCGCGCGGGCCTGGGCTGGATTGGCAAGAACAACATGCTGATTCACCCGAAAGCCGGGTCATTCTTCTTTCTTGGGGAGATCTTTACCAGTGCGCCACTACCGCTGGACGAGCCTTTCGACAAGGAACATTGCGGCAGTTGCGCCGCGTGCCTGGACGTCTGCCCCACCGATGCCTTTGAAGGCCCTCACAAACTCGATGCCCGAAAGTGCATCAGCTACCTCACCATCGAGCTTAAGGGCAGCATTCCGGAACAACTGCGTTCCAAGATGGGCAATCGCGTGTTCGGTTGCGACGATTGCCAGCTGGTCTGCCCGTGGAATAAATTCAGCAAACCGACGGCGGAACAAGACTTTCAGCCCCGCCACGGCCTCGACAACAGCGAATTGGCTACCCTGTTCCTGTGGACCGAGGAACAGTTCCTCAAACGCACCGAAGGCTCCGCCATCCGCCGCACCGGTTACGAGGGCTGGCTAAGAAACCTTGCGGTAGGCCTTGGCAATGCGCCATCGACCATTCCGGTGATCGAGGCCCTGAAACAGCGGGCTGACTTTCCGTCAGAGATGGTTCGGGAGCATGTGCACTGGGCCCTGCGCAGACACGGCTTATAGCTTGAAAGCGCTGTGGCCTACAGCTGGAAAAAGTGTTCCCGGTAATGCCGTAGCTCCTCAATGGAGTCGCGGATATCGTCCAGAGCCAGATGGCTGCCCTTCTTCTTCACCCCGTCCAGCACATCTGGTCGCCAGCGCCGGGCCAGCTCCTTGATGGTGCTCACATCCAGGTTGCGATAGTGGAAGAAAGCTTCCAGTTCCGGCATGTATTTCACCAGGAAGCGCCGGTCCTGGCCGATGCTATTGCCGCACAATGGGGACTGGCCGGGCTCCAGATACCGTTGCAGAAACTCCAGGGTTTTCTGTTCGGCGTCGATCTCACCGTACTTGCTGTCCTTTACCCGCTGGGTCAGTCCGCTCTCGCCGTGAGTACGGGTACACCACTCATCCATTTCACTGAGCAGTTTATCGGACTGGTGCACCGCGATCACCGGTCCTTCTTCGATCGTATTCAGATCAGAATCGGTGACGATAGTCGCGATTTCAATGATCCGTTCTTTTTCCGGATCCAAGCCCGTCATTTCCAGGTCAATCCAGACAAGATAGTTGGCTTCTGGCATTCATTGGTCTCCAGCGGTTAACTCGTGATTCGGGCAACGGCCGGGC
>NZ_ABCP01000031.1 GCF_000170835.1 Marinobacter algicola DG893
GCTCACTCCCATAGTCCTTCTGGAACGCAAAAAACCGCCAATCAGGCGGTATCAATAGGTTTAAAACTCTTCACAAGGTCATCAACGGCCTTCACCCGGGCAAGGAACGGCTCAAGCTGGCTCAGGCGGAGAGCACAGGGCCCGTCGCACTTGGCTTGATCCGGATCGGGATGTGCCTCGAGGAACAGACCCGCAAGCCCCTGGGACATACCCGCCAGGGCCAGGTCGGTTACCTGGGCGCGGCGGCCACCGGCAGAATCCGCGCGACCACCGGGCATCTGCAGGGCGTGAGTGACGTCAAACATCACCGGCACATCCAGGGACTTCATAATGCCGAAGCCCAACATATCCACCACAAGGTTGTTGTAACCGAAGCTGGTGCCACGCTCACACAGGATCACCTTGTCGTTACCGGCTTCTCCACACTTCGCAATGATGTGCTTCATTTCCTGTGGCGCCAGGAACTGGGCCTTCTTGATATTGATGACCGCACCGGTTTCCGCCATGGCGACGACGAGATCGGTCTGCCGGCTCAGGAAAGCCGGCAATTGGATAATATCGCAAACTTCTGCGGCGGGTGCAGCCTGCTCAGGCTCGTGAACATCAGAGATAATAGGGACACCGAACTTGCTTTTGATGTCCGCCAGAATCTGCAGCCCTTTCTCAAGACCGGGGCCACGGAAGGAGTGCACGGAAGAGCGGTTGGCCTTGTCAAACGACGCTTTGAATACGTAGGGAATCCCGAGTTTGCGGGTGGCTTCGACGTACGCCTCGGCCACTTCCATCGCCATTTCAGGGGATTCCAGCACGTTCATGCCACCAAACAACACGAACGGCTTATGGTTGGCAACCTCGATTCCCGAGACGTTCACGGTACTCTGCGCCATAATCAGAATTCCTTTTTACGGGCCAGAGCTGCCTCAACAAACCCCTTGAACAGCGGGTGGCCGTCACGAGGCGTGGAAGTAAATTCCGGGTGGAACTGGCAAGCCACGAACCAGGGGTGATCAGGCACTTCCACAACCTCAACCAGTTTGCCATCGGTAGAGCGACCGGAAATTCTCAGGCCGGCACCTTCCAGTTGCGGCAGGAAATGATTGTTCACCTCGAAACGATGACGGTGGCGCTCACGGATGGTCTTACGACCGTAACAGTTGGCGATGGTGGATCCTTCAGCAACCACGCAGTCCTGGGCGCCCAGGCGCATGGTGCCGCCCAGATCGGACTCTTCGGTGCGCTCCTCCTTCTCACCGCTGGCATCCAGCCACTCCGTGATCAGCCCCACAACCGGCTCCGGGGTGTGTTCGCGGAATTCGGTGCTGTGGGCGTCCTTCAGGCCAGCCACGTTGCGGGCGTATTCAATAACGGCCACCTGCATACCCAGGCAGATACCCAGGTACGGGACCTTGTTTTCGCGGGCGTACTGCACCGTGCGAATCTTGCCTTCGACACCGCGCTCGCCAAAACCACCGGGAACCAGAATGGCGTCGGCACTGGCCAGCGCACCGGTACCATCGCGCTCAATGTCTTCGGAGTCGATGTAGTTCATCCGGACCTTGGTGCGAGTCTTGATACCGGCATGGAGCAGGGACTCAATCAAGGACTTATAGGCGTCCAGTAGCTCCATGTACTTGCCGACCATGGCAATGGTAATTTCATGCTCCGGATTCATCAGAGATTCAACCACCGCATCCCATTCGCCCAAATTGGCCGGGCTGGCCTCCAGGCTGAAACGCTCTATAACCAGCTGATCCAGACCAAATTCGTGCAGCATGCGCGGAATGGCGTAAATCGACTTGGCATCCTGCAGCGGAATGACCGCCCGCTCTTCGACGTTGGTGAACAGCGCGATCTTGCGACGGGAACTGGCGTCCACTTCGTGTTCCGAACGGCAAAGCAGAATATCCGGCTGCAGGCCGATGGAACGCATTTCCTTCACCGAGTGCTGGGTAGGCTTGGTTTTGATCTCACCGGCAGTGGCGATGTAGGGAACCAGGGTCAGGTGCATGAACAACGCACGCTGCGGGCCAACTTCCACCTTTAACTGGCGGCAGGCCTCAAGGAATGGCAGCGATTCAATGTCACCCACCGTGCCACCGATTTCGATCAGTGCCACATCGGCGCCGGAAGCGCCTTCAACCACACGACGCTTGATCTCGTCTGTGATGTGGGGAATCACCTGAACCGTACCACCGAGGTAATCACCCCGGCGTTCCTTACGAATCACTTCCTCGTAGACGCGACCGGTGGTGAAATTGTTCCGGCGTGACATCGGCGTGCGGATAAACCGCTCGTAGTGCCCCAGGTCCAGATCGGTTTCCGCGCCATCTTCGGTGACAAAAACTTCACCGTGCTGGAACGGACTCATGGTGCCGGGGTCCACGTTGATGTACGGGTCCAGCTTGAGAATAGTGACCTTCAGGCCGCGTGCCTCTAGGATCGCAGCCAGAGAGGCCGATGCGATACCTTTCCCCAAGGAGGACACGACACCGCCGGTGACGAAAATATAACGCGTCATGCAGATTCCGTGATTTGTCTGGTTCGGTGAAGGAGGGAGATTGTCATCTCAAGATGGGACGCCAGACTACCAGAAAGGCCTCACCTTCTCAATTACATTCCCGCTCCACAACAATCCGCCAGCCACTGGCCGGGGCCTCTCCACAGTATTTGCCGGAAACCCACAAGTCGCCAGCTCCGACCACTTCTTCATGGCCACCCACCACCTCAAGAAGCAGCGGTAGCCGGGCTCTTTCCCAGGGTGGGACATTTTTTTCCTGAAGCCAGTTCTTCAACGATTTCGACGGGCCGCCAGGGGCCGGTCGGATACGCTCGCCCCCTGCCCTCGTAGATACCCTTATTTCCGGCGCCGGTGTTTTAGGCTTACCTGACGCCGCCAGCGTCAATCGCCACTCCCCCCACCACAGCGCCCGATCCGGAATCAGGACAGGCTTTCCTGCGGGCAATTCCGTGAACTCGGGAACCAGGTACAGGCACCCCCGAAAACGTCGGATCACGAACCCCGCTCCCCGAAGCTCCGGCTCCCTATCCGCCGGCGAGTCCAGAAAATCCTGCAGGACCTGTGACCAGTCTGCCATGGTGGGAGACTGGTAGTGAAAGTGCCCAACCCACCAGCGCAGCAAGTTTTTCTGCTCCGCCAGAGACAGCGCACCGACCGCACTCAAACAAAGCTCACCAGAAGGCCCAGCACATTGCTGGAAGTGGATTTCCGCGAGCTTTCCAGCCAACTCGTCCGCCTCGCGGCACGAATGGGCGGTATGGCCCATGCGGCTGATCAGCGACGGCCAGCGTGACTTCAGGAGAGGAAAAATCGAGGCCCGGAGGAAGTTACGATCAAAGCGCTCATCGATATTACTGGGATCTTCCATCCACTCGATACCGTGCTCAGCCGCCCATGCGTGAAGCTCTGCGCGACTGAAGTCAAGCAGTGGTCGATATAGCCGACCAGCACCCAGAGGACGGGTTATCGGCATACCGCCCAACCCCACCACACCAGTCCCGCGCAACAACCGAAACAGCACTGTTTCAGCCTGATCATCACCATGATGGGCCATCAACAGCAACTCACCCGGCGCCAGAATCTCCTCGAACACCTGATAACGAGCATTCCGTGCGGCCTCCTCAACACCACCGCTGGTGTCGATTTCGGGAGTCTCGCGGCTGCTGACGATCACTCGACGGATGTCGAGGGGGACACCAAGCTCCCGACAAATGTCCTCGCAGAAACGCTCTGCGTCATCGGCATTCGGCTGCAATTGATGATTTATGTGTATGGCGGATACCTGGCCGCTGTGGGCATACAGATACGCCGTAACATGGAGAAGCAGAACCGAATCCATGCCACCGCTGAGGGCAATGCGAAGGTGTGAATGCGTAGGCAGGTGCCTGACCGGAGCACATAGCGCCTCCGGCCAGTCTCGTCCGGAGCCGGGGTTACCGGCCGGTGTCATATCGGGTCAACCGCTCGTAGCGGCGGGACACCAGTTCGTCTTCCGGCAGGCGACTGAGTTCGGCAATGCCCTTGCTCAGAGTCTCACGCAGGGATTCTGCCATTTCTTCCGGGCTGCGATGCGCCCCGCCCAGCGGTTCTGTAATAACGTTGTCCGCCAATCCAAGATCCTTAAGTCGGTCGGCGGTCACGCCCATCGCCTCTGCCGCCTGGGACGCGTATTCCGCACTCTTCCACAGGATCGACGCGCACCCCTCGGGCGAAATGACGGCATAGGTGGAATATTGAAGCATATTCAACTGATCGCATACCCCGATGGCCAAAGCGCCGCCGGAACCGCCCTCGCCCACCACCGTGGAAATAATTGGCGTCTTCAGGCGGGACATGACGGCAAGGTTGAAGGCAATGGCTTCACTCTGACCGCGCTCTTCGGCCCCGATACCGGGATAGGCACCCGGAGTATCAATAAAGGTCAGGATTGGCATACGAAAACGCTCAGCCATCTCCATCAACCGCAGGGCCTTGCGGTACCCTTCCGGGCGCGGCATGCCGAAATTTCGCTTTACCTTGTCCCGTACTTCCCGGCCTTTCTGATGCCCAATCACCATGACTGGCTTGCCGTCCAGGCGGGCTGTGCCACCAACGATGGCCTGATCGTCCGCATAACGACGGTCTCCGTGCAACTCGTCGAAGTCGTCAAAAATCATGTCAACGTAGTCGAGGGTGTAGGGCCGGCGGGGATGACGCGCCAGGCGGGCCACGTCCCAGGGTTTGAGGTTCGAGAAGATGCTTTCAGTCAGGCTGACACTTTTCTTGCGCAGCCTGCTGATTTCGTCGGTAATATTGATATCGGTGTCATTTCCCACCATGCGAAGCTCTTCAATCTTGGCTTCAAGGTCGGCAATCGGTTGTTCGAAATCCAGATAATTAGGGTTCATGATGTTCCATCATTTGCTTGCAAGGCGAGAATGTGAGTCGCCAAACCAGAATTTTGGACAAAGATAGCAGCGCCTGAGCATTGGCTAAAGCGGACCTTCGTATGAGTCCACTTTCTGACAAAAACGTAATTTTTCAACGTGCCCGCCATACCCGGGATGAACCTTGCCGGATAGTATCAATCATAGACCAGTTCTACCGACTGGTCGCCTACGAGGTATTTCAACTCCAATAACAGGTCATCATCGGGCTGTACGCGCCACGATTCACCCAGTTCGATACGGGTACTGGCATTATCGCTACTGTATTCAATCCATACCGGGCTGCCCTCACAACGGAAGGGCCTGAGCGTGGAGTCCAGTTTATCCAGCAGGCCGTTCTGAAGCTGATCCGCGTGAATAGCAAGCTTGAGACCACGACTGAACTGTTGCCGGGCCGTACCAACGTCCATCACCGAGCTGACGCGCATCTTCATCTGGCCAGAATAGTCATCATGGCTGACCTGGCCCTCCACCACAATGACCTGGTCGGACTGAAGCAGCTCCCGATTCTCGAAAAAGGCCTCTGAAAACAACGTAGCCTCGATGCGGGCACTGCGATCATCCAGGGTGATAAACGCCATGGTCGACCCTGTGCGGGTTTTCATGGAGCGCTGCGCGACGACAAGACCGGCCACACGCTGGGGCTGGCGAGCCGGCTTGAGATCGGCAATGGATGAGCGCACAAACCGCCGCACTTCTTTCTCGTATTCATCGAACGGGTGACCGGTCAGATAAAGGCCCAGGGTATCCTTCTCGCCCTTGAGGCGCTCTTTCTTGGGCCATTCCCGCACATTCGCCACATCGGAATAAGGGTCTCCGTCTTCACCGCCCATCAGCATATCGCCAAACATATCAGTCATGCCCACGGTCTCGTTGCGGGACTGCTGGCCGGCCTGCTGAATGGCTTTGTCGATACTGGCCATCAACTGGGCGCGCCCTGCCCCCAGCTTATCCATGGCACCGGAACGGATCAGGGCTTCCATGGCCCTCTTGTTCACTTTTTTCAGATCCACCCGGCGGCAAAAATCAAAAATATCCTGGTAGGGCTCACCGTCGGCGCGGCCGGCCTGAATGCTGCCAATCGGCCCCTCACCAAGCCCCTTGATCGCGCCCAGGCCGTATACGATGGCGCCATCATCGTTGACGGTAAAGGTGTATTCAGAGCGGCTGACGTCGGGCACCAGCAGCTCCAGTCCCATGCTGCGGCATTCCTCCACCAGCGTGACCACCTTGTCGGTGTTCTGCATATCCGCCGTGAGTACCGCAGCCATAAACTCAGCGGGATAATGGGCCTTCAGCCACAGTGTCTGATAGGAAACCAGCGCGTAGGCAGCCGAGTGGGATTTATTGAAGCCATAGCCGGCAAACTTTTCAACCAGGTCGAAAATGTTCTCCGCCAGGGTTTTGTTGATGTCATTGTTCTCACAGCCGTCGAGAAAGAACTGCTTCTGCTTGGCCATTTCCTCGGGCTTTTTCTTACCCATGGCCCGGCGCAACATGTCGGCGTTGCCGAGACTGTAGCCAGCCATGACCTGGGCAATCTGCATGACCTGTTCCTGATACAGGATAACGCCATAGGTGGGCTCAAGAACGGGCTTCAACCCTTCATACTGATAATCAGGATGCGGGAATGACATGGGCTGCCTGCCATGCTTCCGGTCGATGAAGTCATCCACCATGCCCGACTGCAGCGGCCCCGGACGGAACAAGGCAACCAGGGCGATCATATCCTCCAGGGAGTCCGGCTGCAGACGTCGGATCAGGTCTTTCATGCCTCGCGATTCGAGCTGGAACACCGCCGTGGTTTCCGCCTTCTTGAGCATGTCGAACGATGGCACGTCGTCCAGCGGAATCTCGTTAATATCCAGCGCCGGCTTGCCCTGCTTCTCAAGACGCGGGTTAATCATCTTCAGGGCCCAGTCGATGATCGTCAGGGTCCGCAGCCCCAGGAAGTCAAACTTCACCAGGCCGGCGTCTTCCACATCGCCCTTGTCGAACTGGGTCACCAGGCTGCCGCCCTCGTCATCGCAGTACAGCGGCGAGAAATCGGTAATCTTGGTGGGCGCAATCACCACGCCACCGGCGTGCTTACCGGCGTTTCGGCACACACCCTCGAGCTTCAGGGCCATCTCCCAGATTTCCTGGGCTTCCTCGTCATTCTCCAGGAACTCTACCAGCTGTGGTTCCTGCTCCAGGGCCTTCTCCAGGGTCATGCCCGGCTCGAAAGGGATCATCTTGGAGAGTTTGTCCGCCAGCCCGTAGGACTTGCCCTGAACCCGGGCAACGTCCCGCACAACCGCCTTGGCAGCCATGGTGCCGAAGGTAATGATCTGGGACACGGCTTCGCGGCCGTACTTTTCCGCCACATAGGCGATGACACGGTCACGGCCTTCCATGCAGAAGTCGACGTCAAAGTCGGGCATCGAAACCCGTTCGGGGTTCAGGAAGCGCTCGAACAGCAGATCGTATTCCAGAGGGTCAAGATCGGTAATCAACTGGGCGTAGGCCACCAGGGAGCCTGCACCAGAACCCCGGCCCGGGCCTACCGGCACGCCGTTATTCTTGGCCCACTTGATGAAGTCCATAACGATCAGGAAGTACCCCGGGAACCCCATCTGGATAATGATATCCAACTCGAAGTTCAGGCGCTTGTAGTAGGCCTCGCGCTTGCTGTCGTATTCCGGGTCGTCCTTGCTGAGGGTTTTCGCCAGCCGCTCTTCCAGGCCCTCTTCCGACACCTTGCGGAAGTACTCATCCATGGTCATGCCATCAGGGATGGGGTAGTTCGGCAGGAAATACTCTCCCATACGCACCGGGACTGAGCAGCGTCGGGCAATTTCCACCGTATTCTCAACCGCCTCGGGGATATCAGAGAACAATTCAATCATTTCATCGGCGCTGCGCAGATACTGCTGGTCGCTGAAACGACGATCCCGCCTCGGGTCATCCAGGGTGCGGCTCTCGCCAATGCAGACCCTTGCCTCATGGGCTTCGAAATCTTCGGCATGGAGGAAGTGGACATCGTTTGTCGCCACCACCGGGCAGCCCAGCGCCTCCGCCAGCTCTACATTCAGGTGCAGACAGTCTTCATCCCCCGGTCGCCCCGTGCGTTGCAGCTCCAGGTAGAACGACCCAGGATAGAGACTCATCCAGTATTCGGCGCGCTGTCTGGCAAGGTCCAGCTTACCCGACATTAACGCCTTGCCAACATCCCCCAGGCGCGCCCCAGATAGGGCAATCAGCCCTTCAGTGCGGTTTTCCAGCCACTGGCGCTGGATAATTGGCTTACCGAAACGTTGCCCTTCTGTGTACCCCAGCGAGACCACTTCGGTCAGGTTCAGGTAGCCATCGTTGTTGCGGGCCAGCAGAGTGATGCGAAACGGATTGTCGGGCTCATCCGGGTTTTCAACCCAAAGATCCGCGCCGATTATGGGCTTCACACCTGCGCCCATGGCCGCTTTGTAGAAGCGCACCAGCGAGCACATATTGGACTGCTCCGTAAGCCCGACGGCCGGCATACCCAATTCCGCAACCCGGCCGATCAGCGGTTTCACGCGCACCAGGCCGTCTACCATGGAGTATTCGGAATGCACGCGGAGGTGGACAAAGGTCTGTGACATAGCGTCGGATACTTCCTGCAGGTTAATGGCGGTTCGGGCCAGGTCAGCGACCAATCAATTCTTTGATGTCTTCTTCAGTTTGCGGGCCGAAGCGGGCCTCGACGAGGTCTCCATCCGGATCCACAATAAACGTTGCAGGCAGGGCTACGGGTGTTTTCCAGCCAAACTGCGGCCCTGGGTCCTCCGACAACATGCTGTATTCAATACCCATTCTTCGCCCAAGGTCGATCAGTTCCTGGCCACGAATTTCATCAAAATTCACGCCAAGCACCACCACGGCACCGGCGCGGTCAATACTGTTCAGCTCGGGAATTTCCTCCAGGCAGGGCTTGCACCACTCGGCCCAGTAATTGACCAGTACCCAATGTCCCCGCAGGCTCTCCCACTCCAGCACGGTTCCGTCCGGCTTTTCGAACTCGTGGTTCTGGCAACCTGCCAACGATAACAAGGCCAATAGTATACCGATCCTGCACAACCTGGTGGAATAACCCACCTGTGCAGGGTACTTTGCAGGATATCGCGCAGGGTATTGCAAAGGGTGCCCTCCTGTTAGACTACGGCGCTCAGACAAACTTGCGGTTAACCTGACCTGGGAAGAGGGAGAACCATGACAGAACCAACCCGAATTTTCCACAATCCGCGCTGCTCAAAATCCCGGCAAACCCTTGAACTCCTTCGCGAACAAGGCGTTGAACCGGACATTATACGTTACCTGGAAACGCCACCGACAGAGCAGATCCTGGAACAGATCCTTGAAGCCCTCGGCATCACTCCCAGGGAACTGATGAGAACCGGGGAAAAGGAATACAAGGAACAGGGCCTGGACAACCCCGAGCTTGGTCGTGAGATCCTGATCAAAGCCATGGTCGAAACTCCGAAGCTGATCGAGCGTCCTATCGTGATCAAGGGTAACAAGGTGGCTTTGGGCCGACCGCCCGAAAACGTCCTGAGCATTCTCTAACCGGAGACAACCAATGGCGACCAACTCGCCCTACATCCTGGTGTTGTATTACAGTCGCACTGGGCAAACGGCCGAACTGGCCGCTCAGATTGCCCGGGGCGTATCCCGGGTGCAGGGTATGGATGCCAGAATTCGTACTGTGCCCAGCGTGTCGCCGGATACCGAGGCGTCCCTGCCAGCAGTGCCGGATGACGGCGCGCCCTATGCCAGCAAGGATGACCTGGCTAACTGCTCCGGTCTGGCCATCGGCAGTCCCACCCGGTTTGGCAACATGGCAGCACCGCTGAAATATTTCCTCGACAGCACCGGCGACCTGTGGCTGAACGGAACTCTCAGCGGAAAGCCCGCGGGCGCATTTACGTCCACCGGTAGCCTGCATGGCGGTCAGGAGAGCACCCTGCTGACGATGATGGTGCCCCTGCTGCATCATGGAATGGTGCTCTGCGGTGTGCCCTATTCGGAAAACGCGCTCAACGAGACCTCCGCCGGGGGAACGCCCTACGGCCCTTCCCACTGGGCTGGCACCGGAGAGCCACAGTCCGTGAACGACCACGAAAAAGCCATATGCCAGACGTTTGGCGAGCGCCTCGCGCGGCTTGCCATGAAATTGCGCTAACCCCGGCGCCACTCAACCACAACGGATCACCGAATGCTTCACAACCCCAAAGCCCGAATAACCGCCCGGCTGACCATCCTGCTTTATCTGGCCACCCTGGCGGCCCTGCTTGTAAGCACTTTCTACCCCGTGCAGGTCGAGGGCGTCTCCGTCACGCTGATGCTCAGCGTAAAACTGGTCCCGCTGCTGGCCTTTGCCGTACCGGTGTTCCGAGGCCACAATCGCGGTTATATCTGGCTCAGTTTCGTGGTGATTTTCTATTTTACCCAGTACGTCGTATCGTCTTGGCTGAGCGAAGGCGCTATCGTCCCTCTGATCCTCGCTGTACTGACGTTCCTGCTGTTTACTGTGGCCATGGTCCACCTTAAGGTGAACCGTCCGCAACCCGTTACAGAAACCTGACAGGGAACGCATTATGGCCGACAGCACTCACCCACCCGCGCCGCATAGAAGTACCTTGACCCTTAGGGATATCTGCACAGCGCTGGTCACCGGTGGTGAGATTACGCAGGAGGATGCCGAACGGGTTCTCTCGGCGAACATTGGTATCCAGACGGGCGGCAACGGGCCCGCCAGCCAGCGCCATCCATTGGAACTGGTCGCCAAGGGCGGGTTGGAGAGCCAGAAAACAGGCCGCACGCTGGATCTGGACAGGCTGACCCAATGGCTGGCGGAGTGGGCGGAACAGCCGTACTACCACATCGACCCGTTGAAGATAGATACACCCGCGATCGCCCGGGTGATGTCCTACGCTTTCGCCCAGCGACACGGCATTCTCGCGGTTGAAATCGGTGAGGATGAAGTTCTCATTGCCAGCACCGAACCCTTCAAGAATGACTGGGAAGGCAACCTGCGCCAGGCGGTCAGAAAAGACATCCGCCGTGTGGTGGCTAATCCAGAGGATATCCGCCGTTACACCGTTGAGTTCTATCAACTGGCGAGCTCGGTCAGCAAGGCCGGCGGCAACAATGCAACTAACCCCGCCGGGGCCCAGAATTTCGAGCAACTGCTGGACCTTGGGGCCAGCGAACACCCGGATGCCAACGACCAGCACGTGGTCAAGATTGTTGACTGGTTGCTGCAGTACGCGTTCGACCAACGCGCATCGGATATCCACATTGAACCACGGCGCAATGTCACCCAGGTTCGCTTTCGCATCGACGGAGTGCTGCACAACGTCTACGAATTCCCGGACCAGGTCGGCGTGGCGGTCACCAGCCGTCTGAAGATTCTCGGCAGGCTGAATGTGGCGGAAAAGCGTCGCCCCCAGGATGGCCGCATAAAAACCCGAAAGCCGGACAACAGCGAGGTGGAACTGCGGCTGGCCACCATGCCAACCGCGTTTGGCGAGAAAATGGTGTTGCGGATATTTGATCCGGAAGTGCTGCTGAAGTCCTACGAACAACTGGGGTTTTCCAAGGAAGACCGGGAACGCTGGCAGGCTATTACCGATCACCCCCACGGCATCGTTCTGGTCACCGGGCCCACTGGCTCTGGTAAAACCACCACTCTGTACTCAACCCTCAAGCAACTGGCCACTCCCGAGGTGAATATCTGCACCATCGAGGACCCGATTGAGATGGTGGAGCCAGCCTTTAACCAGATGCAGGTTCAGACCAATATCGAACTGACGTTTGCTTCGGGCGTGCGGGCGCTGCTGCGACAGGACCCGGACATCATCATGATTGGTGAGATCCGTGACCTGGAAACTGCGGAAATGGCAGTGCAGGCCGCTCTGACCGGGCACCTCGTGCTGTCCACCCTGCACACCAACGATGCCCCCAGCGCCATCACCCGATTGATGGAACTGGGCATCCCCCCCTACCTGATTCGTGCCACGGTGCTGGGCGTAATGGCACAACGGCTAACCAGAACCCTGTGCCCCCACTGCAAGGCGCCAGGGCCGGTGGACGCGCAGGCCTGGCAAAGCCTGACCCGACCCTGGAAAGCCACCATGCCCAAGCAGGTCTACCACCCGGTTGGCTGCCTGGAGTGCCGGAACACCGGTTACTATGGTCGGGCCGGCGTTTACGAAATCATGCAACTGTCTGGCAACCTGATCCGGCAGATTACCGAGCAGTGCGAACTGGACCAACTGAGAGTGGATGCGTACAAGGATGGCATGAAATCCCTGCGGCTCAGCGGCGCGCAGAAAGTGGCCGCGGGCTCTACCACGGTCGAGGAAATCCTGCGGGTGACCCCCGAAAGCCAACGTTGATACGCTCCCGGTCATCACGCCCGAAATGGTTGAGTTCTACTGGAGAGACGTTCCGCACTGAGAGAGCAACTGCCGCCAACGCTCTTTATGGGCCGTAACCGCGCTGCCCAGTTGCCCCCAAACGCTGTCGGTATTGCCCGTATCCAGATAAAGCCGATACCAATCACGAAAAGCAGACGGCATGGTCTCTGTCTGTTGGGCGGCGAGCGTATCCAGCGGCTTGATCAGCGCCTCCTTCGCGTGTTCAATACGGTCGAGATAGTCCTTGATGCCACCGACGTATCCGTCGGTATAGATTTCCACGAGCTCGCCAGGCGGCTCTTCAGACTCCGACCCCGAGCAAAGTGGCACCCCTTCCACTCTCTTGACCAGCAGGGCCGTTGCATCGTCAAGCCGCGCTGTCATCAATCGTGCGCTGTTCAATAGCTGACCCGCACGATGTTCTGCCTGCCAGAGTTGATGCACACCACCCACATAATCCAACGGCTCACTTGTGTTGCCGTCCAGCAGGCCTCTGACCGTCTGGTTGACTCGCTTTACGCCCGAGGACAACTCCGCCAGAACCTTGTCATCGTCGCTCCCGGGATAATATCCCTGCGACAGGGTAAACAGCCGTTCAATCTCTTCCACACCCCAAGTGGCGTTCCATACCGCAACGGGGAGCGCTTCGGTTTTATGGGCGATGGCCTCTTCGAGTTCTTCCTGTATACCCTCACCATCGGTGTCCGAAATACAGGTCTCAGCGGCACGGATAAACCGCGTTTCATAACGCAATCGATTCAACGGTTGCATCACCCGCCCCATGATCGAGTTTTTTTCGCCGACCACGTACTGCAACTCACACCCGTAAAGAGACAGGAAATCGAGCATTCCCATATCCAGATCCGGCATGTCGAGAACGCGCTCCCGTCGGCGCGGGATCTGAGGAACAGGGGCTATATCGGAGAGTTCGGGGCGCAGTTCCAGAGCATCGGCTACGCTCACAACGTACCCATCCATCATATCTGGAACACCGGAATCCGGCGCGCAGCCGGCAAGGTATAGGCACACCAAAGGCATTATCAGGCATCGAACGTCAGGCACCATGGAGGGTCAACCCTGCTGCAGAAACCTGTCGACTCCTGAAAAGTCCGTGGTCACCGCCCGCTTCGTGACCGGCAAATCTCCCTCACGTACAAGCCAGACCGTGCGCATGCCAGCGTCCTCAGCAGCCTTCAGTTCGGCCTCAACATCGGAGAGAAACAGCACAGTTCGGGGTTCGACCCCCAATTCGTCGATGATGTTGCTGTAGGAAGTTGATTCCTTCTTACTGCCGATACAGGTATCAAAGTAACCGGAAAAGAACGGCGTTAAATCCCCAGCTTCGCTGAAACCGAAAATCAGCTTCTGTGCCTTCACAGAACCGGACGAGTAGACGAACAGGCGCAGACCTCGATCATGCCAGCGCTGCAGATACTCGGCGGCATCGTCGTAGATGTGCCCCCGGAACGCACCCTGCTGGTAACCCTGCTCCCAGAGCATTCCCTGCAAGGCCTTCAAAGGCGTTTCCTTGCGATCTTCCCGAATCCAGGTGTCCAGCACCTCAATAAGCCCGTCGATATCCTCCCTGGCAACCCCAGAGGTGTCGGCAACGGCATCCAGCTGCTCACGGATTTCAGTACTGTCTGCCGCGCCTTCTCGCACAAACTCGGCCATATGCTCCGCCGAGTAGGGAAACAAAACCTCATGTACAAAGGAGATCGAACTGGTGGTTCCCTCGATATCCGTCAAAATTACGCGGATCATCCCGCCACTCCCGCCAGCCGCTCGTAGCGGGGCAATCGGCTGGCAATGTCTTCACCTGTGAAGTCTGCCACCCAGCCTTCCGGGTTGGTAAACAGGCGAATACAGGTAAACGCAGGCTCCGGCCCCATATCAAACCAGTGGCGCGTGCCATCCGGCACACTGATAAGATCATTTTTCTGGCACATAATGGCGTACACCTGGTCACCGAAATGCAGGTAAAACAGGCCCTGCCCGCGCACAAAAAAACGCACCTCGTCTTCGCTGTGCACATGCTCATCCAGGAACTTCTGGCGGAAGGCCTCTTTCTGGGGGTTGTCCGGGTTCAGGCTGATGACATCCGCTGCCTGGAAGCCGCATTCCGCCTTCAGCGCCTGGATCTCACCGGAATAGGCCTGAAGAATGTCGTCGGATGACGCATCCGCTGGCAGTTCCCGGGTACTCCATTGCTCAAAACGTACACCGTGCTCAGCCAGCAGGTTGGCAATTTTGCCCGAGTCTTCGGTCACGACGCGGGGGGATTCGGGCACACTCTGGTCAAAAATGCTCAAGGTTGTCATCGGCGGACCCTCATGGTTTCAAGCTCACATTCGAAAAGGAATTCAAAGGCTTCGACGTGGCGCAGGCAGTCTGACATGGTCCGGCCCCAGGTATAAAGGCCATGCCCGCGGATCAGGTAACCCGGTTGATCGGGGTGCTGACGAAACCAATCTCTGGTTTGGTCCGCCAACGCCGGAATATCCTGGGTATTGTCGAACACCGGCACGGTCAGTTGCGACTCGTGGGTATCAACCCCTGAAAACGCCTTCTGTAACTCGTACCCCTGTAATGTCAGCGGTTCTCCGGCGGGCAGCAGCCGGCTCAGCACCGTTGCTTTGACGGAGTGGGTATGCAACACCGCACCAACGTCCGGAAAGGCCTGGTAAAGAACTGTATGCAAACGTGTTTCAGCCGACGAGCGGGCATCGCTCTGAATGGGGTTGCCGGCAAGATCCACCACCATGACATCACCCGCCACCAGCTTGCCTTTGTGTCGACCGGACACCGTGACGGCAATATGCTCATCATCGATCCGCGCCGAATAGTTGCTGCTGGTGGCCGGCGACCAGCCCTGGCCATAGAGAAACTGGCCGGCATCAATGATGGACTGCGCGGCAATGGCGTAGCGGGTTACATCAAACAAAAGTCACCTCGGAACAGACACGCCGGATCAGCGCTTGATGGTTTCTATTATAAGGATCAGCGTGTCGCCCGCAAAGGCCGACGAACGTTCACCGGTCGGCTTTAAAAGCCACGGGTTATACCGTGGCTTTCAGGGGAAGGCTGCGCTGGCGTTTGCCGGTCAGGGCAAACAACGCATTACCCAAAGCAGGTATCACCGGAGGTACGCCGGGCTCCCCCACACCGGTGGGCGACTCATTGCTGTCGATGATGTCCACCACCACCTCGGGCCGCTGATCATGACGCATCAGCGAGTAATCGTGGAAATTGCTTTGCTGGACCTGTCCGTCTTCCAGGGTAATGTTGCCGTACAGGGCCGCCGTAAGGCCAAATATGATGCCGCCCTCAATCTGGTCGCGAACAATGTCCGGATTGACCACCTGGCCGCAATCCACAGCACAGAACACCCTGTGCACCCGGATTTCCCCAAACTCAACACTGGCCTCAACCACCTGGGCCACGTAGGTACCAAAACTGCGGAACAGGGCAACGCCACGGGCCCGTCCTTCGAGTGCCGCGCTGTCCCATTGGGCAAGTTGGGCAACCCTGTCCAGCACGCCCAGATGTCTTGGTTCGTGATCAATCAATGAACGCCGGAACCGGTACGGGTCCTGATCGACTTCATGGGCCAACTCATCCATAAAGGTTTCAACGGCAAAGCCGTTGTGAGAGAAGCCCACGGACCGCCACCAGGACACCGGCACCCCTGGATCTGTGTGGGTATGACGTATGTCGAGATTCGGCACCCGATACGGATATTCTATGGCACCTTCGATGGCGGAATGATCCTTCGGAGTCGCGATACCCTCGGCCATCAGCCCAACGCGCCCCAGAGTGCCGTACAGGAATTTCGGAGCCCAGGGATACTGGGCCGGTGCAGCATTGCGCACGTACCAGTCCAGTATCTGCGGGCCAACAATCTGATGATGCCAGCCAGTGAGGCGATCGCCGCTGACACTGGCCCGCATCCGGTGCAGCATGGCCGGCCGATAAACATCGTGACGGGTATCCTCTTCCCGCGACCAGATCAACTTGACCGGCTTGCGGATACGGTACGCGACAGACGCCGCTTCCTCGATGTAATCATTGGTCAGGCGTCGCCCAAAACCGCCGCCGAGGAAGGTGGTATGAATGGTCACCTCGTCGGGCGAGAGGTCCGTCACCCTCGCAGCCGCGATCCGACCAAGATCGGGTGCCTGAGTCGGTGCCCAGACGTCAATGGCGCCGTCCCGATACCACGCCGTGGCATTCATCGGCTCCAGCGTCGCGTGTGCAAGGTAAGGCTGCTCGTAACTGGCCTCCAGCACGCGTTCCGCACCTTGCTGTGCGTCATCAAAATCACCTTCGCTGCGCTCGCTTTCCCCCGGATCTTCATCGGCGGCTTTGTGGTAAGAGGAGAACACCTGATCGGAGGACGCATCCAACGCGCCGTCGTTATCCCATTCGATCGTCAGGGCATCCTGGGCCTTACGGGCCCGCCAGTATTTATCCGCCACAACCGCCACGCCACGATCAATTTCAAACACGTCCAGCACGCCCGGTAACTGGCGAGCAGCGGTGTCATCGTAGGATTTTACCCTGGCGCCATAACGCGCAGGGCGGGATACAACCGCATACACCATGCCGTCCAGTTCGACATCAATGCCGTAGACTGGCGCGCCAGTGGACTTGGCTTCAGCATCCAGACGCCCCCGTTCCTTGCCGATGTACTTCCACTCTTCACGGGGTTTGAGTGACGGAGCCTTCGGCACCGGCTGCTTTGCCGCCAGCTCCACCAATCGACCGTAAGCCAGGTTGTCGCGTCCGTTCGGATGCACCACCCTGCCTTCGACCGCCCGGCACTCAGTGGGGCTGATTTCCCAGACACTGGCTGCAGCGGCAATCAGCATCATGCGGGCAGAGGCTCCCGCCACCCGTAACGGTTGCCAACTGGTCGCCAGACTGGTGCTGCCGCCGGTCAATTGCAGGTTGTAGAGAGGGTTTCGGTACTTCGGGGCCGCAGGGGCAAATCGCGGTTTGATGGAGGCTGGCGTCACCCCGAGTTCTTCCGCAATGAGGGTGGTCAGGCCAGTGTAGGTTCCCTGCCCCATTTCAACACGCGCCAGGGTGAAGTAGACCTGATCATCGGTAGTCAGCTCCAGCCAGGCATCCGGTGTCCAGCTACCATCCAGTTCATCATAACCGGTCTGGATACCAGCGCAGCCCGGAAGCGACAGGGACAGGACCAATCCGCCAGAGGAGCCTGCTGTTACCTTAAGGAAATCGCGTCGATTCATGGACATATCACGCCTCCTCCCGATCCGGTCGGGCAGCGTCATCACCCACAACCGACTCAACCGCCGCGACAATGCGGGAATAGGTACCGCAGCGGCAAAGGTTTCCACTCAAGGCTGCGACGATATCATCGCGAGAGGGCGCGTCGTTGTGCTGCAACAGGTGCGCAGCGCTCATGATCTGGCCGGACTGGCAGTAGCCGCACTGGGGCACACCATGTTCGACCCATGCCTTTTGCAAGGGATGCAGATTTCCATCCTGCGACAGACCTTCGATGGTCTTCACATCCCCACCATCGGCCAATTCTACCGGGGTGGAACAGGAACGCACCGGATGCCCGTTCAGGTGCACGGTACAGGCGCCGCAGAGCCCCATGCCGCATCCAAATTTGGTACCTTTCAGTCCGAGTTCATCACGGATCACCCACAACAGCGGAGTATCGCTGTCTATGTCGAGCATCCGCTCCCGGCCATTAACGGTAAGGCTCACGGCCATGGTTGTACTCTCCCCTGCTGCCCAGAGCACTGGCCCCGGCTGAGTTTTATTATTATGAACGCTGAGCGTTCTTATTTGATGACGTCGTTGCCGTCCTTATCCGTCCAGATCTTCCGTTCGCCGGTTTCCATTTTACCCTGGGAGTCCCAGACCTCGCGGTCGGTTGTTGCCTCTTCCACCTTGCCGTTGTCATTCCACATAACCCGGTCTTTACATCCGGCCAGTGCCGCTACTACAAAAAGTACCAACATCAGTTGCTTCACACTTACCTCCAAACCGATCTTATCGGCGTTGGTGAATAGTCAGGATCCGTGAATCTCACGGTTACGCTGTTTGTCGCGGTCGCCCTTGCGGACCATGACATAGACGGCGCCGGTGCCGCCATGGCGCTTCTGGGCCGAATGAAACGCCAGCACATCTTCCAACTCTGGCAGCCATTTGGCCAGATGGCTCTTGAGCTGGGCGATACCGTCGGGGTTACGCTCTCCCTTGCCGTGGAGAATAATGACGGATCGAAGTCCATAGCGCACGCAATCATTAATGAAGCCGAATACATCCCGACGCGCTTCTTCAACGGTCATCCGGTGCAGATCCAGGCGCGCTTCGATCGGGTATTGCCCAAGACGGAGCTTACGGAATACGCCATGCTGTATTCCGGGCCGTTGCCAACAGAGAACATCGTGCGCTGTCAGAGGCTCAACCATATCCGCCGTCAGTGGATTGCAGTCTCTGTGCGGCTGATCTATGGCGGACCGCTGACGCTCAAGGTGCCCTGGGGTCAGATCCTTTGGGGCTTTAACATCGGCTTTGTTCGGCTTCCGGATACGGCGGACATCCTTCATTTCCTCCAGGAAGCTCAGGCGCTCATCTTTGGTTGTCATGGCGATATCATTTACGGTCGAAGTTGCATGGACTTTACCACCCGGCTCACCCATCATAAAGGAGGCCCCTCGCCCTACCCACCGCCGGGCTGGGGCTGGCCCGCGCTCAGACAAACATCGCAGGGCCGGTAGATAGACCGTTGGTCTACACTTCAGGCTCATAAGCACGACAACGGACCGCGATTATGACTGCCTCATCGCAAGACAGTGCCCGTCCTCAGAATACCCGTGCCATCATGGCATTTCTGCGGGAGCATTCGCCTTTTTCAAACATGGACGATGCACATCTGGCCCATTATGCCGAGCACGCCTCGCTGAGATTCTACGCCGATGGCGATGTGGTACTGTCACCTGATGATGGCCCGGTTCAACGGTTCTACGTGGTCAAACAGGGCCGCATTCGCGGCGAACGGGAGCGAGACAAGGACGGAGAAACCGAAACCACGTTTGAAATAAGCCAGGGCGAATGTTTTCCATTGGCCGCACTGATTGGTGAACGCCCCACCCGCACTCTGCATCGTGCCTCCGGAGACACCTTCTGCCTGAGCATTGAACACGATACCTTTGTCATGCTGTTCTCGCAGAGTGACCCCTTTCGCGATTTCTGCCTGCGCGGTGTCAGTAGCCTGCTCGATCAGGTGAACCAGCGCATACAAACCGGCGCCATGGCCTCCATTGGTTCCAGTAACTCGCTGGATACCCCACTGGAACGCTATGCGATTCGTAACCCTATCGTCTGTTCACCAGACCTGCCGGTCCGCAAAGCGGTTGCGCGCATGCACGAGAACAGTGTCGGTAGCATCGTGATTACCGATGACAAACGGCATCCCACGGGCATATTCACCCTTAGGGACCTGCGCACCATGGTGGCTGAGGAGAAAGGCCCCCTTGATACGCCCATCGGCCAGGTCATGACCAGGAACCCCTGCTGCCTGACGGCCAACGCAGATGCATTTGAAGCCGCCATGCTGATGGCAGAGCATCACTTCGCCCACATCTGCGTGGTGGATGACGACCACCGACTGATTGGCATGGTATCCGAGCGTGATCTGTTTTCACTTCAGCGGGTTGATCTGGTCAACCTTGCCAGGACCATTGGTACTGCCAGCCATCTCCGCACCCTGGTGAGCCTCCGCAAGGATGTGTCCCGGCTGGTGGACGCCATGCTCGCTCATGGCGCCGATTCCGGCCAGGTGGTAAAAATCATTACCACCTTGAATGATGTCACCGTAAGACGGGTCCTGGAACTGAACATCAAGAAGAACGATCCTGGCATCCCTTTCACCTGGCTGACATTTGGAAGTGAAGGCCGGCAGGAACAAACCCTGCTAACGGATCAGGATAACGGCATTCTGTTCCAGACACCTGAGGGGATGACCGAACAACAGGTCAGGGAGAAACTGTTGCCCTTTGCAGAAACCGTCAACGAGGAACTGGCCGAATGCGGCTTTACCCTCTGCAAGGGTAATATCATGGCCAGCAATCCCAAACTGTGCCTTAGCGGCAGGGAGTGGGATGACTGGTTTGCCCGTTTTATTGATGCCTCAACCCCTCAGAATCTGGTGTACTCATCCATTTTCCTCGACATGCGAGCGGTATTCGGGCCGATGGAACCACTGGAAGCGTTGCTGGATAAAGTGCTCACACGCATACGCAAGAATGACCTGTTCCAGAAGATGCTGGCGGGCAACGCCATTACCCGCAAACCTCCCCTGACCATGTTCCGCAACTTCCGTTATGCCCCGGATGGTAAGAAAAACACACTGGACCTGAAGCGCCAGGGACTTGCTCCTTTTGTGGAAGCCGTGCGGGTGTTTGCTCTCGCCAATAGTGTTGGCACCGCCAACACATTGGAGCGCATGCAACAACTAGCTATAAAAGGTGTCTTTGACACCAAAGACGCCAACGCCTGGCAGGAGGCCTACAGCCTGATACAGGCTATTCGGATGAGGGCCCACCAGGAGATGCTGGACCGGGGCGACCCCCTGTCCAATTATATAAACCCGGACGACCTTAACCCGCTGGACCGCCGGATTCTTCGCGAATCCTTCCGCCAGGCACAACGCCTGCAACAGAAACTGGAAATCACCTACCAACTCTGAAAACCGGGTCAACTGTTATGCTGGAGCAGATCAAAGACTGGATCGAACGGCGCAAGGCCGGCAGCACCGGTGGTCACGACCGTGAACACTTGCCAACGCCAAAAACCGCTGGAGACCAGCGCTTGTCAGACTGCCGGCTGATCGTACTTGATCTGGAAACCACGGGTCTTAACCCGGCAAAAGACAATGTCATCGCCATTGGCGCGGTCGCCATCCGACACAACGCCATTGATCTGAGCGACCAGTTTGATCTGATCCTGCGCCGCCCGGAGCTGGATATCAGCGAGACAGTACTCATCCACGGTATCGGACCGGAAGCCCTAACCCAGGGGCATGAGACGGAAGACGCATTGCTCCATCTGCTGGAATGGATGAACGGCGACCCTATCCTTGCCTACCATTCGGCCTTTGACCAGAAATTCCTCGAAAAGGCCCTAAAGCAAACACTGGGATACACCCAGCCCCACACCTGGCTCGATGTCGCCGAAATGCTTCCTGCCTACTACCCCAACTCCAAAACCGGTGGCAAAGGACTGGACAACTGGGCCGATTTTTTCGACCTCGAAGTCAGCGCCCGCCATCATGCCGCTGCCGATGCCATGGTGACCGCTGAGTTAACCCTCGCAGTCATCAATAAGGCACAAAAAAACGGTGTCGTCAGCTTGCGTGACTTCAATGACAAACTGAAGTACTACCGACAACTGAAGAACATCCATCGGCAAGGCTAAAGCCCCCGGAACTGTGTCGCGTTTGCTGACGTTTTATTCCACAAATCACTGAGAATTAGACCTTTTGCCAATATCTATCTATCCCTTGACGGGTAAAGTCGATTAGGACATCACGTCGGAGAAGAACTATATGAATAATAATTTCTCTACAACCAACACTTCACAGAAAACCCACCCAACCTCCACAACAACAACACAGGAGTGATCCTATGTCAGGTCATGACTACGATGCTGTGAACTACTGGAAGGCAAACTTACGCCTTATATTCGGGAGCCTCATTGTCTGGGCCCTCGTGTCTTATGGGTTTGCGATACTGCTTCGCCCCATGCTTGCCGGAATTCCCATTGGCGGAACCGACCTGGGCTTCTGGTTTGCCCAGCAGGGTTCGATCCTTACTTTCATCGCGTTGATCTTCCATTACGCCTGGCGGATGAACAAGCTCGATGAAAAATTTGACGTGCATGAGGAGTAAGTTCGAATGAGTCAATTTGCCATTAACCTATTATTTGTGGGCGGCTCATTCGCCCTCTATATCGGTATCGCCATTTGGGCGAAGGCCGGTAGCACCAGTGACTTCTACGTTGCCGGCGGCGGTGTTCACCCGATCACCAACGGTGCGGCGATCGGTGCTGACTGGATGTCTGCGGCATCCTTCATTTCCATGGCGGGCCTGATTGCCGCCGGTGGTTATGCCAACTCTACGTTCCTTATGGGCTGGACTGGCGGCTACGTTCTGCTGGCCATGCTTCTTGCACCTTACCTGCGTAAGTTCGGCAAGTTTACGGTTCCCGAGTTTATCGGTGACCGCTTCTACAGCAAGAATGCCCGCCTTGTAGCGGTTATCTGTCTGATTGTAGCGTCCGTGACCTACGTTATCGGTCAAATGGCTGGTGCCGGCGTAGCCTTCTCTCGCTTCCTGGAAGTAGACGCCACCATGGGTCTGATTATCGCTGCCATCGTGGTATTTGTTTACGCCGTGCTCGGCGGCATGAAAGGTATTACCTACACTCAGGTTGCTCAGTACTGCGTACTGATTACTGCGTACACCATTCCTGCTGTCTTCATCTCCCTGCAGTTGACCGGTAACGCCCTGCCTCCACTTGGTCTGTTTTCCACTCACGTGGATTCCGGCATGCCAATTCTGGACAAACTGAATCAGGTCATCACGGATCTCGGCTTCAACGAGTACACTGCTGATGTGGACAACAAACTGAACATGGTTCTGTTCACCCTGACCCTGATGATCGGTACCGCTGGCCTGCCCCACGTTATTATCCGGTTCTTCACTGTGCCAAAAGTGGCTGATGCACGCTGGTCTGCAGGCTGGGCGCTTGTTTTCATCGCCCTGCTTTACCTGACTGCGCCTGCCGTTGCTTCTATGGCTCGTTTGAACCTGATGACGACCATCTACCCGGAAGGCACACAAGCAGAGCCGATCCAGTACGATGAGCGTCCTAACTGGATCAGAGAGTGGGAAGTAACCGGACTGATTCAGTTCACCGACAAGAACGAAGACGGTCGTATCCAGCTGTACAACGACTCGCCAGAATTTGAAAGCACGGCTCAGTCTCGTGGCTGGGAAGGCAACGAGCTTGTCGTTAACCGGGATATCCTGGTACTGGCCAACCCGGAAATCGCCAACCTGCCAGGATGGGTTATCGGCCTGATCGCTGCCGGTGGTCTGGCAGCAGCCCTGTCGACGGCGGCCGGTCTGTTGCTAGCGATATCGTCGGCAGTCAGTCACGACCTGATCAAAGGCTCGATTAACCCCAATATCACGGAGAAAGGCGAGTTGATGGCCGCCCGTATTTCCATGGCCGTTGCCATAGTGGTAGCCACCTATCTTGGCGCCAATCCCCCGGGGTTCGCAGCACAGGTAGTGGCATTGGCGTTCGGTATTGCGGCAGCCTCGCTGTTCCCGGCACTGATGATGGGTATCTTCTCAAAGCGGGTTAACAATGTTGGCGCGATCGCCGGTATGCTGACCGGCCTGGCCTTTACCCTCTCGTACATTTTTGTGTACAAAGGCTGGCTGTTCATTCCAGGCACCAATAATCTGGCAGACACTCCGGAAAACTGGGTTCTGGGCATTTCGCCGCTGTCTATCGGTGCCATTGGTGCTATCGTCAACTTTGCGGTAGCCTTCATTGTGTCCAACGCAACTGAAGAACCGCCCGTTGAGATTCAGGAACTGGTTGAAAGCGTCCGCTACCCACGTGGTGCGAGTCAGGCTCACGACCACTAAGCAACGAATCAGCCTGATTCATTGAATGAATTAGAAGGTTGATGATGAACGGGCTTCCTCTGAGAGGGAGCCCGTTCTTTTTTAAGGAAACCCTTTTTATGTTCTGGACGTTTGTCGCTACCGCCTTTTGCGGCCTGGGCGCCGCAGGTATTGCACTTGGTATTCGGGCCGCGACCCGTAACCTGGCGCCAAAGTGGATCATCCCGGTATTTGCCGGAGCCGGCATGCTGGGGTATCTCATTTATACCGAGTACACCTGGTTTGAACAGAAACAGTCCCTGATGCCCGAAGAGGCTGTCATTGTGGATACGGAGAGTAACGGCATACTCTGGCGCCCATGGACGTTTTTCTTCCCTTACATCAACGCTTTCTCGACAGTGGATACCAAAAGCATCAGTGAAACTGCCTCAAACTCAAATGTAGTGCGATTCACCCTGTATCGGTTCGAACAAAAAATGACCGACGCTGTCTCCCATCGGGTTCATATACTTAACTGTAATACCCGCGAACTTGTACCGCTGGGTTCAGACGGAACCCCAAGGCTTGATAACATGAAAAAATTGGGCCTGCAGGACAAACTGTTGAATACCGTTTGCGGCGAGTGACGATAACCCCAACCGCCCCCGAGAACCCCGGGTAGAATAAAAAGAGCGAATTATGATTAGTGCCTGGTTGCTGGTTTTAATTTCCATCACCTACATTTCGATTCTTTTTATTATTGCCTGGGCCGGCGACAGGCATCCCGGGCTGTACCGGCGGCGATGGGCCAGAACCCATATCTATGCTCTATCCCTCGCGGTTTATTTCACGTCCTGGACCTTCTATGGCGCCGTAGGCCGCGCAACCCAGGAGGGTCTGGGGTTCCTGCCCATCTACTTGGGCCCACTGCTGGTTTTCGTGTTTGGCGCGCCTCTTCTTCGCCGAATTATTTTTATCAGCAAACGCAATAACAGCACCTCCATTGCAGACTTTATTGCCTCCCGCTATGGCAAGTCTCAGTCCCTTGCCGCAATGGTTGCTGTGTTTGCGCTTGTTGGCAGCGTTCCCTACATAGCGCTTCAGCTCAAAGCAATCTCCATGGGTTTCAATGTACTTTCCGATTCAGGCACGTCGTATACCGAACTAAGCCCCGCCGCATGGAACGATTCCGCCTGGTACATTACTCTTGTGCTTGCCGTGTTTACCGTGCTCTTCGGTACCCGCCATCTCGAATCCACCGAGCACCACCGGGGCATGATCCAGGCTATTGCTTTTGAATCGCTCATAAAGATCGTCGCGTTCGTGGCGGTTGGGCTGTTCGTAGGTTGGGGGCTTTACGGCGGGTTCGGAGATCTTTGGAGCAACGTCCGCGATGCTGGACTGGTTGGCACCCTGACCACCGACAGTATTGAGGCTCCGGCCTTCATTACTCAGACCCTGGTGGCGATGCTGGCCATCATCTGCCTGCCGCGACAATTTCACGTCATGGTGGTGGAGAACACCGACCACCGGGATTTTGAAACCGCCCGCTGGGCGATGCCGATTTACCTGATTATCGCCAGCGCCTTTGTCCTACCTATTGCAGCCGCTGGCTTGTTATCCCCGGAGGCCAGCGCATCCGATCCCGACATTCTGATCCTGAACCTGCCAATTCTGGCCGGGGAGCAATGGCTCGCCATCCTGGCATTTCTGGGCGGTGGATCAGCGGCTGCAGCAATGGTCATCGTCTGTTCAGTCGCCATCGCAACCATGGTCAGCAACGAAATCATCATGCCGGCGCTGCTGAAGTTCTTCCGCCCACGCATGAACAAACGCTCGGATCTCAGCTACCTGCTACTCAGCATTCGACGGGTTGCTATCTTCGTGGTGTTGCTCACTGCCTACGGTTTCTATCGCATGGCAGGTGCAGATTACAGTCTCACAGCCTTTGGGCTGCTCTCATTCGCCGCAGCGGCCCAGTTCGGGCCGGCACTGGTCGGCGGTATTCTCTGGCGCAAGGGCAACCATACCGGCGCTGTCTGGGGCCTTGGCCTCGGTTTCCTGATGTGGTGCTATACCCTGCTGTTGCCCGCCCTGGCATCCACCGGCTGGTTGAGCGATACCCTGATTGATCATGGCGTTTGGGGTATTAGCTGGACAAGGCCCACGGCACTTTTCGGTTCTGAACTTGATCAGACCAGCCACGGTATTATCTGGAGCCTGGGCATCAACACCGTTACCTACATCGTTCTCTCCATGCTGACCCGACAACGGGTGCGGGAAAAGATCCAGATCGCCTCGTTCTTCCACGATCCCCAACCGAGAGCGGAGACGCCGCAGCAACAGAGCTGGCAGGGCGAGATCATGACCTCTGACCTGCAGGCAATCTCCGACCGTTTCATGGGGGAAGAGCGGGCCGAAGCCATCTTCCGCAACTACGAGCGGCGCAATGCCATTCGCCTGCACCCTCATAGGCCGGCTTCGTCACACCTGATGAAATTCATTGAGCGGCAACTGGCGTCAGTGATCGGGGCGTCCACGGCTCGTGTGGTACTGGAGTCCACGCTTACCGGGCGGGACATGCAGATAGAGGACGTTGTCAGCATCGTCGACGAAGCCTCGCAAGCCATGACCTTCAGCCGGGAATTGCTGCAATCGGCAATAGAGAACATCAGCCTGGGCGTTTCCGTCGTCAACCATCAACAACAGTTGGTGGTGTGGAACCATCGCTACCTGGAGCAATTCAGCTACCCGAAAGGCTTCGTCAGGGTCGGCCGGCCGGTGGAGGACCTGATGCGGTACAACCTGACCAGTGCCAATCTGCCAGCGAGACGAATCGACGAGGTCATTGCTGATCGCTGCGCCAGCATGCGCGAGGGTCGGCCGATGTCCTACGAGCGTCAACGCCCGGACGGCACTGTACTGAGGATTGACGGCAGCCCGATTCCCGGTGGTGGTTACGTAACCACCTTCCAGGACATCACCGCAATGCGGAGGACCGAGCAGGCTCTGAAAGAAACCAATATCTACCTGGAGCAGCGCGTCAAGGAACGCACCCAGGAGCTTCAGGTGATTAACGAGCAGATGCTCAAGGCAAAATCCGTGGCTGAACAGGCCAACCAGAGCAAAACCCGCTTTCTGGCGTCAGCAAGCCATGACCTTCTCCAACCCCTGAATGCCGCGCGGCTGTTCACGTCCGCTCTGGCGGGAAAAGCCAGGGACCCTGAAATGACCGAACTGGTGGACCACATTGACAGCTCGCTGGGCGCCGCCGAAGAAATCATCAGCACCCTATTGGACATCTCGAAGCTGGACGCCGGTGCACTGGAACCGGATATCGGTGTGTTTCCGGTCAACGAAATCATGCGGCACCTGGCAACCGACTTCTCAGCCATCGCAAAAGACCAGGGCCTGGATCTTCATGTCGTCCCAAGCAGCGCCTGGGTGCGGTCAGACTCGAAACTGCTGCGGCGCGTGATCCAGAATTTTCTTTCCAACGCCATTCGTTACACCCCAAGCGGGAAAATCCTGCTGGGCTGTCGGCGCCTGAAGGGGTATATCCGCATTGAGGTATGGGATACCGGGCCGGGTATTCCGGAAGACCAGCTTACTCACATCTTCGAGGAATTCCGTCGTTTTCAGCAGGGCCGGGACAAAAAGGGCCTTGGTCTCGGGCTCGCGATTGTCGACCGCATCTGTGGCATGCTGAATCACCCGGTGAACGTGCAGTCGGTTCAGGGACTCGGCAGCGTATTCAGCATCACCGTGCCAGTTGCGCCGGCCGAGCGCAGCGATCAGAACACCACCAAACATGCACCCGCCTCGCGGCGCGTATCAAGCCTGGGAGGCCTTCACGTGGTCTGTATCGACAATGATCCGGCCATCCTCCATGGCATGAGTGCCCTGCTGGACAACTGGCACTGTGACGTGACGACCGCGGAAAGCCTGGAGGATGCTCGGGACAAGCTGAACGGCACGAAACCGGACATCATATTGGCCGACTACCAACTGGACGATAACCGGAATGGGCTCGATGCCATGGATTCATTGAGGGACGAGATCAGCAATGATATACCTGGCATACTCATTACCGGCTATATGGCTCCCGACGTCAGGGAGGATGCGATCAGCAGGGGATATCAGATCCTTTATAAGCCGGTAAAGCCAGCGGCATTACGAGCACTGGTTAACAAGTTGCTGAAACAGAAACGGTCATGACCGAACCCACTACCAACGCCATCGGTGCCAGCTTCGGGAAACTCAGTTACCTGGTCGTCGACGACTTCGAGAATTTTAGATTGTCCATGCGGCAAATATTGCGGAATTGCGGCGCCGACAAGATTGAATCGGTCGCCAACGCCTCCGCTGCCGTCCAATACTGTGCCTATAACCATGTAGACGTGGTGCTTTGCGACTACAACCTGGGTGAAGGCAAGAACGGCCAACATATACTCGAGGAGCTCCGGCACAAGAAGCTCCTGAAACGTTCTTCGCTGTTTCTGATGGTGACCGCCGAAACCTCCAAGGAAATGGTAATGGGCGCCCGGGAATACCAACCTGACGGCTACCTCACCAAGCCTATCAACCGCGCCATGCTTGAAAAGCGATTGGGTGGCCTTATCGCACAACGCAATGCCCTGCTCCCCATCAACCGGGAGATCGATCGGGAAAATTTCCCCGAAGCCATTTCTCTCTGCCTGCAGACGCTACCCTCACAGCCCCGCTACAAGACCTGGCTGATGAAAACGCTGGCCGACCTCTATTACCAGGTTGGAGACTTCAGCCACGCCCTGAAGATCCATGACGACGTACTGAGCCAGCGCGATCTTTCCTGGGCAAGGCTTGGTCGTGGCAAAATCCTGATCGCCAACCAGAACTACGATGACGCGGCAGCAACCCTGAAAGAGCTGGTGTCACAACATCCGGATTACATGGAAGCGTATGACCTTCTTGCCGAGGCTCTCGAAAAACAGGGCCGGCCCACCCAGGCCCAACAGATTCTTGAGAAGGCGGCAGAGCACTCCCCCAACGCGCTGCTACGACACAAACACCTGGCCACCCTTGCCTCGTCCAATCAGGACATGCCAACAGCGTCCAAAGCCTGGCGACAAACCGTCAGCCTTGGCACCTACTCAATACACGACAACTCCGAACACTATCTTGCATTGGGCCAGTCACTGTCTGATCTCAGCGAAGGGGATTCGTCAAGTGAGGCCGCTGCCCACGCGGACGAAGCTCTGACCATACTCCGACGCATGGAAAAGCGGTTTGCCGGGCAAGAGGATATCAAGCTGAGGAGCCGAATTATCCAGTCCCGGGTTCATGCCGGCCAGGACCGAATGAATGAAGCCCAAAGCGCTCTGGACAGCATTGCGGACGAACTCGATCCTGATCTGATGCATCCCGACGCCTGCCTTGACTACGCCAAGACGCTGTTCCGCCTGGGCCGGGAGAAAGACGCCAAGGGCCTGCTCAATGCCCTTGCCATTCGTTGCAGTGACAACCCTCTGCTATTGCAGAAAATCGAGAGTTTGCTCGATGAACCGGTGGGCTTCCGACAAAAGCTTCAAGCCCGGTCGCTGAACCGTGATGGCATCAAGGCGTTCGAAGCAGGCAATCTGGAAGAGGCCGTGACCACATTCAACCGGGCACTGGATATCGTGCCCTCCCACGCGGCTCTCAACTTGAACCTGGTACAGGTATTGATGAAGCAACATCAGGATACGACGGGTGATCGTGAGCTCTTGAAACGCTGTGAAAGATGCCTGGAAAAACTCGTTGATCTGCCAGAGCAGCATCGCCAACACCGACGCCTGATCTCTTTGCGCAAGAAACTGGAGGGAATGATGTCATGACCACCAATGATCATGAGCAGTTGAGCCACCCCCAAAGTACACAGAGCATCGACTTTTCAATGGTGTTGGCGTCTGCCGTCCACGACATGAAAAATTCGCTGGGCATGTTGCTGAACTCCCTGGATGAACTTCGTCAGGAGCAGGCAGAGACCGTCGGCGACTCTGCACGTTTCAACACCTTGCAATATGAAGCCGAACGCATGCACAACGATCTGGTGCAGTTACTGGGCATCTACAGGCTTGGCGAAAACAACCTGTCCGCCCATGTTGAGGAACACTTCGTTCCGGACTTCCTGGCTCAGCAAATGGCTCGCCATACACCGCTTCTTGAGGGGATGGGGATCAAGCTGGCAATCGAATCCGATGAAATCAATGGCTTCTTCGATGAGGACCTGCTGACCGGCGTACTCAATAACACCATCAACAACGCCATCCGGTACACCAAGAGTATGATCAAACTGACAGCAGCGATGCACGATGAGTTTCTGGTGATTGGCGTGGAAGATGACGGCAACGGATACCCGGAAAACATGCAGCACAATGGAACTCCCAGCTTCAAATCCCTGAACTTCAACAATGGAAGCACCGGTCTTGGGTTGTTCTTCGCATCATCGGTTGCCCAGCTTCATAGCAACGGTGACCGCCACGGATATATCAAGCTCCACAATGATGGCCGGCTGAGCGGTGGCGTATTCGAGATCTGGCTGCCATGATGGAACACAGCCAATACTTCAGGAAGGGAAACAATGGCTCGAGGTCACGCATTAATTGTCGATGATTCGTCGACGGCACGTATCATCCTGGCCCGCCTGCTGGAACGCGCCGACCTGACCACAAGAGGCGTCGCCAGCGCCGAGGAAGGCCTCACACAGTTACGTGAAGAGGCCTTCGATCTGGTTTTCCTGGACCACCTCTTGCCCGGAATGAACGGCTTGGAAGCCTTGGACGTGATCAAGGCAGACTCTGAGCTACGGCATATCCCGGTTTTCATGTACACATCGCAAAGCGCGGAGCGTTATCGTCAGGATGCCAAAGCCCGTGGTGCCGCCGGTGTGATTGGAAAACAAGTTGATCGGGAGCAACTCCTTACCACTATCGAGGCTATCCTGACTGATGCCTCCACCTTCCCTAGTCTGTCACCAATCGAAAACAACACCGGCGAACTTCTCGAACAAAGCTACACAAGACGACTGACAGGACGGCTCGCCACCCTGGAGATCGCCTATGAAGAAACCCACGACGAACTTAGGCAGCTGCGCAAAAGTGTTGCCCTATTGGAAGCCATGCATCAGGAAGGCCTTGATAGGCAGCGCAACCGACTGAAGTGGCTGGCGATTGGCAGTATCGCAGGCCTTGCAGGTATCGTTCTCTTCTTTAGTCTGGAATTGAGAGACCTGTCGATCTTGCTTGAAAGCCTGAACGGACAACTGGCCGTTATGCAGGAAATCGTGGGTAGTCTGGTCGAACTCGAGGAAGTGAGCAGGCAATAAAAAACCCCCGTCGGCGAAGCCGCGGGGGTTTTGGTATTAAGAGCCTGACGATGACCTACTCTCACATGGGCAGAAGCCACACTACCATCGGCGCTGGTCTGTTTCACGGCTGAGTTCGGGATGGGATCAGGTGGTTCCAGACCGCTATGGTCGTCAGGCAAAACGGTTGATCACTGGGTGGACGAGGTAGAACGGTGTGATGGTGATTTCGTTTGAGCGTGGCTCTCGCCTGCTCTTGCGTCATCCGCAATTGTCTTGGGTGTTATATAGTCAAGCCGCACGAGCAATTAGTATCGGTTAGCTCAACGCCTCGCAGCGCTTACACACCCGACCTATCAACGTCCTGGTCTTGAACGGCTCTTCAGGGACCTCAAGGGTCCAGGGAGATCTCATCTTGGAAGGGGCTTCCCGCTTAGATGCTTTCAGCGGTTATCCTGTCCGAACATAGCTACCGGGCAATGCGTCTGGCGACACAACCCGAACACCAGCGGTTCGTCCACTCCGGTCCTCTCGTACTAGGAGCAGCTTTCCTCAAATCTCCAACGTCCACGGCAGATAGGGACCGAACTGTCTCACGACGTTCTAAACCCAGCTCGCGTACCACTTTAAATGGCGAACAGCCATACCCTTGGGACCGGCTTCAGCCCCAGGATGTGATGAGCCGACATCGAGGTGCCAAACACCGCCGTCGATGTGAACTCTTGGGCGGTATCAGCCTGTTATCCCCGGAGTACCTTTTATCCGTTGAGCGATGGCCCTTCCATACAGAACCACCGGATCACTATGACCTACTTTCGTACCTGCTCGACGTGTCTGTCTCGCAGTTAAGCGGGCTTGTGCCATTACACTAACCGCATGATGTCCGACCATGCTTAGCCCACCTTTGTGCTCCTCCGTTACGCTTTGGGAGGAGACCGCCCCAGTCAAACTACCCACCACACAGTGTCCTTATCCCCGATAAGGGGACGAAGTTAGAACCTCAAACAGGTCAGGCTGGTATTTCAAGGTTGGCTCCACCATCACTGGCGTGATGGTTTCAAAGCCTCCCAGCTATCCTACACAAACATGCTCAAAGTTCACTGTGAAGCTATAGTAAAGGTTCACGGGGTCTTTCCGTCTAGCCGCGGATACACCGCATCTTCACGGCGATTTCAATTTCACTGAGTCTCGGGTAGAGACAGCGCCCCCATCGTTACGCCATTCGTGCAGGTCGGAACTTACCCGACAAGGAATTTCGCTACCTTAGGACCGTTATAGTTACGGCCGCCGTTTACCGGGGCTTCGATCAAGAGCTTCGCGCAAGCGCTAACCCCATCAATTAACCTTCCGGCACCGGGCAGGCGTCACACCGTATACGTCCACTTTCGTGTTTGCACAGTGCTGTGTTTTTAATAAACAGTCGCAGGGGCCTGGTATCTTCGACCGGCTTCTGCTCAACCCGCGAAGGGCGTCACATACCACCGGCGTGCCTTCTCCCGAAGTTACGGCACCATTTTGCCTAGTTCCTTTACCCGAGTTCTCTCAAGCGCCTTGGTATTCTCTACCTGACCACCTGTGTCGGTTTGGGGTACGGTCTCGAATAGCCTGAAGCTTAGAAGATTTTCCTGGAAGCAGGGCATCAATGACTTCCCGCCCTTAAAGGGCAGTCGTCGTCGCGTCTCGGCATTGTGGGACCGGATTTGCCTAATCCCACTGCCTACATGCTTAAACCGGGACAACCGTCGCCCGGCTCACCTAGCCTTCTCCGTCTCTCCATCGCAGCTATCCAAGGTACGGAAATATTAATCCGTTTCCCATCGACTACACCTTTCGGTCTCGCCTTAGGGGCCGACTCACCCTGCGCCGATTAGCGTTGCGCAGGAACCCTTGGTCTTCCGGCGTGGGGGTTTTTCACCCCCATTGTCGTTACTCATGTCAGCATTCGCACTTCTGATACCTCCAGCATGCCTCTCGACACACCTTCGCAGGCTTACAGAACGCTCCCCTACCCCGTGCACTTGCGTGCACAGCCGCAGCTTCGGTAACCAGTTTGAGCCCCGTTACATCTTCCGCGCAGGCCGACTCGACTAGTGAGCTATTACGCTTTCTTTAAAGGATGGCTGCTTCTAAGCCAACCTCCTAGCTGTCTGAGCCTTCCCACATCGTTTCCCACTTAACTGGTATTTGGGGACCTTAGCTGGCGGTCTGGGTTGTTTCCCTCTTCACGATGGACGTTAGCACCCACCGTGTGTCTCCCGGATAGTACTCACAGGTATTCGGAGTTTGCATCGGGTTGGTAAGTCGGGATGACCCCCTAGCCGAAACAGTGCTCTACCCCCTGTGGTATTCGTCCGAGGCGCTACCTAAATAGCTTTCGGGGAGAACCAGCTATCTCCGGGCTTGATTAGCCTTTCACTCCGATCCACAAGTCATCCCCTGGCTTTTCAACGACAGTGGGTTCGGTCCTCCAGTTGATGTTACTCAACCTTCAACCTGCTCATGGATAGATCGCCCGGTTTCGGGTCTATGCCCAGCGACTAAATCGCCCTATTCAGACTCGGTTTCCCTACGGCTCCCCTAAACGGTTAACCTCGCCACTGAACATAAGTCGCTGACCCATTATACAAAAGGTACGCCGTCACGGAACAAGTCCGCTCCGACTGCTTGTACGCATACGGTTTCAGGATCTATTTCACTCCCCTCACAGGGGTTCTTTTCGCCTTTCCCTCACGGTACTGGTTCACTATCGGTCAGTCAGGAGTATTTAGCCTTGGAGGATGGTCCCCCCATGTTCAGACAGGATGTCTCGTGTCCCGTCCTACTCGATTTCACTGGACTCAGGTTTCGGATACGGGGCTATCACCCACTATGGCGGCTCTTTCCAGGGCCTTCTCCTACCAGTTGTCCAGCTTAAGGGCTGGTCCCCGTTCGCTCGCCGCTACTGAGGGAATCTCGGTTGATTTCTTTTCCTTCGGGTACTTAGATGTTTCAGTTCCCCGAGTTCGCCCCGCACAGCTATGTATTCACTGTACGGTACCGGTCCGAAGACCGGTGGGTTTCCCCATTCAGAGATGCCCGGATCACAGCTTGTTTGCCAGCTCCCCGAGCCTTATCGCAGGCTTCCACGTCTTTCATCGCCTCTGACTGCCAAGGCATCCACCGTATGCGCTTAGTTGCTTGACTATATAACCCCAAGACAACTGATCTGTGCCTCACACTCAACAAGAACATCGTCCCCACCGAAGTGAACACAACCCTCTCATTCAGAGATGAGATTCAGAGACAGTCGCTCGAAGTCATATACAACCACTTCAACGACAACACCGGATAACGCTTGAAATCGCTATCACATTGAATCTATTCCTCTCGGAGATAATGAGAGAAATACACTCGTGTTCTATCTCGTCCAATTTGTTAAAGAGCAAATCTGACCCAGTGATCAGAAAGAAGGCCTTCAGCCACAACCCTTATTCGAGTCATAACACTGAAAAACTTGTTTCTGTACACTGACCGAAGCCAGGCATTCATCGATCGGTCCAGGTATTGGTGGAGCTGAGCGGGATCGAACCGCTGACCTCCTGCGTGCAAGGCAGGCGCTCTCCCAACTGAGCTACAGCCCCTAAAAGCCATCTACAAGAATTTTGCTGATCTAGGCGTGTTCGGGCGCCGCATAGCCTGCTATGCAAGTCCGGACACAACGACGAGCAGCGAAATTCTGGTGGGTCTGGGTGGACTTGAACCACCGACCTCACCCTTATCAGGGGTGCGCTCTAACCACCTGAGCTACAGACCCGGTTTTGCTTGTCCTCAAACAAGCCAAGTCGGGCCTGCATAGACCCTTTGCTCTCTTCTTAAGCCAACCAAGTAATTCGTGTGGACTCTGACCGAAGCATTCGGCTTCGTTTAAGGAGGTGATCCAGCCGCAGGTTCCCCTACGGCTACCTTGTTACGACTTCACCCCAGTCATGAACCACACCGTGGTGATCGTCCTCCCGAAGGTTAGACTAACCACTTCTGGTGCAATCCACTCCCATGGTGTGACGGGCGGTGTGTACAAGGCCCGGGAACGTATTCACCGCGACATTCTGATTCGCGATTACTAGCGATTCCGACTTCACGGAGTCGAGTTGCAGACTCCGATCCGGACTACGATGCGTTTTGTGAGATTAGCTCCCCCTCGCGGGTTTGCAGCCCTCTGTACGCACCATTGTAGCACGTGTGTAGCCCTGGCCGTAAGGGCCATGATGACCTGACGTCATCCCCACCTTCCTCCGGTTTGTCACCGGCAGTCTCCCTAGAGTTCTCAGCCGAACTGCTAGCAACTAGGGATAGGGGTTGCGCTCGTTACGGGACTTAACCCAACATCTCACGACACGAGCTGACGACGGCCATGCAGCACCTGTGTCAGAGTTCCCGAAGGCACCAATCCATCTCTGGAAAGTTCTCTGCATGTCAAGGCCAGGTAAGGTTCTTCGCGTTGCGTCGAATTAAACCACATGCTCCACCGCTTGTGCGGGCCCCCGTCAATTCATTTGAGTTTTAACCTTGCGGCCGTACTCCCCAGGCGGTCTACTTAGTGCGTTAGCTGCGCCACTAAGACTTCAAGAGTCCCAACGGCTAGTAGACATCGTTTACAGCGTGGACTACCAGGGTATCTAATCCTGTTTGCTCCCCACGCTTTCGCACCTCAGTGTCAGTATTGGTCCAGAGTGCCGCCTTCGCCACTGGTGTTCCTTCCTATATCTACGCATTTCACCGCTACACAGGAAATTCCACACTCCTCTACCATACTCTAGCCTGACAGTTCGAAATGCCGTTCCCAGGTTGAGCCCGGGGCTTTCACATCTCGCTTATCAAACCACCTACGCGCGCTTTACGCCCAGTAATTCCGATTAACGCTTGCACCCTCCGTATTACCGCGGCTGCTGGCACGGAGTTAGCCGGTGCTTCTTCTGTGAGTAACGTCAAGCCTCACGAGTATTAGTCGTAAGGTTTTCCTCCTCACTGAAAGTGCTTTACAACCCGAAAGCCTTCTTCACACACGCGGCATGGCTGGATCAGGGTTGCCCCCATTGTCCAATATTCCCCACTGCTGCCTCCCGTAGGAGTTCGGGCCGTGTCTCAGTCCCGATGTGGCTGATCATCCTCTCAGACCAGCTACGGATCGTCGCCTTGGTAGGCTCTTACCCCACCAACTAGCTAATCCGACATAGGCACATCCAATAGCGCAAGGTCCGAAGATCCCCTGCTTTCCCCCAAAGGGCGTATGCGGTATTAATCCGGGTTTCCCCGGGCTATCCCCCACTACTGGGCAGTTTCCTATGCATTACTCACCCGTCCGCCGCTCGTCAGCGGGGAGCAAGCTCCCCCTGTTACCGCTCGACTTGCATGTGTTAAGCCTGCCGCCAGCGTTCAATCTGAGCCATGATCAAACTCTTCAGTTTAAATCATACAAGAATCCGAAGATCCTCTATTCTTGCTCAAGACAAAACTCAATTTCGACGAGTCACTGTCCTGATATTTCGTGTCCGAAATACCTCGGCCAGCGCCCACACGAATTACTTGGTTAACTTTTTAAAGAGCGTTCGGGGCTTGCCCGATCAAGGTGGCGTATTCTACATCGAATCGCTGCCTTGTCAACCGCTTTCTGAAGAATTTTAAAACTCGAAATCTTCAATTAATTCAAACGGTTGTCTTTCAATTTCTGGCCCGCCTTAGCGGCGTGCCCCTCGAAAGAGATGCGTATTCTACAGAGCTCACTCGGACTGTCAACGGTTCGTTATAACTTTTTCAGGAAACCTGACGATTTATCGTCAAAGCTCGGTTTTCACGGCGGCCGCTGCCTGGGCTGCTTTCTCCCTGGCCTCGGCTATTGAGCTGCCGGACGCAAGGGCGACACCCATTCTCCGCCGCCCCTTCAATTCAGGTTTCCCAAAGAGCCTAAGAAATATGTCAGGTTGAGCCAACGCTTTTTCAAGCCCTGAATAGGCGACCGCATCCGAATCGCCCTCTGGCAATATCACTGCGGAGGCTGACGGGCCCTGTTGACGGATCGCTGGTATCGGCAACCCGAGGATGGCGCGCGCGTGCAAGGCAAACTCCGACAGATCCTGGGAAACCAGGGTCACCAACCCCGTGTCGTGAGGACGTGGCGACACTTCGGAAAACCATACGTCGTCGCCTTTCACGAACAGCTCCACACCATACACTCCATAGCCACCCAGGTTACTGGCAACCGCTTCCGCAATTTCCTTTGAACGGGCCAGCGCCTTGTCACTCATTGGTTGCGGCTGCCAGGACTCACGGTAATCACCGTCTTCCTGATGGTGCCCAATAGGATCACAGAATGAAATACCGTCGCGGTGTTTCACGGTTAGCAAGGTAATTTCGTAGTCAAAATCCACAAACCCTTCGACAATCACCCTGCCCTTGCCGGCTCGACCACCGGTCTGGGCATAATCCCAGGCGGCCTCAATATCATCGGCGGACTTGACCGTGCTCTGCCCTTTTCCTGAGGAACTCATAACGGGCTTCACCACCAGAGGCATTCCGATGGCTTCGACGGCCGCAAGATACTCTTCTTTCGACTCGGCAAATCGATAGGGCGACGTTGCAAGCCCGAGCTCTTCGGCGGCCAGGCGACGGATACCTTCCCGGTTCATGGTTAGATTGACGGCTCTTGCGGTGGGAATCACCCGATAGCCTTCCTGCTCGAGCTTCACCAACTCCGGGGTAGCAATCGCCTCAATCTCGGGCACGATGAGGTTCGGCTTTTCCGCTTCAATAATGCTGCGTAAGGCAGCACCATCGAGCATATCGACAACGTGACTCCGGTGGGCAACCTGCATGGCCGGAGCGTTGGCGTAACGGTCAACTGCGATAACCTCCACACCAAAGCGCTGGAGTTCAATCACAACTTCCTTACCCAGCTCTCCCGAGCCACAAAAGAGAACCCTGAAAGCATTGTCTTTCAGCGGAGTACCAATACGAACTGTGTCAGTCATGGAAGCTTCTGCCTTGCTGGTATCGGAGGTCAACGACCTAGATCAAAAATTTGCTTTCACGCTCGGCCACTTTGCGCAGCACTTCCTGGCGCTCTTCATTGCTCATCTGGGACCACCGCGTGATTTCATCACCACTGCGATGGCACCCAACACACATGTCGTTGTCATCAAGGGCGCAAATACTCACACAGGGCGAGCGCACCTTATCAGCCACTTTCATCACACAACCTCACCTGACGTCTTGACCATTACTTTAACCTTTCCTGATCTCAGCTTCTAACGCCTGCTCTGTCAGGGGAGCTCCCCAGGTGCTCCCATGCACCAGGTCGGACAGGGGCAAACGCGAGCGCCACCCTTTCTTCTCAAGCTCAGGCTGGGCGAGAAACTCACTAACGAAGCCCAGGCACAGATAGGCCAACGGATACACGTGTTCGGGAAGTTTCAGTGTCTTCGCCAGTTTTTCCTGATCCAGGATACTGACCCAGCCCACACCAATTCCCTCTGCCCTGGCTGCCAGCCAGAAGTTCTGCACAGCCAGGCAGGTACTGAACAGGTCCGTTTCGACAATTGAGTTACGCCCCAGCACATGAGTTCCTCCACGGCTTCGGTCGCAGGTGATGCATAGATTGACAGGGCTTTCCAGAATGCCCTGAAGCTTCAGGTTTTTATACTGCGCATTCCGCTCGCCTTCATAATTTTCCGCAGCTTTCTTGTTCTCTTCCTCAAAAATGCCAAGTACCGCGCGGCGCACAGCCTTGCTATCAATCACGAGAAAATCCCACGGCTGCATAAAACCGACGGACGGCGCATGGTGGGCTGCGTCAAGCAGTCGGGCAAGGACCTCCGGGGGAATCGGATCAGGAAGAAACTGCGAGCGTACGTCACGGCGCTCGTGGATAGCACGATAAAGCCCACTCGTTTCTTCATCACTGAAGGGGCGATTCTGGTCAGGTTGGTGAGTTTTGTTGTCTGTCATTCTTTGCCTCTAAATGCCGCCCATTGAGTCCCAGCAGATGCTTCAGGAACTCTGTGTCCAGACACTCTTCAACGAGATCCGCCAGACGATCCAGCTGCTCCAGACGGTGTGCCTTGTAGTCTACGGCCTGATGTTGGGTTCCCAAGCCCGCCCATTCCAGTATTTCGCTGGCCGCTTCTGGCTGATCGAAAATACCGTGGACATAGGTACCTATTATCTGATCGTCTTCACTCACTGCGCCTTCAGGCTGTCCATTCAGCGTCGCCATTGGGCGCTCAAGTGCGGGGCCGCGGGAAACACCGTTGTGCATCTCATAGCCCGTGAACCTCGCCCTTCCAATTCCAAGTATTAACTCTCCGGAAACATCCTTCAGCGTTTTTCCGGAAACCATCCGTGTCGTCATATTCAGCAATTCAAGGCCCAGCGTGGTGCCGGCATCTCCTTCCAGGCCGTCCGGGTCCGATACCTCCCGGCCCATCATCTGGAAGCCGCCGCAGATGCCAAACACTTTGCCGCCGTAACGGAGGTGTTTCCGGATGGCCTCCGGCCAACCCTGGGATCTCAGCCATTGAAGATCATGCCGGGTGCTCTTGCTGCCCGGCAACAGGATCAGATCCGCCGGCGGAATCGGCTGGTCAGGACCGATAAACTGGAGATTGACACCAGGATGAAGACGCAGTGGGTCGAAATCATTGTGGTTGCTGATGCGGGGCAACACCGGGACGATCACATTCAATGCACCAGGCTCGCTGGTGCCACTGGTGCCGACGCTGTCTTCTGCATCAATCACCAGACCGTGCAAATACGGCAATACGCCAGCTACGGTTTTATCAGTGCGTTCGACCAACCAATCAAGGCCTGGCTTCAACAAGGCAATATCGCCCCGAAAACGGTTGATAACGAAGCCTTTCGTGCGCGCTCGTTCGCTCTCGGTGATGAGTTCAAGCGTGCCCACCAGTTGGGCAAATACACCACCCTTGTCAATATCGCCGACGAGGAGCACTGGGCAATCGGCCGCTTCGGCGAAGCCCATGTTGGCAATATCATTCGCACGCAAGTTGATCTCGGCGGGGCTACCAGCCCCTTCGGCAATGATTACGTCATAGCGGGCACTCAGGTCACGCCATGCCTCCATCACAGAGGCCATCGCCTCGGCCTTGTAGGCATGGTAATCCAGAGCGTCCATATTGCCGTGAACCTTGCCTCGCAGGATTACCTGGGCACCGCAGTCACTCTGGGGCTTGAGCAACACCGGATTCATATCGCTATGCGGGGCGAGCCCGCAGGCCAGTGCCTGAAGTGCCGTGGAACGGCCTATTTCACCGCCGTCGACGGTAACCGCACTGTTCAGGGCCATGTTCTGGGGTTTGAAAGGCGCTACGGAAACACCCTGCCGCGCCAGCCACCGACACAGGGCGGCGACGACCGTCGTTTTGCCGGCATCGGAAGTCGTTCCCTGTATCATCAACGTGGTCATGGGTAGCCGCCTCTGTTACAGCTCGACACCTTTCTGGGCTTTCACACCCTGGTCCTTGAAGGCATGCTTCACCACGCCCATTTCCGTGACAGTGTCCGCCAGGTCCACCAGTTCCTGTGGTGCCGACCGACCGGTCACTACCACATGCTGCATCTCCGGGCGGCCCTGGAGGTCGTCCAGAACACGGTCGAGATCAATATAGTCGTACTTCAGGGCGATGTTGAGTTCGTCCAGCAGGACCAGGTCGTAGCTGTCGTCTTTCAACATGTTGGCGGCCACATCCCAGGCGGCATTGGCTGCCTCCACGTCCTGCTCCCGGTTCTTGGTATCCCAGGTATAGCCCTGGCCCATCACGTGATAACTCACGTTGGGCAATTCGCGGAAGAACGCTTCTTCACCGGTGCTGAATGCGCCTTTGATGAATTGCACAATGCCAACCTTCATGCCATGGCCGAGTGCCCGGGCCACCATGCCAAACCCGGAACTGCTCTTGCCCTTGCCGGGGCCGGTCAGCACCAGCAACACACCCTGCTCCTTCTGGGCTCGGGCGATGCGCTCCTGCATAATTTTCTGCTTTGCGTCCATGCGGCGAGCATGGCGTTCTGGGTCTTTGGCGCGTTCACGCATGATCAGGCTCCTTGTCAGTAAGCGGGCGAATGGCTTGCCCGCGAAAAATTTCGGCCACCAGTTCCGGGGCGGAGGGAAAATAACCGTGGAAATAGCTGGCCACCAGACCGTTCCGGCAATACACCGGCTCGGCCTCTGCACCCGCAACCTTGCGGGTTCGGGCCAGCGGGTGCCAGTCAGTTTCCAGTCGCGAGTGATGATAGGTATGGCCCCGCAACTGCCCTTGCTCGGCATTAAGGCTCTGCAGACCCAGCGCCTGCAGGCGGCCGGCCATACTGGCTCGACCCGGGATAATTCCGAGCAGGTTGTGGATCTCTCCGTCGTGGTCCGCCAGTTCATCCACACAGGTCATTAACCCGCCACACTCGGCCAGCATGGGTTTACCGGCGCTGTAGTGGTTGCGAATAGCCTCCAGCATCGGACGGTTACCGGCCAGAGTGGCACCATGAAGTTCCGGGTACCCGCCTGGTAACCAGAGGGCGTCGGCGTCTGGCAATGCTGAATCTGTCAGCGGGGAGAAAAAAGACAGTTTTGCCCCCATCGCCTGCAACAGGTCCAGATTGGCGCGGTAAATAAAACTCAGCGCTGCGTCCCGGGCAATGGCGATGCGAACGCCCTCAAGCAACGGTGGCGGGGACTCCGGGGGGGCAGCCTCCAGCGTCACGGGAAGCGGCAGGCCGTCCAGCCCAGCTTCGGCAAGGACGCCAGCAGCGGAGTCCAGGCGCTGCTCCAGATCGCCCAACTCGCCGGCCTGAACCAACCCAAGATGCCGGTTTGGGAGACTCATGGCCTCGTTTCGGGGAATTGCCCCTAGCAGACTGATGCCTTCAGGCAGGCTCTCCCGCAGCATAGCCCCATGGCGGGGGCTGCCGATGCGGTTGGCAATCACCTGATAAATCGGAAGCGCGGAGTCGAATTTCGATAACCCCAGAGCCACCGCTCCAAAGGTCTGAGCCATTCCGCGGGCATCAATGACCGGCAGAGCGGGAATACCCATCAGCTTGGCGAGGTCCGCACTGGAAGGGTCACCATCAAACAATCCCATTGATCCTTCCACCAGAATAAGGTCGGCATCCTGCGCGGCTTCCACCAGACGCCAGCGACACTCGTCCTCGCCCGTCATCCACGGATGTAACTGGTACACCGGCTGTCCGGATGCGACTTCCAGCACCATCGGATCCAGGTAATCCGGGCCGTGCTTGAACACCCGTACCTTTCGTCCGGCATTTCTATGCAATCTCGCCAGTGCTGCAGTCACCATGGATTTCCCCTGGCCAGAACCTGGTGCGGTAATCATTGCGGCTGGTACGGTTGCTTTCATCAATGCCACCTTGTCGGGAAATATGGGAGTACGCAGTGGTGGGGCCATCCCGTCCGGGACACGCTGTAAATACATCCCTG
>NZ_ABCP01000030.1 GCF_000170835.1 Marinobacter algicola DG893
AGCCCCCATGGATGGGTTAACGGCGTGTTTTGGGAGGCTATTGCCACTACGCGACCCGCGCCCAGCATGCAGGCCCGGCTTTAAAGCAGGTCCCACCAAATCCTAATATTCTAAATTGGAATGCACAACATAAAAAACATGAATTGAGGTTATCCAGAACTAGGCGTTAAGATGGAGCCATACTGAAAAAACAGAAACCCCCAGAGAGTGAGAGAGAACATGGCGGGCAAGACCTTATACGACAAATTGTGGGACGACCATCTCGTCAAACAGCGGGATGACGGCTCCGCGCTGATTTACATCGACCGGCATCTGCTACACGAAGTCACCTCGCCGCAGGCCTTCGAAGGCCTTCGCCTGGCCGGGCGTAAGCCCTGGCGGCTGGACGCCAATCTTGCGACGCCGGATCACAACGTACCCACCACCGACCGTGCCCGGGGCATTGAAGGCATTGTTGACCCGGTATCGCGGATTCAGGTGGAAACCCTGGACAAGAATTGCGACGAGTTCGGCATCCTGGAATTCAAGATCAAGGACCAGCGCCAGGGCATCGTGCATGTGATCGGGCCAGAGCAGGGCGCGACACTGCCGGGCATGAGCATTGTTTGTGGCGATTCCCACACCTCCACCCACGGTGCATTCGGCTGCCTGGCCCATGGTATCGGCACGTCAGAGGTCGAGCACGTGCTCGCCACCCAGTGTCTGGTTCAGCAGAAAATGAAAAACATGCTGGTGAAGGTGAATGGCAAGCTTGGGCCCGGCGTGACCGGGAAAGACGTTGTCCTCGCCATCATTGGCAAGATCGGAACCGCTGGCGGAACGGGATGTGCCATTGAATTTGGCGGTGAGGCGATTCGCGGTCTCTCGATGGAGGCCCGAATGACCATCTGCAACATGTCCATCGAGGCCGGTGCGCGGGTGGGTATGGTTGCGGTTGACCAGACCACCATTGATTACGTCAAGGATCGCCCGTTTGCGCCTAAGGGCGAGATGCGCGAGAAAGCCATTGAATACTGGAAGACATTGCACAGCGATGACGATGCAGTGTTCGATAAGGTTGTTGAGCTCGACGGTTCCGAAATCATGCCGCAGGTGAGCTGGGGGACGTCTCCCGAGATGGTCGCCGGCGTTGGCGGCAATGTGCCAGACCCGGAGGCGGAAGCCGATCCGATCAAGCGTGAGGGGATTGTTCGTGCCTTGAAGTACATGGGCCTGAAGCCCAATATGCCGATCACTGAGATCAAGCTGGATCGCGTGTTTATTGGCTCCTGTACCAACAGCCGTATTGAGGATCTTCGTGAAGCAGCGGCGGTCGTGAAGGGTCGGAAGGTGTCGTCATCGCTCAAGCAGGCGATGGTGGTGCCCGGTTCCGGTCTGGTTAAGGTGCAGGCGGAACAGGAAGGGCTGGACAAGATCTTTATTGAAGCCGGTCTTGAGTGGCGTGATCCGGGCTGCTCCATGTGTCTGGCCATGAACGCCGACAAGTTGGGGCAGGGGGAGCACTGCGCTTCCACTTCCAATCGTAACTTCGAGGGCCGTCAGGGCTTCGGCGGGCGTACCCATCTGGTTAGCCCGGCGATGGCAGCGGCGGCGGCGATCAACGGCCACTTCGTTGATGTCCGCGAGATGATGAACTGATCCACAGGAGACTCACCATGCGAGCATTAAAGCAACACCAGGGCATTGTTGCCCCCATGGACCGGTCCAATGTGGATACGGACATGATCATTCCCAAGCAGTTTCTGAAGTCCATCAAGCGTACCGGCTTCGGGCCGAACCTGTTTGACGAACTGCGTTACCTGGATGAAGGCAAGCCGGACCAGGACTGCTCACAGCGGCCTATCAATCCGGACTTCATGCTTAATCAGGATCGCTACAAGAATGCCAGCGTGCTTCTGGCGCGGCGCAACTTTGGTTGTGGTTCCAGCCGCGAACATGCCCCCTGGGCGCTTGAGGACTATGGGTTCCACGTTATTATTGCGCCCAGTTTCGCCGACATTTTCTATAACAACTGTTTTAAGAATGGCTTGTTGCCGATTGTTTTAGAAGAGAAAATTGTGGACCGGCTGTTTCACGAAACCGAGGCGGAAGAGGGATACCAGCTGGCGATAGATCTCGAAGCCAAAACCGTTACCACGCCGTCCGGCGAATCGTTCAACTTTGAGGTTGATGATTTTCGTCGACATTGCCTGCTGAACGGCCTGGATGATATCGGTGTCACGCTTGAAGACGCGGAGGTCATAACGGCCTACGAAGCGTCGAGACGCAAGACTGCGCCTTGGTTATTTGATGCCGGTCGCTGATTCGCCCTGTATTCCCAAAACAAATTGACCTTCAAGGAATCATTATGTCCCGATCTATCCTGATGCTCCCTGGCGATGGCATTGGCCCGGAAATTGTCGCCGAAGCGGAAAAGGTTCTGCGCAAGATAAACGAGCAATTCGGTCTGGAGCTGCATTTTGAGTCCGCTCTGGTTGGCGGTGCAGCCATCGACGAGACAGATACGCCACTTCCAGACGATACCCTGGACAAGGCTCGTAAGGCAGATGCCATCCTGCTGGGCGCCGTGGGCGGCCCCCAGTGGGACAAGCGCCCAATGGCCAGTCGCCCTGAAAAGGGACTGCTTGGCCTGCGCTCGAACCTTGAGTTGTTTGCCAATCTGCGCCCGGCCATTCTGTACCCACAGCTTGCGTCTGCGTCTTCTCTGAAACCAGAGGTGGTCTCCGGCCTCGATATCATGATTGTTCGGGAGTTAACCGGCGGCATCTATTTTGGCCAGCCTCGGGGCGTGCGTGAACTGGAAAGTGGAGAGCGTCAGGGCTACAACACTTACGCCTACACGGAATCGGAAATTCGTCGTATTGGCCGTGTCGCCTTTGAAGCGGCCCAGCAGCGTGGCAAGAAACTCTGCTCTGTCGACAAGGCGAATGTGCTGGAAGTAACTGTTTTGTGGCGGGAAATCATGGAAGACCTGCGCCGAGAATACCCGGATGTTGAGCTCTCCCATATGTACGTGGATAACGCCGCCATGCAGCTGGTCAGGGCACCCAAACAGTTTGATGTGATTGTGACTGGCAACATGTTTGGTGATATTCTTTCTGACGAAGCGGCTATGCTGACGGGATCCATTGGGATGTTGCCCTCTGCGTCTCTGAACTCCGAGAAGCAGGGTATGTACGAGCCCTGTCATGGGTCCGCACCCGATATTGCAGGTAAGGGCATAGCCAACCCGCTGGCTACTATCCTCAGTGGCGCAATGATGCTGCGATACAGCCTTGGCGAGGAAAAGGCCGCCGAGGCGATAGAGGCTGCGGTCAGTAAAGTGCTGGATCAGGGCCTGAGGACAGCGGATATCATGTCTGCTGATGGCCGGAAAGTATCGACCCGAGAGATGGGCGATGCCGTTCTGGCGGCACTCTGAGGTCGGAAATCTGAGGCCGGCAAGTTTTTGAGACCCGACGACAACGCGATGCGGTTGTCGCGGGATCATCCATCCTGTCCCTGCCAGCGATACAGGTAGAGGGCGGGCATAAAACGAGGTTCAAAGGTCGCACATGAAGCGAGTTGGACTTATTGGCTGGCGCGGTATGGTGGGCTCTGTCCTCATGCAGCGCATGCGTGAAGAAAACGATTTTGCAGATATCGAACCGATCTTCTTTACCACTTCCCAGGCTGGAAAACCTGCGCCGGATGTAGGTAAAGAAGGTGTGCCTGCGCTGCAGGATGCCTTCGATATCGATACCCTGAAAACGCTGGATGTCGTGGTTACCTGCCAGGGCGGGGATTACACCGGTGCCGTGTACCAGAAGCTCCGTGATGCCGGATGGCAGGGGTACTGGATTGACGCCGCTTCCACGCTGCGGATGGTCGATCATTCCGTCATCGTTCTTGATCCGGTCAACCGCAACGTGATTGACGATGCCCTGGCGAAGGGCGTGAAGGATTACGTTGGTGGTAACTGTACTGTCAGCCTGATGATGCTGGCCCTTGGCGGGCTGCTGGAGCAGGACCTGATCGAATGGGTATCGCCTATGACCTATCAGGCGGCGTCTGGTTCCGGTGCCCAGAACATGCGGGAACTGCTCAACCAGATGGGCGAGCTGAAGGGCAGCGTGAGTGACGAGCTGACGGACCCATCCTCGGCTATCCTCGATATCGATCGCAAGGTAACCGAAACCATGCGTTCGGACGGTTTTCCCACCGAGCATTTTGAAGTGCCGCTGGCAGGCAGTCTGATTCCGTTTATCGACAAGCAGCTTGATAACGGCATGAGCAAGGAAGAATGGAAAGCGGGCGTCGAGACCAACAAGATTCTTGGCCGCAGCAGCAATCCGATTCCCATCGACGGCATTTGCGTTCGTATCGGTGCCATGCGTTCCCACAGTCAGGCCTTGACCATCAAATTGAAGAAGGACCTTCCGGTTTCCGAGATCGAGTCCATCCTGGCCAAAGCCAACGACTGGGTGAAGGTGATTCCCAATGAGCGGGATGCCACCCTTCGGGAGCTCACCCCGGCGAAGGTCACGGGTACATTGAGTGTTCCCATCGGCCGTATCCGGAAGCTGACCATGGGGCCTGAGTATATCTCAGCGTTCACTGTGGGTGATCAGTTGCTGTGGGGCGCGGCGGAACCGCTTAGGCGGATGCTTCGCATACTGCAGGAACAGTAACACAGTCCCGCAGCGGGCAATATTATGCCAACTGTGTCCGGTTTCAGAGAACTGATCGAGCGGAGGCTGAAATACGCCTCCGCCCCTGTTATTTTCGGAAGCGTTTTGTACATGTTTGGGTTCTTGTGGGCTAGACTTTGGCTATTCGGGGCCACCGGATCATCGTTCGGTAACAATATGTTCCCGACCATTTATGAAAAAATGGTACAAGGACTGCGGCTGATTGATTGATAAAAGAGGTTTTATCAACAATACTTGCCGGGCTGAATATTAAAAACTTTACATAATAACGATAGTAATCAAGACGGAAGTCATCCAACCTCGTCCGATTCTGTTTGTGAAAACAGTAACGAATAACGGAGACTGGTAAGGAAAAAGCATGAAGGTACGCAAGCTTGCGGTTGCTCTGGCTCTGGCGGGAGGGCTCGGTTCTGGCGTCGCACAGGCCCTGGGTCTGGGTGAGATTGAATTACAGTCCTATCTGAATGAGCCTCTGGACGCGGATATCAGTCTGCGTAAAAGCGAGGGCGTCGACCCTGGTGATGTATTCGTAAACATCGCTCCCGATTCGGCCTATGAACGGGTTGGTATCGACCGGAGCTATTTCCTTACCAAACTTGATTTTCGCGTCACCACCGCCCGCGATGGCAGCCTGGTGGTGAACGTGTCGTCCCGTGAGCCATTACGGGAACCCTACCTCAACTTCCTGCTTGAAGTGACCTGGCCTAATGGTCGGCTGATGCGGGAATACGCGGTGTTGGTTGATCCTCCAGTGTATGCGGAGGAGTCCGGTATGCGGGAAGAGGTTGCCGCTCCGGCCACACGTCAGGCATCCGAGCCCGCGCGTCAGCAACAGGCCAGATCGACGTCCCAGGAGCCCCAACGAACAACCACCCAGCGTGCACGGACTCTCGGGCCCACCGGGCCTTCCGATACCCTCTGGAATATTGCAGAGAGTGTTCGCCCCGACAGCAGTGTGTCCATGCAGCAGGTCATGCTTGCGCTCCAGGACCTGAACCCAGACGCGTTCATTGCGGGTAATATCAACCGGCTTAAGCGCGGCGAAGTGCTGCGGGTGCCGGATATCGAACAGATTCGCAGTCGTTCCCGTGCTGAAGCCAACCGTCAGGTGGCCGCGCAGAACAGCGCGCTCTCGACGCCGCAACGCACTGTGGATGCCACAGATACCGCAGTTGCCTCTGGGCAGAGTGGTGGTGAGCAGGCTGGTGGTGATGAGCTGAGGTTGCTTGCAAGTGAAGATAGCAATACTCGTGATGCCGAAGAAGGTGGTTCTGCGGGCGGTGATGGTGATACCGCTGGTGGCGTGGACGCCGGCTCCGCCGTTGCCATGGAAGAGCTCGAAAGTGCTCGACGAGAAAATGATGAGCTGAGCGGTCGGGTTGACGATCTTCAGAATCAAGTCGAAACGCTTCAGCGCTTGTTGGAACTGAAAAATACCCAGCTTGCTGAAATGCAGCAGGCTGAAGGCGACAGCGGCCAGTCTGCAGATGCACCGCAGACGGAGACAATGTCTGAGCAGGCAGCCCAGGAGGAGACAGAAACGTCTGCCGACGGCGACGCCGCTGATATGGTCGCAGAAGATGCGGATGTTGCGGGCAGTATGGCTGCTGACGAAGATGCGGCTGAGCCTGCGACAACCGATATGGATGAAACCACCGCAGCGGACGCCGAAGAAGGTGCTGACGCCGCGGGGATGGGCGATGATGCCGACATGACCGAGGGCGAAGTTGCGTCCGATGGGATGGATGCCGGTACTGCGCCTGCGGAAAAAGTCGATCAGCAGGAAGCCGACGTTGCTGCACCAGCATCCGAGCAGCCTGCCAACGAGGTATCAACATCACCGGCGGAGCCTGAAAAGGGTTTCCCGGACAACATCATCAGCGCGATCACCAACAATCCGATGTATCAGATAGCACTCGGTGGCGGTCTGGTCGTGTTGTTGTTGCTTCTACTGTTGCTGGCACGTCGCAATGCCAATCGTGAGAAAGCGTTTTACGACCAGCTGAACAGTGAAACGGACGCGGAGACCGATACCTTCGATCTCACCTTGGATGACGAAGACGGTACGGATACACCAGACAGTGATCCTCTGGCGGAGGCCGACGCCTACATTGCGTATGGGCGCATGGATCAGGCGGCGCAGTCTCTGGAAACCGCGATTTCTCGCGAACCCAGTCGTACGGACCTGCGCCTGAAACTACTTGGTGTGTACGCGGATACCCAGGACCGGCAATCTTTTGAGAAACAGCTCGGTGAGGTTGAGGCCCTGGACGACGACCAGGCTATCGCCGAAGCGCACGAAATGCGCGCGCGCCTCGAAGAGGCTGAGTCAATGCCCAGCATCGATGATCTGGAATCGCAGCTGAGATCGGATTCTTTCGATACCAGCCCGCGTGACGAGGATACCGCATTCAATGAGCCGGCTTCGGACCGAAATGAACCGTCATTGGATGACGAGGCTGAAGATGAGTTTAGTAGCCTGGAGACGGATTTTTCGGATCTGGACGAAACTGACGACGTCTACGCCGAGGATTCCGAAAAGGAGCCGGGCCCGGATGATCTGATTGAATATGATCTCTCTGGCATTGATGCCTCAGATGATAAAGAAGAAGCGTCCACTGACAAGTCCGAAGATCTTGCTGACGATGCTTTCGACTTTTCACTTGAGGATGAGTCAACTGAGGAGTCGAAAGCATCCGGGGAAGACGATGATCTGAGCCTTGATTTCGCGGAGGATGAACAGGAGTCCAGCGAAACAACTGACGAATCGGATGAGTTCGACTCGCTGGAACTTGATGAAGACGATCTGGAAACCGCCGGCGCTGACGACTCTGAAGGTCAAGAGCTGGACGTTGACAGCCTGGAAGAAGGCGATCTGGAAGAAAATGACCTGGATTCCCTGGACGAATCTTTCCTGGACGAACTGGATGCTGAATTGGATAAGGTTGCCGGCGAAGATGAGTCGCCAGCCGACGACGAGCAAAGCGAACTTGACGACCTTGAGCTTGACGTTTCCGACGAGGACCTTGCGCTTATGGAAGAGTTTGCCGATTCCGGAGATTCCGCCGGCACAGATGCGAATACCGATCAGCAGAAGGAGAATTCCACTCCTCTGGATGAAGAACTCGGTCTTGAGGATACTCTGACGGGTGAGGAACCTGCCGATCCGGAAGAGACAATAGCAGGCGTCGAGGAGGTGGAAGACGATCTTCCTGAACTCAGCGATGATGATCTTGCTGCCGCCGAGACTGCGGAGGAGGAGTCCGGTGAGCCTCCCGTGGCATCTGATCCTGCGTCCTCAAAGGCTGCTTCCGGCGCGGATGATATCGATGAATCCGATCTTGGCGACGACGATGATTTCGATTTCCTGACAGGCACCGATGAAGCGTCAACCAAGCTTGATCTTGCCAGAGCCTATGTGGAAATGGGTGATGTCGATGGAGCCAGGGATATCCTTGAGGAAGTGGCTCTGGAAGGAAATGAGGAGCAAAAAGCGGAGGCTCAGGATCTCCTTAAAAATCTGTCCTGATTCGATATAATCAGTACAGCGAACGCGAAACGCCGGCTACCGGGCCCATCCCGGATTAAAGCCGGCGTTTTGTTTTTTACTATCAGCTTGTCAATCCGGACACTTCATTGTTTGTTACGCCACAACCACTGACCACTGACAGCGCCATCGGGGCGGGGCGGGTCGCGATTGCCTTTGAGTACGATGGCCGGGGCTTCCACGGCTGGCAATATCAGAAATCAGGCGTGCGGTCGGTTCAGGGAGAGCTGACCCAGGCGGTTTCAAAGGTTGCTGACCATCCTGTTGAGCTTGTATGTGCGGGCCGCACCGATGCGGGCGTGCACGCCAGTTACCAGATTGCGCATTTCGAGACACCCTCGGTGCGTAATCCCAGGTCCTGGGTTATGGGCATCAACACCTCATTACCGCAGGATATCGCGGTTCATTGGGCCGGTAATGGGGTGGATGACTTCCACGCCCGTTTTTCCGCAACCTATCGCCGATACCGTTATGTGATCTATAACCATGCAGTAAGGCCGGGCATCCTTCATGGTCAGGTGAGCTGGACGTTTCGGCCTCTGGACGAAGCGCTGATGCATCAGGCTGCCCAGTTCCTTTGCGGTGAACACGATTTTTCGTCGTTTCGCGCGGCTGGTTGTCAGTCGAGGTCACCCATTCGGTTTCTTGAAGCCATCGAGGTAACCCGAAAAGGGGACTTCGTCGTAATAGATGTGCAGGCAAATGCGTTCCTGCATCATATGGTTCGCAATATCGCCGGTGCACTGATGTCGGTGGGTACAGGGAAGCAGCGGCCGGAGTGGATTCGTGAGATACTTGAGGCCAGGGACCGGACTGTTGCAGGTGTTACGGCACCGCCCCATGGACTGTATCTGGTGGATGTAGGGTATCCGGATGGGTTCTCTATCCCGGCAGCCCAATGCGGGCCAGCGTTCGTCGCACCCTGGTTTGAGGCTGATGAAAACCGACCACGCAGTCCGACTCACATACACCGAAAACAGCGATAGACGGCTTATGAAAACCCGGGTCAAGATCTGCGGTATCACCCGAAAGCAGGACGTTATTGCCGCTGCCAACGCCGGGGCGGATGCCCTGGGTTTCGTATTCTACGAGCCCAGCCCAAGGTATGTGGCACCTGATGCGGCCAGAGAGCTGGTTGATGCGGTTCCCCCTTTTGTAATGGCAACGGGGCTGTTTGTTAACCCTGAATCGTCTTACGTTCAGGAGGTGCTGTCGAGGGTGCCACTGGGGCTCCTTCAGTTCCATGGCGATGAATCCCCGGAGTTTTGCAACAGTTTCGGTGTTCGCTGGATTAAGGCTGTGCGGGTGCGCGAAACGGATGATATCGAACATGCCTTTGAGCGTTACCGCAATGCCAGCGGTTTGCTGGTGGATGCATGGGATCCGCAGAAATACGGCGGTACCGGACAGTCCTTTAACTGGTCGTTGATACCGTCCAGGCGCCCATTACCTCTCATATTGGCCGGCGGCCTGGCTTCTGATAATGTATCCCGCGCTGTTGCGCAGGTGCGCCCCTGGGCCGTCGATGTCAGTGGTGGTGTGGAAAGCAGCAAAGGCATCAAAGACGACGAAAAGATCACTGATTTTATAAACGAGGTTCACCGTGTCGATGAAACTGACTGAAGAAATGCTCAAGGCGCTTCCGGATGCACGGGGTCACTTTGGTGCTTACGGCGGAAGATTTGTCTCTGAAACCCTGTTTGATTCGCTGCTGACCCTGGAGCGAGAGTACAAAAGGCTGAAGGACGATCCAGAATTCCAGGCGGAGTTTGATCGGGATCTCGCGCATTATGTTGGGCGGCCCAGCCCGCTTTATTTTGCTGAAAGACTGAGCCGGGAAACCGGTGGGGCGCAAATCTGGCTGAAGCGTGAAGACCTCAACCACACGGGTGCGCACAAGGTAAATAACACCATCGGTCAGGCGTTACTGGCGAGCTTCCTGGGCAAGAAACGGGTCATTGCGGAAACAGGTGCCGGGCAGCACGGTGTTGCCACAGCGACTGTGTGCGCGCGCCTGGGCCTCGAGTGCCACGTGTTCATGGGCGCCGAGGATGTAAAGCGGCAGTCCCTGAACGTTTACCGGATGAAACTGCTCGGCGCTGAGGTTCACTCGGTTCAGAGCGGAACGCGCACCCTCAAGGACGCCATGAACGACGCCATGCGTGACTGGGTGGCGAACGTTGACGACACCTTCTACATCATTGGTACGGTTGCCGGGCCTCACCCTTATCCGCTGCTGGTGCGTGATTTTCAGTCCGTCATCGGGCGAGAAACCCGTGAACAGTCCCTGGCCCAGGCGGGTAAACTGCCGGATGCGCTGGTGGCCTGTGTCGGCGGTGGTTCCAACGCCATCGGCATGTTCTATCCGTTCCTGACCGACGAGAGCGTGGAAATGTACGGTGTGGAAGCTGGTGGCCTGGGTATTGAGACCGGAAAGCACGCGGCGCCGCTGAGCGCGGGACGCCCGGGTGTTCTTCACGGAAACCGGACGTACCTGATGGAAGACGAGAATGGCCAGATTGCGGGCACCCATTCGGTCAGTGCCGGCCTGGATTATCCGGGCGTCGGGCCTGAACACAGTTGGCTCAAGGACATTGGCCGCGCCCACTACGTCTCGGTGACCGACGATGAAGCACTGGATGGCTTCCGGAAGCTGACGCGGGTAGAGGGTATTATGCCGGCGCTTGAGACCGCCCATGCAGTGGCCTACGCTATCAAGCTGGCTGCCACGATGGATAAGGATCAGGTGGTGGTAATCAACGTCTCCGGTCGCGGTGACAAGGACATACACACCATCGCTCAACTGGATGGCATAGAGGTTTAGCAGTTGCCCGGTACCTGAAGGCAGGTTGCCGGGCCGGTAAGGGCTGCAGTGCAGGAATAATCACAGGAGCAGGCATGAGTCGAATCGAAGGGGTGCTGAAAGCCCTGAAAGGGCAGGGTCGCAAGGCGCTGATTCCGTACATTACCGCTGGCGATCCACATCCGGATCTGACCGTTGACCTGATGCACACCCTGGTTTCGGCGGGCGCAGATATCATCGAACTGGGCGTGCCCTTCTCCGACCCGATGGCGGACGGCCCGGTGATTCAACAAGCGTGTGAAAGAGCGCTGGTGCATGGGACGTCATTGCGGCAGGTGCTGGGAATGGTGAAAACGTTCCGCGAGAAAGATAATGCCACACCGGTGGTGCTGATGGGCTACCTTAATCCCATGGAAGCCATGGGCCAGGAGAAGTTCGCTGACGCGGCTGTTGAGGCCGGAGTTGACGGTATCCTGACGGTGGATTTGCCACCGGAAGAAGCGGACGAAGTGGCGCCATTGTTTACGGCTCGAAACCTTGACGCGATTTTTCTGTTGGCACCAACCACCACAGATGACCGGATTCGTGCAATCAGTGAGCACAGTTCGGGCTATGTGTACTATGTTTCATTCAAGGGTGTTACGGGCGCCGGTAAGATCGATGTCGATGAAGTGGCCTCGAAGGTGTCCCATATTCACGAATTGACCGCGCTTCCGGTGGGTGTTGGATTTGGCATTCGTGACGCTGCAACAGCGGCAGCGGTCGGCCGGGTATCCGATGGTGTAATTGTCGGCAGTGTACTGGTCGATACAATAGCCCGAAATCAGGCGGATCCTGATCAGCTCAAACGGGCGTTGTCGGATCTGCTCCACCCGATGCGAGAAGCACTGGACAGCCTGGCTTCCTGACAGTCAGGTTCCCGCAGGCATCAAAGGACAGGATGAGATCATGAGTAACTGGCTGGACAAGATCATGCCGAGCAAGATCCGCTCGGAATCCAAACAACGGACCGGAGTTCCTGAAGGTCTGTGGAAGAAATGTCCCAAGTGCGGGGCGTTTTTGTACAAGCCGGAACTGGATAAGAATCTGGACGTGTGCCCCAAGTGCCAGCATCACCTGAGGATAACTGCCCGCCGTCGCCTGGATGTTTTCCTGGACGCCGACGGCCGCCAGGAGATCGCGGCCGATCTGGAACCTTGGGACCGCCTGAAGTTCAAGGACAGCAAGCGTTACAAGGATCGCCTGAGCCAGAACCAGAAAGCCACTGGCGAGAAAGATGCCTTGGTTGCCATGCGTGGCTCCTGCCTGGATATTCCGCTGGTTGCGGTGGCCTTTGAATTCAACTTCCTTGGCGGCTCCATGGGGCAGGTCGTGGGTGAAAAGTTCGTTCAGGCGGCCAATGTGTGTCTGGAGGAGCGGATTCCATTGGTGTGTTTCTCAGCCAGCGGTGGCGCGCGAATGCAGGAGGCAATCCTGTCGCTGATGCAGATGTCCAAGACGGCTGCCGTGCTTGAGCGCATGAAGCAGGAAGGCATTCCCTATATCTCGGTTATGACCGACCCGGTATTCGGTGGCGTATCCGCAAGTCTTGCCATGCTGGGAGATCTGAACATCGCGGAACCTTACGCCTTGATCGGTTTCGCCGGCCCTCGTGTTATCGAGCAAACCGTTCGTGAAAAGTTGCCCGAAGGTTTCCAGCGCAGCGAGTTCCTGCTGGAACATGGCGCCATCGACATGATTCTTCATCGTCATCAGATGCGTGAACGCATTGCTGCCTTGTTGGCCAAGTTTACCGATCTGGATAAGCCCGCCACGGAAGCGCCCATCGAGTTCGAAGTGTCGGAGCGACCCGAAACCGATGTCCCCACAGAATAATCCGGTCGCCCGGGGCAGTGCTGTCCCGGGCGATAAAGCCACGCTTGACCAGTGGCTTGGTTACCTCGAATCGATCCACCCTTCTGAAATCGACCTTGGTCTCGACCGAGTACTCCTGGTGTTGCGACGGCTGTTTCGCCGCAATCCGGCCGGGCGCATTATCACCATCGCAGGTACCAATGGAAAAGGCAGTGCGGTAGCGGCACTAGAGAAGCTGTTAATGGCATCGGGGCGATCGACCGGAGCCTATACCTCTCCCCATCTTCAGAACTATAACGAGCGGGTAAGGATCAACGGGGCGGACGTTAGTGACGACCAGTTGGTTCGTGCCTTTTCCCGGGTGGAGATAGCGCGCCGTGATACCACGCTGACGTATTTCGAATTCGGAACCCTTGCCGCGTTTGTGTTGTTCGAAGAGGCGGGTGTCGAGGATTGGGTTCTTGAAGTTGGGCTCGGCGGGCGCCTGGATGCGGTCAACGTTCTGGATCCGGACTTGGCCATCATTACCTCCGTTGATATCGATCACGTTGCCTTCCTCGGAGACAACCGTGAGGTCATTGGTTTTGAGAAGGCAGGCATCCTTCGCCCCGGCATACCCGCTGTCTACGCTGATATCGATCCACCTGAGTCGGTGTTGCAGCAGGCGGCGGCCCAGAAGGTCCAGCTCGAAAGGCCAGGTGAGACGTATCAGTTGGTGCCGTGCGACCCAGGCATGGCGCCCGTTGGCTGCCTTTGGCTGGAGCAGGCTCGTTACGGTGACCGGGTAGTGCTTCCAGACAACGGGCTTCCCGTCCACAGTCTTGCCGCTGCAGTTGTTGCTATCAGACAGTTGGCGCCGGAATTGGCGCCCAGTGCCATCGAGCAGGTTATCGCCCGGCTGACGTTGCCAGGTCGCTATGAAGTGTTGCAGCAGCAACCTCGGGTGGTGGTTGATGTCGGCCACAATCCCCACGCCGCCAACTGGCTGGCGGCTCGCATCGGGCGGCGGGAGGCCGGTCGCGTTATTGCTGTCTACGCCGCGCTCGAAGATAAGGATGTGGAAGGGGTGGCTGGCGCAATGGCTCCGGTCGTCGACGAGTGGTATCTGGCAGGCCTGGACGTTCCTCGTGGATTGTCCGGTGTTGAGCTGGTTAATCGTATAGGTGGACTGCTTCGGAAGCCTGTAGCAACAGTTTCCGGCTCAGTCAAAGTGGCCCTGGAGAATGCTCTGGGTGGCGCCGGTCCGGAGGATGTGGTGGTTGTATTCGGATCCTTCTACACGGTAGCGCAGGCTCGGATTGCCCTGGGGAAAGCGCCGTCTTAAATATCCTTCATTCCGTCGTCGAAGCTTTGAGTTCTCAGCATTGGGCGGTTAGTATCGGGCACAGAAAGTCGTCAATGATGGCGGGGCAGGAACAAACAGGGGACAACCTAACGTGGACGGACTGAAACAAAGAATCATCGGGGCTCTCGTACTGGTGTCACTTGCCGTCATCTTTGTGCCGATGATGTTCGATGAGCCTCATTCCGAGCGTGAATCCACCACCATCAAGATCCCGGAAGAACCGCCGTTCCCCGAAGTGGACGCGCCCGAGCCGGAACTTTCCGATGCCCCGGCGTACCGGCTTGAGGAAAGTGATGCCTCTGGCGAGCCGGATCAGGCTCCCCAACTGTCAAATGACCAGCCAACAACCGATGCTGACATGGCGGGTACAGAGCCTCAGACTGTCACCAATGCTGTCGAAGAATCCCAGAATCCTCCGGAGCCGGCGCCAGCTTCAGAACCATCGTCATCCGCCAACGCCAGCTCGGACTCTGTCTCCGACAATCCAGCCACTGAGGCGGATTCAGCAGAGTATACCCGTTCCTTGGAAGGCGCATGGGTTGTTCAGTTGGGCAGTTTTGGCAGCGGTGATAACGCCAGGCGGCTGCGTGACAAGGTTCGTGACAAGGGTTACAACTCCCACCTGCAACAGGTCACGCGCGGTGACACCGAGCTGACCCGTGTCTTTAGTGGCCCGTTTGCGGAAAAGGCTGAAGCTGAAAGAGCAAAACAGGCGCTTGACAAAGCCTTTGGTCTCAACAGCCTGGTGACCTCCGGCGACAAATAACGCAGGCCTCTACGGTCACTTGTGCGTACAGGGCGGTTTGGTCGGGTGACGTTTCCTGATAGAATTCGCGCTTCCTTATTTTCACCGGGTTTTCCATGGATGCGCTGATCTGGATCGACTGGGTCATCATTGCCCTGATAACAGTTTCCACCCTAATCAGCCTGAAGCGTGGCTTTGTGAAAGAAGCGCTTTCGCTGATTACGTGGGTGGGGGCGTTTATTCTTGCCCGAACATTCCACCCCCAGATGCAATCTCTCCTTGAGAGCACCGTTGAAACGCCGCTTGTGCGGCTTGTGGCCGCCTTCGCGATCCTGTTCTTTGGTACCCTTATCGTTGGTGCCATAATCAATAACATGATCGGTCATCTTGTCAGGGCGACCGGGCTTTCCGCCACTGACAGAGTGCTCGGCATGGGATTCGGCCTTTTACGGGGCGTTGTGGTGGTGATTGTCGGGATTGCACTTACCCGCTATACGCCGCTTGCACAAGATACCTGGTGGCGTACGTCCATCATGATAGACCGTCTGGCCGTGGTGGAAGATTGGTCAAGAAGAACCCTCGGAGATGAATTTGCCCGCTTTCTCGGGCCGGCAGGCGGGGAAATGGATGACCCCTCCGGTTCTCAGCAGGAAGATAACGTGGAACCCGCTTCCGCGTCCCGCTAACATTCAGTATTAACGCTTCGGAGATTACCGTATCCATGTGTGGCATTGTCGGCATAGTCAGTACTTCCAACGTGAATCAGTCGCTTTACGACGCGCTGACCGTATTACAACACCGGGGCCAGGATGCAGCGGGAATTGTAACCTTTCAGAATGAGCGCTTTTACCTGCGCAAGGACAACGGTCTGGTGCGGGACGTGTTCCGTACCCGTCACATGCGCCGACTGGTGGGTAATGTTGGTATCGGCCATGTTAGGTATCCCACGGCGGGCAGTTCCAGTTCGGCGGAGGCGCAGCCGTTTTATGTCAACAGCCCCTACGGCATTACCCTGGCCCACAACGGCAATCTGACCAACGCCGACGACCTCAGCCGTGATCTGTTTCGTACCGATCTCCGCCACATCAACACCAACTCCGATTCCGAAGTCCTGTTGAATGTGTTTGCCCATGAGCTTCAGAAGCTGGGCAAACTCGACCCGACCAAGGAAGAGATTTTTGCGGCTGTTCGGGCCGTGCACAAACGCTGCCGTGGCGCTTATGCGGTAATAGCCATGATCACCGGATATGGCATCGTCGGCTTCCGTGACCCCAACGGCATTCGCCCGGCCTGTTATGGCGTGCGCAAGACCGAAGAGGGGGAGGAGTACATGATTGCCTCCGAGAGCGTGGCTCTGAGCGCTGCGGGTTTCAAACTGGTGCGGGATATCGCGCCGGGTGAGGCGGTGTACATTGAAACCGATGGCACGCTATATACCCAGCAATGCGCTGAGGAAGCCCACCTTTACCCCTGTATCTTCGAGCATGTGTATTTTGCACGGCCGGATTCAATTATCGACAAGGTGTCGGTGTACAAGGCAAGGCTGCGGATGGGGGAAACCCTGGCGGAGAAAGTACTGCGGGAGCGCCCGGAACACGATATCGATGTAGTGATGCCGATACCGGATACCAGCCGCACTTCTGCCATGCAGATGGCGCATCGGCTCGGGGTGAAGTTCCGTGAAGGTTTTATCAAGAATCGCTACATCGGCCGTACCTTCATCATGCCTGGCCAGAAGATGCGTAAGAAGTCCGTGCGTCAGAAGCTGAACCCGATCGATCTGGAGTTCCGGGGCAAGAACGTCATGCTGGTCGACGATTCCATTGTGCGGGGTACCACCTGCAAGGAAATCGTTCAGATGGCCAGGGATGCCGGTGCCCGCAAGGTTTACTTCGCGTCAGCAGCGCCTCCGGTTCGTTATCCGAATGTCTACGGTATTGATATGCCATCGGTGAACGAGTTGATTGCCCACGATCGAAGTGTTCAGGAAATTGGCGAACTCATCGGTGCGGATTGGTTGTTATACCAGGATCTGGATGATCTCATTACCTGTGTAAATGACGTTAATCCGGAAATCGAGGGGTGGGAGTGCTCCGTCTTTACCGGCAATTACATCACCGGTGATGTGGACGAAGCCTACCTCAACAAACTGGAGGCCGCTCGCAACGACGAAAACCGCTTTCAGGCCGGTGCGGGGGATTCCTCAGACAACGGCATTATTGATCTGTACAACGACGAAGATTGACCCAGCATGGCCATAAACAGGAGTTTGTCATGACCTATCGCCGCGAAGAGCATGTTCTGATCCCCGAGTCGGATCTTGAGGGCATGTCGGTGGACACCCTCGCGGTTCGTGCCGGTCAGATTCGCACTGGCCAACTGGAACACAGCGACGCGATTTTCCCAACGTCGAGTTTCGTCTACGGCAGTGCCGCACAGGCAGCAGCTCGGTTTGGTGGTGAGGAGCCTGGCAATATCTATTCCCGCTTTACCAATCCCACAGTGCAGGCCTTTGAATCTCGTATTGCGGCGATGGAAGGCGGTGAGCGTGCAGTCGCGACGTCGTCCGGCATGGCGGCCATCCTGGCGACCTGTATGGCGCTGTTGAAAGCGGGTGATCACGTGATTTGCTCGCGAGGTGTGTTTGGTACCACCAATGTCCTATTCCAGAAGTATCTGGCGAAGTTCGGTGTGGACACTACCTTTGTAGGCCTGACGGATATGTCGCAATGGCAGTCTGCGGTGCGCCCTGAAACCCGGATGCTTTTCATCGAAACGCCAACGAACCCGTTGTGCGAAGTCGCTGATATGGAGGCATTGTGCGGGTTGGCCCGAGCAAATGACGCCTTGTTCGTCGTGGATAACTGTTTCTGTACACCCGTGCTGCAACGCCCATTTGAGCATGGCGCCGATATCATCATTCACTCTGCCACCAAATATCTGGATGGGCAGGGCCGATGTGTTGGTGGTGTCGTTGTTGGTCCCAACAAACTGATGGAGGAGGTTTACGGCTTCCTTCGTTCTGCCGGTCCCACCCTGAGCCCATTTAACGCATGGGTTTTCCTCAAGGGCCTGGAAACCTTACCAATCCGTATGCGCGCCCATTGTGACAATGCGTTAGAGTTGGCAACGTGGCTTAGAGGGCAGGGCGATGTGGACCAGGTATTTTATGCCGGTTTGCCCGATCATCCACAGCATGAGTTGGCGAAGCGTCAGCAAAGCGGGTTTGGTGGTGTCCTTTCCTTTACCGTCAAAGGTGGTCGGGAAGAAGCGTGGGCGTTCATCGACGCGACCCGAATGATCTCCATTACTGCCAATCTTGGTGACGTTAAAACCACGATTACCCATCCGGCTACAACCACACACGGCCGCCTGTCTCCCGAAGACAAGCAACAGGCGGGCATTACCGAAAATCTGGTAAGGGTTTCGGTGGGTATTGAAGCCATTGAGGATCTCAAGACCGATCTGCAACGCGGGTTTGAGGCTCTTGAAAATTACCGTCAGGGAACTGTCTGAGCATTCATGGCTGAGAGCGTAAAAGCGAAAAAATCCGGTGAGTTGACCGAAAAACAGGAGCGGTTCCGTCGCTTCCTGGCCCAGGGGGCCAGGGAAGGTGCGGTGATTGCCCTGATTGCACTGTGCATTTACCTGGGAATGGCGTTGGTTACCTTCAGCCCTTCGGATCCAGGCTGGGCCAGCATCGGCCACGACACCAGTGTGCAGAATTACGCGGGCCGAACGGGGGCCTGGTTGGCCAGTTTACTGCGTGACTTTTTCGGCCACGTCGCCTTTCTGTTTCCCGTAATGATCGCCGGCTACGCGTTGATGCTGATACGCCGCCGCAATGATCCTATCGACATGCATATGCCGCTGTTCCTGCTGCGTTTTGGCGGTTTCCTGTTGATCCTGCTGTCGGCTACCAGCCTGTTGTCGCTCTATTCTGTGTTCGGTCTTGGGGTAACGTCTGGCGGTGTGCTGGGCTCCGCAGTGTCTGAGGCCATGGTGCGCTTTTTCAACCTGCCAGCGACAACGCTATTGCTCATTGCGATTTTCCTGTTTGCACTGACGGTCAGTACGGGGATGTCCTGGTTCTGGTTGATGGATCAGGTCGGCAATCTGACGCTCCGTATCGGAAATGGCATCAAAAACCTGTTTTCCTCTTCCGGCAAGGAAAAGCCTAAACCAGTGGCAAAAACCCCGGCTGCCGCCGAACCCGCGAAGAAACCACCGGAACCGCCCACGGTGCGTGACCGGGTGGCAAGCCAAAAAACGTCGGCGGCAGGCAACTCCTGGTGGCGGCGCTTGTTGGGCTTGGGTCCGCGTGCCGAAAAGATCAAGCCGGCTGCATCACGCCCAGAGCGAAAAGAACCGGGCCTGGAAGGAGTCGTGCCAACAGATGATGCCGAACCCGCGCGCCTGGAAAGCTTCAGTTCCCATGACGACACGACGCCGGTGGCTAAACCATCAGCAAAGGGGAATTCAAAACCGCCCGGGAAATCCCTGAAGATCTCGCCGTTCAAGCGGGATGACCAATCAGCCGGCAACACCAATGGCGCCAAGAGCAAGCAGGCGTCGTTGCTGGAAGACATTGAAAGCACGATTCCGCCCATTACCCTGCTGGACCCGCCGGAGGAACATAAGGAAAGGGGCTATTCCGAGGAATCGCTTCAACACATGTCGCGCCTGCTGGAAGAAAAGCTCGCGGATTTCGGCGTTTCTGTGGAAGTGGTCGAGGTCAACCCCGGGCCGGTTATTACCCGGTTTGAAATAAAACCCGCGCCCGGGGTCAAGGTCAGCAAGATTTCCAACCTGGCGAAGGACCTTGCCCGTTCCCTGGCCGTTCTCAGTGTTCGCGTGGTTGAAGTGATTCCGGGCAAGTCCGTGGTGGGAATAGAAATACCGAACGAAGAGCGGGAAATGGTCCGGCTCAGTGAGGTGTTGAACGCCCGGGTGTTCCAGGACTCGTCGTCTGCCTTGACCCTGGCGTTGGGCAATGACATCGGTGGCAATCCGATGGTGGCCAATCTGGCGAAGATGCCGCACCTGCTGGTAGCCGGCACCACCGGTTCCGGTAAATCGGTGGGTGTGAACGCCATGATCCTGAGTATGCTTCTCAAGGCCACGCCGGAAGAAGTCCGCTTTATCATGGTAGACCCGAAGATGCTGGAACTGAGCATCTATGATGGCATTCCACACCTGCTTGCGCCGGTGGTTACCGACATGAAGGACGCCGCCAACGCATTGCGTTGGTGCGTGGCCGAGATGGAGCGTCGCTACCGATTGTTGGCCAGCCTGGGGGTTCGTAATCTGGCCGGCTACAACCGCAAGGTAAAGGATGCGGCCGCGGCAGGGGAACCGTTATTGGATCCAACCTGGAAACCGGATGAGTACCTGGCGAATGATGAGCAGGAACGCCCGGAGCTGGAAACCCTGCCGTTCATCGTGGTGGTTATCGACGAATTTGCCGACATGATGATGATCGTTGGCAAAAAAGTTGAGGAACTGATTGCCCGGATTGCCCAGAAAGCTCGTGCCGCTGGCATCCACCTTGTACTCGCGACTCAGCGGCCGTCTGTGGACGTTATCACTGGTCTGATCAAGGCCAACATTCCCACGCGGATGTCGTTCCAGGTGTCGTCCAAGATCGATTCTCGCACGGTACTGGATCAGGGTGGGGCGGAGCAGTTGTTGGGGCATGGTGACATGCTGTACCTGCCCCCGGGCTCCGGACTGCCGGTGAGGGTTCATGGTGCCTTCGTGGACGATGACGAAGTCCACCGGGTGGTCAGTGCGTGGAAGGCTCGAGGAGAGCCTGTTTATGTGGACGACGTACTGAACGGCGCCGAAGGTGAGAGCTTGCCCGGTGTGCCTAACCTCAGCGAAGGCGGGGGCGACAGCGAAGGGGATGCTCTGTTCGACGAGGCCGTAGCCTTTGTCACTGAGGGCAGGCGAGTATCAATTTCATCCGTACAACGTAAATTCAAGATCGGCTATAACCGGGCTGCCAACCTGGTCGACGCCATGGAAGCATCCGGTGTGGTCAGCGCAGCCGGGCACAACGGCGCCCGGGAAGTTCTGGCACCACCGCCACCGAGAGATTAGGAGTAGCGATTCATGAGAGTTTCAACAAAAGCCCTTTGGTTGATTACCGCGTTTTCCGCCCTGATATCGGTGATCACGCCGGCCATGGCGGAAGATGCCAGTGCAAAGGCCGCAGCGGACCTGTCTGCGTTGCTCAAGAATTACGAATCCTTCCAGTCCGACTTTATTCAGATCGTGGTTAATGAAAACGGCAATCGCGTTCAGGAGAGCCGGGGTTCCCTGAAGGCCAAGCGTCCAGGGCTGTTCTATTGGGAAACTCGTGAACCCCATTCTCAGTTCGTCGTTAGTAACGGCGACACTGTGGAGGTCTACGATCCGGACCTGGAGCAAGTCACCATCCACAATCTGGATGAGCGTGTTCAGACCACACCAGCGCTTCTTTTGAGTGGCGAGGTTGATAACCTCAATGAGACCTATCGCGTGTCTTCCCGCTCGCCTGGAGAGAATACCCGTGAGTTTACCCTGGAACCGCGAAGCGAGGATTCCCTGTTCGTATCTCTGAGGCTGACCTTCTATAACGGTGAGCTGCAGGAAATGCGCATGCGGGATTCACTGGCGCAGCTTAGCGTTCTCAGTTTTGAGGACATTCGCCTGAACGCCCCGGTAGAGGACAATGCGTTTACCCTGAATTACCCTGACAGCGTGGATGTGATCCGGGACGGGGCCTGATGCAGGATAGCCTGTTCGCGGAACAGCAGGGTTTTCGCCCGCTGGCTGCGCGAATGCGGCCGGCGAGCCTTGACGAATACGTCGGCCAGTCGCACCTGGTAGGCGAGGGCAAGCCGCTCCGTAGGGCGGTTGAGCAGGGACAGCTCCATTCCATGATCCTGTGGGGGCCTCCGGGGGTTGGTAAGACCACCTTTGCCCGTCTGCTTGCCAATCTCAGTGATCTGAGCTTTGAGACCGTTTCGGCGGTTCTCAGTGGTGTAAAGGATATCCGCCTTATTGTGGAGCGGGCGAAAGAGCGCAAGCGCAGCGAAGGGCGTGATACCCTGCTGTTTGTCGATGAAGTTCACCGCTTCAATAAAAGCCAGCAGGACGCGTTTCTTCCCCACATTGAAGACGGCACCTTCATCTTTGTCGGCGCCACCACCGAGAACCCTTCTTTTGAACTGAACAGTGCGCTGCTGTCCCGGACTCGCGTCTACGTACTGAAGAACCTTGAAGAAACCGACATTCTGGAACTGCTTGAGCGGTCACTGTCCGCGCCGGAGGGGTTGGCAGGGCGATTCACCGTGGAAAAGAGTGTCCTGGAGTTGATGGCAACCGCGTCGGGTGGCGATGCCCGACGTGCACTGAATATTCTGGAAGTGGCAACGGATCTTGCCGAGCCCGATGAAGACGGTGCCGCCAGAATTACGTCTGATCATCTGGAACAGGTGCTGCAAACCAGTCTGAGGCGTTTCGATAAAGGTGGCGATGTTTTCTACGACCAGATATCGGCACTTCACAAGTCCGTGCGGGGCTCCGACCCCGATGGCTCGCTGTACTGGCTATGTCGCATGCTGGATGGAGGTTGTGACCCGTTGTACGTGGCCCGGCGCCTGGCGCGGATTGCCAGCGAGGACATAGGCAATGCCGACCCGAGGGCGCTGCAGATTGCCATGGACGCCTGGGAGGCCCAGGAGCGATTGGGTTCCCCCGAGGGTGAGCTGGCGCTTGCCCAGGCAGTCACCTATCTTGCCCTTTCTCCCAAGAGCAACGCGGTATATTCCGCCTTCAACCAGTGTATGGCCGATATCCGCAATGACCCTGATTACGAGGTGCCCGTTCACCTGCGTAATGCCCCCACCAAACTGTTGAAGTCCATGGGGCATGGCGATGAATACCGCTATGCCCATGACGAGCCGGAGGCGTTCGCGGCCGGGGAATCCTATCTTCCCGAGTCTATTCACCAGCGCCGTTACTATGAGCCGGTCCATCGTGGCCTGGAAATCAAACTCGCCGAAAAACGTGATCGGCTCGACGATTGGAACCGCAACAGCGCCCGCAAGCGTTACCCGCAACGCTGAAAACCCTTACCCGCTTCCGCCCGCTGTGGTCATAGCCGGCCGCGCAGGTATAATGCCCAGTCAATCGTGAACAACAGAAACAGGATAATCATGCTCGATCCCAAACGTGTCCGCACCCAGACTGAAGAGATCGCCCGTCGCCTTGCCATCAAGGGGTACACCTTTGACAAAGCCACTTTCGATCAGCTCGAGGAACGTCGTCGCGCGATCCAGGTGAAAACGGAAACTCTGCAGGGCGAGCAGAACCGCCGGTCCAAATCCATTGGTAAGGCCAAGGCGGCCGGTGAAGACATTCAACCGTTGCTGGACGAAGTGGAAGACCTGAAGAAACAGAAGTCAGAAGCGGAAGACGAGTTACGGGTATTACAGGAGGAGTTGAACCACTTCCTCGCCAGCATACCGAACCTGCCCGACGACACCGTGCCGGCCGGGGAAAGCGAAGACGATAACGTTGAGGTTCGTCGCTGGGGCACCCCAAAACACTTTGATTTCGAGCCAAAGGACCACGTTGCACTGGGTGAAGCGCTTGGTGGCCTGGACTTCGAGACCGCCACTCGACTGGCTCATTCCCGTTTCGCGGTGATGCGCGGCCCGGTTGCCCGCTTGCATCGGGCGCTTGCCCAATTCATGATCAACCTTCACACCGACGAGCATGCGTATACTGAGGCCTACGTGCCGTATCTGGTTAACGCCGACACGCTCTTTGGCACAGGCCAGCTTCCCAAGTTCGAGGAAGATCTTTTCCGCATGGACGGGGAGAAGCCTCTATATCTGATTCCCACGGCAGAGGTTCCGGCTACCAACCTGGTTAGCAACACCATTCTCGATGCGGCAGAACTGCCCCTGAAGCTGGTTTGCCACACCCCCTGCTTCCGCAGCGAAGCGGGCTCTTACGGCCGTGATACCCGCGGTATGATCCGCCAGCACCAGTTTGACAAGGTGGAACTGGTGCAGGTGGTTCGGCCGGAGGATTCCGAAGCAGCGCTCGAGGCTCTGACCGGGCACGCCGAAAAAGTACTTCAGCTCCTCGAGCTACCGTATCGCCTGGTTGACCTCTGCGGCGGCGACATGGGGTTTGCGGCCGCCCGCACCTATGACATCGAAGTTTGGTTGCCGGGCCAGGACAAATATCGCGAAATATCCTCTTGTTCCAACGCACGGGATTTTCAGGCACGGCGCATGCATGCACGCTGGCGTAACCCGGAAACCAATAAGCCGGAACCCGTTCATACGCTGAACGGTTCCGGACTTGCCGTTGGCCGCGCACTGATTGCGGTGATGGAGAACTATCAACAGGCAGACGGCAGCATTCTGGTTCCCGAGGTCCTGAAACCGTATATGGGAGGCGTAGACAGAATACAATGAGTGACAGACTCGACGATGCACCATGGAAGGGCGTTGGTGCAAAGCCTGCACCAGTTCGGTACCACAGAAACCCGGTAACGGAAAACCCGAATAGCTCCAAAGGAGAGGTCGCACTGGTTGGTGCCGGCCCTGGTGATCCGGAATTACTGACGTTGAAGGCGTGGCGCCTGATCCAGTCAGCGGAAGTGGTATTGTACGATCGCCTGGTGTCGCCAGAAATTCTGTCGCTTATTCCTGAATCCGCCGAGCGCATTCATGTGGGCAAGCAACGTGCTAACCACACTTTGCCACAGGATCAGATCAACAGCCGTTTGGTGGAGCTCGCCCGCGAGGGACGCAAAGTGGTGCGCCTCAAGGGTGGTGATCCCTTTATATTTGGTCGTGGCGGTGAGGAGATTGAAACCCTTGCGGCGGCCGGTGTGCGCTTCCAGGTGGTGCCGGGGATTACCGCCGCTTCTGGATGCGCGGCCTACGCTGGTATTCCGCTCACGCACAGGGACCACGCACAATCAGTTCGGTTTGTCACCGGCCACCTGAAGAATGACACCTGCGACCTGCCCTGGAAGGATTTCGTGCAAAACAACCAGACCCTGGTGTTCTACATGGGCCTGGTCGGGCTTCCGATTATCTGCCGGCAACTGGTTGCCCACGGTATGTCTCCGGAGATGCCGGTGGCGCTCGTTTCAAGGGGAACAACGCCCCACCAGCAGGTTGTGACGGGGGACCTGACAAACATCGTGGAAAGGGTGGAGAAGAATGCCGTGCCCGCTCCCACGTTGGTCATCATCGGCAACGTTGTGACCTTGAGAAGCAGGCTCGACTGGGTCGGGGGCTGAAATCAGCCCCGACGCTTCGGCAGAACGTCCTTCAGTTTTTCGCGCATATCGCGCAGAGCTTTTTCAGTGGTCTCCCAGTCAATACAGGCGTCGGTCACGGACACACCGTATTTAAGATCAGCCAGGTTTTCAGGAATTGACTGATTGCCCCAGTTCAGGTTGCTTTCCACCATCAAACCTTGGATGGACTGGTTGCCCTCAACGATCTGGTGGGTAATGTCCTGCAACACCAGTGGCTGTATGGCCGGATCCTTGCTGGAATTGGCGTGGCTACAATCAACCATGATCGACTGGCGGAGCTTGGATTTTTCCAGCGCCTGCTCACACAGGGCAACGCTGACCGAGTCGTAGTTAGGCTTGCCACCGCCGCCACGAAGAACCACGTGACCGTAATTGTTGCCCCGGGTACGGATGACTGCGACCTTGCCCTGCTGGTCAATGCCCAGGAAGCTGTGGGGATGTGAAACAGACTTCATGGCGTTAACCGCAACGTCCAGGCTGCCATCGGTACCGTTCTTGAAGCCAATAGCCATGGACAGGCCGCTGCTCATTTCCCGGTGGGTCTGAGACTCTGTGGTGCGCGCACCAATGGCGGACCAGGAAATCGTGTCCTGCAGGTATTGCGGAGAGATAGGATCCAGTGCTTCCGTCGCGGTGGGCAGTCCCAGTTCGGAGATATCCAGGAGCAGGCGACGGCCAATGTGCAGGCCCTGTTCAATGTCGAAGGTGTCGTTGAGGTGCGGGTCGTTAATTAATCCTTTCCAGCCAACGGTCGTGCGTGGCTTCTCGAAATACACCCGCATCACGATCAGCAGGGTGTCGCTGACTTCGTCTGCCAGCTTCTTCAGCCTGGCGGCGTATTCCCGGGCAGCTTCGACATCATGAATGGAGCAGGGGCCCACAACCACAAACAGGCGATGGTCCTTGCCGTCCATGATGTCATAGATGGCCTGTCGGCCTTTTTCCACGGTTTCCGCGGCCTTGCCGGAAAGCGGCATCTCCTGCTTGAGCGCTTCAGGGGTAATCAAAGGTTCCTGACTCGCCACATTCAGATTCTCTAGTTTGGTGCCCGACATTCTGTTGTTATCCCCGTCGCATAAAACATGACTGGCCGGCGCTTGGTTGCGGTAAACCCCGGCGAGTTGGTTATACTGCGTTATTTGATGAACCTTTTCAACGCTTCTGACGCGCGGGGAACGGATGCAGCAGAGCACGCAGAAAAAGCGCAAAGTACTGTCCCGGAAACAGGTGGTAAAGAGGATTGGGGACGTGCTTTCAGGCATTCGTGTACCCGATCTTCCCTATCCTGCGGGAAAAGTTACTGCAGACGCAGCCAGTGACTGGCGCCCATTGTTGTTGTCCTGCTGGACGGAGCAGCGCGATGAGCCCGTGACCCGTGTTATCCGCTCGGTATCCCTGACCTGGTCGGTCAGACAGATCAATTCCGCCTATGTGGCGGACCGAATCATGGATGTGTTTCTCAGGACCAGCGGTCTCCATCCCGAACTGGCCCTAAGAATTGCCCGCCTTCGGTTCTTTCTCGCCTGGCGAATGAACCTTGAGGGAGCCGAAGCGCTGAACGATACCATGGTGCGCTGGCTTGACAGTTTGCAGGATTGCAGGGGATGGAGTGGTTCCGGCGGGCGATCAGGCAGAGCGCTCCTGGACCAGTTGGATGCACTGACCATAGCGGTTTCCGGCTGTTTTGACTCCGGGGACGTCGGGCCGGTTATCGAGTTCTGCCGTCAATGGGAAGAGGATGCCGGAAAGCGTGAACAGCAGAATGAGCGTTTACGTCAGCGGCTACTGGAAACGGAACAGGGGGCTTCCCGACAAAGGAAAGCGGAACAGACGGCGAGGGCGCTGGTGGGCCGGGCCCTCCAGAATCGCCAACTTCCGCAAGCCGTGGTCCGGTTTGTCTTTGATCACTGGTTTGCCCTGATCAAACAGATCGTCTGGCAGGAAGGCACCGAGGGCGACAACTGGCGGCATGCCAGCAAGCTATTGGAATGGCTGGTCTGGATTGGTGATCCGGCGCTTTCCGACAAGGACAGGAACCGCCTTTACACGGTGGGGGAGCAAATTGGTGACCGGATCAGCGACGTCTGGAACCGTGTCAATGGCAAGCCGTTGGATGACTCAGCTCTGCAGGGTGTTCAGTCGGTTATGGTGGATCGTCTGAGGGGTGAAACACCCGAGTTGATTTCCGCGTTGCCTGAAGACGACCGATTCTCGTGGGATCCCTCCTGGCTGTCGTTTTCCTCACCGTCCGAATCCGCGGTTGAGCCGTTGCTGGGAAAGTGGTTTGTGGAAGGCGAGGGCGCTGCGGAGCGACGTCGGTATTTCTTTGCTCTGCTACCGGATACCTGCGAAGTGCTTTGGACCAACGGCGCTGGTGTCAAGCTGGGGCTGATGCCCTGGCCAAGGTTCTCCACGGCTCTCGATAGCGGCACCCTGAGACCATTACCACCACTGACCCCCTTCGGGCAGGTGCTGGCTGAAACCATTACCTCGCTATCGGTGGTGCTTGAGCGCCAGACGTTGCAGAGGGAAGAAGCCGCCAGGGAGTTGAGAGCCCGGGCAGAATCCTTGCGTCGGCAAAAGGCGGAAGCGGAACAATTGCGCCAGCAGGAGGAAGCTGCCAGGCAGGCCGAACTCGCGCGGCAGAAGAAAGAGGCGGAAGATCGACGCATCGCTGATGAAGAAGCCGAGCAGCAGCGCCTGTCACGAGAGCAGGAAACCGCTGCGAGGGAGTTGGTGGTAGGCATCAAACTGGGCGGTTGGATCGTCGAGGAAAGTACCGGTGAGGGTACGGATGCCGTTCGCCTGAAGCTGGCCGTACGGATCAACGCCTCCCGGAAGTTGGTGTTTGTGGACCGACTGGGGCTTAATCGCCGGGAATTCCTGATGGATGAACTCGTGGATCTCGTGGTGAGGGGGCGAGTACGCGTACTTGGTAGCTCGGCAGAGTTTGATGACGCTTTGTCACGGGTGGTTGGCCGTATCAGGGTTGGCCGAAACTGACCGGATAAAACACTATCGGATAGATGATCATGAGCGATATCGATTACAGTTTTGGCGACTACGAAGATGCTCCGGAATCCGGGGATAATCGTTCCGAGTACCGACTGGCGGCGAGCGCAAGTGTGACCCTGGAGCTGGAGTCACCGATTCCGGATGCCGAGGGTGAGCCGTCCGGGCGGTCTCTGATATCACGCACCAGCGATGTCTCTGCCCGCGGAATTCGGTTGACGACCGCAGAACCGATAACCCGAGGTGCATTGTTACCCGTTTGGGTCAGTCTGGAGGATGACAATGAACCGTTTGGTCTGATGGTGGAGGTTGTCTGGTGTCGTGCGAACACTGAAAACAGTTGGTTGGTGGGGCTTCAGATACTGGAGTCTGATGACACATCCTATCTGGAGTGGGTGGAAGCCGTCGCAAAGGCCATGTCTGAGGGGTAAGTTACCCCGGCAAGGCCCGAAAACCGTGCCGGGAATACCGGGAGGTTCAGTCCTCCAACTCGCCCATGCCGGTAATGTTGAAGCCGGCGTCAACGTACATGATTTCACCGGTAATGCCGCTGGCCATATCGGAACACATGAAGGCCGCGGCGTTACCCACTTCGTCGGTCGTCACGTTGCGGCGTAACGGTGCCCGCCTGGCATTCTCGGCCAGCATACGGCGGAAACTCTTGATGCCAGAGGCCGCCAGGGTTTTGATTGGCCCCGCGGAAATGGCGTTCACCCGAATACCATCACGCCCCAGGCTGCCGGCCATGTAGCGAACGTTCGCCTCAAGGGAAGCCTTGGCCAGTCCCATGACGTTGTAGTTCTGCAATACTTTTTCAGCACCCAGGTAGCTGAGGGTCAGCAGGGAGCTGTTTTCGTGCATCATCTTGCGGCCGGCCTTAGCCAGGGCAACAAAGCTATACGAGCTGATGTCATGGGCGATGCGGAAGCCTTCCCGGGTGGTGACGTCCACATAGTTGCCATCCAGCTCGTTGGCCGGGGCGTAACCGACAGAGTGAACAATAATGTCGATGTCGTCCCAGTGCTTGCCCAGTTCGGTGAACACAGCTTCTATTTCGTCATCGCTGGCGACATCGCACGGAAAAATCAGCGAACTGCCCCAGCCCTCGGCGAACTTTTCTACCCGGGACTTGAGCTTTTCATTCTGGTAGGTGAATGCCAGCTCGGCGCCCTGTTTGGCAAAGGCTTCCGCGATGCCATAAGCGATGGAGTGTTTGCTTGCAACGCCGACAATCAGTGCTTTTTTGCCACTGAGTAATCCCATAACGATTCTCCCTGTGTTTCAGTTTAAGGCATTATCCATGAACCGCAGCGGTGCGGGTAACGCTCAATTGGTCGTAGTGATCGGGCGTGGCCTGTCATTGCGCACTATTGGCTATAGAACAGGGCCGCCCCGAGCAGTTCACGGGTGTAATCGTGCTTTGGTGTATTGAATATCCCGGCGGCATCGCCGTATTCCACGACCCGACCGTTCTTCAGTACCAGCAATTTATGGCTCAGCGCCCGGACCACGGCCAGATCGTGGCTGATAAACACATAGCTTAGACCATATTTGTCCTGTAGATCCCGTAGCAGGTTAATCACCTGCTTTTGCACGGTCCGGTCCAGGGCAGAGGTGGGTTCGTCCAGAATGATGAGCTCGGGCTGCAGGACCAGCGCCCGGGCGATGGCAATGCGTTGGCGCTGACCACCGGAGAATTCATGGGGGTAGCGGTGACGGGCCTGTGGGTCGAGCCCAACGTCGGTGAGCGCCTGTATGACCCTTCGGTCCTGTTCTTCAGGTGTTGCCGGTGCGTGTATCTCAAGGCCTTCCCGCACGATCTCGGCGACTGACATCCGCGGGCTGAGGCTACCGAATGGGTCCTGGAACACAATCTGAATACGGCTGCGCCATGGCCGGAACTGCTTCTGGTCGAGCGGACCGAGTTCTTCGCCGCTGAGCCGAATACTGCCGCGACTGGAAGTGAGCTTAAGCAGTGCGTGGCCGATCGTGGTCTTACCACTTCCGCTTTCACCAACGATACCCAGGGTTTCGCCTTCGTTGAGCGAGAAGCTGACGTCGTCGACTGCCTGAAACCACGACTGAGGCCGACCAAACAGGCTTTTGCGGGTGACGAAGCGCACATCTAGGTTGTTCACGTCCAGCAGCGACTTGTTGTCGACCATGGCGCCCGACGGCGAGGCCGGTGGTTCTGCGTCAAGCAGGCGTCGGGTATAAGCATGCTGTGGGGCCTCAAACAGCGTCGCTGTCGGAGCTTCCTCAATCAGTTGTCCCTGCTCCATCACCACGACATGGTCTGCGTAGCGCCGCACGATGGACAAGTCGTGGGTGATCAGCAAGATCGCCATGCCCAGCTTTTGTTGCAGGTCTTTCAACAATTCCAGTACCTGCTTCTGGACAGTGACGTCGAGTGCCGTTGTCGGCTCGTCCGCGATCAGCAGGTCCGGCTCGTTGGCGAGCGCCATGGCAATCATCACGCGCTGCTTCTGGCCGCCGGAGAGCTGATGCGGGTAGCTTGTCAGGCGCTCCTCAGGCGAGGGAATGCCGACCAGGTCCAATAGTTCCACACAACGGGCACGGGCCTGTGGACCACGCATCCCCTTATGCAATGCCAAGGTTTCGCTGATCTGCTTTTCCACCGTGTGCAGTGGATTGAGCGAGGTCATTGGCTCCTGGAAAATCATGCTGACGTGACGACCGCGAATCTGTCGGAGGCGTTTCTGGCTGGCCTTCAACATGTCCTCTCCCCGCAACAGGATGGTACCTGAGGGATAACTGGCGTGGCGTTCGTCGAGCAGGCGGAGAATTGACAGGGCGGACACCGATTTCCCGGAGCCGCTCTCTCCAACCAGGGCGACGGTTTCACCATTATCGATACTCAGCGACAATCGATCCACCGCCTGAATGGCGTCGTCAAAACGAATGGACAGATCCCGGATTTCCAGCAGTTGCGGCATATCAGTTCTTTCTCGGATCGAAGGCATCACGGACGGCTTCACCGACAAACACCAGCAGCGTCAACATGATGGATAGGGAAACAAACGCCGATATACCCAGCCACGGGGCGTGGAGGTTGGACTTACCCTGGGCGATCAGCTCGCCCAGGGAGGGTGACCCGGACGGCAGGCCAAACCCCAGGAAGTCCAGCGACGTCAGCCCGGTAATCGCGCCGGTCAGGATGAACGGTAGAAAGGTGAGGGTGGCCACCATCGCGTTGGGGAGGATATGGCGGAACATGATCTTGCGGTTACCCAGCCCAAGGGCCCTCGCGGCCTTAACGTACTCGAAATTACGGGCGCGCAGGAATTCCGCCCGAACCACATCCACCAGCCCCATCCAACTGAATAGCAGCATGATGCCCAGCAGCCACCAGAAATTGGGTTGCACGATACTGGACAGGATAATCAGCAGGTAGAGCACTGGAAGCCCGGACCAGACCTCGATAAACCGCTGCCCCAGCAGATCGACCTTGCCGCCGTAGAAGCCCTGGATAGCACCCACAACCACGCCCACGATGCAGCTGAGGATGGTCAGCACAAGCCCGAACAGGACGGAAATGCGGAACCCGTAAATCACCCGAGCAGCCACATCCCGGCCCTGGTCATCGGTGCCGATCCAGTTTTCAGCGCTGGGTGGGGCCGGAGATGGTACCTCAAGGTTATAGTTCGTGGTGTTGTAGCTAAAACGAATGGGAGGCCAGATCATCCAGCCATTTGCCTCGATTTCATCGGCGATAAACGAATCGCGGTAGTCGGCTTCGGTGGGCAGAAACCCGCCGAACGTCTCCTCGGGTACACTCTCCACGATCGGAAAGTAAACATCCCCTTTGTAATAGGCGACCAGTGGTACGTCATTTGCGATCACCTCGGCGATGAGCGAGAGCCCAAAGAGCGCCAGGAATATCCACAGGGACCAGAAACCACGACGGTTGTTGCGGAAGTTGCGAAGCCGTCTTTTCTGGATAGGAGAGAGCGTTACCATAGCTACGATCCCTCCCGGCTTTCGAAATCAATGCGGGGGTCCACCAGAACGTAAGTGATATCGCTGATCAGCTTCAGCACCAATCCCATCAAGGTGAAGATATAGAGGGTACCGAATATCACCGGATAATCCCGATTCAACGCGGCCTCAAAGCCCAGTAATCCCAGGCCATCCAGAGAGAAGATCACTTCAATCAGCAATGAACCGGTGAAGAACAGCGACACAAGCACGCCGGGAAGGCTGGCAATGACGATCAGCATGGCGTTGCGGAACACATGCCCGTAAAGCACCTGTTTCTCTTCCAGACCCTTGGCCCTGGCAGTCACCACGTACTGCTTGCTGATCTCATCGAGGAAGGAGTTCTTGGTGAGCAGGGTGAGGGTGGCAAAGCCACCGATAACATTGGCCGTAACGGGCAGCGCGAGGTGCCAGAAGTAATCTCCAATTTGCTGGTACCAGGTCAGTTCATCGAAATTGGACGACGTCAGCCCCCGCAGTGGAAACCAGTCCAGATAACTGCCCCCTGCGAACAGGACGATCAACAGTATCGCAAACAGGAAACCTGGAATGGCGTAGCCCACAACGATGGCGGAGCTGCTCCAGACGTCGAATCGTGATCCGTCGGTGACCGCCTTGCGGATGCCGAGGGGTATCGATATGAGGTAGATGATGAGGGTGGACCACAGCCCCAGGGAGATGGAGACGGGCATCTTGTCCAGAATCAGTTCGATCACCGAGCGGTCCCGAAAAAAGGACTCGCCAAAATCAAAGGTGGCGTAATCGCCAAGCATCTTCAGAAATCGCTCATGAGCCGGCTTGTCGAAGCCGTACATGACCTCAATCTCTTTAAGCAACTCGTCCGGCAGGCCACGGGAGCCGCGGCTATCACCACTGGACGAGGTGACCTCGCCGCCACCGCCGCCGCTGGCGCGGGACAGGGCGCTACCTCCATGCCCTTCGGTTTCCGCGATCAACTGCTCAACGGGACCGCCCGGGGCCGCCTGAACAATCACGAAATTGAGCAGCATGATCCCGAGCAGGGTGGGGATAATCAGCGCCAGGCGCCTGAGGATATAACTGCCCATTCAGCGGAACTCCGTCAAGGTTGTGTCAGAGATCTGCGTCATTGGTCAGTGCTTTTTACCCACCAGTTATTAATGTCCACGCCGTTTTTGGGAACCGTTTCCGGCCGCTGCAGGAACGACCAGTAGGCAATACGATCCTTGGGCAGGTACCAGTTTGGAATCACGTAGTGTCCATGCAGCAGCACCCGGTCCAGAGCCCGCGTACGGTAGACAAGCTCCTCCCGGGTAGGCGCCTGAATCACCAGGTTGACCAATTCATCAACCACCGGACTGTTCACTCCCATATAGTTGCGCGAGCCTTTCACATCGACATTGGAGGAATGCCAGTATTCCCTCTGCTCATTGCCGGGGGAGTCGGACTGGCCAATACCCTGGACCGTCATGTCGTAGTCGAACTCACGAAGGCGCTGGATGTACTGGTTGGTATCCACCAGACGTACGGAAACATCAATCCCCAGCCTTTCGAGGTTGTTCTTGAAGGGCAGTACCACACGTTCGAAGGTTTTCTGAAAGATCAGGATTTCGAACGCCAGGGGATCACCAGTTTCCCGCTTCACCATGGTGCCATCCCTGACCTCGTAGCCGGCATCACGTAACAACGTCAGAGCTGTACGGAGGTTATCGCGGAGCCCGCTCTTACCCGCCGTCGAAGGGGGCTGATAGTCTTCATTGAAAACATCCTCGGGCAATTGATCGCGGTAAGGTTCGAGGATCTCCAGTTCGCGTCCTTCGGGCAGACCAGACGACGCCAGCTCGCTGTTTTCGAAGTAGCTTGAGGTGCGGGTGTATTGCCCGAAGAAAAGGTTTTTGTTGGCCCATTCAAAGTCAAACGCGTAAGCCAGCGCTTCCCGTACACGAGGGTCGCTGAATACCTGGCGGCGGGTGTTCATCGCGAACGCCTGCATACCGGCGGGGCGGCCATGCTCTATGGCTTCGGTTTTCGCCTTGCCGGAGTCGAACTGGTTGCCGGTGTAGGCGGTGGCCCAGTTCTTCGCTGAGGACTCTACCCGAAAATCGAAATTACCGGCACGGAAGGACTCGAGTGCGACAGTGTCATCCTTGTAGTAGTCATAGCGAATTTCATCGAAATTATACCGCCCCTTCCGCACTCCGATGTTCCTGGCCCAGTAATCCTTCACCCGTTTGAAGGTGATGGAGCGGCCCGCCTCGAAGTCGCTAATGCGATACGGACCGCTGCCGACAGGCGGTGTCAGGCCGTTGTCACCAAATTCACGATTTTCCCAGTAATGGCTTGGAAGCACGGGTAGCTGGCCGAGAATCAGTGGCAGTTCGCGGTTGTTGGTTTCACCAAACTCAAAGCGGATAGTCTGCTCATCTTCGACGATTACCTCGGTCACGTCTGCATAATAGTTGCGATAGAAAGGGTGGCCTTTGGTGGTCAGGGCATCGAATGAAAACTTCACGTCTTCTGCGGTAATAGACTCACCATCGTGGAACCGGGCTTCGTCACGCAGGTGAAAGGTCACATAACTGCGGTCTTCCGGGGTCTCGATAGACTCAGCAATCAGCCCATACGCGGAAAAAGGTTCGTCCGCCGATGGTTCCATAAGGGTGTCGTAAAGGTAGGCGTTGATGCCCGCCGCGGCGACACCGCGAATGACGAAAGGATTGAAGGTGTCGAATCCATTGGCCACCACGGCCATCCGAAGTATGCCGCCTTTGGGGGCCTCAGGATTGACGTAGTCAAAATGCGGGAAGCCTTCGGTGTATTGCGGGGCGCCGTGCATGGCGATGCCGTGACGTGGGTCCGGCTCGGCTGAGGCAGATTGCCATGGGAGAAGAGCCATGGCGGTAACGGTAAAAACACTGATGAGGGATGAGGCTTTCCGTGTTCTTGTCATAGATCTCGCACGTTTCCGGTTCAGACTCAGGGGCTGTTTCTTATGTCGACATAGAGTACCAGACTTTGCCCAGGCTGAAGATAACGTGAGGTGTTGAGGTCGTTCCAGCTTGCGATGTCTCTCACATTCACCGCAAACCGGCTGGCGATGGTTGACAGGGAATCGCCTTTGCGGACTTGATAACCCACCTTGCGCACCATGCCTTTGCCACGATTGGTGCTGGCCAGCATGGCGGGTTGTTTCGACTTCGACCAGATGACCAGTTTCTTGCCGGGCATCAGAGGGTCACCAGGTGCCATGCCGTTCCAGGACGCCAGTTGGCGGACGGACACTCGATGCTCCCGTGCAATATCCCAGAACGTGTCCCCGGAGCGGACCGTGTAGTTAACCCGGGTGCCGTTGGCGTTCTTGCCGCTCCGTTCCTGCTTCCTGGCGAGCCGTTCACTGGCGCTCAGGGAATAGGTCCCCGCCTGTTCGGCAGCAGAGGGGATCATCAGCCGTTGGCCGATGCGAATGATGTGGCTGTTGAGGTTGTTGACCTGCTGTATCACCGAGGGTGTGGTGTTATAGCGCCTGGCAATGGTGCTCAGGGTGTCGCCGGATTCCACCTTGTAGTTCCGCCAGGATACGCGCTTCGCCGGATTCATACCCTTGAGGGCCGTGGCGAAGGTTTCAGCATGGTTGCGGGGGATGAGCAGGCGATGGGGGCCATTCGGTGACGTCGCCCAGCGATTATAGGAGGGGTTCAGCAGGTAGATTTCGTCGATATCGACGCCTGCGAGTTCCGCTGCCTGGGCCAGATCAAGCTGCGAACCGGTATCCACGACTTCAAAGTAGGGCTCGTCGTCCAGCGGGGGCAGTTCAATGCCGTAGGCCTGTGGATCGTCGAAGATTTTAGCCAGGGCAATCAGTTTGGGGACGTAATGTCGGGTCTCGCGAGGCAGGTCGAGGGACCAGTAATCCGTTGGCTCATTACGCTTACGGTTGCGTCGCATGGCGCTGGAGACCGTGCCGCCACCACTGTTATAGGCCGCAAGTGCCAGCATGTAGTCGCCGTCGAATCGTGTTGCCAGTTTATCAAGGTACGTCAGTGCGGCATCGGTGGCAGCAATGATATCGCGGCGATCGTCATGCCACCAACTTTGGGTCAGACCAAAATACTTGCCTGTGGAGGGAATGAACTGCCACAGGCCGGCAGCACGGCCGTGGGAGTAAGCAAAGGGATCGAAGGCACTCTCCACCACGGGCAGCAAGGCCAGTTCCGTGGGCAGCCCGCGTTTCTCGGCTTCGGAAACAATATAGTGCAGGTAACGGCTGCCACGATCGACAACTCGATCAATGTAGCGCGGATGCTTTTTGTACCAGTTCAGTTGCGCCTGGACCCTGGGCTCGCTGGCATCGTGATCCAGCTCGAATCCAGCCCGCAGGCGATGCCACAGGTCCGGTGTGGCATCATTCTCTTCCGCGATCTGTTGGTCAGGCTCGTCCAGCTTTTCCCTGGCGTCTTCGGCCGTTTTCTTGAGCGATGGGTCGATGGCGTCGTCGAGCTTCGTCCGGGATGCGCGGCCGGTTGAGTCGTCACCAGGCGAGGACTCTATCGCTTCCTTAAGCTCATCGTCACCAGCTGCCACGGTCAGTTTTTCCGAGGCTAACACGTCACTTGATGGAGAATCCGAAAAAGGATCAAGAGCGCTGCAGCCACTGGCAAGTGCGCCAAGGAGAAACAGGGTGGAAAATCGCGAGACCGTCATATGACTACTTCCGATGGCTGGTCGACGCCGGGGTGAACTGTATGAAATCCCGGCATATTTAATGAGTTATGACACAAAAGTTTCACGGATTCTATTGGAAGGCTTTTCGGGGGGTCAACAAGACTCGCGTTACGTCATTGATAGAAATTGTTACCCGCCTCTGAGCGTATCCCCTAGAACGTATCCTTCCCGTGCCTTGTAGCTGCGAAAACGTCGTTGTCTGATTTGACGGCCAGGCCCGCTTTCTGTGCGTATTGCCGTGCAGCGGCGACAACTGCCTCGTCGTCCCAACGCAGGAAAGGGTTCAGTTGCTTTTCCTCACCGAGGATGGAGGGAACGGTGGGCATACCATCGTCGCGACGTTTCTGGCAGTGAGCCTCGAACTCCCTGAGCGGCTCGTCATCCGGTAGCCAGTGACGGGCGAATTTCAGGTTGGCCAGCGTGTACTCGTGAGCACAGTATACGGCAGTATCGTCTGGCAGACCCCGCAGGCTTTCCAGTGATTGTTTCATCTGCTCCGGAGATCCTTCGAACAGGCGCCCACAACCGCATACAAAGAGGGTATCGCCACAAAACAGGACCGGACGGCCGTTGACATGCACGTCGGTGTAATAGGCAATATGGTCTAGTGTGTGTCCGGGTACGCCGAGCACATCGAACGTGAGGTGCTGCCAGACCACCTCATCCCCGGGATGCACTTCACTGGTGGCGCCCTTGAAGGGAGAATTCGCCGGGCCGATGATTCGGCAGTCGGGTACTGTTTTGGCAAGTTTGCTCACGCCGCCAACATGATCGGGGTGGTGATGGGTCACCAGTATGGTGTCCAGTTCCAGCCCGTTGTCTGCCAGGAACTCGATGACCGGCTCGGCCTGTCCAGGGTCCACGATCAATGCCTTGCGGTCCTCACTGTTCGACAGGCACCAGATGTAGTTGTCATTGAAGGCTGGAATAGCGTTAATGGTCAGCATAGGCTCCACATGTGCGATACGAGTGTGACTGTTATCATAGAGTATTAATCCCGGTGCCCCAACACCGGAGAAACGAACCAGGGGAACGCCGCAATGAACCCAGCAGGTGACATTGACTATGCTGCCCGACATGACAGCTTCGAGAGCTGGTTCCAGACACCCCTGGGCCGTTCATTATTGGCCGATCAGCGTGCCTGCGTTGAGCGCCATGTTCGCGCCCTTTCCGGCGCGAGACAGTTGCAGGTTGCAGTCAGTCATCGGCTGCCACTGGCCAGCGGGACTGATTTTGCCCAACGTGTTCTGACGACGCCGAACTGGCAGTCCTCTATTCCCGATGGTGTCGCAGTCTGCGATGCCGACGAGTTGCCCTTTCCCGGTGATTCCATGGACCTGGTTATTCTCCACCACACGGCGGATTTTTCGCCGCATCCTCACCAGGCTTTGCGGGAGGCCTCCAGGGTGCTCAGGGGGGAGGGCGTGATGATGTTGATAGGGTTTAACCCGTTTAGCCTTTGGGGGCTGCGGAAACTGGTTTCCAGACATCATGAAGGCCCCTGGGGTGGTCGTTTTCTGATGAAGGGCCGCATGGAAGACTGGCTCCGGCTGCTGGACTTTTCCGTGGAGTCCTCGGATTCCTCGTTTTTCCAGGTGCCGCTTCAACGGGCGGTTCTAGCGGAGCGCAGGGGGCTGATGGAAAGGTTGTGCGGCAACCGTTTCCTGCCGGTGGGGGCTTATTACTGTATCCTTGCCAAAAAGCGCGTTTACTCCAGGTTGCAGCGGAGACCAGCCTGGCAAGGGCAGAAAGTCATCGCCCTGCCAGGAAGGGGCGCAGTGGGAGCTTCCCGTGACTACCCGGCGCGCCCCGAAAACGGTCGGTGCGCTATATTGAAACACAAGCATGTCGAGGAGTATTGATGGCCGGCAAGGTTGTTCTCTATACCGATGGAGCCTGCAAGGGTAACCCTGGGCCAGGAGGCTGGGGCGTTGTTCTGAGGTACGGCGATGCCAACAAGATGTTGCATGGTGGCGAAGCAAATACCACCAACAATCGCATGGAGTTGATGGCTGCGATACAGGGTTTGAAAGCGCTCAGGCGCACGTGCGACGTGGAGCTTTATACCGATTCCCAATATGTCCGCAAGGGCATCACTGAATGGATGACGGGATGGAAGCGAAACGGTTGGAAAACATCCGCAAAAAAGCCGGTCAAGAATGAAGATCTCTGGCGGGAGCTGGACAATGAGGTGGCCCGCCACAAGGTCAATTGGCACTGGGTGAAAGGGCACTCGGGCAATCCTGACAACGAGCTGGCAGACGAGCTGGCCAATCGCGGTGTGGAAGAACTGGCTAACGCCGGATAGCCGTATAGCAGCGGCGTAACCAATGGGGTAACCGATAGGAAAACCATGAGACAGATTGTACTGGATACGGAAACCACCGGTATCGACCCGGCGGAGGGTCACCGGATTATCGAAATTGGCTGCGTTGAACTGATGGAGCGGCAGATCACCGGCCGGCACTATCACGTCTACATTAACCCTGAGCGGGAAGTGGAGGCGGAAGCCATAACGGTTCACGGCATCACCAATGAATTCCTGGCGGACAAGCCAAAATTCGCCGCAATAGCCGACGAGTTCTTCGAGTTCATAAAAGGGGCCGAGCTGGTTATTCACAACGCTGCGTTCGATATTGGTTTCATGGATTCGGAGTTCGCCCGCCTGAAGCCTGTTCGCAGGACGACTGAGCATTGCGGCGTGGTTGACTCTCTTGCCATTGCCCGCAAGAAGCATCCTGGGCAGAAGAACAATCTGGATGCCTTGTGCAAGCGTTACGGGATCGACAATAGCAATCGTGAACTGCACGGTGCATTGCTGGATGCGGAAATCCTTGCTGACGTCTATCTTTTGCTGACAGGCGGGCAGACTGCGCTCTCTCTTGATGCGGGCGGGGACGAAGCCGGCGGTGAGGGCGGTATCCGTCGGCTGGCGGATGATCGCAATCCATTGCCGGTACCCAGGGCCAGCGACGATGAGCGCAACGCTCACGACGAGTTCATGGCATTGCTGGCAAAGCAGGCCGGTACCACCGTGTGGGATAAGCTTACAACTGAAGAGTAAGCCGAGCCGAGCGGGATATTCTTTTGGCAGTGCGAACTGTGTGTCGCGCTGTACGTTTTGTTACATTCCTGCTTTCTTGAGCTACTTGAGTTTTGTGTTATAAGTAATGATAAGTTCGCGAGTTTTCGCGAACTTTTTATTTTAGCCGGGAAGGGTAAATCTGGCTCATAAAGTGATTCTTCAAACAACCGACAAGATCACATTCCAAGAACAGGACGCGGTAGTTTCCGCATAATTTACAGGAAGCGTTTATGGTTCAATCGTCTCTGGCGACGAAATCACAGTCATTTGATCTGGTCAAAAGTGAGATTGAGCAGACCATCAGACAGGCAGAGTCCAGCCTTGAACGCTTTCAGGAAAACCGTGAAAGCGGTGAGGATCTGCAGAACTGTGTGGATTTTCTGAATCAGCTCCGCGGTATTTTCATTCTTGTCGAACTGCGTGCCGGCACCCTTCTGTGCCAGGAAGCCGTCAGTATGGCCAATGATGTTCCCGTTGGTGCCAACGATGACAAGAATATCCTCCTGACGACCCTCAACAGCGCATTGTTCATCTTGCGCCGTTATGTTGAATATTATCATCAACAGCGAGCGGACCATCCGGAGCTGCTGCTGCCGGTTATTAATGATCTGCGCGAAGCCCGCAAGGAAAAGCCCTACCCGGAGTCGTGTTTCTTCGATGTTGACGTCAAGGAGCGGCCGGACTTCTGCTCGGGGCTTTCCCTTCAGGCGTTTGACGGTAACGAAGCGGAGTACGAGATACTGGCCCGCCGTATGCGGTTGACGTTCCAGGTCGCGCTGCTGGGTGTGCTTCGTGAAAAGAACGATGTGGTCAGCAAAAAATTGTTTGGCCGGGCAGCGCGTGGATTTGCCCGACTTTGCCAGGGGCAGCCCATGGGGCAGATGTGGTGTCTGGTTGCCATTGTGGCGGATACCATGCTTGATCGTGTCATGGGGTTCAGCAAAGCCCGCAAGCGCATGTTCATGCGTATTGAGAAGTATTCCCGTGAAGTCGTGTACGTCGGTAAGGTGGCCACGGCCAAGGATGCGCCGGATTCGCTTATTCGTGATCTGGTGTACCTGCTCTATAGAAGTGGATCAGCAAATCCCGAGGTAACCTCCGTGTTGTCAGCTTATCGACTGGCGCCCGCGGAATTCCCGGACTCTATGCTCGACGCCCATGCCCGTCGCCTTTATGGCCCGGGCACCGATGTCCTCAAATCGTTGTCGACAGCGTTGCAGGACGAACTGAATCAGCTCAAGGACAAGCTGGACATTGTTGAGCGTGGCATTGAGCCAGACCTGGCGGAGCTGTCTTCTATTGCAGATGCTCTTGAGCGCCTCGCCAATACGCTGGTGATGCTGGATCTCAACCAGTTGGGAACCATGGCCCGGGGTGAGGCTGTGAAGTTGCGCACCTGGGAGGAAGAAAATCGCCTGCCAGTAGACGATGAGCTCTACAAGCTGGCGGATTCCGTCTTGGGTATCGAGGATGCCGTGATGCAAATCGTGGTTCGTGGCATCACCTCGGAAACCGACGCTCTTGCCGGTGGGCAGCGTACCCGTGAAGAATCGCTTTACCTCCAGGAAGCTACCTACGTGGTGGCGGACGAAGCAAAAAGCGCACTGACCCTCGCAAAACGTGCCATAACAGCGTTTATTGAGTCCGACTACGACAAGCTTCACCTCGCCAATCTGCCTGCCACGTTGCACAGCATCTGGGGCGGGCTGCATATGCTGGACGATCCCGGCGCGGCTTCGGTGTTGGAGCGTGTTGCGGCGTCCATTCAGGAGCGACTGCTGGATGCCAGGGAAGCGCCTCAGGCTCAGGTGCTGGAAGCGCTGGCGGACGCTCTAACATCTCTTGAGTACTACATAGAGAGTGTTGGCAGGCGGGAAGATCGCAATGCAGACCTGTTGAAACTGGCGGAATCCTCATTGGAGGACGTGGGGCTCTAGTAGCCCTGTTGCGCTATTCAATAGCCACAAAAAAACCTGCCGGATGGGCAGGTTTTTTTTGGGCGTTCAAAGAGCGATCAGCCCATATTGAACAGCTCGCCCAGCTTGGTAGCCAGCATCATGTCGCCTTCAGCGCGCAGCTGGCCGGCCATAAACGCCTGCATGCCATCGGTTTCGCCGGAAACGATGCCCTGCAGGGTTTCAGAGTTCATGATCAGGGTGACGGAAGGATCGTCATGGGCGCCTTCAGCCATCTTGCAGGTGCCATCCTTGATAACCAGGTGATAGGTCTTGTCGTCCTCGATGTCGAACTGGAATACCAGATCCAGGCCTTCAGCTGCGTCCGCGTTAAAATTCTGTTCGAGTTTCTCGAATATCTGAGCTACAGACATTATTTTACCCTTATTGATGGTTGTCGTGGCGTATTGACGGCTTCTGGTTCCTTGCCTTTCGCCTGCATGGAAGCCCGGGTGAGCCGACGTAGCCATTCGACTTTAGGGTTAGACATTACTGGTGTCAAGCTCGATCGAACGCTTGTTTTAATTTGTTATTGGCTCTATGGCTTGTACCTCAGGGCACCTCGGTTACAATCGAGCGCTCAAGAATAATCCTGGAGAAGCAACTTGGAATTTCTGACAGAGTTTGGTTTGTTTATTGCGAAGACGGTCACCCTTGTGGTGGCACTTCTGGTCATTGTTTCAGTGGTTTTGTCCGCTGCCCACAAAGACAAGGACGATCAGGGGAGTGACGGTGAACTGCGGGTTCGCAAACTCAACGAGAAATACCGCAAGCTGAGGGAGTCACTTCAGGCCAAACTGCGCAGCGATTCGGAGCGCAAGACTTTTGAAAAGGCCCGTAAAAAGGAAGACAAGGCGAAACAGAAAGCCGAGAAGGCCAAGCGCAAATCCGGCGACGCCGAGGAAAAACCCCGCCCCAAGGTTTACGTGCTGGACTTTGACGGTGATATCAAGGCCAGTGATACCGACTCCTTGCGCCGCTCGATCACAGCCGTGCTTAGCGTTGCGGAGCCCGAAACCGATGAAGTGGTTATCCGTCTTGAAAGCGGCGGCGGCCTGGTTCACTCATATGGGCTCGCGGCTGCCCAGTTGGACCGTATTCGCGCCAAGGGTATCCGGCTTACGGCCTGCGTCGATAAAGTGGCCGCCAGTGGTGGTTACATGATGGCCTGTGTGGCTGACAGGATCGTCGCGTCGCCATTTGCGATTCTCGGGTCCATCGGTGTTGTTGCCCAATTGCCCAACTTCCATCGTTTCCTCAAGAAAAACGATGTCGACTTCGAAATTCTGACGGCCGGTGAGCACAAGCGCACCATGACCGTATTCGGCGAGAACACGGATAAGGGTAGAACCAAATTTCTTGAAGACCTGGAAGATACCCACGTGCTGTTCAAAGAATACGTGGGTGAGCGCCGCCCCGAACTGGATATTGCCGCGGTTGCAAATGGCGATATCTGGTTTGGCAGACGCGCCCTGGAGGTCAAACTGGTGGACGAGATAAAGACCTCCGACGAATTTCTCATTGAGGCCTGTGACAGGGCAGACGTAATCTCAGTAGGTTTCCAGCGCAAGCGCACGTTGCCGGAAAAGCTCGGCCTGGCCACCAGCGCGGCACTTGAACACACCGTATGGCGGGTACTGGGCGCGTTCCGCAACCAGAAAATTCAGTAAACCTACAGTAACGGGAACAGAGTCATGACAAACGACACCGAGTTCAAGGCATGGCGCGTTCAGGAGCAGGGCGGCGAGTTCGCGGGTTCTGAGCAGACGCTGCACGTATCCGATCTGCCCGAAAACGACGTCCTTATCAAAGTCAGTCATTCGTCCCTGAACTACAAGGACGCCTTGTCCGCGTCCGGAAACAAGGGCGTTACACGTAATTTCCCTCACACTCCGGGCATCGATGCCGCCGGGGAAGTAGTAGAGGCCTCCTCCGGCTCCTTTTCCGCCGGCGACGAGGTGCTGGTAACCGGTTACGACCTGGGTATGAACACCGACGGTGGCTTCGGCGAGTACATCCGGGTGCCGGCCGAGTGGTGTGTGGCCATGCCCAAGGGCTGGAGCGCCCGAACCGCGATGATATACGGCACAGCCGGCCTCACGGCGGGCCTGTGCGTGCAAAAGCTGTTGACCATGGGGGCTAGCCCCGAGCAGGGCAAAGTCGCCGTCAGCGGTGCCAGTGGCGCTGTCGGTAGCGTAGCGGTTGAGCTGCTTGCGAGCCTCGGCTTCGAAGTGGTGGCCATCAGTGGCAAACAAGACCATGCCGATACCCTCAAAAACCTTGGCGCTACGGAAGTACTGGGGCGCGAAGCTCTGGCAGCCGAAAAGAAGCCAATGCTGAAACCGGTCTATGCCAATGCCGTGGATACTGTCGGCGGTGGCCCGTTGGCGGAATTGCTGAAACAGATCCACCCAGGCGGTTCTGTCTCCTGCTGTGGTCTGGTCGCTGGGCCTCAACTGGAAACCACCGTTCTGCCGTTTATCCTGCGGGGCAATAACCTGCTGGGCGTGGATTCGGTTGAAATTCCCCTGTCCGACAAACAGTCAGTCTGGGACAAGTTTGCCGGTGACTGGGCGTGCAAGAAAACGGAAGCGTCTGCCCGCGACATCGGGCGTAGTGAGCTGGATGGGGCTTTGAAGGCGTTCCTGAAAGGGGAGTCATCCGGGAAAATTGTTCTCGACCATTCCAAGTAAGGAGTGACGAGACTCTCTTAGAGGCGGGTTTCTAAAAAGTTCGCCAGAACGAAGAGGGAGCT